>NZ_CP113116.1:3601886-4802515 GCF_026625985.1 Mycobacterium sp. Aquia_213
ATTCATCCCGCCCACCGAGGCGCTGGAGCACTTCGTGGACCTGATCGCCCGGGTCGAGGCCGCGGCGGCCAAGGCGCAGTGCCCGGTCGTGATCGAGGGCTACGGCCCGCCGCCGGACCCGCGGCTGCAATCGACGACGATCACGCCCGACCCCGGCGTCATCGAAGTCAACATTGCGCCGACCGCCAGTTTCGACGAACAACGACGGCAGCTCGAAACCCTCTACGAGCAAGCCCGATTGGCCCGGTTGTCCACGGAGTCGTTCGACTTCGACGGCAGCCACGGCGGTACCGGTGGCGGCAACCACATCACGCTCGGCGGCGTGACGCCGGCGGACTCGCCCCTGCTGCGCCGCCCGGACCTGTTGGTCTCGCTGCTGACCTACTGGCAGCGGCACCCCGCGCTGTCCTATCTGTTCGCCGGCCGCTTCGTCGGGACCACCTCGCAGGCGCCCCGGGTCGACGAAGGCCGCGCCGAGGCGCTGTACGAACTCGAGATCGCGTTCGCCGAGATCGCCCGGCTGTCCGCCGGCGGCGCGACCAAACCGTGGGTGACCGACCGGGCGCTGCGGCACCTGCTGACCGACATCACCGGCAACACCCATCGCGCCGAGTTCTGCATCGACAAGCTCTACAGCCCGGACAGCCCCCGCGGCAGGCTCGGGTTACTGGAGCTGCGCGGCTTCGAGATGCCGCCGCATCTGCGCATGGCGATGGTGCAGTCGCTGCTGGTGCGCTCACTGGTGGCCTGGTTCTGGGACGAACCGCTGCGCGCCCCGCTGATCCGGCACGGCACCAACTTGCACGGCCGATACTTGTTGCCGCACTTCCTGATTCACGACATCGCCGACGTGGCCGCCGATCTGCGCGCGCACGGCATCGCGTTCGAGACCAGCTGGCTGGACCCGTTCACCGAGTTTCGATTCCCGCGCATCGGCACCGCCGTCTTCGACGGCGTCGAGATCGAGCTGCGCGGCGCGATCGAGCCGTGGAACACCCTCGGCGAGGAATCCACCGCGACGGGCACCGCCCGCTATGTCGACTCCTCGGTCGAGCGGCTGCAGATCCGCATCATCGGCGCCGACCGGCACCGCTACGTCGTGACCTGCAACGGCTACCCGGTGCCGTTGCTGGCCACCGACAACCCCGACATCCACGTGGGCGGGGTGCGGTACAAGGCGTGGCAGCCGCCCAGCGCGCTGCATCCGACGATCACCACCGACGTGCCGTTGCAGTTCGAGCTGATCGATCTCACCTCGGGAACGTCACGCGGCGGCTGCACCTATCACGTCTCGCATCCGGGCGGCATGGCCTACGAGGAGCCACCCGTCAACGCCGTTGCGGCCGAATCGCGCCGCGCCCGCCGGTTCGAGGCGATCGGCTTCACCCCGGGCAAGCTGGACCTCTCCGCGATCCGGGAGAAGCAGGCCAGGATATTCACCGATATCGGCGCGCCGGGCATTCTCGACCTGCGGCGCGTGCGTACCGTGCAGCAGTAATGGCGTCTTCGGAGAACTAGCATCACGATGGCACTCGACCCCTTGGCGGTTACCGGTACGTCCGGCGACCACTACGACGCCGATCGGCTACTGGCCGGCTACCGGACCGCGCGCACCCAGGAAGCGCTGTTCGACCTGCGCCCCGCCGGCGCGCAGCCGGCCGGCTACGACGAATTCCTGGACGAAGACGGCAACGTGCGGCCGGCCTGGACCGAGCTGGCCGACACGGTCGCCCAGCGCGGCCGGATGGGGCTTAATCAGCTGCGCTCGGTGGTGCACAGCCTGATCGACAACGACGGGATCACCTACACGGAGGTCGAGCCCGACGGTGGCCGCGCCCTCGAGCCGCGGCCATGGAGCCTGGACACCCTGCCGATCGTGGTGTCCGCGGCCGACTGGGAGGTGCTCGAGGCCGGGCTGCTGCAGCGCTCGCGCCTGCTCGATGCCGTGCTCGCCGACCTGTACGGGCCGCGCAGCTTGCTTACCGACGGCATGCTGCCGCCGGAGCTGGTGTTCGCGCACCCCGGTTACGTGCGCGCGGCCAGCGGGATCGAAGTGCCCGGCCGCCACCAGCTATTCATGCACGCCTGCGATCTGAGCCGGCTGCCGACCGGCGCCTTCGAGGTCAACGCGGACTGGACGCAGGCGCCCTCGGGTGCCGGTTACGCGCTGGCCGATCGACGCGTGGTCGCGCACGCGATTCCCGATCTCTACGAGCGGATCGCGCCACGGCCCAACACCCCGTTCGCGCAGGCGCTGCGGCTGGCGCTGATCGATTCCGCACCCGACGACGCGCAGGACCCGGTGGTGGTGGTGCTCAGCCCGGGTATCTACTCGGAGACCGCATTCGACCAGGCGTATCTCGCGACGCTGCTGGGTTTTCCGCTGGTCGAAAGCGCCGACTTGGTGGTCCGCGACGGCAAACTGTGGATGCGCTCGCTGGGGACCCTGAAACGGGTCGACGTCGTGCTGCGCCGCGTCGACGCGCTCTACACCGACCCGCTGGATCTGCGGGCCGATTCCAAGCTCGGGGTAGTCGGTTTGGTGGAGGCACAACGCCGCGGCACGGTGACCGTCGTCAACACGCTGGGCAGCGGGATCCTGGAAAGCCCTGGGCTGCTGCGGTTTCTGCCCGAGCTGGCCGAACGACTGCTCGGCGAAGCCCCGCTGCTGAACACCACGCCGGTGTACTGGGGCGGTATCGCCAAGGAACGCTCGCACCTGCTGGCCAATCTCTCGTCCCTGTTGATCAAATCGACTGTCGGCGGGGAAACCCTTGTCGGACCGACGCTTTCGTCGGCCCAGCTGACCGAAGTGGCCGCACGCATCGAGAGCATGCCATGGCAGTGGGCCGGTCAGGAGCTGCCGCAGTTCTCCTCGGCGCCGACCGACCATGCCGGCGTGTTGTCGTCGGCCGGTGTCGGCATGCGATTGTTCACGGTCGCCCAACGCAGCGGCTATGCCCCGATGATCGGCGGCGTCGGCTACGTCTTGGCGCCCGGGCCCGCGGCCTACACACTGAACACTGTTGCGGCAAAAGATGTTTGGGTGCGCCCGACGGAACGCGCCCGCGCGGAGACCATCACCCTGCCGACCGAGGTGCAGCCGGTGAAGACCGCCGCGGGCACCTGGGGGGTCAGCTCGCCGCGTGTGCTGTCCGACCTGTTCTGGATCGGGCGCTACGCCGAGCGTGCGGAAAGCACGGCCCGGCTGCTGATGGCCGCCCGCGACCGCTTCCACGTCTACCGCCACCACCAGGAGACCGAGGAAAGCGAGGTCGTGCCGGTATTGATGGGCGCCCTGGGCCGCATCACCGGCAGCGACACCGGAGCCGACAATGACCATGCCGAGATGATCGCGATCGTCCCGTCGACGCTGTGGGCGCTGACCTTCGACCCGGCCCGGGCGGGCTCGCTGGTCCAGTCGGTGGAGGGGCTCGCCCTGGCCGCCAGGGCGGTGCGCGACCAGATGTCCAACGACACCTGGGTGGTGCTGGCGACCCTGGAGCGCGGACTTGCGCACCGGGCCGACCCGCCGCAGTCGCTGGGCGAGGCCGACACCCTGCTCGCGTCGGCCCACGGGCGCACCTTGGCCGGGATGCTGACCCTGTCGGGGGTGGCCAACGAGTCGATGGTCCGCGACGTGGGCTGGTCGATGATGGACATCGGGAAACGGATCGAACGCGGCCTGTGGCTGACCGCGCTGCTGGGAGCCACGCTCACGACGGCTCGCGACGCCGTCGCCGAGCAGACCGTCATCGAGTCGACGCTGGTGGCTTGTGAATCGTCGGTCATCTACCGGCGTCGCACCGTCGGCCAGATCAGCGTCGCCGCGGTGACCGAGCTGATGCTGTTCGACGCCAAGAACCCGCGCTCGTTGCTCTATCAGCTGGAGCGGCTGCGGGCCAACCTCAAAGACCTGCCCAGCGCGTCGGGATCGTCGCGTCCGGAGCGGATGGTCGAGGAGATCAGCACGCAGCTGCGCCGGTCGAGTCCCGCCGCGCTGGAGGGGGTGGACGCCGATGGGCACCGCGCCGAACTGGCCGAGTTGCTCACCGCGATCCACGCCGAACTGCGCGATCTGGCCAAGGTCATCACCGAGACGCAGCTGACCCTGCCGGGCGGTATGCAACCGCTGTGGGGCCCCGACGAACGCCGCGTGATGCCGGCCTAGTCCGCGACGGCCGATTCAGCCCGCGACGGCGGCGGGCCCCTGCGCGGCGGACACCACCTCGTCAATGACGTCGTGGATGAACTGCATCTTGTCCAGCACCGCGGCCGGCAGCACGAACGGATACAGATCGTCGTGGCCCATCGACCGGTTCACCATGTTCAACGACCACGACAACGGCAGCCACATCTCGATGATGTTGGGAAAAGCGCTGGGGCCCAAGGGCGGCCGGTCGAACGTTGCCGACGCCGATGCGAGACCGCACCACGCCGAGGTGTCCAGGGTGTCGCGGATGTGCAGGTAATGCGCGAACGTCTCGGCCCAATCCTCGGCCGGGTGCATCGTCGCGTAGGACGACACGAAGCTTTTCTTCCATCCCGCCGGGACGCCCTCGTTGTAGTGCCGGTCCAGCGCCTCTTGATAATCGGCGTCGGGATCGCCGAACAGCTCGTTGAAGCGCCTGAGGTTCTCCTGCGAGGAAGCGATCAACCGGTAGAAGTAGTAGTGGCCGATCTCGTGCCGGAAGTGGCCGAGCAGGGTCCGGTACGGCTCGTCCATCTCGACGCGCAGTTGCTCGCGGTGGACGTCGTCGCCCTCAGCCAAATCCAATGTGATGACGCCGTTTTCGTGCCCGGTCATTACGTTCTCGTGCGCGCTGGACAGCAGCCGGAAGGCCAACCCGTAGTCGGGATCTTCATCACGACCGATGATCGGCAGCTTCAGCTCGTGCAGCTCGACGATCAGCCGCCGCTTGGCGGCCTCGGCCTGGGCGAACTCCGCCAGGCCGACCGAGTCGGTGTCGTTGGGCCGTTCGGTCGTCAGCACGCATGACGCGCAGCGCAGCCGGGGGTTGTTGACGGGGACCAGCCAATTACATTCGGCGACTTGTAGATTGGCGCACAGTTGATAGTCGGCGCCATCCACGAAACCGGCGGGATCGCTTGAATCGCCGCCCTTGGCGATCACCAACAGAGCCTTCTGTTCGAGCGAGAACCCCAGCGCGCTACCGCAGTTCAGGCAGCTGGAGTTCTCGAACGCCAGCCGCTGGCCGCAGTTGGGACAGTTGAAATCACGCATACAGCTCATCGCCTTCGAAGGGCACCACGTCGACCGCAACGTCGATCTTGCTGCGCTTGGAGTCGGTGTAGATGATGCCACGCAGCGGCGGCACGTCCGCATAGTCACGGCCCCGCCCGACGATGATGTAGCGCTGGTCGACCATCTGGTCATTGGTGGGATCGAGCCCAAGCCATTCGAACTGGCCGGGCTGCTGCGGGGTCCACACGGCGGCCCAGGCGTGGGTCGCGTCGATGCCGATCATCCGTTCCTTTCCGGGTGGCGGGTCGGTGGCCAGATAGCCGGACACATAGCTGGCCGCCAACCCGTTGGCGCGCAGGCAGGCGATCGCCAGCCTCGCAAAGTCTTGACATACCCCTTCCCGGGCCGTCAGAACCTCATTGACACCGGTGGAAATCGTCGTCGAACCCGAGCGATAGGTGAAGTCGGTGAAGATCCGCGACGCCAGGTCGCGCAGCACCTCGATCAGCGGGCGCCCGGGGGCGAAACTGGGTGCCGCGTAGTCGCGGACTTCGTCGGTGATCTCCGGCGGGTTCAAATCCAGGGCGTACTCGGTCGCCAGCGCTCCCCGGCGCCCGGCCGGCCGGGCCGCCTCCCACGGTTCGATCGCCGGGCCGTTGCTGTAGCGCTCGGGCGGCGCCGGATAGACGTCGACGATGGAGTCGCTGGTCACCGTCAGGGTGCGATGCGGCTCGGTGACATGGAAGTAGGAGCTGATGTTCCCGTAGCCGTCGACGCTGGTGGAGCTGTCGGCGGGGGCCGGGTCGATGGTCAGCCGGTGCGCGATGCATTGCTGGCGTTGCGAGTCCCGCGGGGTGAGAAATCCGCGGCCATAGGAGCTGGTCACGATGTCCGAGTAGCGGTACTGGGTGCGGTGGGTGATGCGATGACGGCGGGTGGCCGGGGGCTGCACTGCAGAAGACAACGAGCGACCTCCTGAGATCTGCGGATGCGTGGTGGGCGACCGACAACCAATACGGCACCAAGCGCACCATAGCGGGAGCACAATCGATCTGTGGCCACCTGGGACGACGTCGCCCGGATCGTGGGTGAGCTGCCACTCACCTCCGAGCCGTCACCGCGCGACTGGCGGGTCGGCAAGAAGTTGCTGGCGTGGGAGCGGCCGCTGCGCGCGTCGGACCGCGATGCGCTGTCGGCGAACGGGGCGGAGCCGCCCGAGGGCGACATCCTGGGTGTCTGGGTCTCCGATGAGGGCGTCAAGTTCGCGCTGGTCGCCGACGAGCCGACGATCTACTTCACCACCCCGCATTTCGACGGCTATCCCGCGGTGCTGGTCAAGCTGGCCGAGATCGACGTGCCCGGTCTCGAGGAACTGATCACCGAGGCCTGGCTGACGCGGGCGCCCAAGAAGCTGGTCCAGGAGTTCCTGACCGGCTCGATCTGAGCCGTTCACGGCCGGTGCAGGTCGATCACCCGTTGCAGGTCGTCAACGCAAGCCTGGACCACGTCGGCCAGCACCACCTCGGATCTTTCCCGGGCGTTCGACAGCAGCGTCGACGCGTGCCGGCGGGCCGCTTCAACATGGGCAGCCGCGGTCCCGGGATCCGAGTCGGCGAGTGCGGTCGCCTTCGCGAGGTCGTCGAGCACCGCCTCCGCGGGCTGCGGAAGACGGTCGCGGCGGCCGTCGACCGCGGGTACGACGGCGCGGGCCAGCTGCAGCACCGAGCCGGCGAGCAGGGCCAGCTGCACGCCCTGATGGTCCGCGGCCTGGACGGCATCGCGAAGTCTGAAGCGCCGCGGCGCGGTTCGCACGACCAGACGGGCGGTAGCGCGCGCTTGCAACAGGCCGCCCAGCTGTTCGTGCACCCGGTCGACGGCCGGCAACGGCCAGTCGGGTTCGGGAACTTCACGGCCGCGGGCGAGATCGCCGGTGCGGGCCAGCACCGAGCGCAGGGTGCGCAGCACCTCGATGCGCGCGTTGCGCAACAAGACGAGCGGATCGGACGGGAACAGCAGTACGGCGACGATGATGGCCAGCCCGCCACCGATCAGTGCGTCGAAGATGCGTTCCCAACCGACGCCGCTGCGATAGAGGGCGAGCACCAGGATCGACGAGACCACGGTCTGATTGGCGAACATCATCCCCTGGCCGATGTAGCCCTGACCGATGAAGACCGCGACCAGCAGCGCGATCAGTGCGGCGATCGCGATGGACACGGCCCCGGGGCCGAGCAGCGCCTGCACCAGGGCCCCGGTGCCGATGCCGAGGGTCACCCCGATGATCATCTGGATGGCGCGTTGGGCGCGCAGCACGTTGCTGGTCGACAACGACACCGCCGCCGCGATCGGGGCGAAGAACGGTTGCGGGTGCACCAGCACGTCGTGCGCGATGAACCACGCCAGACCCGCCGCGACCGAGGTCTGCACGAGGTAAAACCACACGCCGCGGACTCGCTTGAAACCCCCGACCAGGGCGGCTCGACCCGCGAACGGCCGCGTCAGCAGCGAAGTGCTCATCTCGCTTGCTTACCGCAGCGCCAACGCGTGCGGCAATGCGAGAAACGTCAGCCGCGCTGCAACTCGAACAGCGGAATGACCCGGCTGATCTTCGACTGGTATTCGGCAAACACGGGCGCCGCGGCGACGACCTTGGGAACGATCTCCTCGCGCTCGGCAGGCGTCAGTTCGCGCGCGGTCGCGTCGTAGGCGTCCACACCCGAGTCGGTAGCAACCTCGAGATGGACCTGTGGGTTGGCTCGCAGGTTGTGCACCCAAGCGGGGTCGGTTGGTGAGCCCCGGAACGATCCGAGGATGATCAGCCTGCCGTCGATGTCGAAGAAGGCCAGCGGCGAAACCCGCTGCTGCCCCGACTTGGCGCCCGTCGTCGTCAGCAGCAGCAAATGCCCGCCGGAGAACTGCCCGGTCACTTTGCCGTCGTTGGCCCGGAATTCCTCGATGAGGTTGCGGTTGAATTCTTTTACGGTTTCGCGGTCTGGTCGCTGTTCGGTCATGCCTGCTCAACCTGTTTGGGTTTGGCATCTATTCCGGATTCCTTGCGCTGCTGCGCGGTGATCGGCGCGGGCGCATCGGTCAGCGGGTCGACGCCGCCGCCGGTCTTCGGGAAGGCGATCACCTCACGGATCGAGTCCACCCCGGACAGCAGGGCGTTGATCCGGTCCCAGCCGAACGCGATGCCGCCGTGCGGGGGCGCGCCAAAAGTGAACGCCTCCAACAGGAATCCGAATTTCTCCTCGGCCTCGGCCTGGTCCAGACCCATCACCGCGAACACCCGTTCCTGAATGTCACGGCGGTGGATACGGATCGAGCCGCCGCCGATCTCGTTGCCATTGCAGACGATGTCGTAGGCATCGGCCAGCACGACGCCCGGATCGGAGTCCAGCGCGCCCGCGAACTCCGGCTTGGGCGAGGTGAACGCGTGGTGCACGGCGGTCCACGCACCGGAGCCTACGGCGACGTCACCGGCAGCGGTCGCGTCCGCGGCGGGCTCGAACAGCGGCGGATCCACCACCCAGACGAACGCCCAGGCTGCCGCGTCAATCAGGTTGAGCCGGTTGGCGATCTCGCCGCGGGCGGCGCCCAACAAGGCGCGCGACGCCTTCGCCGGTCCGGCCGAGAAGAAGATGCAGTCGCCGGGGCTGGCTCCGACGTGGCCGGCCAGGCCGTCGCGTTCGGCGTCGGTCAGGTTCTTGGCCACCGGTCCGGAGAGCTCGCCGTCATCACCGACCAGCACGTAGGCCAGGCCGCGGTGCCCGCGCTGTTTGGCCCATTCCTGCCAGCCGTCCAGGGTGCGGCGTGGCTGCGAAGCCCCGCCGGGCATCACCACCGCACCGACATACGGCGCCTGGAAGACACGGAATGTGGTGTCGGAGAAGAACTCTGTGCACTCGACAAGCTCCAGCCCGAAGCGCATGTCCGGCTTGTCGGAGCCGAACCGTCGCATGGCGTCGGCATAGCTGATCCGCGGGATCGGCGTCGGGATCTGGTAGCCGATCAGCGCCCACAGCGCGCTCAGGATCTCCTCGGAAATGGCGATGATGTCCTCGACGTCGACGAAGCTCATCTCCATGTCGAGCTGAGTGAATTCCGGCTGCCGATCGGCGCGGAAATCCTCGTCGCGGTAGCAGCGGGCGATCTGGTAGTAGCGCTCCATGCCGGCCACCATCAGCAACTGCTTGAACAGCTGCGGGCTCTGCGGCAGCGCGTAGAACGATCCGGGGTGCAGCCGGGCCGGCACCAGGAAGTCGCGCGCGCCCTCGGGCGTCGAGCGGGTGATCGTCGGCGTCTCGACCTCGACGAAGTCGTGCCGTGAAAGCACCGATCGGGCGGCGGCATTCACCTTGGAGCGCAACCGAATTGCCGCGGCCGGGCCATCGCGGCGCAGGTCGAGGTAGCGGTACTTCAGCCGCAACTCCTCCCCCGCCGGCTCGTCGAGCTGGAATGGCAGCGGCGCACTTTCGCCGAGCACGGTCAACGACGTGACATTCAGCTCGACATCGCCGGTGGGAATCTCGGCGTTGGCGTTGCCTTCCGGACGGATCTCGACGACCCCGGAGACCGCGACGCAGAATTCGGCGCGCAATCGGTGCGCCTGTTCCAGCACATCTGCCGCGCGGAAGACCACCTGCGCGATGCCGGACGCGTCCCGCAGGTCGATGAAGATGACGCCACCGTGATCGCGGCGGCGCGCCACCCACCCGACCAGCGTCACCTGCTGGCCGGCGTCGCCATCCCGTAGTGAACCAGCGGTGTGGCTGCGCAGCACGAATACTCCTCTTGACGTTGGACGACTGACCAGTCTAAGGGGCGGTGATTCGCTGCTATCGGTCCCGGCGCCGAACGGCACGGACATGCGCGTCCTTGCGAATACATCGGTGACAAAAGTCGTTGTCACCCATAACAATGCCGCTGCCGATCGACGAGGGCTTATTCGAAGTAACGTTAGGTCGATAAGGGCCTAATGGGTTGCCCACTGACGGAAGCGCCTTCGCCGCTGCTGCCGAAGCGTCGAGTCCTGCGAGCTCTTGGATGGTCTTCGTGCGAACCACATCGAACAACAGGCCGAACGGTACCCATCGGTTTGATGCGTTTTCTGATGCCGTATCAGCCAATTTGGTGCCGGTGGCGTTGTCGATGGACGACGTAAGGGCATTTAGCGGGGGTGTGCGTTCGACCACCTTGGGTACCGTCCAACTAGCAAGGGTGCGAGTCGCGAACGAGATGGCGGTCAAACGTACCCAACAGCTGATTGAACGCAGCGCACCCGAGTACCTCAAGGTCGCGGTGCAGCTGACGGGCGCCTGTCTGATATCTCAGGGCGGCCGGGAAGCAGTGCTCGAGCCGGGCGACTACGCCGTCTATGACACAACGCGGCCGTACCAGTTGTTGACGCGCGGCCCATTTCAGATGCAGACCGCGATGTTTCCCAGTAACTTGCTTCAGCTGCCGGTATCGCAGCTGTCGCAACTCACGGCTCGACCGATCAGTGGCCATGCGGGCCTGGGCTTGATGGCGTCATCGTTCTTCGTTGAGCTCGGCAAGCGACCGACCGGCGAATTCGGCAGCGCCACCCCACGTCTCGCCGACGCCGTACTGGACATGCTCGCGGCTTCGCTCATCGCACAGTTGCCCGACGCTACCGCATGGGATCACGCCGACAGAAGGATCTTGCTGCTACGAATCCGTGCCTTCATTGAAGGCCGACTCGGTGATCGCACCCTCAGCTCCTCGACAATCGCTGCGGCACATCATGTGTCGGTGCGCCACCTCCAAAAGCTGTTCGAACAAGAAGGCCAAACGGTGGCCGGGTGGATCCGCAATCGACGGATCGAGCTCTGCCGCAGGGATTTGAGCAACGCGGCGCTCGCGGAAACGCCGGTCCATTCGATCGGCGCCAGATGGGGACTCGGCAATGCCGCACACTTCTCCCGCTTATTCAGGGCAATGTTTGATGAAACACCCAGCGAGTATCGCGCGCGAGCACTGAATGGCGAGCAACAACCCGCATGCTGATTCGCCTGGGACCGCATCGTGCACTCGGCGGATCCGCGTCGGCTTCAGCACCACCGACGGCGTAACTTCGCATCTATCGCCACAAACATCGCACTCGTGGGTCCCGGCGCGGTCGGCACGACGGTCGCCGCGCTGCTGTACCAGGCCGGGCATTCGGTGCTGGTCTGCGGTCGCACTGCGCGCGACAGCATCGAGCTGCGCCCCGACGACGGGGACCCGATCGTGGTGCCCGGGCCGGTGCACACCGATCCCGCCGAGATCGCCGGCCCGGTCGACATCGTGATCCTGGCGGTCAAGGCCACCCAGAACGACGACGCGGGCCGCTGGCTGACCCGCCTGTGCGCCGAGCACACGATCGTCCTGGTGCTGCAGAACGGCGTCGAACAGGTCGAGCAGGTGCAGCCGCTCTGCCCGTCGTCGGCCGTGATTCCCGGGATCGTCTGGTACGGCGCCGAAACCCAACCGGAAGGGTGGGTGCGGCTTCGCACCGAGGCCGCCCTGGTGCTGCCCAGTGGACCCGCGGCGGAGACGGTCGCCGAGGTGCTGCGCGGCGCCGGCTGCCGGGTGGACTGTGACCCCGACTTCCGCACCGCAGCGTGGCGCAAGCTGCTGGTCAATGCGTTGGCGGGCTTCCTGCCCCTGACCGGGCGGCGGTCCGGGATCTTTCGCCGCGACGACGTGGCCGCGCTGTCGCGCCGCTATGTCGCCGAGTGCCTGGCGGTCGCGCGGGCCGAGGGCGCCCGGCTGCCGGACACCGTGGTCGATGAGCTGGTCGAGATGTTCCGTGCGGCTCCCGAGGACATGGGCACCTCGATACTGGCCGACCGGGAGCAGCACCGGCCGATGGAATGGGACATCCGCAACGGGGTGATCATCCGCAAGGCCCGCGCGCACAACCTGGCGACGCCGATCAGCGATGTGCTGGTGCCGCTACTGGCCGCGGCCAGCGACGGTCCGGGTTAAGTTAGCGCCATGCATCCCTGCGAACGCGTCGACCTCGACTTCATCGACAGCGCGCCATACCGGTTCCGCAACAGTGTCGACCTGGCCATCACGCCCCAGCAGGTATTCGAAGTGCTGGCCGACGCCGAGGCCTGGCCGCGCTGGGCGTCGGTGATCACCAAGGTGACCTGGACCAGTCCCGAGCCGCGCGGGGTCGGCACCACCCGCATCGTCGAGATGCGCGGGGGCATCACCGGCGACGAGGAGTTCCTGGCCTGGGAACCGTTCACCCGCATGGCATTCCGGTTCAACGAGTGCTCCACCAGGGCCGTGGCCGCCTTCGCCGAGGACTATCGTGTCGAGGTCATCCCGGGTGGCTGCCGGCTGACCTGGACCATGGCACAGAAACCTGCGGGACCGGCACGGCTGGCGATGGTCATCACCGGGCCGCTGCTGAACCTGGGGCTGCGCCGATTTCTGAGCAACCTGCGCCGCTACACCGACATCCGATACTCGGTCACGCAACCGCGTTAGGCTGATTTGACCGACCCGATCTAACGGAGGCTGCGATGACCTTCAACGAGGGTATGCAGATCGACACCAGCACCGCGGACTCATCCGGCGGTGGCGGCATGGGGATGGCCCTCGGCGGTGGCGGCGTCGGGCTGCTGATCCTGGTCGCGGCCCTATTCTTCGGCATCGATCCGAGCAAGGTGATGCCCCCGCCGAGCGCGAACACCGGCGGCTACTCGGCGCCCGGGTTCGACCTGAGCCAGTGCAAGACCGGGGCCGACGCCAACAAGTACGTGCAGTGCCGGGTGGTCGCCACCGGCAACTCCGTGGACGCGGTCTGGCATCAGCTGATGCCGAACTACACCCGCCCGCATGTGCGCCTGTTCACCAGTTCGGTGAACACCGGCTGCGGGCCGGCCACCACCGCTGTCGGGCCGTTCTACTGCCCGGTGGACCAGACCGCGTATTTCGATACCGACTTCTTCAAGGAGCTGGTGGATAAATTCGGTTCCAGCGGTGGGCCTTTCGCGCAGGAGTATGTGGTCGCCCACGAATACGGTCACCACGTCCAGCAGCTGCAGGGCACCTTGGGGCGGTCCCAGCAGGGCGCGCAGGGCGCCGGCGGGAACGGGGTTCGCACCGAGCTGCAGGCCGACTGCTACGCCGGCATCTGGGCGCACTACGCGTCGACGGTCAAACAGGAGAGCACCGGCGTGCCGTACCTAGAACCGTTGAGCGACAAGGACATTCAGGATGCGCTTTCGGCCGCCGCATCGGTCGGCGACGACCGGATCCAGAAGGAGTCGACCGGGCGCGTCAACCCCGAGTCGTGGACGCACGGATCCGCCGCGCAACGCCAAAAGTGGTTCACGGTCGGCTATCAGACCGGCGACCCGCACCAGTGCGACACGTTCGCCTCGACGAACCTCGGTTAAGCCGGGTAGCCGAGGGTGCGACCGCGTGGGTCTACGTGTTCGCCGGCTGACTACCCGAGCTTGCAGGTGACGGTGGTGGTGGCGTCGGCGTGTGCGACCACCTGGCCGTCCACCGCGATCTCGCAGTGAAACTGCGCCGGGCCGTTGCCCGAATCCGGCCAGTGCAGCATGCCGCTGGCGCTGATGCTCGCGTACTGGTTCGGGTTTGCCAGGGTGGCGGTGTAGGTGACCGGCTGGCCGCTGAGGGGCGCCTGCACGCTGGTCATGAACTTCGACGGGTCCGCGTTGTAGGCGGCCTGGCTGGGCGGATCGGAACTCACGTAGTTGACGGTGGCGGTCAAGTTGTTGGGACTCGTCACGGTGTAGGTCACCTGGTGGCCGTCCGCATGCGCCGTCGCCGGCCCGAGAATTACTCCCCCGACCAGTGCAAACGTTGCCGACGCGACCGCGCTGGTCCCTTTTCGCAGGTTCGTCATCACGTTCGTCATATCGAAAACGCTACCGGAACTGTTACCAGCGGCTCCGGCGTTCACCGCTTGATATGCCAACGGTCGCCTGGCTCGGGTATGAAACATGCATGACCGACGACGCCGACCCGGCCGTTCCGGACGGCGCGACGGGCATTAGCCGCCGCCGGTTGTTGACGACCAGCGCGACCTCGGCGGTCGTCGGGATGGGTGTCGGCGCCGGCGTCGGGGTGGGCGCCGCCGCGCTGTTGTGGTCCAACTCGCACGGGCCCGCCCTATTGCCTGCGCCGGATCGCAACGGCGCGCCGCCGGTTTTCGGTCTGCACCTGCAATTCAGCAAGAACGCCGGCACCGAGGTGGTGGTGTCCTGGCACAGCACCGAGGCCGTTCGCAATCCGCGCGTCATGCTCGGCACGCCCGGGGCCGGCTATGGCCGCACCGTCGCGGCCGAAACGCGGACCTACCGAGATGCCAAGTCCAACAATGAAGTTCGCGTCAACCACGCTCGCCTGACGAACCTGACGCCGGATACCGACTACGTGTATGCCGCCGTGCACGACGGCGCCGAGCCCGAGCAAGGCACGGTACGGACTGGACCTGTGGGTCGAAAGCCGTTGCGCTTCACCAGTTTCGGCGATCAGTCCACCCCGACGCTGGACAGGATGCCCGACGGCACCTACAGCACCGACAACATCGGATCGCCCGCGGCCGCCGACACCACGCTGGCGATCGAACGCATCGGCCCGTTGTTCAACCTCATCAACGGCGACCTGTGCTACGCCAACCTCGCCCAAGACCGCGTCCGCACCTGGTCGAACTGGTTCGAGAACAACACCCGCTCGGCGCGCTACCGGCCGTGGATGCCCGCGGCCGGCAACCACGAGAACGAGTTGGGCAACGGGCCGGTCGGCTACGGCGCCTATCAGACATACTTCGCGGTGCCCGACTCCGGGGCAAGCCCCGAACTGCGCGGCCTGTGGTACTCGTTCACGGCCGGATCGGTGCGGGTGATCAGCCTCAACAACGACGACGTGGCGTTGCAGGACGGTGGCAATTTCTACGTCCACAATTATTCGGGCGGCGAGCAAAAGCGCTGGCTTACAGCCGAACTCGCGGCCGCGCGCCGCGATCCCGATATCGACTGGCTGGTTATCTGTATGCATCAGACCGCCATCTCCACCGCCGAACGCGCCAACGGTGCCGACCTCGGCATCCGCGAGGAGTGGCTGCCGCTGTTCGACCAGTACCAGGTCGATCTGGTGCTGTGCGGCCACGAACACCACTACGAACGTTCCCATCCGTTGCGCGGCACGGAAAGCACCGACACCCGCACACCGATCCCCGTCGACACCCCCCACGACGTGATCGACGCGACCCGCGGAACGGTGCACCTCGTCATCGGCGGTGGCGGCACCTCGGCACCGTCCAATGGGATGCTCTTTGCCGAACCACGATGCCGGGTGATCACCGGCGTGGGCGCGTTTGATCCCTCAGTCGGGCGCAAACCGCCGATTTACGTCCTCGAGGACGCACCCTGGTCGGCTTTTCGTGACCGCGAAAATCCTTACGGATTCGTGGCTTTCGACGTCGACCCGGGTCAGCCGGGCGGCAACACCTCGATCAAGGCGACGCATTACGCGCTGCGCGGGCCGCTCGGCGCGGTCGTCGTCGTGGAGCAGTTCACCCTGACCAAGCCCCGCGGGGACAAGCCCACTTAAAACAGCGTCGCCTGCCCGGGTTCCGGCTCGGCGGCCTTGGGTGCTTGCGAGAACGGACGCTGGTCGCCGCTCAGCCGGTGTTTGGTGATCAGCGGGGCGGCCCGCACGCGCAGCATCTCGCGATAGTCCGGCGGCAAATACGCTCCGCGCCGGTACAATTCGCGGTAGCGGCCGACGAGCTCGGGATGCGAACGGGCCAGCCAGGACATGAACCAGCCGCGGGTGGAACGACGCAGGTGCAGGCCGAAGACGGTCACGCTGCCGGCGCCGGCGGCCGCGATCTGGCCGAGCAGCCCGTCGAGGTGCTCGACGGAGTCGGTGAGGTGTGGCAGCACCGGCGCGACCATCACATGGCAGTCGAGGCCGGCGTCGCGGATCGCGCCGATCAGACCCAGGCGCGCCTGCGGCGTCGGCGTGCCCGGCTCGACGTCTCGGTGCAAGTCCGCATCCCCGACCGCCAGCGACACCGCGACCGACACCGGAACCTGTTGGGCCGCAGCGGCGATCAGCGGCAGATCCCGCCGCAGCAGGGTGCCTTTGGTCAGGATGGACAGCGGCGTGCCGGATTCGGCGAGGGCGCCGACGATGCCCGGCATCAGGGCATAGCGGCCCTCGGCGCGCTGGTAGGGATCGGTGTTGGTGCCCAGCGCGACGGCTTCGCGCCGCCACGACGGCCGGCGCAACTCGCGGCGCAATACCTCCGCGACATTGGTCTTGACCACGATCTGGGTATCGAAGTCGGCGCCGGGATCGAAGTCCAGATATTCGTGAGTGGGCCGGGCGAAACAATAGCGGCAGGCGTGCGAGCAGCCGCGGTAGCCGTTGACGGTATAGCGGAACGGCAACGCGGCCGCTTCCGGAATTTTGTTGAGCGCCGATTTGCAGAGCACCTCGTGAAAGGTGATCCCCTCGAATTGCGGCGCGCGCACGCTGCGGACCAGGCCGATCCGCTGTAAACCTGGCAATGCTCCGTCGTCGATCGGTTCCCCGTTGACGGCGACGGCCTGGTTCGCCCACCGCACTCTGCTATTCGAACAATTGTTCGATACGTTGTCAAGCTCCTACGATGGCCTAGACCGGAAATGGCGGAGGGGTACTTGTCGAATCCTGAGTATGAAGGCGAACTGCAGTCCGAACAGGGCTACGTGACCGGACTCTATGCGCGGCTCGATGCCGAACGGGCCCGGGCGAAGGACAAATTCCGCGCGGCGTTGCTGGGCGACAGCGAGAGCCTTTCGGATCGGGACGCCGAGGTGCGCGCGGTGGCCAGGGAGGTCAAGCGGCTGGACGTGGCGGACTACGGGCTGTGTTTCGGTCGGCTGGACGCCCTCTCCGGCGAACGCTCCTACATCGGCCGCATCGGCTTGTTCGACGCCGACAACGAGTACCAACCGCTGCTGCTCGACTGGCGGGCACCGGCGGCTCGCGCCTTCTACATCGCCACCGCCGCCAGCCCCGAGGACATGCACCGGCGCCGCCAGTTCCACACCCGCGGACGTCGCGTCGTCGACTTCACCGACGAGCTGTTCGGCCGGCCCGGCGCTGACGCGCAAGGCGACGCGGCCCTGCTGGCGGCGGTCAACGCGCCGCGCGGCGAAGGCATGCGCGACATCGTGGCGACCATTCAGGCCCAGCAGGACGAAATCATCCGGCTCGATCACCCGGGCGTCTTGGTGATCGAGGGTGGCCCCGGGACCGGGAAGACGGTCGTGGCGCTGCACCGCGTCGCGTACCTGCTCTACACCCAGCGCGAACGCATCGAACGCCACGGAGTCCTTGTGGTGGGGCCTAATTCGGCGTTCCTTCGCCACGTCGACCGCGTGTTGCCGTCGCTGGGCGAGTCCAGCGTGGTGTTCATGACGCCCGGCGATCTGGTGCCCGGTATGCAGGTCAGCGCCGAGGACAGTCCGGATGGTGCGGCGTTCAAGGGCTCGCTGAAAATCCTCGACGTGCTGGCTGCCGCGATCGCGGATCGGCAACGGCTGCCCGAGCGCCCGCTGGAGATCGAACTGGCGGACGTCACGATGCGCATCGACACCGAAATCGCCGAGTGGGCGCGTGAAGAGGCACGTGGCAGCGGACAGCCGCACAACCAGGCCCGCGCGGTGTTCATCGACATCCTCACCTGGGCGCTGACCGAGCGGGCGATCGCGCGGATCGGCCGCGGCTGGCTGACCCGCGAGGACCGCAGCGCCTGGGAGCAGCTGCGCCAGAACCTGCTCGCCGAGCTAGCGGACAACGAACAGTTCACCGCCGCGCTCGACCGGCTCTGGCCGATCCTGACACCGCAGGAGCTGCTGGCGTCGCTGTACCTCTCCCCCGAGCGGCTGCACGCCGTGGGTGCTCCCCAGGCGCTGTTGCGCGTTGACGGCGAGGCATGGACGGTGTCGGACGTGCCGCTGCTCGACGAACTGGTCGATCTGCTGGGCCGCGACAAGAACGCCGAGTCCGCCGCGGCGAGCGCCGAGCGGGAGCGGAACCACGAAGCCGAGTACGCCGCCGGTGTGCTGGACCTGCTCGAGATGCGCAGCGAGGACTCGATGGACGACGAGGAGCAGTTGCGCGCCCAACACATGATCTACGCCGACGATCTGGCCGAGCGATTCCTCGAGCGCGACACCCGCGAACTCGCCGAACGTGCTGCGGCGGACCGGGATTGGACCTACCGGCACATCGTCGTCGACGAGGCCCAGGAGCTGTCCGAAATGGACTGGCGGGTGCTGATGCGACGCTGCCCCGGCCGGTCCTTCACCGTGGTCGGCGATCTCGCCCAGCGGCGCTCGGCGGCCGGGGCGACGTCGTGGCAAGCGATGCTGCAGCCGTATGTGGCGGACCGATGGGAATACCGGCCGCTGTCGGTCAACTATCGCACCCCGGAGGAGATCATGACGGTCGCCGCCGCATTGCTCGACGAGTTCGCGCCCGGGGTCCAGCCACCGGAGTCGGTTCGCGCGTGCGGTGTGCGGCCGTGGTCAAGAAAGGTCACCGACGACGAATTATCCAGTGCCATTGAGGAATTCGTTCGGGACGAGGCCAGTCGCGAAGGCACCAGCGTCGTGATCGGCCCGTCCGGTGTACCGGGTACGGTGCCGGCCTCGCAGACCAAGGGCCTGGAGTTCGACGCCGTGCTGGTCGTCGACCCACAACGGATCCTCGCGGACGGCCCGCGCGGCGCGGCCGAGCTCTACGTCGCCCTCACCCGCGCCACGCAACGCCTCGGGGTTCTGCACCGAGATCCGTTGCCGCAGGCGCTGGCCGGCCTGGCCGAGTACGAGACAGGCACGCAGGCTCGGACTTAGACTCCGGCCGTGTTCTCGGAGACGCGGTATGCGATGAACGGGGACTTGTGCGTCGCCTATCGCGCATCGCGTGAGGGTTAGCGCGACATCGTTTTCGTGCCGAACTGGTTCACGAACTGCGAAGTCTTTCCGGAGCTGCCTGGCGACCAGGGGTGGATGGAAGCGATGACGTCGCTCGGGCGATTGATCCTCTTCGATCAGCCGGGCACCGGCGCGTCCGATCCCGTCGAGCCGGGCGCACTGCCGACCTTGGAGCAATGGGCCGACAGCAGCACCGCCGTGCTCGACGCTCTCGCGATTCCCGAGGCGGCTCTGGTCACCTATGCCGGCGCACTCTCGACGGCGGCGCTGTTCGCGGCCACGCATCCGTCCCGCACGACCACGCTCGTCGTGGTCGAGAGCACGACAGACGCGGCACTCCGCACAGACGCGATGGACGAACTCGGCCACGCGGCCCCCGTCTTATGGGGTTCCGGCGAGATCGAACGTCTGCTCAACCCGGACATGCCGTGGAATGAGGAGATCCGCGCCGCGTGGGCCCGGCACGTGCGCCTGGCGGCGAGCCCACGCACCGTTGAACTTGTGTTGCCACTCGTCAGCGAGATGAGCGCGCGTGCAATTCTTCCGACCGTCCGCGTACCCACCCTCGTCCTCCATTACAGCGACGATCCGCTCCTTCCGCCGGCGAAAGGCAAGGAAGTCGCCGATCTCATCGAGGGCGCGAAATTCGTTGAGCTGCCCGGGCGCAACTTCTATCACGTCGTCGAACCGTGGCGAGATTCCTTCCAGGAGATCGCCCAATTCCTCACCGGTGAGCAGCCCGAGGTCGCCGATGACCGTGTTCTCGCCACCGTGCTGTTCACCGACATCGTGGACTCGACGCGCCGCGCCGCAGAGATGGGCGACCGTCACTGGCGAGCGCTGCTTGACGCACACGACGCCATCGTGCGTTCGCAGCTCAATCGCTTTCGGGGCCGCGAGGTGAACACGTCAGGCGATGGCTTCCTGGCGATGTTCGACGGGCCGCAGCGAGCGATCCGCTGCGCCATGGCGATTCGCGACGCCGTGCGTACGCTCGGCATCCAGGTGCGCGCCGGGCTGCACACCGGCGAGTGCGAGGTCCGCGGCGACGATATCGGCGGGATCGGTGTGCACATCGGGGCGCGCGTGAGCGCGCTGGCGGGCTCGAATGACGTGCTCGTGTCCAGCACGCTGCGCGACCTCGTGATCGGCTCCGGACTCGAGTTCGAGGAGCACGGCACACACCAACTCAAAGGCGTGCCCGGTGAGTGGCGCCTGTTCGCCGTCGCCTCCGTGTAAACCGTTGCTGGGCTTTCAGAATGGCGGTGATTCTTCGTCCGTCTCGGGTTTTCGGCGGGCCATGCGCGCGTCGCGGTTCTGCCGGCGTTCGGTGGCAATGCGTGCGGCACGGTCTTGCGCGCGGGTGTGGCGCCGCCTGGGCATCATCGCGGTGCGGTCGCCGCAGTAATCCTGTGGCAGTTCGACTTCGGGCGCCGGTACACCGCCCGTCGCCAGGCACAGGCTGGGAAACAGCAGTGCGCTGCCCGGCGTGGTGACATGGGTTTGCCCGGCCGACGATGTCAGGATCAGCGTCCCGTCGGGCAGCTGCTTTTCGTGCCACCCCCAGAAGGTTTTGACCAGATGATGATAGCGACTACGCAAAGAACACCCTAACTTCAAGCCGGTCGCGCAAGCGGCAGTGTGATTCTCTTGCCCCACAACGCGAATCCGCGTCTACGTCTGGTGACGTACCCCTGCCACTGGACCAAGGATAGAGAAGCCGACGTCGTCGCTTACGTACGGATCGCCAAGATGGCTTGGGCAGTAGACTTTCGCTGATACGGCGATGAATCTGACCGCGGTTCTATGAACCCGAGCGGGGTTCAGACGGGGATTTTCCTCGTATATACCGTTCATCTCTTCGTCTACCACGGCATAGACCGAGGCGCCGCCGTCGAGTTCGCCACAAATTTGATGGGCTCGGGCGACGAGAGCAGGCAAGTTATCTACTACGGGAATCTCATCTTGTTGGAGCTCCGCCACAAACTGATCCTGCTGGCTCGGGTCGGCGCTTGCCGCGCCAGCGCAAATAACTGCGGCGGTCAGAACCATCGAGGCGCTAACCAGAGCGTCTGCAAGACGGGTGATGCCGGTGCGCACGGCAGGATTTCCATTTCTTCGGTGTCATCCACTCGGTATCTAATTCAACCCGAGTGACGACAGGACGTCCATAGGCACGGAACCAATGGCGGCAAAGAGCACCCGTTCGTCGGGCACCGACTCCGTGAGCTACTGGACAAAGAAAACCCATCAGCAACATTCGACCAGCAGGCAGATAGTTTGCTGTAACAGGTGGGTGCGATTATCTGAAAGACATTCTGGACGCAGGAGGGGTCCACACGACCGTACCGTCGGCCAGTTGCTGCTCACGCCAGCCGGAACCAAGGGCGGCGGCACAGACCGGACGGTGACCATGGGAAAGGCCAACCTAGCCACACATCGCAACCCGGTTCACGCAGCACTGACAGATTAAATCGAAGCCTGCATGGCTGATGACACCTTTTCCGCCATCCAATACGCAAGAACCATCGACCTGTCACCGCTCGGGAAGCCGATGCCTTCGAATACGACTTCTCCACTCGCCGCAGGAAGCCCGGCATCTTCGGGACGGTTGCGCCAGGTGAGTCCATACGACCGTCCAACTGGCTCGATGTGCAGGTCGAGGTCGCCGGTCAGCTCACCTTTCGCGTCGAAGTACTGTACGTGGTAATCGCCAGGGAAGCCGTTAGAAGTGTCGCCCCTTGCGCGTCCGGAGCAGATCGCGCCGTCCAACCGCTCCACAGCATCTGAAGCGATCCAGCGGGCGTCGATCACGTTGGTTTCCGAATTGCTAATTTGATATTCGCAGACCCCGATCACCATCGTGTTGATCATGCTGAGCATGCTAGTCCCGCCGCCGTCGGTCAGGCGGGTGCTCAGGACGGGCGCACCAACGGTTCCGCGAAGCGCATACCCGAGACTCATCGCTGCGCTGGTACCGAGCACAGCAAGGGTTGTCCGCCGAGTGAATAGCCACGGGATGAAAGTAGCGCAGCTGAACAATGTCGAGGGCCGTTGAGCCACGGTCAAAATGGTGGCGGGTCGTCGGGCGGGGCGGGTCCGGACCGCGCCATGCGCGCGTCGCGATTTCGCCGGCGTTCGATGGCAATGCGAACGGCGCGCTCTTGGCTGCGGCTGCGCCGGCGCTTGGGCATCATCGCGGTCCGGTCGCCGCAGTAGTTCTCGCGAAGTGGGTCGGCTTCGGGGGCGGGCATGCCGCCGACGGCGCGGCACAGGCTGGGGAACAGCAGTGCACTGCCCGGTGTGGTGACGTGAGTGTGCCCGGCCGGCGACGTCAAAATTACTGTCCCGTCGGGCAACTGCTTGTCGTGCCACCCCCAGAAGGTTTTGACCAGATGATGAGTGCGGCAGTAGCACTTGAGGTTTGACGCATGCGTCGGGCCGCCTTCGGCGTACGGGATCGTATGGTCAAGGTCGCACTCCACTGCCGGCCGGTCGCAACCCGGCCAGCGGCACGTCAGGTCTCGGCACCGCACAAAGTCCTGCAGCGCCCGGGAAGCCACATACCCTGGCTCGGGCGGGGCGTCGGCAGGATGCACGAGCGGCACCAACTTGGCCGACTTAGCCAGTTCCGCAACGAGTTCCGGTGCGATGAGGCCGTCCGCACTCAACTGGGACCCGGGCAACGACCCGCGACCGTCGACGCTGGCCTGCTCGGCGATCACATGAATGACGACGGGCGATGCGGCGGGATGCTTGCCCGCCGCGCAGTCGGGTCGGCCGCACCGGCAGCCCAGCCGATCGGCCGCCACCGCCAGCGCTCCGAGCGCGTCGGCCCGGCGCTGTTCGCGGCCCCGGGGATCGTGTTCACATACCGTGGTAGACAACGCATTCAACCGCTCTTCAAGTGCTCGCGCGTCGGGGGTCAACAGGGAACCGTTGATCTCGGAAATGCCATCTCCGAGGTCGCCGATCCAGATCTCACGGTCGAACTGCCGTTCCCTGCGCCGCCGTACGGCGTCCGCGTCGGCTCTCACGACGATCCTGTCGACCTGCCCGGCCAGGCGACCTTGGGTCATCGATGGCCAACGCGGCACATTGACCGCCAGCTCCGCGTCGACTCGGGCCAGTACCTCGTCGTCGGTCAGCAGGTCGGTGCGATAGACGATGGTTTGAAACGTTCGATAGTCGATATCGCCGGCTTTGAATACTTCCGCGACCTCCGGCAGCCGCTCACGCATCGCGCGGGCGTACCGAAGGCGGCTGGCTGCCAGCCCCTGACTGATTCGCAACGCGGCCGCCAGCTCGGCGGCCACCGCCTCCATGGTGTCGACCGCCCACGCCTCGGTCTCCGCATAACGACATAACCGGAGGCCGAACAGTGCCCCGATAGCCTCGAGTTGAGCGGCCGCAGCGCGGTTTTCGGACCGTGCGGACGAGCAGATGTCATCCACCAGGGCCGCGGATTCATCCAGTGAATCGAACATACATTCGATTATGCCCTCGCGGTCTGACAACGCCTCCGGCATAGCGCCGGGGCTACGCCTCGACGATCTCGTCCTCGCCGACGGCGTGGCGCCCGGTCATCACGCCCATCAGGCCATCCTGGTAGGTGAGTCCCGGCGGCTTACCCTTGACAGCGGGCGGTGGGATTTCGGACTTCGGGGTGGCCTTGGGCCAGGCCGGCGGCACCGAGAGTGACCCCAGCGCGCGCGACGCACCCAGCTCAGTGCACTCCACCCGGACGCTGGAGAAGTCGCGAAACGATTTCACGGTCGGAGGGGTTGTCCCGGTCTCGGCACCTTCCACGGACGTCTCCTTCACCCGGTGGCAGCGATCTTGGACGACCGTACAATAAACCCGGCTAATTGTTTGCGGATCCGTTAAATTTCTGATGACGGCGCATTGAACTGCCGCCGCCGGGGCCGCAGGCGACGACTACACCGCGAAACGCGAGAGAACCTCGGCGACAACCGAATCGAGCGGTACCGACACCTGCTCCCCCGTGGTCAGATCCTTGACGCCGATCGTGCCGGCCTGCAGATCGCGATCACCGGCGACCAGCGCGATGCGGGCACCGGACCGATCGGCGGCGCGCATCGCGCCCTTGAGCCCGCGATCGCCGTAGGCCAGGTCGACCCGGACACCCCCGGCCCGTAGCTGACCGCCCAGCACCGCCAGCCGCAGCTTGGCCGCCTCGCTCAACGGCACCCCGAAGACGTCGCAGCGGGTCGTCTCCCCGACGCTGCGGCCCTCGGCCCGCAATGCCAGCAGCGTGCGGTCCACACCGAGCCCAAAACCGATGCCGGACAGGTCTTGTCCGCCGAGCCGGTGCATCAGCCCGTCGTAGCGGCCACCGCCACCGATACCCGACTGGGCGCCCAGCCCGTCGTGCACGAACTCGAAGGTGGTCTTGGTGTAGTAGTCCAGCCCCCGCACCATCCGCGGGTTGATCACGTAGGGCACACCCAACGCATCGAGGTGGGCCAGCACCGTGTCGAAGTGCTGCTTGGCCCCATCGGAAAGGTGGTCGAGCAGCACCGGGGCGTCGGCCGTCATGGCTTTCACCTCGGGCCGCTTGTCGTCGAGCACGCGCAGCGGGTTGATCTCGGCACGCCGGCGCGTCTCCTCGTCGAGGTCGAGTCCAAACAGGAACTCCTGCAGCAGTTCCCGGTACTGCGGCCGACAACTCTCATCGCCCAGCGAGGTGATCTCCAGCCGGAAGCCGTCCAGACCCAGTGACCGGAACCCGGCGTCGGCGATCGCGATCACTTCGGCGTCCAGCGCCGGGTCGTCGACGCCAATCGCCTCCACGCCGACCTGCTGCAGCTGGCGGTACCGGCCGGCCTGCGGACGCTCGTAACGGAAAAACGGTCCGGCATAACAGAGTTTGACCGGCAGCGCGCCGCGGTCGAGGCCGTGCTCAATCACCGCGCGCACAACCCCGGCGGTGCCCTCCGGCCGCAGCGTCACCGACCGGTCGCCGCGGTCGGCGAACGTGTACATCTCCTTGGACACCACGTCGGTGGATTCGCCGACGCCGCGAGCGAACAGCCCGGTGTCCTCGAAGATGGGTAGCTCGATATCGCCGTAACCGGCCCGCCGGGCAGCGCCGAGCAGGCCAGCGCGCACAGCAACGAACTGCGCCGAGTCGGGCGGAAAGTAATCGGGCACGCCCTTGGGCGCGGAGAAGGACGAGAACTCCGTCATCCGGTCAGGCCTTCGAGGAACGGGTTGAAACGCCGCTCGGCGCCGATCGTGGTGGAGTTGCCGTGGCCCGGCAACACCACGGTGTCGTCGTCGAGCACCAAGAGCTTGTCGACGATCGACGTCAGCAAATCGCGACCGCTGCCGCCGAACAGGTCGGTGCGGCCCACCGAGCGCTCGAACAGGGTGTCGCCGGTGAACACCACATCTTTGTCGCCGGCAACCCGGAAGACCACCGATCCGCGGGTGTGTCCAGGTGTGTAATCGACGTTCACGCTGACATTGCCCAGGTCGATCTTGTCGCCGTCGCGGTCCAGCTCGACCACCTGCTTGGGCTCGCGGAAGAACGCACCCGTCATCAGCTGCGCCAGCCGCGGCCCCATGCCGTGGAGCGGGTCTTTGAGCATGAACCGGTCTTCGGGATGAATGTAGGTCGGGCAGCCGTAGGTGTCGGAGACCTTCTGAGCAGACCACATGTGGTCGATGTGCCCGTGGGTGAGCAGCACCGCGGCGGGGGTCAGCCGATTCTCGTCGAGGATGCGCCGCAGCGGAGCCATCGCCCGCTGCCCCGGATCCACGATGATGGCGTCCGTTCCGGGTCGCTCGGCCAGCACATAGCAGTTGCACTGCAACATGCCGGCGGGAAATCCGGTGATCAACACGATTCCCAGTTTCCCACGGGGGCCACTTGACACCGCTCGCGCCGCCCGCATTAGCCTGAGCCTGCTACCCGCCCCCGCTTACAACCATGGAGGCATACCGGCCGTGCCGACCAACGAACAGCGACGTGCCAACGCCAAGCGCAAACTCGAACGGCAGCTCGAACGCCGCGCGAAGCAAGCCCGCATGCGCCGCGTCTTAGTCATCGTCGGCGGCGCAGTTGCGGCCATCGCGGTGATCGCAGCGGTGGTGATCACCGTGATCAACACGAACAACAAGCACCAGAACACCGCAGCGCCGACGACCAGCAATTCGCCCGCGGCGTCGGGCACGACGACTCCGCAAACCGGGCAGGTTCCGCCCGTTCCGCCCCTGCCGGCGTTCAAGCCGTCGGACACGGTCGGCGCCAACTGCCAATACCCGCCGTCGCAGGACCCGGCCGCCAAGCCGGTCAAGGCGCCGCGCACCGGCAAGGTACCGACCGATCCGGCGCAAGTGAGCGCCAGCATGGCAACCAGCCAGGGCAACATCGGCCTGATGCTGGCGAACAACGAATCGCCTTGCACGGTCAACAGTTTCGCGAGCCTGATCGGACAGAAGTACTTCGACAACACCAAGTGCCACCGGCTGACCACCTCGGAGACGCTGGGCGTGCTGCAGTGCGGTGATCCCAAGGGCGACGGCACCGGCGGACCGGGCTACCAATTCGTCAACGAGTACCCGACCGACCAGTACCCGCCGAACGACCCCAAGCTACGGGAACCGGTGCTCTACCCGCGCGGCACACTCGCGATGGCCAACGCCGGACCGGGCACCAACGGCAGCCAGTTCTTCATGGTCTACAAGGACTCCCAGCTGCCGCCCCAGTACACCGTCTTCGGCACGATTCAGCCTGACGGGCTGGCGGTTCTGGACAAGATCGCCAAGGCCGGCATCAACGGCGGCGGTGAAGACGGAGCCCCGACCAGCGAAGTCACGATCAAGTCCATCCTCCTCGACTAAATGCTGGGCGGCTCGACACGCATTCGTACGATTTACGCCGCGAGCGGCCGACACTTTAAGGTCATTGCGTGGTGACGGAGTCATTCGGACATTACGAGTTGCGTGAGCTGCTGGGCCGCGGTGGGATGGGGCAGGTTTTTCGTGCCTACGACACCAGCACGGACCGGGTCGTCGCGCTCAAGGTGCTGCCCGCACATCTGGCGGACGACGACGAGTTTCAGCAACGCTTCCGGCGTGAGGCACGCATCGCGGCGAGCCTGAGCGACCCGCACATGGTGCCGATCCACAGCTATGGCGAGATCGACGGCCGGCTGTATGTCGATATGCGGCTGATCGAGGGTCGCGACCTGTTGGCCTATATCGCCGAAAGCGGCGGCCGGCTCAGCCCCGAGCGGGCCGTCGCGGTGGTCGAACAGGTTGCCGCAGCACTGGATACGGCCCACGAGGTCGGGCTGATCCACCGCGACATCAAACCGTCCAACATCTTGGTGTCCGCCCGCGATTTCGTCTACCTGATCGACTTCGGCCTCGCCCGTACCGCCGCCGACACCGCGCTCACCCAAGACGGGCACACGATGGGCACGATGGCCTACATGGCCCCCGAGCGCTTCCGGGGCATGACCGATCATCGTGCGGATGTGTATGCGCTGGCTTGCGTGCTCTACGAATGCCTGACCGGGCACCTGCCCTACCCGGGCGACACCTTTGAAGAACAGCTCAACGCGCATCTGAACACCCCGCCGCCGCACGCCTCATTCACCACGCCCGGCGTCCCGCCTGCCCTCGACGACGTGGTCGCCCGCGGCATGGCAAAGGATGTCAACTACCGCTACCAGACGGCCATCGAGTTCGCGGAAGCCGCCAAAGCCGCACTGGCAGGCCACGGCAGCGCCGCACCGCCCAGCCCGCCACCACCGCCGTACCCGCCAACGGCGGCCACCCCGCCACCACCGCCGCACCCAGCCGCGACCCCACAGCCGCCGGCACCGGGACCCAACCCGACGGCCTATCCGCCACAACAACCACCGCAAAAATCGAACAAGACCCTGATCGTGGGCATCGTCGCCGCATCGATCTTCACCCTTGCGATGGTGACGATCCTGGTGGTGTCCCTGGTGGCGAACGGCGATTCCCCCTCGAACAACGCGACGTCCAGCACCGCGCCGCACCCCCGGACCCCCAAACAGGGGCCCGCCTTCGGCGCACCGGGAGCGCCGACGACCTCGGCCAACCCGAACGCGAATGCCGCGCCGCCGTTGCCGGCATTTGCTCCGCCGCCCGACCTGGGCGCCAACTGCCAGTACATGGCCGTGCCCGCCGACTCGCCGGATGCGTCCCCCAAGCCCGTCAACCCGCCCCCGTCCGGCCGGGTATCCACCAGTCCCGCACAGATTCTGGCCACCATTTCCACCAATTTCGGCGTCATCCGCCTGCAGCTCGACAACGCCAAGTCCCCCTGCACGGTGAACAGCTTCACCAGCCTTGCCCGGCAACAATTCTTCGACAACACCACATGCGGCCGACTGACCAACAACACGGAAAGTGTGTCGCTGCTGTGTGGTGGCCCCGACAAGGATGGCAACGGTGGCCCCGGCTACGAATTCGCCGACGAGTACCCCACCAACCAATACCCTCCGGGCGATCCGGCGCTCAGGGCGACGGTGGTGTACCCACGTGGGACCGTGATCATGGCCACCAACGACCCCAACACCAATGGCAGCCAATTCGTCTTCTTCATGCGGGATGCCGAGGCACTGCCGGCATTCACCGTGCTCGGCACCATCGACGAGGCCGGCCTCGCGGTCCTCGACAAGATCACCGCGGCCGGAGTCGCCGGCAACCGGCAAACCGGCCTGCCCGCCTCACCGGTCACGCTCGATTCGGTAAAGCTCGGCTAACAAGAAACCCGTAACGCACCGAACGGCTTATGGTCGTTGGGTGTCGACGGAGGTATTCGGGCATTACGAACTACAGGGCCTGTTGGGGCGGGGCGGCATGGGGCAGGTGTTCCGTGCTCATGACACCGTCACCGACCGTGTGGTTGCGCTCAAGGTGTTGCCCGCGCATCTAGCGGAAGACGACGAATTTCAGCAACGGTTCCGGCGTGAGGCACGCATTGCCGCAAGCCTGAGCGACCCGCACATGGTGCCCATTCACAGCTATGGCGAGATCGACGGCCGGCTCTACGTCGACATGCGGTTGGTCGAGGGTCGCGACCTGGTGCACTACATCGCCGAAAACGGCGGCCGGCTCAGCCCCGAAAAGGCCGTCGCGGTGGTGGAACAGGTTGCGGCAGCACTGGATACGGCCCACGAGGTCGGGTTGATCCACCGCGACATCAAACCGTCCAACATCCTGGTATCCGCCCGCGATTTCGTCTACCTGATCGATTTCGGGCTCGCGCGGACCGCCGCCGACACCGTGCTGACACACACCGGCCACACGATGGGCACGATGGCCTACATGGCACCGGAGCGATTCCGGGGCATGACCGATCAGCGCGCCGACGTGTATGCGCTGGCCTGCGTGCTCTACGAGTGCCTGACCGGACGCCTGCCCTACTCCGGCGACAGCATGGAAGAACAGCTCAACGGGCATCTCAACATCGCGCCGCCGCGACCGTCTGCAGCCTCGGCCGACGTATCGCAGGCGCTTGACGCGGTGGTCGCCCGCGGCATGGCAAAGGATGTCGACCAGCGCTTCCAAACCGCCGTCGATCTGGCGCAGGCGGCCCGGGCGGCATTGACCAGCCCGACCGATACCGCGGCGTGGAGCCCGCCGCCGACTCAACCGCCTGCACCCACACCTCCTTCACCCCAAGCGCCCGCGCCCCGGCCCAAGCCGACGAATTCCCGGCGGACAACCATCGCTATCGTCGGCGGGTCCGTCGTGGTGCTGGCCGCGGTGGTAGCGCTGGTGATCGTCCTGGTGACCCACAGCGGCAGTGGATCCTCAACGGCCACAACGAGTACGGCGGTGAGATTTCCGGTGCACACCAAGGCGCCCCGCCCCGGAACCGCACCGGGGGCGCCGGTGCCGGCGTTGCCGGCCTTTGCTCCGCCACCCGACCTCGGTGCCAACTGCCAGTACCCGGCGACGCAGGATCAGGCACTCAAGCCCGCCAACCCGCCGCCAACGGGGCGGGTGTCCACCGATCCGCCCGTGATCAGGGCCACCATCTCCACCAACGTCGGCGACATCGGCATCGCACTCGACAATGCCAAGGCCCCGTGCACGGTGAACAGCTTCGTCAGCCTGGTAAAGCAGCAGTTCTTCGATGGCACCCAGTGCGGCAAACTGATCACCCAGTCCGACTTCGGACTCCTGCAGTGCGGCGGCCCGGAGAACGAGGGCAGTGGCGGACCCGGCTACCAGTACGCCGACGAATACCCCGTCAACCAGTTCCCCCCGAATGGCCCCGGGCTCAAACAGCCCGTCCTATATCCGCGCGGCACCTTGACGATGGCCAACGGCCTCGCACCCGACACCAACCAGAGCCAATTCAATATGTTCTACAAGGACAGCGTGTCGGAGCCGACCTTCACGATCTTCGGCACGGTCGATGAGGCGGGCCTGGAGACGATCGACAAGATCGTCACGGCGGGCGTTCTCGGCAACACCGACGATGGCCTTCCCGCCAAGCCGGTCACGATCACCGCGGTGCGGCTCAGTTGAAGCCTATGCGGCAGACGTGACGCGGTAGACGTCGTACACGCCTTCGACATTGCGCACGACATTGAGCAGATGGCCGAGATGCTTGGGGTCGCCCATCTCAAAGGTGAAGCGGCTGATCGCAACTCGGTCACCTGAGGTGGTGACCGACGCCGAGAGGATGTTCACCTTCTCGTCGGCGAGCACCCGCGTGACGTCGGACAGCAGCCGGTGCCGGTCGAGTGCCTCGACCTGAATGGCCACCAGGAACACCGACGACGGCGACGGCGCCCAGAGCACCTCGATGATGCGCTCGGCCTGCTGCTGCAGCGACGCGGCGTTGGTGCAGTCGGTGCGGTGCACGCTGACGCCGCCGCCGCGGGTGACGAAGCCCATGATCTGGTCGCCGGGCACCGGCGTGCAGCATTTCGCCAGCTTGCTCAGCACGCCGGGAGCGCCGGGGACCGACACTCCGACGTCGTCGGTGCTGCGCGGGCGACGCAACATCGTTGTGGGCGTAGACCTCTCGGCGAGGTCTTCTTCGGCCTGGTCGATACCACCGAGCTCGGCCAGCAGCCGTTGCACGACGTGGCGCGCCGACACGTGCCCCTCACCGATCGCGGTGTACATCCCGGACACGTCGGTGTAGTGCAGCTCGCGGGCCACCGCCGCCATGGACTCACCATTGACCAAGCGCTGCAACGGAAGTCCGCCGCGGCGGACTTCGCGAGCCATCGCCTCTTTGCCGGTCTCCAGCGCCTCCTCACGGCGCTCCTTGGCGAACCATTGCCGGATCTTCGCCTTGGCCCGTGGCGAAACCACGAACTGCTGCCAGTCGCGCGACGGTCCGGCGTTGGGCGCCTTGGAGGTGAAAACCTCTACGACTTCCCCATTTTCGAGCTTGCGCTCCAGCGCAACCAGTCGCCCGTTGACCCGGGCGCCGATGCAGCGGTGGCCGACCTCGGTGTGCACCGCGTAGGCGAAGTCCACCGGCGTCGACCCGGTAGCCAGGGTGACGACATCCCCCTTGGGGGTGAACACGAATATCTCTTGCACCGCAAGGTCGTAACGCAACGACTCCAGGAACTCGCCCGGATCGGCGGCCTCACGTTGCCAGTCGAGCAGCTGCCGCATCCAGGCCATGTCGTCGATCTCGGTGGCGGCGTGCTGATGCACAACGCCGTTGCGGCCCTTGGTTTCCTTGTAGCGCCAGTGCGCCGCAATGCCGAATTCGGCGGTGCGGTGCATGTCGCTGGTACGGATCTGCACTTCCAGCGGCTTGCCTTCGGGACCCACCACGGTGGTGTGCAGTGATTGGTAGACACCGAATCTGGGCTGGGCGATGTAATCCTTGAACCGCCCCGCCATCGGCTGCCACAACGAGTGCACCACGCCCACAGCGGCATAGCAGTCCCGGATCTCGTCGCACAGGATGCGGATGCCGACCAGGTCGTGGATGTCGTCGAAGTCGCGGCCCTTGACGATCATCTTTTGGTAGATCGACCAGTAGTGCTTGGGGCGGCCCTCCACTGTCGCTTTGATTTTCGACGCATTGAGGGTGTTGACGATCTCGGCGCGGACCTTGGCCAGGTAGGTGTCCCGGGACGGCGCGCGTCCGGCAACCAGGCGAACGATCTCCTCGTATTTCTTGGGGTGCAGGATCGCGAACGACAGGTCTTCCAGCTCCCACTTGACGCTGGCCATCCCCAGCCGATGCGCCAGGGGCGCAATGACTTCCAACGTCTCGCGGGCTTTGCGCGCCTGCTTTTCCGGCGGCAGGAAGCGCATGGTCCGCATGTTGTGCAGCCGGTCGGCCACCTTGATCACCAGCACCCGCGGGTCGCGCGCCATCGCGGTGATCATCTTGCGAATGGTCTCGCCTTCGGCGGCGTTGCCCAGCTCGACGCGGTCCAGCTTGGTCACCCCGTCGACGAGATGGCCTACCTCTTCGCCGAATTCCTCACTCAACGCCTCCAGCGTGTACCCGGTGTCCTCGACGGTGTCGTGTAGCAGCGCGGCCACCAAAGTGGTGGTATCCATACCCAATTCGGCGAGAATGTTGGCGACCGCGAGCGGATGGGTGATGTAGGGATCACCGGAATGCCGCAATTGAGTCGCGTGCCGCTCGTCGGCGACCTCGAACGCCCGGTTGAGCATAGAGAAGTTCGCCTTGGGATAGATCTCCCGGTGCACCGCCACCAGCGGCTCGAGCACGGGATTGAACGCGCTGCGCTGGGCGGTCATCCGCCGGGCCAGCCGGGCCCGGACCCGACGAGACGCGCTGCTGGGGGTCTTCAGAGTTTCGGTCGGTGGCTCCGGGGTGCCCGCCACGTCGATGGGCGGTAGCGAGTCCGTGGGCGGCACAACGGCTTGCGCCGTGCTTTGCTCATCCGCCACGTTGGTCACCTCCGACCTCGAGGATATCCCCTCAGACGCGGCTCAAGGCGTCTACCGCCAAAGGCGCTACCGCCTGCCGACCACCCAGCGCGGTGATTTCCACCAGCACCGCCGCGCCGATCACGTTGGCTCGGGCACGCCCGAGTAAGCGGTTGGCCGCCCCGAGAGTGCCGCCGGTGGCCAGCACGTCGTCGATGATCATGATGCTGGTGCCGCGCAAGTCCAGACCGTCGGCGGGAATCTCGATCGCCGCGGGACCGTACTCCCGGTCGTATTTCTCATGGAGCACCGGCGGCGGCAGCTTGCCCTCCTTGCGGATGGACAGCACGCCGGTGCCGAGCCGGGCGGCGACGGCAGCGGCCACCAGGGACCCCCGTGATTCGATGCCGGCCACCAGATCGGCGCCGCGGGAGATGTCGGCCAGCGCGTCGATCACCGCGTTCATCGCCGTCCGGTCGGCGAAGAGCGGGGTGAGGTCCTTGAACTGGACTCCCCGCTTCGGAAAGTTGGCAACGTCGCGGGTCAACGACGCGATGAGGTCGGCCAAAGCCGCGTCCTCGCGAATATCCGTCACTGCATCAAAGCCCATCGGTCCATGTTCCAACCCGCGCCCCAGCGGGTCGGATTCGCGCTGACTGCGTACATCTTTTTCGACATCAGCAACGTGCGCTGCTGGCGATATAGGGGCAACGTCGGCATATCTCCCCAGAGTACCGGCGCACCCTCGGCAAGCAGCCGAACGCGCTCGGCCGGGTCGCCGGACACCGCGAGCGCACCGATTATGCCGTCGACCTGCGGATTCGCATAGGCGGACAAGTTGTTGCCGTTGCCGCTGTGCAAGTCGTAGGCGTCCATCGACGACGATCCGGTGGACCCGCTGCCGCCGGCGCCACCGGTGCTGGCCAGCAGGACATCGATTTTTCCGTCCTTGAGCGCCTGGGGTCCGGAGGTGTCCAGTGTGACGTTGGAGACATTAATTCCGGCCGCGGTGCACGACTTCGTAATGGTCCCGACGGTGACCGCAAGCCGGGCGTTGGGGCCCTGGTAGCCGATCCGCACCGCCAGCGGTGCACCGCCCAGCGCGGCGCGGGCAGCGACGGGGTCCGCCTTGTTGAACGGGCCGGCCTCGGCGGCACCGTCGGCCTGCGCAACGGCATCCTCGGAGACCGGAGACAAGCGCGAGTTGGCGATCGCGACCCCGGCGTCGTGCGCGATCACATCGCGGGGGGTGCACAGCGCGAACGCGCGGCGGGCGTTGGCCTGCGCCAGCGGTCCCTGCGGGGCGAAGATCAGCTGCTCGATGCCCGCCGCCGCCACATCGGTGCGGTCGTAATTGTCCGGTGTGGCCAGCGTTCCTGACGACCCGGCCGCGACGTCCACGACGTCCACGCTGCGGTTGTTGACCCGGTCCTGGATGTCGGGGGCCTGCGGCGACACCGTGATCCGCTTGGTGATCGCCTTGGGACCCCACCACCGGTCGTTGGCGACGAGCACCACGGCGCCGTCGTCGAGAACGGATTCGATCTTGTAGGGTCCCGACGACGGGAAGCGCTTGAGGATCTCGTCGTGTTTGAGACCGGGCTTGAGGTCCCAGGTGGTGTTCCACAACTGCGCGATCTGCGCGACCGACGACGCGTTATTGCTGAGCAGCGTCGCGGTCACGTCGATATTCAGCTGATCGGCGATGACGTGCGACGGCATCATCGTGGTCGCGGCGAACAGCTGGGTGTAGTCGACGACGCCGCGGTCCGGGATGAACGACACCCGCGCCTTCTTCTGCCCCGGTATGCAATCGATGTTGGCGATGTCGACATAGCCGGCCTGGGTGGCGGCGTCGAATCCGGGAAACCGGCCCGACTGGGCAGCCCAGGCGAGCACCAGGTCGTCGCAGGTCAACGGCTTGCCGTCGGAGTAGACCGCGTTGTCGGCGATCTGGTAGTCGAGCACCAGCGGCGAACCACCTACCACCGAGACGGAGCCGAAGTCGTGGTCGGCGACGACCTGTCCGTCGGGGCCGTGATAGCCGAACCCGGTCAGCGTGCGGGCGAACGCCTGCGCTCCGGCCGACGCGAACCCGACCGTGGTGTTGGCGTTGTAGCTGCTCAGCGGGCCGTCGACGACGTAGTCGATCTGCGAGGCGGCGCTACCGGAACATCCCGTCAGCGCGACCACGACGGCGAGCGGCGCGGTCAGGGCAACGGCCGCGGCCCGCCTGAGCATCGCGGCTACCGCCGACCGGCGTTTCGCTTGCCGCTCGGGCGTCGGGTACCGGTGGGTCGCACGGGCCGCGCACCCGGCGCCGGCTTGTTCGATGTGGGCTCGGCGGCCGCCGCCGTCGCCTTTTTGGTCTCCCGCGTGCTCTCCTGCGCGGTGTCAGATGCGTCGTCAGCGGAGCTCTCCGCCGGCTCCGGCGTTCCCGGCCTGCGTCGTTTGAGGACGCGGCGGGTGTGCGTTCGCACCAGGTCGGTGCGTTCGCGCAGCGTGACCAGCAGCGGGGTGGCGAAGAAGATCGACGAGTAGGTGCCGACCAGGATGCCGACCAGCTGCACCAGCGCCAGGTCCTTCAGCGTGCCGACGCCCAGCAACCACACCGCCACCACCATCAGCGCCAGCACCGGCAGCACCGAGATCAGGCTGGTGTTGATCGAGCGCATGAAGGTCTGGTTGATCGCCAGGTTGGCTTCCTCGGCGAAGGTGCGCCGGTTGGTGTGCTGGAAGTCTTTGGTGTTCTCTTCGACCTTGTCGAAGACGATGACGGTGTCGTACAGCGAGAACCCGAGGATGGTCAGCAGGCCGATCACCGTGGCCGGGCTGACCTCGAAGCCCACCAGCGAATACACGCCCGCGGTGACGGTCAGGTCGAAAACCATGGTCGTCAGCGCGGAGATGGACATGTAGCGCTCGTAGCGCACCATGATGTAGATGCTGACCAGCACCAGGAACACGCCCAGCGCCATCAGCGCCTTGTTGGTGATCTGGTCGCCCCAGGTCTCCGAGACAGCCGAGTCGCTGATGGCCGCCTTGTTCGGCTTACCGTCGGTGCCCTTCGGCTGGAACGCGTCGAACAGGGCGGTGCGCAGCTTCGAGGTCTGGTCGTTGGTCAACGTTTCCGAGCTGATCTGCACCGTTGCCGAGGCGCCGTTGCCGACGGTGACCACCGAAACCGGGTCGTGGCCCAACGTCCTCTTGAAGACGTCCTGCACCTGCGAGGTCTGGACGTTGCCGCGCGGGAACGAGACCGTGGTGCCGCCCTTGAAGTCGATCCCGAAGGTAAAGCCACGCACGATGATGGACAGGATCGCGATGGCGACGATCGCCCCGCTGATTCCGTACCACAACCGGCGCCGCCCGACGACCTCGAACGCACCGGTTCCGGTGTAGAGCCGCGAGAGAAAACTGTGCTGCGGGACCTGCACGGTGGAGTCCGACGTCAGCTCCACCGCACCGTCGCTGGCTTCGGTGAGTTCGGCCTTGCCTTTGGAGGTCATCGCGCTATCCCCGTCCCGTCTTCAGCTTCGACGCAGCCCCGCGTTCGCGGGCGACCTGCTGGACAGCGCCCAGGCCGTTGTACGCGGGCTTTGCCAGCGTCGGAGATTTGGAGGCCAGGTACACCAGCGGCCAGGTCACCAGGAACACCACCACGATGTCGAGGACCGTGGTCAGACCCAACGTGAAGGCGAATCCGCGCACCTGTCCGATCGCCAGGCCGTACAGCACCGCGGCGGCCAGGAAGGTGACGGCGTTACCCGACACGATCGTCTTGCGGGCGCGGACCCAGCCGCGCGGCACCGCGGAGCGGAACGTGCGGCCTTCCCGGATCTCGTCTTTGATGCGCTCGAAGAACACCACGAACGAGTCCGCGGTGGTACCGATACCGATGATCAGACCGGCGATACCGGCCAGATCCAGGGTGTAGTTGATCTGCCGGCCCAGGATCACCAAGATCGCGAAAATCATTGCGCCGGAAGCAGTCAGCGATATCGCCGTCAGCAATCCCAGCACCCGGTAGTACAGCAGCGAGTACAGCAGCACCAGGATCAAGCCGATCCCGCCCGCGATCAGCCCCGCGCGTAACGAGGTCAATCCCAGTGTCGCCGAGACGGTTTGGGCCTCCGACGATTCGAAGGACAGCGGCAGCGAGCCGTACTTCAGCACGTTGGCCAGCTGCTTGGCGGTTGCGGCGGTGAACGGCGGTTCCCCGCCGGAGATCTGGGTGCGCCCACCGGGGATCGCTTCCTGGATCATCGGCGCGCTGACAACCTGGGAGTCCAGCGTGAACGCGGTCTGGGTGCCGATGTGGGCGGCGGTGAAGTCCGCCCAGGTGTTCGCCGCGGCGGGCCTGAACTGAACGTCGACGACGTAGCCGATGCCGCGCTGGTTCATCGTCGAGCTGGCGTCCTGGATCTGATCGCCACTGATGATCGACGGCCCCAGCAGGTAGACGTACTTGTGGTCGGTGGAGCAGGTCACCAGGGGCAGGGCCGGGTCGTCGTTACCCGCCAGAATGTCTTCTTTGTCGCAGTGCGCGGCCTCCCACTGCTGGGCGACCATCTGAATGTAGGGGTTGGCGCTCTGCCGAAAATCCTTCATCACGTGGATGCGGTCGGCGAGATCCTTGCGCGGATCGGGCGGCCCGGGCACCTCGGGCGGCGGTGCGTCGGCGGCCGGTCCGCCGGGTGCCGGTGCCGGGCTGGGCGTCGGCGGGGGGTCCTGCGGGTAGGGACGCGGTTGCGGCGCCGGCCGTCCGGGCGGCGGTGCGGGATGGCCCGCGGGCGGCGCGGGCTGGCCGGCAGGTGGTGGCGTGGGCTGGCCGGCAGGTGGCGGTGCCGACTGGCCGGGCGCCCCGGGCGGGGTGCCGGCCGGGGGCTTGGGTTCGGCGGCTTGGGCCGGGCTCGAGTTGAGCACCGGGCGGATGTAGAGCCGGGCGGTCTGCCCCAGATTGCGGGCCTCGTTGCCGTCGTTGCCCGGCACCGTGATGACCAGGTTGTCGCCGTCGACCACGACCTCCGAACCGGAGACGCCCAGGCCGTTGACGCGCGCGCTGATGATCTGCTGTGCCTGCGCCAGCGCCTCCCGGCTCGGGCGCGAGCCGTCCGGTGTGCGCGCGGTCAACGTGACACGGGTGCCGCCCTGCAGATCGATGCCGAGCTTCGGGGCGGCGTGCTTGTCCCCGGTGAGAAACACCAGCAGGTAGACGCCGATCAGCAAGACGAAGAAAACCGACAGGTTGCGGGCAGGGTGCACCGGCGCCGAAGACGATGCCACTTTCCTTATATCTCCTTGGTAATCGGTTCTTACCCCGACAGAGCCTACGTGCCCGCTTCGCGGAAACCGCTCATCGGACCGGGGTGGTCACTGATCTTTGGTCGCGCGGCTCTCGTCGGCCGGGCCCGGGGCGTCATCGGATTCTTCCAGGTCGTCGTCGTCTTCCTCGAATTCCTCGAAGTCGTCCTCCGGGAGGATCTTGTCGCGGATGGCCAGCTTCATCCAGGTGGTCACCACGCCGTCGGCGATCTCGAGGTCGACGGTGTCGTCGGTGAATGCGACGACGGTGGCCTCCATGCCGGACGTCGTGTGCACGCGATCCCCCGGCTGCAACGACTCCTGCAGGTCGATGGTGGCTTGCATCGCCTTCTTCTGGCGGCGCGACGCCAGGTACATGAACCCGCCCATGATCAGCAGGAACGGCAGGAACAAAAGCAAACTATCCATCGAACGTGCCTGTCTTTCGTATCGGTATCGCTGGGTTTTCGAGGGTCCAGTGTGCCCGTCCAGTCTGGCAGCCCCGAGGTCGCAGCGAATCGGCACCTGCGCGGACCGCCCGGACCGGCGCTGCAGCCGAGTCCTCGGCACGCGCCAAGACCACTGGAACAGATAGGCTTTCAGCGCGACGCGACCCGCGTGTCGCCGGGAGGAGGACGTCGTGGCCAGCCTCGAACAGACCCGCCAGCTGGTTACCGAAATCCCCGGTCCCCGGTCGCTGGAGCTGAACAAGCGCCGCACCTCGGCGGTGTCCCACGGCGTGGGCGTCACCCTCCCCGTGTTCGTCGCCCGCGCCGGCGGCGGCATCGTCGAGGACGTCGACGGGAACCGGCTCATCGACCTGGGCTCCGGCATCGCCGTCACCACGATCGGCAACTCCTCGCCGCGGGTGGTCGACGCGGTGCGCGAACAGGTCGCCGAGTTCACCCACACCTGCTTCATGGTCACGCCGTACGAGTCCTACATCGAGGTCGCCGAAGAGCTGAACCGGATCACCCCAGGCTCGGGCGAGAAGCGTTCGGTGCTGTTCAATTCCGGGGCCGAGGCCGTCGAGAACGCCATCAAGATCGCGCGCTCCTACACCCGCAAACCCGCCGTCGTGGCCTTCGACCACGCCTATCACGGCCGCACCAACATGACGATGGCGCTGACGGCGAAGTCGATGCCGTACAAGAGCGGCTTCGGCCCGTTCGCGCCGGAGATCTACCGGGCGCCGATGTCCTACCCGTACCGCGATGGCCTGCTCGACAAGGACCTGGCCACCGACGGCGAGCTGGCCGCCGCGCGGGCGATCGGCATCTTCGAGAAGCAGGTCGGCGCCGCCAACCTGGCCGCCGTCATCATCGAGCCCATCCAGGGCGAGGGCGGATTCATCGTCCCGGCCGAGGGCTTCCTGCCGGCGCTGGTGGACTGGTGCCACAAGAACAATGTGGTGTTCATCGCCGACGAGGTGCAAAGCGGCTTCGCGCGCACCGGGGCGATGTTCGCCTGCGAACACGAGGGCCCCAATGGTCTAGAGCCCGACCTGATCTGCACCGCCAAGGGCATCGCCGGCGGGCTGCCGCTTTCGGCGGTGACGGGCCGGGCCGAGATCATGGACGCCCCGCACGTCAGCGGCCTGGGCGGCACCTTCGGCGGCAACCCCGTTGCCTGCGCGGCGGCCCTGGCCAGCATCGAGACCATCGAGAACGACGGGCTGATCGAGCGCGCCCAGCAGATCGAGCGCCTGACCACCGACGTGCTGCTGCGGATGCAGGCCGGCGACGACCGGATCGGCGACGTGCGCGGCCGCGGCGCCATGATCGCCGTCGAGCTGGTCAAGTCCGGCACCAGCGACCCCGACGCCGAGCTGACCAACAAGCTGGCCACCGCGGCCGGCGCCGCCGGAGTCATCGTGCTGACCTGCGGCATGTTCGGCAATGTCATCCGGCTGTTGCCGCCGCTGACCATCAGCGACGAGCTGCTTACCGAGGGCCTCGAGGTCCTGCGCCTGCTGCTGGCCGACCTGTAGAGCGGGTCAGGGTCCAGTCATGGCCCGGATGATCCACCGGTTCGCGGTGCCCATCATCTTGGGCTGGCTGGGAGTTGTCGTCGTCCTCAGTGTCGCCGTCCCGCAGCTCGAAGCGGTCGCGGAACAACACTCGATCTCGCTGGTACCCAAGGACGCACCTTCATACCGGGCGACGAAGCACATCGGCACGGTGTTCAAGGAAGGAAACTCGGACAGTTCCGCGGTGATCGTCCTGGAGGATGATCACCGCCTCGACGACGCGGCCCACACGTACTACGACGGGCTGATTCGCAAGTTGCGGGCCGATCCGATGCACGTGCAGAGCATCCAGGACTTCTGGGGAGATCCACTCACCGCCGCGGGCGCGCAAAGCAATGACGGCAAAGCCGCACTGGTTCAGGTGAATCTTGCGGGTAATCAAGGCGAGTTACGGGCCACCGAATCCATCGAAGCCGTCCGCAGGATCGTCGGCGGTTCGCCCGCACCGCCCGGGCTAACGGTGGGGATCACCGGGGTTGCGGCGTTCGCTTCGGATTTGAAACACAGTGGCGACGCATCGATGCTCAAGCTGACTTTGACCACGGTTGCCGTGGTCTTTTTCATTCTGCTGTTCGTCTACCGTTCGATCGTCACCGTGATCCTGCTGCTGGTCACGGTCGGAGTCGAATTGGCCGCGGCGCGCGGCGCCGTCGCTCTTGTGGTGCACAACAGCGCCCTGGGCCTCACTCCATTCGCGGTCAGTCTGCTCACCTCGCTGGCCATCGCGGCGGGAACCGACTACGGGATCTTCATCGTCGGGCGCTACCAGGAAGCCCGGCAGGCCGGCGAGGACCCCGAAGCCGCGTTCTACACGATGTATCGCGGAACCGCGCACGTCATCATCGGTTCCGGATTGACGATCGCCGGGGCGATTTTCTGCCTCGCCTTCGCCCGAATGCCGTCGTTCCAAACCCTGGGCGTGCCCTGCGGGGTGGGGATCGTCGTCACGACGGCGGTCGCGCTCACGCTGGGGCCGGCGGTGCTGACCGTGGGCAGCCGGTTCGGCCTGTTCGAGCCCAAACGGGTCGTCCAGGTCGGTCGGTGGCGGCGAATCGGCACGGCGACCGTGCGCTGGCCCGCACCGATTCTCGCCGCGACACTGACGGTCGCGCTGGTCGGGCTGCTCGCACTGCCGGGATACCGGGCCAGCTACGACGACCGCGTGTATCTGCCCGCGGCCATCCCGGCCAACAAGGGATTCGCGGCCGTGGCACGCCATTTCTCGCAGGCGCAGATGAAGCCCGAGGTTTTGATGATCGAAACGGACCATGATATGCGAAATCCGGCGGATTTCCTGGTCCTGAATAAGCTGGCAAAGGCCGTGCTCGCCGTCCCGGGTATTTGGCGGGTCAAAGCGATAACCCGACCCAGTGGACTGCCGTTGGAACACGCCACTCTGCCATTTCAGATCAGTTTACGAAATGCCGCGATGCTGCAAACGATGAAGCAGCAGCAAGACCGGATGAAAGACCTGCTGTCCCAGGCCGACGAGATCGCGAAGACCATCGACATCACCCAGCGCCTGTATGACCTGATGCAGCAGCTCGCTGACACGACGCATCACCTCACTGTCAACACCCATGACACCGTGGCGATCACGACCGAGTTGCGGGACAACATTTCGGGATTCGACGATTTCTTGCGGCCGATCCGAAGTTACTTCTACTGGGAGAAGCACTGTTTCGACATTCCCATCTGCTGGTCGGTGCGGTCGCTGTTCGATTCCTTCGACGGTATTGACGAGATCAGCGACAAACTGGCCGAACTGGCAACAGACCTCGATCGCGTCGACGTGCTGATGCCGCGGCTGAATGCCGAACTACCCGTGATGATTTCGACCATGCAGACGTTGCGGACCATGATGCTGACCATGCACAGCACCATGTCGGGCGTGCTGGCCCAGATGAACCAACTGGGCGAGAACCCGACCGCGATGGCGCACGCTTTCGACACCGCCAGGGACGACGACTCGTTCTACCTGCCACCGGCGGTCTTTGAGAACAAGGACTTTCGGCGGGCGATGGATGGTTTCGTGTCGCCGGATGGGCACGCGGCCCGCTTCATCATCGAGCACCGGGAAGATCCGGCGACGGTCGAGGGTATCGCGCGGATCGAACCGATTCGGACGGCCGCCGAGGAGTCGCTCAAAACGACTCCGCTGTCGGGTAGCGGGATCTATCTGGCCGGAACCGCGGCCACCTTGAAGGACACTTCCTCGGGAGCCAGGTGGGATCTGCTGATCGCGGGAACGTCATCTCTTTGTCTCATTTTCATTATCATGCTGGTTCTGACCCGCGCCTTTGTTGCCGCCTTCGTAATTGTCGGCACGGTGGCACTTTCACTGGGCGCTTCCTTTGGGCTATCCGTGCTGTTCTGGCAATATCTGATGAGTTTCCCGTTGTATTGGCTCGTGGTCGTGACATCCGTCATCGTGCTGTTGGCCGTGGGATCCGATTACAACCTGCTGCTGGTTTCCCGATTTAAAGAGGAGATCGACGCCGGATTGAATACCGGCATCATTCGCGCGATGGGTGGCACCGGCAAGGTCGTGACCAATGCGGGCCTGGTGTTCGCGTTCACGATGGCATCGATGATCGTCAGCGATCTACGTGCCATCGGCCAGATCGGCACCACGATCGGTATCGGCCTGCTCTTCGACACACTGCTGGTTCGCGCGTTGATGACGCCATCCATCGCGGCCCTGCTGGGACGCTGGTTCTGGTGGCCCTTGAGCGTGCGCAACCGACCCGCCAGCGCGCTACTTCGGCCGTTCGGCGCGCGATCGTCGGTCCGTGCCCTGGTGCACAGCGAGTGACCAACCCGAAGGTCCGGCTTTTCGCAACCGGGGGTGGGCGATTTCACAGCGAAGCCCCAGGTAAAAACCATTGAGGAATACCTTTAGCTTCGCTAACGTTCTAAGTATCAGCGCAGCGTCGCGCCAACAGCCTGAACTTCTCAGCAATGCAAGGAACTGTTATGTCGACTACCACTCGCGAAGAGCGGCTAGAGCGCCGCATTGAGAATCTGACCGCTACCGACGCACAGTTCGCCGCCGCCAAGCCGGACCCGGCGGTCGTCGAGGCCCTCGATCACCCTGGACTGCGCCTTCCGCAGATCGTCCGGACAGTGCTCGATGGTTACGGTGACCGCCCGGCCCTCGGACAGCGCGCCGTCGAATTCGTCGCGGACCCCAGCGGTCGCACGGTGCTGGGGCTGCTCCCCCGCTTCGACACCATCACCTACGCTGAACTGCGCGAACGCGCCGATGCAGTGGCCCGGGCCCTGACCGACGACGCGCTGCAGCCGGGCGACCGGGTGGCGGCGCTGGGCTTCAACAGCGTCGACTTCACCACCATCGACATCGCACTCGGCGTGGTCGGCGCGGTAGGGGTCCCGCTGCAAACCAGCGCAGCGGTCACGCAGCTCACGCCGATCGTGACCGAGACCGAGCCTGCCGTGTTCGCGGCGAGCGTGAACCAGCTGGCCGACGCCGTCGAGCTGATCCTGAGCACCGACCACCGTCCCAGCAAACTCGTGGTGTTCGACTACCACCCGGAGGTCGACGACGAGCGCGAAGCCGTGGAAAGCGCCCGCGCACGGTTGACCGACGCCGCGGTGCCCGTCGAGTCCCTGGCCGAGCTGACGCGGCGCGGCCGGGCATTGCCCGCCACAGCGGCGGCGGACGTCGACGACGACGCACTGGCGCTGTTGATCTACACCTCCGGCAGCACCGGCGCACCCAAGGGCGCGATGTATCCCCGGCGCAACGTCGGCAAGATGTGGTGCCGGTCGAGCCGCAACTGGTTCGGCGAGACCGTCGCCTCGATCACCCTGAACTTCATGCCGATGAGCCACGTCATGGGACGCGGCATCCTCTACGGCACGCTCGGCAATGGCGGCACGGCCTACTTCGCCGCCCGCAGCGACCTGTCCACCCTGCTGGAAGACCTCGAGCTGGTGCGGCCCACCGAGATGAACTTCGTGCCGCGCATCTGGGAGACGTTGTACAGCGAATACCAGCGCCGCATCGACCGCGGCGGCAGTGCAGCCGAGGTCATGAACGAAGTGGCGCAGGATCTGCTGGGCGGGCGATTCATCTTCGCGATGACGGGCTCGGCGCCCACCTCCCCGGACCTGAAGGCATGGGTGGAAAACCTGCTCGACATGCACCTGCTGGACGGCTACGGCTCCACCGAGGCCGGGATGGTGCTGTTCGACGGCGAGGTGCAGCGTCCGCCGGTGATCGACTACAGACTGGTCGACGTGCCGGACCTGGGCTACTTCGCGACCGACCGGCCGTACCCGCGCGGCGAGCTGCTGCTCAAGACCGAGAACATGTTCCCCGGCTACTACAAGCGCCCGGAGACCACCGCCGGGGTGTTCGACCCGGACGGCTACTACCGCACCGGCGACGTCGTGGCCGAAATCGCGCCCAACAAGGTGGTTTACGTCGACCGCCGCAACAACGTGCTCAAACTTGCGCAGGGCGAATTCGTCACCGTGGCCAAGCTGGAGGCGGTGTTCGGCAACAGCCCGCTGGTGCGGCAGATCTACGTCTACGGCAACAGCGCGCACCCCTACCTGCTGGCGGTGATCGTGCCGAGCGAGGAGGCGCTGTCGCGGTTCGGCGCCGATGAGCTCAAGGGACGGATCGCCGACTCGCTACAGGTGGTCGCCAAGGAAGCCGGTCTGCAGTCCTACGAGGTGCCGCGCGACTTCCTCATCGAGACAACGCCTTTCACGCTGGAGAACGGTCTGCTGACCGGTATCCGCAAGCTGGCGTGGCCAAAGTTGAAGCAGCACTACGGCGAGCGGCTCGAACAGCTCTACACCGACCTGGCCGCGAGCCAGGCCAACGAGCTGAGCGAACTGCGCCGCAGCGGCACCACCGCGCCGGTGCTGGAATCGGTGCGCCGGGCCGCCGCCGCCCTGCTGGGCGCGGCCAGCACCGAGCTGACACCCGACGCCCACTTCACCGATCTGGGTGGAGACTCGTTGTCGGCGTTGACATTCGGCAACCTGCTGCACGAGATCTTCGAGGTCGACGTGCCGGTGGGCGTGATCGTCAGCCCGGCCAACGACCTGGCGGCCATTGCCGCCTACATCGAGGCCGAACGCCAGGGCACCAAGCGGCCCAGCTTCGCATCGGTGCACGGTCGCTTCGAACCTGGGCAAGCGGTCGAGGTGCACGCCGGCGACCTCACGCTGGACAAGTTCCTCGACGCCGAGACCCTGGCAGCCGCACCGAGTCTGGCCGCCCCGGCGACCGAGATCCGCACCGTGCTGCTGACCGGCGCCACCGGCTTCCTCGGCCGCTACCTGGCCCTGGAATGGCTGGAGCGGATGGACCTGGTCGACGGCAAGGTGATCGCGCTGGTCCGCGCCAAGTCCGACGAGGACGCGCGCGCCCGGCTGGACAACACCTTCGACAGCGGCGACCCCAAACTGCTGGCGCACTACCAGGAGTTGGCCGCCGATCACCTCGAGGTCATCGCCGGCGACAAGGGCGAGGCCAACCTCGGCCTGGACCAGCAGACCTGGCAGCGGCTGGCCGACACCGTCGACCTGATCGTCGACCCCGCCGCATTGGTCAACCACGTGCTGCCCTACAGCGAGCTGTTCGGCCCCAACGCCTTGGGCACCGCCGAGCTGATCCGCATCGCGCTGACCGGGAAGAAGAAGCCGTACACCTACGTGTCCACGATCGGGGTGGGCGACCAGATCAAGCCGGGCGCGTTCATCGAGGACGCCGACGTCCGCCAGATCAGCGCGACCCGCCAGATCGACGACAGTTACGCCAACGGCTACGGCAACAGCAAGTGGGCCGGTGAGGTGCTGCTGCGCGAGGCCAACGACCTGTGTGGCCTGCCGGTGGCGGTGTTCCGCTGCGACATGATCCTGGCCGACACCAGCTACGCCGGTCAGCTCAATGTGCCGGACATGTTCACCCGGATGATGCTGAGCCTGGTGGCCACCGGAATCGCGCCGGCCTCGTTCTACGAGCTCGACGCCGACGGAAACCGGCAGCGGTCGCACTACGACGGGCTGCCGGTGGAGTTCATCGCCGAAGCCGTCTCGACGCTGGGGGCGCAGAACGTGGAGAGCTTCCAGACCTACCACGTGATGAACCCCTACGACGACGGCATCGGGATGGACGAATTCGTCGACTGGCTGATCGCCGACGGCAACGCGATTCAGCGGATCGCCGATTACGGCGACTGGCTGCCGCGGTTCGAGACCGCTCTGCGGGGCCTGCCGGAGAAGCAGCGCAACGCCTCGCTGTTGCCGCTGTTGCACAACTACCAGAAGCCGGAGCACCCGATTCGCGGGTCGATGGCGCCGACCGACCGGTTCCGTGCGGCGGTCCAGGACGCGAAAGTCGGTCCGGACAAAGACATTCCGCACATTTCCGCGCCGATCATCAACAAGTACATCAGCGACCTACGCCTGCTGGGCCTGCTGTAAGACAGCGCAAAACCGATCGCCAGCCTGTCAACGGGCCGGCGATCGGTTTGTGCGCGATGCTCTAGCTCTGGGGATGCGGCCAGCGCAGGTATGACGCGCCCGCAGCGGGCGCGGCATCCGCGCGGTGCTTGCGCCAACCGCCGGTCTTGGGCTCACCGTGCGACCCCACCCGGGGGGTAGTCAGGGCGTCCGGCTCCACCTCACGGTGCGGCTCTTCCAGCCCGGACATGTAGACGGGCTCGCCGCCCGTCGGCGCCGCCGACCGCACCCGCCCGAGGGCTTCGATATCGCTGGCCAGTCGCACCGCCAGGCGCGCCAGCGCGATGCCACCGACGAAGACGATCAAGGCACCGAGACCGGAGAAGTACGAAATCTCGAGTGCGGCGCGCTTGCGGTCGGTCGCGGCGATCGGATCTCCGGCAGACCCGATCCCCAGCATCGGAGCGACCTCACCACCGATCACGAACCAGGCGCCGGCGAGAACCGCCAGCCAGCCGCCCACGATCGCGGTGATCCGATTTCCGGAAAATATCAACAACAGGCCGCCGAACGCGGTGACGCCGCCCGGCAACACCTCAAGCCAGCCGCGAGCCGTGCTCCATGCCCACTCTTTGTCGGGCGTGTAGGCGAAATTGAAATGCGGACCGACGAACGGTATCAACGCACCCCAAGCACCCAGAACGAGCAGGATCAACCCGCAAACCGCACCGCGGGATCGTGGCATCCACAACCTGCCCGGATGACCTTCTTGTGCGTAGTTCATTACATCCCCCTATTGATGCCGGACTACTTCAGCACGGCGTGGATACCCCTGCCGTTCGCGGTTGTAACCTCCGGCGGCCCCAAATGCCGTGACCAGTGTGGCCGGTGTTTCTCGTGTTACGTCGCGAGGCCGAGCACCAGCAGCACCACCGAGATCAAGGGGAAGGTGCCCTGCGTCACCGCGGCCCGGGCCTTGTCCGGTGCCGACACCACGAGGACGACCGCGGCCGCGGCCATGGATCCGACCCCGGCGAAGACGAGCGCGGCTCCCACCGCGCGGTGTCCCATCGCGACCTCGGCGATCCCGATGCCGGCGACGATCGCCAGGAACAAGTTGTAAAAGCCCTGGTTGAAGGCGAGCAGCTTGGTGGTCTCGGCCTCGGATTCGGTCGTACCGAAGGTGGCGCGAGTGCGCGGCGAGGTCCAGGTCAACGACTCCATCGTGAAGATGTAGACGTGCAGCAGCGCCGCGAGCGCGGCGAATGCCAGTCCGGCGGTGATCATTGCGCCTCCTACTCCTGATGGTCGCGACCCGCTTCGCCCGGCTGCGCCGCGCTCGCGATCGCTCCTACTCGAACAGCCCCGGTTGGGCCAAGCCGGTGACCCCGGCCGGCGGTGTCATACCCAGATGAGTCCACGCCTGCGCGGTGGCCACCCGGCCCCGCGGCGTCCGCGCAACCATGCCGGCGCGCACCAGGAACGGCTCACACACCTCCTCGACGGTGGTCGCCTCCTCCCCGACCGCCACCGCGAGCGTCGAAACCCCGACCGGGCCGCCGCCGAAGCTGCGGGTCAGCGCCAACAGCACCGCCCGGTCCAGCCGGTCGAGCCCGAGCTCGTCGACGTCGTACACCTCCAGCGCGGACTTGGCGACGTCGCGGGTGATCACGCCGTCGGCCCGCACCTCGGCGAAGTCGCGGACCCTGCGCAACAGGCGGTTGGCGATCCGCGGCGTGCCGCGTGAGCGCCGGGCGATCTCCGCACCGGCTTCGGCGCCCAACTCGATGCCGAGTATCCCGGCCGAACGCGCCAGCACCCGCTCCAGATCGGCCGGCTCGTAGAAATCCATGTGCGCGGTGAAACCGAAGCGGTCCCGCAGCGGACCGGTCAGCGCGCCGGACCGGGTGGTCGCGCCGACCAGCGTGAACGGCGCCACCTCCAGCGGGATCGACGTTGCCCCAGGGCCTTTGCCCACCACGACGTCGACCCGGAAGTCCTCCATCGCGAGGTAGAGCATCTCCTCGGCCGGCCGGGCGATGCGGTGGATTTCGTCGATGAACAACACGTCGTGCTCGACCAGGTTCGACAGCATCGCGGCCAGGTCGCCGGCGCGCTCCAGCGCCGGCCCCGAGGTGACCCGCAGCGTGGACCCGAGTTCGGCGGCGATGATCATCGCCAGCGACGTCTTGCCCAACCCCGGCGGGCCGGACAGCAGAATGTGATCCGGTGTGCCACCACGGTTCTTGGCGCCCTCGAGGACCAGCTGCAGCTGTTCGCGGACCCGGGCCTGGCCGATGAACTCCCGCAGCGAGCGGGGCCGCAGGCTGACGTCGACGTCGCCCTCCCCGACGGTCAGCGTCGGGGACAGGTCTCGATCCGAGAAGTCCTCGGAGAAGTCGTCGCTCATTTGGCCTTGCCCAGCAACGACAGCGCAGCCCGTAACGCGTCGGAAGTCGTTGCCTGCTCGCCTTTTTCGCGACTGGCCGCCAGCACGTTGTCGGTGGCGTCCTCGGCCTGCTTGGCCGCGAAGCCCAGACCGACCAGCGCCTCGACCACCGGGCCCCGCACTGTATGGCCGTTGACCGCCGGCGCTGCCGCGCGCGCACCGGCCGTATAGATCTTGTCGCGCAACTCGAGAACCATACGCTCGGCGCCGCGCTTGCCGATGCCGGGCACCCGGGTCAGCGCGGTGACGTCGCCGTCGGCCAGCGCCTGGCGCAGTGAGTCGGCGTCGTACACGGCCAGGGTCGCCATCGCGAGCCGCGGCCCGACGCCCGACACCGACAGCAGCGTCAGGAACAGGTCGCGGGTCTCGCCGTCAACAAAGCCGTACAGCGTCTGCGAATCCTCGCGCACGATCATCGCGGTGACCAGGCGGGCTTCGCTGCCGAGGCGCAGCGTCGACAGCGTCGACGGCGTCGCGTTCACCCGGTAGCCGACGCCGGCGGCCTCGATCACCACATGATCGAGTGCCACCTCGAGCACCTCACCGCGCACCGAGGCGATCACCGGCCCGCACCCGCCTTGGCGGCCTTGGCCTTCGCCGCCAACTTGGCCCGGTAGGCCTGGCGTGCTTCGGCGGCCAACGCCTCGGCCGCCGCCATCCGGGCCAGCATCGGCGCTCTCCAGCAATGGCAGATGGCCAGCGCCAGCGCATCGGCCGCGTCGGCCGGCGTCGGTTTGGCTTGCAGTGCAAGGATTCTCGTGACCATCGCGGTGACCTGAGCCTTGTCGGCGGTGCCGTTGCCGGTGACCGCGGCCTTGACCTCGCTGGGGGTATGGAAGTGCACGTCGATGTCCCGTTTGGCCGCCGCCAGCGCGATCACGCCACCGGCCTGCGCGGTGCCCATCACCGTCGACACGTTGTGCTGGGCGAACACCCGCTCGATCGCGACCACGTCGGGACGATGCGTATCCAGCCAATGCTCGACGGCATCGCTGATGGCCAGCAGCCTTTTGGGCAGCGCGGCATCCGACGGGGTACGGACCACGTCGACATCCAGCGCGACGATATTTCGGCCGCGCCCGCTTTCGACCACGGACAGCCCGCATCGGGTCAGTCCGGGGTCGACGCCCATCACGCGCATAGCATGCTCCAACTTCGACTTCTTGAAAATACCGCGGCCCGAACAGCTGTTCGATAGCGTAGCGGTCGGGTCCGACCGCTACGGACAGGACACGCGGACCCGGGAAAAGCTGTTAACTTAAGCCGACGTTCGCTCCACCGCCGCGGCGACGGGAGGCCCTGGGTGGGAACAGTGCTGGTAGTGCTGGCTGCGGTGCTGTTCGTCGCGTCCGTCGTGGTGCTTGTCATCGCGTCGCGGCGCCCCAAGGCCGCGGGTCAGCCGCGCGGGCGCCCCGATCCCCTGTCCTTCGACGCGATGCCGCAGTTCGGGCCCCGGCAGCTCGGGCCCGGCGCCATCGTCAGCTATGGCGGCATCGACTACGTGGTCCGCGGCTCGGTGACGTTCCGCGAGGGACCGTTCGTGTGGTGGGAGCACCTGCTGGAGGGCGGCAACCTGCCGACGTGGTTCGCCGTCGAGGAGGACGACGGACGCCTCGAGCTCGTCATGTGGGTCACCCGCAAGGACATCACGTTGCAGCCCGGCGACCAGTACCTGGTCGACGGGATGGCATTTCACGAGTCGGAACGCGGCCGGGCTTCCTATACGACCGAGGGCACGACGGGCCTGCCGGCCGGCGGCGAGATGGAGTTCGTCGACTGCGCCAACGCCGACGAGACCGCGCTGCTCTCCTTCGAGCGCTGGGCACCCGGCACGCCCTGGGAGATCTCGACGGGCAAGCCGGTGTCACCGGGCGAGCTCACCGTCTACCCGGCGCCGACGCCGGGCTCCCCGTAGGACCGCGCGGTGCCGCTCTATCAACTCGCCGTTGCTCCGGCCGACGTGTCCGGAAGCAGGCTGCGGCTCGCACTCAACGCGCCCGCACCGCCGCTGCTGGCCAGTCATTCGCTGCGCCATCCCGACGGCGGCGCGCTGCGGCTCGGGGTGCTCGGCGCCTCACATCTCGTCACGATCGAACACGCCGCCAGCACCTTCTCCGAGCAGGTGTCCTGCACCGCCGACAGCGAGACCGGCAAGCTGCCCGAGCGCGCCGAAGCCTTCGGCTATTCGCTGGAATCCGCCACCGCCACCCGCGACGAGGCGACGTTTCGCCAACTGGCGCGCGAGCTGCGTGACCGGTGCCGGGGCGAAACCGCTTGGCTCGGCGGAACTTTCCCCGGCGATGACGCCGCACTGACCGTGCTGGCCGCCGAACCCGACGGCCCCGGCTGGCACTGGCAGACGTGGCACCTGTACCCGCAGCGCCCTTCGGGGTCCGGCGGCGTGGTGGTCCACACGGCGAGCCGGTGGCGTCCGTGAGCCGCAAGCATCTGTTCTGGCTTGCCGGTGGGCTGGCCGCGGCGTCGGTGGTGTCGTTGATCGTCGGAATCATCTTGCTGCAGAAGGACATTACGTCCTATATCGCGAGCAACTATCGCGAGTACTCCCGCGACGTCAACGGAACGCGATACCTCTGCAGCGGATCGCCCGATCAGGTGGCCGACACGCTCGCCGACTATCAAGAACCCGAGGCCCGCGCCGACAACGACAACAACGAGTACCTGCGCTACAGCGACAGCATCGTGACCGTCGGCCCGGATGGCAACCACCCGTGCAGCATTCGCGTCGAAAGCCTCAGCGCCGGATACAGCCACGGCTCCTACATCTTCCTCGGCCCCGGGTTCAGTCCCGGATCGCCGTCGAGCGGTTCCGGCGGTAGCCCCGGCGGCCCGGGCGGAACGAAATAACAAAGGAGACAACCATGTACCTCGCCTTCGATATCGGAAACGTGGACTTCGACCCCGTCGTCAAAGGCGTCGTCGCGACGCTGTTGTACTTCGTGGTCGGCATGGCGGTTCTGCTCGTCGGGTTCTACATGGTCGACGTGTTGACCCCGGGCAAGCTGCGCCAGCTGGTGTTCGTCGATCGCCGCCCCAACGCCGTCGTGGTCGCCAGCGCGATGTATGTCGCGCTCACCACCGTGATCGTCAGCGCCATCGTCAACAGCTACAGCCAGTTGGCTCAGGGGCTCGTCGGCGTGGCGGTGTACGGGATCATGGGTGTGATCCTGTTGGGAATCGCGCTGCTGACACTGCATCTGGTGATCCCCGGCAGCTTCCACGAGCACATCGACGAGCCCGAGCTGCATCCCGGGTCGTTCGCGGTCGCGCTGATGCTGTTGGCCGTCGGAGGAGTCACGGCCGCCGCGGTGTCATGACCACCACACAGGAAGCCGCACGGTCCGCGGAGCCGTCGACGCGCTGGCGAGCCCTGCTGCTCGCCGCGGTCGCGGCCTGCGCGGCCTGCGGAATCATCTACGAACTGGCACTGCTGACGCTGTCGGCAAGCCTGAACGGCGGCGGCATCGTCGCCACCTCACTGATCGTCGCGGGCTATATCGCCGCGCTGGGTGTGGGCGCGCTGCTGGTCAAACCGCTGCTGAGGCACGCGGGCATCGCCTTCGTCGCCGTCGAGGCGCTGCTGGGCATCATCGGCGGGCTGTCCGCCGCCGCGCTGTATGCCGTGTTCGCGTTCCTCGACGGCGCCACCGGCTCGACGTGGGTGCTGGCGCTCGGCACCGCGCTGATCGGCGGCCTGGTCGGCGCCGAGGTGCCGTTGCTGATGACACTGCTGCAGCAGGGGCGGGCCGCCAAAAACGCGGCGACCGACACCGGCCGCACGCTGGCCAACCTCAATGCGGCCGACTACCTGGGGGCGTTGGTCGGCGGGTTGGTCTGGCCATTCGCGCTGCTGCCGCAGCTCGGAATGATCCGCGGCGCGGCGGCCACCGGCGTCATCAACCTGGTCGCGGCGGCCATTGTCGCGATGTTCCTGCTGCGGCGGGTGATCTCGAAGGCGCAGTTGGCGACGGCATTGTGCGCGCTCGCCGCCGCCCTCGCGCTGTTGGTGGTGCTGCTGGTGCACGCACACGACATCGAAACGACAAGCCGTCAAAGGCTTTACGCAGATCCGATCATCGCCTACCGGCACACCGCCTACCAGGAGATCGTGGTCACCCGCCGCGACAACGACACCCGGCTGTATCTGGATGGCGGTTTGCAGTTCTCCACCCGCGACGAATACCGGTACACCGAAAGCCTCGTCTACCCCGCGCTCGGCAAGGGCGCACGCTCGGTGCTGGTCCTGGGCGGCGGCGACGGGCTGGCGGCCCGAGAGCTGTTGCGCCAGCACGGAATCGACAAGATCGTACAGGTGGAGCTCGATCCCGCGGTGATCGAGATCGCCCGCACCACGCTGCGCGACGCCAATGCCGGCGCGCTGGACAGCCCGCGGGTCTCCGTCGTGATCGACGACGCGATGCGCTGGCTTCGGTCTTCGGATCCGCGGCTGCGACCGCCCGGGGGCTTCGACGCGGTCATCGTCGACCTGCCCGACCCGGATACACCGGTGCTGGGCCGGTTGTATTCAACCGAGTTCTATGCCCTTGTCGCGCATGCACTTTCACCTAACGGACTCGTTGTGGTCCAGGCGGGCAGCCCGTTTTCCACACCGACCGCGTTCTGGCGCACGGTGTCGACCATGCGTTCCGCGGGATACGCTGTCACGCCGTATCACGTGCACGTGCCGACGTTCGGCGACTGGGGATTCGCGCTGGCGCGCCCCGGCGACGCGGCACCGATACCCATAATGCCTGCCGACGCGCCGCCGCTGCGCTACCTCAATCCCCAAGTGCTGCAAGCCGCGACGGTGTTCTCCGACGACATCGCGCCGCGCCCGCTCGAACCGTCAACGCTGGACAACCCGCGCATCGTCGAGGACATGCGGCACGGGTACGACTAGTCGTCCTCGTCGAGAGCGGCCAGCACCTCGTCGGACAGGTCGACGTTGGTCCAGACGTTCTGCACGTCGTCGCTGTCTTCGAGGGCGTCGACGAGCTTGATCACCTTGCGGGCACCGTCGACGTCGACCGGCACGCTGACCGACGGCTGGAAGCTGGCCTCGGCCGAGTCGTAGTCGATGCCGGCGTCCTGCAGCGCGGTGCGCACCGCGACCAGATCGGTCGGCTCGGAGATCACCTCGAAGCTTTCGCCGAGATCGTTGACGTCCTCGGCGCCGGCGTCCAGCACCGCGGTCAGCACGTCGTCCTCGGTCAGGCCGTTCTTCTCCAGCGTGACGACGCCCTTGCGGGTGAACAGGTAGGACACCGATCCCGGATCGGCCATGTTGCCGCCGTTGCGGGTCACCGCCACCCGGACCTCCCCGGCCGCGCGGTTGCGGTTGTCGGTCAGACATTCGATCAGCACCGCGACGCCGTTGGGCCCGTAGCCCTCGTACATGATCGTCTGGTATTCGGCGCCGCCGGCTTCCTCGCCGGCGCCGCGCTTGCGGGCTCGCTCGATGTTGTCGTTGGGCACCGAGGTCTTCTTCGCCTTCTGAATGGCGTCATACAGCGTCGGATTGCCCGCCGGGTCACCACCGCCGGTACGCGCCGCCACCTCGATGTTCTTGATAAGCCGGGCGAACTCCTTGCCACGGCGCGCGTCCTTGACGGCCTTCTGGTGCTTCGTGGTCGCCCACTTGGAATGGCCGCTCATCGTCTTCCTATCTCATTCCTCTTCGTTTACAGGCCAGACGAGTCTACGTGGACGACCGGCGCAGGTTCCCCGGCGACTCCCCGCGGTTGTGTGCATTGACGCCGACCGGGATGCACACTGACCGCCCTCAATGCACACTCGCGCGGACCAGGGGTGGTTTGGCGGCGGGCGTATCGGGAGAACCTGGAGAACGTGAATCAACCGAAAGAGCCCCAGGACGCCAGAGAGTCGACCGAGGAACAGCGCCAGCTGCAGGAACAACTGGAGCACCAGGGCGACGACCCGGACGCGCCGGGCTTGCACCAGTCCCAGCGCAACCTCCCGGACGAGAGCACGCGCTAGCTGCGGCCCCGGACGATGTCGACGAACAGCTGATGGATGCGCCGGTCCCCCGTCACCTCCGGGTGAAACGCCGTCGCCAGCATCGGCCCCTGCCGGACCGCGACCACGTGCCCCCCGGCCCTGGCCAGCACCTGCACGCCGTCCCCGACCCGCTCGACCCATGGCGCCCGGATGAACACTCCGCGCACGGGACTGTCCAGACCCGCGAACTCGACGTCGCCTTCGAACGAATCGACCTGACGCCCAAAAGCATTGCGCCGCACGGTCATATCGATCGCGCGCAGCGGGAGCGCCTGGCGTCCGTTGGCGCCGGCATCAAGGATCTCGCTGGCCAACATGATCATGCCGGCGCATGCGCCGTAGGCCGGAAGCCCGTCGGCCAGCCGCGCCCGCAACGGCTCGAGCAGGTCGAGGTCTGCCAGCAGGTGGCTCATCGTGGTGGATTCCCCGCCCGGGATGACCAGCCCGTCGAGCGCCTCGATCTCGTCGCGGCGGCGCACCGGCATCGACTCGGCTCCCGCGTCGCGCAGCGCGGCCAGGTGTTCCCGGGTGTCGCCCTGCAGCGCCAAGACCCCGATCCGCGGGCGACTCACGGCTGGTACCCGCGCTTATAGCGGGTCAACCCCTCCTGCATGACCGCCGCGACCATCTCGCCGGTCTGGGTGAAGATCTTGCCCTGGCACAGCGCGCGGCCCCCGCTGGCCGACGGCGAGGACTGGTCGTAGAGCAGCCACTCGTCGGCCCGGAACGCGCGCATGAACCACATCGCGTGGTCCAGCGATGCCACCTGCAGATGCTCACGCACGTCGAGATGGGTGACCTGCGCCGAGCCCAGCAGCGTGAGGTCGCTCATGTAGGCCAGCGCGCAGATGTGCAGCACCGGGTCGTCCGGCAGCGGGTCGCGGTGACGAAACCAGACCTGCTGCTGAGATGCCTTGCCGGGCAACAACTCCAAACGATCGCGCGGCACGATGCAGACGTCCCACTCCTCGAACTGCTTGAAACCGGCATCGTCGAAAACCTTGATCGAGTCCAGCCCCGGCAGACCGTCGGGCGGGGGCGCGGCCGGCATCGCATCCTGGTGATGGGGGCCTTCCTGGTCGGCATGGAAAGAGGCTCCCATGCTGAAAATGATTTCCCCGTGCTGGATGGCGTTGACCCGCCTGGTGGCAAACGAGCCGCCGTCGCGGGAGCGCTCGACGATGAAAACCGTTGGCTCCCTGGGGTCCCCGGGCCGCAGGAAGTAACCGTGCAACGAGTGCACCTGGTAACGCGGGTCGACGGTGCGCACCGCCGACACCAGCGACTGGCCGGCCACATGACCGCCGAAGGTGCGCTGCAGAAATCCCGATTCCGGGCTGAAGGTGCTGCCCCGGTAAATGTTGACCTCGAGCTGCTCGAGATCGAGGATCTCTTCGATCGACACTGACGGTTTACCAGCCGCGCTCGGCCAGGCGGTGCGGCTCCGCGATCTGCTCGACGTTGATGCCCACCATCGCCTCGCCCAGGCCACGAGAAACCTTGGCCAGCACGTCCGGATCGTCGAAGAAGGTGGTGGCCTTGACGATCGCGGCGGCGCGCTGCGCGGGATCACCGGACTTGAAGATGCCCGAGCCCACGAACACACCCTCGGCGCCGAGTTGCATCATCATGGCCGCATCGGCCGGAGTCGCGATCCCGCCTGCGGTGAACAGAGTGACCGGAAGCTTGCCCGCCCGGGCCACCTCGACCACGAGCTCGTAGGGCGCTTGCAATTCCTTTGCCGCAACGAACAATTCGTCTTGCGCCAAGGACGTCAGGCGACGGATCTCACCACCGATGGCGCGCATGTGCGTGGTCGCGTTGGACACGTCACCGGTGCCGGCTTCGCCCTTGGACCGGATCATGGCCGCGCCCTCGTTGATGCGCCGCAGTGCCTCACCGAGATTGGTCGCCCCGCACACGAACGGGACGGTGAACTTCCACTTGTCGATGTGGTGGGTGTAGTCGGCGGGGGTGAGCACCTCGGATTCGTCGACGTAATCCACGCCGAGGCTCTGCAGAATCTGCGCCTCGACGAAATGCCCGATGCGCGCCTTGGCCATCACCGGAATGGTGACCGCGGCGATGATGCCCTCGATCATGTCCGGGTCGCTCATCCGCGACACCCCGCCCTGAGCGCGGATGTCGGCGGGTACTCGCTCCAGCGCCATGACCGCGACAGCGCCGGCGCCCTCCGCGATGCGGGCCTGCTCCGGGGTGACGACGTCCATAATGACGCCGCCCTTGAGCATCTCGGCCATGCCGCGCTTGACGCGCGCCGTTCCCGTCACTGCCTGGCTCGACTGTGCGCCGCTGTCCACTAGCCCCTTCTCTCCTCGAACCATCGCGCTTCCACTCTAGTGGTGAGTGACAACCGAGTTTTCCCGCCGTTTCCGATCAGTGTTCGACAGCTGTTCAATTGGTGGGTGCGGCGACAGCCACATTGTGCTACATATTGCGACAGCTATTTGCGCAGGCCGTAGCAGCTGGTGCGAATCAAAGGGGTGCCATCCCTGGTCACACCGGCAGTGGCGGTGGGCCGAGAAGAGGCTCGGATATGTTGCCGGATTTCGTGCTATTGCCGCCGGAAATCAATTCCGCGCGCATGTATGCCGGACCGCGCTCGGGAACTATCTGGGCAGCGGCGGCGGCCTGGGACGCATTGGCCGCTCAGCTGGCGGCAACGGCAAGCGCCTTCCAGTCGACGGTGTCGACGCTGACCGGCGGGGCGTGGCAGGGTCCGGCGTCGATGACGATGGCCTCGGCGGCCGCCCCGTATGTGCAGTGGTTGACCGGCACGTCGGCAAAGGCAGAGCTGGTGGCCGTCCAGGCCCGGGTATCGGCGGGTGCGTTCGAAACGGCGTTCACCGCCACGGTGCCCCCCGAGGTCGTCGCGGCCAATCGCGCCCTGCTGATGACGCTGATCGCGACCAACATCCTGGGGCAGAACACCGCGGCGATCGCGGCGACCGAGGCCGAGTACACCGAAATGTGGGCCCAGGATGTGGCGGCCATGACGGGCTACGACGCCGGCACCACCGCGGCCCAGGCCGGATGGACACCGTTCAGCGAGCCGCCGCTGACCCTGACGAGCCTGCCCACCCCGACGTACACGTCGTTCCTCGAGCAGCTGATCAACTCCGTGGTCAATTCGCTGGCCCAGCAGCTGACGAACCCGATGTCGCAGCTGCAGATGCTCTCGACGCCCGCCCAGTTCGCGATGCAACCCATGCAAATGGCGATGGGCCAGCTCATGTCCGGCGCCAATCCCCTGATGAGCGCTGCCGCCGGCGTCCCGGCGATCGATCCGGTGCTGGCGTCCACGGTCAGTCCGGGGGTGGGCGGTGGCGCGAGCGCGGCGCAGCTCACCGGCAGCGTGGCCTCGGCAGGTATGGGCCGGGCCGCCACGATTGGGCCGTTGTCGGTGCCCGCAACCTGGGCCAATGCCACGCCGGCCGCGCCCCAGGTTCCCGCCGCGACCGGGGTGGCTGGGGTGGCCGGGGCCGCGGCGGGCCCGGTATCGGCGAGTGTGGCCGCAACGTCGCCGCTGCCCTCGATGAACGTGCCCGGGCGATTGATGAGTGCCGTCACTCCGGCGGTCGCCGCGTCCCGCAAGGGTCTGGTGCCCCGCCCGGTGCTGGACTAGCCAGGGCCGCCCGATGGCATACGTGATCACCGACCCCGACGCGATGGCCACGGCAGCCGACGAGTTGCAGAACATCGGTGCGTCGCTCGAAGCGACGAACGCGGCCGCGGCGGCTCCGACGACGGGAGTGCTAGCGCCGGCTACGGATTCGGTATCGGTGCGCACCGCGGCATTCCTGGACGCGCAGGCGGCGCAGTATCAGGCGCTCAGCCAGCAGGCGGAACTGTTCCACAGCCAGTTCGTGCAGACCCTGATCGCCGCGAAGAACGCCTATGCCGAAACCGAGGTGTCCAACGCGGCCGCCATGCAGTCGACGTCGGGCCAAAACATCGCGCTGATCATGGGCGGCACCGGGAACCCGTCACCGGATCTCAACTACATGACGTCCATCGAACAGGCCTACCTCGCCCAGAACTACTCCGGCTACACCCTGATGAGTCTGCAAACGCCCGAACAGTTTTGGCCGGTGACCGGCATCAATGACGTCACCTTCGGCAGGTCTGTCTACCAAGGCTTCGCGATACTGAACAACGCGATACTCGAGCAAACCAATCTCGGCAATCACGTTGTCGTGGTTGGGTATTCGCAGAGCGCGACGATAGCGAGCCTGGAAATGCGCTATCTGCAGGCACTTCCGGCCATCCTACAGCCGCGTTCGGACTTACTGAACTTCATGTTGCTGGCCAACCCGAACAATCCGATGGGCGGCATTCTGACGCACTTCATCCCCGGCTTCGGTACGTTTAACTGGCCGACACCGCTCACGACGTCCTATGCGACCTCGATTTTCACCTTGCAATACGACGCCGTCGCCGACTTCCCGATGCACCCGTTATGGCTTCCGTCGGACGTCAACGCGCTGTTCGGCTTCCTGAACCTGCACGGCACTGTGCCGTACCTGCCCGCGGCACAAGTCGCCAATGCCATCCCGAGCCAGATCGGCAACCTGAGCTTCTACTTCATGCCGACCGCGCAGCTACCGCTGCTGGATCCGCTGCGGATGCTGCCCATCCTGGGAAATCCGTTGGCCGACTTGCTGCAGCCGTTCCTCAAGCCGATCGTCGACCTGGGCTACGCGCCCGGGTTCCTGCCGGCGCTCAACCCGGTCAGTGTTGCCGGCTACGTCAGTCAGGGTGCCGCGGCCGGAATCACGAACCCGCTGGTTGCCGGACTACCACCGCTGGCCTCCAACGCCATCGCGAGCGGGTTCTAACTCAGCGGATGGACTGCAGCTGGGGCAACCGGCCGGGTGCGTCGTTGTCGGCCACCGCGATCGCGTCGCCAAGCAGTTCGGACAACTGGCGCGGGTACACGGTCTGTCCCGCGGCCACCAACTCGGCGATGTCGTTGGCGTCGCACCAGCGGTGACAGTGGATGTAGCGACGTTCCAGCTCGGTTCGGCCCGTGCAGACCGGCTCGAAGCGCGTAGCGCGCCGCACGAAGAAGAACTCCTCGCTGTCGATCAGGGCGCCGTTGAATTCGAAGACCTCGTCGCGTCGCCAGATCGGCCCGAGCATCTCGGCCGCTGCCACCTGTAAACCGGTCTCTTCGGCCAACTCTCGCGCGGCGGCCACGGCCAACCGTTCGCCCGGGCGCACCTCCCCACCGACGGTGAACCACCACCGCGGCGCCGATTCCTCGATCGCCGGATCCGAGCCGCAGAGCAACAGGACCGCGCCGGTCTCATCGAGCAACACCACCCGCGCCGAGGTCCGGTGTTTGGGCACCCCATGACCGGTGTACGCCAACGCGTGCGGTCGCTCAACGATCTCGAAATAGCTTGGCAGCGCGGCTGTTCCGCCAAGCCGAAGGGCGCGCACCGGGCGCCGTGCGCCCAGCGCGAGGGTGTCGCGGACCGCGTCGTTGTGGAATCGGCGGGCCAGCAACACCCGGGCCTCGGCGTCGGACCACTCGGCGATGAGACCGGCCGGCAGCGCCGCCGGGTCGACCATCGCCAGTGCCGCCGACAGCTCGTTTTCGGCGTTCTCCCGGGATTGACGGGGCGCCCGCTCGGCGGCGTCGGCCAAAGCGGCCAGCCGTCGGCCTTCGGCGGAGCCACCGTAAGCGTCGATCGCCACGGCACGCGCGACGACCGCACGCCGCGCCAGCGCGCTGTCGAGGGCCTGCCAGGACAGGTCGTAGCGAATGTTCAGTCGGTTCAGTCGGTGCGCTGTCTGCAGCGCCCAGACGCCGACCGCCGCCAATACGAGGATCAGCACGATCAGCAGGGTGATGACGAGAAGCGGCCAAGCCATCAGCCGGCCACCTTGACCTTGACGCCCGAGCCGGCGACCGTCTCGTACACCCGCATGATCTGGCTGGCCACCACCGGCCAGTCGTAGCGGGCGACCGCTTCGCGGGCCGCGGCCACGTAACGTTCACGCAGCGCGTCGTTTTCGAGCATCTCGATCAGCCCGTCGGCCAGTCCGACGGCATCGCCGACCGGCACCAGCCGTCCGGCGTCGCCGTCGCGCAGCACGCGGCGGAACGCATCCAGGTCGCTGGCCACCACCGGCGTACCCGCGGCCATCGCCTCCACCAGGACGATGCCGAAACTCTCGCCGCCGATGTTGGGCGCGCAGTAGACGTCCGCACTGCGCATCGCCGACGCCTTTCCGGCATCGTCAACCTGACCGAGGAAGCACATATGCTTCGCCAAAGATCCTGCTTCCGAACGCAATTCATCCTTGTCACCGTGGCCGACGATCAGCACCTGCAGGTCCGGAAAGCGTTCCACCACCCGCGGTAACGCCTCGAGCAGCACCTCCATGCCCTTGCGCGACTCGTCGAAGCGGCCCAAGAACAGCACCGTCTTGCCGGGCCGCGGATACCCGTCGAACCGGGGCGCCGAGGCCAGTGCGGCGACGTCGACCCCGTTGGGTATCTCGACCGCGTCGGTCCCGAGCGCCTCCATTTGCCAGCGCCGGGCCAGGTCGGACACCGCGATGCGGCCGACGATCTTTTCTTGCATGGGCCGCAGCAGGCCTTGAAAGACCGACAGCGTCAGCGATTTGGTGGTCGAGGTGTGAAAGGTGGCCACGATCGGGCCTTCGGCGATGTTCAGGGCCAGCATCGACAGGCTCGGCGCGTTGGGTTCGTGCAGGTGCAGGACGTCGAAAGCGCCTTCGGCAAGCCACTTCTTGACCTTGCGGTGGGTCGCCGGGCCGAACCGGAGCCGGGCCACCGAGCCGTTGTAAGGAATCGCGACGGCCTTGCCGGCGGAGACGACGTACTCGGGCAGCACGGCGTGCGGCGACGCCGGAGCCAGCACACTGACCTCATGCCCTTGGTCGCGCAACACCTCGGCCAGCTGCAAGACGTGCGACTGCACCCCGCCCGGCACGTCGAACGAGTAGGGACAGACCATCCCGATCCGCATCAGGCTTCCTTCAGCCAGGTGCGTCTGTCCTCGGAGAGGTCGGCCAGCCACTGCGGCTGCAGCATGTGCCAATCCTCGGGGTGGGCGGCGATGTTCTTGGTGAAATGATCGGCCAGCAACTGGGTGACGGTTCTGACATCCCCGCTGGAACAGTCCAGCGGCGGGGAAATGGAGACGGGCCAGCCGTCCGGCTCGTTCCAGCAATGCGCCGCGCACAGCGCCGCCCCGGTTTCGATCGCGAGCTTCGCCGGCCCGGCCGGCATCCGGGTGGGTTCGCCGAAGAAATCGACTTCGACACCGGTGCGGGTGAGATCGCGCTCGGCCATCAGGCACACCACCCGGTTGGCTCGCAGCCGCTCGCACAACACCTCGAAGGGGGGCCGGTCGCCGCCGGACAACGGCAGCACTTCAAAGCCGAGGCTTTCCCGATAGGCGATGAAACGCCGGTACAGCGACTCGGGTTTGAGTCGTTCCGCGACAGTGGTGAAGGTGCCGCGGGTCTGCGCCAGCCACACCCCGGCCATGTCCCAGTTGCCGCTGTGCGGAAGGGCGAGCACCACTCCCCGGCCCGCGGCCAAGGCCGCGTCGATATTGTCGGCCCCCCGGAACGTCTCGTCGATCCGACGTGCCAGCACCCGGTGGTCCATCGTCGGCAGCCGGAAAGCCTCGCGCCAGTAGCGGCCGTAGGACGCCAGCGAGGCCCGCATCAGCGTGTCCGGCACCTGCGCGGGCGACACCCCGATGACCCTGGCCAGGTTCTTGCGCAGCTGGTCAGGGCCGCCGTTGCGCGCCGCGTAGCGGGCGCCGGCGTCGAATACGTTGCGCGCGGCGAACTCCGGTACCGTTCGCACCGCCATCCAGCCGGCGGCATAGGCCCAGTCACTCGCGGTCCTGGTCAACAGGTCGCGCGGCGCCGTGAGGGCCTTCAGGCCGGCTGGAGTGGAGATCACGGCGTGCCCGCTTCGCTGCTGCCCGGACTGGGCGGTAAGGGTTCGGCCGCGCCGGGCGACGTCCGCACCCTGTGCAACCGCTGCAGGCAGGTGACCACGCTGGCCGCCGCCAGCACCCACATCGCCACCGGCAGCGCCGGCGGCCAGGCGATGAACGGAAAGTCCGACACACCGGCGCCACCCAGCACGATGATCAGCCGCTCCGGTCGTTCGATGATGCCGCCGTCACCGCACAGCCCGCTGGCCTCGGCCCGGGCCTTGATATAGGAGATCACCTGGGAGGTGACCAGGCAGATCAATGTCGCTGCCGCCAGCGGTTTGTCGTGCAGGCCAAAGACAATCCACCACAGCAGCCCGCCGAACACCGCGCCGTCGCTGATGCGGTCGCATGACGCGTCCAGCACCGCACCGAAGCGGGTGCCACCGCCCCGCTCCCGCGCCATCGCGCCGTCGAGCATGTCGAATACCGCGAAGAACCAGACCACGCATGCGCCGGCGAACAGCTTGCCCATCGGGAAGAGCGTCAGCGCCCCCGCCACCGAGGCAACGGTGCCCAGGACGGTGACCGCATCCGGGGTGAGACCGATTCGCAGCGCCGCCCTGGCTGCCGGAGTGGTGAGCCGGGCGAACGCGGCCCGAGACAGGAAGGGCGCCTTACTCACGACTGTTTAGCCCACTCCGTCGCGAGCAGCTGACGCGTTTCACGCAGCAACTGCGGGATCACCTTCGCGCCGCCGACGATCGTGATGAAGTTTGCGTCTCCGCCCCAGCGCGGCACCACATGCACATGCAAATGTTCGGCCAGCGACCCGCCCGCCGATGTCCCCAAATTCAGGCCGACGTTGAAGCCGTGCGGCCGCGACACGTTCTTGATCACCCGAATCGCCTTCTGGATGAAGGCCATTAGCTCCGCACTCTCGGCGTCGGTCAGGTCTTCGATCTCAGACAGCCGCCGGTAGGGCACCACCATCAGGTGCCCGGGGTTGTACGGGTAGAGGTTGAGCACGGCGTAGACGAGTTCACCGCGCGCGACCACCAAACCCTCTTCGTCGGGCAGTTGCGGAATGTCGGTGAACGGCTCCTCGGCTTTGCCGTTGTCGCGCTTCGTCGGCGCCTCGGCCAGATACGTCATCCGGTACGGGGTCCACAACCGCTGCAGGTGGTCAGCCTCGCCGACACCCCTGTCGAGAATGGTGTCCTCGCCGCGATCGGCGCTGTCCTGCTCACCCACCGCCGGCTACCTTCACCAGTTCTTGTGTGGGAGCGGCGTTCTCGCGGTCCGCGATCCACTTCACGATGGTATCGATCGCAGCGTCGAGCGGCACGCCGTTGATCTGGCTGCGGTCACCGAAGCGAAAGCTGATCGCCCCGCCCTCGACGTCGCGGTCACCGGCCAGCAACATGAACGGGACGTGCTGGTTGGTGTGGTTCACGATCTTCTTGGCCATCCGGTCGTCGCTGGTGTCGACCTCGACCCGGACACCTCGCGACCTCAGTTGCGCGGCAACATCTTTCAGGTAACCCGCGTGTTCGTCCGCGACCGGGATGCCGACCACCTGAACCGGCGCCAGCCACGCCGGAAAGGCCCCGGCATAGTGCTCGGTGAGAATGCCGAAGAACCGCTCGATGGACCCGAACAGCGCCCGGTGGATGAGCACCGGCCGCTGCCGGGTGCCGTCGGACGCGGTGTATTCCAGCTCGAATCGGTCCGGCATGTTGAAGTCGAGCTGAATGGTCGACATCTGCCAGCTGCGCCCCAGCGCATCCTTGACCTGCACCGAGATCTTCGGGCCGTAGAACGCCGCACCACCGGGGTCGGGAACGAAATGCAACCCGGAAGCCAAGGCGACCTCCCGCAGGACTTCGGTGGCCTCGTCCCACATCTCGTCGGAGCCGGAGTACTTCTCCGGGTCTTTGGTGGACAACTCCAGGTAGAAGTCGTTGAGCCCGTAGTCGGCCAGCAAGTCGAGCACGAACCGCAGCAGCGAGGTCAGCTCGTCACGCATCTGCTCTCGCGTGCAGTAGATGTGGGCGTCGTCCTGAGTCATGCCGCGCACCCGGGTCAGCCCATGTACCACGCCCGACTTCTCGTAGCGGTACACGCTGCCGAACTCGAAGAGCCGCAACGGAAGCTCGCGGTAGGAGCGGCCGCGTGACCGATAGATCAGGTGGTGCATCGGGCAGTTCATCGGCTTGAGGTAGTAGTCCTGCCCGGGCTTGCGCACCGTCCCGTCCGCGTTGAACTCCGCATCCAGGTGCATCGGCGGGTACATGCCGTCGGCGTACCACTCGAGGTGACCCGACGTGATGTACAGCTGCTCCTTGGTGATGTGCGGGGTGTTGACGAACTCGTACCCGGCCTCGATGTGCTTGCGCCGCGAGTACTCTTCCAGCTCGCGGCGGATGATGCCGCCCTTGGGGTGGAAAACCGCCAGGCCGGAACCGATTTCGTCGGGGAAGCTGAACAGGTCCAGCTCGACGCCCAGCTTGCGATGGTCGCGCCGCTGCGCCTCCTCGAGCAGCTCCAGGTGCTTGTCGAGCGCCTCCTGCGACTCCCAGGCGGTGCCGTAGATGCGCTGCAGGCTGGCGTTGCTCTGGTCGCCGCGCCAGTAGGCGGCCGAACTGCGGGTGAGCTTGAACGCCGGGATGTGCTTGGTGGTCGGAATATGCGGACCGCGACACAGGTCACCCCAGACCCGTTCGCGGGTACGGGGATTGAGGTTGTCATAGGCGGTGAGTTCGTCGCCGCCGACCTCCATTATCTCGGCCATCGTGTCGGTTCCGATGGACTTGTCGTCGACGAGTTCGAGCTTGTAGGGCTCGCTGGCCAGTTCCTGGCGCGCCGCATCCTTGGATTCGTAGACCCGCCGGTCGAAGAGCTGGCCGTCCTTGACGATCTGGCGCATCCGCTTTTCCAGCTTGGCCAGGTCTTCTGGAGTGAACGGCTCCGCCACGTCGAAGTCGTAGTAGAAGCCGTCCGCGATGGGCGGCCCGATGCCCAATTTGGCCTGCGGGAACAGGTTTTGTACGGCCTGGGCCAGCACGTGTGCGGCCGAATGCCGGATGACGCTGCGGCCCTCGTCGGTGTTGGCCGCGACCGGGACCACCTCGGCGTCGGTGTCGGGCGCCCAGCTCAGGTCGCGCAGCTTGCCGTCGGCGTCGCGCACCACCACGATCGCGTCGGGGGTACCCCGGCGCGGCAACCCCGCCTCCCCGACCGCCGCGGCCGCGGTAGTCCCGGCAGGAACCCGGATGGGGGCTGCTGGGACGGACTGTGCGGAGGCGCTCATCGGGTTGGTCTCCAGGGTTTCTGCGGGAATAGATCAGTGATTAATCGATGCCATGCTATCGGGGCGCGCCCCGACAGGCCCAAGCCGTTACGGCACCGGACTTTCCCGCCGGCACGCATGATCGCTCGGCCGACCCCGCCCCGCGGCGATCCGATCGAACCCCTGCCACCACTTCGCGTTGCCCGGACGCCATCTTGGTGTGCGCTGGCAGTCACCTTCTGTTCATCTAAGTAGGTTGCCCGGCAACGGTATTCGGCCGACCTTGTCCCCCAATCGGTGACGCAATTCCAACCCATTGGCGGATTCCGCGCCGGGCTCGGTCTTCCTAGCCTTATCGCCATGGCCACCGCCAGCGTCACCAGGTCTGTCGATCCTCGGCAGGGAGTTTCGATCGCGTACCAGATCAGCCCCGGTCCGTGCGCTGACTGTTCGGAATGGCTGGTGCTGGTCCACGGCACCTTGCAATCCAAGGCCGTGTGGGAGCGCTTCGGATATATCGATGAGCTGACCCGGCATTTCAACGTCGTGACCATCGATGTGCTGGGCCACGGACAAAGCAGCAAGCCGCATTTTTCGGCGCTCTACGACACGACGTTTCTCGCGCTCGACATTTGTGCGGTGTTGGACGATATCGCGATCCAGTCCGCCCACTACATCGGATACTCGCTGGGCGGCAGAATCGGCTTGGCGATGGCGATGCTTCATCCGGAACGGATTCGTTCGCTGGTAGTCGTCGGATCGTCGCATTACCCTCAGCACGACCTCGTTGACAGGTTCTTCTGCCGTGGCGCGATCGAAATCCTCGAGACCGACGGAATGCGTGCCTTCGTTGCTCAATGGCAAGAGGCACACGATTTCGTACTGAGCGCCAAAAGCCTCGACCGCTTGGCCGGTCACGATCCCCTGGCACTCGCCGCCTACCTGCGCTCCTGCCAGTCGGAGTCGGGCATCGACCAGCACCAACTGTCGGCGATCAAGATTCCCACGCTCATCTGCGTCGGCACCGACGACACTTTTCGTTTCGACGAATCAGTCGAACTGGCGAAACTCATTCCCGGCGCGGAGTTTTACGCACTCGCGGGCAAAGACCACGGTCAAACGATAACGGCGGGCGCGCCCGAACTTCTCGCACAACTGACCATGTTCTTCGGTGCGCGATACGCCGATGTCGAGGCCACCGGATGGGCCGCCTGAGCTGACCCCCTAGGGCTGGCCGGGTTTGAGTTTCACGAACAACGCATCGGCTTCGGCCAGCAGCGTGTCGCCGTCGGTCAACCTGCCCGACACAAAGATTTTGCGGCCGTCGGCCTGGTCGATGCCGGCGTCGAACTGCAGCTCTTTTTCGATCGGCACGATATTGCGGTAGTTGATCTTCAGGTAAGCGGTGCGCTGACGGGGGCTGCCGGTGAGCACCGACGCGGTCAGGCCGAGCACGGTGTCGAACAGCATGCCCAGCGACCCGCCGTGCACGGCGCCGTTGCGGCCCAGGTGAAACCGCCCGAAGCGGGCCGTGCCCTCGATACGCCCGTCCTCGGTCTTGCGGGACGACAACGGCACGGTGAGGATATTGCCGCGCACCGGCAGGTCCATCCGCCGGCCCGACGGCGACGCCCATTCGTCGGCGTCGTACGGGCTCAGCAGCGCGGACAGCTTCTCCAGTGTGTCCGCGGCCTCGCTGATGACCTCGTCGGGCGCGTCGACGGCACGCGCGTGGTCTTGCAACTTGCGCACGGCGTCGATGAACCGGCCGTAGTCGGGCCCGCCCTGAGTCGTCGGTACGGGTGGATTGAATCCCCCGCCGGGGTGTTTCTGATGCTCGACGGCCACCAGAACACCGTATTGGGTGCCCTGCTACTGCGCTCCGGCAGCCGCCAGGGTCTCGAACTCGTCGTCGCTGAGCGTGATCTCGGCGGCGGCCACGTTCTCCTCCAGGTGCGCCACCTTCGACGTGCCCGGAATCGGCAACATCACCGGCGAGCGCTTCAGCAGCCAGGCCAGGGCCAGCTGCGACGGTGACGCGTGGTGGTCGTCGGCGATCCGTTTCAGCGGGCCGTCGGCAGCGGCCAGCGGCCCGGCCGCCAGCGGGAAGTACGGGATGAAGCCGACACCCTGTTCGGTCGCGGCGTCGAGTAGCGGTTCGGCCCGGCGGACCGTCAGGTTGTACATGTTCTGCACCGACACGATCTGGGTGATCGTCTGCGCCTCGTTCAGCTGATCGACGTTGACCTCGGACAGCCCGATGTGGCGGATCTTGCCCTCGTCCTTCAGCTTGGCCAGCTCGCCCACCTGGTCGGCCAGCGGCCACTTGGGGTCCACCCGGTGCAGCTGCAACAGGTCGATGGTCTCCACACCCAGGCGGCGCAGGCTCATCTCAACTTCCTGCCGCAGGTAGGCCGGGAAACCCATCTCGATCCAGACATCCGGGCCCGTCCGCAAAAAGCCGGCCTTGGTCGCGATCACCAGGTCGTCGTAGGGATACAGCGCCTCGCGGATGATCTCCTCGGAGATGTAGGGGCCGTAGGAGTCCGCGGTGTCGAAGAGGTCCACGCCCAGCTCGACGGCGCGGCGCAACACCCGGATGCATTCGTCGCGATCGGCGGGTGGGCCCCAGACGCCCTTACCGACGATGCGCATCGCCCCGAACCCGAGGCGGTTGACGGTCAAATCGCCGCCGAAAGTGAACGTTCCGGACGCTTCGGCAACAGTTTTCGAGTTTTGTGCAGTCACGCATCCGACCGTACGCTCCAAGCGCATTCGCGCATTCGCGCATCCCGGCGTGGCAAGCTGGCCGGGTGGACCTTGCAGCACTCGAGGAACTACCGCTGACATACCGGGAGGTCGGTGCGACCGCGTCGGGTGAGCAGCCCGCCGGATATCACCATCAACACGTCGAGCGTCAGATCGGCACCGGCAGACCGCGATTCGAGCAGGCCGCCGACGCCGTACTGCACTGGGGCATGCAGCGCGGGTCCGGCCTACGCGTACAGGCCAGCTCCGAGGTCGTCGTGCTCGACGCGGTGGTCGTGGTGCGGCTAGGTTTTCTGCCGGCGCCGTGCCGAGTCGTCTACCTGGTCGACGAGCCCGACCTCCGCGGGTTCGGCTACGGCACCCTGCCCGGCCACCCGGAGTGCGGCGAGGAACGCTTCGTGGTGCGCCGGGACCCGGCGACCGACGCGGTGTTCGCCGAGGTGTCGGCGTTCTCCCGGCCCGCGACGTGGTGGAGCAAGGCCGGCGGACCGGTGGTGAAGATCGGCCAGCGCGTCATCGCCAAGCGCTACCTGCGTGCGGTCTGACCGCTACGCCCCCCAGCCGGCCAGCAGCCGGCGCGCGCCGGTGCACATCGCGTCGATGACCTCGGCGACCGACGCGTCGTCGCGGATCATGCCGACGCCCTGACCGGCGTCGACCGGGGCGATGCTGCGGTCGTCGGCGTCGATCGCGGCGGCCAGCTCGTCACAGGCCGGCGCATCGAGCGTGTCCTCCTTACCGGTCCACCGTGCGACGAAGTCATTGCTCAGCACGCGCGACGGGAATCGCGCCGGCCACGGCAGGCCCTTGGCGACATCGAACGCCCGGGTGACCGCGGTGTCGGTCGACCGGGCCGCGATCAGCGCCTCGCGGCTGCCATCGCCGGTCAGCGCCTCCGGACACGCCGCCAGGCGCGTGCCCACCCAGGCGCCGCTGGCCCCGGCGGCCAGCACCGCGGCCAGGCTGCGCGCCGAGGCGATACCGCCACCGGCGAGCACGGGCACCGACACGGCGTCCAACACGTCGTCGAGCAACGGCAGCGTGCCGAGCTTGGTATCGCCGTGCCCGCCGCCCTCGGAACCGCGCGCGACCAAGATGTCGATGCCCGCGTCCACCGCCTGACGGGCGCCGAGTGAGTCGTAAACCTGTGTGACAGTGGCGATTCCGGCGTTGTGCGCGTGAGCGACCCACGACCAGTCGGTGCCGAAGCTGACCGACAGCAGGACGGGCCGCGCCGCCAGGGCGTCATCGAGCAGGCCCGCCTCGGTGCGCATCACCCAGTCCACCAGGCCGATTCCGAACGTGCCGTCGACGTGTTGCAACTGGGCCGCCAGCAGCTCCCTGGTCGCGACGCTGCCCATGCCGACCATGCCCAGACCACCGGCGGCGCTGACCGCCGCGGCCAGCCGGCCACCCGCGACGCCGCCCATCGGGGCGTTGACGATGGGCACCCGCAGGCCGAGCTGCGTTGACCAGGGCGTGGACAACATGTCAGCTAGTGCGCCGCACCGGGCTGGCTTTTCAGCACGGTCAGCATCACCACCGAATCCTGCACCGCGTGCAGGGCATGGCGCCGCGGCGGAATCGCGATATGGTCGCCGGTTTTGCCGTCCCAGGAGTCCTCGCCGGCCGTCAGGCGCACGTGACCCTGCAGCACCTGCAACGTCGCCTCGCCGGGGCTGTCGTGTTCGGACAGGTCGTGGTCGGCGAGCAAGGCGAGCACGGTCTGCCGGAGTTCGTGGTCGTGGCCGCCGTGGATGGTGTGTGCGGCCCGTCCGCTGTGCGACTGCCGGGCTTCGGCCAGTTTTTCGGTGGCCAGGCTGGTCAGTGAGATCGATTCCATTGGTGCGTCCCCTTGGTGTGACGGTGGGCTATCCGTGGTTTCAAGCGGTCAATAGGAGTATCCCCGCCACGATCAACGCCACGACCTTGACCACCTCTAAACCGACGTAGGCGTAGTGGGCGCGGGACCGGGGCGCATCCAGCCCGGCGAGCACTTGGTCCGAGCGTTGGGTCAGCTTGGGGCGCACGGCGATCAACTGGATCGCCAGCATGGCGTACGCGACGGCAAACGCGACGCCGATCCGCATCGGCATCGGGCCGTCCACCACGACCGCCAGGGTGACGATGGCGAACGCGACCTCGACGGTGTTGAGCGCGCGAAAGACCAGGCGTCCGATACCGAGCCCGATCTGCAACGTGACGTTCGGCGCCCGGAATTTCAGCGGTGCTTCCAGGAACGAGATCGCCAGCACCATGCCGAGCCAGACGAAGGTGACCGCCACGGCGACTGCCATTTCGGTGCTCACAGCTAGGCCTCCTGCAACTCGAGATGTGCGATACACAGATCGGGTTCGACGAACGCGTCGAGACGCTCGACGGCGACCGGGGCACCCCAGGTTTCCAGGGCGCCCTGCATGAGCCCAAGGTGCACGGGACAGACGACGGCAGTGCGGTTTTCGGCGAGCTCCAGGAACGGGCAGTGCCGCAGGCCGACCTGTTGCTCCCCGTCTGCTCGCCGGCGCTCCGGTGCGAAGCCAAGCTGATCGAGCACGTCGACCAGGTGGCCGATGGCCTTGTCCGGGCTCGGCGCATCCGCCGACGATCCCGCACCCCAATCCAGCTGGCGCCCCCACGCCCGCCCGGCGGCCAGCGCCTTGGCGGCGGGATCCGTATCGGACGCGAACGCCATCGTCAGAATCTCGGCCAGCAACCGGTAGTGCCGCGTGCCGCCGCGATCCATCTGCCGGACCGCCCGGAACATCAGGGGCGGACGCCCCGGACCCTTGCGGCCCGGCTCAACCCGTTCCACCCGGTCGTCGCCGACCAGGCTGTCGAGGTGGAAGCGAACGGTGTTGGGATGCACGCCCAGCACGTCGGCGATCGCGACGATGGTCATCGGCTCCCGGGACGTTCGCAGTATCCGCAGTACCTCACGACGGCGACTCGCGGACTCCCCCGTTGACGTGGCGATGCTTCTCACGCTCCTTCGGAAACGTCGGCTTTCGGCTCGGCGGCGACCAGCGGCGCATCGACGCCGAGTGCACCCAGCTTCGCCGCTCCGCCCGGTGACCCCAGCGGGGCGTCGCGCCCCGGCAGGGTTTCGGAGAAAAACGCCTCATTGTCGGCCAGGTGCGGCTGCAGCGCGTCGGGCAGGTCGTCCTCGTAGTAGATCGCCTCGACCGGGCATACCGGCTCGCAGGCGCCGCAGTCCACGCATTCGTCGGGATGGATGTACAGCGCCCGGGCACCCTCGTAGATGCAATCCACCGGGCATTCGTCCACACATGCCCGATCCATCACATCGATGCAGGGCTTTCCGATAACGTACGTCATGCGCTAGAGTTTACACAATCACGATTGTGAAAACTAGGAAGGACGGGAAAGGCCATGGCTCCCATGTCAAGTCGCGCCGACGACAGCGTTGCGGGCCACTGGCTGCTGGCGCGGCTGGGGAAACGCGTCCTTCGCCCCGGCGGCGTCGGGCTCACCCGCACGATGCTGGCCGGCGCCGAGGTGACCGACGCCGATGTGCTCGAGCTGGCGCCGGGCCTCGGCCGCACCGCCGCCGAGATCCTCGCCCGGACGCCCCGGTCGTACGTGGGCGCCGAACAGGACCCCGAGGCGGCCGAGACGGTTCGTGGCGTGATCGCCGGGGCCGGGTCCGGGACGGTCCGGGTCGCCGATGCCGCGGACACAGGATTACCCGACGCCAGTCGCGACGTCGTGATCGGCGAGGCGATGCTGACGATGCAGGGCGATGCCACCAAACACGCCATCGTCGCCGAGGCCGCGCGCGTGCTGCGTCCCGGCGGCCGCTACGCGATCCACGAACTCGCACTGACCCCCGACAACGTCTCCGAGGAGATCAGCACGGAGATCCGCCAGTCGCTTGCCCGCGCGATCAAGGTGAACGCGCGGCCGCTGACCATCGCCGAATGGTCAGGGTTGTTGTCGGATCACGGCCTGGTCATCGACCGCGTCGTGACCGCGCCGATGGCGCTGTTGCAACCGCGGCGGATCATCGCCGACGAGGGGCTTTTCGGCGCGCTGCGGTTTGCCAGAAACCTGCTCCTCAATCCGGACGCCCGCAACCGGGTGCTGACGATGCGCGCCACGTTCCGCGAGCATCGCGAGCGACTGACCGCTGTCGCGATTGTCGCCCGCAAGCCGGACGACGAGTAAGGTCGATTGCTGCGGACGCCGCATTCGACGCCGGCGTTGAACTTAATCGACATTATCGTTGGTTTTAATCAGCAATTTCCCTGGCATATATCCATGTACCCCTAGGGTATGTGCCGTGTCCGACCCCTCGGCGTACACCGGGTACGCGCATGCCTCGCGCGGCCGTCGTTCGTCGCCTCACTCGGGTGACGACCGGGAGAAGGCGATTCTGGCCACCGCCGAGCGGCTCTTGGAAGAACGGCCGCTCGCCGATTTCTCCGTCGACGATCTGGCGAAAGGCGCGGGCATCTCCCGGCCCACCTTCTACTTCTATTTCCAGTCGAAAAACGCGGTGCTGCTGTCGTTGCTGGACCAGATGAACACCAAAGCGCACGCAGCCCTCAAATCGCTGCGCGCCAAGCTGTCCGGCGACCCGGCGACGCTGTGGCGCGACCGCATCGAGGCGTTCTTTGAGGTCTCGGGATCGCACCGCGCGGTTGCCGTGGCCGGTGCGGCGGCCAAATCCACCAACCCCGAGGTCCGCCAGCTGTGGTCGGCGCTGATGCAGAAGTGGATCTCGTTCACCACCACCGCGATCAAGGCCGAACGTGAGCGCGGCGCGGCGCCGGACACCATCTCGGCCGAGGATCTGTCCATCGCGCTGAACATGTTGAGCGAGCGGGTGATGGCCGCGACGTTCACCACCGAGGAGCCGGCGATCCGCGAGGATCGGGTGATCGACACGCTGGTGCACATCTGGCTGGCCAGCATCTACGAGGACGGCGTCGCCTCCGCCGGGCTGGCCCTACGGGGTACCGCGGCTTCGCTTGCCGAGTACCCGCTCGGCGCGACCTAGGGTCTCGTCGATCAACCGGTCGACGGCGCCGAAATAGGTTGACGACGGCGGCTTCCCGGCCAAGTCGGCGATTGCCCGCTGTTCACCGAGAACGTCTGCCGCACCGAGGTTCTCGGCCATCCGCGCGGCATGCACCCGCAGCCCGGCCAGCAGCTCGCCGCACTGGGAGCCCGCGATCACGGTCCGCCGGGCCAGGGTCCGCAGCGTGTCCCATTCGGCATGCCAGGCGCCATCGGGGCGTTCGTCAATGGCCAGCGCCGCCGCGGTGTGCAGGGTCGCCGCCAACTGCGGTGCGGATAGCGCGGCCCGCCGAATCAAGATGGACAGCACCGGATTACGCTTGTGCGGCATCGACGACGACCCGCCGCGCCGTTCGGCGGCCGGCTCGCTCAGCTCGCCGATCTCCGGTCGAACCAGAATGACCACGTCCGAGGCGATCCGGCCCCAGCTATCGGTGCACCCGAGCAAGGCATCCGCCGCCGCGGTGACCGGCGCCCGGGCGGTATGCCATGGCGCTCTGGCGCCTAGGCCCAAAGCGGCTGCCGCACTGCGCATTGCCCGCTCCGCAACCTCCGCCGGATCGCCCGCGCCGGTGCGCAACGCCGCGAGTTCCGTCGTGGCCGACCAGGTTCCGACCGCACCGCCGACCTGGACCGGGGTGGACAGACCGGAAAGCCGTTCATACGCGTCGACGACACCGTTGCACCATCCGGCCGCCTTGGCGCCGAAGGTGGTGGGCGCGGCGTGTTGGGTGAGCGTGCGGGCCACCATCGGGGTGCCCCGATGCGCGTTCGCGAGGACGGCCAGTGTTGAAACCTGTTCGCGCAGCTGTGTTCCCAGCTCGTCCGCGACGGCGCGTACTCCCAGCATCAGCGCGGTGTCCACGACGTCCTGGCTGGTGAGCCCGCGGTGGATCCACGGGCCGACACCGGGCTTGGCACGCTGGCGCAGCAACTCGACCAAACCGACGATCGGGTTGCCGGTGTTCTCGGCGGCGACCGCGAGCGCCGCCACGTCCTCGTCGTCCACCAAGTGCGACAGGTCGGCATTTTCAGCGTCGGCGGGCGCCAGGCCGGCGGCGGCTAAGGCACTCAGCCAGGCGGATTCCACCGCCACCATCGACCGCAGCAGCGCCCGATCGGTCATGTGCTCGCCGGCGCGGTGATCTCCCGGCCACAACAGATTGGTCATCCCCCAGCGCCCCGATACGCCAGAAACACGGTCTCGCGTGGACCCTGCAAGTGAATGTCGAACCGGTATTCCGCTCGACTTTCGGCGACACACAACAAGGTTGCTCGCCGGTCGGAATCGACGGCCCGCAACACCGGGTCGGCGGTCAGGTCTGCGCCGGGCAGATACGCGCGAGTGAACAGTCGGTCCAACAATCCGCGAGCGAAGACGGTGAGGGCGAAGAACGGCGGCCGTCCCGGCGCCACGGTCGTGAAGCTGTAGCGCCCGGCGGCATCCGTTGCGGCCCTGCCCCATCGGGCGTCGGCTTGCCAGAGTTCGACCACGGCGTCCGGGATCGGCTCGCCGGCCCCGTCTTGGACCGTGCCGTGCAGCCGGATCGCCGCGACGTCCGAATCATCGACCAACACACTGTCGCAAGGCAACCCGAGGTCGAGGAAGGGTCCGACGGTTTGCCCTGGGGTGCAGGCTAATTCAGTCATGCTCGGCCTCGGTCCAGGTGCTGCCCGCCAGCACGATGTCCCATCGATACCCGGTCGCATACTCCGGCTCGGTGAGGCCGTGGTCGTAGCCGGCGATCAGCCGTTGGCGCGCAACGGGATCCACGACCGATTGGAAGATCGGGTCCAGATCGAATAGCGGGTCGCCCGGGAAGTACATCTGGGTGACCAGGCGTTGGGTGAATGCGGTACCGAACAGCGAGAAATGGATGTGCGCCGGGCGCCAGGCGTTGTGATGATTGCGCCACGGATAGGGGCCGGGCTTGACGGTCAAGAATCGGTACGTCCCGTCGGGCCCGGTCAGGCAGCGGCCCGCCCCGATGAAGTTCGGGTCCAGCGGAGCGGGGTGCTGGTCGCGCTGGTGGCGGTAGCGGCCGCCGGCGTTCGCCTGCCAGATCTCGATCAGCTGGCCGGCCAGCGGTCGGCCGGATTGGTCGAGCAGCCGCCCGGCCACGATGATGCGCTCGCCGATCGGCTCTCCCGGATGGCCGGCCGTCAGGTCGGCGTCGCGCGGATCGACACCACGCTCGCCGAAGCACGGCGCGCAGCGCTCGAGCTCGTGGGGATCCACAAGCAGCAGAGGTTGTTTCGGATGGCGTAGCGCGCTGCTGCGGTACGGCGGATAGTTCAGCCGCGGCCCGGGGCCCGCACTCGCGCCGTCGACATGCCGGGCCGCGATTTCGGCGATCTCCGCCGTGATGTCAGCCTGCGACGCGACGCGCTCCGGTGCGGCCCTCACGAAGCGTGAGGCTACCCGCCCAATTGACCAGCCCGGGCATTCTGCGGGATTCTACTTAGAAGAAGATATTTCTGTATAGCAGAAGTGATGAGGTACCCGTGGCAGACGATTTCGAGGACGGCGTGTTCGAGAATGTGCGCCGCGGCATGATCCCCGCGCACATCTACAACGACAAGCAGCTGTTCGGCCTCGAGAAGGAGCGGCTGTTCAGCCGGGCGTGGACGTTCGTGGGCCACGAATCGGAGATCCCGCAGGACGGCGACTACGTGGTGCGCCGGGTCCTCGACGATTCCTTCATCCTCACCCGTGACGCCAAGGGCGACATCCGGGCGATGTTCAATATGTGCCTGCACCGCGGCATGCAGGTGTGCCGGGCGGAGATGGGGAATGCCTCCAACTTCCGGTGCCCGTATCACGGCTGGACGTATCGCAACGACGGACGGCTCACCGGCCTGCCCTTCCACCGCGAGGCCTATGGCGGCGACGAGGGCTTCACCAGGAGCGCCCACGGCTTGCTGCCGGCACCGAACTTCGCCAGCTACAACGGCCTGCTGTTCATCAGCATGGATCCGCACGCGAAGCCCTTGGAGGAATTCCTCGGCGACTTCCGGTTCTATTTGGACTTCTACACCAAGCAGAGCACCGGCGGCCTGGAAGTGCGGGGGCCGCAGCGCTGGCGGATCAAGGCAAACTGGAAGATCGGCGCCGAGAACTTCTCCGGCGACATGTACCACACACCGCACACGCACGCGTCGATCGTGGAGATCGGCCTGTTCCGAGAACCCAAGGCGCAGAAGCGCAAAGACGGCGCGACCTACTGGGCGCAACGCGGCGGCGGGACCACCTACAAGCTGCCGCCGGGCAGCTTCGAGGAACGAATGCGCTATGTCGGCTATCCCGACGAGATGATCGAGCGGATCAAGGGCGTGTGGACACCGCAGCAACAGCGGGTCGTCGGCGAGGACGGGTTCATGATCTCGGCGGCCACCTGCTTTCCCAACCTGAGCTTCGTGCACAACTGGCCCCGCGTAAGAGACGGGGTGCACGACCGGCATGACGAGGTGCTGCCCTTCATCTCGATCCGCTTGTGGCAGCCCATCAGTGAGAATGAAACCGAAGTCTGCTCGTGGTTCGCGGTGGACTCCGCCGCGCCACCGCAGTACAAATTGGATTCCTACAAGGCGTATCTGATGTGCTTCGGCTCGACCGGCATGTTCGAACAAGACGACGTGGAGAACTGGGTGTCGCTGACCACCACCGCGGGCGGCTCGATGGCACGACGGCTGCTGCTCAACAGCCGGATGGGCCTACTGTCCGACGATCGCCCGGTGGTCGAGGCGCTGCCCGCCGAGTCCTTCCACGGCCCGGGGCGCGCGCAGGTCGGCTACAACGAGTACAACCAGCGCGAGTTGCTCAAGTTGTGGGCCGACTATCTGCAGGGGGTCGGCGTATGAGCCCGAATTTTTCACGAAAGGCCTTGCCGTCGTTACCTTTTGATGACCCCCGGCATCTGCAGGCGCATCAGTTTCTGGTCGACGAGGCGTACCTGCTGGACGCCCAGCAGTACGAGCTGTGGCTGGAAACCCTGACCGACGATATCCGCTACGTGATGCCGGTCCGTGTCACGACCGCACGCGGCGCCGGGTTCGACACCTCTCCGGGGATGGCGCATTTCGACGAGGACAAGTACTCGCTGCGCCAGCGAGTCGCGCGGATGGGCACCGAACACGCGTGGGCCGAGGACCCGCCGTCGCGGCTGCGCCACTTCGTCACGAATGTGCGGACATTCGAATCCGACGACGCACACCTGGTGGTCGAATCCGCCGAACTGCTGTTCCGCAGCCGCGGCGACGTCAACGAGAGCGCGCTGCTGTCCTGCGGTCGCGAAGACCTGCTGCGCTGGTGCGATGATCGATGGAAACTCGCGCGGCGCAGGATCGACGCCGACGAGTCGGTATTGCGGATGCAGAACCTGGCGGTGTTCCTGTGAACGACGAACTCGAGCGGTTGACGGCAGGCGCGGTCGGCGAACCGATCACGGTCGCAAACGAATTCACCGAGGTCGTGATACGGCGAGTCGACACCCGCAATGGATCGAGACTGCTGATCCGCGCACCGCGAACGGGGCGGTGGATCAGCCTGGACGCACTAGAGGTGGAGGCACTGACGTGGCAGAACCCGGCAACGATGGCGGCGATGGTGGGGAACTCTCAAGCGCCGCTGCTCCCCGACCCGGAGTGACCACTTGGTTGCACGACAAACGTGCATTGGTGGTGGGCGGCGGATCCGGAATCGGCCGGGCCGTTGTCGACGCCTTCCTCGGCGAGGGATCCAGAGTTGCTGTGCTGGAACGTGATCCGCAGAAATGTGGCGCGCTGGCCGGGCAGCTGCCCGACGTTCGGGTGGTCGAGGGAGACGCGATCACCAGCGAGGCCAACCACCGCGCGGTCGCCGCGGCGGTCGATTCCTTCGGCGGGCTCGATATCCTGGTCAACTGCGTGGGCGTCTTCGACTTCTACCGGGGCGTGGCCGATCTCGACGCGGACAACCTGGCGGACGCATTCGACGAAATGTTTCGCACCAACGTGCTGAGCCATCTGCAGTCCGTCAAGGCGGCGATCCCCGTGCTGCGCAACGGGACCGAGCCGTCGATCATTCTGACCGAGTCCGCGTCGTCGTACTACCCCGGCCGCGGTGGCGCGTTGTACGTGTCGTCGAAGTTCGCCGTGCGCGGGCTGGTGGCGTCGTTGGCGCACGAGCTCGCGCCGCAGATCCGGGTCAACGGCGTGGCACCCGGCGGCACGCTCAATACCGACCTGCGTGGCCTGAACAGCCTGGGACTCAAGGACACCCGCCTCGACGACTACCCCAACCGGGCGCGCGACGTCGCCGCCCGCACCCCGTTGAACGTCGCGCTCTCCGGAGCCGACCACGCGTGGTCGTTCGTGTTCTTGGCCTCGGGCCGGTCGCGCGGCATCACCGGTGAGACCATTCACCCGGACGGGGGATTCGGCATCGGCACACCGAAAGTGGAGCCACGATGACCGGCGAGCTGGACAGCCAGCGCGCGCTGGTCGCCCTGGCCTGCCGGGTCGCCGCCGCCCGCGGCCTGGTCGACGGGATGCTCGGGCACCTGAGTCTGCGCGTCGACGACGATCACCTGCTCGTGCGCTGCCGCAGCGACTCCGATACCGGTGTGGCCGACACCGCGCCCAGCGACATCCGCCTGATCCGATTCGACGGCAGTGCCGGCGCAAGTGGCGAACTCGACGGGTACCGCGTCCCCAACGAATTGCCCATCCACGTCGAGACCATGCTGGCTCATCCGCGGCACCGGGCCGTCGCGCACCTACACCCACCGGCGGTCGTCGCCGCGGATCTGGCCGGCATCACGATTCGGCCGATCTACGGGGCCTACGACATTCCCGGCGCCTGGCTCGCGCGCGACGGCGTGCCCGTTTACCGACGCGCCGTGTTGATCCGCAACAGCGCGCTCGGTAAGGACATGGTGGCCGCGATGGGTGACCGGCCGGTGGTGATCCTGCGCGGACACGGAATCACCAGCGCCGCAGCCACTGTGCCGCAAGCAATCCTGCAGGCGATCAGCCTCGACGAGCTGGCCCGAATGTCGTTGCGGGTGCGTTCGGCCGGAGGCACGCTGCACGACATCGACGACGCCGACTGGGACGACCTGCCCGATTTGGGGCCGGCCTTCACCGCCGATGCCGCCTGGCGCCACGAGGTCGCCCGGCTGCGAGCCCACTGACCTCGAAGGTCACAAGTTCATATCCTCCGGCGACACTCGACGGTTACAGACCGGATTGCTCGCGCGCCCCGCTTAGCCTTGCAAAGGTTTCAACCGGATCAAGGAGTGCACACGTGACCGAAATGGACCGGCGGCGGTTCCTGGTCGCGCTGGCAGCCACCGTCGCTGTCACGGGGATCTCGTTGTCTACCGCGAACGGCCCCAAAGAAACGGTGGCCCGAGCCGACGTGATCGGATCCGCGCCCAACCCGGTCGCACCGGCGCCGCCGAAGTTGTTGCCGCCGCCGGGCCCGGAGGCGCGTGTCACCCTGCCCGGCGGCTCTGTGCTCAAACAGCTTCCCGGCAACGGCGATCTCTTGGCGTGGACGGTCGACGACGGCGTCGACACCGATGTGGTGCGGGCCTACACCCAATTCGCCAAGGACAGTGGCGTGCGGCTGACCTATTTCGTCACCGGCGTCTTTCGCTCCTGGACGGAGAATGCCGCGCTGCTGCGCCCGCTCGTCGAGTCCGGGCAGATCCAGCTGGCCAACCACACCTGGACGCATCCGGACCTGACGAAGCTGTCGCCGAAGCAGATCGCCGACGAACTGAAGAGCACGGACGAGTTCCTGCGGACTACCTATGGCGTGGACGCCGCACCGTATTTCCGTCCGCCGTACGGCCACCACAACGCGGTCGTCGACGCGGTGGCCGCCGACCTCGGCTACCAGGTACCGACGCTGTGGAACGGCGACTTGCGCGATTCCGCAGTGCTTTCCGAAGACCAAATCGTCAAGCTCGCCGACCAGTACTTCGCGCCGCAAAACATCGTGATCGGCCATCTCAACCACGCACCGGTCACCCATGTGTACGGGCAGTTGGTGGAGATCATCCGGGCCCGCCAGTTGCGCACCGTCACGCTCAACGATGTTTTCCTCCGAGCCGAAATCCCTTATCGGACACCGAGTTTCGCTAGCTGAGCAGCCGTCTCAGCCCAGCTGATCGCCAATCTCCTTGGCCGCCTTGATCAGTACGGCCGCCGTGGACGCGTGCTGCGCGCTGTCGAGCCGGTGCTGTGGAGCGGCCGCATTGAGCGCGAGTCGCAGGCCGGGAGCGCGGGTCGGTATCGGTACCGCGACCGAGGCGACGCCTTCCTCGCTCTCCTCCCGGTTGATGGCGTAGCCGCGCTCGCGGATGCGGGAGAGCTCGTCCTCCAACTCGGCGCGGCTGCCGATCGAACGCGCGGTGATGCGCTCCAGTTGCTCGTCGGGCAGCAGCGCATGCAATTCCGGCCGCGACAACTGGGCCAACATGACCTTGCCCGTCGAGGTGCAATGCGCCGGCATCGTGCGGCCCAATCGGGAAGCGACCCGGACGGCGGCCGGGCCCTCGACCGCGGCGACGAAACGGACGTTGGCGCCGTCGAGCATCCCGATGTGCGTCGTTTCCCGGAGCTGGTCGGACAGTCCGCGCATGACCGGTGTGGCGGAGCCCTGAATGTCGATGCGGCTGAAGATCGCAAACGCCACACCGGTGAGCGACGGACCGGGCAGGTAGGCCTTGGACACCGGGTCCTGGCGGACGAAGCCGCGATAGGTCAGCATCGCCAGCAGCCGGTGCGCGGTGGACGATGCGACACCGAGATAGCGGGTCGCCTCGCTGAGCCGGATCTGAGGCTGCTCGCCCAGCAGGAGCAGCAGCTTCAGCGCGTTGTCGACCGATTCGATCGGGTACTGCGGCACAAGAGAATCGGCCGCCGGCTCGTTCGCGGCCTGCCGCTCCTTCTTCTGCACGAGTTCACGGTACTCAGTGGCCGCAATCGCCACACCCGTCTCTGTCCGAGTGGGCATGCAATCTGCCCGCCTCCGAGCGACAACGCCGCGTCGGCGACACGACGGCCCCCATCAACTCCTCAGTTGTCGCTCAGAGGCGGGCATAACGGCAACCGCCTCCGCCGAAGGCCATCGACAGCCACCCCGGGCCGCACGCCTCACAGCACGCTCAGGACCGACGCGCCGAGCAACCCCGCCACGACGACCACGACCGTTGCTGTCGCGATGGCCTTCCATCCGAAGCTGCGCGCGACCATTGCGACACCGGGCACGCTGATGGCGGGCAGGGTGATCAGCAGCGCCCCGAGCGTGCCCGACGAGGCGCCCAACAGTGCCAGGCTCTGCAGGATCGGTATCTCCCCCGCCGTCGGAATGACCAGCAGCGTGCCGACGATCGCGGCGAGCAGAACGATCAGCAGGCCTTGGTGCCCAGGGCGAGTCAGCGTCACCAGCCACCCGCGGAACGCCCCGACGACAAGCACCATGATCGCGTATTCCGGCAACAGCACCAGACACAAGCAGAGCAGTGAGCGCACGAATCGTGCTGCGGCCCCGGCAGATTCGTCATCATCCGGCGCGATCGCGTCAGTCGGCGGTGGTCCGACCCCGCGGGCACCGGTGACCAGTCCCACCGCCACCCCAACGCCGATTACCGTCGCGATGCCGACGACTGCCCTGGTCAGCGACCATTGCCAGGGAGCCACGAAGAACAGGAAAACCAGTACCGCGGGATTCAGCAACGGGTTCCCGAGCCAGTAGGCGATGGCCGCGGTGCGCGTGACGCCGTTGCGCCGCAACGTAACAGCAACCGGCGCGGCACAGCACGTGCACATCATCGATGGAGTGCTCGCGACTCCCCCGGCCAGCGCGCTCGAGACCAAACCGCGCCGGTTCAACACCCGCGGCAGCCACGCCCGCGGCACCAGCGCCTGCACCGAGGAACTGATCAGCAGCGCCACCACCAGCGCCGGCCAAATCGAGGCAAAGTACGCGTGAAAAAACGTCGTCGCCGCGTGCCACGTCGGAGCGTCCCCGGCCCGCACGCCACCGACCGCCAGGATGCTCGACCCCGACCAGTGATGAGTCCGCTGCGCCGCCAAGGCTTTGCCGACATACGGCGTCCACTTCGCCCACAGCAGACCGACCACGAACACACCCAACGTGACGAGAACGCCTATTGTGACGCTCGTGCGACCCCGGCTCGAGGTGCGTTCAGACATCTTGTGCGGCTTGGGCTTTCGCCCACCGGTAGTCGGCCTTGCCGGACGGTGACCGTTGCAGACGGTCGCGGAAGACAACCGCCTTCGGCAGCTTGTAGCGCGCGATATGACGAGCTGCCTCGGCGACGATGCTGTCGGGGTCGGCGTGCTGCCCGTCGGCCAGCGCGACGATCGCGACGACTTCGTTTCCCCACCGGGTGCTGGGTCGGCTCGTCACCACCACGTCGTACACCGCCGGGTGCTCGGCGATCGCGGCCTCGACCTCTTCGGCGAAGATCTTCTCGCCCCCGGAATTGATCGTCACCGAATCGCGGCCCAGCAGCTCGATCTCGCCGTCGGCGAACCAGCGGGCACGATCGCCGGGCACCGAGTGCCGGATCCCTTCGATCACCGGAAACGTCCGCGAGGTCTTTTCCGCATCCCCCAGATATCCCAGCGGGATCTGGCCCTGCTGGGCGAGCCAGCCGATCTCGTCGGCGCCCGGCGACAGGATCCGGGTCAGGTCCTCGCTGACCACCACGGCACCCGGGTTCGGGGCGAAGCGGCCGGTCGCGCTCTTCTGGCGATTGGAGGCCTGGACCATCTGGGCCCCGGATTCCGAGGCGCCACCCGCGTCCAGGATCGTCAGGTGCGGCAGTAGGTCCAGGAAACGCTGCTTGAGCGGTGCGCTGAGCGCGGCCCCGCCGGTGACCACGACGAGCAGCCCGGACAGGTCGTAATCCCCGGACTCGAGTTCGTCGAGCAGCGGCCGCCCGAAGGCGTCGCCGACGAAGGACACCGACATCACCCGTTCACGGCTGGCCAGCGCCAACGCCTCGGCCGGATCGAAGTGGGTGGTCGTCGGAGCCATCACGAACGGCCGGCCGCCACACAGGCTGATGAAGGACGCCCACTGCGCCGCGCCGTGCATCAGCGGTGCGCACGTCATCGAGCCGGGCCCCTGCAGCCGTGATCGCTCGACGACGTCCTCCAGGCTGGTCACCGGCTCGCCACCCCACGCCGGCCGTCCGCCCATCGCGTTCATGTAAATGTCGTGCTGGCGCCACAACACCGCCTTGGGCATCCCGGTGGTGCCGCCGGTGTAGAGGATGTAGAGATCGTCGGGCGACAACGCAACATCCAGCGGCTCGTCGGACACCGACGCCAGCAGCTCCTCGTAGCGCACCGCCCCGGGCAACGGGGCGTTTCCGGACTCGTCGTCGACGTGGATCAGCCGCATCGGCGGCAGCTGAGATTTCTGCAGCGCCCCGGCTAGCGTCGGGCCGAACCGCGCCTGATAGATGACCGCTTCCGCACCGGCATTGCCCAGCAGATAGACCAATTCGTCGGCGACGTAGCGATAGTTCACGTTGAACGGGGCAACCCGCGCCAGGTACGCGCCGAGCATGCCCTCGAGGAACTCGTTGCAGTTGGCCATATACAGCCCGAGATGACTCTGCCCCGATTCGTGCGGCGCCAGCTCGTGGCGCTCGCGGTGCGCGCCCAGCCCCCATGAGTGCAGTGCCCGTGCGAGCCGCCGGGCGCGTTCGTGAGTTTGCGAGAAAGTGAATCGTCGGTGTCCAAATACAATGCAGTCGCGATCGGGATTGGCGGCCGCCACAGCCGAGAACACTTGGGCGAGATTGAATTCCATTGACTCTCCTCACGCCGAGCGATCCGGCGTGAGCCACGCTACAACAGCGTTTCGCGGCGGATATCGCGCATCAGAATTCGGATCGGGATTAGTCTCGTGGGCGTGTACGGGGCTAGTGAGGCCGGATACCGCCGATTCGTCGCCATCGGTGATAGCCAGACCGAGGGCCTATGGGATGGTGACGAAACCACCGGCCTGCTGGGATTTGCCGACCGACTCGCCGTCATGCTCGATTCGCTCTACCCGGGGTTGCAATACGCCAACCTCGCGATCCGCAGCAAGCGGCTGAGCGACGTGCTCCGAGAGCAGGTCCCGCAGGCGCTGGCGATGCAGCCGGATCTGATCACGGTGTGCGCAGGGATGAACGACGTCATCCAGCCCGGGCGAACCTTCCCCAATGCCCTTGCCGAGCTCGATATCCTCTACGCGGCGCTCGCCACATCGGGCGCGACGGTGGTGACGACGACGTTCCCGAACGTCGCGCAATTCCTCCCGTTCGGCCGGATCGTGTCAAAGCGGCTTGCCCGCATCAACAATGCGATCACCGAGGCCGCCGAGCGTCACGGGTTCCGGCTCGTCGATCTGTTCAACGCGGCATCGATGCGCGATTGGGACACGTGGAGTTACGATCGCGTCCACGCGTCCCCGAAAGGGCACATCTTGTTCGCCGCCGCGGCCGCGGAAGCTCTGAATTTGCCTAACAGCAGCCATGATTGGGCCATGCCGCACCCCGACCCCACGCAGTTGTCGGTCACGCCCGGCGGCTACGGAAAGCTGCGCTGGACGCAGGAGAACTTCTTCCCTTGGGTCTGGCGCCGGATGCGCGGCCTGTCCGCGGCCGACGGGCGATTCCCCAAACGCCCGGAGTTGGAGCCCGTCCGCGTCCTGGATGACGCCGCGCCCACCGACGACATTGCGGCCCGCGGCCCGCATCCCTGAGGCATCCTTGACCCATGAACGTCGAGGCTTTGCTGCATTCCATCCCACCGCTCGCGGTCTACCTCGTGGTCGGGGGTGTGGTCGGGGTGGAAAGCCTGGGTGTGCCGCTTCCCGGCGAGATCGTTCTGGTCAGCGCGGCGCTGATGTCGTCTCATCACGACCTTGCCGTCAACCCGATCGGTGTCGGCGTCGCCGCGGTGATCGGCGCGGTGATCGGCGATTCGATCGGCTACTCGATCGGGCGTCGCTTCGGCATGGGGCTCTTCGACAGGCTGGGCCGGCGCTTCCCGAAGCACTTCGGTCCGGGGCACGTCATGCTGGCCGAGCGCCTGTTCGATCGCTGGGGAATCCGGGCGGTGTTCTTCGGGCGCTTCATCGCGCTGCTACGGATCTTTGCCGGGCCGCTGGCCGGCGCGCTGAAAATGCACTACCAGCGGTTCCTGGCCGCCAATGTCTCGGGCGCCATCTGCTGGGCGGGGGGCACCACCGCGCTGGTTTATTTCGCGGGCATGGCCGCCGAACGATGGCTGGAGCGGTTCTCCTGGATCGCGCTTGTCATCGCGATCATTGTCGGCCTCATCGCCGCAATCTTGCTGCGCGAACGCACATCTCGCGCGATCGCCGAACTCGAGGCCGAACACGCCGCGCAGCACGGAAGCACCGCCGCCGACCCGGCTTGACTGCTCGGGCGGCCGAGCTAGCCGGCCGCCTCCTCGATCTCGACAACGGTCGCCGGCCGGTGTTGCTCGATCAGAACAATCGCCATCTTCTGGGCGCGCCGAGCGGCCTCCAGGTCGCCGACGGCCGCCAGCACGATGGCCCCCTTCATCAGGATGTGCCACGACGAGGCGAAGTCCTCGACGTCGGTGAGCCCGGCCGCCAGCGCCCGGCGGTGCACGATGTCGCGGACGTGTTCGATGTGCGCGATGCTGGCTTGCCCGGCGGGGTGATCGGCGCCGAGCTCCAGCAGCACATTGATGAACGAGCAGCCTTCAAAGCCGTCGCGGAGCTGGAACCACTCGTGCATGACGTCAAAGATCGCCAACAGCTGTTCCTCGGGCGTCGTGCCGCGCTGCTCGGACTGCGCCTCGATCAGCCCGTGCGTCCAGATCTGTTCGCGGCGCTCCAGGACGGCCAGCACGAGGTCGTTCTTCGTCGCGAAATGCCGGTACAGAGTCGCCTTGGCCACGCCGGCCCGCTCGATCACCTCATCGGTGCCGACCGCACGAATTCCACGCCGGCTGAACAGCTCATATGCCGCATTCAGAATACGTTCATGGGCAGACGGAGCGGCAGGCACGATATCGGAGGTTGCCATATTTCGGCTTACGATACTCTTAGCCGCCACAGGTAGACAGACCGCCCTGTCTCGTTATACAAAGGAGATCCGCAGGTTCGCGGAAAGTCTGTCTTCAGACCCCAGGACGGACATCCATCGCGGCGCCATCGGTGCCGGTCGATTAGGAGTCCCAAATGAAGACATTTACCGATCTCGCTCCCCCCGCGTCTAGCCCGCGTTTGATGCTCAGCACCCGGCTGGTCTACGAGCTTGGCGATCCGCACAGCACGCTGCGGGCGACCACAGATCGCCGCGGCGCGGCCGTGCTCATCTATGCGGGCGGCGAGATCGACGCCTGCAACGAAGAAACCTGGCGCCGCCTGGTCAGCGAGGCGGCCGGCGTCGTCACGGGCCAAGGCCCGCTGATCGTTGACGTCACCGGACTGGATTTCATGGCCTGCTGCGCGGTCGAGGTGCTGGCCGAGCAAGCAGAAATCCTCCGCCGGCGCGGGGTCGAACTGCGGTTGGTCAGCCCGCAGCGGATCGTTTCCCGAATTGTCGACGCGTGCGGGCTCAGCGCCGTGCTGCCCATCTACCCGACCGCCGACTCCGCGCTGGCTCGGTAGCGACATACATTGAGCCACAGTCGCCTTCTCGGGCCGAAAGGCTGATCGGGCTGGATGCGTCACGTACCCACCTTCGGCGTGGAGGAGGAGTTCCTTCTCGTCGACCCCGAGACCGGCGAACCGGCGCCACGAAATAACGAGGTGGCCGCGGCGGCCCAGCGTCGTGGCGTGCAGCTGCAGCTGGAATTGACCAGCTGCCAAGTCGAAACCACCTCAGGTGTGGCCGCGAGCAGCGCGGAACTCGGTGCGGAACTCACACTGCTGCGGCGCACCGCGGCGCAGGCCGCCGAGGCCACTGGAGTACGGCTGCTGGCCCTGGGGCTACCGCCCGTCACACCGCACGAATTTCCCGTCACCGACACCGAGCGTTATCGGGAGATCGGTGAAAAGTACGGGATGGTCGCGCATGAGCAAGGTATCTGTGGATGCCACGTGCACGTCGAGGTACCCGGCCGGGCGGCCGCCATCAAGGTCAGCAACTGGCTGCGACCGTGGCTGCCGTCTTTGCTTGCGCTGTCAGCGAATTCGGCGCTGTATCGCAATACCGACACCGGCTACGCCAGTTGGCGCAGCATCCTGTGGCGGCGCTGGCCGGCCGCCGGCGCGCCGCCGTTCTTCGCCTCGCCGGAGCAGTACGACCGCACTGTGCGCATGCTGATCGACAGCGGGGTGATCCTCGATCGCAAGATGGTCTATTGGGACGTGCGCCCGTCGGCGAACTTCCCGACGGTCGAGGTGCGGGTGGCCGACGTACCGGCGACGGTCGAGGAGACGGTGCTGCTTGCCACGTTCATCCGGGCCGCGGTGATGACGGCGCTCGAGGCCGACGGCCGCGGCGATGACGGCGGGCGGCTGCCGCCGGCCGTGCTGCGGGCGGCGTACTGGAAGGCCGCCCACGACGGACTGTCCGGACACTTGATCGACTCGGTCGACAGCGCGGTGCCGGCGCGTCAACGACTGGACGCACTGGTACGACGGATCCGCCCGGCGCTGGACGAACTCGGCGAATACGACCGCGTCACCGAAGAACTCGACCGCATCATGGCGCAGGGCAATGGCGCGATGCGGCAGCGCGAGGCCTGGCAACGGCGCGGCGACATGATGGACGTCATCAACCAGGCCGCGGCCGTCACTGCGGGCTGATCGCGCTAAATCGTGACCAGGCGATACAGACCGATCAGGCCGACCACGATGATCGTGGCGCGCAACGCATTCGGCGACAACCGGCGTCCGTAGCGCGCTCCCACCCAGCCGCCGACCAGCGAGCCCACCGCGATGATCCCGGCAACCGGCCAACTGATCCGATCGAAAGCCACCAACGTATAGCCCACCGCTGCAACGACATTCACCAATAGCGCCAGCAAATTTTTCGCCGCGTTCATGCGCTGCACCGACTCCGGCAGCAACGCCCCCATGACGCCGACCAGCAGGATGCCCTGGGCGGCGGTGAAGTAGCCGCCGTACACGCCGACGGCAAACGTTCCGATGACGAGTACCGCCATCCGCGCCGGCGTGACATGCTCGGGCGATCGTCCGGCGTCTTCGGCCCGGCGGCGCGCCCAGGACTGAATGCGCGGCCCCGCCAAGACCAGTAATAGCGCGAGCACCAGCAATACCGGCACGATCTCGGCGAATACCGTCTCGGGCAGATGCAGCAACAGAAACGCGCCCAGTGCGGCGCCGGCCAGCGATGCCGGGATCTGCCAACGCAATCGATCCCATTGTCCGCCCAGTTCGGCGCGGTAACCCCAGGTGCCCGACACACTGCCCGCCACCAAACCGGTGGCGTTGGACATCGTGGCCGTGACCGGCGGATAGCCGAGGGCGACGAGCGTCGGGAACGTGATCAAGGTCCCCGATCCGACGAGCGCATTGATTGCGCCGGCGGCGAACCCGGCCAGGCCGATAAGAACGACATGCGAAGCCAACACTTCCAAAAACTTTAGTCGGCGCCCGCATTGGGCCGGCATTCGTGCAGCTCTACGGCTTTCGGTCAGGCCGGGGGTGCTTCGGAGCCACGCCCAACGCCGGTGCGCAGCTTGACCGAGGCCGAATACGCCAGGCTTCGGAAATGCAGCACGGGGTCGTCGGACGGTTCGATGCCGTCGGTCACCCGCATCGGGTCGAATACGACGATGTCGCCGTCGTGTTCGCGCTCGGTGTCGAGGCCGGTGATTTCCAGGGTGCCGACGGTGACCGTCTCCACGCTTCGCCATGGCGCCGACGGGTCGATCGTCGAGTCCTGCGGCCCGGCGATCTGCACGCGGTAGTCGAACCGGACCGGCCCTTGGGCCAGACGCGTATTCAGCTCGTCGGTGAGGAAGTCGCGGCCCACACCGCGGGCATCGGATCCCGACAGGTAGCTCTCGCCCGCGGCCGGAATCAGGTGGTAGCGAACAAATCTGGCGTTGCCGTCGACGCTGATCCACCGGAAGGCGTGCAGGCCGTGGTACTCGATGGTGGCATAGCTGGCCGGCACCTTGTTCGCGTCGCGCACCACCGGCAACGCACCCAGCAGCCGGGGATGGGTAACGAAGTACTTCGCCATGCGCAGCGGCGTCGTCAGACCGGGCCGCATCGCCTTGAGCAGATCGACGAAGCCCTCCGGCTTGTCGGAGACGAACAGCCGGGCGGTCTGCGTCGACACGTCGGTGGTGGATCCGTCGGGCAGGGTGAACTTCACCGCCATCCCGCGCACTCCCGATGCGCCGTCGGGCTGTTTCGGGTTGCCCGATCCGTTGGAGAAGCGGATCAGCGCCGGGACTTCGCTGCCGTCGAGATGCTTTGCCCGGGACAGGGCCGCCGCATCGCGGGTTGCCGTGAACGTGCCGCGGTACAGCGTGCCTTTCGCGTGCAACGCCCGAGCGCCCGGTTGAGCTCCCCCGGTACCTCGAATCGCCTCGATCGCATCGTCAGGAGTGACCATGCGCGAATCTTAAGGCGCTATTCGGGAAAGCCGAAGAGTTTGACGACTCCGTGATCGCGGCCCGCGGTGTAGCCGCCGTCGACGGCGATGGCCTGACCGCTGACGAACGACCCGTCGAGCGACAACAGGAACGCCGCCATGGCCGCGACCTCGTCCGGCCGGCCGAGCCGTTGCAGCGCATGCTCCTCGGTGATCGAGGCCAGCGGACCTTCCATCCCCGGCAGCCCGAAAACGCTTTGGGCCATTGGCGTATCGATGAAACCGGGGCAGATGACGTTTGCCCGGATGCCGCTCGGGCCGTAATCGAGCGCGATGTTCTTGGTGAGCAGCACCACCCCGCCCTTGGCCGCGTTGTAGGAGCTGCCGCCCGCGGTGCCTTCCAATCCCTCGATGCTCGCGACGGTCACGATCGAGCCGCGTTCGCCGTCGACCCGGTCCTGCTCGATCATCTTGGCCAAAGCCGCCTTGGCCACCAGGAACGTGCCGGTGAGGTTGATCCCGATCACGCGATCCCACTCCGCGCGGTCGAGCAGATGGACGGGGCCGCCCCCGGCGACACCGGCGGCGTGGAAGGCGCCGTCGAGGCGGCCGGGCACCGCGGCCAGCACTGCCTCGATGGCAGCCTCGTCGGTCACGTCGGCCGTCACGAAGTGGAAGTCGGGTCCTAAGTCGGGTGGGGATTCCAGGTCGGCCCCGATGACTGTTCCGCCCTCGGCTATCAGCCGCCGCGCGGTAGCCAGGCCGATGCCCGACGCTGCGCCCGTGACGACGAACGTGCGATGACGGGCGCGATCAACATTGACCATGTGTTGATTCCTTCATCAGGGGGTTTGCCCAGCAATGGTTACATACGTTGTCAACAGGATTCTGCTAGGCCGTAACTCCCAGTGTCCCACTAGCATTTTCCATGTGGAGTTGCGTCACCTTCGTTATTTCGTAGCAGTCGCTGAAGAGCTGAATTTCGGTCGTGCCGCCAAGCGGTTATGCATTGCCGGACCATCGCTTTCGCAGCAGATCAAGGTCCTCGAGCGGGATCTGCGGGTGCGATTATTCGATCGCGACCGGCGTTCGGTCACCCTCACAGCAACGGGTGCGGCGTTGCTTCCGCTGGCCCGCACGCTGCTGGATCAGGCAGATCAGTTGCGCCGGTCGGCAATCGGGCTGTCGCTGGCCGAACCCGTGCGGGTCGGCTATGCGCAGTGGCTTCCCCCGGACCTGGCCGATCGAACCTCCTCGGTGGCGAAGGTGCACATCGACACGTGGGTGCTGCCGTCGCACGCTCAGGTCACTCGGGTCGCCGAGGGCGGCGTCGATTTGGCGATCTGCGGGGTGCGCTCTTCCGACCTGGACCGGCATGGCCTGAATGCGCATCTCATTGGCGCCGAACAGCTCTACGCGGTCAGCGTCGGCTCGGACACTTCTCCGGTCGACGCGGCCGACGCGGTTGTGCTGCTCGACGCCGACTCCGGCAGCTGGTTTTCGTGGAACCGGTACGGGGAGCAATTCGCCAGGGAGACTGGCGCTCGCACGGTGCGAATCAGCGACGGCGGGCTCGCTGCCCCAATGTTTTTCGAGCACGTCCGCCGACTGGGCCGGCCGGTGCTCAGCTCCCCCAAGGCCCAAACCGCCGCGCTGCCGGCCGACCTCGTGCAGCGCCCGATTGCCGCGCCCGCACCCTACTGGACGTGGTCGCTGGTGTGGCGGCGCATCGAGAACCGCGAAACCGTGCGTGGGGTGATCGACGCGCTGACCGCCGCCGCCGACCTGCCCGACCTTGACGAGGCTTGGCTGCCCTTCACCGACCCCTACCGGTCGCGGACGCGAATCGCCTTGGCAACGGCGTGATTACGCGGCTCACACCGTGGAGCTGATGCGCTCGGAAATCCCCAGGATCGACTTTCCGTAGACCTCATAGCCGACCGTCGCCTGCAGGCCCGCGTGCCGCGCCGCGGTGTTGGCGTCTCGCCAATACTGTTGCAGTTGGCTGGATTCCACGAAACTTCCGGCACCGTGCGCATCAACCAGGATCGACAGCGCGTCGACGACCTGTTGGGCGGCATAGCCGAGCCGGGCGCGGAATTCCGCACGGGCGGCGTAGCCGAAGGTTCGGCCATCGGCCGCGGCAGCATCGAGCGTGGCGGCCATGTCGTACGCGTGCAGCCGCGCCGTGGACAGCCGCATCGTCGCCTCCGCGATGCGTATCTGCAGCCCAACGGATTCGCGTTGCCGCGGAATCGTGGTACCGGCCAACGGCTTGGTCTGCGCGTTGTCCACCACGAAACGCAGCGCCGCGCGGCCGACTCCCAGCAGCGGGGCCAGCAGGGGCACCATCACCGCCGGAACCGACGGCAGCCGGTACATCGGCTCGTCAACCGGCAGCGGCCAGTCTCCCTCGGCTATCGCGCCGAGGGAGACCGCCCGGTCGTCCGGGACGAATACGTCGTCCCCGACCCATGTGTCACTGCCGGTTCCCCGCATACCGACAGTGCGCCAAGTGTTTTCCAGGGTCAGCTCCGCGGCCGGCATGGCGCACAGCATCGCCTCCTCCGGCTCGCCGGGCAGGACCGCGCCCAACAACGCCCAGTCCGCGTGATGGGCGCCCGACGCGTAGGGCCATCGCCCGGAGACGCTCAGCCCGCCCGGCACCCGCTGAGCGCGCCCGGGGTGGGTCGACCCCGCGAACCGTGCGTCGGGATTCACGCCGAAGAACTCCTCTTGAGCCGGTGGCGAGTACCGCGCCCCCATCCAGCTCCCGGTCGCGCCGAGCACGACCAACCACGACGCGGAGGCGTCGGCCTCGGCCAGCGCCTCGCCCACCTCCAGCACGGTACGAACACCGGCGCCGTAGCCGCCGAAGCGCTTGGGCGTCTGCAGCCTAAACATCCCGGCGTTGGTGAGGGCGGCGTTGACCGGGTCGGGTAGCCGGCGAAGCGCTTCAGCCGTTGCGGCGTGCTTACCCAAAATCGGTTGCAATGCGCGGGCTTGGGCGACGACTGCCTCGTGGGTCGGGAGGTCGCGGGCCAGGACACTGTGGTTCATCACAGCTAATCATTCGCGGTGTGCGGCGCCTTTAGCCATGACCGGTTTGCTCCCAGGATAGAGGCTCCTACTCTCACCGAACTCGTTGTGGACACGGTGACTAGCCTTGGCTTGACTGAACTTGGGGAACCCATTGAGCTTCGATGAGCGGAGAGAGTAATGCCACCAGCCGACGTCAGCACCGGCACGACGGAGACGCTCGTCGGAATGGTCGAGCAGCACGCGGGGCACCGGCCCGACGACGTTGCGATCCACTTCGGCGAGCGGCAGTGGTCGTGGGCACAGTGGGCGTCGCGGATTCGCCAGGCAGCCGGAGTGCTGCGGGCCACCGGTTTGCGGCGTGGCCAGGTGGTGGCTTTCCTGGACAAGAACCACCCCGCCTGTCTGGAAATCCTGCTGGGAGCCACCTCGATCGGCGCGGTGGCCACGATCGTCAACTGGCGGGTGATCGGCGACGAGCTCGTCCACGTGCTCAATGACAGCGGCGCGCGCGTGCTTGTCGTCGGCGCCGAGCTGGCGCCCGCGGTCGAGGCAATCCGCGCGAAAGTCCCGGGCGTGGAGCGCATCATCGTGGTGGGCGGCCCCGACGACGAATACGAGTCTCTGCTCGCCGGGGCGTCACCCGTCGACGTCGATCCCGACGTCGCGGACACCGACGCGGCCATCACGATCTACAGCTCGGGCACCACCGGGCGCCCGAAAGGTGTTCAGCTGACCCAGCGTGCGCTGGTCAATCACATCGTGAATCTGTCTCCGCCGTTCCCGTTTTCGGAAGGGGACGCCAACTTGGTGGCCATGCCGCTCTTCCACGTCGGCGGTATCGCGTACGCCTTTTTCGGCATCCGGGCGGGCGCACCGACGTTCCTGACTCGTGAGCCTGAGGCGGCGACACTGATCGGTGCCGTGAAAGCCGGTGCGACGCATGCCTTTTTGGTGCCGCCGGTGATCGGTCGGTTCCTGGATGCCGGACAACCGGCAATCGCGGCGATGTCGGGTTTGCGCTACCTCGTCTACGGAGCGGCACCCATGCCCCTGCCGTTGCTACAGCGCGCGCTCGCGGCATGGCCCGAGATGAACTTCGTGCAGGTGTATGGACAGACGGAGCTGTGTGGCGCAATCGCGGCGCTGGACGCGGACGACCATCGCAATTCCAGTCGGCCCGAGCTGCTCACGTCGGCCGGAAAAGCAGCCCAGGGCAACGAGATTCGCATTGTCGATCCGGAGTCGGGCGACCTGCTGCCGCACGGCGAGTCCGGTGAGATCTGGGTGCGCAGCGATCAGCGCATGATCGGGTATCTGAATCGGCCCGAGGCGACCGCCGACACCATCACCGCCGACTACTGGCTGCGCACCGGCGACATCGGGCGCCTCGACGAGGACGGCTACCTTTTCATCGAGGACCGGCTCAAGGACATGATCATCACCGGCGGTGAGAACGTGTACGGCCCCGAGGTGGAAAGCGTGCTCCTCGAACATCCCGGGATCGCCGATGCCGCAATCATCGGTGTGCCCGACGATCATTGGGGCGAATCGGTCAAGGCGATCGTCGTTGCCGACACCGAGTTGGAACCCGCCGAGATCATCGAGTTCTGCCGCCAGCACCTGGCCGGCTACAAGTGCCCGAGAACGGTCGATTTCGTGGCCGAACTGCCCCGCAATGCGAGTGGCAAAATCCTGAAAAACCAACTCCGCGAACCATATTGGAAGGATCGCGCCCGCAAGGTGTAACGCCGGGCTGCACGATCCACGACGAAAGGGTGATATGAGCAGGCCGTTCGAATCCATCAACACCGGCGTCGCCACTCATATCGGCCGCTACGCCGACGCCGTCCGCGTCCCCGCGGGCTCCGAGGTCATCTACACCTCCGGCACGCCCGGACTGCGTCCCGACGGAACGCTGCCGAAGGACTTCACCGAAGAGGCCACCCAGGCGTGGCGCAACGTCGAGGACGCGCTGAAGCGGGCCGGCGCGAGGTTGTCCGACATCGTCAGCGTGCGGCAGTGGCTGACCGACGCCGCCGACATTCCGGCCTACGCGGCGGTGCGCTCGTCGGTGATCAGACACGAACCCGTGTTCATGCTCGCGGTGGTCCCGGCGCTGGTCTGGCCGGATATCCGGGTGGAAGTCGAAGTCACCGCGATCCGCCGACCGGCGATGTTATAGCCTGCTCTCGACCCGATATCGATTCTCCGCGAATGCAATCAGGGGCGACATGGGCGATGTAGTCGACGCGAAGCGACGGGACGGCGCGATCGCGGTGCTGGGTGGCCCTACCACGGTCATCGACATCGCGGGCCGCAGGATCGTGATGGACCCGACTTTCGATCCGCCCGGCCCCCATGACTACCTGAACAAACTGACCGATCCGGCGGTGAGCGCCGACGACCTGGGGCAGGTCGACGTGGTACTGATCAGCCACGACCAGCACCCCGACAATCTGGACACCGCCGGCCGCCGGATGGCCGAAGCGGCGCCGCTGATCGTCACCAACCCCGGCGCCGCGGGCCGCTTCGGGCCGCCGTCGGTGGGGCTCAAGCCGTGGCAGTCCTTTTACCTGCCCGGTGGACCCGGACGCGTTGCGGCACAAGCGGTTCCGGCCGTGCATGGTCCGGCCGACGGCGTGCGCGACATGGAGGGCCACGTCAACTGTGAGGTAACGGGTTTCGTGCTGTACGGGCCCGGCCTGCCCACCATCTATCTGAGCGGGGACAACGCCTCGATGAGTGCGGTCGGCGAGGTAGCCGATCGTATCGGCGAAATCGATGTCGCGGTGCTGTTCGCGGGGGCCGCGAGCGTGCCGACCAAAGAGCGCGGGCGCCCGCTGACGCTGACCTCGGCCCGCGCGGCCGCGGCCGCCGAAGTCCTGGGCGCCAAGGTGGTGATACCGGCGCACGTCGACGGCTGGGCCCACTTCAGCGAGGGCCCGGCTGAACTCACCGCGGCGTTCGACCAGGCGGGTATCAGACGACTGCTGCGCACGGCCCCGCACGGCGAGTGGATCGACCTGAAGGACTAGGCGCGCAACCGCGTCACAGCCGGCCCTCGGTCCGCAGCTCCGGGTGCACCCAGTCCGGCGAGCGCCGCTCCTTGAACGCGCGGACGCCTTCGCGCGCCTCCGCGTCCATCAGGCTGCTGGTCATGCCGATGCGGTCGTAGAGGCCCAGATAGTTGTCGATGCTGGATTTGATGACGTTGCGGGCGCGCGGCGCGGTCCGGCAGCTCTGCGCAAGCAGGTCGCGGGCCACCTCGAACAGGCTCTCGTGCGGCACGACCCTGGTCACCAGTCCCCAGTCGAGAGCTTCCTGCGCGGTGAGCACCCGGCCGGTGAACATCAGGTCGCGGGTGCGTACCGGCCCGACCAGACGCAGCAGCATCTGGCTGTAGTAGGTGTCGGCGTAGCCGCGGAACAGCTCGGGAACACGGAAGGTCGCCCGCTCGCTCACCACGGACAAATCGCTGCAGAGCGCGATCTGCATGCCGCCACCCTGGCATAGCCCGTTGACGGCGGAGACGATCGGCTTGGCCGAGGTCCGCACCGCGTCGAACGGCGTGACGTCCATCCCCAGCGCGGCGCCGAAGGTGATCCAGTCGTCGACACCTCCCCCGCCGGTCATGTCACCGCCGGGCGCGAAGACGTCCCCGGTGCCGGTGATCAACAGCCCGGCCAGGCCGGGGTCTCCGTTGACAAGGCCTACGGCATAACGGATTCCGAAGTACATCGCCGGCGTCATCGCGTTGCGCGCCTCGGGGCGATCGATGGTGCACACCCCGATCGGTCCCTGGCGCTCGAAGGACAGATACGGGGTGCCCAGCCAATCCCCGTCGGGGGGCAGGGGTGTGCTCTGCGGGGTCTGCGTCACGGGATCCCTCTCGCATCGGCTCGCTACTGAAACTCTTACAGTATGCGCAAGACCCGGCACCGCCGACGGCCGCCTCTACACATATGGCAACGTCGCGACCTCGGTGATCTCGGACATGCTGAAGAGCAGGTTGCGATGCTTGTCCTGCAGCGCGGTCGTGGACTCGCCGACCGGCTTTCCGCACTGGGGGCAGGTCGTGATGAAGCGCGGCTGGTCCTCTTCGTCCGGCCAATACCGGCGCGGCCCCACCTGGGCGCCGGGGTCGTAGACGACTTGGTGTTGCGGGGCCTCTTTGAGAATCCGGCCCACCGGATGCGTTTGCGGGCACTCGAGTTTCAGCGTGCCAATACCTTCGTTGTTAACCATTGCTCGTCCCCGTCCTTAGTTTCGTCCGATGCTCATTGTTGTCCTCACGCGCTGGGCGTGAACGTGTAGGTCTCGCCGTTGGCGAGGTAGACGAATTTCGTCTGCGCCGACGAGGCCTCGGCGGCCTTCTTGAAGTCGTCGAGGCCCGAGAGAAACACCGAGAAGTCGTTGTAGTGGATCGGGATCGCCGTTCGCGGTTGGGTGATCTCGACGGCCCGGACGCCCTGCTCGCCCGTCATTGTGACGACGGTGACCAGGAAGGTCGTGCCACCGGTGTGGATCAGGCCGAGGTCGATGTCGGGGTAGCGGCGCGGGATGTCCTCGAGGTCGTCGACGAGCATCGTGTCCCCGGTGATGTAGAGCCGGTAGAGCTGCTCGCCGTTGCGGCTGAAGTCGAGCAAGTGACCATTGACCGGCATCAGCAGCTCATTGACCGCCTCCTCGGCGGAGTGTTTGCCCGGCATCGCGGTGATCGTCAGCGTCGCGTCACCCTTGTGCACCTGCAGGGATTCCCAGGTATCCAGCGGGTAGCCCCGTTCGAAGCCGAGGGCACCGAGCTTGCCCACCGCGTCGGCCGTCGAGACGATCGGCAGTGTCTTGTCTAGTTCCTTCGCTGCGACGTCGTCGAAATGGTCACCGTGGTAGTGCGACAACACGATCAGATCGATCGGGGGCAGGTCGGCGATCTGGCAGGCCGGCTCGACCTCGCGGCGCGCCCAGATGCCATGGCCCAGAAACACATGCTCGCCCTTGTGCAGGAAGGCCGGATCGGTCAGGATCGTCAGGCCGCCGAAACGGATCAGGGTGGTGGCGTTGCCGATGAAGTAGACATCGCCCTCGGTGAAATCCGCTGTCCCCGTGCTGGTTAGCTCTAAGGAAGTCATTCTGCCCTCTCCGGCATGAGCTGGTGTTGTCGCCGCTTCAGTCTGAGCCAGATCGCACGGGCATGCCAGGGGGTGACTAACCTCAGCCACATGCCCGCGGATGCCAAGCACTCGACCAAGGTTCGCATCCTGCGCGCCACCGCAGAGCTGATCGCCAAGCAGGGGTACGCCGCCACCTCCACCCGCGATATCGCGGCCGCCGTCGGAGTCGAGCAGCCGGCCCTCTACAAGCACTTCTCGGCCAAAAGCGACATTTTCGCGGCACTGGTGCGCCTTGCCCTGGAGTGGCCGGGCGAGCTGGCCGATGAGCTTGCGACGCTGCGCGCGCCGGCGGTCGTCAAGCTGCACCGCATGTTGCGGGAATCCCTTGACCATCTGCATACCTCGCCCGAGGTGGTGGTCTCGGTCATCGCCACCCCAGACCTGTGGCAGGACCGCTTCAGCGCAGAGCAGCAGCTGGCCGCGAAGATCGAGCACGCGCTCGCCGATCTGATCGAAGCGGCGCAGGCCGAAGGTGACGTGCGGGCCATCAACCCGGTATCGGCGTCGAGGCTGTTGCAGGCGCTGTTCGACGCGCTGACGCCGTCACTGAAGGTCAGCCCGGACGAGATCCTGGATTTCGCGATGGTCGCACTCCTGGCCGACCCCGCTCGGTTAGACGAAATCGCTTCTGCTGCAGACGGTTTAGACGTCCAGACCACCCGACCGAGCATCGAGATCTAGCCGCTCGCCGCCTTGAACCAATAAGCCGGCGCGCTGTCGCGGGCTCGCTTTTGCGCGCAACACCTAGGCCACGCCGCCGGCGGCGTCCAGTTTGGCGGCGAACAACGCTTGACATCTGGTTATCGACTGATAACCTATGTTCAAGTTATCAAGCGATAACCACACCGACCGCAGTAAGCAGCCAGGAGACGAATCGCGATGACAAAGACGCTGAACGTGGAGTACGCGGAGCTGATCGCCCGAGCAGGCGAGCTCGACGTTCCAATAGCGGGCGTACCGACCGAAAACGGCCACGCGCCGTGCGCTCTCGAGCTGGCCGCCCGGGCGGCCCAACAACTCGGCTTCTCCGCCGACAACATGCGGATCTACCTGGACGCCGGCGAACGCGAGCACGGACGACTGGCGCAATCGCTGCGGAATGCGGCCAAAGCCTACGAGGAGACCGACGAGCTGGCGGCGGACGCCATGGTCAACGAGACGTCCGTGGCCGCGGTAGCGCCCCGTCACCCGGATCGCGACGTGGAGCCGGTGATGCTGACCAGCACGGTTGCCCTAGCGGCCTCGGACCCCATCCCCTACTACCCGACCAAAGAGGCGGCGAAGGCCCTGATGCAGGGTGACCAGGGCAGATCTCTTCTCGACTTCGCGGATGAGTGGGCGGCCTACCTGCGAACGCTGTCACACGCCAGCTTCCGGTTCCGCCCCTTCACGGATTGGGACAGCGACGCGAGCGACGCCGTCGAACAACACTTTGATCTGGATCGGGCGTGGTTGGACCAGATGGCCAGACTGTGCGGCCAGTTGTCCACCCAGGCCCGAAACCTCGTTGCGGCGCACCGTTGGGCAGTCAGCGAGCACCCCACCCTCGCGCAGCTGCGGCAGCTCGACGAGCGATGGATCTCGAACCAGAGCGTGCCGGGCTGGGAACGATGGGGGAAACCTTCGCTGCTACGGCTCTACGCGCAGTACCAGGCGAAGTCGGAGGCGGTGCTGGCCGAATACGAGCAGCGGGCGGCTTTGGCGCCGGTCAATCCGCCGCGGCCTCCCGTCGCCTACCAGATCGATGAGCCGGCCGCGCCCGGCCCGCGACCCGGACCCGGTGACGCCCTCCCCCTCCCGACCGACGGTCTGCCCTCCTTCCCGGGCGGTATCCCCGCTTTGCCGTCCGGCGGTGCGCCGCAGGCGCCGAGCGACTCGAGGCTGACCGACGCCGTGACGAACTCCAAAGCGTCGGCGGGGTCCGCCAAGGCGGGGCTCAAGCCGGCATCGATCGGCGCCGGCCTTCCGGCGATGCCGAAGATGCCGTTGCAGCTCGCGCCGGACTCGGCGGCGATGTCCCGGCCCTTCGCGGTCGCCGGCGGCGGTGTCCCCATCCCGGCCGCGTACGCGGCATTGAACAAAGGGGGTGCGGGTATGGGAATGCCGATGGGCGCCGCGCCCGCCGGCCAGGGTCACGAGGCCGGTAAGAGCAAGCGCGTGCAGCAGGAGGGCGAGGCGCTGTACACGGAGGACCGGGCCTGGACCGAGGGCGTTATCGGTCGACGCCGGGCCTCATAAATTCAGCGCGGGCAGCACGAGAGTGTCGGTGACTTGCCGCAGGAACTTCGCGTCGACGGTTTGTCCGTTGACTACTCGCAGCAGGCTCATTGCCGTGAGGACGTTGGCGACCAGCGACCAGTCGCGGTCGGCGGGGATTTCACCGCGGGCCACGGCGCGGGCCAGAATAGTCGTGATCTGACGTCCGCCCCGCAGCAGCATCAAATCGTCGATAGCCGTGGCGAGTTGGGGATCGCGAGTGGCTTCCAGCGCCACGCGCAGCAGTAGGTCGTTGGTGATCAACCCGTTGTCGAAGCGCACCGCGCGGTCGATGAGCACTTCGATGTCGCCGGCCAAACTCCCGGTGTCGGGGGCGTCCTCGGTACGCAGATCGGGTCGCCAGTAGACGAGGACATCGGTGATCAACGCGGCCTTCGACGACCAACGCCGGTAGATCGCGGCCTTGCCGACACCGGCGCGCGCGGCGATGTCGTCCATGTTCGTGGCGTCGTACCCGTTCTCGGTCAATGCGGCAAGAGCGGCGTTGAGGATCGCGGGATCACGGGATCGGTCCAGCTTGCCAACTGTGCGTTGGCGAAGCTTCGATTCCATCTCACTCATGACGCTGCCCTACACGTTCGTCAGTTGCGGGACGGGCTCGGTGTTGCTCTCCGGCTCCGGGGTCTGCTTCTTGCGCATCTTGAAGGTGTCCAGCGGCCACCAGAACCAGCGGCCCAGCGCGGCGGCGATCGACGGCGTCATGAAGGCCCGCACGATAAACGTGTCGACGAGCAGGCCTATCCCGATCGCGGTGCCGAATTGCCCGATCACCACCAGATCGCTGACGACCATCGACGCCATGGTCGCCGCGAATATCAGGCCGGCCGCGGTGACCACCCGGCCGGACGCGCCCATGCCCCGGATGATGCCGGTGTTGAGGCCGGCCGGTATTTCTTCTTTCAACCGGGAGACGAGCAGCAGGTTGTAGTCCGACCCGACGGCCAACAGAATGATGACCGTCAGCGGCAGCACGATCCACTGCAGTCCCACCCCGAGGATGTCCTGCCAGAGCAGCACGGACAGACCGCATGCGGTGCCCAGCGACGCCAGCACCGTACCGACGATCACCAGGGATGCCACCAAGCTGCGGGTGATCAGCAGCATGATCGAGAAGATCAGGATCAGCGTTGCGATGCCGGCGATCGTCAGGTCGATCTTCACGCCGTCCTGCATGTCGCTGTACATCGAGGCGGTGCCGGCCAGCGACACCTTCGCGGACTCCAGGGGAGTTCCCTTGATCGCGTCGGCAACCGCCTGCTTGACGCCCTGGACGTGGCGGATGCCGTCCACCGAGGCGGGGTCACCCTGGTGAGTGATGATGAACCGGACCGCCTTACCGTCCGGCGAGACGAACATTTTCAGTCCGCGTTTGAAGTCGGGGTTTTTGAAGACTTCCGGCGGAAGATAGAAGCTGTCGTCGTTCTTGGCTTCGTCGAAGTAGTTGCCCATCATCGTCGAGCCTTCGGCGTTCTCTTGCATGTGCTGCTGGATACCCGCCATGGAGCTGTGGGTGGACAGCATGAAGTCGCGCATTCTCTGCATCGACTCGATGGTCTTGGGAAAGTCGGCAAGCAGTTGCGGCATCAAGGTGTCGAGCTTGTCGATGTCTTTGGTTGTTTTCCCAATGTCGTCGGCCATCACGTCGATGTCGTCGAGCGTGTCGAATATCGACCGCAACGAGAAACACACCGGGATGTCGAAACAGTGCTTCTCCCAATAGAAATAGGACCGAAACGGGCGCCAGGTGTCTTCAAAATCGGCGACGTGCTGCCGCACTCCCTCGATATCACCTTGCAAGACGTGCATATCGCCGGTCATCTCGTGGGTGGTTGCGGTCATCTCCTTCATGACGCCATACATGTGCTGCATGACGGCGATGGTTCTGCCCATCTCGTCGGCCTGCTCGAGCATCGACGCCATGCTGTCGTTCATGAATTTCGCGGTCTGCAGGGTGCTGGAACTGTTCATGGCGATCACGAACGGGATCGAACTGTGCTCGATCGGCGCGCCCAGCGGCCGGGTGATGGTCTGCACCCGCCCGATGCCGCGTTCGTGGAAGACGCTCTTGGCGATTCTGTCGATGATCAGCATGTCCGCCGGATCGCGCAGATCATGGTCGGCTTCGACCATCAGCAATTCCGGATTCATGCGCGCCGGGGTGAAATGCCGCTCGGCCGCTGTCTGCGCGACGTTTGCCGCGATGTCCGGCGGGGTGAACTTCTTGTCGTTGTAAGTCGGGACATAGGTCGTCAGACTGATGAACCCGATCACCGCGACAAACGACGCCACGACGATGATCGGCACCGGCCACCTCGTCACCATGGTGCCGACCTTGCGCCAACCCCGTTCCGACACTTGACGTTTCGGATCGAAGAAACCGAACTTGGACGCGACCGTGAGCAACGCGGGAGCCAGCGTCAGGCCCGCCAGCATCGTCACCACCAAGGCGATGGCGCACGGTATGCCCATCGTCTGGAAGTACGGAAGCTTGGTCGCGGTCAGGCACAAGCAGGCGCCGACGATCGTCAGACCCGAACCCAGGATGACGTGCACCACGCCGTTGTAGGCGCTGTAGTACGCCTGCTCTTTGTCTTCGCCGCGTGATCGGGCTTCGTGATAGCGGCCCAACAGGAAGATGAAATAGTCGGTTCCCGTGGCGATGGTCAGCATCGTGACCATGCTGACGGCGTACGGGGTGAGGCCGATGATGTTCAGATTGCCGGCGGTAGCCACGATGCCTTCTGCGGCATAGAGCTCGAAGCGGACCAGAATCAACGCAAGGATCGCGTTCTTCAGCGAGCGATAGATGATCAGCAGCATCACGAAGATGACGCCGATCGTGATCAGCGTCATCAGGTCCATGCTGTTGTGGGCGGCGATCAGCGTGTCGGTATTGAGCGCGGTGTTGCCGGCCACGTAGGCCTTGACCCCGGGCGGCGGCGGGACCTCGGCGACGATCTTGCGGACCGCGGCGACCGATGCGTGGGCGGGGGTGGTGCCCTGCGCACCGTCGAGGAAGACCTGCACGTAGGCGGCCTTGCCGTCCGGGCTCTGGGAGCCGGCGGCGGTCAGCGGGTCACTCCAGAAATCCTGCAGGAACTGGACATGCTTGCTGGCCTTGAGCTTGTCGACGATCTTGTTGTAGAAGATGTGCGCGCTGTCGCCGAGCTTCTCGTCGCCTTCCAACACGACCATCGCCGAGGAGTCGGTGTCGAACTCCTGGAACTTGTGGCCGATGTTCATCATGTCTTTGAACGCGGTCGCGTCCCGCGGAGTCATGGGCACCGAGTGCTTGCCCGCCACCTCGCCAAGCGCCGGCGTGAACAGCGTGGTGCCGACCGCGACGAGAACCCAGAACAGGATGATCGGCACCGCCGTGACGCGGATCAGGCGGGCGATGCGGGAGCGAGAGCCGGGCTCGTTACTCATACGGATTTCACCAAGCAGTAGATGAAGGGTTGGTATTCGTCGAGGCTGCGGTCGTCGCGGACTTGGCCGTCGACGATGACCCGGCATCGAATGTGGCGCATCCCGGTGTCACCTTGGGCGACGATGTTGGCCGACATCGACGGCAGGGTCGTCACGATGGTGTACGACCACGGCAGCGGGGCGTTTTCGACGAGGTGGGGTTGCCCATTTTCATCGAGGTAGTTGACGCTGACGCTGCCGCCCGATGGGGCCGTGACCTCGTAGGTGATGTGCTTGGGATTGAAGGGCTTCGTCTCGGCATTCACTTCGCCCCTCGCGACGGCGGTATTGGCACCGAAACTGGCGCGAACGCGAAGCACGACGTATCCGCCGAGTGCGATAACCACGACAAGGAGTAGCGGTATCCACGCCCGCTTGAACAGTCGATACATCCGCCACCTCCTCCACTACCGGCCACTGCCGAGCGCCGCACCCGCAGACGGAACTTGAGTTCCACTTTTGGGTAGTTCAGAACTGTACAGCATTGGGGAGTGCTCCAGCGAGACAGGTTGCCCGGGACTTCCGGACGTAGCGCCGGCGTCCGCGCAACGCGCGTGCGGCAGTGTGCGGGCTTGAATCCCTTGGATGCCGGGATGTTTGGGTGAGGTCAGCGCTATAGCAGCGCGGTGATCTGCGGCATTGCTGCGCGGGCCGCAACGCGCCCGGCCTCGCGGGCCGCGTCTATCTGGTGGAACTCCAGGAACCCGATGGCACGGATGTCAGGGCGGATGACGACCTGCACCTGTGCTAGGGCGGATTCGACAGCCATCTGGCCACCGATCGCCATCGTGCGCAGGAGGGTGTCGCCGATGCCCGGCACGTTCGGCGGACTGTCCGGCCGCGTCGAGGAGTCGTCGGGCTCAAACCCGACGTTCACCGCGATCAGTGGGCCCTCGGAGCCCGCCAGTGCAACGGCGGGAATGCCTTCCAGCACAGCGCCGTCCACATGCAGTTGACCGTTGTAGACCTGGGGCGGATAGAGGCCAGGCACTCGCAGCGAACACCCAACGGCATCGGCGAGTGGGCCCCGGCGGTGCACGACGGCTCGTCGGGCAACCAAATCCACACTGACACAGCGGAACTGCTTCGGCAGCTCCTCCACTAGCCGTTCTCCGAAGGCATCCCGCAGCAGGGCCGCCGTGCGTCGACCACGAATCAACCCCTTGATCGGCACCGTATAGTCGCCGAGCGGATTACGCCGAACGAAGCACTCGTATATCTGCGCATCCACGGCCGCCGCATCAAGGCCGGCGGCTGCGGATGCGGCAATGATCGCCCCCATGCTGGTACCGGCGAACCGATCGACCGTGACCCCGGCCCGTTCCAGCTCCTCGAGTACCCCGATGTGGGCAAGACCGCGTGCGCCTCCGCCTCCGAGAACCAGCCCAATTGACCGGCCCGCGATACGCGCAGCCAACGGGCCCAAGTCATTTGGCAGGCGCCGGTGGTCGACCGCATGAACCGATCGCGGCGTAATCAGCTCCTCCCAGAGGCGGCGATGCTCCCGGCTGGCGGGCGAACCGGCCAACACGAGGTCGGCGCCGACCGCGCGCGGCGGCAGCGGCGCCGTCGGTGGTGCCGGATCTCCGGCTACGAGCACAATCCGATCGGCGACGCGCAGGCAGAACTCCAGCCAGCCCGCGTCGTTGACCGAGGCATGCAGCACTACCCGGTCCGCGGCTTGCTCGGCGCGATCGAGGCCATCGCGGTCGACTCGGCCGGGATCCACTACCCGAAGCCGCGCCGACAGCGCGGTAACCAGTGCACTGGCCACCGACTGCACGGGCGCGTCGGCGCCGACACCGATAACCGCGACAACCACCGCGGGTGAGGTCGGGCGAGGCGCGGCCGGTGGCGGTGCCTGGTGCAACCGGATTGCCAACGCCCGAATCAGCGCCGTCAGCGCGCCACGCTCGGCGATCCGGTCAAACTGGGCCCAGGTGAGCCGCAGCAGCGTGGAGTCACGCAGGGCCCGAATCGACGCTGAACGGGGCGCGTCGACGAGCAGGCCGAGCTCGCCGACCACCTCGCCGCGGCCCAGTTCTCTGAGCACGATGTCCTGCTGGAGCACCTGCAGGCGACCCCGGCACAGCACGTAGAGGCAGTCCGACGCATCACCCTCGTGAAACAGATACGAGCCGGCCTGCAGCTCAACCTCCTCGGCGTGGTGCGCGAGTTCCGCTACGGTGACCGCGTCCAGTCCGGCGAACAGGGGCAGACGCCCGAGCAGATCGGCGTCATTGGTTACTGCCGGCACTCGCTCGACCGGTGCGACCGCCCGCGACGGTCCCGAAGGCTCGAAATGCGGCGCGACCGCGGACGCCGGCTTGACAGCCTGGGCATGCTCGTTGCGGGTGCTGCCCAGGAATACGGCTCCGATCGAGATCGCGAGAAAACAGCATGCGGCCATGACCCATCCCCGCCGTAGGGCCTCCTCGGAAGCGCCATGCTCCGTCTTCCCGATCAGGATCACCAGCACCGCGACGCCGGTCGCCGAACCGAATAGGCGTGCGGCGCCGTTGACAGCCGACGCGGTGGCATAGTTGGCGCCCTCCGGAAGCCGCGCCAGCGCCGCACTACCCAGCAGCGGCGAGACCGCGCCGAGGCCGATCCCCTGCAGCAGTTGGCCTGGCAACCACACATGGAGGAAATCGGGTTCGGGCCCGACGCGTAACAGGTACCACCCCAGGCCCGCGGCCCAGATAAGAGCGCCGACCATGACGATGACCCGATGCCCGCGCCGGTCGGCGACGCGGCCGAGCACCGCCGCGATCACGGCGGCAACCAGCGCGGCGGGCGCGACCGCCAGAGCCGCCTTCAACTGCGAGTAGCCCCATACGTAGTTGAGGTAGAGCACATGGGTCAGGAAGTAGCTATAGGAACCGGCGACCGCGACGGCCGACAGGAGGTTGCCCGCCACGAATGACCGGATGCGCAGCAACGCCGGATCGATCAGCGGCACGGGGTGAGACCGCGAGCCCATCACGAACCCGACCAGAGCCAGCCCCCCGGCCACCAACGAGCCGGTGACTCCGGCGCTCGTCCAGCCCCACTGCCCGCCCTTGACCAACCCGAGAGCCAACAGCCCGAGCGCCACGGCCAGCAGCGTCGCACCGCGCAAATCGGGTAGCCGCCGGCGTCCCGGAGCACGGCTTTCGACGAGCACCCGCGAGGCGACCGTCAGCATGGCGATGCCCAGCGGAAGATTCGCCAAAAACACCCACCGCCAGCCTCCCCACTGCACGAGCAGCCCACCGATCGGCGGGCCCAGGCCCGCCGCGATTGCTGCTGCCGCACCCCACAAGGTCACCGCGTGCGCGCGGCGTGCAGCGCCGAAGCCCTCGACGACCAGTGCCAGAGACGCGGGTACCAGCATCGCCGCCCCGACGCCCTGGAGCACGCGGAAGCCAACCAGCGCCTCGACGCTGCCTGCGGCGGCACATAACCCGGACGCAACCGTGAACAGCGCGACTCCGAATACGAATATCCGCCTGCGTCCGAACGCATCTGCCAGCCTGCCCGCCACCACCATGAAGACCGCAAAGACGAGGCTGTAGCCGTTGAGTATCCAAGACAGACTGCCGATGTCAGCAGCCGGGAAGGATCTTCGGATGTCGGGAAACGCGACGGGAACGACGGTCGTGTCGAGGAAAGTCAGGAAGGCGCCGGAAGAAGCGACCAGCAGAACCGCTACCGGCGACGGCTGGCGGCGATGGGTCAGCAGCACCAAGTCCCTGGCGGTCCGCAAAGAAAAGCGCGTCCCACCGACGCGCACGCGGCGACGGGGTGTGACCTCGGCGACCGAGGGCACTGGCCCATCGCTCATCGTTCAACCTCCCTGTCCTCGCGGCAGTCTACGGTTAGACGGCCTCCGTATCGATCCGATTCGCCCGGTCGGCACCGAAGTTGCGGGCCCCCAGCGTATTAGGCGGTTATAGTCCAGCGATCAGAACCTGATGGGAAGCTCATCATCGTCATAATCGCGCGTTCTCAACGTCGATTCTCGTTGAGGCAGTTCATTGTTCACCTTCACGACACTGTCAACACCTGAAATGCCGAGGGCCGACACGGTAAAATCCCGCCCGTGCAAACGAGATTGCGTTTTGCGGGGTGGTTTCTCCCATTGTCGATGCCCCTCGGAGTTGGCCCCATGAACAGCAAGGCGCGCGTTGAGGCAGGGACGCTGCACGTGAAGATGGGGTGGGCCTTTAACGCCGACATCCCGTTGACGTCGATCACGAGTATGAAGGCGATCACGAGGGCCGAGGCGAAGAGCGCCCGGATTTACGCGCTTGGTGTGCACGTTTGGGGCGACCGCTGGTTGGTCAACGCGTCGTTGGACGGGCTGGTGGCCCTGACGATCGAGCCAGCAGTACAGGCGACGGCGTGGCGAAAGTCGGTGCCGCTCAAGGAGTTGTGGGTCAGTGTGGCTGACCCAGATGTGCTCATCGCCGCGTGTACGGCGAACTAGCCGGATCGCACGCGTCAGTGTCGTCGTAAACTCGTTCTCGAGTTTCGTTGTGGCCCAACATGATCCCTGCTCAATGGTCGTCCTTTGGCAGCAGCAGCGCGCGGACCAAGGGTCGGGGCCCGACGGGGCGAAGTAGCTCACTGGCCGGGCGGGGCCGCACTTTCTGCGGCCACCAAAACCAGCGTCCAAGCAGCACCGCGAGGCTCGGCGTCATGAAGGAGCGCACGATCAGCGTGTCGAACAGCAGACCCAGCCCGATCGTGGTTCCCATCTGTCCGATGACCCGCAAATCGCTGAAGATAAACGCGGCCATGGTGACGGCGAATACCAGGCCGGCGAACGTCACGACCGAGCCCGTCCCACCCATTGACCGAATAATTCCGGTTTTCAAGCCGGCCCCGATTTCCTCTTTGAACCGGGAGACCAGCAGCAGGTTGTAGTCCGATCCCACCGCCAAGAGCAGAATCACCGACATCGCAAGCACCATCCAGTGCAGTTCAATGCCGAGAAGGTCCTGCCAGACAAGCACAGAGAGCCCGAAAGAGGCGCCCAGCGAAAGCAACACGGTGCCCACGATGACGACGGCGGCAACCACACTTCGGGTGATGATCAGCATGACGATGAAAATCAGACCGGCCGCGGCCATCCCGGCGATCAGGAGATCATATTTGGCGACTTCGCGGAGGTCCTTGTTCGCCGAGCCGGTGCCGCCGAGGTAGATCTGGGCGCCCTCCAAAGGGGTTCCCTTGATGGCCTCCTCGGCGGCCCGCTTGATGGGGTCGACGTGGGAGATGCCTTCGAGGCTGTCGGGGTTTCCCACATGGGAGATGATGAAGCGCGCGGCCTTGCCGTCCGGTGACAGGAACATTTTCTCACCCCGCTTGAAGTCGGCGTTGTCGAAAACCTCGGGCGGTATGTAGAACGAGTCATCGTTTTTCGCGGTGTCGAAGGCCTTTCCCAGAGCGGTTGAATTCTTGCTCATGGTGTCCATCTCGTTGTAGAACGACGACATCGTGCTGTGCATGCTCAGCGTCATGTTCTTCATGACCTTCATCGACGCGATCTCCGGTGGTACCTGCGCTTGCAGCTGCGGCATCAGCGAATCGAGGACGTCAAAGTCTTTCGTCAGATCTGCCAGCTTCTCGCTTAGCTTGTCGATGCTGTCCAGTGCGTCGAAGATCGACCTCAGCGACCAGCACACGGGGATGTCGAAGCAGTGTTTCTCCCAGTAGAAATAACTCCTGATCGGCCGCCAGACATCTTGGAAATCTTCGATCCGATTTCTCAATTCATCCGTGACAGCCGAAACGTCATGCGTTACACCGTCCATGTGGTGAGTATTTTTGACCAATTCGCCCATGACGTTATACATGCGCTGCAGTGCATCCATCGCTTGCTGCATCGCGTCAGCTTGCGTCAGCATGTCGGCCATGCGGTCCTTCAGATACTTCATGTTCTCGATCTGCCCCGTGTTTTGCATGCTGATCAAGAACGGTATCGAGCTATGCGCGATAGGAGTGCCCAAGGGCCGGGTTATCGCCTTCACCTGCGCGATGCCGGGGATGTGAAAGACGCCTTTGGCCACCCTATCCAAGATGAGCATGTCTGCCGAATTCCGCATATCGTGATCCGACTCGAGCAACAGGATCTCGGGATTTATCCGCGCCGATGGAAAATGTCGGTCCGCCGCCGCGTACGCGATATTGGCCGGCGTATCGTTAGGCAAGTAGAAACGAAGGGCGTAATTTGGCTTGTATCCAGGCAGGGCCAGCAGGCCGATAAGGGCGACCGCGACCGACACCACGAAAATCGGTGCGGGCCAACGGACAATCGCGGTTCCCGCCCGTCGCCATCCCCGAGTGTCCATGTTTCGCTTGGGGTCGCAAAGCTTGAGGAAACTGCCCATGGTCAATATGGCGGGCGCCATCGAGAGGGCGCCGAGGACCGCGACAAGCATGGCGATTGCGCACGGAAATCCCAGCGTTTGAAAATAGGGGAAATGAGTGAAGCTGAGACAGAACATTGCGCCGGCAATGGTCAGGCCCGAACCCAAGACCACATGGGCTGTCCCGTGATACATCCTATAGACGGCCGTTTCCCTATCCGTGCCGGCGTGACGCTCTTCTTGGTAACGGCCAAGAAAGAATATCGCATAGTCGGTACCGGCGGCGATGACTATCAGCACGACCAGGTTAACCGCGAAGGTTGAAAGCCTAATGATGTCATAGTGAGCCAGAAAGGCGACTATTCCCCGAGCGGCGCCCAGCTCAATAAATACCATCGCCAGGACCACTATTACGGTGACAATAGAGCGGTAGAAAAAAAGCAACATCAAAAAAAGCACCGCGATACTTATCAGGGTGACCTTTGCGATACTTTTGTCGCCGACCTCGGACTGATCGGCAGTGACCGCCGCGGGGCCGGCGACGTAGGCCTTGACGCCGGGCGGAGCCGGTGTGGTGCCCACGATGTGCCGCACGGCCTCGACGGATTCGTTCGCCAAGCTCTCACCTTGGTTGCCCGCTAGAAACACCTGGACGTAGGCCGCTTTGCCATCCGAGCTTTGCGAGCCGGCCGCCGTCAGCGGATCCCCCCAGAAGTCCTGGACGTGCTCGACGTGCTTCTTGTCCTGCGAAAGCTTGCGGACCAGCTCGTCGTAGAAACGGTGGGCCACATCACCGAGCGGCTGGTCGCCTTCGAGCACGATCATGACCGCGTTATCGGAATCGAACTCGTGGAACACCTGGCCGACACGCTTCATCGCCTGCAGCGAGGCCGCCCGCTGGGGGGCCACCCCTACCGTGTGACCTTTTGCAACCACTTCGAGTTGCGGCACGGCGATATTCACAATGGCGGTGAGCCCCAGCCAGAACAGGACGATCGGCACCGCAAACCGGTGGATCGTCCGCGACAGCAAAGGCGGGGACACAGATGGTGTGGGTTGGTCGCTCATGCGGACTTCACCAGGCAGTACGTCTGGGCTTTCACTCCGCTAATGGGCCTTTCGTCCTTGACGACCCCATTCACGATGATGCGACAGCCGATAAAGTCTGCGTCGCTCTGAGCCACCACATTGACACTGACTGAGGGCGCCGTCGTGGTTACCGAAAGCGACCACGGAAGCGTGGTATCGAGAATCTGCTGCGGCTGAGCGTCTACATCTAAGTAGTTGATGGTTGCGACGGCACCGGGAACGCCGAAGACTTCGTAGGTCACCTGCTTGGGGTTGAACGGCTTGGTGTCATCAGACATGGCACTGACAGCCGGCGGGCGGGGGTCAACGCCAAAGATGCCGCGCACCCGATAGACGGCCAACCCCACGACAGCCACCACGGCCACGATGATCAGTGGCATCCACATTCGTGTTACCACGCTCGTAACCGAAATGCCTCTCACCCAACGCCTTCCGTTAAACCCACGAACACTCTTGCCCGGGCTTCCCTTGAAAACATGGGCTTCCTTACGCCGTCTGGGGTCGTATGGCCGTGATCTTCTCGTAGTCGACGGTTGGCAGCAACCTGACTGAAACTGTGTCGACGCCGGGGCGCCTGTTGCCTCACGTCGAAATGAATCGCCCCGGCGTGCCCGGTCACTTTGTTTTTGAGCTCCCGACCGGACCGTGGGGCCGGTGTTCACCGTAGTGCGCCGCCTTCGGTTCCGCTGGTGAAAGTCTCGGTACCGTCCGTATTGTCTGTGGCGGTTTGGATCAGTGACGCGTCGGCCAGCGGCTTGTTCTTCAGCGCCGTAGTTTGGCGGCGGTCTCGGGCGAATTCTTCAGCTGCTGCCGTTTACCCGAATTGGCTCTATTGGCTACCCGATGAGCGCAATTGACTTGTCGCCGGGGCCCGGGGTGGGTAGGCATGGCCAGCAAAGCCCTTGCCGGGCACCGGCATGGCCCGTGGTAGCCCATCCGGCGACCGGATCGAGCAAAAAATGTCGCCCTGACCGGCATAAACAGCTTGTGTGGTCCCGGCTGGGATCGAACCAGCGACCTTCCGCGTGTGAAGCGGACGCTCTTCCACTGAGCCACGGGACCGGCACCGAGAGGCGAACGAGGGAGAAGACTAGCACGAACCGCCGGTTACCAGCACGTGCCTTATGCGCCTCCCGGGGTCGCGCTATAGCCTAGAGCGACAACGCGCCGAGAGATTTGTGTGCGCCCGTTCAGGTGGACTATCGTCGTCCTTCGCACCGGGCGACGATCTCGCCCGTTGCGCGCGGATGTAGCGCAGTTGGTAGCGCATCACCTTGCCAAGGTGAGGGTCGCGGGTTCGAATCCCGTCATCCGCTCGAAGGTGTAAGAGGCATCAATCCCCCGCGGTGGAGTGGCCGAGTGGTGAGGCAACGGCCTGCAAAGCCGTGCACACGGGTTCGATTCCCGTCTCCACCTCCAAATTTTTCTCCCAGCGCGATTAGCTCAGCGGGAGAGCGCTTCCCTGACACGGAAGAGGTCACTGGTTCAATCCCAGTATCGCGCACCAGAGTTCCACGCAGCTCATCTACGGTAGTTAGATACACAAACAACAGGCCCATGACCTCAATGTGACCTGACCATCCTCGATGGACTACGAGACAGCATTCGACGCAGATACTGAATGCCCTTCAGGCCAACACGATCCACCCGCCGCTCCCATCGTGGAGTCCGGCATGGCAAAAAGTAGTGCCGCCGCCCGGTCAGGTAGCCGCCTCCGGCGGCACGCCCGTTTCCCGTCGCATTCCCGGCTTAGGCTCGGAGGTATGAGTGTGGACGACGACGAGGCCGACCGCTGGCGAGGCCTCACCGCTGGGGGTGCTCGGTTCCTCGCCGACGCGATGGAGCGTTACGAGGCGACGACCCTTGGTGGGCTGCTAGAGATATGGCGCTGTGAGGGTGTCACCGTCGAGGGCGTCGAATCCGGTCCGGTGGAGGCGCTGGTACGCGCCGAACTTGCCTACTTGGGTATAGACCCCGATACCAGGCCACCGCACCTGACCGTGATTGACGGCGGGACGCCGTAGCCGATGCACGCGGCGACGTCGTCGAATTCGGTTCCAAGCACCATCGGGGAACCAAGCAAAGAAGTAACGTTCCGCCTGCTGTCAGTTTGCCAACTAGAGAGGAACAACTCGTGGATGACGAATGGCAGGTAGTGGAGGGAACCGGAGGCTGGATGGCCATGCCGGGGTTCGGTGAGATCGACCCGCGTCGTGACAACGAAGCGGGGGGACGCCAGTACTTCACAGCCAAGACCGACAACGGCGAGGTCGCACAGGCGAAGGGCGAATTCATCACCGAAGGCCCTGCAACTTGGCACTACGTGCCTGACTCGCCCTTCTGGTTGGCCGACAGTACCGGGCGCTGCGTTGAGGTCGAGATCTCCCACTTGCCGGGAGGCTGCTACGCCGTGAACTATCGCCCCGGACACTGGCCCACCGACCTGACCGGCGGCTGGTAGCTCACCCGGTCCGTAGTTTCTTGGTGCTCCATTGCCCCAGCTCTGATCGCCAGGTGACGGTCACCTGGACCTGCTGACGCTGCTTGCCGTCGATGAATTCTGCAAGGGTTCTCTCGGCTTTCCGCCGAGACTCACTGCCCTCCGGTCCCATGAAGAGGTCTGGGCCCTTCACGAGTGCGGGGCCGTCTTCCGCCCGACTGGGCAAGCGGAACTCGACGTAATGTGGCCGCTCGTCGGAGGAGTCGATTTCGTCCCGATACGGCCGCACCACATCAGCTTCCTCGGTCACGTGCTCAATTCCATACCTGGCTTTAACGGTCACTTCGTACGCGTTGTCCTCGCCAACGTTGACAACCCGGAACCGACCGGGGTCATCGTTCACTCGGCCGGCTATCCAGTCCACCACGGATCTCTCGGTGGCCAACACGTTCGCTGAACGCGCCTCTGAGACGGCCTTTCGCCCGTAATGGACTGCCGCCCAGAGTGAGCCACCGGCCAGGATGACCGTAGCGATGGTGAGCAGAAGCATGGCGACGTTCACAGTGCTGAATGGTATGGCGTCGAATCCGGTAACTCCGTGGCGTTGCTTGAGGAATTAGCAATCATCGTCACCCTCCCATGCCGCAAAAGATGCCACCGCAAACATTGGCATGCCCCGACGGCTTGTCCGCACGCTGGAATACGGTGTGCGGGTGTCGCGTGGAGGATGGGTCCAGCAGAGCGGCGTCGAGACGATGCTGGCGCAGGCGTATGTGCGTGCACGCGGCGGGTACGTTGCGTTCCTCGACGAGACATTCCAGCTTGATGACTCAGATGCTAACCGCCGCGCCGAGTTCTACATGCTGTCCGCGGTCGTCGTTCATCGTGACGATCTCGCGGAACTCCGCGGAGGTCTACGCGAGGTCGTTGGTGGAGATTTCTGGCACACCTCCGACGAGCTAAAGACCCCCGAAGGTAGCGCTCGCGCGCGGCGTGTCGCCGAGTTTTTAGGTGACCCCCAAGGCAGCGAGGTGGGGATCGTAGCTATCAAGACCCCCGTCGCCGAGGGTGCGGGTGACGCCGCGCGCGCTGCCTGTTTCCGCCAGGTTGGGCGAATTCTGTGCGCAGGAGGCACGCCGCTGGTCGACGAGGGGGTGCACCTGATGATCCTTGAGCAGCGCCGTATGCAGAGAAACCGCAGCTACGACACCAGCATCGTCAAAGACCTGCGGAAGGAAGGCGCACTCTGCCGGCACTGCCATATGATCCAGATATCGCCAAAACACGAACACTTGCTGTGGCTTCCAGACTTGGTCTCATCGGCGGTACGGCACCATCACCTGGGCCAGAAGAGCGGCGTCGACCTGTTTGCGCCGCTGGCGCACATCCTGCACGTATCGAACTGCCCCTAAAAACAGAGCAGCCCCGGCGTGCCGTAGCTATAGACCGGGGCCAGACAGATCGTGGGGCCGAAGCCGCAGAATCCGTACCTTGCTCGCCTAAGAGTATGCCACTTCCATGATCACGTGTCCACAACTCCATCGAGGGATACGTCCTGTTCAGCGCACTGGCGGCCAGATGTGCGACCGGTCACACCCAGGCCTGTTTTTATTTTCCGCGGCGGTAGATAGAGAGACCGCGACAGGGGTCGCGCATTGTCGCCGCTGAAAATCCGCAGTTCAACGGCCGCACGTGCAATAGATCACGATCAAGCTGAGGTTCATCACTCGGACTCGTCTGGGTAGTCGATGGTGTGCCGCAGCGCGCTGCGCAGGACCCTGATGCGGTCGGGATCCGGAAGCCCTATCTCCGACTGCGGCGCGATCCGCAGTTCACCGCGTTCAGCAAGGTCCCGCAGCTGCTGTTGCTGCTCTTCCGGCAACCTGTCGACGTACTCCTTGGCCATCACCGTCGAGCCGCGAACCACACCCAGATTCCGGTCGGAGTTCGGATGCACGTCGGGGCAGTCGGCCATGCAGCAACCGCACCACGTGTACTTGGCGAGTGTTGAGTCACCGGGATCCTCGCTGCGGATCGACGGCTCCACGCACCGCCCGTCAGCGGTGGGATGCTGCTCGGGGCAGGCGCACCGCTCAGAGGGAATGGCCTCGGTCATGGCTGCAGCATGACACGGCGCACCGACAAGGGGCGACCGAGTTTCGTTGCACAATGCGACCTGTATCGAGACCCCTAGTGGTGCGTACATCCTCCTGATCCGGCGCCGAGGTCGACACGCCACACCACCAGGTAAAGCGTGGAGGGAATACACCACGCGGGGCTCGTTTGCTATTGCGATGGGGGCAAGGGGTTTCACTCCCCTTAGTGCTTATCTCGAAGCCGCAGGTCAACCGCCATAAAGGTTTGCCCGGCACCGTCCGCGTCAAATTGCATGTCAGCAAATCCTGGATGCGCAACTTTGCTCCGACGCATCGAATTCACTTCAGTGAAGTTAAGTCGATTAATCACAACGTATTTGGATCTTTATAGTGCATTTGAGATGGCTTTAACATCTCACCTCACGGAATCACTCCGCAAATTTAGCTGGCTATGAGAGCCGGGCCCCGGCGACTGCGTCAACAGTCCCGGGGCGTGACCGACCGGAAGGGGTCGATGACATGAGTATTGCTCCACAAATGCCTGCCGCCAACATCCCGCTACCCGCCGGCGCTGTGTTCGGTGACGTGTGGGAGGACGGCCATCGCGTCGTTTTCGGCGCGAACCGCGGCACGGATCACCTGGTTGTTGAGGCGACGACGCTCCAGCGCACTGACGGCACCATCGCGGAGCGCGGGAGACGCGACGGACGCCCTATCGATGCGCCGCATCTCGTCGTGCACGACGACACAGGCTCGGTGATCAGGGTCTACCTGGATCAGGCCGCTGGTCTGATTGCTGGATTGGCTGAAGTCGTCGGTGATCTCGAGCGCTGGATTGACGAGACGGCCGATGCTGGCGATCACACCGCGAGACAGGTGAGATACACCCTGCTCGAGGCCACGCAGCTGCTGCTCGGCGAGAACCACGGGCTGCGCAACCCGCAACTCTGGGTCGCCAGACGACTCCGGTCCGGTGAGTTCACGGGTCAGAGGATCGGACGCCAGTGGTTCATGCGGCCGGCCGACATCGAAGCCGCGCAGGATGCCATGGCCTCCAAGCTGAAGCCCCAGCCAGCGCTCGAACCCGAGCCGGAACCAATGCCGGCCCCGCTCATCGTGATCGACGGACTGTCCGCACGCAGCCGCAACCGGTTGATGAGAAGTGCTGGTGCATAGGCATGCGCTCAGGGACTTGGTCGAAAGATAAGGATTCGCTTTACGTTTCGCGGTCTAGAGAGTTATGACTGCAGCATGGATGATCTGCTGACTTCGGCAACGGGGTTGCGTACGCGGCCGGCACGGGAACTTGCTTGGTCACTCGACGGGGACGGGGGTACTCGCGCGGTGCGTACCCCCGCCCAGCGCCGTCCTGAACCGTCCCAGCCGCCTACGGAGCCGGTGTCGTGGGGGTGGGCGTGGGCGCACGTGGCTGCGTTGCTGTTGTCGTGCTTGGGCGCCGCGTTCGTCCTCTGGGTGGTGTTGTCGATCTGGCTGGCGCCGACCGACCACCAGCCGCTATCCCCGGATGCCAACGTCACGCCGCCACCCGCAGACGTGTGAACCGGATACCGGTAGGTGACGTCCAAGTAAGTAATCGGCCCGTCCTCGCCTCCCTTCGCGGGCGGGCAGGTTTTGCTCAATTCTGTCGGCGGATGGTCGTAGGGTTTGAGAATGTTCCTCCACGTCTCGTACCTTGACAACGAGCCCACGCCGTCCGTCTTCTCGATACCGCTGAGCAAGAGTCCGGGTGGCAGTACCCGAGAAGCGACTATTGTCGTGGACCCGTTCGGACCCGATCGCGCGGCCATGTTCGAGGAAGGCTACGAATTCGACCCGGACAATGTGCCGACCCCGGAAAAAGCGGGGATCAGCCTCAACCTTTCATTAGCGGAGGCAGAGGAATTGGCACGACGATTGGTCCTCGTTGTGCAGGCGGCGAAACAGGGCGAATTCAGCGGTATGGGCGAAGAGCTCAACCGCCACACGCGTGAAACACGACTAAAAGAATCGTGGGACGCGCTCATGGCTGACGACCGTGATGAGTAAAGACGCGACCTAGGATCGGCGGACCGAGATCTCACCGATGGGTGTGTCGGTGCTGAGGGCGATGAGTTCGCGGGCCATTTGTTCGATTTCGCCTTCGTGCCGGGCTTGGGTCAGTTGGTCGATCTCGGGTACGTGGATCATGTACCAGCGGCCATCGCGGGTGACGCTGTAGTCGTAGGTACGCACGGGCGGCCTCCTTCGCGTGGGCAAGAGAGCCACCTTAGCCGCAGGTGCGCAATTTTCCCACCTCCGACGTGTTGCCAGATACCCTGTGGCGCATGGGATGCACCGTCGATGAGTAAGAAGGGCGACAACAGGCGCGCCAAAGAGCGCGCCAAGCAACGGGCTAAGTCATTGCGCCGCCGTACCAACCCCCCGGATCCGAACCGCACCCCGAAGCCGAAGCCGAAGCCAGAACCTGTTGCCGAGCAACAGATTACGCCTGGACAACCACTCAAGCGGATGGGGCCACCCGGCTCCCCGAAGCCGAAGACGCCTGCCGGCCCAATCACGCCGGACATCCTGTCGAAATCCGAATACATGTCGATCGAATGGCCACCGGTAGCGCCGGGCGCTCCGTCCATCCAGTTCTCAATGAAGATCACCAAGCGCACCGTGAACCGCACCCGCAAGACGATCGAGATCGAATCGATACCCCTCGAAGACACCATCCACCCCAGGACGCTGCCCTTCGACCCACCGTTGCAGCAGTACGGCAAAGGTGACGCGAAAGGTTTCCGCCACAACTGGGAGAAGTTGGACTACGTGTTCGGGCTACCCGACCCCTACGCCTTCCCCCAAATCCAGGTGCAGCAGGAAGACCGCGAAGGCATCGAGCGGTATATCAAGATGTGCCGGCGGCTTGCGACTTTCAGCGTGATCAACGACGAAACCAAGTTGTCCGCGGCCGCACCCACGGGCCCCGACAGTTGGCGCGTCCAGGTAGTGGACTACCCCAGCGACGAGAGCTTCATGGGCACATCCGCCGCTTTCCGACAGCTGCACAACGACGGTGAGACAGCCTCATTCACCAACGCGCACAATGCCTTGTTCAAGGCAATGAAAGCGTTGCCGGAAAAACACCAATCCACGATCAAATATGTTGTGCCGCAATGGCGTGCCGCCCGCGGCAAGCTGATGAACCAGATGCTCCAAACGCTCACCGCGCTCAAAGCGGGCAATGCTACCCTCGACAACCCGGTCAGCTACGGCAACGTCAACCCCGACGAACTGATACGCACCTTCAACTACGGTGACTCGCTGCATTTCGGAGATTCACGCGGCCAGCTGGATGACTTGCTGGCAGACCCGTTTCATGAGGCGTACTACAAGTACGCCGCCTTGCTCTCGATCGTCGGACTAAGCCATCTATACTTCGGTTTCGCCGTCTTGCTCGATCGTGCGCTTGGCGGCGTGGCCTGACAAGCGTGCCGCATTGTGGTTCGCAAAGTTGTCGGTGGCGCCGAGTAGCGTCCGCGGTGTGAACCTTCGTGAGCGGGCGGTATTCAAGGCGGCGCAGGATATCTGGGCTAGACGGGTAGACCGGTCTCCGCTGACGCCATCGCGCAAGCAACCGGATTCGACGACGAAACTACGCAGCAGATATTGGAGGCGCTTGATGCTAAGGGATACTTTAGCGATGCGCTTCGCGGCGACGACAGAATCGACGCCCTAGCTTTTGATCACTTGTCAGCAAGGCGCCGATTCAATTCTGCGGATCGCGCGGCGACGAATTCGACCGCTTCGACGACGCGGGCCCGGCGCTCCTCGGCGGTAGCCTTACTACCGTCGTCGCAGGTGGGGTCTGGTGTCTGCCCGTCGTGCACGGTTCCATCATCCCACCCTGCGTCTTAGGGTGGGATGACCATGACAGATCAACCAGATCCACCCGAGAATCCGGTCGCCCGCATCATCCGTGATTATCTTGGCGGCGGCCGGCAGGACCGGCTCATCAAGGCTCAGGAGGTTGTGTAAGCCGTCGCCCAGCAGATTCAACCCGTCGGTGTCCCGAGTGAGCGTCATCAACCCACCGCCGCCCGCGCAATGACTTGCAGCGCCGAAAAGCGTTCTGCGCCAACGAGACTACGAAAGCGTCGCTTATGAGAAATCTCGGCCACCTTCTGCCCCCGAGAATCACAGCAGTCGTCGTTGCGATAGCCTTGGCGCCTCGTCATCGAGCAAAAACGTGTCCTCAGCCTTACTGCCGTCACCCTCGGCGGCCGATCCCGCCGGCTTCGTCTCCGGGCAACTTGGACCGACGGACCGTGGCCTCTAACTGTTGGCGAAGGCACGCTCGCATGCGAAAAACTCGGTGCACACCTACGCCGGGTAACTTTCACTACCGGCGGCGCCATCTACCGGGTCAACGGCACCGCTAAGGCGGCTCACAAGTACGCACACCTAGACCAAATTTGGCGTGACAACCCGGACATCCCCGGCACCAAGATCAATATCGGGCCACTACTCGACCGCGGGTTAGCCCTGTGTTAGCAATCGGCCCCATCGTCGCCAGACGAAAGGCTAACCTCCCAATCCATGAGGATTTTCGCTGCGCTAACCACGGCATTCCTGCTCGCCGGCTGCACATCAAATAGCGCACAGCCACCGTCGACCATCACCGTGACAGCGTCGTCGCCGGGTAAATCAACCGCCGCGTCGGGGCCGATCACCCTGCCGGACTTCACGAATCAGAACGCTGAGATCGCCCGGAAGAAACTTGAGAGCCTCGGCTTAACCAACGTAAAGCTGACCTCGGCTAACCCGAAATACACCTTCGTCATCCAAGCGGCGAACTGGACCGTCGTGAGCATGGAACCTCCGGCCGGAACCGTTGTACAGCCCGGCGACCCAGTCATTGTGAAGGTAACCAAACCATGAAGACCATGCGCGACCTAAGAGGTGGTTCGGCTTGCGCGTAACCAGACTCGTCGTTCGGACGTGGCGTAACCTCCGCGACGTCGATCTGCAGGTAGACCCCACAGCGCCCTTGGTTTGTCTGGTCGGTGAGAACGGGACCGGCAAGAGCGCCATTCTTGAACTGCTATCCACCGCGGCGCACCAGTTTGGTATTGCTCAGGGCGTCGAGATGGCCCGCGGCGACCCGTTCGAAGAAGAGCACGACATCGAAGTCGTCGTTTTGGTGCCGCGGACGGATCTGGCGGAGCTTCCCGAGCATCTAAGAACACGACTCGAAGCCGACGGCGAGGAATGGAACGGCGAGCTTCATCTCAAAAGCCGCCGTGTCCTCGCGACTGGCGCTAACGAGAGGATCGTGACGGCTGGCGGAGTTTCTGCCCAGGACCCCTCTGCCGAGCTCGCTCACTTCGTAATGAACCAGATCCGGCAGCGCCTAGAGACGCAGCATCTTTACCTCGATGCCGACCGGGCCTATCCGCCCATACAGATCGAGCCACACCGCCTTGCCGATATTTACCAACAACAGTGGGAAAACCCTGAATTCACACGCCAATGGAGCCACAGGCCCACGCGGACGCTATACGAGGAGTGGATCAAGTACTTCATCGGCGTCGAGGAGCGTACCGCTACCCAGCACATAACAGGCATCCGGCGGGCTCGGGACGCGGGAACGGCCGAGCCGGTCTTCGTTGACCCTTTTGACAGCTTCCGCGACACATTGAACGAAGTGCTACCGCACTTACGTTTCGTGGGCGTCGAAGCGACTTCGCAGCGACGCACTCCGCTCTTCGATAGCGCTGGAATGGAGCTCGCGTTCTCTCGTCTTAGTGGAGGCGAGCGCGAGATCGCCTTTTTAGTAGGTCAACTCGAGCGGTTTCGGCTTCGACGTGGACTGCTGCTCATCGATGAGCCAGAGCTCCATTTAAATCCCGACCTTCTCCGCAATTGGTTGGCCTTTTTACGCGACACCGTAAAGGACGGACAAGTCTGGATTGCGACGCACTCGCTTGAGGCGGTCGAAGTGGCAGGGCCAAGTTCGACCTTCGTCTTTGAACGCGATGCAGCCGCCCGGACGGTCACCAATCCAACCCTGCTCCAGGGACGACCAGTGCTATCGGCGCTGTCGGCCGCGGTTGGATCGCCGGCGTTCGCCATAAGCAGACTTCGATTCGTCTACATCGAGGGCGACCGGCAAAGCCGCGAGCGTGAACGCTTTTACACCGTGTGCGGTGGCCAGGATGTCAACCGCTTCCTCGAGGGCGGGAGCTGCGGCGAGGTGCTGCGGCGACTTCAGTACCTGAAGGATTTGGCCGCGGACACGGACGAACAACTGCACATCGGCGGCGTGATCGATCGAGACTTTCGCCCGGCGGCCGAGCGGCTGCAGATCCAGGCCCAGTCACCTGTACACGTTCTCGGATGTCACGAGATTGAAAATCTCTACCTCTACCCCGAGACAGTGGCTGTGCTTCTGGAAAGGAGCGGCCGCCAACCCGACGAAGCCCGGGTTGTAGTACAGGCCTGCGCGGACGAACTAGCGGGTCTATGGGTGGTACAACATGCTGCAGCCAGGTTCCCGAAGGACAACGACGTTCCCAAAACAGCGATGAGTGCTCTGAGTGACGCGAACAAATCACAGCTGGACGCTGACTGGAATAGCCGACGATCGGTATCTGTGGCCGCAATCGCGCCTGGGGTGCAACAAGATTGGGGACAACTATTGGACGCTGCAAAAACTACCTACGAGACCGACCGGCTGACCGACGACTGGTATCGACGATGCGTAGGCAAGCAGACACTCGCAAAACTCGCCGACGCATTGGAATTCAGGTCCACCGATGCTGTTGAACGACAGGTAGTTTCGTTATGGAACGCCGACGGCGCCGCCTTGCCCCCCGATCTACTCAAACTGCGCGAGTACGTAAACGGACTCGGTTGAGCTGACGACGCCGGATTGCGGTGCTCACGTGGTCTTCCATACCAGCGGTAGGCGGTCCGGTTTTGTCGCGCCCTGGCAGACGATGGCCGGCGTGAAGCCGGGCTCGATCTCGAATTCCGTTATGCGCTTTAGCCATTCGTTCAGGAAGATCGTTAGCTCCGTGTGGGCCAGATGGAAAGCGGGGCAACGATGGATCCCGGCGCCGAAACCCAAATGACGCTGCCGTCGCACCGCGCCGCCGTCAGCTGTCAACACCAACTCGTCACCGCTGTCTTCACGGCCCGCGCTCTCCAGGGCCAGCCACACCACCGCACCCGGAGGGATGGCTACATCGCCGAAAACGACCTCCCGGGTGGTACTGCGCCAGATCGCCGGGCTCGAAACCGCGAGACTAAACGTTCGCGACGTAACGACCTGCGAGAACGTGGAAGTGTTGACGACCCGCAGACAACGCCGTGGACGATTCCGACATACGCGCGGAGATGGTGGCTGCGTGGTGCTTATCGCCCGTATTCGGATTTGATGCGCCCAGACGTACGCCGATGTGGGCGCTACCGTTCAACCATGGCCGAGTACCCCGCACAAGCCTTGGACCTGTCGTGGTTCTACACGCTCAATCTGCACGACCGGGTCAACCTGCTGAACAATCCGCGTCAATCACTCATAGCTCAGTTCGTTGAACGCATTCTCGCCCAAGTCAAACAGCACGGGATACAGCAAGAGGTCGTCGACGAATCACAATGGAACGGCACCTCCAGCTGGAGGCTCGATGAGTCAATGAGGGCAAAGCTTGAAGAGGAAAGTCAAAAGCTGGACAGGTGGTTCGATTCACTGACACCCACCGAGCGCAACCACGTCATTGCGCACCGTCGCGACGAGGGCTCGCAAGCCGCGACCACGGCGTCGGGCGTCGACGTACGCATGGCCCATGCCTATCTCGACATGAAGGCAACGAAACTTGGTCGACCCTGAGACGACGAGGTGCTGCAGCCGTTCGTCGCGCCGCGGTGACCCTCACCCGGTGAGGATCGTCGGGAAGGGGCTGCGCTCGGCGGGCAGGTCGGCGGGAAAACACGGCGAGATCGCCTGCAGCGTGGGCGCATACCCGGGCTGATACCGAGCGACGATCTGCAGGATGTATCCGTCGGGCGCATAACCGAACCGGTTGGGCTTGTAGAAGCCGTCTCGCTCGTATACCTGCCAGCCCCAGCTCTTCCAGATGTCGCCGGTCTTGGCGACGAGCATGTTCGTGTCGGTGCCCGCCGGTAGCGTGAGGTCACCGTTCGTCGCGAATTCCATTGGCGGGGTGCCTGTTTCAACATCCTTACACGGGTGAACGGTGCCACCACCGGCGTAGCGGCTGGCGTCCAGCGTTGTTCCGGGCGGTAACGCCTGCAGTGTCTTCTTGAGGTAGCCGATCACCGTATCCTGGGCCTGCTGTTGGGTTTTCGGGACGACGGGCTCGAGCTTCCATCCCGGCGGGGGTGGTGGTGTTGCTTCCATGGATGGTCCTCCAAGGGGAGTGGCGCCGGTCGGTGTGGGCGATCCCGGCGGGCGGTCGTGGCTGCAGGCACCGACGAGCATGACGATCAACGCGGCGCCGAGAACTCTGGCACGGCTCATCACGCTCAGCCTCCCCCGGCACTCGGAATGGCCTGCGGCGGTGGAACGCCGGCGATGACCGCACCCAAATTGAGCAGTGCTGGGTTTCCCTCACTCCAGTAGCTGCTGTGGGCCGCCACGCTCGGGGTCAGTCCGAGCGGGTCGCTGCTCGGTCCGGCCGCCGCGAACAATCGCGTCGCACCGAAGTCGTTAGCCGCGGGATCGTGGCCCAGCGTCATGTCGGTCACCAGCTCGATGATGTCATTGCGGGCCCGCATGGCATAGACATTCGCACCAGGATCCAGACTCAGGTCGCCGGCATGCGCGACGAGCATGCCGGGGCTGCCGACCGCGACGACATTGTTGGCGTCGAGGTGATGCCCACCGGATGCGGCCGCACCGACCAACGTTGAGCCGTAGCTGTGCCCGATCACCGTGTCGATCGACGGCGCTCCCACGTGCGAGGCGCGCTGCCCGCTCTCGAAGGCATCCAACGCTCCCCCGCCCGCCCGGGCCCGATCGGGCCACGCCGCTTCGAAGAGATCCATCGGACGGTCGTAGCCCATCCAGGTCGTCACCGCCACATCGCCCGGCCGCAAGTTGGGGTCGGCCACCATCGCGGAGTTGTACATCGCCAGGGACTTCAGGTCGCTGCCCTCGAAGGCCGCGAGGTCTTGGCCGGTGCCGGGCACCAAGATCGCATTGCGCTTGGCGTAGTCGGGGTTTCCGATGGCCACCGCCCCGTGGCCCTGGTCATCGATCAGCCCGAGGTAGCGCCGCACGCCGTCCTTGCGGTCCAACGCGGTCTGCACCGCCTGGTAGCCGTCGAGGCTGTGCCGGGCCGCCAGCAGTTGGGGGGCCAGCGCGTTGAATTCGCCGGTCGTCGCGTCGCTGTGATCACCCATATATATCTGGGCCGCCAGTTCGTCGACGCGATGCTGCAGACGGTCGGCGTCGGCCTGCGTTTGTTGCGCAAGCTCGGGCAGATGAAGCCGGTTGTAGTGATCCCTGCCGAGATGGTCCTGGGGATCCCACGGCATTCCGGGGTGATTGCCGATGTTGTGGTCCTGGCCGTAGATCCAGTCCTTCTCCTCCGGCGTGAGCTTGTTCCAGAGGTCGGCGAACTGCTTGGGATCCTGCGGCACCGGCTGTTCCAACGCCCGTTGCACGTCGGGCCGGTTGTCATGGGGCCCAGTCGGAATGGGTGCGTCGCCGTCGGCCATATTGATCGCCGTCGCCAACTCCTGGTCCACGGCGTTGGCCTCGGCCACGATCGCGTTCAACCGGGTCTGCAGCTCGGCACGCTGCGTCTGCATCTTCGCCCATTCGGCTGCGGTGTAACGCAATTGCGGAATCGCCACCACCTGGCTGGTCGCGGCGTCGACTTGTAGCCGAGCGGCGGCCGCGTCTGCGCGCAGCTTCGCGAGGTCGCCCTTGACCTTGTCGATTCCGCCGGCGGCCTGCTCGGCGGCCTGTGCGACCGCGAGCGCCTCGTTCCCGTGCGCGTCGAGGTCTTGTCGAACTGCCGCGTTCTGGTGCGCGGCGGCTTCTCGGGATGCACCCTCCCAGGTGGCGAACACCGAGAGCGACGCCAACTCACGAGAGGTGCCGAACGCGCTCTGCGAGCGCGCGGACGCCGCGTGAAACACCTCGCGCACCGCTTCGGCGTTCCACCGGTCAATGTCTGCGACCGATAAGGCCATACCCCACTGTTCTCAGCCGCGCCCACTGAGCGCGGCGGCCCGGGCAGCAACATCGGCGAGTGCCTGCGCCCGCGCCGCCTCGGCGATCGCATGCTGGACCGCGGCGTCTTGCAGCGCGAATCCATGATCGCCGACCTTGCCCACCAACGCCTGTGACACCGGCAGCCACCGAGCCGCCCGCGCGCTCAGCGCGGTCGCCGATGTACCGGTCCACCCGTACTGAGCCGCCTCCATCCGGTTGTCGGCGGTCAGGAACCCCGCCGCCAGATCCTCGGCGTGACCGCTGACCTGCCTTCCCGAAGTCGTCAACTGCTCCACATCGATCTTGATGTCAGGCACCGTCGGATCCCCCTCCCGGCTGGTGATAGGCCGCAATCAAAGGCCCGCATCAGTAGCCGGAGCGTAGGCGCACCGGGCGCTGAACGCACTTCACCCCCGTCCAGCGGTCGCCGGCGACGGCCTACATGCCGACAGTTGTAACTTTCCGGGGTAAAGCGGCCCGTAGGTATGAATTCGCCGCTCGGCGCAGACTCGGGGAATTACTCATAACGGAACTTACGAGAGCGTCAAACTCGAAGGTATGGATTTGCCAAAGAGGGCAGACTTGACGATTTATCAAGACGTTATTGGTTGCCAACGATCGACGCCAAAGTCGCTGGAATTTCTTGATTTTGGCGGATTAGATGTCTTAGGTTTGTGGTGCTCCGGGCGGAAATCATTAACGTTGCAGCGGGAGGGCAAAATGCAGACCATAGCGCTAGTAGTTGTGGCGATGATTGGCGCGTTCATGCTCGTATTCGGCTTCGGCAACGTTGGCTGCTTCAGCGAGTGCGCCGGCAACGCGAGCGGAATCAAGTGCTCTTCCTGCGACTCTCCGTCCGACGGCCAGACCAAGCTGGGCTACCACTACTCGGCCCACTAGCGCTTCCACGAGCACCGGCGAGTCAAACACCGGTGCTGAGCCTGCTCAGTCACCAGGCAATCTGCCGATCCCGATCGGCATCACGATCTGTTCAGGTGCCATCAAAGCCAGGGCAACCTTTGCAATACAGTTCTGCCAATTTCCCCGACAATCATGATCGACCCGTGCGCTATCAAGATCGGATTAATCTGTAGTTAAGATCAGATAACTGCCAATCAAGATCATTCGCTCGGGAGACCAAGATCGATCGCTGAGCACGCATCGGGAAACATATGAATTCTCTCGAGCTGCCGATTTCGCCGGTACGCCGTGGCGAAGTGTGTGGTAATGCCCAGTCGCCTACTCCCGTGGGCGTCGGGGGAATTCGGGGCCCGATCAAGCGGCCACAGAGTTCATGGATCGCTCACCGCACTTGGGTGGCGCGCAATTACCCGATGGCCAATCCGCCGGTGGCGATGATCGCCAGAACCAGCTGCGGGCCACCCCAATGGTCTTGACAGACAAGAGAATTCGACAGCACTCCCGTACGATCGCCGCTGCGGCATGAGAATTCGCGCTTCGCCGTATTGAGAGTGTCAGCCGAAAAATTAAGTGAAGCGGCCACCGAGGATCCTCCCGGTGGCCGCCTCGTCGGCCATTAAATGATGCTAGCTTTCGGTCGCGATTCGCGTGCCGTTTTCGCAAGTTCTTGCCGAGATCTGAAACTCGCAGCACAGACGCCCACAACAGCGCAGGTCACGGCCCCCGGCGGCGGTACGTGATGCTGTTGTGGCTGCGGGTCTTTCAGCGAGCCAGCGGCTTGTAGAACACCAAGCCGTTGCCCTTGTTGTCGTAGACCACGGCACGGCGTTCGTGGGCATCGTCGTACGGGCCCTTCACGATGCCGCCACCGCTGGCCTCAACCGCCTTGGCCGCCGCATCGACATCAGCGGTCTTGATTCCGACGACGACCTGCCCGGGTATGGGATGGTCCACATCGGTCGCCAGTGCGAGGGTGACCGGGCCACCGTCGAGAGCCGCGAAATGGGCGCCATCGCGGAATTTCAGTGGCATTCCCAAGGTCTCGCTGTAGAACCGGATCGATTCGTCCAAGTCGTCGGTCGACAAGATGATCATCTTTACTTCGTGCTCGCTCATCGGGTGCCTCCTGTGCACTGAGTTTCCACCCTAGGCAGCAATCGTGCCCCGGGTCAGCGGCGGAAGACCACCCATCGCATCGCGCTGTACATGTACACCGCTTCGCACAGGCCCGCCACGATTCGCGACAGCTGGTATTGCAGCCCGATGGCCGACAACAGCGTGGTCACCCCGAGGATGAAAGCCAGGTAGTTGATGACGACCACCACGACATAGACGGCGACCTGGGACCCGACCGCGCCGTGGGACTGAAAGTTGAAGGTGCGGTTGAGCACGTAGCTGAGCGCAAACGCGCACGCGTAAGCGACCGAGACCGCGATCGGCACCGCAAGGTCGAGCCCGTCACGCAGCGTGGTGAGCAGCGCCAGATCGACGCTGAAGGTGAAGCCGTTGATCACGCAGAAGCCGAGAAAAGTCGGTGCGATCACCGAGCCGAGCCCGAACGGAAGCCGGCTGACCACGACCTCGCAGAACTTGTGGAATCGGTCGACCGGGCGCGCCCTGTTGACCTGCGATTCGGCTGTCACGCGGCTACCGTCCCATGACCGGGTATCCGCGACGTGATCAGTTGGCCAACTCTTCGCTCGCCGGGCGCATCACTTCGCGGGCAGCTTCACGACCCGGTCGCCGGTGTAGTCGGTGATGTAGATGTTGACGGCCTTGTCCACCGCGATACCGCTGGGGTGGTTGAGCCCGACGAAGGGCAGCACGCTCTGCCGCTGTGTCCCGGCCTCCATCTTGAGCACCCGGTTATTCGTGTAGTCGGTGACAAAGATGTCGCCCCCGCTGTCCACCGCAACACCGCTGGGGTCCCCGGGGGTGAACAGGCCGCTGAACGGCACCACGGACTGGGTGGTCGAGTCGGCCGCCAACATCACCACCCGGCTGTTGCCCGAGTCGGCGATGTAGACGTTGCGCGCGTTGTCCAGCCCCACGCCCTCGGGCCCGTTGAGGCCGGTGAACGGCAACTCGATCGGGGTGTTCGAGCCGGGGGCCAGCTCCAGCACCCGATTGGCGTCGGTGTCAGCGAGATAGAGAGCACCCGCATCGTCCGTCGAAACACCCTGGGGCCGGTGCAGGCCGGTGAACGGCAGCTCGATCGGGGTGTTCGAGCCGGCCGCCAGCTTCAGCACCCGATTGTTGTTGGTGTCAGCGACATACAGGTTGCCGGCGTTATCCGCCGCCACGCCCTCGGGCGAGTTGAGACCCGGAAAGGGCAGCTCGATCGCCGTGCTCGAGCCCGCCGGCAGCTTCAGCACCCGATTGTTGGCGTCGTCGGCGACATAGACGTTGCCGGAGGTGTCCACCTCCACATCGGCTGGGTGACCAAGCCCGTTGAACGGCAACGTGACTTGCGGGCCGTAGGGAGGACCGCGGTGCTGGGCGGGCGCCGCGGTCCGCGGGCCGTGCAGCCACACGGCGATCACCACGGCAGCGACAACGACAACCACCGTCAGCAGGGCAGCCGGAATCACGATGACCGGCCGGCGCCACCACCGGCGCGGCGGGCCCTCGTCGTCGGGTTGCGGCAGCTCGAAGGGTTCCCCCCAGTCGGGCGGTTCGTCGGCAGGCGGAGCTGGGGGCGCCGCGAAATCCGGGTCGCCGGCCGGCGGGACCCGCGGTTCCATCGGCGGCAGGGCCGGCTCCTCGTAGTACGGGGCGGCCGGGGCCTGCGGTGGGGGCATCGGCGGGGGTGCGTCCCGACGGTGTCGGTCGGCCGGTGCGGTGATGGCGTCGCGGGCGGCGTGGGCCAGCTCGACGGCGGTGGCATACCGGTTGGCGGGGTCTTTGGCCATGCCGGTGGCGATGACGTCGTCGAGGCGCGGGGGCACGCCGCGCTGGGTGACAGACGGTCGAGGCGGCGGCGTGCTCAGGTGCGCGGCGAACAGCCACGTGTCGCCGGCGAAGGGCGGCTGTCCGGTCAGGCATTCGTAGAGCACGCAGGCCAGCGAGTAGACGTCGGCGCGGGGGTCGGCCTCGCGAGCCCCGGATCGCTCGGGCGCCATGTAGTGCCAGCTGGCTATCTCGTTGTCGGAGTTCGACAATCGCGTTTCGTACCAGGGCGCCAAACGGGCGATCCCGACGTCGACCAGATAGGCGAAGTCGTCGCGATCGAGCAGGATGTTGGAGGGTTTGACGTCGCCGTGCACCAGACGGACCGCGTGCGCGGCGTGCAACGCCTCGGCCACCTGCTCGATGATGTGCACGGCGCGGGCCGGCTCGACCGGCCCGTCGGCCAACACCTGTTTGAGGTTGCGGCCTTCGATCAGCTCCATGTCGATATACAGGTGCTGGTCGATCTCGCCGAAATCGTGGATCGGAATGATGTGCGGGTTGTTCAGCCGTGCGGCCGCGGTCACTTCCCGGCGGAACTGCTCCGCGATCGCGGGATCGGCGGCAAGCTGTGGCGGAAGCAGCTTGATCGCGGCAGTGCGGTCGGCGATGTCGGTGTCATAGGCGCGCCACACCTCCCCCAGGTCGCCCCGGCCCAACAACTCGACGAGCCGATAGCGACCAAACCCCTTTCCCTCCACCGGCTCACCATACCCAGCCGGGTACGTATTGGGATGTCACGGCCGGGCCGTCTTCCGGCAGGTGTCGAAAGCGAGCCGCCTGCGGTATCCGGTTCCCCCACACGGTGATTGGGATCGACGCCGCCTGGAGCGTTCAGCAAACTTTCACTCGAATAACATCACGGTCACCAAAAGCGACTGATGGCGACCCGAAATGCCCACAACGGCCTCGGACCCGAAGTGGCCGGTCTACGACTTGGGCGCTTTTTGGGCGTCGATATCCATGTCCGGGCAGAACGCCTCGACCGCGGCGAAGGCGATCACCTTCGTCTGCTGCTGGCTGTAGCCCATGTTCTGAATACGCTGCAGGGCCTGATCCGGTGGGAGGAGGTTGTTGCGCAGCTCGTTGCACAGATTCGTCCCTATGTGGACGATCGAGTCGTGGTTGGCGTACTTGATGTTGTTCTGGTCGAGGTAGGAGATGTAGTCGGCCGTGTTTTCCGGCTCAGCGTTCGCGACTGCTGGCACTGACCACAGCAGTGCGGACAGGGCGATGGAGGACGCCGCTAGTGCTGTTTTCATGGATCTGAGCATAGAATCACGCCCGAACTTTTACGTGAACTACAAGCAAACGACAGCCCTCACGACCCGCCGCAGCAAAAATCGACAGCGCGAGTTGCCACGCCGATTCGACCAGGATCGCTAGAGTTCCCGAGTTAATGGCAAGACTGACCGACCTCGCCCCTCCCGCGACCCGGGCGACCGTCAAGAACATCGCGGCCGGGATGCTCTGCGCCGCCGGCGTACCGGCGTTGGCCCGGCGGCGTCACCGCGATGCGCTCGCGATCGTCATGTTCCATGGCGTGGAAGACGAACCGCTGTCGCCGGCGTGCTGGCATGTACTGGACTCGGCCAGGTATCGCCGTCAACTCGAATACATCCGCGAGCACTTCAACGTCCTGCCGCTCGAGGAGGCCCTCGAACGGCTTGCCGCGGGGACGTTGCCGCCGCGCGCGATGGCGATCACCTTCGACGACGGCACCCGCAACCTCGCCACGCACGCGGTCCCGGTGCTGCGCGAGCTGGGGTTGCCCGCGGCGGTGTTCCTGGCGACCGGCCCGATGGGGAGCGACGAAACCCTTTGGCCCGACCGGCTTTGGCTGGCGATCGCACGCACCAGCGCGACCGAGGCCGATCTGAGCGCGCTCGGTCTGGGCACTCGCTCGCTCGACGGGACGGCCAGCCGTGGCGCTGTCTATGCGGCCGCGGTCGCCCGGCTGAAAGACTTGGCCGACGCACAACGGATCGCGGTGCTGGACGAGATTCTCGGCGCACTGGACGACGGCGGCGCCGGTGGTCCGTTCCGGATGCTGTCCTGGGACGAAGCACGTGAGATGGCCGACGACGGTCTGGTGACGCTCTATCCGCACACGGTGACTCACCCGATCCTGGCCCGCTGCAACGACGACAAGGTCGAGCGGGAGATCGCGGATTCGTGTGCGACGCTGGAGCGTGAAACCGGTCTCACCCCAACGATTTTCGCTTACCCGAATGGGCGCCTGCAAGATTTCGATGCCCGCGCGAAGGACGCCTTGCGCCGCCGCGGGGTGCGCTGGGCGCTGTCGACGACATTGGGTTTCGCCGATCGTGGCTGCGACCCGATGGCGTTGCCGCGGTTGGCGGTGGGCAGCGATTCGTCGTTCGGCTACTTCCGACTGATGGTCTCGGGCGGGCTGCCCCGCCGTTAGCGCGTCACCGCGACGCGGCGGCAAGCCACAGGTCGTGCAACGCCTCCCGCCAGTGGGCGACGTCGAACTCCTTGGCACGCGTATACGCCGCTGCCGCCAGGCGATTACGCAGCTCGGCGTCGACGATCAGGGACTGCAGCGCCGCCGCCAGTTGCTCGGGCTCGCCGGGGCTGATCAGTACGCCGTTCACTCCGTCGGTAACCACCTCCGGTATGGCCCCCACCGCGGTGGTCACCGGCACGACGCCGCTGGCCATCGCCTCCAGCACCGCCATCGGAAGGCCTTCGCTGTAGCTGGGCAGCAGAAAGATCGCCGACTCGGCCAACAGCCGATCCCGCTCGTCGGGACCGACCCAGCCGACAACCGCGATGGTGTCCTCGAGTCCGCTGCCGCGGACCAGCTCGCGCACCTCGTCCACGTCCCCGTCGCCGGCCAGGGTGACCCGCAGGTCGTCCCGAATATCGTTGGGCAGCATGCCGATAGCACGAACAAGGTCGTAGCTGCCCTTGTTTTCGCCCAGCCTGCCCAGCGCCACCGCCCGCAGCGGCTGCTCGGTGCGCGGGGACGGGGCCAGGGCAGGTACCACCACGGGGTTGTAGAGCACGCGGGTGCGGGACTCGTCGACGCCGAGGCTCGCGCACGATTCCTTGACGTGGAATTCGCCGAGCACCACCGAATAGTCGGCGCGCAGCGCCAGGCGTACGGCGCGACCCACCGGCCGCGGTAGCTCGTCGAGCCAAGAGAAGAAGTACGTGGTGTGGCCGTGGACGATGGTCGGGACGCCGCGCAGTCGCGCGACGAACAGCGGCACGGCCTTGCGGACGATGCTGCCGCGCCACGAATAGTGCACGTGAAAGACGTCGACGAAGCCGAACAACAGCAGCGCGGATGCTTTGAGCATGCCCGATATACCCGTCCACATCCGCACCGCGAGGGAAGCGTCGTTGTAGGTGGGCACCAGCCGGACGCGGAACCGTGCGTCGCCGTCCTCAAGCAGCAGACGCATCATCGTCGCCATGCCGCCGCGGCTGTTCGGCCCGGCCGGGGCGTTCCCGATCGTCAGCACCCGGACCGGAAGGCGCGCTGGCGCCTTCATTTGCGTGTCACCCCGCGTACCCCCCGATCAAGCTAGCTTCACCACAGGACACTGCGAAACAGCAGGGCGTCCGCCACGAGTCCGACACCGACGACCAGAAACAATATTCGCACCGAAATCGGGCCGTAGCGAGTAAGGCCGCGCACGATCGCACGCTGTATCCGGACGGCTCGGGTGGTCTTTCGAGTGGCCAGAAACAGAATCACCAGCGACGGCGTGAGCGCCAGCGTCCAGTAGACGTAAATCAGCAGCGGCCACATCGGCGGTCGCGGATGCAACGCGGCGAGCATGGCCAACCCGGTGAGGTACGGAATTGAGGTCGGCGCCTGCCCGGTGCCGATCGCGGCGCCAAGAATCCCGAGCAGCCAGGGACGCTGCCGCATGGCCGCCAGCGCCCACCCCGGAGCCGACGTTTGCGCGGTCAACGGAAAGTAGGCCAGGCACATCAGCACCACGCCCAGCAGCAGCTGGCCCCAAAACCGAAGCGCCGGTGTGATTTTGAAGTCAACCGCGTGCGTCAAGAAGCCGAGTCCGAGGACCGTGCAGACGCCGAACGTGGTGGTGATCGCGAACAACCCAACGACGAAGCTCAAGCCGCCAGGGAGCGGCGATCGGCGATCGAGTCGGCTGGCGTAGACGACGGCTGACACGACACCCACGTTGAGGACATTCAGCGAGTCGAGGAAGGCCAGACCGGCGAGCGCCAGCAAAAGAGCTTCCATGTTCGCACCGAAGTTACTGCATCGCGTCCCGGACCGCCTTCACGTGCGGACATAACGGGGCGTCCGGTTGAAAAATAAGAGGAAAGTAAGAATGTCACGTGCGCGCTGTCGCGGTACCGGCTTGCGCTGGACCGGCACGACCGGCAAGGTCGAACGGTCGACGTGTAGGTATCTCCGCAAGTGAGGTTCTCCCTTGAAATTTGCGCTCGCCGGCTACGGCAGCCGCGGCGACATCGAACCCTTCGCGGCCGTCGGCAGGGAGCTGCTGCGTCGAGGTCACGACGTGTCCATGGCGGTCACGCCCAACATGATCGGCTTCGTCGAATCGGCGGGGCTTACCGCCGGTGCCTTCGGGCCGGATCCGCCGCAGAACAAGGACTTCTCGCACACGACGCTGCAGAACCCGATCCTGATGATGTCCGCGTTCACCGAGAGCATCCGAGCGGCGTGGGTGCAGTGGGGCACGTCGCTGCTGGCGCTCGCAGACGGTGCCGACCTGGTGTTGACCGGAAAGAGCGAGCAGGGACTGGCCGCCAATGTCGCTGCACACCATGACATTCCGCAGGCCGCGCTGCACTTCTTCCCGGACGGCGCGGCGAGCCCCAACGAGATGCTGGCGCGCCTTGGGGTCGAGGCCGAAGATGCTCAGCGCACCGAACTGGGCCTGCCCGAAGCAACCGGGTCGCCCGCGCTGGAAATCCAGGCCTACGACAAACTCTGCTTTCCCGGACTGGCCCAACAATGGGCGGAACAGGGTCTGCGCCGGCCCTTCGTCGGCTCACTGACTTTGGAGTTGCCGGCGGATTCCGACGCCGAGGCCTTGTCATGGATCGACGCCGGGACGGCACCGATCTACTTCGGCTTCGGCAGCGGCGTACGGGTCACCTCGGCCGAGACGGTCGCGGTGATCGCCGAGGCCTGCGCACAGTTGGGTGAGCGCGCGCTGATTTGCAGTGGCCCCAACGACTTCACCGCCGTTCCGCATTTCGACCACGTCAAAGTGGTCGGCGAGGTGAACCATGCGACCGTCTTTCCGGCGTGCCGCGCGGTCGTCCACCACGGCGGCGCCGGCACCACGGCCGCGGGCCTGCGGGCCGGAGTCCCGGCGTTGATCCTCTCGCTCGGGGTGGACGATCAGCAGGTTTGGGCGGCGACCGTGCAGCGGTTGAAAGTCGGTGCGGGCCAGGAGTTTCGGGCGACCACCCTGGATTCGTTGGTTGCGGAGCTGCGGTGCATCCTCGCCCCGGAATACGCCACCCGGGCCCATGCGATTGCCGCCCTGATGGCCGCGCCCGCCGAAAGCGTCACCCGCGCCGCCGATCTCCTGGAGGAGGCCGCCCGCGCCGGCCGCTAGTGTTATATCAGCCACGGCTGTATTGTTTGGCCTATGCTGACTTGTGAGGCGCGGGAATCGGCGCTGGCCCGACTGGGGCGGGCGCTGGCGGATCCGACGCGATGCCGGATTCTGGTGGCGTTGCTCGACGGCGTGCGCTACCCGGGCGAATTGGCGTCCCAGCTTGGCTTGACCCGATCGAACGTTTCCAATCACTTGTCGTGCCTGCGCGGGTGCGGTTTGGTGGTGGCCACCTACGAGGGACGACAGGTCCGTTACGCATTGGCCGACGCGCACCTGGCCCGCGCCCTGAGGGAACTGGTCCAGGTGGTGCTCGCCGTCGACACCGATCAGCCGTGCATTGACGAGCCCGCGGCCAGCAAGACGGGTACGGCGCGATGAACGACAAGGATGTCCCGAGCCCGGTTGGCCCGACGTTGCCGATGTCGGCGCCGGAGACAGACTGCTGCAATGACGGATGCTGCAGCACCGAGACCACGAATCTCGTTGACCCACAACGGCGTGCCGTGTTATCGCGACGCGTGCGGCTGCTCGTCTCTGCCACGATCACCTACAACATCGTCGAGGCCGTCGTCGCGCTCTCGGCCGGCGCGGTGGCGTCGTCGGCCGCGTTGATCGGGTTCGGGCTGGACTCGGTGATCGAGGTCTCCTCGGCGGCCGCGGTGTACTGGCAGTTCTCCGGGAGCGACCCCGAGGCCCGCGAACACGCCGCGCTGCGGGTCATCGCGCTGTCGTTCTTCGCATTGGCCGGCTACGTGACGGTCGAATCCATTCGGTCGCTGGCCGGCGGCGAAACCGCTGGATCCTCCACCGCCGGAATTATTTTGGCGGCCGTGTCGCTGGTGGTCATGCCGCTGCTGTCGTACGCACAGCGCCGCGCCGGCCGCGAGCTGGGTTCGGCCAGCGCCGTCGCCGACTCCAACCAGACCCTGCTGTGCACCTACCTGTCCGGCGTGTTGCTGGTCGGGCTGCTGCTGAACTATCTGTTCGGCTGGGCCTGGGCAGATCCCGTTGTGGCGCTGGTGATCGCCGCCGTGGCAGTCCGGGAGGGCCGGACCGCCTGGCGGGGCGAGCACTGCTGCTGACTTAAACGTGCTGGGCTGCAGCACATTTAGTGGGTTAGCCGGGCAGCCCGGCCTTGATGGCCGCGTCCTGCTTGCGCGCCACATCCAGAGCAACCTCCGCCGGCACCGGGTCGTTCGGCGCGCTCTCGAACTCGATAAGCGCGACGACCTTGCCCTCGCCGAAGATCACCGACGTCTTCGCCTTGCTGCCGTCGGGCGAGGGCCCCGAAACGATCGTGCCGCCGACGCCCACGTCGGCCGGTGCCGGCGTCGCACCCTTGATCGCGCCGTTCTGCGGGTCGACGTAGGACTTGGTGAGCGAGTCACGGTCCTTGTCCGCCGCGCCGGGGTCGGGATAAACCAGCAGCGAGTCGGTGACGCTGCGCGAACCGGCCTGGTTGGTGAACACACCCTCGATGCCCGGCGCCGGGTCGGTGAGCGGCCGCGTCTTGGGCGGGTTGAAGCTATCGCCCGGCACCACGATGTCGGTGGCCTTGATCAGCAGGCCGCTGTAGTCCGTAGGCTGCGCGGCACCGCTGGTCGACGTCGATGCGGCCGACGAGGACGTCGCGGACGAACTCGTGGTCGACGATTTCGATGACGACGACGGGCTGGGCGACTTGTCGCCGCCACACCCCGTGACCGCTACGCCGACCACCAGCGTGGTTGCCGCCAGACCCGCTGCGGCCACCGATACCTTCTTCACGATTGACTCCCTTGAGTGTCGTCCCGATTTGCTAGCGTCTCGCGCAACATAGCGGATCCTGGGTGAGCTGGAAATGAATCACCTTCAACAATTCCCCGATTAACAAACCACACCGCGGCGCCGAACGCTACCGCCAGGGCATCGGTCGCATTGCGGGAATCCGAACGGCGGTCGATGGCTTGCCGGGCGCTCAGCCCCGGCGGAACCGTTCGCGCATTTGCGGGTCGTTCTCCCACCACAGCCCCGAGGGGGCGGCCTGTTCGCTCTCGGCGGCGTCCGTGCGGTCCAGCTCGGCATCGACCTGGACGGCGTTCGCCCGTTCGTCGCGTGACAACGCGCGCATCAACAGCAGCACGAACGGCAACCCGACCACATCGCCGAGAATCCACAGCACCCCGGCGCCGATGGTCTGGTCGAGCCGCTGATCCGGACCCCAGGAGCGGTGCAACGCCGAGTAATACGCCGAGGCGATCAACGAGCCCTGCCAGATGACCAGCCCCAGCAGCCCGTCGCCCAGCGTCTCGGCGACCGAGATCAGCAGCGAGATCAGCTGCGGGTATCTGCGGGGCACCGGATCGGATTGCAGTCGGGCGTAGAAGTAACCAAACCCTATGACTACCAATACTATTCGGGTAGGCACGCCGATCCACTCGTGTTCCAGGGCCGCCGTGTACCAGGGCGTCAGGTAGAGCAGCCAAGGCGTGGCGAGCATCGCCAGCGACGTGGTCAGCGGGTGCACCAGCACGCGGGCCCAGCGCGTCCCCAGCACCCGGTCGATGCGCTCACGGCCGACCGCGTCGCGCAGGACGGTGATCGGCCTGCCCTGCGCGAGGAAGAACGGCACCACATACAGCAGTAGCAGTACCTGCAGCGCACGCATCCAGAACAGCAGGTAGGCGTAGCTGCCGATCGCGCCGACGGTGGCCAGGGCCCAGAGCACCATGCCGACGCCGAAGCATCCGGCCTGCGCCGATCCCACAGCTCGGGTGTCGGTTCGGGTCCGCCGGTAGCACCAGGCGTACGTGACCGCGATCAATACGATCGCGGTGGCCGAGGTGGGATCCAGATACCAGGTCCGAACCAGGGCGCCCCATGTCAGCGGGCCCGGATCAATGGGCATAGCCCCCAGGGTATTGCCGCCGCTTAGTTGCCGGCCGCGCCCTCGGGCTTGGGGCCCCGACCCTCGCCGGTCAGGTAGTGGGGGCAATACGAACCGGCCGCGATGGCCGTGAACTTCGCCGCACCGTTATCGGCAAATCCGGGATTGTGCAGCTGGAGATTGTTGACGATTTCCTGGTCCGAATGTCCCGTGTCGACCAGCTCACACACCGTCTTGCCGACCGATATCGCGGCGGCCGGGTCCTGGAAGGTGAGCCCGGCGTCCTTGAGCTCCTTGAGGAAGGCGGCGTCGGCCGCCGGGTCGGGCGGTGGGCTGGGGCTCGGGCTGGGGTCGGCGTGGGCGGGAACCGCCAGGGCAATTGTGATGGCGACGCTGAGCAGCATCATGAGGCGACTCATAGCTCCACGATCCCAGAGATGCGTCCGATGTGCATCCCGCCTAGTCTCCCGCGCGGCACGGCTTCAGATGGTGTTGGCTAGGACGACGTGGCTGCCATCTTGATTGTTCTCGATGTCTTTGTCGGCATCATCGCCGTGGTCGGGCTGATTTTCACCTGGAATCGGCTGCGCGGGCGCCGCAGAAGATCGGGCGCCAAAGGCGTCGTCCTGGTCGTCGATCGCCTCACCCCGCGCCGAAAGAATATTGTCCGCCTGCAAGTGAGCCTGCGGATGGTCGGACCGACCGTGCGCTACGAGGTGGGACTCGATCTCGAAGCGGACGGCAACCCATTCGACGTGTCGACGCCCAAGCCGGAGATACGTCCGTCGATGGGCTGTGAGGACGACGAAATGTCTTGGGGTTTCGAGCTTTCCGAAGACGAGCTGGACAACGTCTGGATCGTCGCCTCGTGGATGGCCGCCGAAAACGCCGACCTCCAGATGGCCGCGATCGCGTCGAATCTGGGCACGGCGGAAACCTACGAATGGCGGTGGGCGGCCGACTGGCGCATCTCGGGCGCCGGCCACTGGCGCAAACGACGAAGCCCGACGACTCCCCCACGCAGCATGGTGGGCATGGGGCCGCTGGAGCTGGGCCGGGCACCCGGGCGGGGGCGCGCAGCGCGACCCACGGCGGACCCCGAAGAACAGGACTAGCGCGCCGCTACTGTGGGCCGCTGGTGGCGGTGGTGTGCGGCAGCGCGCTGGGGCAGTAGGCAGTGGCCGCGATTGCCGCGAACTTGGCGGCGTTGTCCTCGCGCAGGCCGGGGTTGCGATCTTCGACGGTCTTGACGACATCGACCATCTGCGTGCCCTGACCGACCGCTTGACACACCCACTTACCCGCCGCGATCGCCCGGGCCGGATCCGGGAAGGTGACACCGGACGCCTGCAGCGCGGCAAGGAATTGATCATCCATCGGATCGGCGTACGCCGGGGCGGCCGTGCCGACCATGGCGACGGCGCTTATCAGCAGCAGGATGCGTCTCATAGCCTCCTGATCGTCGCAGACCAGCGGCAAACTCGCATCCCACTCTTGCGCGCCGCCGACAAATGGCGCGCCGCGACCGACCGAGCGCTGGTCACGACGGCTGACCAGGGTCGTCGACGCCGTCCAACCCCTCCCGTTCGGCGGAGTCGGTGTGCAATTATTCGAGGATGCGCCGCTGGCTGATCGTCCTGTCGACCTGGCTCGTCGCCGCCGCGAGCGTCACCGCGGCCGGCGTTGCCGCTCCGCGCGCGTGGGCGGGGGACGCGCCGATCGGGCACATCGGCGACACCCTGCGGGTGGACACCGGCACCTACATCGCCGACGTCACCGTCAGCAGCGTGGCTCCCTGCGACCCGCCGCCCGGGTTCGGCTACACCCGCAGCGGCGTTCCGATCAAAAGCTTCCCCGGCAGCACCCCCACCCGCGCCGACGTGGCGGTCCGCGCGATCCAGGTGCCCAACCCCTACGTCATGGCGGCCGCGTTCAGCTTCGACGGCGTGACTCCGTTCGCCGACGCCTACAAGCCGCGCGCCAGCGACGCACCCGACGCGCTGGACAACGTGCTCGGCAACGCGCCGAACGGCGCGATCGTGCGCGGCGGGGTGTATTGGGACGCCTACCGCGATCCGGTCTCCAACGTCGTGCTGCTGGACCGCAAGACCGGCAGGCACCTCGCGCAGTGGAACCTCTGACACTGGCCATCCAGCGCGTCGCGACGGATTCCGTCGACGTTACAGAGCTGGCTAGCGTTGCGGCCCTTACCTTTCCACTCGCATGCCCGCCCACGGCGACGCCGGAGAACATCGCGTCCTTCGTCGACGCCAACCTGACGCCCGCCCGCTTCGGCGACTACCTCACTGATCCGAACCGGGCGATTCTCACCGCGCGGCGCGACGAGCGAATTGTCGGTTACGCCATGGTTGTTCGCGGGGTCTCCGACGACGCCGGCGTGCAGCGAGCGGTCGACATCCGGCCGGCCGCCGAGCTGTCCAAGTTGTATCTGCTACCCGACTACCATGGCAGCGGGGCATCGGCGGCGCTGATGGAAAGTGCGCTGGCGGCCGCCGCCGACTGGAACGTGCGCTGCGTGTGGCTTGGCGTCAGCAAGGCAAACCAACGCGCACAACGCTTTTACACCAAGAGCGGATTTAAGATCAATGGCAGCAGGACGTTTCAGGTGGGCGATCACCTCGAAAATGACTACGTCATGATTCGCGAGGTTGGGTAGCCGCGGCGGTCAGCGCCAACAACCGTGAGGTGGCCCGCAGGTACTTCTTTCGGTAGCCGCCGGCCAGCATCTCTTCGCTGAAGATGGTGTCCAGCTTCGCGCCGGACGCCACCACCGGAATGCCGGCGTCGTACAGGCGATCGGTCAGCGACACCAGCCTCAGCGCGACGTTCTGATCGTCGATGCCGTGCACGCCGGTCAAGAACACCACCGTGACACCCTCGATCAGGCTCAGGTAACGCGACGGGTGCATGGTCGCCAAATGCGCGCACAGCGCATCGAAGTCGTCCAGCGTCGCCCCCGCCACGCCGGCGGCGCGCTCGACGACCTCGTCGTCGGACAGCGGCTGCGGCGCGGGCGGCAGACCGCGGTGCCGGTAGTCCGGGCCTTCTATCCGCACGGTGGTGAAAATGCTTGCCAGCGTGTTGATCTCACGCAGAAAATCCTGAGCGGCGAAGCGGCCCTCGCCCAGCTGCTCGGGCAGCGTGTTGGAGGTCGCGGCCACCGACACTCCCCGCTCGACCAACGACGACAGCAGCCGCGAGACCAGCGTGGTGTTGCCCGGATCGTCGAGTTCGAACTCGTCGATGCACACCGCCGTGTAGTCGGCCAACAGGTCGATGCATTCGGCGAAACCGAACACCCCGGCCAGCTGGGTCAGCTCGCCAAACGTCGCGAACGCCTTTTCGCGAGGGCCGGGCAACTGGTAGTAGGCCGAAGCCAGCAGATGCGTCTTGCCGACCCCGAAGCCGCCGTCCAGGTAGACGCCCACACCGGGCAGCAGCGCCCGTTTGCCGAACAGCTTTCGCCGGCCCGCGCGGCGCTCGGTGGCCTGACGGCAGAAGTCCTGACACGCCACCAGGGCGGCGGCCTGCGTCGGCTCCGCGGGATCGGGGCGATAGGTCCCAAAGCTCACGTCGGCGAACGTTGGGGGCGGCCGTAATTGGGCGATCAGCCGTTCCGGCGACACGCTCGGATGCCGATCGACCAGATGCTGCACGCGCCCGGAACCATCCGCCGACGTGGACCCGTGCATGCGAAAACTCTAGCGGCGTGCTGCAATCGTCCTCATGCCCGACGCTGGCACCGGCAGAGCCGCCGAGATTCCACTGACCCTGCTCGGGTCGGGGCGCGAACTCGACGACGGCGAACTCCCCCAGCTCTACGCCTACCCGGACGGGGACAAGACCTGGGTACGGGCGAATTTCATCACCAGCATCGACGGCGGGGCCACCGCCGACGGCAAATCCGGGTCGATGGCCGGGCCCGGCGACCGCGTCGTCTTCAACCTGCTGCGCGAACTCGCCGACGTGATCGTCGTCGGCGCGGGCACCGTGCGGGTCGAGGGCTATTCCGGAGCGCAGCTCGGCGTCGCCCAGCGCCAGCAGCGGCAGGCCCGACAGCAAACCGAAGTCCCGCAATTGGCCATCGTCACCAAGGCCGGTCGACTGGACCGGGATTTGGGGGTGTTCACCCGGACCGAGGTGGCGCCCCTGGTGCTCACCTGCACGGCCGCCGCCGACGAGACCCGCCGCCTGCTGGGCGACCTGGCCGAGGTCGTCGACTGTTCCGGCAGCGATCCGGGCAACGTCGACGAGACCGCGCTGCTGGCGATCCTGCGGGGGCGCGGCTTGCGTCGCGTGCTGACCGAAGGCGGGCCGATGCTGCTTGGCTCGCTGATGCAGCAAGACCTGCTCGACGAGCTGTGTCTGACGATCGCGCCGTATGTCGTCGGCGGGCTGGCCCGGCGCATCGCGACGGGCCCCGGCCAGGCGCTGACCCGGATGGACTGCACCCACATCCTGACCGACGACGCCGGCTATCTGTACACGCGCTACGTCCGGGCATAGCCGGGCGAAACAGCGCGGCATGGCTACTGTGGTCGGCATGAGTCGGCACTTCTGGTCCGCGACCACCCTGGTCGCGGTCACCGCGCTGCTGACCGCGTGCGTTCCGGGCCTGGCCGCCGACCCGCGCTTCGCGACCAATGCCGGTGCCCGGCCGCAGGGCGCGGCCCCGACGAAGCCCCCGCCCGCCGGTCCGCCACCGATCGCCGCCCCCAAGAACGACTTGTCGTGGCACGACTGCACGTCGAAGGTGTTCAACGACGCCGGCGTCCGCAACGCCCCCTCCGGTGTCCGGCTGGATTGCGCGACCTACGACGCCGACCTCGACCCGGTCAACGGCGGATCGGGAACCGTGACCGTCGGCGTGGTGCGCGCCCGGTCGAACCAGACTCCGAACGACGCCGGCCCGGTGGTCTTCACCACGGGCACCGACCTGCCGTCGTCGGCGCAGCTGCCGGTGTGGCTCTCCCGGGCGGGCAACGATCTCGTGGCGGCCCACCCGATCGTCGCCGTGGACCGCCGCGGAATCGGCATGTCGAGCCCGATCGACTGCCGGGATCACTCCGACCGCCAGGCGATGCGCGATCAGGCGCAATTCCAGAGCGGCGACGACCCGGTCGCGAATCTGTCCGACATCTCCAACACCGCCACGACCAGCTGCACCGACGCCATCGCGCCGGGCGACAGCGCCTATGACAACTCGCATGCCGCCTCGGACATCGAACGACTGCGCAGTCTCTGGGATGTGCCCTCGGTCGCGTTGCTCGGCATCGGCAACGGCGCCCAGGTCGCGCTGGCCTACGCGGCGTCGCGGCCGGACAAGGTCGCCCGGCTGATGCTCGACTCCCCGATTGCGTTGGGGGTCAACGCCGAAGCGGCCGCCGAGCAACAGGTCAAGGGCCAGCAGGCCGCGCTCGACGCCTTCGCCGCGCAATGCGTCGCGGTGAACTGCGCGCTGGGTCCCGACCCCAAGGGCGCCGTCAGCGCGCTGCTCGCCGATGCCCGGGCCGGCAGGGGGCCCGGCGGTGCCTCGCTGGCCGAGGTCGTCAACGCCATCACCGTCGCGCTGGGCTTCCCGTCCGGCGGCCGCGTCAACGCCACGACGAGCCTGGCCAACGCGCTGGCCGCCGCCCGCTCCGGCGACACCAACCAGCTGACCAGCCTGATCAACCACGCCGATGCCACCCAGGACACCGACGGTCAGTTCGTCAACTCCTGCAGCGACGCGATCAACCGGCCGACCCCGGACCGCGTTCGTGAACTCGTGGTTGCCTGGGCCAAGCTCTATCCGCAGTTCGGCACGGTCGCCGCGCTCAACCTGGTCAAGTGCGTGCACTGGCCCACGATCTCGCCGCCGGCACCGCCCAAGGAACTCAAGGTCGACGTCGTGTTGTTGGGCGTGCAGAACGACCCGATCGTCGGCTCCGAAGGCGTCGCCCAGACGGCGGCCACGATCATAAACGCCGGCGCGGCCAGCCGTCGGGTGATGTGGCAGGGCATCGGCCATGGAGCCAGCATCTATACGCCTTGTGCGGTCCCGCCGCTGGTCGGCTACCTCAACAGCGGCAAGCTGCCCGCAACCGACACGTACTGCCCCGCCTGATTCTCCGGTCCGGCGCGCCGGTGTACGGTGCGCTGGTGACGGCAGCTGATTCGACTCGATCCGGCTTGCGCGACCGGGCGCTGGCCGCGTTCAGCCCACCGACTGGCCCGCCTAGTACGGCGACAATCCTGCGGTCGGTGCTGTGGCCGGTGGCTGTCATGTCGGTGTTGCACCGCAGCATCATTCTGACCCTCAACGGCAATATCACCGACGACTTCAAGCCGGTGTACCGCGCGGTGCTGAACTTCCGGCACGGCTGGGATATCTACAACGAGCACTTCGACTACGTCGACCCGCACTACCTGTACCCCCCCGGCGGCACCCTGCTGATGGCGCCCTTCGGCTACCTGCCCTTCTCGCCATCGCGCTACCTGTTCATCCTGATCAACACCGTCGCGATCCTGATCGCCTGGTACCTGCTGCTGCGGCTGTTCAAGTTCACGCTGTCCTCGGTGGCCGCGCCCGCCCTGCTGCTGGCGATGTTCTGCACCGAAAGCGTGACCAGCACGCTGGTGTTCACCAACATCAACGGCTGCGTGCTGCTGGCGGAGGTGCTGTTCTTGCGCTGGCTGTTGGACGGGAAGGTTAGCCACCAGTGGTGGGCTGGGTTGGTAATCGGCCTGACGCTGACGCTCAAACCCGTGCTGGCCCCGCTGCTGTTGCTGCCCCTGCTCAACCGCCAATGGCGAACGCTGGTGCCCGCTTTCGTCGTGCCCGCCGTCATTAACGCGGTCGCCTGGCCGCTGGTCAGCGACCCGATGGACTTCGTCACCAAGACGCTGCCCTACATCGGGGGCGTCCGCGATTACTTCAACAGCTCGATCGAGGGCAACGGCGTGTATTTCGGCCTGCCGACCTGGCTGATCGTGTTCCTGCGGCTGCTGTTCACGCTGCTGGCGATCGGCGCGGTGTGGCTGCTGTACCGCTATTACCGCACCCGCGATCCACTGTTCTGGTTCACCAGCTCATCGGGCGTGCTGCTGTTGTGGTCGTGGCTGGCCCTCCCGCTGGCCCAGGGCTACTACTCGATGATGCTGCTCCCGTTCTTGATGACGGTGGTGCTGCAGAACTCGCTGATTCGAAACTGGCCGGCCTGGCTCGGGATCTACGGCTTCATGGCGCTGGACGACTGGCTGATCTACCGATACATGCGATATGGCCGCGCGTTGCACTACCTGAAGATCACCTACGGCTGGTCGCTGCTGCTGATCGTCGCGTTCACCGTGCTGCTCTTCCGGTACCTGGACGCCAAGGCCGACGACCGGCTGGACGACGGGATCGATCCGCCCTGGCTGACGGCCGAGCGTGAACGAGCTAGCGTGGATGCATGACTTCCTCCGACGTGTCGCAGCCCAAGGTGCAACTGTCTGACGACGAGTGGCGCAAGAAACTCAACCCGGAGGAGTTTCAGGTACTGCGTCGGGCCGGCACCGAGCGGCCGTACGTCGGTGAGTACACCGACACCAAGACCCAGGGCGTCTACGAGTGCCGGGCCTGCGGGGCGGAGTTGTTCCGCAGCACGGAGAAATTCGACTCGCACTGCGGCTGGCCGTCGTTCTTCGACCCGGCCAGCTCGGACGCGGTGATCCTGCGCCCCGACCACTCGATGGGCACCACGCGCACCGAGGTGATCTGCGCGAACTGCCACAGCCACCTCGGTCACGTGTTCGCCGGTGAGGGTTACCCGACGCCGACGGATCAGCGGTACTGCATCAACTCGATCTCGCTGCGCCTGGTGCCGGCCGAGGCTTAGCGTTTCCCAGCCGTCACAAGAATCGGTGGACATGCCGATCTGCCCGCCTCTGAGCGACAATCCCCCGCGGCACCCATGCTTCTCCGCGGCGCCCATGCTTCTCGCCGGCCGCTGCGAACCCGGTTGTCGCTGTGAGGCGGGCAAAAACCCACTGGCCTCCGCTGGTGACAGATGTGACGGATAGCGGCTTGCCGGCCGACCCGTCGCACGCTTTCGTGGCGGCGTCGGCTGCTGTACCGTTGCCCCAACGGTAAGGGTGTACAGCTACGGATCGGGAAGTGGCGAACATGACCAAAGACGACATGATCCTGATCAGCGTCGACGACCACATCGTCGAACCGCCGGACATGTTCAAGAATCACCTGCCTAAGAAGTACGCCGAAGAGGCGCCGCGACTGGTGCACAACCCAGATGGCAGCGATAGCTGGCAATTTCGCGATGTGGTGATTCCGAACGTGGCGCTCAACGCGGTGGCTGGCCGGCCGAAGGAGGAGTACGGGCTCGAACCGCAGGGGCTCGACGAGATCCGGCCCGGGTGTTGGCAGGTCGATGAGCGGATCAAGGACATGAACGCGGGCGGGATTTTCGCCTCGATCTGCTTTCCGACATTTCCCGGGTTCGCCGGCCGGCTGTTCGCCACCGAGGACCCCGAGTTCGGCCTGGCCTTGTTGCAGGCCTACAACGACTGGCACGTCGAGGAGTGGTGCGGGGCGTATCCGGCCCGGTTCATCCCGATGTGCCTGCCGGTGATCTGGGACCCCGAATTATGCGCGGCCGAGGTGCGGCGCAACGCCAATCGTGGCGTGCACGCGCTGACGTTCACCGAGAACCCCGCGGCGATGGGCCGGCCCAGCTTTCACGACGACTACTGGACGCCGCTCTGGGAAGCCTTGGTGGACACCGACACCGTGATGAACGTGCACATCGGCTCCTCCGGAAAGCTGGCAATCACCGCGCCCGATGCACCGATGGACGTGATGATCACGCTGCAGCCGATGAACATCGTGCAGGCCGCCGCGGATCTGCTGTGGTCGGCGCCGATCAAGAAATACCCCGACCTCAAGATCGCCCTGAGCGAGGGCGGCACCGGGTGGATCCCGTATTTCCTGGAGCGGGCCGACCGCACCTACGAGATGCACTCGACGTGGACGCACCAGGACTTCGGCGGCAAGCTGCCCAGCGAGGTGTTTCGCGAGCACTTCTTGACGTGCTTCATCAGCGACGACGTCGGAATCCAGCTGCGCCACCAGATCGGCATCGACAACATCGCGTGGGAGGCCGACTACCCACACAGCGACTCGATGTGGCCCGAAGCGCCCGAACAACTGTGGGATGTTCTCGGCGGGCACGGTGTCCCGGAATCCGACATCGACAAGATGACGCACGAAAACGCCATGCGTTGGTACTCGTTCGACCCGTTCTCCCACCATCCGCGCGAGCAGGCCACGGTGGGCGCGCTGCGTCGCGCGGCCGAAGGCCATGACGTGTCCATCCGCGCGCTGAGCCATCACCAGAAGGGCGACCGGGTCACGAACGCTTTGGCCGAAGCGACCCGCGGCAACGCTTAGTCGACGCGGGTGGCGTGGACTTCCCAGAACGGGGCGTGCACCCGCCCATTGACCAGCCAGGGTTCCATCGCGCGGAACCGTTTCAGCATGTCCTCCGCCTGCTCGGCCATATCGGGATTGCGCGCGGCCATCATCTCGATGCTCTCCGCGCTGATGTTGACCTGGTAGGTGGTGGTGCCCAGATAGGTGATCTCCCAGCCGCCGGCCGGCAGCACGTCACGAAAGTCCTTCTCGGACAACGACCGCATCATCGTGAAACCGTTGACGTCGTGCGCGCCGAACTCGAACATATACAGCCGCGCACCCGGCTTGGTTGCCCGCCGCAGCGCCTGCGCGTACGTCTGTGCAAGCTCGGGCTCGCTGCTGAAGGTGTGATAGAACGCGCAGTCGACGACGGTGTCGAACCGGTTCTCCAACCCTTCCAGCTTGGTGGCGTCGGCCAGCTCGAAATTCACTGACACACCGGCTTTTTGGGCGTTATCCCGGGCCCGCTCCAGGGCGGTCGCCGACCCGTCGATGCCGGTCGCCGAGTACCCCTTGGACGCGTAGTAGATCGCGTGATGCCCCGGGCCGGTGCCCGGGTCGAGCACCTCACCCTTGATCGCGCCCAGCGCGACCAGCTGCCGGACCACCGGCTGCGGACCGCCGATGTCCCACGGCGTCGCGGCGGGCAGGCCATGCGACGTCCGCTCGTCGCGGTACATCTCCTCGAAACGGGTGGGATCGTTCGGGTCGAAATCGGTTGTCATGGCAGTGAATTCACCAGCTGCTCGATCGGCACCCGCGGCCCGGTGAAGAACGGGGTCTCCTCGCGGGTGTGCCGCCGGGCGTCGGTCGCGCGAAGTTCGCGCATCAGGTCGACGATGCGGTGCAGTTCGGGTGCCTCGAAAGCCAGGATCCATTCGTAGTCGCCGAGCGCGAACGCCGGAACCGTGTTGGCGCGGACGTCCTTGTACTCACGCGCGGCCATGCCGTGCTCGGCCAGCATGCGGCGGCGTTCCTCGTCGGGCAGCAGGTACCACTCGTAGGACCGCACGAACGGATACACGCAGATGTAGGCGCCGGGCTCCTCACCGGCCAGGAACGCCGGAATGTGGCTCTTGTTGAACTCCGCCGGCCGGTGCAGCGCCACGCTGCTCCACACCGGCGCGCTGACCTGGCCCAGGGCGGTGGTGCGGCGGAAGTCGGCGTAGGTGGCTTGCAACGCTTCGACCCGCTCGGCGTGCGTCCAGATCATGAAGTCGGCGTCGGCCCGCAAACCCGCGACGTCGTAGAGGCCGCGCACCACGACGCCGCGTTCTTCCTGCTGCTTGAAAAACCGGGTCGCGTCGTCGATTACGGCGTCGCGCTGCTCACCGAGCTCACCGGGTTCCACCGAGTACACCGAGAACATCAGGTAGCGAATCGTCGAGTTGAGAGCGTCGAAGTCGGTCTTGGCCATGAGACCTATCGTGCCACTTCCGTGTCCGCAACCTCGACGGCCCTGATCACCCGCTCAACGGCCTTACCGGCCGCGCCGATACAGGCCGGCACGCCGATCCCGTCGAGGTAACTGCCCGCCACGGCGATCGTCGCCGGCAGACCGGCACGCAAATGCGCGACGACGTCGGCGTGGCCCGGCCCGTACTGGGGCATCGCCTCGATCCACCGCTGCACGCGCGCATCCACCGGCTCGACGGCCAGCCCGAACACGGTGGCCAGGTCGTCGACCGCCCAGGCCAGCAGCTCCCCGTCGGAGGCGGTGGCGGCCAGATCGTCGCCGAATCGCCCGAACGACAGCCGCAGGAATTGCAGGTCGTGCCGGATGCCCCATTTGCGCGACGACAAGGTGATCGCCTTGCCGCGCAACTGCTCACCGCTGGCCGCCAGCACACCGGAGCACTCCGGGAACGCCGTGTCGCCCGGCACGGCGAGCGCGACCACCACCGACGACGCGCTCTCGATGCGGCGCGCCGCGGCGTACGTCTGTGGAGCCACACGAGAGATCAGGCGCGCCAGCCGCGGGGCGGGGATGGCCAGGATCACCGCGTCGGCATTCCACTGCGCGCCGGTGTCATCGCGCAACGCCCAGCCCTGCCCGGCCCGGTCGAGCCGGTCCACCGCGGCCCGAACCCACCGCGGCCGGCCGCGCTCGACGAGCTCGTCGATCAGCACCTGATAGCCGCCGTCCAGCGCGCCGAACACGGGCGCGCCCGTAGCCGGCGGCAACCCCTGGCGGACCGCGTCGGTCAAGCTGGTGGCGCCGCGATCCAGCGCCGCCGCCACGCTGGGGGCCGCCGCCCGCAGCCCGATCGTGGCCGCCGAGCCCGCATACACCCCGCTCAGCAGCGGGTCGACGGAACGCGCCACGGTCTGCTCGCCGAACCGGTCGCCCACCAATTCCGCCGCGGCCGGGTCGCTTCCGGGTTGCCAGTCCAGCGGGCGACCCGGCTCGGCGTCGATGCGCGCGACGGTGGCGTCGTCGACCAGTCCGGCCACCGACGCCGCCGACGAGGGAATCCCGACGACCGTGGCCGCCGGCAGCGGGTGCAGCTCGGCCTGGCTGTAAATCAGCGGGCGGGCGCCGGTAGTGCCTAGTTGACGATCCGACAGGCCCAGCTCGGCCAGCAGTGCCGGCATCTCGGGCCGGCGCAACACGAATGCCTCGGCACCCAGGTCCACCGGCCGTCCGCCGAGCTGCTCGGTGCGCAAGATCCCGCCGAGCCGCTCCCCCGGATCGAACAGCGTGATGCTCGCGTCGTCCCCGGCCGCCACACGCAGCCGGTAGGCCGCGGTTAGGCCGGAAATACCGCCGCCCACAACACAATACGACCGGGGGGTCATAGCGAGTGGACCAGTGACACCAGGTCGGTCAGCACGCCGGGGTCGGTCTCGGGCAGCACGCCGTGACCCAGGTTGAAGACGTGGCCCGCCGCACCGGCGTCGACAGCGCGGCGGCCATCGTCGACGACGGCGCGCGCCGCACGTTCCACCACCGGCCAGCCCGCCAGCAACACCACCGGATCGAGGTTGCCTTGCAACGCCGTGCCGGACCGCACCCTGGCGGCGGCATCGGTGAGCGAGGTTCGCCAATCCACCCCGACGACCGTCGGGCCGGCTTCGCCCATCGCGCCCAGCAATTCGGCCGTCCCGACCCCGAAATGTGTCATCGGCAGCCCGTGTTCGGCCAACGTCGCGAACACCCGGGTGCTGTGCGGCAGCACGTATTGGCGGTAGTCGGCCAGCGACAGCGTTCCCGCCCACGAGTCGAACAGCTGGATAGCGTCCACCCCGGCGTTGATTTGGCCGCGCAGGAATTCCACGGTGAGATCGGTCAGCTTCGACATCAGCGCGTGCCAGCTGGCCGGTTCGGCCAGCATCATCGCCTTGGTGCGGGCGTGGTTGCGGCTGGGGCCGCCCTCGACCAGGTAGGACGCCAGCGTGAAGGGCGCACCGGCGAATCCGATCAGCGGCACCTTGCCCAGCGCGTCGACCAGCAGCGAAACCGCCTGGCAGATTGGCTGAATTGCGTGCGGTTCAAGGGGTTTCATCGCTTCGATGTCGGCGTCGGTGCGGATCGGGTGTGCGATCACCGGTCCGACATCGGGGACGATGTCCAATTCGATGCCCGCGGCCCGCAGCGGAACCACGATGTCGGAGAACAGGATCGCGGCGTCGACGTCGTGGCGCCGGATGGGTTGCAGGGTGATTTCGCAGACCATCTCGGGCTCGAAGCACGCCCCCAGCATGCTGGTGCGTTCGCGCAGCGCCCGGTATTCGGGCAGCGAGCGCCCGGCCTGCCGCATGAACCACACCGGCACCCGGCCGGGTTTGCGGCCGGTGACGGCGGCCAGGTAGGGCGATTCGGGAAGCTCGCGACGAGTGCTCATCGGTCTCAATGCTGCCACTGTGCTGGTCTCAAGGCCGGGCGGCACCCCTGGAGCACCAGGCCATGCTGCGTAACATCAACCCGGTGTCAGTCGCACCGATCTCGGTCAATTACGACGAATTCCCCAGCCTCCGCTTTGAGCGCGGCGACAACGGTGTCCTCACGGTGGTTCTCGACGCTCCCGGGCTGAACTCGGTCGGGCCACAAATGCACCGCGATCTCGCCGACGTTTGGCCGGCCATCAATCGCGATCCCGACGTGCGGGCCGTCCTGATCCGTGGTGAGGGCAAAGCGTTTTCGTCCGGCGGCAGTTTCGACCTGATCTCGGAGACCATCGGCGACTACGAGGGCCGGATTCGCATCATGCGCGAGGCCCGCGACCTGGTGCTCAACATCGTCAACTTCGACAAGCCGATGGTCTCGGCGATCCGGGGCCCCGCCGTCGGCGCCGGCCTGGTGGTGGCGCTGCTCTCGGACATCTCGGTGGCCGGGCGAACCGCCAAGATCATCGACGGGCACACCAAGCTCGGCGTGGCGGCCGGCGACCATGCCGCGATCTGCTGGCCGCTGCTGGTCGGCATGGCCAAGGCCAAGTACTACCTACTCACCTGCGACACCCTGCTCGGCGAGGAAGCCGAGCGCATCGGCCTGGTATCCCTCTGTGTCGACGACGACGAGGTGCTCCCGAAGGCAACGCAGGTCGCCCATGATTTGGCACAGGGAGCCCAGAACGCGATCCGGTGGACAAAACACAGCCTTAACTACTGGTATCGCATGTTCGCGCCCGCCTTCGAGACGTCGCTCGGCCTGGAATTTTTGGGTTTCAGTGGTCCCGACGTGCAAGAAGGCCTGGCCGCGCATCGGGAGAAACGACCGGCCCGATTTAACGGCTGAACAACCGTCTGAGCAGGCTAAACGGCGATTGATGACGACGTGACACAACCAGGTAACAGCTTGGTCGCGACGGGTTTGGAAATCGGCGCGCCTGTCGCGGCGTGTCAGGCGATAGGTCTAGCGTCGAACGCTGTGACCCGCGCATACGACGATGCGGAGCGGGAGCGACGAGGAGGAGTTGCGCCAGTGACCTCAGTCGAACCGGCCCCATTCCGCGAGGCGGTGGCGGCCATGAACGCCGTGAACGCCCGGCCGGAGATCGAGCTGGGCCCGATCCGGCCGCCGCAACGCCTGGCGCCCTTCAGCTACGCGCTGGGGGCCGAGGTGAAGCACCCCGACCTCGAGATCGTCCCCGAGCGGTCGGAGGGCGACGCGTTCGGCCGGCTGATCCTGCTCTACGACCCGGACGGCGCCGACGCCTGGGACGGCACCACGCGTCTGGTCGCCTACATCCAGGCGGACCTGGACTCCACCGAGGCCGTCGATCCGCTGCTGCCGGAAGTGGCGTGGAGCTGGCTGGTCGACGCGCTGGAGGCCCGGACCGACCAGGTCACGGCACTGGGCGGTACCGTCACCGCCACCACCTCAGTGCGCTACGGCGACATCTCCGGGCCGCCGCGCGCCCACCAGCTCGAGCTGCGGGCCTCGTGGACGGCGACCACACCCGCCGTCGGCGCGCATGTCGAAGCGTTTTGCGAGGTGCTGGAGCACGCCGCGGGACTCCCGCCGGCGGGAGTCACCGACCTGAGCTCGCGGTCACGCGCCTGACATGGGCGAACCGGCGGACCCTAGGCCCGACGGCACCGCGCCCGACAGCAGCGCGCCCGGCAGCGCCGAACCCGAACCCACCCCGCTGCTGCACCCGGCCGAGGGCGTACCCGAACTCTCGGTGACCGTCGGCCAGATCGCGGACGCCGCACAATTCCTGGACAGCGGGCGTGGGCCGTTTGCGGTGGACGCCGAGCGGGCGTCGGGTTTCCGCTACTCCAACCGCGCGTACCTGATCCAGATCCGGCGGGCCGGTGCCGGGACCGTGCTCATCGATCCGGTCAGCCACGGCGCGGATCCGCTGACGGCGCTGCGGCCCGTCGCCGAGGTGCTGGGCACCGACGAGTGGATCCTGCACGCGGCCGACCAGGATCTGCCGTGTCTGGCCGAGGTCGGCATGCGCCCGCCCGCGCTGTACGACACCGAGCTCGCCGGGCGCCTGGCCGGATTCGAGCGGGTGAACCTGGCGGCGATGACCGAACGGCTGCTGGGGCAGGGCTTGGTCAAGGGTCATGGCGCGGCCGACTGGTCCAAGCGGCCACTGCCCGCAGATTGGCTCAACTATGCGGCGCTCGACGTGGAACTGCTGGTCGAACTGCGTGCGGCGATCGCCGCGGAGCTGGCCGAGCAAGGCAAAACCGATTGGGCTGCACAGGAATTCGACTATTTACGCAGCGTGGGAAGCAGGGAGGCCACGCCGCGGCGCGACCGCTGGCGGCGCACGTCGGGCATCCATAAGGTGCGCGACCGCCGGGCCCTGGCCGCGGTGCGCGAACTGTGGACCACCCGCGACAACATCGCCCAGCGCCGCGACATCGCGCCGCGCCGCATTCTGCCGGATTCGGCCATCATCGAGGCCGCGATCGCCAATCCGAAGACGGTCGAAGACCTGGTCGCGTTGCCGGTGTTCGGCGGGCGCAATCAGCGTCGCAGCGCGGCGACGTGGCTGGGCGCGCTGGAAGCGGCCCGCAAGAGTCAGGACCCGCCGGAAGACGCCGAGCCGCCGAACGGCCCGCCGCCGCCGGCGCGGTGGAGCAGGCGCAAACCGGAGGCGGCCGCCCGGCTGGAGGCGGCCCGGGCCGGGCTGTCGGAACTGTCGGAGCGGGTGAACATTCCGTCCGAGAACCTGGTTTCGCCCGACCTGGTGCGGCGACTGTGCTGGGACTGGGCGGACGCGCCCGACCCGGTCGAGGCCGTCGAAGAGTTCTTGTGCACCGGCCAGGCGCGGGCCTGGCAACGCGAGCTTGTCGATCCCGTGCTGGCGACCGCGCTACAGCCGCCACCCAAGCCCGAGCCCGAGGGCTAGTCGAGGTGCTCGCGGATCTCCGCTTCGGACTCCGAACTGCCCAGGGCGGCAACCCAACCGGTGATCCGTCGGGCCACGCCCTGGTCGGTCAGCCCGAGATCGGCCAGCACCTCACCGCGTGAGCCGTGCTCGTAGAACTCCTGATCCAGGCCGACGTCGCGGCACGGGATGTCGATCTCCGCGCGGCGCAGCGCGGCCGAAACCGCTGACCCCACACCGCCATTGACGCCGTTGTCCTCACATGTGACGAGCAGTTTGTGCTGCACCGCCAGTTCGAGAACACCCTCGGAGACCGGCAGCACCCACCGCGGATCGATCACGGTCACACCGATCCCCTGGTTATGCAGCCGCTTGGCCACCGCCAGCGCCATCGAAGCGAACGCACCGACAGCCACCAGCAGCACATCGTGGTTCAGCCCGTTGGCGGGCACCGCGAGCACATCGACTCCCGACCGTTGCTCTACGGCCGGAATATCTTCGCCCACATCGCCTTTGGGGAACCGCAGCGCCGTCGGGCCGTCATCCACCTCGAGCGCCTCGCCGAGTTCTTCGCGCAGCCGGGTGGCGTCGCGCGGGGCGGCCACCCGCATGCCGGGCACGATGTTCAGCATCGACAGATCCCACATGCCGTTGTGGCTGGCGCCGTCGGAACCGGTGACCCCGGCGCGGTCGAGCACGAGGGTGACGGGCAGCTTGTGCAGCGCCACGTCCATCATGATCTGGTCGAACGCCCGGTTGAGGAACGTCGAGTAGATGGCCACCACCGGGTGCATCCCACCCATCGCCAGCCCGGCCGCCGACGTCATCGCGTGCTGTTCGGCGATGCCGACGTCGAACAGGCGGTCCGGGAACCGTTGCCCGAACGCCGTCAGTCCGGTCGGACCGGGCATCGCCGCCGTGATCGCCACGATGTCGCGGCGCTTTCTGGCGTATCCGATCAGCGCCTCGGAGAAGGTCGCCGTCCAGCCCGGGCCGGGGATCTTGGTTGCCTGGCCGGTGGTCGGGTCGATCGGTGCCGTGGAGTGCATCTGTTCGGCCTCGTCGGCCTCGGCCGGGGCGTAGCCCATGCCCTTGCGGGTGGCGACGTGCACAATCACCGGGCCGCCGAAGCCGCGGGCCCGGCGCAGCGCGGCTTCCACGGCGCGTTCGTCGTGACCGTCGACCGGGCCGACATACTTCAGCCCGAGGTCGGTGAACAGCAGCTGCGGGGCCAGCGAGTCCTTGATGCCCGCCTTCACGCTGTGCATGAAGTGGTAGCAGATCTCGCCGATCAGCGGCACCGCCCGCACCACGTCACGGCCCTTTTCCAGCACCTGTTCGTAAGCGGGCTGCAGCCGCAGCATGGCCAGGTGATCGGCGACACCGCCGATCGTGGGTGCGTAGCTGCGGCCGTTGTCGTTGACGACGACGATCACGGGGCGACGGGAGGCCGCGATGTTGTTCAGCGCTTCCCAGCACATGCCGCCGGTCAGCGCGCCGTCCCCGACGACCGCGACCACGTGCCGGTTGCGGTGCCCGGTCAGCTCGAACGCCTTGGCCAGGCCGTCGGCGTAGGACAACGCCGCACTCGCGTGGCTGGACTCCACCCAGTCGTGCTCGCTCTCGGCGCGCGACGGATAGCCCGACAGGCCGCCCTTTTTGCGCAGGGTCTCGAAGTCCTGGCAGCGGCCGGTCAGCATCTTGTGCACGTAAGCCTGGTGGCCGGTGTCGAAGATGATCGGGTCGTGTGGTGAGTCGAACACCCGATGCAGCGCGAGCGTCAGTTCGACCACGCCGAGGTTCGGTCCCAGATGGCCCCCGGTCGCAGCCACCTTGTGGATCAGGAACTCGCGAATCTCCTGAGCCAGATCGCGAAGTTGCTGTTGCGAAAGGTACTGCAGATCAGCGGGGCCGCGGATCTGTTCGAGCATCAGGTCAGTCTACGCAGCCGAGGCCGGATCTAGCCTCCTACGAGGGGCCGAACAGGTCGACCAGGGTGTCCCGAAGTTCGGGATCGGCCAGGACGACGACCTCGTCGCCGGCCTCCAGTTCGGTGTCACCCCGCACCGGCACCAGGCCGGTGGCGCGGACGACGATGCTCACCCAGATATCTCCGGCATGGTCACCGAGACCCTCGATGGTGCACCCCTCGGCAACAGACCCCGAGGCGACGCGCAGCCGATGGACCCCCTCGGGTTCGTCCTGGAGCCGGACACCTATCTCCCATGGCTGCGTCTCGACGGTGCGCATCGGCAGGCGCAGCAGTTGTGCGATCCCGGGCACGGAGCTGCCTTGCACCAGAACGGAGAAGACGACGACGACCACCACGATGCCGTACAGACGCTCGGCGTCGGCGACGTGGGCGGCCCGCAGGAACTCGCCCAACAGGATCGGCACCGCACCCTTGAGCCCGGCGACAAGGATGAAGGTGCGTTCGTTTCGCTGCAGCCGGACCGGAATCAGGCATGCGCCCACCGCGATCGGCCGAATCACCACGGTCAGGGCCACGCCGAGGATCAGCCCGGGAATCCACACGTCGGGATGGGCAAGCACGTTGAGATCGACGGTCAAACCCAGTACGGCGAACGCGACGATTTCGGCCAGACCGGCCAGGGCGGCGTGGAATCGCTTGATGTCGGGTTTGTAGGGGGCGCGAGCGTCGCCGATCACGATGCCGGCGACGAACACCGCCAGAAATCCCGAGCCGTGCGCGAGCGTGGCAATGCCGTACAGCATCAGGCTGGATGCCAGCGTCCGCAGCGAGTAGAGGCCTTCACTCGGCAATGCCACCCGCCGCATGAACACGAGCAGGGCGCGGCCGCCGACGACGCCGACGACCAGGCCGATCGCCATTTGCAGAACGAATTGGACTCCCACACTGGCGAAGCCGGCCGCGCTGAGGCCACCGGCGGCGATCAGGCTGCCCATCAACGAGATGCCGACCGGATCGTTGGCGCCGGACTCGCCCTCCAGGATGGTGCTACTGCGACCGGCAATCTCACGCTTGCCCAGGACGGAGAAGACCACGGCCGGATCGGTGGGAGCTACCGCGGTGGCCACGAGTACCGCAGGGAACCAACCGATTCCGCACGCGTAGTGCAGCACGACTGCCGCGCCGGCGGCGGTCAGGGCGGTGCCCACGACGCCGACCGACAGGATGGGGAAGACCGCCGCGCGGAAGCGCGCGAGCCCGATGTGCATTCCGCCGTCGAACAACACCAACACCAACGCGATGGTGATGATCCGCTCGACGTTCGGCTCGGACGGCGACTGCACCGCGGGCACGGCGTGCACGGCCACGGCAGCGCCGACCAGCACGAGCAGGGCGACCGGGATTTTGACTCGCTCGGTCAGCCGGTTCGCCAACACCGCAACCAAACCGACGGCACTGCAGAACAAGACGATGAGTGCGTAGCGGACTGTCTCGTTCACGATGACGGCAATCCGCCTGCCCGGGTCAGCAGCGCCACGCACTCGGTGTGATGAGTCAGCGGGAAAGCATCGAACACCTTGATCTTCTCGACGGCATAGCCATGACCGAGGTACAGGCCGATATCACGAGCGAAAGACGCTGCCTCGCAACCGATATGCACGATGCGCGGAACCCCGGCTGCGGCCAGCAGGTCGATCACGTCGCGCCCGGCACCCGATCGCGGCGGGTCCAGCACCGCCACGTCGGCGCCGGCTTTTTGCATCGACACCGCGCGCCGCACCGAATCGGTGACGATGTCGAGCTGCGGCAGATCAACCAGCGCGGCCCGCGCGGCACGCGTCGACGCGCGGGAGGTGTCGACGGTGAGGACCCGCCCGGACTCCCCCACCGCATCGCCCAGGGCGGCGGCGAAAACCCCCACACCGCCGTAGAGATCCCACACGCTCATGCCGGCGCCGGGCTGCGCCCAGTCGGCGACCAGGCCGCTGTAGACCCGCGCCGCATCGCGGTGCGCCTGCCAGAACGCGGTCACCGGCACCTCCCAGCTGCGCCGCCCGACGCGCTGGGTTGCCTCGTAGTTGCCCTGCACCACATTGGTCGTCGTTCGCCCGCCCTGGCGCAGGGTGCGCACCACATGCCGGCGTCCGTCGTCGTCGACGGCGACGTGCAGCTGCGCAGTCGGAGACAAATCGGCCGCCGAACAGGCCTGGGCCAGCCCGTCCAGCATTCCCGGCGGCAACTGCGCGCAGCGCAGGTCGGTCACCAGCTCGTCGCTGTGGTAGCGGTGAAACCCGGGGCGGGCGTCCGCGCCCACCTCGAGGCGCACCCGGGTGCGCCAGCCGGTCGGGCCGGAATCCGAAAGCGGTTCCGCCTCACCGCTCCAGCGATGGCCGCCGAGGCGCTCCAACTGGTTGGCCACGACTTGCGCCTTGAGCATCCGAACCGCCTCCGGGGCAGCGAATGCCAGATCACAACACCCGGCGCCATCGACCCCCGCGATCGGACACAGCGACTCGGTCCGGTCCGCCGATGCCTCGAGGACTTCGACAACCTCTGCGTGCCAATAGGATCCGCGGTCCGCGGTGACCCGCACCCGCACCCGTTCGCCGGGTAAGGCGTAGCGCACGAATACCACCCGGCCTTCGTGGTGGGCCACGCAGCTGCCGCCATTGGCGGGGGCACCGGCAACCAGCGTCAGCTCCCCGGGTGACGGCGACGGCTCGGCACTCATACGTTTTCCTCGTCGAGGCGCTTCAGTCGAAGATTCCGCGGCGGGCGTCACCGGGAGCCGCGTGCGGCTGCAGGGTCTTGAGCCGCTCCGACGAACTCAATTGCCAGGGAACCGAAGTCACCATCACGTTGGGCATGAACAGCAGCCGGCCCTTGAGCCGAAGGGCACTCTGATTGTGCAGCACCTGCTCCCACCAATGGCCGACGACATACTCCGGGATGAAGACCGTCACCACGGTGCGCGGCGAGTCCTTACTGACCCGCTTGACGTATTCGAGCACCGGACGGGTGATGTCGCGATAGGGCGAGGCGATGACCTTCAGCGGCACGCTGATCTCGCTTTCCTCCCAATCATGCACCAGCGCACGGGTTTCCACGTCGTCCACGCTGACCGTGACGGCCTCGAGAACATCGGGGCGGGTCGCGCGCGCATAGGCCAGTGCCCGCAGGGTCGGTAGATGCAGCTTCGACACCAGCACCAGCGCGTGGTTGCGGCTGGGTAGCACCACGTCGTGCTGGGCAGCTCGTTGCTCCTCCAATTCCCGGGAGACGGTGGCGTAGTGCTTACGGATCATCTTCATGATGACGAACAGCACCGTCATCGCCACGATGGCGATCCACGCCCCGGCAAAGAATTTGGTGACCAGGACCACCAACAGCACCGCACCGGTGGACAGCAGGCCGACCGTGTTGATCACGCGCGAGCGCTTCATCTGGCGCCGCACCTTCGGGTCCGTCTCGGTGCGCAGCAGCCGGGTCCAGTGCCGGACCATGCCGATTTGGCTCAGCGTGAAGGATATGAACACCCCGACGATGTAGAGCTGGATCAGCGCGGTCACCTCACCGCGGAACGCGACGACGAACGCCAGAGCCGCGGCCGACAGGAACAGGATCCCGTTGGAGAACGCGAGGCGGTCTCCGCGCGTGTGCAATTGGCGCGGCAGGTAGCTGTGCTGCGCCAGCACCGAGCCGAGTACCGGGAATCCGTTGAAGGCGGTGTTGGCCGCCAGCACCAAGATCAGCGCGGTCACCGTGGCGATGAGCAGAAACCCGATGCGGAAGCTGCCGAACACGGTCTCGGCCAGCTGCGTGACCAGTGTCTTCTGCATGTAGCCGGCCGGGGTGCCGGTCAGCTGCGTGGCGGGATCGTCGACCAGCTGCACGTGTATCTGCTGGGCCAGCACGATGATGCCCATCAGCAGCGTCACCGCGATGACACCCAGCATCAGCAGAGTCGTTGCGGCGTTGCGCGACTTGGGTTTCTGGAACGCCGGCACGCCATTGCTGATCGCCTCGACACCGGTCAGCGCCGCGCAGCCCGACGAGAATGAGCGGGCGAGCAGGAACGCGAACGCGAACCCGACGATCTGGCCGTGCTCGGCATGCATCTGGAAGGCGGCGGATTCGGCCCGCAGCGGGTTGCCCAGCACGAAAATCCGGATCAGCCCCCACCCGATCATCACGACGACCCCGACGATGAATGCATAGGTCGGGATCGCGAAAGCCACCCCGGACTCGCGGATCCCACGCAGGTTCAACGCCATCACCACCACGATGGCGACCACGCAGAACCACACCTTGTTCTCGGCCACCAGCGGAACCGCCGAACCTATGTTCGCCATCGCCGACGAGGTCGAAACAGCAACGGTGAGAACGTAATCCACCATCAGCGCACTGGCCACCACCAGGCCGGCGGTCTCACCCAGGTTCGTGGTGACGACTTCGTAGTCGCCGCCGCCGGACGGGTAGGCATGCACGTTCTGCCGGTAGCTGGCCACCACGACCAACATGACCGCGGCCACCGCCAGCCCGATCCACGGCGTCAGCGCGTAGGCGGCCGCTCCGGCCACCGAGAGCATCAGAAAGACTTCCTCGGGCGCATACGCCACCGAGGACAGCGCGTCGGAGGCGAACACCGGCAAGGCGATGCGCTTGGGCAGCAGGGTGTGGCTCAGCCGGTCGCTGCGTTGCGGCCGCCCGATGAGCAACCGGCGCGCTGCGGTTGAAAGTTTGGACACGAGAGCCAAGAGTAAGCGCAACAGGCCATGCCGGTAGCGTTCCGTGGGCGAGAATGTTCCCGACGGAAATCGGCTGGCCACAAAGTTTGCCGATGGATTGACACTTACTCCGACCCAGCCGAGAGGACCTGACGTGCGGGTGGTTGTAATGGGCTGCGGCCGGGTGGGCTCGTCGCTGTCCGACGGGCTGTCCCGAATTGGCCACGATGTCGCGGTGATCGACCGTGACAGCTCGGCGTTCAACCGGCTGAGCCCGGAGTTCGCCGGCGAGCGGGTGCTGGGCCAGGGGTTCGACCGCGATGTACTGCTGCGAGCGGGCATCGAGGAGGCCGACGCGTTTGCCGCGGTGTCAAGCGGGGACAACTCCAACATCATTTCGGCGCGGTTGGCTCGCGAGACGTTCGGCGTTAACCGGGTGGTGGCCCGCATTTACGACGCCAAGCGCGCCGAGGTCTACGAACGCCTCGGTATCCCAACGATTGCCACCGTGCCGTGGACCACCGATCGGCTGCTCAACGCGCTGACCCGGGAGAGCGAGACCGCCAAGTGGCGGGACCCCACCGGCACGGTCGCCGTCGCCGAGGTCGTCCTGCACGACGACTGGGCGGGGCGGCGCGCCACCGATCTGGAGCAGGCCACCGGCGCGCGCGTGGCGTTTGTGATCCGGTTCGGCACCGGCATCCTGCCCGAGCCGAAAACTGTCATCCAGGCCGGCGATCAGGTCTACATCGCCGCGATCTCCGGCCGCTCAGCCGAGGCGGTGGCCATCGCTGCCCTACCGCCCGCCGAGGACATCGATTCGGGGGCGGGGCATTGAGCCCGCACCGCCCGACCGCGACTAAGGAGCGCCCTAGATGAAGGTAGCTATCGCCGGTGCGGGTGCGGTCGGCCGCTCGGTCGCTCGCGAGCTGATCGAGAACAACCACGACATCACCCTGATCGAACGCAACCCCGACCACGTCGACGTCGACGCGATCCCTGCCGCGCACTGGCGGCTCGGCGACGCCTGCGAACTGAGCCTGTTGGAATCGGTGCACCTCGAGGATTTCGACGTGGTGGTCGCCGCGACCGGTGACGACAAGGCCAACGTGGTGCTGTCCCTGCTGGCCAAGACCGAGTTCGCGGTGCCCCGGGTGGTGGCCCGGGTCAACGACCCCCGCAACGAATGGCTGTTCACCGACGCCTGGGGAGTCGACGTCGCGGTGTCCACTCCGCGGATGCTGGCGTCGCTGATCGAAGAGGCCGTGGCCGTGGGCGATTTGGTGCGGCTGATGGAATTCCGCCGGGGCCAGGCCAACCTGGTCGAGATCACCCTGCCCGACGACACGCCTTGGGGCGGCAAGCCGCTACGCCGCCTCGAGCTGCCCCGGGACGCCTCGCTGGTGACCATCCTGCGCGGACCGCGCGTGATCGTGCCGGAGGGCGACGAGCCACTGGAGGGCGGCGACGAGTTGCTCTTCGTCGCGACCACCGAGGTCGAAGAGGATCTGCGCAAACTACTGCTGCCGGCGGTCGCGCCGCCTGCCAGCTAGTCGGCGACGGTGTCGGCGTCGATCGCCGGGCCGAACGCCTCGCCGGTGCCGGCGATCGCGCGCTGAGCGGACTTGATCGCGACATAGGTCACCAGCGCGGCCAGCGCGGTCAGCGGCCAGCCCATCCCGATGCGCGCCGCGGCCAGCCAGCCGGTCTGGTCGGCGTCGTAGAGCAGTCGCTGAACGACGAACCGCGCACCGAAGACCAGCACCCAGCACAGCGTGGCGATGTCGAACGCGTAGACGGCCCGGGACACGTCGCGCCAGCCGCGATCACGCCCGGTGGCCCAGCTCCAGGCGTAGCCGACCAGCGGCCGGCGGATCACGACGGAGACCGCGAAGACCACCGCCCACAACAGCGAGACCCAGATGCCGAGCAGGAAGTAACCCTTGGACGCCCCGACGATGTAGGCGATCAGCGCGCAGACGGCGACTCCGATGAACCCGGAGAAGGCCGGCTGCACCGATTCGCGGCGAATCAGCCGCCACACCAAGACCAGCGCGGCCACCCCGAGTGCGGTGCCGATCGCGGACACCAGGCCCAGCAGGCTGGAAGCCGCGACAAAGGTGACGACGGGCAGCGATGAGTAGATGAGACCGCCCACCCCGCCTAGCTGGCTCAGCAGGCGTTCTGGGTTGATGCGGTTAGACGTGTTACTGGGCAGAGTCAACGCTGAATTTCGTAGTGCGGGTTGTAAATGGCCTTGGTTCCGTTCTCCAGCTTGCCCATCCGGCCGCGCACCCGCAAAGTGCGTCCCGAGTCGATGCCGGGGATGCGGCGCTGGCCCAGCCATACCAGGGTCACCGTGTCGCTACCGTCGAACAGTTCGGCCTTCACGCCGCCCGCGCAGCCCTTGCCGTTACATTCCACGCTGCGCAGCGTGCCCACCATCGTGACTTCTTGGCCACGTTCGCAGTCGATCACGCGCTGTGCGCCAGTGCTGGCGACCTCGTCGGACAATTCCTCGGAATCGCGTTGCTCCGGGTCCTCCGTCAACCGACGGGTGAGGCGGCGCAAATAACCTTGAGCCCCCATGGCCACTCCTGACAATTCCGAAAAAGCTGCGGTGCTTTCCTCTGTGCCAACGGCCACCGTAGACCCGATAGTTCCCCGGCGCCAACCGAATCAAACTGTGATTTTGGAACGTTCGTCGCGCCGGGCAATATCGGAGCGTGGGTGTCGATCTGCGCGGTGTCACGACCGTGCTGTTGCCCGGAACCGGATCCGACGACGTTTACGTCAATCGGGCGTTTTCCGGACCCGTGCGCAATGCCGGCGCACGGCTGGTCACCCCGGCGCCGCGGCCGGATCGTTTGGTCGACGGATACCTGGCCGCGTTGAACGACGCCGCGCGCGAAGGTCCGATCGCCGTCGGCGGAATCTCGATCGGGGCCGCGGTGGCGGCGGCGTGGGCACTGGCGCATCCAGGCCAAACCGTTGCGGTGCTGGCCGCGCTGCCCGCCTGGGCGGGGCCGCCGGGGTCGGCGCCGGCCGCGCTGGCGGCGCGGTATTCGGCGTCACAGCTGCGCGCCGATGGTCTGGCCGCAACGACCGCACAGATGCGAGCCTCCAGCCCGGCCTGGTTGGCCGAGGAGCTGACCCGGTCCTGGCTTGCCCAGTGGCCGCTGCTGCCCGATGCCATGGACGAAGCGGCCGCCTATGTCGCGCCCACCTGTGACGAACTCAACACGCTTTCGGCTCCGCTCGGCGTGGCCGCAGCGGTCGACGATCCGATCCATCCGCTGCAGGCCGGTGTCGACTGGGTCGCCGCCGCGCCACACGCGGCGCTGCGGACGGTGACGCTCGACCAGATCGGCGCGGACAGCGCCGCGCTCGGGGCGGCCTGCCTGGCGGCGCTTGCCGACGCGTAGCCGTCAGAGGCGGGCTAGCCGCCGGTGGTGGTGCGCAGCTGCTGCATGGCCGATCCATCCACGCTGCGGCGCGCGGCCGGCTCGCTGGGCGGCTCTTGCGCGTCGGGTTCTCCGGAGGCCTGCTGCGCCTCGGCCTGCTGCACGGCGGCCTGACGCAGCTGCTCGGCCATCGGCTCGGGAAGGTTCACGGCCAGCGGCGTGCGCACCGGCAGCGGGGTGTCGCCGCGGCGAACCACGGTGTCCGCCAACGCCGCCCGCGCCTCGTGCTCGAGTGCCTCGATCGTTTCGTGCGGGCCGTTGATGACGCAGCGGATCATCCACCGGTAGCCGTCGACCCCGATGAAGCGCACCACGCCCGAAGCGGTGCCGACCACCTCGCGGCCCCACGGGCCGTCCTTGATGCTGACTTCGGCCGAGTCCTTGCGCAGCGAGTCGGCGAGCTCGGCGGCCACCTCACGCCACAGGCTGCCCGTCTTGGGGGCGGCGTAGGCGGCGATCGTGAACCGGCCATTGGGCGTGACGACCCACACCGCACTCGGGACGCCGGTCTCGGTCAGCTCGACCTGGAGCTGGCCGGCTTCGGGCATCGGGATGAGCACCGAGCCCAGATCGAGCCGGGCCAGCTCCGCGACCGACGGGTCGTCGAAGTCGTCGATGTCGAACGGGCCCTCCACCTCGTCGTCGAACTCGTCGTCGACCGGGTCGCCTGCGGACTCGGCGTCGACCGGCGCGACGGCCGTGTCGTCGCTGTCGTCGTCTTTGCCTGAACGTTTACCGAATGCCATCACAAACTCGCATGTCCGCCGGAGGAACCGTGACCACCATCGCCACGGGATGTTTCGGCCAGCCCGGCCTCGTCGAACGACCCGACCTCGACCAGCTCGACCAACTCGACCCGCTGCACCAGCAACTGGGCGATCCGATCGCCGCGATGCAGCACGATCGGCTCGGCCGGGTCGAGGTTGATCAGCGAAATCTTGATCTCGCCGCGATAGCCCGCGTCGATCGTACCCGGGCTGTTGACGATCGAAAGTCCAACCCGCGCAGCCAATCCCGAGCGCGGATGCACCAAGCCGACCATTCCGAACGGGATGGCGACCGCCACACCAGTCCGGACCAGGGCGCGGTGCCCCGGGTCCAGCGTGACGTCTTCGGCGGTGAACAGATCAACCCCCGCGTCGCCGTCGTGTGCACGGCTGGGCAGCGGGAGCTCAGGGTCGAGGCGAACAATGGCCAGACTGGTCGACACGGGGCCAAAGACTACCCTTGACCGCGTGTCGAGTACGCGCGTCGCGCCGCACAGCGTGCGATATCGCGAGCGGCTGCGGGTCCCATGGTGGTGGTGGCCACCGGCCTTCGCGCTCGCGACGCTGATTGCTGTCGAAGTCAATTGGGGTGTCAGGGCGCTCCCCGACTGGCTGCCGTTCGTCGTGCTGTTCATCGTGGCCGTCGGGGCGCTGCTGTGGCTGGGCCGTACCGAGATCCGGGTCACCGCCGGCGACGACGGTGTGGCGCAGCTGTGGGCCGGGGAAGCCCACCTGCCGGTCACCGTGATCGCCCGATCCGCGGAGATAGCGCCGACGGCGAAGTCGGCGGCACTGGGACGTCAGCTCGACCCCGCGGCGTATGTGCTGCATCGCGCATGGGTCGGACCGATGATTTTGCTGGTCCTCGATGACCCAGACGACCCGACGCCGTACTGGATGGTGAGCTGCCGTCACCCCGAGCGGGTGCTGTCGGCATTGCGCAGCTGACTTACGCCGCGCAGTCGGTGCAGATCATCACGCCGTTCTTCTCGCTGGCAAGTCGACTGCGGTGCTGCACCAAAAAGCAGCTCGAGCAGGTGAACTCGTCGGCTTGTTTCGGAATGACCCGAACCGATAGTTCCTCGCCAGACAGGTCGGCGCCAGGCAGTTCGAAGTTCTCGGCGGACTCGGATTCGTCCACGTCAACAACGGCCGACGCCGCCTCGTTGCGTCGAGCCTTGAGCTCCTCCAGCGAGTCCTCCGAAACGTCATCCGTTTCGGTACGCCGTGGAGCGTCATAGTCGGTAGGCATCGTCCAATCCCCTCACATGCCTGCGTTACCTCAAGCAACGCTTTGTACCAGCGTCGAACGCATCCACCAAACGATTCGTGCCCGGATCCCGGTGTATTCGGTTGTGATTTACCTCACACCCCCGAATTGACCCTCATATTTGCCTTTAAACAGTGGATTTAGTGTGCGGCTAGAGTGCACCTGTGGTCGCACAAATCACCGAGGGTACAGCCTTCGACAAGCATGGTCGGCCGTTTCGGCGACGCAACGCCCGACCCGCGATTGTCGTGCTGGTTTTCCTGGTGTTGGTGACGGGCGTCGCGTGGACGGTGGCGCTGACGCGACCCGCGAAAGTTCACGAAGCGCAATCTTGCAACCCGCCCCCACAGCCGGCGACCGGATCGGCGCCGGCACAACTCGGCGAGCAAATGTCGCGCAGTGCGATGGCCGACGTGTCGCCGGCCAAACTCAGCGACACCAAGGTCCGGGTTCTCAACGCCAGCGGCCGCGGCGGCCAGGCCGCCGATGTCGCCGGCGCGATGAAGGACCTGGGCTTCGCCCAGCCAACCGCGGCCAACGACCCGCTCTACGCCGGCGCCCGGCTGAATTGCCAGGGCCAGATCCGCTTCGGGACGGCCGGACAGGCCACCGCCGCCGCGGTGTGGCTGGTCGCCCCGTGCAGCGAGCTGTTCAACGACAACCGCGCCGACGACTCCGTCGACCTCGCGATCGGCACGGAGTTCAGCGCGCTGGCCCACAACGACGACATCGACTCGGTACTGGCCAGCCTGCGTCCCGGTGCTACCGGCTCGTCGGATCCCTCGCTGTTGTCGAAGATTCACGCCAGCAGCTGCTGACTCAGTCCTCGATCGGCGCCAGGGCGTCGAATCGCTCCAGGGCCGCCAACAGTGCGTCGGCGATTCCGGGCGCGGCCGCCACGACCAGTCCGGCGCCGCCGACCTGCCCGTCCGGTGGCGGCACCAACACCCGCGCGCCGGCCTCGGCGGCGATCAACGCGCCCGCCGCGAGATCCCACACCTGCAGCCCGTGCTCGTAGTAGGCGTCCAGCCTCCCGGCCGCGACCATGCACAGGTCCAGCGCCGCGGAACCGATGCGACGCACGTCGCGGACCAACGGCAGCAGCTGCGCCAGCAGCGCCGCCTGGGTGGTGCGGCGCCCGATCGAATACCCAAAGCCGGTGCCCAACAAGGACATCGACAGATCGTCGACGTCGGCGCACCGCAACGGGTGCGTGCCCTGCGCGTCGATGACGTGCGCGCCGAGACCCTTTGCCGCGGAATAGATCCGACCCCCGACGACGTCGGCGACCGCGCCGGCCACCGACACGCCATTGACCTGCACGCCGACCGACACCGCGTAGGCCGGGATGCCGTAGACGAAATTCACCGTGCCGTCGATCGGATCGAGCACCCAGGTGACCGCGTCGTCGGAGACTGCTCCCGGCTCGGCCGGCCCCCCGCCCTCTTCCCCGAGAATCGGTTCGCCAGGCCGTAATTCGGCCAACCGATCGCGCAGCAGCCGTTCGGTCTCGGTGTCGACCACCGTCACCGGATCGGTCGGTGTGCTCTTGGACCGCACCGCGTCACTGTCGGTCCCGCCCGCGTGGGCGCCGAACACCTCGGCGCGGCGAGACCGCACGAACTCGGCGGCTTCGGCGGCCAGCGTTTCGGCCACCGAGCGCAACTGCGCGGGAACTTCGTCGGATCGCGTCACCGGTCCATCGCAACACAGTCGGCCACCGCGGCGCAGACCGGCGATGCCCCTATCGGATTGCCCGACCGCAACGCCCGTCGTCGTTAGCTAAGGTGTGACACAGCCCAATCTCGCCAAGGAGATGTCGATGACGAGCACCGACTCGGACACGGACACGCCCGGTAACGGGGCAGCCTCCGGCACGCCGCAGCGTCGCGGATTCGGCATCGACGTCGGCGGCAGCGGCATCAAAGGCGGAATCGTCGACCTGGACACCGGCCTGCTGATCGGCGACCGGGTCAAACTGCTGACACCGCAACCCGCCACGCCGCCGGCCGTCGCCGAGACCATCGCCAAAGTCGTCAACGAATTCGGCTGGACCGGTCCGCTCGGCGTGACCTACCCCGGCGTCGTCACCGACGGCATCGTCCGGACCGCCGCCAACGTGGACCGCGCCTGGATCGGGACCAGCGCGCGCGACGTGATCAGCGCCAAGCTGGACGGCCAGGCGGTCACGGTTCTCAACGACGCCGACGCGGCCGGGCTCGCCGAGGAGCGCTACGGGGCGGGCAAAGGGCACGAGGGCCTGGTCGTGTTGCTCACCTTCGGAACCGGCATCGGGTCCGCCCTGATCCACAACGGGAAGCTGATACCCAACACCGAGTTCGGCCATCTCGAAGTCGGCGGCAAAGAGGCCGAGAAGCGCGCGGCGTCCTCGATCAAAGACAAGAGGAAGTGGAGCTACCCACGCTGGACCGAAGAGGTGACCAGAGTGCTGATCGCGATCGAGAACGCGATCTGGCCCGACCTGTTCATCGCCGGCGGTGGCATCAGCCGAAAGGCCGACCAATGGGTGCCGCTGCTGAAAAACCGCACCCCGGTGGTGCCGGCGGCATTGCTCAATACCGCCGGGATTGTCGGTGCCGCGATGGCGTCGACCGCGGACGTGACGCACTGAATTTTCCCCGCTAGGGCGGTACGAGCGCCCACTGTCGTTACAATGGTCCACGGCGACCGCCCGACAGAAAGCGTGCGACCAGTCACGCTCATACCAACGCCGACATTCGACATAGCAGACACTTTCGGTTAACCATGCCCAAACCCACCGAAAGTGAGTCCAACCGAAGGGGTGTAAGTGGCAGCGACCAAGACCAGCGCGGCAACCGATGAACCGGTGAAGCGCACCGCCACGAAGACTCCTGCCAAGCGGCCCGCAGCAAAGGCCGCCAATGGCGCCGCGCCGGCGAAGCGCGCGACCAAGACCGCTCCGCGGGCCGCCAAGCCCGCCGATGACACCGAGGCAACCATCGAGAAGAAGCCCCGCACCCCCGCCAAGGCCGCCGCGGGCAAGGCGCCGGCGGGCCGCGGCACCAAGGCCGCAGCCAAAGACGGCGACGACGAGAACCCGGAGGGCGTCGACGAGAACGCCGCCGAGGAACTCGACGGCGAACCCGACCTCGAAGTTGTCGAGGACCTCGACATCGAAGCCGAGCTCGTCCTCGACGACCTCGAGGATGTCGTCGCCGAGGAAGCCGACGCCGAAGTCGTCGTTGACGGCGACGCGGACGACGACGCCGAAGAGAGCGCGACCGTCGCGAAGCCGGCAGTGGCCAAGAAGCCGGCCGACGAGGACGAGGAAATCGCCGAGCCCTCCGAAAAGGACAAGGCGTCCGGCGATTTCGTCTGGGACGAAGACGAATCCGAGGCGTTGCGGCAGGCCCGCAAGGACGCCGAGCTCACCGCGTCCGCGGACTCGGTTCGTGCCTACCTCAAGCAGATCGGCAAGGTGGCACTGCTTAACGCCGAGGAAGAGGTCGAACTCGCGAAGCGGATCGAGGCCGGTCTGTATGCCACCCAGCTGATGGCCGAGCTGGTCGAGCGCGGCGACAAACTGCCCGCCGCCCAGCGCCGCGACATGATGTGGATCTGCCGCGACGGCGACCGCGCCAAGAACCATCTGCTGGAAGCAAACCTGCGACTCGTGGTGTCGCTGGCCAAGCGCTACACCGGCCGCGGGATGGCCTTCCTCGACTTGATCCAGGAAGGAAACCTGGGTCTGATCCGCGCGGTCGAGAAGTTCGACTACACCAAGGGATACAAGTTCTCCACCTACGCGACGTGGTGGATTCGCCAGGCGATCACCCGCGCGATGGCCGACCAGGCCCGCACCATCCGCATCCCGGTGCACATGGTCGAGGTGATCAACAAGCTGGGCCGCATTCAGCGCGAGCTGCTGCAGGACCTGGGCCGCGAGCCCACGCCTGAAGAGCTGGCGAAGGAAATGGACATCACGCCGGAGAAGGTGCTGGAGATCCAGCAGTACGCCCGTGAGCCCATCTCGCTGGATCAGACCATCGGCGACGAGGGCGACAGCCAGCTGGGTGACTTCATCGAGGACAGCGAAGCGGTCGTGGCCGTCGACGCGGTGTCGTTCACGTTGCTGCAAGACCAGCTGCAGTCGGTGCTCGAGACGCTCTCGGAGCGCGAAGCCGGAGTAGTACGGCTGCGCTTCGGTCTCACCGACGGCCAGCCTCGTACCCTCGACGAGATCGGCCAGGTCTACGGCGTGACCCGCGAGCGCATCCGCCAGATCGAATCCAAGACCATGTCGAAGTTGCGCCACCCCAGCCGCTCCCAGGTGTTGCGCGACTACCTCGACTGACCGGAGTTACCCGACGACCAGCACACCGGGGTGTGCTCATCTAGGGTGTGGGCGTGGCCGTCGGTACTGGCGTCAAATCTGGGTCAGTAGCGCGTCGCCGAAACGCACTCCTACTGCTCGCGTTAGTGATGTTCGCCGGCCTAGTGGCGTTGGCAGCCCTCTCGTTTGAGCAGGAGGGGCACGCGTCGGGCGTGTCCGGCGATAGGAACCTGACCGACGGCGTTCGGGTCCATGCCAACCTCGAAAAGATGGTTCCCGGGGATCCGCAGTTAACGGTTCGCCTCGATTTCGAACCGAGAGGACGCTACGCCCAGGATGGGGTCTTCCTTGCCCAGCGCGTCCGGGTTGTCGCGGTCGGCGGCGCCGGTCTGGTTGACGAATCGTTCGCCGCCGGCGGCGTGATGACGCCCAGCACCCTCCCTGTTGCGCTCGAGGGCGGCGATGTCAGCCAGTACCCCTTCGATAGTTACAGCGCGCTTTTCGGTGTGCGCGTCCTCACCGGTGATGGCGCCCCGGTCCCCTCGGTGCTGATCGTCGACGGGTCTATCCATGGCTACACCATCGACATTGCGGAGCCCACCCGGGAGCCGAACGGCGGCAACGACTTGACGATCGGCGTCTCCCGCGGATCCGCTACATGGATATTTGCGGTGTTCATCATGATGCTGATGTGGACGGTGACGGGCCTCGCGCTGTTGCTCTCGGTGAAGCTGATCCGCACCGGTGCCGCGATCGACACCCCACTGATTTCACTGCTGGGTGTGCTGCTGTTCGCCTTTACGGCCATCCGCAACTCGATGCCCAACGCACCGGCCCTCGGCGCGCTCGCCGATTACCTGTCCTACTTCTGGTGCGAGGTGGCACTCGGTCTCGGCCTGGTCGCTCTGCTCATCTTCCGGATCCGCCGAAGCTGAGTGCCGCTCCGGTCCAACAGCGCAAATCGACTGTCTTGCAACATGTTCCGTAGTCGTATCTACGCCGATGAGCTGGCGGAGGCTACTGTGGCCGGATGTCCGCCAACCGCAAACTCATCTCGTCACGATCCGACTTCGAAGCGACGGTCGGGTACTCGCGCGCGGTGCGGGTAGGCCCGTACGTGGCGGTTGCCGGCACGACCGGCACGGGACCCGCGGATGACATCGCCGCTCAAGCCCAGGACGCCTTGCGCCGCATCGGAATTGCGCTCGACGAGGCGGGCGCATCGCTGAACGACGTGGTTCGCACCCGCATCTACGTGACCGATATTTCCCGGTGGCGCGAGGTCGCGGCGGTGCACGCGCGGGTCTTCGGGGAGATACGGCCGGCGTCAACGATGGTCGAAGTCTCGGCGCTCATCGCGCCCGAGCTGCTGGTGGAGATCGAAGCCGACGCCTACCGGGAGCCGGTAGAAGGGTCCTGAGCACCCGCGATCGGGGCGAAGGTTCCCCCGGGATCCGGCGAATAAACGGTGACCCATTTCACAGCGGCGACAGGCAGCGGTCCGTACAGGTGCGGGAACAGCATCGCCGCCGGATCCGTCGGCACGCCTGGCTCCCACCGCACGGGCGAGTCCAGCAAAGCCGGGTCGATGTGCAGCAGCACCAAGTCCCGGCGACCGTGGAAGAGCCGGTTGGCCGGCAGATGTACCTGCTCAGGCGCGGAGAGATGAATGAAGCCGGCACCGCCGGCCTCGGGGCGGATTTCACCCCGCGACTTGGCGTCCGACCACTCGTCGGTTCCGCACAGGTGTACGAGCTGGTCAGGAGCGAAGGTCACGGTCGTTAACTCTAGAAAGCCCGACGAAACCCAACGTTTACAGCCCGTGAGAAACGACACACCTGATAACGATCGGGGAACAACGCTAAAACGCCGAACGTCTGAGAAAGTGGATCAAAGAGAACGGAGAAGCCCAATGATTGCAACTCTGACAACACGCGAGCTGACTCGAGCCGACCGCTGCGATCGCTGCGGTGCCGCAGCCCGCGTACGCGCCAAGCTGCCTTCTGGAGCCGAACTTCTCTTCTGCCAGCACCACGCTAACGAGCACGAGGCAAAGCTTGTTGAGCTCGCCGCCGTGCTGGAGGTCAGCGAAAGCTAGTCCCAGCGAAACTCACCCGTTCACAATGTGAGGTGTGGGCGCACTCGTCGGTAATGCTGGACCGGTATGAGCGAGCAGACCGCAAAGCCGTCGCGCCACCACATTTGGCGAATCACGCGTAGGACTCTGGTAAAGAGCTGGGACGACTCCATCTTCGCCGAGTCCGCACAGGCGGGTTTTTGGTCGGCGCTGTCGACACCTCCGCTGCTGTTGGGAATGCTGGGCAGCCTGGCTTACGTGGCTCCGCTGTTCGGGCCGGATGCGCTGCCCAGCATCGAGAAGAGCGCGATTTCGGCGGCGCACAGCCTGTTCTCGTCCAGCGTCGTCAACGAGATCATCGAGCCCACCGTCCGCGACATCACGGCGCACGCCCGCGGCGAGGTGGTCTCGCTCGGCTTTTTGCTGTCGCTGTGGGCGGGGTCGTCGGCGATCTCGGCCTTCGTCGATTCCATCGTCGAGGCCCATGACCAAACGCCGCTGCGCCACCCGGTGCGCCAGCGGCTGTTCGCGCTGTTCCTGTACGTGGTGGGCCTGGTCGCCGCCGTGGTGGCCGCGCCGGTCCTGGTCGTGGGTCCGCGCACGGTGTCCGAACATATCCCGGACGCCTTGGCCAACGTGCTGCGCTACGGCTACTACCCGGCACTGGCCCTTGGACTGATGATGGGGGTCGTCATTTTGTACCGGGTGTCGCTGCCGGAACCCTTGCCGACGCACCGGCTTATCTTCGGCGCCATCCTGGCAACCGCCGTGTTCGTGATCGCGACGCTGGGCCTGCGGGTCTATTTGCGCTGGATCACCAGCACCGGCTACACCTACGGCGCGCTGTCCACACCGATCGCGTTTCTGTTGTTCGCCTTCTTCGGCGGTTTCGCGATCATGATCGGCGCCGAACTCAATGCGGCGATCCAGGAAGAATTCCCCGCGCCCCGCACGCACGCGCACCGGCTGCGCAAATGGTTGTTCGCGCGTTCGCCCGCCCTGAAGAAGACCGCCGAGGCGTTATCGAATCCGGTGACGACGAATCCCGCCACCCAGGACCGCGATGTGGTGCCGGCGGAACCGCCGACCTGATCAGCCCTTCTTGAGCTGCTCGTAGATCTTCTTGCAGTCCGGGCACACCGGTGAGCCCGGCTTGGCCGCCCGCGTCACGGGAAAAACCTCTCCGCACAACGCGACCACATGGCTACCCATCACCGCGCTCTCGGCTATCTTGTCCTTCTTGACGTAGTGGAAGTACTTGGGGGTGTCGCTGTCGGTCCCGTCGTCGACGCGTTCGTCGGTATCGGTGCGTTCGATCGTCTGCGTCTGCATACCTGACATTGTGCCTGCCAAGGCGCCCCAACCGGAATCGGCCAGATGTGGGACAGTGGAGTAATGAGGCGCGGCCCGGAGTTAGGGTTCGACGACGACGGTCGTCCGGTTCTCATCACCGCCGCCGAGCCGTCGTACGAAGAGCAGCATCGCGCGCGCGTCCGTAAGTACCTGACGATCATGTCGTTTCGCGTCCCGGCACTGATCCTGGCCGCACTGGCCTACGGCGCCTGGCACAACGGCCTTATCTCGCTGGCAATCATCGCCGCGTCGGTGCCACTGCCCTGGATGGCCGTCCTGATCGCCAACGACCGGCCGCCCCGCCGCAAGGACGAGCCCCGGCGGTTCGACGATTCCGCCCGGCGCACCCCGTTGTTCCCGACGGCCGAGCGACCGGCACTCGAGGCGCCGCGACCCCCGCAGCCGCAACCGGGCTCGCCCGGCCGCGAGTACAACCCGGGCCACGAATACGACGCCGGCCCCGGTTAATCGGCGCCAGAACACACTTCTCAGGACATTCTCAGGTCGTCGGCACATTTGTGCACGTCAAAGCGTGTGAGATGACGGCGGCGTGGGAACTCTCAGGGCTGATATGTCGTTTAACTCCATGACAGCTACAAGCCAATCGGGAGGCCGCCATGGCGAATGCCATCACAGGCAGGATCGACACCAGCGATCTAGATGCTCAGAGCCCTGCAGCGGACCTCGTGCGCGTATATCTGAACGGCATCGGGAAGACGGCGTTGCTGACCGCCGCGGACGAAGTCGAACTGGCAAAGCGCATCGAGGCCGGACTGTATGCCGAGCATCTGCTCGCAACGCGGAAGCGCCTCGGCGAGAACCGCAAACGCGATCTTGCCGTCGTCGTACGTGATGGTCAGGCCGCGCGCCGCCACCTGCTGGAAGCGAACCTGCGTCTGGTGGTTTCGCTCGCCAAGCGCTACACCGGCCGGGGGATGCCGTTGCTCGACCTGATTCAGGAGGGCAACCTCGGACTGATCCGCGCGATGGAAAAGTTCGACTACACAAAGGGATTCAAGTTCTCGACATACGCCACGTGGTGGATCCGGCAGGCCATCACCCGCGGTATGGCCGACCAGAGCCGCACCATCCGGCTGCCCGTTCACCTCGTCGAGCAGGTCAACAAGCTGGCGCGGATCAAGCGGGAGATGCACCAGAACCTGGGACGTGAAGCCACCGACGAAGAACTGGCCACCGAGTCTGGAATTCCGGTCGAGAAGATCAACGATCTGCTCGAGCACAGCCGCGACCCGGTAAGCCTGGACATGCCGGTCGGTTCCGAGGAAGAAGCCCCGCTGGGCGATTTCATCGAGGACGCCGAAGCGATGTCCGCGGAGAACGCGGTGATCGCCGAACTGCTGCACACCGACATCCGCAGTGTGCTGGCCACTCTCGACGAGCGCGAGCATCAGGTGATCCGGCTGCGTTTCGGCCTGGACGACGGCCAGCCGCGGACGCTGGATCAGATCGGCAAGCTGTTCGGTCTGTCCCGCGAGCGGGTCCGTCAGATCGAGCGCGACGTGATGGCCAAGCTGCGCAACGGGGAGCGCGCCGATCGGCTGCGCTCGTACGCGAGCTGAGGCGCCCCACTCAGCCAGGTAGCGCCGACAGTATGCCCGCCGCAATTACGCGGCGGGCATACTGCTTGCCTAGGGCATGCGTTAAGCCCATTTCGGCAGCTGGCCAAGTAGACTCGGCGTCAATGGAGGGTGCTGAATGAACGACCTGGTTGATACCACCGAGATGTACCTGCGAACCATCTACGACCTCGAGGAAGAGGGCGTAACGCCGCTGCGTGCCAGGATCGCCGAACGGCTCGACCAGAGCGGGCCGACCGTCAGCCAAACCGTCTCCCGGATGGAGCGCGACGGACTGCTCCACGTGGCCGGTGACCGGCACCTGGAACTCACCGACAAGGGCCGGGCACTGGCCGTCGCCGTCATGCGCAAGCACCGCCTCGCCGAGCGACTGCTCGTCGACGTCATCGGGCTGCCGTGGGAAGAAGTGCACGCCGAGGCATGCCGGTGGGAGCACGTGATGAGCGAGGATGTCGAGCGCCGGCTGGTGAAGGTGCTCAACAACCCGACCACCTCCCCGTTCGGCAACCCGATTCCGGGTTTGCTGGACCTGGGCGTAGGCCCGGATTCCGGTGCCGACGACGTCAACCTGGTCCGGCTGACCGAGTTGCCGGCGGGATCGCCGGTCGCGGTCGTCGTCCGCCAGCTCACCGAGCATGTTCAGGGCGACATCGATCTGATCGCGCGGCTCAAGGACGCCGGCGTCGTGCCGAACGCGCGCGTCACCGTCGAAACCGGGTCGGTTGGGGTCACCATCCTGATACCCGGCCACGAGAACGTCACGCTGCCGAACGAGATGGCGCACGCGGTCAAGGTCGAGAAGGTCTGATCCTCTGCTAACCCGCACAGCGGCCGAATGCCCGCCGCGGCGGTAGCCGCACCCCGAGCCGCTTGGCCAGCCGGTACCCGGTCGCCGCGAGTTCGCGGATCTGTTCCGGTCGCAGACCGGACTGCAACGCCATGTCCAGCATGCCCGCCATCCGATGGTCCGGATCGCAGCGCAGCGCGGCCTCCAGCGACACGCCGGCCAGCGGGCCGTCGCCGCGGACGTAGGCGCTGAACGCGAGCAACACCAGCGCTTCGATCCGCCACGGCGCGGGCAGGACCCGCGCCAGCGACGCCCACAACGCCTCGGCTTCCCCGGCTTTCTCGCCGACTGCGAGGGCGTACAACGTGTCGCGCACCTGCACGTCGTTCAGCGCGCAGCCCAGGGCGGCCAGCTCGGCGTCGGACAGCGATTGCCCGCCGCCGACGCGACCGGCCGCGGCCATCGCGCTCTCCAGGTCGCGACGGCTACAGCCCGTGGGATCGGTGCGATGCGCCGCCGCGCGGGTGGCCGCCTGCCGGCTGAGCAGACCGGCCAGCGCGGCGGTGCGGGCCGGATCCTCGACGGCCAGCACCGCCTGCAGGTCGGCGCGACGCGCATACAGCCGCCGGCCGTCCAGCACCGCCGCAGCGGCCAGGGGCGACGCGGACGGATCGTCGACCGTGCCTCTCGCGCCGCAGTCGTCCACGCAATGCCAGCGCCCGCCGCGGGCCACCCGGTCCACCACGTGCGCCGCCCGCAGCTCAATGTTGTGCTCCGACAACACCTCTGCGAGCATCGCGCACAGCTGCCGGTACTCCTCGTTGCACTGCGGGCATCCGGCGCCGTCCTCGTTGACGATCACCGCGATCGCGGCTTCGGGCGCCGCCGAGGCGGCGACCTCGGCCAGGTGCCCGATCCGGCCGGCGAGCTCCGGACCGAGGTCGACCCTCAGCACGGCTCCCAACTCGCCGCCGTCCAACGACACCAAGACCAATGAATTCTCTGGAACGAAGCCGAGAACGGCCGGTAGCGCGGCGATCAGTGCGCCGGGGCGGTTCAGCTCGAAATCGGGTGCGTGCGGTCTCATGAGGCCCAACGCTGGTGGCCGCCACCGTCAGACCGCGCTCGCGCAACGCCGTTGAGCCATTCGTCTGTGGAGAAAGTCTCGACTGTGGGCTCTATCGTCTATCCCATGGGATCGATGCAGGAATACGACATGATCGTGATCGGCTCGGGGCCCGGCGGACAGAAGGCCGCCATCGCCTCGGCCAAGCTGGGCAAGTCGGTGGCGATCGTCGAACGCGGCCAGATGCTGGGCGGCGTGTGCGTGCAAACCGGCACCATCCCGTCAAAGACGTTGCGCGAGGCGGTGCTCTACCTCACCGGGATGAGCCAGCGCGAACTCTACGGCGCGAGCTACCGCGTGAAGGAGAAGATCACCCCGGCCGACCTGCTGGCCCGCACCCAGCACGTGATCGGCAAGGAAGTGGACGTGATCCGCAACCAGCTGATGCGCAACCGGATCGACCTGCTGATCGGACACGGGCGATTCGTCGACCCGCACACCGTCGAGATCGAAGACCCCACCCGACGCGAAAAGCTAACCATCAGTGGCAAATACATCGTGATCGCCACCGGCACCCGGCCGGCGCGGCCGTCCGGCGTCGAGTTCGACGAACACCGGGTGCTCGACTCCGACGGAATCCTCGACCTCAAGTCGCTGCCCACCTCGATGGTGGTGGTCGGCGCCGGCGTGATCGGCATCGAATACGCGTCGATGTTCGCCGCACTGGGCACCAAGGTCACCGTCGTCGAAAAGCGCAGCGACATGCTGGACTTCTGCGACCCCGAGGTCATCGAGGCGCTGAAGTTCCACCTGCGCGACCTGGCGGTGACGTTCCGCTTCGGTGAGGAGGTGACCGCGGTCGACGTCGGCACGGCCGGCACCATCACCACCCTGGCCAGCGGCAAGCAGATTCCCGCCGAGACGGTGATGTATTCCGCTGGGCGCCAAGGGCAGACGGACCACCTCGATCTGCACAACGCCGAGCTGGAGGCCGACAACCGCGGCCGGATCTTCGTCGACGATAACTTTGCGACCAAGGTGCCCCACATCTACGCCGTCGGCGATGTCATCGGCTTCCCGGCATTGGCCGCCACCTCGATGGAACAAGGCCGGCTGGCCGCCTACCACGCGTTCGGCGAAGCGTGCGAAGGCATTACCGACCTGCAGCCGATCGGCATCTACTCCATTCCCGAGGTCTCCTACGTCGGCGCCACCGAGGTGGAACTGACCAAGGACGCGATCCCGTATGAGGTCGGGATGGCCCGCTACCGGGAGCTGGCCCGCGGCCAGATCGCCGGCGACTCCTACGGCATGCTCAAACTGCTGGTGTCCACCGACGACCTCAAGCTGCTCGGGGTGCACATCTTCGGCACCAGCGCGACCGAGATGGTGCACATCGGACAGGCCGTGATGGGGTGCGGCGGCACCGTCGAGTATCTGGTCGACGCGGTGTTCAACTACCCGACCTTCTCCGAGGCCTACAAGGTGGCCGCGCTCGACGTGATGAACAAGGTGCGCGCGCTCAACCAGTTCCGCCGCTGACGATCTAGCAGGTGTCGTCCAGGTCGACCGGTATCGGATCGCCCGGACCGCCGGCTTCGGCGCGGGCCAGTAGCGCAACGATGTGGTCGTCGAACGGCGCGGAGTAGGACACGTTCTCGGCGCATCCCCCGCGTTCGAGTCCGCCGATCAGCCCGACGACGGTGGTGCCGCTGACCCACGGTGCGCCGCTGGTGCCGCCGACCAGCCCCTGACAGACCAATGAGGGAAAGCCGCCGTCGGTGACCGCGGTGCTGCCCTGACAGCCGATCGGCGAGCCGCCCACACCGGTCGGATAGCCCACCACTGTGACGTGGCTACTGGGCGGCGGGGCCATGCCCAGGGTCAGCGCCAAACCGGCCCGCGACTCCACCGAACCACCGTGGTCGCTGTTGACCCGCGCGATCGCGTAGTCGGCGTGCGGATCTTTGCTCGCGACCCAGCGTGGATCCAGGTAGACGTTGTCGGCCGTCCAGAGATCGGGTGGCACGCCGTCGCCGGACAATCCGGGCACGAAGGTGATCTGGGCAGCTCCGGCCAGGCAGTGCGCGGCGGTCAGCACCAGGTTGCCGGCCGCGGAATGCAGCACCGAGCCCGTGCACACGTGCTGGGCGCTGCCATCCAGGAAGATTGCCCCCACCCGCCGGTCCGGATCCACCGGGCCCGCAACCGCGCCCGGTTCGGGCTGGCTGAGGCGCTGGACGGTCTTGCTCGTTTTCGGCGCCTGCGTACTGGTGGGCAGCGACATGTGCAGCACCGGTCGCCCGCACGACGCCAGTAACGTCGCCAGGCCGACCAGTGGGCATAGCAGCAACATCCGGACGCGCATCGCGTCCCATCATGCCCGACCAGGCCGGTGGAAGCTGAATTCGACGCCTCGCGCTGCGACACCTAGATTTGCTGGCAGATGCGGTACCGCCGGAAGTGTTCCATCCGGATTACGTTCGAGCGTCATCCCGTTTCAAGTACTGGTGCCTGTTGATTCGGGGGACACTGGTTAGGGCACCCTGGAGAAACCCCCGAGAGGAGGCAAACCCGATGTCTAACGAGCACAGCGACGACGATCTGTATTACCAGCCGGGCCAACCCGGTATGTACGAGCTGGAGTTCCCGGCTCCCCAGTTGGTGACATCGGACGGCCGCGGCCCGGTGCTGGTGCACGCTTTGGAGGGCTTCTCCGACGCCGGCCACGCGATACGGCTGGCCGCTACCCACCTGAAAGCCGCCCTGGACACCGAGCTGGTCGCGTCGTTCGCGATCGACGAGCTGCTGGACTACCGCTCGCGCCGGCCGCTGATGACCTTCAAGACCGACCACTTCACCAGCTACGACGACCCGGAGCTGAGCCTGTACGCACTGCGCGACAGCGTCGGCACCCCGTTTCTGTTGCTGGCCGGGATGGAGCCGGATCTCAAGTGGGAGCGCTTCATCACCGCGGTGCGTCTGCTGGCCGAGCGGCTCGGCGTGCGGCAGACGATCGGCCTGGGCACCGTCCCGATGGCCGTTCCGCACACCCGGCCCATCACGCTGACCGCGCACTCGACCAACCGCGAATTGATCACCGATTTCCAGCCGTGGATCTCGGAGATCCAGGTGCCCGGCAGCGCGTCGAACCTGCTGGAATACCGGATGGGTCAGCACGGACACGAGGTGGTCGGCTTCACCGTCCACGTCCCGCACTACCTGACGCAGACCGACTACCCCGCCGCCGCCCAGGCGCTGCTCGAGCAGGTCGCCAAGACCGGGTCGCTGGACCTACCGCTGTCGGCGCTGACCGAGGCAGCAGCCGAGATCCGGGGCAAGATCGACGAACAGGTCGAGGCGAGCGCCGAGGTCGCTCAAGTGGTGGCTGCACTCGAGCGCCAGTACGATGCCTTCATCGACGCTCAGGAAAACAGGTCGTTACTAACACGCGACGAAGACCTTCCTAGCGGCGACGAGCTTGGTGCCGAGTTTGAGCGATTCCTCGCCCAGGAGGCGGAGAAGAAGCGCGACGACGACAACCCGGCGTAAACGCCCGAGGGGACGCGACAGCAAGGTGGCGAGATGACTGAGCGGAAGCGCAAGAGCAATCTTCGTCCAGTGCGCGAAGTGACCACCCCCCGGCTCGAATACCGCACCATCCACGGGTACAAACGAGCGTTCCGAATCGCCGGCTCCGGGCCGGCGATTCTGTTGATTCACGGCATCGGCGACAACTCCACGACGTGGAATACCGTGCAGGCCAAGCTCGCTCAGCGGTACACGGTGATCGCCCCCGATCTGCTGGGACATGGGCAGTCCGACAAACCGCGCGCCGACTACTCGGTGGCCGGCTACGCCAACGGAATGCGCGATTTGCTGTCCGTGCTCGATATCGAGCGGGTGACCATCGTCGGTCACTCACTCGGCGGCGGCGTGGCGATGCAATTCGCTTACCAATTCCCCCATCTGGTCGAGCGGCTCATCCTGGTCGCCGCGGGCGGTGTCACCAAGGACGTCAACGTCGCGTTCCGGTTGGCCTCGCTGCCCATCGGGACGGAAGCGCTGGCGCTGCTGCGGCTGCCCCTGGTGCTGCCGGCGGTCCAGCTGGCGGGACGAATCGCGGGCCTGGCGATCGGATCCACCGGGTTGGGCCGCGATCTGCCGAATGTGTTGCGCATCCTGGATGACTTGCCGGAGCCGACGGCCTCGTCGGCGTTCAGCCGGACATTGCGGGCCGTGGTGGACTGGCGCGGACAGATCGTCACCTTCCTGGATCGATGTTATTTGACCGAGGCCATTCCGGTGCAGATCGTCTGGGGCACCAAGGATGTGGTGGTCCCGGTCCGCCATGCGTGGATGGCGCACGCCGCGATGCCGGGCTCCCGCCTGGAGATCTTCGCCGGCTCCGGCCACTTTCCGTTCCACGAAGACCCGGCCCGCTTCATCGACGTCGTCCAGCGCTTCATCGACACCACCACACCCGCCGAATACGACCAAGCCGCGCTTCGCGGGTTGCTGCGCACCGGCAGCGGCGAACGCACGGTCACGGGGTCGGCCGACACGCGCGTCGCGGTGCTCAACGCGATAGGTTCCGACGAGCGCAGCGCGACTTAGATAATTGGTTTGACCCGGCCCGTACAGTCGGGCCATGGGCATCGATGTGACGGTGTTGCGTGTCTTCACCGACCGAGACGGCAAATTCGGTAATCCCTTGGGCGTCGTCGACGCCAGTCAGGTCGCGCCTGCCGATCGCCAGCGGCTGGCCACCCAATTGGGTTACAGCGAAACGGTATTCATCGATCTTCCGGCCGCCGATTCGGCCACTGCCCATGCCGCGATCTACACCCCGCGCACCGAGCTTCCGTTCGCCGGGCACCCGACCGTCGGGGCGTCGTGGTGGCTGCGGTCAATCGGTAGGCCGATCAACACGCTTGCGGTGCCGGCCGGCATCGTGCAGGTGCACTACGAGGGTGATCTGGTGGGCGTCCGGGCCCGCTCGGAATGGGGCCCCGAATACGCCATGCACGAATTCGATTCCGTCGAACAGCTTCTCGCGGCCGACCCAGTCGATTTTCCCGACGACGCCGCGCACTACTTGTGGACCTGGATCGACCAGTCCGCCGGCTCGTTGCGCTCCCGAACGTTCGTCGCGAATCTCGGTGTGCCCGAGGACGAAGCGACCGGCTCAGCCGCGCTACGGATTACCGACCATCTCAGCCGCGACCTGAGCATCACCCAGGGCAAGGGATCGAGGCTGGAAACCGTCTGGAGTCCCGAGGGCTGGGTTCGCGTCGCCGGCCGCGTAGTCAACGACGGTGTGACACAACTCGACTGAGCGGCTCAGGCCTTTCGCTGCAACACCGCGGCGAGATGATGCTGCAGGGGTTGCCCGACCGCACCCATCTGCACCGAGTACGAAAGTTGATCACCGTCGATCCGCAAGGTTCGGCCAAGCGCGGAAACCTCTTTGGCGGTCGGAGTCAATCCGACCGATGTAGTGGCCAGCTCGATTTCGATGAGATCGCCGGTCACGGAAAAGGAGCCGACCTCGATTTCGGTGACACCGCTGGGATGAGCCAGCACCAGCTCGACATGACCGGGCGCCGGCACACGAAGGTAGCCGGTCTCGGCATGCATCGGTTTGCCGTCGGCTGCCCCTTTGGTCTTTTGCGCGTAGGCCAGAAACGGTTTGCCCACATGGGAAAACACAATCTCTTCGAGATACTCGAAAGGCTGGATCGTCGGGTATTCGCCCGAACCACGGCCGGCCCAGGTGCCGAGCAGTGGCGCGAGGGCCGCGAGATCGGGATGCAAATCGCCGGGCATGCGGGTCAGCTCGGTGTCGATACTTTGCGATGCTTGCGAAGCGCCGCGATCTCGCGTTCGAAATCGTCGGCCGACGAAAAGGACCGGTACACCGAGGCGAAGCGCAGGTACGCCACCTCGTCCAGGTCACGCAACGGCCCGAGGATCGCCAGGCCGACCTCGTGACTGGGGATCTCCGGGGAGCCGGCGGCACGCACGGTGTCTTCCACTTGCTGGGCCAGCAGATTCAGCGCATCCTCATCGACCTGACGGCCCTGGCACGCGCGGCGCACACCTTTGATGACCTTTTCCCGGCTGAACGGCTCGGTGACACCGCTGCGCTTGACGACGGCCAGAACCGCGGTTTCTACCGTGGTGAAGCGTCGCCCACACTCCGGGCAGGACCGCCGGCGCCGAATGGCTTGGCCTTCATCGGTTTCCCGAGAGTCGATCACCCGCGAATCGGGATGGCGACAGAACGGGCAATGCATGACCGCTCCTTCGCTGTGCCGGCATCTCGGAAGAACACTCCGAGCGTACCTGTGCGCTCCCCCGCCGGGCCAATGCAGCCACGACACGTCCGCTGCCACCGACGGGAGAACCGAGGAGCCTTGGCGTAGAGCAGTTTTCGCACTACCGGCCGTGCGGTCAGCCGACCGGTGCGATCAGGGTCTGACCGGCGGCCAGTGCCGGCGAGCTCAGGTTGTTGAGTTCGCGGATACGGTCGGCGACCTGACGGGCCGGCGCTTCCGGCGCAACCCGGTGTGCCACGTCCTGCAGGGACTCGCCCGGCTCGACCTGCACGACGGACAGCCGGTCCGGCACGGGAGCCGCCGCAGCGCCGGCGTCGCCGTTGGCGATCTGACCGAGATTCGCGACCAGGCCCAGCCAGAGCGTGATGATTCCGGCCATCAGGGCCAGCCCCACCGTCGTCCCGAGCGTGACCGGACGGCGGCGATGCGGCGCGGCCGACATCGAGACGCCGGTACCGCGGTAGCGCATCGGCGCCCCGGCCGGCCGGGACTGCACGGACCTGCGCGCCGGCAGCACGCGATCCTGGTCATAGCGAGGCCGTGCGACCGGCCCATCGCTCGGGCGCCGCACGTTGCTGGTCCGCGGTGAGACTGTGTGCATGAGCGTCATGTGCGTTCCTCCGGTCAACTAATCCTCGCTCGTGTGTTCGACACTATCGCTCGTGTGTTCGAAATCCGAACATTTGAGCGAAGCGTGTCGCACGAGCAAAACGCTAGACCACGCCACCGACAACTTCTGTCCGATCGCTGTCAGTGCCATGCAGCACAAGTACCCGGTCTTTTCGAGAGTTACACCATTGTTATTCGAGGAGTTACGCGGATCACTCCCCCGGACCCGCCGAGCGGCGACACGCTAGTCGAACACATGTTTGATTCTTGGGTTCATGGGGGCTACATTCAGTGCCATGAGCGACAGCAACGACACCTCAGCAACCCGCACCGGCGGCCGGTTGCAATCCGTGGATTCATCGCTTACCCAGCGCCAACGCACCATCTTGAACGTCATCCGCGAGTCGGTGACCAGCCGTGGATATCCGCCGAGCATCAGGGAGATCGGCGATGCGGTCGGCCTGACGTCGACCTCCTCGGTGGCTCATCAGCTGCGCACCCTCGAGCGCAAGGGATACCTGCGCCGCGACCCGAACCGCCCCCGAGCCGTCGATGTGCGCGGCGCCGACGACGTGGCGGCGGCTGCGGCGCCGACCACCGAGGTCGCCGGGTCCGACGCGTTGCCGGAACCCACGTTCGTCCCCGTGCTCGGGCGTATCGCGGCCGGTGGACCGATCCTGGCCGAGGAAGCCGTCGAGGACGTCTTCCCACTTCCCCGCGAACTGGTCGGCGAGGGCACGCTGTTTCTGCTCAAAGTTGTCGGCGACTCGATGATCGAAGCCGCGATCTGCGACGGCGACTGGGTGGTGATTCGGCAGCAGAACGTCGCCGACAACGGCGACATCGTCGCCGCCATGATCGACGGCGAAGCGACCGTCAAGACGTTCAAGCGCGCGGGTGGTCAGGTGTGGCTGATGCCGCACAACCCGGCGTTCGATCCGATCCCCGGCAATGACGCGACCGTGCTCGGCAAGGTCGTGACGGTGATCCGCAAGGTATAGCGCCGGGAAGTCCGGCGCGTCAGTCGGCCTTCACGAAGCCGTTGACCAGCGCGGCTTCCTCGGTGGTGAACCAGATCTCGGCAAGCGTGTCGTGGTAGAGGTCGCTGTCAGGCGTGTAGTACAGGCCGAAGCGAGGGCTCGCCTTGATCGGATAGCCGTCGGGTATCTGGTACGGGTCTTCCAAAGGCAGGTGGATCGTCGGGCGCCCGACCGGGCCCAGTGCACCGATGGCCGCGGCCGGCGCGAAGTCCGCCTCGTCGTCGGCGTCCGCGGCCGCGTGCCGCCCGGCTCTGGGCGAGACGCCGGACGCGGCTCCGAGCGCAGCCGCAAGGCCGGATGCGCCCCCGCCCGCGGCAGCACCACCCGCGCCGGCACCACCCGCAGCGGCCGCACCGCCCGCGCCGGCAAGATCCGGAGGCGTGTGCGGCACGGCGACATCGGGATACGCGGCCTCCGGCTCTTCGGCGGGGTAGGCGGCATCGGGATGGCCGGCACCGGGGCGAGCGGCGTCGAGTGCGGTGTGCGGGACGGCGACGTCGGGATAGGCCGCGTCCTCATCCTCGGCAGCCGGATAGCCCGCCTCCGGGTAGGCGGCATCCTCTTCGGCGAATTCCGGATAGCCCGCCTCGGCGGCGGCACCCGGATAGGCGCCTTCCGCAGCGTCGGTGTAGTCGTCCTCCGCGACGACATCCGCCGATGCGACCTCCGGCACATCGGCGCCGTCGGGGTAGCCGGCTTCCGGGAGCTCGTCGCCGTAGCCGGCCTCGAACAGGTCGTCCGCCGACACCAGCGGGATGGAATCGGTGTCGACCGAGTCGGGATCCCGCTCGTCGACCCCGAACTCGTCCCATTCCTCGTCGGATACCGGCCGCGCCGGCTCGTCGTACCCCGCGTCCTCGTCCAGCTCGGCCGTTTCGGGTGAATGCGGCCACCGGGCCAGCGGCGCGTCATCGGCGTCCCGGTGCTCGGGTGCGTGCGCGTCGCTGAACGACAAGTGTTCGGTGGAGCCATCTCCGTAGCCGGGTTCCCAGCGCGGCTCACCCGAGTCGTCATAGCCGCCGACGTCGACGTCGCGCTCCAGGTCGTAGGGCGCGCTGTTGCGCCCGGCGCGGTGCCGGCGCCACCGCAACGCGACGAACACCGCGAGCAGCACCAGAATCAGCAGCGGGACCAGGGCGAACAGGTACCACCAGCTCCAGCTGAACCACTTCTTGGCGTGCGCCGGCATCGCCGTACCGCTCGGCTGGTTCTGCCCCGACACCTGCAAGCCGGACAACAGCGGAGCCAGGTTGGCCGGGTCGGTGGAGAAGGTGTTCTTGGCGCGGTTCCACGAGATCTTGCCGCCGGTGAACTTCTGCGAGATCACATCGCCGTCGACGGACTGGTCGCCGACCGGCGCGCCCAGCTTTCCGGTGGGACCACGCAGCTTGTCCCACGCGGCCTTCATGGCACCGCGCACCACGAACGCGCCGTGGTCGGAAGTCCAGAAGATCACCGGCTTGTCGGCCGCCGAGAACGTGACGATCCGGCTGTTGGGGCTGACGCCGCCGTCGGACTCGTTGGCGGTCGGGAAGCCCAGGTCGCTGCTGACCGGGCCACCTACCGCCTCGTACTTCGCCAGAATGTCGCTTTCGACGGCGGCCGCCCCGGTGCCCGGGCTGAAGAACACCTTGCCGCCGGCGAAGTTCTGGACGATGCCGTCGCCGCCGATCGGATTCTGACCGCCCTGCTTGGCGCCCAGCGGACCGTTGACGCCGCCGGCCGCGCGCCAGGCCATGTTGATGGCCGCGGCGGGATCGATCGCTACCTGCAGACCCTTGAGCTGGTCGGCCAAATTCGCTGGCTCAGTGGTGAATTCCTTGGTTTTGCGGTTCCACGAGATCTGGCCGCCGCCGAACTTCTGCGAGGACACCTCGCCGTCGTAGGTCTCGTCGGAGACCGGGGCGCCGAGCACACCGCCGGAGCTGCCGAGCTTGTCCCAGGCGGCGTTCAGGGCACCGCGGACGACGAACGCGCCATGATCGGGCGTCCAGTAAATCACCGGCTTGTCGCTGGCCGAGAAGGTCGCCACTCGGCTGTCGGGTCCCGCCAGCCCGGGCACCTCATTGATGGTCGGAAAGCCCAGATCGCTACCGGCCGCGCCGCCCAGCATGTCGTACTTTTCCAGGATCGGCCCGTAGATGAATTTGGCACCGGTGGCGGTGGTGAAGTACATCTTGCCGCCGTCGAAGTCGCATACGAAGCCGTCGGCGACGGGGTAGACATCGCCCTTGCGGGGGCCCAGTGGTGAGGTGTCGCCGCCGGCCTTGCTCCACTCGGCCATGATCGCGGCTTCGGCGTCACCGATCGGCGACGCGGAAACGGTAGGTGCCATTAGCACGATGGCCAACGCGGTGGTCGCCACGCTGATCAGCGCCCGACCGGCGAGCCTGCGCACTTGACCTCTCTTCCCGTTCACCAAGCCTCCCAGCCGACGGATATGCCCTTATGTATGGCCATGCCCGTACCCTGCGGCCCCTGCGAGCGGTTGGTAACCCAAACCCGGGTTACGAACCCCACCGAGTTCGTATTATCGCCGGGCTCGCATAACTTTGCTCCAGCGAACGAGAAATACGAAGGCAATTCGCGAATATTACGAAAACGGAGACCACTCCGATGTCGAAATGATGCCGGATGACGATCATGTCGCGACCGGCCCTGCCCCAGAACACGCCGAGGGCGGGTGATTACGCGCTCCAGGTGGCCCAGGGACATGCGCCGACCGTAGGCGGGGCGCCGGCCATCCACTCGAGCAAAGGAGCTATTCATGGGCAACGACTATTTTGCCGCAAACCCAAGCAATGACAGCGTAAGCCGACTAGTTGTGCTTGGTTCGTGTCACCTTCCGCGCGGGCATCGCGCGCCCGTCCACGAATCGTCGTTGCGTGACAGCGAGATTGGTTCACCGCCGCCGACGTTAGCCGATGGGGGTCGCGATCATGCGGCTAGACCCCGAGGCTGCGCCCGATGATCTCCTTCATGATCTCGGTCGTACCGCCGTAAATGGTCTGCACCCGGGCGTCCAGATAGGCACGCGCGACTGGATATTCGCGCATGTAGCCGTAACCGCCGTGCAGCTGCAGGCAGCGGTCGATCAGGTGGACCTGCTTCTCGGTGCAATACCACTTGGCCATCGCAGCCTGCTCGGCCGTGAGTTTGCCCTCAAGGTGCAGCGCGATGTAGTTGTCGACCATGATCCGCACCACGGTGGCCTCGGTCGCCAGCTCGGCCAACACAAATCGGCTGTTCTGGAAGCTGCCGATCGGCTTGCCAAAGGCCTTGCGCTCCTTGGTGTACTGCAGCGTCTGCTCCAGCACGCTCTCCATCGACGCGGCGGCCATGATGGCGATGTTGATCCGTTCCTGGGGCAGGTTCCGCATCAGGTAGATGAAGCCCTGGCCCTCCTCGCCGAGCAGATTCTCGGCCGGCACATGCACATCGGTGAAGGACAGTTCGGCGGTGTCCTGTGCGTCCAGGCCGATCTTGTCCAGATGACGGCCGCGCTCAAAGCCTTCCATGCCGCGTTCGACGACGAGCAGCGAAAACCCTTGAGCGCCTTTGTCCGGATCAGTCTGGGCGACCACGATCACCAGGTCGGAGTTGATTCCGTTGGTGATGAACGTCTTTGCACCGTTGAGCACATAGTGATCGCCCTGTTTGACCGCGCGAGTCTTGATGCCCTGCAAGTCGCTACCGGTTCCCGGCTCGGTCATTGCGATCGCGGTGATCAGTTCCCCGGTACAGAACTTGGGCAACCAGCGCTGCTTCTGCTCGTCGGTCGCCAGCGACAGCAGGTACGGCGCCACGATGTCGTTGTGCAAGCCGAATCCGATGCCGTTGTAGCGCCCGGCGGCGGTTTCCTCGGTGATGATCGTGTTGTACCGGAAATCGGGATTGCCACCGCCGCCGTATTCTTCGGGCACCGCCATGCCGAGGAAGCCTTGTTTGCCGGCCTCGAGCCACACGCCCCGATCGACGATCTTCGCCTTGTCCCATTCGTCGTGATGCGGGGCGACGTGGCGATCCAGGAAAGCCCGGTAGGACTCGCGGAACAAGTCGTGCTCGGGCTCGAACAGGGTGCGCTGGAACTTGACGGCAGTGCTCATCGATGACCTCCGGCGAATGGGACTTGCCGCCCAACATATACCAACCAGACGGTTGGTCGGCAGCTGACCCCGGGCCGTTCGGGGTCAGACACTCGCCCGCCGATGCCGCCGCGTCGCGGCTAGGAGACCTCGTCGCCGGCGGCGCCGAATTGCCGCAGGCTCGCGGCCAGCGCCACCGGAACCCGGGCCTTGATCCGCGTCCCCTCGGAGTTGTGCTCGGCCTGCTGGACGCGACCGTCGGCGTGCACGCGCGCCACCAAATCACCGCGGTCATAGGGAATCACCACGTCGACCGCGGTGTCGGTGGGAGCGGCGAGCTCGGCCATCCGACGGCGCAGCGCGTCGATGCCGTCGCCGGTGCGTGCGGAGACGAACACCGCACCCGGCAGCCCGTGCCGCAGCTTGGCCAGCATCAGATCGCTGGCGGCGTCGGTCTTGTTCACCACCAGCAGTTCGGGCGGCGAATCCCCCTTATGGTCGGAGATCACCTCGGAGATCACCTGACGCACCGCGTTGATCTGGGCGAACGGGTTGACGTCGGAACCGTCCACGACGTGCACCAGCAGATCGGCGTCGACGACCTCCTCCAGCGTCGAGCGGAATGCCTCGACAAGCTGGGTGGGCAGGTGCCGCACGAATCCGACCGTGTCGGTCAGTACGAACGGACGGCCGTCGTCGAACTCGGCGCGCCGGGTGGTGGGCTCCAGGGTGGCGAACAGCGCGTCCTGCACCAGCACCCCGGCGCCGGTGAGCGCGTTGAGCACGCTGGACTTGCCGGCGTTGGTGTAGCCGACGATCGCGATCGACGGCATGTCGCTGTGCAGGCGGCGACTGCGCTGGGTGTCCCGGGCCTGCTTCATGTCCTTGATCTCGCGGCGCAGCTTGGACATCCGCTCGCGAATACGGCGCCGGTCGGTCTCGATCTTGGTCTCACCGGGACCACGCAGTCCGACCCCGCCGCCGCTGCCGCCGGCCCGGCCACCGGCCTGCCGGGACATCGACTCACCCCAACCGCGCAGTCGCGGCAGCATGTACTGCATCTGCGCCAGCGACACCTGCGCCTTGCCCTCGCGGCTGGTGGCGTGCTGGGCGAAGATGTCGAGGATCAGCGCAGTCCGGTCGATGACCTTGACCTTGACGGCCTTCTCCAGCGCGGTCAGCTGCGCGGGCGACAGCTCGCCGTCGCAGATCACGGTGTCGGCGCCGGTGGCCACGACCACTTCGCGCAACTCCTGGGCCTTGCCCGAGCCAATGTAGGTCGACGGGTCGGGCTTATCGCGGCGCTGGATCAGCCCCTCGAGCACCTGCGAGCCGGCGGTTTCGGCCAGGGCGGCCAGCTCGGCCAGGCTCGCCTGATTGTCGGCCGCGGTGCCCTCGGTCCAGACGCCCACCAGCACGACGCGCTCCAGCCGCAGCTGTCGGTACTCGACCTCGGAGACGTCGGTGAGTTCGGTGGACAGCCCGGCGACGCGGCGCAGGGCAGATCGGTCTTCGAGAGCGAGTTCGCCGACGCTGGGCTCGGACGCGGGACGACCAGCGGACCGATCGTGGTACGGAGTTTCAGGATGTGTCATAGGCAATTAGCAATAGTGCACGCGAAATCCGTGCCGTGCATCCAAATTATTGGGCGTTCCACCAGTCCTCGCTAACTAGGCCACGGGCCAACAGCACCGACGGCCCCCGCAGGTAGCTGGTGGCGTCGGTGATCGTGACGACGACGTCACCGCCGGGCACGCGCACGGTCAGCGTCCCGGTGTCGGCCCCGGCGTCGGCGAGTGCGGCCACCGCCGCCGCAACCGTTCCGGTTCCGCAGGAACGGGTTTCGCCCACCCCGCGCTCGTGGACCCGCATCTGCACCACGCCCTCGGCGGCCGCGGTCAGCACTTCGACGTTGACCCCTTCCGGGAACTGCGCCCGATCGAACTGCACCGGCGCGGCGACATCCAGCGCGGCGAGCTCGTCGCCGGTCAGCTGGGGGTCGACGCACGCCAGGTGCGGATTGCCCACGTCGATCGCCAGCCCGCTGAAGCGCCGGCCACCGACTATCGCCTCGTAGGCCGGTCCCCCGCTGCCCAGCCGGTTGGCCTTGCCCATGTCGACGGTGACGTCGGCGGTGGTGGCGTCGGCGTGGTGCAGGGTGACCATCCGCGGCCCCGCCAGCGATCCGACGACGAACTCGTCGCGGGACTCCAGCCCGCTGGCGCGCAGGTAATGCGCGAACACCCGCACGCCGTTGCCGCACATCTGCGCGGTCGACCCGTCGGCGTTGCGGTAGTCCATGTACCAGTCGTCCGCACCGACGCCGTCGGGCAGTCGATCGAGCACGCGGGCCTTGAGGACAGCACCCGCGGTGGTGATCCGCAGCACGCCGTCGGCACCCAATCCGCGGCGGCGGTCGCACAACGCGGCCACCCGTGCCGCGGTGAGCCGCAGCTCGGCGTCGAGGTCGGGCAGCAGCACGAAGTCGTTCTGGGTGCCGTGGCCCTTGGCAAAGATCACCTGTTTAGGGTACGTGGCGCCAGGCCCGCAGGGTGTCCGCGACGAGGCGAGCCCGGTCGGACTCGGTCGCCGCGCCCACGTCGACCCAGTGCACCCGGTGGTCGCGCCGAAACCACGACCGTTGCCGTCGCACGTAGCGGCGGGTGCCGACAAACGTCAGCTCCTGCGCGTCACGCAAGGCTTCGGGCTCGTCGGCATCCAGTGCGGCGAGCACCTGCGCGTAGCCCAGCGCGCGCGACGCGGTGACGCCGTCGCGCAGGCCCTCACGCAGCAGGGTGCGTACCTCCTCGACCAGACCGTGGGCGAACATGATGTCGGTTCGCCGGGCCAATCTCTCGTCGAGAATTGTTGTGTCACAGTCTAATCCGACGATCGCAGTGCCCCACCGGGGAGCGCCGATCCGGGGGGCGGACGCCGCGAACGGCTGGCCGGTGAGCTCGACGACCTCGAGCGCGCGCACCGTGCGGCGGCCATCGGTGGGCAGGATCGCGGCGGCGGCGGCCGGGTCGCGGCGGGCCAGCTCGGCGTGCAGCATGCCGACTCCGACCTCCGCGAGGCGCTGCTCCCAGCGCGCCCGCACCGCGGGATCGGTCGCGGGAAACGTCCAGTCGTCGAGCAACGACTGGACGTAGAGCATCGAGCCGCCCACGATGACCGGCACCGCGCCGCGGGCCGCGATCGCCTCGATATCCGCGGCGGCGGCTCGCTGATACCGGGCGACGGTCGCGGTCTGGGTGACGTTCAGGACGTCGAGCTGGTGATGCGGGATGCCGCGGCGCTCGTCGACGGGCAGCTTGGCGGTGCCGATGTCCATGCCGCGGTAGAACTGCATGGCGTCGGCGTTGACGATTTCGGCGCCCACCTCGCCGCTGAGTTGCTCGACGGCGTCGAGGGCCAGCTGCGACTTGCCGGTCCCGGTGGGGCCGATGATCGCCAGAGGTCTCATGGCTGCCAGGCTCCGGCGAAGTACCCCACACCGTAGGGCGCTCCCCGGTACAGCTCCTTGGCCGAACGCGGCCCCGGCTCCGTCAGCCCGGCCAGCACCTGAAAGGCGACCCGCCCGAGAATCTGGTCCGACAACCGGCCCACGGCTGCGTTGTCGCCGTTCGCCAGGGCGTCGTCGAGATCCAGCTGGGTGTCGGCGCTGCCGGGGTCATAACCGCCGGGCGCGCCCGGTGTCAGGGTGTTCGCGCCGTCGGCGACGACCAGCACGCCGACCGGATCGGGCGCCTGGTCGATCTCGGCGCGCAGCTGTCTGCCCAAACCCAGCGCGGTGTCGACGTCAAGGCCGGCGTCGTAGACGCGCACCTGCGCGACGGCCTCGGGCCGGGCCTGGCCGCGCAGCCAGCCGGCGATCAAAGCACAGAGCGGGAAGTCGGCCACGGACTCGGGAGGTTCGGCGGCCCGCGGCGAGAGCTGGACCCGCACGTCGGCTCCGTAACCCGCAAAGCTGCCGATCCCGTTGGGGCCCAGCACATCGTCGGCGTCGCCCGTCCCGATCGCGACCCACCGCGACGGCAGCAGCGCGGCAGCTGCCAGCACCGCCGTGGCCAGGTCGGCCAACTCGGCGGCCGCTGCCCCGGCGAGTTCGGGGACCAGCATCGGCGTGGAGGGAACGATCGCGATGGCGCTCAGCACCAGATCAAACTAATCGACGCGCACTAGGTCAACAGGCCAGCCGGCCGGGCCGTTGCGGTCAGCTGCTGCACTCCGCCTCGGCGAGCCGGACCTCGCCCGATCTGCGCAGTGCCTTTTTCGCCAGCTTCTCCGCGAGACTGCTCGACATGGTCGCGGCCTCACCGCGGGCCAGTGCCACGGTCGCGACGGCCACCACCACGACGCCGAAGCCCAGCACGACCTTCGCTGTCCCGTTGCAGTCCAGGTACTCACCGAGCACGGCCATGCCGAGGATCGAACCGACGACCGGTTTGGCCACCACGGATGTCGGCAGTGAGGCGGTCAGCGAACCGGCACGGAACGACGACTGCTGGAAGATCATGCCCGCGAGCGCGGCGGCGATCCACGCGTAAAACTCGGGCGCGGTCAACAGCGCACCGACGCCGTCTCCGACAATCACCACCACGGCTTTGGTCAGCACCGCGAACAGCGCCAGCGACGAACCGGCGACGATGGCCAGCAGCACCGCGGCCACCGCGCCGTGCCACTTCCGCGCGCCCCACAAGCAGAACGCCAGCGCCGGGCCCATCACCAGGGCCACCACTATCCAGGTTTGCACCGAGCCCCGCGAGGCACCGGGATCCGGATCGCCGACGACGACCACCACGGCCAGCGCGGCGGCCAGCAGCAGCGCCCACGTCCATTCCCAGCGGGTGACCGAGCGCCGGGTCATGCGTGCGTAGATCGGCAGCGCGAACAGCAGGGCCGTCACCTGCAGCGACGTGACCAGCATTACGGAGCCCATGGTCAGCGCGGCGGCCTGCAGCGCGTAGTTGGCGATCGCGCCGCCGGCGCCGAGCCACCACTTGCCGTCGCGCACCGACATCCGGAAGAGCTCGAGGTGGCCCACCGGCTTGTCGGTGATCTCCTGCGCTGAACGCTGACGGACGACATTCCCCAGCGCTGACGCGAACGCGGCGAGCAGGGCGAGAACAACCGCGATATCTGTCTTCTCCATCTGCGACCTCCTCCCCGGCGCGCGGCCCCGTGGGCCATCCTCTGCGGTGGGTATTCCCTACCCGTTTCGGAACCGTTTCCGTCGTGTACGCAGTGAAATCACCCGCGCTACTTCGGAAGAAACGGTCCTGCGCTATACCTAGTTCACGAACCTATGTACCGGCTGTGGCACCGCTGTGGCTGGCTGGTGACGCCCGATAGGACCGAGAACCCCCAATGGTGTCATAGCCGGACCCCACCCCCGCTATCTTGACGGCACCCCTTTAGCCCCACAAGTACCAACAACACCAATTGTCTATCACGGTACCGGGCTTCGCGTGGTCGCCCTATGGCCCCGGTAACGGTGGAATCGAACCGTTATCCGGGCCGGGTAACGGGATCTAAGCCGGTTGCTCGGCGGCGCCATCCAGCGCGGCCTCGACGCGTTTGCTGGTTGCGACGGCGTCGACGCGGGCAAGCTCGACGGTGGCGGCCGCCACCACCATCGCGGCCGCGATCAGGGCGACCATCCCGCCGCGGCCGGTGTTCAGTGTCTCGCCGAGGACGATGACACCCAGCAAAGCCGCCACGACGGGCTGGGACACCTGCAAGGTCGGCATCGAAGCGGTCAGCGCGCCGGCCCGGAACGCCGACTGCTCCCACGCGAAACCTCCGAGCGCGACCAGCAGCCAGGCGTACAACTCCGGGCTGACGAACACCGCCCAGCCGCCTTCGCCGAGCCGATGGACGACTCCCTTGGTGAGCACCGCGAAGATCCCCCAGAGCGAACCCGAGACGAAGGCGAACAGCACCGCGGCCAGCGTGCCGCCCCGGACGCGGGCCGCCACGATGGACCCGATCAGCAGCGGCCCCAGCACCGCCACGACGTAGGCCCAGGTCTGCAGCGACGCGTTCGAATGACCCGACCGCGGGTTGCCGACCGTCACGATCACGCACACCGCGGCGGTCAGCACGGTGGCCCAGATCCACTCCCGGCCGGACACCGTGCGCTGGGCCAATCTCGCGCTGATCGGCAACGCGAACAGCAGCGAGAGGACCAGCAACGCCTGCACCAGCAACACCGAGCCCTGGTCCAGCGCGGCCGCCTGCAAGGCGATGCTCCCGATCAGGATCAGCACGCCCCACCGCCACCGTTGATTGCGGGCCAGCTTGGCGAACAGCTGCATCTGGCCGAGCGAGGTGTCGGTAATCCGGTGCGTCGCGCGTTGCTGGAGAACGTCGCCGATCGCGACGCACAGCGCGGAACTCAACGCGAGCAGCGCGGCGATATCCACCTTGTCCATGTGCCGATTCTCTCCGAAGTAGCGGGCGGTTCACGAGTGAACATGCTGGGTGCACCCACCGTTTCACGGCGGGTCGTTCAGCTGGCGATCATCAGGTTGCGGCATACGGCCCGCCAAGCTGCTTGAATACTGGTGGAATCGGTGACGGAGCAGCTGTCGATACAGCAGGTCTCCCGACCGTAGAGGCGCCGCTAAGCGCGGCAGATGCGCGGGTAAGCAAGCGCGCGAAAGGGTGTAGAAGATGGTGACGAGCGCATGACCGACGACGAGTCCCGCCCCAGCGACGCGCCCAAGCCGGCACCACGTCCCGGGCCGCGACCGGGTCCCCGTCCCGGGCCGACACCGCGACCCAGCGCGCACCCGGTGGTGTTGCCCCCGACCAGCAACCCGCACAAGTACGGACGCGTCGACGACGACGGGACGGTGTGGCTGGTCAGCTCGGCCGGCGAACGCATCATCGGCTCCTGGCAGGCCGGCGACCGTGAGGCGGCCTTCACCCACTTCGGCAGGCGATTCGAGGACCTGAGCACCGAGGTCACGCTGATGGAGGAGCGGCTGGCCTCCGGGAGCGGCGATGCACGCAAGATCAAAGCCAACGCCGCCGCGCTGGCCGAGACGTTGCCGACGGCCTCCGTGCTGGGCGACATCGACGCGCTCGCGGGCCGGCTGACCACCCTGGTCGAGCACGCCGACGCCACGGTCGCCGCCGATCGCTCCCGTCGCGACGAGCATCGGGCCGCGCAGACCGCCCGCAAGGAAGCGCTGGCCGCCGAGGCCGAGGATCTGGCCACCAACTCGACGCACTGGAAGGTCGCCGGGGACCGGATGCGCGAGATTCTCGACGAATGGAAGACGGTCACCGGCCTGGATCGCAAGGTCGACGACGCGTTGTGGAAGCGCTATTCCGCGGCGCGCGAGGCGTTCAACCGGCGGCGGGGTTCGCACTTCGCCGAGTTGGACCGCGAGCGCGCGGGCGTGCGGCAGTCCAAGGAGCGGCTGTGCGAGCGGGCCGAGGAGATGTCCGATTCGACGGACTGGGCCGGCACCAGTGCCGAATTCCGCCAGCTGCTGACCGAATGGAAATCGGCGGGGCGCGCGACCCGCGAGGTCGACGACGCGCTGTGGAAGCGCTTCAAGGCCGCCCAGGATGCGTTCTTCTCCGCCCGCAATGCCGTGACGGCGGAAAAGGATGCGGAGTTCGCGGCCAACGCCACCGCCAAGGAGGCGCTGCTGGCCGAAGCCGAGAAGATCGACACCAGCAACCACGAAGCCGCCCGGGCGGCACTGCGGTCGATCGCCGACAAGTGGGACGCGATCGGCAAGGTGCCGCGGGAGCGGTCGGCCGACCTGGAGCGGCGGCTGCGCGCCGTCGAGAAGAAGGTGCGCGACGCCGGGGAGGCAAGTTGGGTCGACCCCGAAGCGCAGGCCCGAGCCGAGCAGTTCGCGACCCGCGCCGAGCATTACGAGCAGCAGGCCCGCAAGGCCGCGGCGGCCGGCCGGAGCAAGGAAGCTCAGGAGGCGCAAGCCAACGCCGAACAATGGCGGCAGTGGGCCCAAGCCGCCGCTGAGGCGCTGACCCGCAGGTCCTAGCGGCTCTCGGCCTGGTCCGGGGGCGTCTCGGCCCCGGGGTCAGCGGGGGTGTCCTGGTCGCCCAGGGTTTCCAGCAGCGTCCTGGACTGTTGCTCGGCGCTGATCCGGCGCCGCTGCTCCTCGGCCGCGAGCTGCACGATCGTGCGCGACCACACCACGCGGGCCCAGTGGAACGTCAACAGAATCACGGTGATCCATGCCACCCACAGCCCGATGCCGGGGCCGGGATGACCGGCGGCCGCGGTCTGGCGTGACCACACCGCCAACAGCCCGGTCGCGCTGGCTATCGACGAGCCCGCCAGCGCGATCCAGGCCAGCGCCCAGCGGCGGGTCAGCAATGCCAGCATCGAGAATCCGACGCCGAAAACCAGTGCCAGCCAGGCGAAGACCTTCGAAGGCAGCGACAGCGCGGCCGCACCGGCGCCGTGACTGCTGAACAGCACGTCCCAGCCGCGGACCTGGCCGGTATGCGGCAAGATGAACGATCCCAGCAGCACGAACACCAGGATGGCGACGATGAATGCCCTTGGGCCGGGGTCGATTTCGCGTGCGACGCGGCGTTCTGCGGCCTCGATCTCGGCGCGCAGTGCGTCAAAGTCCGTGTGTTCTTTAGTCATCGGGTACATCCCAGGGGTTCGACTTGTTCAATGGCCGGCCCAATGCCGGGCATGCCCAACCCGATGCCGCGCGGGCGCCGGCCGGCCGCGTGCGCGTCACCGGCTCTGGTGCGACGGTGGGTCAGGATGCCGGCGTCGGCGATCAGGTGGTGCGGCGCGGCCTCGGTGACCGCAGTGGTGATGATGTCGCCGGGGCGCACCGAGGCGTCGGCGGTGAAGTGCACCAGCCGGCCGTCGCGCGCCCGCCCCGTCATCCGTGCGGTGCGGGCGTCCTTGCGGCCCTCGCCGGTGGCGACCAGCAATTCGACGGTCTGGCCGATCAGTTCGCGGTTGCCCTCCAGCGAGATCTGCTCCTGCAGCTCGATCAGCCGCATATAGCGTTCCTGCACAACGGTTTTCGGTAGCTGCTCGTCGAGTTCCGCGGCGGGGGTGCCGGGTCGCTTGGAGTACTGGAAGGTGAACGCGGCCGCGAACCGGGCCCGGCGCACCACGTCGAGGGTGGCCGCGAAGTCCTCTTCGGTCTCCCCGGGGAATCCGACGATGAGGTCGGTGGTGATGGCCGCATGCGGCATGGCCGCCCGCACCCGGTCGATGATGCCGAGGTAGCGCTCGGCGCGATACGAGCGCCGCATCGCCCGCAGCATCCGGTCGGACCCCGACTGCAACGGCATGTGCAGCGCCGGGCAGACATTCGGCGTCTGCGCCATTGCCTCGATGACATCGTCGGTGAACTCCGCCGGGTGCGGCGAGGTGAACCGCACGCGTTCCAGCCCGTCGATGCCGCCACAGGACCGCAGCAGCTCGGCGAAGGCCCCATGGTTACGGGGCAATGCCGGATCGGCGAACGAGACGCCGTAGGCGTTGACGTTCTGCCCCAGCAGCGTGACTTCCAGCACGCCGTCGGCCACCAGCGATCGCACCTCGGCCAGGATATCTGCCGGGCTGCGGTCGACCTCCTTGCCCCGCAGCGACGGGACAATGCAGAACGTGCAGCTGTTGTTGCAACCGACGGAGATGGAAACCCAAGCGGCATAGGCAGATTCGCGGGCGCTGGGCAGCGACGACGGGAACTCCTGGAGTGCCTCGACGATTTCCACCTGGGCGACTTTGTTGTGCCGGGCCCGGTCGAGCAGGGTGGGCAGCGACCCGATGTTATGCGTACCGAAGACCACATCGACCCAGGGCATCTTGCGCAGCAAGGATTCTCGGTCCTTCTGGGCCAGGCAGCCGCCGACCGCGATCTGGAAGTCGGGATTCTCACGCTTGCGCGGGGCCAGATGGCTGAGGTTGCCGTAGAGCTTGTTGTCGGCGTTTTCACGCACCGCGCAGGTGTTGAAGACCACCACATCCGCGTCGGCGCCCTCGTCGGCGCGGTGGTAGCCGGCGGCCTCGAGCAGGCCCGCCAACCGCTCGGAATCGTGGACATTCATCTGACAGCCGTAGGTGCGCACCTGGTAGGTACGCGCCGAAGCCACTGTCGAAGTCACGGGGCCATGGTACGGCGACCGGGGCCTACCCCATTAACGCGCAGCTAGACGCGGCGGCGTTCCCGTTCGGCGTTCAGCTCGGCGAGGACAACCTCGCAGGCCAGGTTCTGGCTGTAGCCACGGCGGGCCAGCATTCCCACCAGCCGGCGAGTGATCCGCGCGTCGTCCCCGCTGAGCGTGTCCCGCCGCAACTTGGCCCGCACCAGCTCTTCGGCCCGGTCTCGCTCGGCACCGGCGTCAATGCCGGCCAGTGCCGTGTTGATGAGCTCTTTGTCGACGCCCTTGGTGTGCAGCTCGGCGGCCAATGCGCGCCTGCTCTTTCCCGCCCTGGTGTGCCGGGACTGCACCCACTGCTGGGCGAAGTCGGCGTCATCCACCAGCCCGACGGCGGCCAGCCGGTCGAGCACCCGAGCACTGACGTCGTCGGGGTATCCGCGTTTCGCAAGCTGACCGGACAACTCGGCCCGGGTGCGCGACCTCGCGGTGAGCAGGCGCAGGCACAGTGCCCGCGCCTGCTCTTCGCGGGAGGGCTCAGAAGTCGACGGGTGCGGGCAAGACGTCGTCATCGGTCACCACGGCACCAATGCCCAGCTTTTCCTTGATCTTCTTTTCGATCTCGTTGGCAACGTCGCCGTTCTCCACCAAGAAGTTGCGGACGTTCTCCTTGCCCTGGCCGAGTTGTTCGCCTTCGTAGGTGAACCAGGAACCGGACTTGCGAATGAAGCCCTGGTCCACACCCATGTCGATCAGCGAGCCTTCCCTGCTGATGCCACGGCCGTAGAGGATGTCGAACTCGGCTTGCTTGAAGGGCGGCGCCACCTTGTTCTTGACGACCTTGACCCGGGTGCGGTTGCCGACCGCGTCGGTGCCGTCCTTGAGCGTCTCGATCCGGCGCACATCCAGGCGCACGGACGCGTAGAACTTCAACGCCTTTCCACCCGTGGTGGTTTCGGGGCTGCCGAACATCACCCCGATCTTCTCGCGGAGCTGGTTGATGAAGATCGCCGTGGTTTTTGAATTGCTCAGCGCGCCAGTCATTTTCCGCAGCGCCTGGCTCATCAGCCGGGCCTGCAGGCCGACGTGGCTGTCGCCCATCTCGCCCTCGAGCTCCGCGCGCGGCACCAGTGCGGCCACCGAGTCGATGACCAGAATGTCCAGGGCGCCGGAGCGGATCAGCATGTCGGCGATCTCCAGGGCCTGCTCCCCGGTGTCGGGTTGGCTGACCAGCAGGGAATCGGTGTCAACGCCGAGTTTCTTGGCGTAGTCCGGGTCCAGGGCGTGCTCGGCGTCGATGAACGCCGCGACGCCGCCGGCCGCCTGGGCATTGGCCACCGCGTGCAGGGCGACGGTTGTCTTACCTGAGGACTCCGGGCCGTAGATCTCCACGACCCGGCCGCGGGGCAGGCCACCGATGCCCAGGGCCACGTCCAGCGCGATGGATCCGGTCGGAATGATCGAGATCGGCTGACGTGTCTCGTCGCCGAGACGCATCACCGAGCCTTTGCCGTAGCTCTTCTCGATCTGGGCCATTGCCAGTTCGAGGGCCTTTTCGCGGTCGGGCGCTTGCGCCATGGTGTCTCTCCTGTAGTCGTCGTTCTCTGACCGGTATCGGTCGGTTGGCCGTGACACTAGAGAGACCCACCGACAAGTCATCGTCGAACGATCCCCACAGTAGACGAACACCTGTTCGATTCAAGTTCGACACGCCGCGGGAGTTACGTGTGGCAATATCGGCTACCGAAAGGGCGCCGACGGGCTGCATGAACTTGAGGAAACCGGTGCGAATCCGGTGCGGTCCCGCCACTGTGATCGGGCACATCCGAGACCCGAGAGCCAGATACTCACCGCCGGCGCTTCCTCACTAGACGCTGGGGCGGATCTCCCCAGAGAGGCTGGATGCGCACGCATGGATATCTCCGGCGAGCTTGCCGAAATATCTTCCTACAAAGGGTTTTTCGCGCTGACCGTGGGCGGCGCGGGGACAGGTTGGCACCCGGTCCGCCAGGACTACGCCGACGGCTTCGCCGGTTTGATCGACACCACCGCGAAGCGCTACAACACGACGGACGTACGGATCGGCGCCTCGCTGGTCCACCTCGGCCACGCCACCCGGCTGTGGTCACCGGTGCTGGCCTGCGCGTTGGCCCACGGCGTCGTCCCGGACCTCAAAGACCTGGAACGCGCCGACGACGGCGCGCAGTTGCGCCTGCCCGAGCCCGCCGGAGAGCCGGTCGAGCACATCTCGGCGGAATTGTTGTATCGCCTTGTGGTGCAACACCATATGCAGCCGTTCGCGGCCGGCCTGCAGGTCAAACTGGCGCCCGCACTGCTGGCGGGCAACATTTCGTCCGCGCTCGTCGGCGCATCGCGCGCACTGCTCATGGCCCGGCCCGACCTGCGCGCGCGGATCGTCGAGAGCACCGAGTCGCTGCTGGAAACCGGCGTGCTGTCGGGATCCGGCGCGATCACCGGCTCACATCTGGGCTTCAAGCGCGACAGCTGCTGCCTGTTCTATCGCCTGCCCGGGCGATCCGTCTGCGGTGACTGCGTGTTTCGCGAGGCACCACGGTCCAGCAGGCGTTGAGTGTGCAGCCAGGGCGGGCAGTGTGCGCCCAGGGCGGCCTGGATGCACACTCGCGAGCGGGCGAGCGGGTCAGCGGGTAAGGCGGCTCACCACTGCTCGCGGGGCACGTCGAAGTCGACGCACAACGCCCGCCAGACGTCGCGGGGTTCGGCGCCGTCCTCGATCGCCTGGGCGGCGGTCCGGCCCTCGAAACCCGGCAGCACGTGATCTACCAGCACCGATGCGCCGTACGCCGCGCCAAACCGCAGCACCACCCGCTCGTTGAACTCCGTCAGCCGCACGCCAGCCAACATACCGAGCACGGTCATTTCGCGAGCGCCAGCGCCTGGTGGCATACCCGCACCGGGTCGGCGACGCGGTGGAGGCCGGACGCGGCGGTGCGGGCGGCCTCGCGGTAGCGGGGGGTTGCCAACACGTCGTTGACCGCCTCCACCAACACCTCGGCGGTCAGCGGCCGAATCAGCCGCGCGCTGCCCTGCCGCATCACCCGGTTCGCGATCTCCCACTGGTCGCCGCCGCCGGGCACCACCACCAGCGGCACGCCGGCCAGCAGCGTCTTGGCCACCATTCCATGACCGCCGCCGCAGATCACCAAATCGGCGTGTGCCAGCAGCTCGTCCTGACGCCCCAGCCCGACGAGGGCCCACGGCGGCACGGTCAGATCCGGTCCGGCCAACCGGGACACCAGCAGGCGCGACCCCACCGGCAACGTCTCCCCCGGTGTCAGGCACCCCAGCGCGACTTCGGCCAGACCTTCGGTCCCGATCAAGGCGGTCGACGGCGCGATGACGATTACCGGCCCGGAGCCGGCGGGCACTTCGAGGATGTGATCGGTCGGCTCGAAGTGCAGCGGCCCGACCACGACGGCCTCGGCCGGCCAGTCCGGGCGGGACACTTCCAGCGCGGGCAGCGTGGCGATCAACCGTCGCAGCGGCCCGGGATCGCGCGCCGGCAGGCCGATCTCGGCCCGGGAGATCTCACGCTGCGCCAGGCCCGCACGCACCGAGCGCGCCGTCAGCGCCCGCATCGTGGCATCGCGCAGCCGGCCGCGGACGCCGGTACCGGGCGCCAGCCCGCTGCCGATCGGTGGCAACCCTTTCGACGGCAGGTACAGCGGGTGCGGGCTGAGCTCGATCCACGGGATCCCGAGCAGCTCGGCGGCCATGCCGCCGCCGGCCGTGATGACGTCGGACACCACCAGGTCGGGTGCCAGGTCGCGCAGCGCCGGCACGTTGAGCACCGCCATGGCGGCCGCACGCCGGTGGATTCGGGCCCCGGCGTCGAGGTCCTCGTCGGTCGCGGTGAGGCCGTCCAGCGCGACCGCCTCGATGCCGGCGGCGCGGGCGGCTTGGATCCATTCCTCGCCGGTGAACAGGGTGGGCTCGTCGCCCGCGTCCCGGAAGCGCTGACACAGCGCGATCGCGGGAAACGAGTGCCCGGGATCCGGCCCGGCGACCACGGCGACTCGCACCGCCTTACCCTGCCACAGCGCCCGGCGCCCACGCGCCTACGCTGGCACCATGACCGAGCTGACTGGGACAGCCGTCGCGAACACGCGCACGGTCGAGACTTTTCTGAACGCCCTGATGGATGCGGACTTCGAGACCGCGGATGCCTCTCTGGACGACAACCTCGTCTACGAAAACGTCGGATTGCCGACGATCCATGGCCGGGCCCGAGCCATGAAGCTGTTCCGCCGCATGGACGGCCGCGCGGGATTCGAGGTCAAGTTCCACCGCATTGCCGCCGACGGCGACGCGGTGCTCACCGAACGCACCGACGCGCTGATCTTGGGCCCGCTGCGCCTGCAGTTCTGGGTGTGCGGCGTGTTCGAGGTGCACAACGGGCGAATCACATTGTGGCGGGACTACTTTGACTTCTTCGACATGACCAAGGCGTTGCTGCGCGGTCTGGCCGCGGTAGCGATTCCGTCGCTGAGACAGACGCTCTGACCTAACGGCGCGGTAGTCCGCCGAGTTCGTCGAATGCCTGCGCCCAACCGGTCAGGCGATCGGTGGCCTCGACCAGTTCGGCCCGGTAGCGCTGGTGTGCGGCCGCGAGCCCGGCATCGGCGTTACCGTTCGCCGAAGAAACCAATTGCGCTGCGGCGGTGACCATTTCGTTGTACTGCCGGACGCCGGCGCTGAGCTGCGCGGTGAAGGCGTTGATGGTCGGCACCAGATACGCCCGCGACGATTCCGAGTTGTGCGCCGCGCGCTCCATCGACACCACTTCCGCGGCGGTGGACGCCATCGCCGCCGAGGTCCTGTTCGCCGCCGCGGTCAGGTCGCTGATCTCGGCGGCCGGCAGCATGGCGCCGCGCTCGATGACGCCCAGCAACGAGAAGAACCCGCGCTCGGAGGCGCCGAGCGCATACATCGCGGGTCGCGCCGCGGAGCCGGGGGGCGGCAGCCGGCGGGTGCTGACAGGCCGGCTGGCCGGCAGCGGCTCGGACTTCAGCCAGTGGTAGCGGAAGAACAACAACGTCGCGGGAATCACCTCGAGGACCGCGATCGCACCGGTGATCTGCAGCAGCAACACGAACCAGCCCCACCACGCCAGCACGGCCGTGACCAAACCCCAGAACACGCTGCCGACGGCGAAGATCCAGGCCCACCGCAGCGCGCGACGACGACGGCGCAACAGCCGGGCCCGCGGATCGGAGGCCGCGCTGATCTTCTGGGCGACGAAGCCGAAAAGGTCGGCGGCGGTGTCCAGCCCCTGCTGCAACACTGCCCGCACGAGGCCGTGCTGCGTTGCCTTCACCGCCATGTCACACCGACCGCTGGGCTACTGACCAAAGGGTTTCTCGGCGACCTGTCCATCGGCGCCCTCGGCGGGCGCGGGGGTGGCCGGGATGGCTCCGGGAGCCGCGGGTGTGCCGCCCGTCGGCAGGGCTTCGCCACGCATCGAGGCGCGGATCTGCTCGAGCCTGGAATGACCGGCCATCTCAACGCTGGCCTGCTGGACCTCGAGCATGCGGCCCTGCACGGAGTTCTGCGCGAGTTCGGCCGAGCCGATCGCGTTGGCGTAGCGCCGTTCGATCTTGTCGCGCACCTCGTCGAGGCTCGGGGTGTTGCCCGGGGCGGCGATCTCGCTCATCGACCGCAGCGACGCGCTGACCTGCTCCTGCATCTTGGCCTGCTCAAGCTGACTGAGCAGCTTGGTGCGTTCGGCGATCTTCTGCTGCAGCACCATGGCGTTGCGTTCGACGGCCTTTTTGGCCTGCGCCGCCGCGCCCAGGGCTTGGTCGTGCAGCGCCTTGAGGTCTTCAACGCTTTGCTCCCCGGTCACCAGCTGGGCCGCGAACGCCTCGGCGGCGTTCGTGTACTCGGTGGCCTTGGCGGCGTCTCCGGCGGCGGTGGCCTGGTCGGCCAGCGTCAGCGCCTGACGCACGTTGACTTGGAGCTTCTCGATGTCGGCCAGCTGCCGGTTGAGCCGCATCTCCAGCTGGCGCTGGTTGCCGATCACCTGTGCCGCCTGTTGGGTCAACGCCTGGTGGGTGCGCTGGGCTTCCTCGATGGCCTGCTGGATCTGGATCTTGGGGTCGGCATGCTCGTCAATTTTCGAGTTGAACAGCGCCATGACGTATTTCCACGCTTTGACGAACGGATTGGCCATGAGTTAGCTCCGCCTTCGCTTCTTGTGCCGGTTGGGCTTGCCGCTCAATTTAACGGGTTGGAGCCGATCGCCCCACCCTCAGGCCACCGCGAGCGACGCAACCTGCGGGATGACCACCTTGGTGGTGGCGTCGATGGTGGACGCGCTGGCCTCGGCCGTCTGCGCGGCTGCCGCGCGTTCCTCGTTCGCCATCCGCTCACCGGCGTCGGTGAGCACCGTCGACAGCGGAACCTCCAACGCGTCGCAGATCGCGTTCAGCAGCTCGCTGGAGGCCTCCTTGCGGCCACGCTCCACCTCGGAGAGATACCCGAGGCTCACCCGCGCCGTGTCCGATACCTCGCGCAGCGTCCGTCCCTGTGTCGTTCGGGCCAGGCGCAGCACCTCGCCGATGACCTCGCGAACCAATGGCGACATCCTGCTCTCCTTCGTCCGGCAAAGCCGCTCCATCAGGACAACGCCGGCACCGGCCGTCTAGGTTCCCGTCCGCCGCACTTCCTTGACGGTCGAGGCCACGTAGTCGATCCCGGTGACCACGGTCAGCACGATCGCGGCGGCCATCACCACCGAAGCCGCCACCAGGAACGGCCCCGACAGCGGCAGCACGAACAGCCCGATCGCCACCGCCTGGACAAAAGTCTTGAGTTTGCCACCCCAGCTGGCCGGTATGACGCCGCGGCGAATGACGGCCAGCCGCAACACCGTCACACCGATCTCGCGGATCAGGATCAAAATGGTCACCCACCAGGGCAGGTCGCCGAGCATCGACAGTCCCACCAGCGCGGATCCGATCAGCATCTTGTCGGCGATCGGATCGACGAATGCGCCGAATTCGGTCGCCATGCCGTAGTTGCGGGCCAGCAGGCCGTCCAGCCGGTCGGTGATGCACGCCACCGCGAACACGACGAAAGCCACGATCCGCGCCACGGTTTCGTGGCCGCCCCCGGCGAACAATGCGAGCAGGAAGATCGGAACCAGCACCAACCGCAAAAGCGTGAGGACATTGGCCAGGTTGGCGATGCTGACGCGTCGCGCCACCGGTCCTGTCTGCGGCTGCCCCGACACGGCAACAGAATAGCTGTTGACCAGCGCACCCGCGCCAGATGTCAATACTGTTACCCGTGACCGAACGTTCTCGGGATAGCCAGCAGGTCGTCGTCCGGCGCGCGCGAACATCTGACATACCCACGATCAAGCACCTCGTCGACACCTATGCGGGCAAGATCCTGCTGGAAAAGGCCCTGGTGACGCTGTACGAGGCCGTCCAGGAGTTCTGGGTGGCCGAGCTGGACGCCCGCGTGGTCGGCTGCGGCGCGTTGCACGTGTTCTGGTCGGATCTCGGCGAGATCCGCACCGTCGCGGTCGACCCCGCGGCGACGGGCCACGGTGTCGGCCACGCGATCGTCACACGGCTCCTCGACGTCGCGCGCGAGCTGCAGCTGGAACGGATCTTCGTGCTGACCTTCGAAACCGAGTTCTTCGGCAGGCACGGATTCACCGAGATCGAGGGCACGCCGGTCACCGCCGAGGTGTTCGAGGAGATGTGCCGCTCCTACGACATCGGTGTGGCCGAGTTCCTGGACCTCAGCTACGTCAAGCCGAACATCCTGGGCAACACCCGGATGCTGCTGCTGCTCTAAGCGCTACCCGCCGTCGTCATCGGATCCGTCGGCGTTGGCGCCGCCGCGGATCAGCGCCAGCGTTCCGGCCAGCTCGTCGGGTTTGACCAGCACCTCGCGCGCCTTGGAGCCCTCGCTGGGCCCGACGATGCCGCGGGTCTCCATCAGGTCCATCAGCCGGCCGGCTTTGGCGAAGCCGACCCGCAGTTTGCGCTGCAGCATCGAGGTGGAGCCGAACTGGCTGGACACCACCAGCTCGACGGCCTGCAGGAAGACGTCCATGTCGTCGCCGATGTCCGGGTCGACGTCGGTGCGCTCGGCGGTGGGCTTGGCGGTGGTGACGCCTTCGGTGTATTCGGGTTCGGCCTGGTCCTTGCAGGCGGTGACGACGGCGTGGATCTCCTCGTCGGTGATGTAGGCGCCCTGCAGCCGGACGGTCTTGTTGGCACCCATCGGCAGGAACAGGGCGTCGCCCATCCCGATCAGCTTCTCCGCGCCCTGCTGGTCCAGGATCACCCGGCTGTCGGTCAGCGACGACGTCGCGAACGCCAGCCGCGACGGCACGTTGGTCTTGATCAGCCCGGTGACGACGTCGACCGACGGCCGCTGGGTGGCCAGCACCAGGTGGATGCCGGCGGCGCGGGCCTTCTGGGTGATCCGCACGATCGCGTCCTCGACGTCGCGCGGCGCGGTCATCATCAGGTCGGCCAGCTCGTCGACGATCGCGACCACATACGGGTACGGCCGGTATTCGCGCTGGCTGCCCAGCGGCGCGGTGATGGCGCCGGATCGCACCTTGGCGTTGAAGTCGTCGATGTGACGCACCCGCGACGCCTGCATGTCCTGGTAGCGCTGCTCCATCTCCTCGACCAGCCAGGCCAGCGCGGCGGCCGCCTTCTTCGGCTGCGTGATGATCGGGGTGATCAGGTGCGGAATGCCTTCGTACGGCGTCAGTTCCACCATCTTCGGATCGATCAGGATCATCCTGACCTCTTCCGGGGTGGCCCGCGTCAGCAGCGACACCAGCATGGAGTTGACGAAGCTGGACTTACCGGAGCCGGTGGAGCCGGCCACCAGCAGGTGCGGCATCTTGGCCAGGTTCGCCGAGATGAAATCGCCCTCGATGTCCTTGCCCAGCCCGATGATCAGCGGGTGGTGGTCGCGGCGGGTCGAGGGCGCGGTGAGCACGTCGGCCAGCCGCACCATTTCCCGGTCGGTGTTGGGCACCTCGATGCCGACGGCGGACTTGCCGGGGATCGGCGCCAGCATGCGCACGCTCTCGGTGGCCACCGCGTAGGCGATGTTCTTCTGCAGCGCCGTGATCTTCTCGACCTTGACGCCCGGTCCCAGCTCCACCTCGTAGCGGGTGACCGTGGGACCGCGGGTGCAGCCGGTGACGGCCGCGTCGACCTTGAACTGGGTCAGCACCTCGCCGATGGCCTCGGCCATGACGTTGTTGGCCGCGCTGCGCTTCTTCGGTGGGTCGCCGGGGACCAGCAGCTCCATCGAAGGCAGCGTGTAGGGGCCTTCGACCACCCGGTCCTGCACCGGGGTGTCCTGCTTTTTGGCGGCACGACGGCGGGTCTTGGCTTCGCCGGGTCGCAGAGCGGGCTCGGGGATGGTGGGAGTTTCGTCCGGCAGCGGGTCGTCGAGGGCGACCGGCGCCTTGTCGGCCGACGGCCACGCCTGCGGCTCCTTGTCGAGCGCGCCGTCGTCGTAGTACCCGTCGGAAAAGTCTTCGCGCGCTTCGCCATCGGCGTAGTCGTAGTCGTCCTCGTCGGCGTAGAGCTCGTCCACGAACGGCGTGCCGAACAGTGCTCGCATCATTTCGGGCAGCTCGCGGATCGTCGTGCCGGTCAGCAACAGCAGCCCGAACATCGCACCGATGAACAACAGTGGCGCGGCGATCCACGGCGTCAGCCCGTCGGCCAGCGGGCCGCCGATCGCAAAGCCGATGAATCCCGCTGCGCGACGGCGTAATTCGGGGTCGCCCGGTGAACCCGACCAAAGGTGGCGCAGACCGAGCAGCGAAAAGCCGATCATGGCAGCGCCCAGGATCAGTCGCGGCCGCGCCTCGGGATTGGGTTGGGTGCGCATCAGCAGCACGGCCACCGCGCCCAGGACGGCCGGCAGCGCCAGGACGCCGGCACCGATGAACGTGCGCAGCACCGCGTCGACCCACGCGCCGATCGGTCGCGCGGCATTGAACCATGAACTCGCGGCGACCACGACGGCAAGGGCGAGCAGCACCAGCGCGATCCCGTCGCGGCGGTGGCCCGGATCGATGTCACGGGCCCGCCCGATCGACCGTGCCGCGCCGCCGGTCCCCCGGGCCGCCATCAGCCAGGTCGCCCGCAGCGCGCGCCCGCCGGTGATCCCGGCGGCGACGAGCAGGGACCGGTTGTGCCGCTTGGCCGGCCTGCTCGGCTTCCTGCCGGCCTTCTTGCGGGCAGGTGCCGGTCGCGCACTTCGTGACCCGCTGGAGCGCGAAGTGGCCTTTGACCTGCTCGTTCGAGTTCCGGAGCGGGCAGCGGTCTTACTAGCCATGGGGTCCAGCCTAGTCGCACTAGCCCCATATTCACCATCTGCCACACGGGTCACAAAACCGTGACAATTCGGACATCGGGGCGCCTCGGCGGGCCCCGAAATGACTGATACCACTGCCTTCCGCCCGCGGCGGACATGCCGGCAGCCGGCAATTCTCGGTGAGTAGGGTGACAACCATCCCCACCGTTACCCCTCAAGGAGCTCCGCATGCCCGTCGTCGTCGTCGCCACCTTGACCGTCAAGCCCGAGTCCGTCGACACCGTCCGCGACATCCTCAAGACCGCGGCCCGAGAGGTGCACGAGGAGCCGGGCTGCCAGCTGTATTCGGTGCACGAGTCGGGTGAGACCTTCGTCTTCGTCGAGCAGTGGGCCGACGAAGAGGCGCTCAAGGTGCACAGCGCCGCGCCCGCGGTGGCCAAGTTGTTCACCGCGGCCGGCGAGCACCTGGCCGGGGCGCCGGACATCAAGATGCTGCAGCCGGTTCCCGCGGGCGACCCGGACAAAGGTCAACTGCGCCGGTGACGGTGCGGCCGCTCGACGGCAAAGTCGCGCTGATCACCGGTGCGGCCCGCGGTCAGGGCCGCGCGCACGCGGTTCGACTGGCCTCCGACGGGGCCGACGTGATCGCCGTCGACATCTGTGCGCCAATCGCCAGCGTCCGCTATGCCCTGGCCGCGCCCGAGGACCTGGCGGCCACCGTCAAACTCGTCGAAGACACCGGTGCCCGCATCGTGGCGAAACAGGCCGATGTGCGTGATCGCGCGTCGCTGTCGGCCGCGGTGCAGGCCGGCATCGACGAGCTCGGCCGACTCGACATCGTGGTGGCCAACGCCGGTATCGCGCCGATGCAATCCGGTGACGACGGCTGGCGTGATGTCATCGACGTCAACCTCACCGGCGTCTACAACACCATCAAGGCCGCGATACCCACCATGGTCAAACAGGGCAGCGGCGGGTCGATCGTGCTGATCAGTTCGAGCGCCGGGCTGGCCGGCGTCGGCAGCCCGGACGCCGGTTCCGTCGGCTACGCCGCCGCCAAGCACGGAGTGGTCGGGCTGATGCGGATATACGCGAATCTGCTTGCCAGGGAAATGATTCGGGTCAACTCGATCCACCCCTCCGGCGTGGAGACGCCCATGATCAACAACGAGTTCACCCGGGAATGGCTGGCCAAGATGGCCGCCGCGACCGACACGCCCGCAGCGTTGGGCAACGCCATGCCGGTGGAGACGCTGGACGCCGAGGACATCGCCAACGCGGTGGCGTGGCTGGTGTCCGACCAGGCCCGCTACATCACCGGCGTGACCTTGCCGGTCGACGCGGGCTTTTTGAACAAGTAGCGGCCATGGCCCGAAACCCCGCTGCGCAGACCGCTTTTGGCCCGATGGTGCTGGCCGCCGTCGAGCAGAACGAACCGGCCGGGCGTCGCCTGGTCGACGACGACCTCGCGGACCTGTTCTTGCCGGCCCCGCTGCGCTGGCTGGTCGCGACTACCCGAGCGGCACCGATCCGCCGGCTGATGATTCGCGCATCGGAATGGGCCGGCCCCGGGCTGTGGGCGAATCTGGCCTGCCGCAAGCGTTTCATCGCCGACAAGATCACCGAATCGCTCGATGACATCAATGCCGTGGTCGTCCTCGGCGCCGGACTCGATACCCGCGCCTACCTGCTCAACCGGCGGGTCCGCATCCCGGTCTTCGAAGTGGACCTGCCGGTCAACATCGCCAGGAAGGCCAAGACGCTGCAGCGGGTGCTGGGCGGTCCGCCGCTCTCGGTTCGTTTGGTGGCCTTGGATTTCGAGCGCGATGACCTGCTCACCGCCCTGGCCGAGCACGGCTACCACACCGACTACCGGGCCTTCTTCGTCTGCGAAGGCGTGACGCAGTACCTCACCGAGGCCGGTGTGCGGCGAACACTCGACGGACTGCGCGCGGCCGCTTCGGGTAGCCGGCTGGTGTTCACCTATGTCCGCCGCGACTTCATCGACGGGACGAATCGCTACGGCACCCGCACGTTGTACCGCAAGGTCCGTCAGCGTCAACAACTTTGGCATTTCGGTTTGGACCCCGACGACGTCGCCGGGTTCGTCGCCGAATACGGTTGGCGGCTGATCGAGCAGGCCGGACCGGACGAACTCATTGCGCGCTACGTCGAACCCACCGGCCGCAAACTCAGGGCGTCGCAGCTGGAATGGTCGGCGTATGCGGAGAAGACGTAGCGTCGCCGTTACGGCGTGATCAGCGGTCCAAGAGCTGTCTGTCGATGTTCTCGCTCGCTTCGCCGTCGGCGCTTCCGTAGACGGCCTTCGCGGTGCGCAGCTTGCCGGCGAGCTTGGTCGAGGCCTGGCTCATGGCGTCGGCGGTCTTTTTCCGCGCCGCCGCGGCCTTGGTGAAGGCCACGTTGGACACTCCGCTGACGACGCCGTGGGTGACCCAGGTGGCGACTTCCACATTGGCGCCCGCCGATGCCGGGGTCGTGGCCTGGGTGGCCGCTTGGTCTTGTTTTGTCGCTAATGTGTCGAGGTGTTCTGGTGTGACGGCTAGGTCGGCCATGGTTACTTCTCCTTCAACGCTGATCTACTGAATACCGCTGGGCTGCAATGACTCTTCGCTACGGGCCGGCGCCACCGCAATAGGTGCGCGCTCGGCCGCACCCGCGCCCACGGCGCCGCCCGCGGGGGCGGCTTCTTCGCCGACGAGCTCGGGCCGCACCGGCTCGCGCTCCTGCGCGTCCGTTTGGGCGAGCTGACGCAGCTGTCCCCTGGCCTGGTTGACCAGAGTGTCGGGCTGAGACACCCGGCCGGACAGGTTCGTGGACTGCCCCGACATCGCGGCCGCCTGAACCAGCGTGGGCATGGTGCCCGTGGGCGTGGACGGGGACGCGTAATCCGCCGCGGGTGCCGCGGGTGCGGCGGCGCCGCCAGGGCCGGCAGCGCTCAACTGAGCGTCTTGCCGCACGCGTTGCTCAGCGCGTTCGCCGGCCGGGGCGGCCGGCGACGCGACGGGCGGGCCGCCGGCGATGGCGGATGCCGTCGACAGGCCGGCCGAGATGGCCTCGAAGCTCGACACCGTGGACCCGCCCACGACGGACACCGCCGACTGAGCAACCGAATCGTTTTGCACGATCCCCGCGACCAGCTGCGCATAGCTGTCGGCCAACGCATCCGCCTTTTTACCGTTCTCGATCGAATAGCCGAGCAAAGTCCCCAGGAAGGCGACGGCAGCCGAAATCCCCAAACTCGCAACCGTGATGGCGAAGATTTTCGCCACGGCGGGGCCGGCCGGGGCTGGCACCGCCACCGTGAGAATCAACTCGATGATGAGAGCGGTTGTAAGGAGATCGTTCAATATGCCGAAAGCCAATTGCATATGGGTGACCCACTCGCCCTGGTTTTTCACCAGGGCCGCCAGCTGGCTATCCAGATCGGCCATTTTCTGCGCCACACTCTGCAGTGCCGTGTCCAGGTCGGCATAGGCTTCCGACGCGTCACCCTCCCAACCGGTGTCGGGAAGTGCGGACTTCAGCTGTCCGGCGAGTGAAGTGAATTGCTGTGAACCGGTTTTCAGGGAAGCACCATCGTAGGGCGTCCCGAATCCGGTCGTCAGCTGCAACAGCTGGACGGTGGTGATGGTCCAGGAGATGATGCTAGCCGCTTTGGCGAAGTCGTTGACGCCCTCTTTTCCGCCCATCCGGGCCTGCATCTGGATCAGATCACCCTGAGACATGTTCTTGATGTAGCGAGACATCACCTTGCCGCCGATGGCAGCCCCAAAGGACCCAAGGTCGGCCGCGGTATTGGTCGCCGTCGCCGCGTAGCCTTCAGCGCCCGGTTCAGAGCCGCTCCAGCCACCGAAATCGAGGCCCAGGCCAGCGCCTTGTTGACCCAGGTTGGCCAGGCTGGTGATGCACCTGGCGGCGGACGCAAATATAGACATCGGAGATTCCCTTCATGGTTGACCGCCCCTGTCGACGATGAACCTAAGCAACAGTTGCGTATACGAAGCGTAACCCCGGTTCCGGTGTGGTTACGACACCAATTTTTTGCGCGACAATTGCAAATGAAAATTGGATTCACTCAAATAAACTTGCGGTAAACGTGTGCATTCGGAACGGAAAATCGGCTCTAAACTCAAGGAGATACTGGACCGAAAACGTGACCAGTCGACACCGGACCAATGCTGCTCCCGACACGGAAGGACGCCGATGACCGCCCAAATTCACCCGCAGGTCGCTGAGGCACTGCAGCAGGCAGAGCAATTTCAGTCGATTCTCGACGACCATCTGCATCGAACGGACACGGATACCTTCACGGCCACCGACGAAACTGAAACCGTCACCGTGACTCTGAATGCGCAGCTGGTGTTGATCGACCTCAGTATCGAGCCGGGCCTGCTCAGGCTGGGCGCCGAGACGGTCCAGGAGCGCATTAACGACGCGCTACGGAAAGCGGAGGCCGCGGCGACCGCGACCAACGAGGCCGAGGAAGAGCGTCTGGTCGCGTCGCTCGCCGAAATTACCGGCTCGCTGAGCAGCATCTTGGGCGTGACCTGATCGGGCTGCGCCGGCGTCAGCGCACCGGAAAGTACTGCAGCAGTTTATGTTTCGTGCAAGCGCGTCACACTTCGATCACGGTCGGCACGATCATCGGGTGTCGGCGATAGGTTTCGCCCACCCATTTGCCGACGGTGCGCCGTACGCCCTGAGCGATCCGGACCGGGTCGGTCACGTGGGCGGCGGCCAGCGCTTCGAGTTCTTCGGAGACCTTGCGTACCAGGGGCTCGAGCGCCTTGGGATCCTCGGAGAACCCGCGCGAGTACAGGTGCGGCGTCGTCGCCGCACGTCCGGTGCCGCGAGTGAGCACCACCGTCACCGCGACAAACCCCTCGGACAGGATAAGCCGCTCGCCCAGCGTGATATCGCCGACATCGCCGGTGACCAGCCCGTCGACGAACATCATGCCGACCGGCACCGCGCCGGCGATCGATGCCCTGCCGCCGACCAGATCAACGCTGACACCGTTCTCGGCCAACAGGATTGACTCCTCCGGCACCCCGGTGCTGGCGGCCAGCTTGGCATTGGCCCGCAGCATGCGCCAGGTGCCGTGCACCGGCATCACATTGCGGGGCCGCACGCCGTTGTACAGGAAGAGCAGCTCGCCGGCGTAGGCGTGGCCCGAAACATGCACCCGGGCTTGGGCATTGGTGACCACCCGGGCACCGATCTTGGACAGCGCATCGATGACGCCGTAGACGGCCTCCTCGTTGCCGGGGATCAGCGACGACGACAGCACGACCAGGTCCCCCGCGGTCAGCGTGATACTGCGGTGTTCGCCGCGCGACATCCGCGACAAGGCCGCCATCGGCTCGCCCTGGGTGCCGGTGGTGACCAGCACCACCCGCTCGGGCGCCATCATCTCGGCCGCCCCGATGTCGATCAGGTCGGAATCGTCGACTCGCAGGAACCCCAAGTCCCGGGCGATGCTCATGTTGCGCACCATGGACCGCCCGACGAACGACACCCGCCGGCCCAAAGCCACTGCGGCATCGATGATTTGCTGCACCCGGTCGACATTGGAAGCGAAGCAGGCCACGATCACGCGACCTTCGGCACCGCGGATCAGCCGGTGCAGGGTCGGGCCCACCTCGGTCTCGGACGGCCCGACACCGGGATGCTCGGAGTTAGTCGAGTCGCACAGGAACAGGTCCACACCGGCGTCGCCGAGCCGCGACATGCCGGGTAGATCGGTGGGCCGGCCGTCGAGTGGGGTTTGGTCGAGCTTGATGTCGCCGGTGTGCAAAACCGTTCCCGCGCCGGTGTACACCGCTATGGCCAGGGCATCGGGGATGGAGTGGTTCACGGCGAAGTATTCGCATTCGAACACGCCGTGGCGGCTGCTCTGTCCCTCTTTGACTTCGACAAAAACCGGCTTGATGCGGTGCTCGCGGCACTTGGCCGCGACCATCGCCAGGGTGAACTTGGAGCCGACCACCGGGATGTCGGGCCGTAGCTTGAGCAGGAACGGGATCGCCCCGATGTGATCCTCGTGCGCATGCGTCAGGACCAGCGCCTCGATGTCGTCGAGCCGGTCTTCGATGTGACGCAGGTCGGGCAGGATCAGGTCGACGCCGGGCTCGTCGTGCGTGGGAAACATCACGCCACAGTCGATGATCAGCAGCCGGCCCAGGTGCTCGAAAACCGTCATGTTGCGGCCGATTTCGCTGATGCCACCGAGCGCGGTCACCCGCAACCCACCTGCGGTCAACGGACCTGGCGGGCTGAGGTCTTCGTTCACCTGTCGATCACCTGAGTACCGAGGCAGCGCGCATGTCGGCGGCCAGCGCGTCGATCTGCTCCGGTGTCGCGGGTACCTGCGGCAGCCGGGGATCGCCGACGTCAATGCCCTGCAGGCGCAGACCCGCCTTGGACAGCGTGACGCCGCCCAGCCGGCCCATCGCGTTGCACAGCGGAGCGACCGCGACGTTGATCTTGCGGGCTGTGGCGATGTCGCCGGAATTGAACGCGGACAACAACTCTCGGAGCTGGCCAGCGGCCAGATGAGAGATCACACTGATGAAGCCGATCCCGCCCATCGCCAGCCAGGGCAGGTTGAGCGCGTCGTCCCCGGAATAGTAGGCCAATCCGGTTTCGGCGATGATCTGGCCGCCGCCGTGCAGATCGGCCTTGGCGTCCTTGATCCCGACGATGTTCGGGTGCGCCGCCAGCGCGCGGATGGTGTCGAATTCGATCGGAACAACCGACCGCGGCGGGATGTCATACAGCAGCACCGGCAGCTCGGTCGCGTCGGCGACGGCGGTGAAATGTGCGATCAGCCCGCTCTGCGGCGGCCTCGAGTAGTACGGCGTGACCACGAGCAGACCGTGCGCACCTTCGGCGGCGGATGCCTTGGCCAGCTTGATGCTGTGTGCGGTGTCGTAGGTGCCCGCGCCGGCGATGACGCGGGCCCGATCGCCCACGGCTTCCAGCACGACGCGCAGCAGCTCGAGCTTCTCTTCGTCGGTGGTGGTCGGCGACTCGCCGGTGGTACCCGAGACGACCAGGCCGTCGCAGCCGCCGTCCACCAGGTGGTTTGCCACCCGCGCCGCGGCGGCGGTGTCCAGCGAGCCATCGGCGGCGAACGGCGTCACCATTGCGGTCAGCAAGGTGCCCAGACGCGCGGGGGCATCGAATCCGACGGAACTCACGGTCCCAGATTACCTGGCGGTGCCAAGCCGATTTCGCCGCCGCGCGCGTCAGGCTTCGGTGGCTAGCGGGCTGGTCGCGACCTCGGTCCCATCGGCCAGGGTGGAGATCTCGAAATCGGCGAATACCGCCGGTGCTACCTCGATGAGCTGACGCAGGCATTCGATGGCCAGCCGCCGGATTTCCACGTCGGCATGCTCGCTGGCGCGCATCGCGACGAAGTGCCGCCAGGCGCGGTAGTTCCCGGTGACGACGATGCGGGTTTCGGTGGCGTTCGGTAGCACGGCGCGGGCCGCCTGCCGGGCTTGCTTGCGCCGCAGCACGCCCAATTTTTCACCGGGCGACGCCCCGGCGAACTTGGCTTCGAGCTTGGCCAGCAGTTCGGTGTAGGTGGCGCGGCTGGCGTCGGCGGCCGCGGCCAGGATCTCCCGCAGTTCGGGGTCGTCCTCCAGGCCCGGCGGCACGACGATCTGCGAGTCCGCCTCCGGCACGAAGCGCTGCGAGAGCTGCGAATAGGAGAAGTGCCGGTGCCGGATCAGCTCATGAGTCAACGACCGCGAAATGCCGGTGATGTAGAACGACACATTCGCGTGCTCGAGCACCGAGAAGTGGCCGACGTCGATGATGTGTTTGATGTAGCCGGCATTGGTCGCGGTCTTGGGGTTGGGTTTCGACCAGCTCTGGTAGCAGGCCCGGCCGGCGAACTCGACCAGCGCCGGCCCGCCGTCGGCATCGGTGGTCCACGGCACGTCCGGTGGAGCCAAGAACTCGGTCTTGGCGATCAGTTGCACGCGCAGCGGCGCCGTCTCGGCCACGGCGCTTACCTTAGCGGGGGTCTTGCTTGATCCGGGCCTTGCCCGACATCAGCAACGGCAGCAGGGCATCGCGGAAAGCCGACAGCCGCAGGGATTCGCTGCGCCGCGCGTGACACAGCGCACCCAGACCGGCGATCGTCTGCGCCGCATCGGCGGTCAGGCGCCGAACGTCGTGCACCGCGACATCCATCAGGTCTCGCGGCGCAATGCGTTGGTGGCTGGTCGAGGTTCCGGCGACCTGCTGCTGCAGTCGCTGCGAGACGCCGGGTTGCCGTACCGCGGCCCACAGCGCCGAGGTGTCGACACCGTCGGGTTTGAGCACGACGAATTCCGTACTCGCCACTGCCATTTCGGCGGGCAGTCGCACCACATTCCAGATCCGCGGGATCCGCGGGTTCAGCTTGGCGAACAGCACGCACGGTTCGGTCAGCTCGAGCTTGCCGCTTTTCACGGTTGCGCGATCGACGCGCCGGGGTGTGGCGCCGTCGTCGAACGCCGGAAGACTGAAATGCGCGACGACGTCGTCGAATCGCTCCGGTCCGCGCACCACTGTCGACCGGTGCGCCAGACTCGACAGTGGCACGTACTCGGAGACCGACTCGACGAGGGCGAGCATCAGCCGCTCGGCGGCCGCGATCACCCGTTCGTTCGCGGCGACCTTGTCGTCGAAAGCGCCGAGCAGCGCGGCGATCCGCTGCCGCTGGCGTCCGGGAACGGTCCGCACCGATACGTCGCGCAGGATGGCCTGATTGAGTAGGGGCTGCCCCGATCCGGCCCGGTGATCGCCCAGCCTGCAGGTTTGCAGCGCGTAATACCAATAGCGGGTCTCCGCGGGCTCTTTGGCCCGGCACACCAGCGCGTTGTCGGTGACCCACACATCGGAATCGCAGTAACGCACACTGCCGCAATAGGATCCGACGCGACCGAGCACGATCAGCGGGCCGCTCGCATTGGGTTGCGCGGCATAACCGATCGCGCCGTTGGCGCCGTAGACGGGAATCCGCCCATCGGGCACCCGCGCCGGCGAGCCGCTTCCGGTGCGGAAGTCGAGATACTGGCCGAGCGTCGCCGTCAGCACAACCGACGCACCTGCTGTCGCACCACCGATTCCAACCGCGCGGATTCGTCCAGCGCCGTCAGCAAGTCCTGGGTCAGCCGGGCGACCTTTGCCTCCGCCGGCTCCGCGTCCTCCTCGGCGGTGGGAGCACCGACATAGCGTCCCGGTGTCAGCAGGTAACCGGCGGCGGCGATGTCGTCGCGCGATACGGATTTGCAGAACCCCGGAATATCCTGATAGCCAACGCCCTTCGCGGCGGCCGACTTCGAGCCGCACCAGGCGTGATAGGTGTCGCCGATCCGGACGACTTCCTCGTCGCTGAGTGCGCGTTCCGCGCGGTCGACGAGATAGCCGAGCCCGCGGGCGTCGATGAACAACACCTGCCCGGACCGGTCTCCCTTGTCCGTCGCAAGAAACCACAGGCACACCGGAATTCCGGTGCTGCGAAACAACTGCGCGGGCAGCGCGATCATGCAGGACACCAGGTCCGCGTCGACGATCCGCGCGCGAATGTCGCCCTCCCCGAGCGCGTTCGACGACATCGAACCGTTGGCCATCACCACCCCGGCCTTGCCGCCCGGCGCCAGCTTGGCGAGGATGTGCTGAATCCAGGCGTAGTTGGCGTTGCCGGCGGCGGGAACACCGAAGCGCCAGCGGGGGTCGTGTTCGTCGCGGGCCCAATCCTTGATGTTGAACGGTGGATTGGCCATCACGTAGTCCATGCAAATGCCGGCGTGCAGGTCCTCGACGAACGTGTCGCCCCGGGCCAGGCCCGCGTTGTCGATGCCGTGGACGGCGAGATTCAGCTTCGCCATGCGCCAGGTCTGCTCGACGCCCTCCTGACCGTAGATGCGGACATCTTGGGGGTCGCCGTCGCGGGCGGCGATGAAATTCTCGGTCTGCACGAACATCCCGCCCGAGCCGCAGCACGGGTCGTACACCCGGCCGCCCGCCGGTTCCAGGACCTCCACGATCAGCCGCACGACACTGGGCGGGGTGAAGAACTCGCCGCCCCGTTTCCCCTCCGCCCGAGCGAAATTGCCGAGAAAGTACTCGTAGACCTCCCCCATCAGGTCGCGCGGACGCTCTTGCGGGCGCAGTCGCGCGTCGTCGAGCAGACGCACCAGCTCACCGAGCCGGCGCTGGTCGAGGTCTTCGTAGATGCGCGGCAGCAGTCCGGCCAGGGCCGGGGTCGCCGCCATCATGGCGCCCATCGCATCGTCGACGAGCCGACCGATGTTGTCGGCTTCCGCGTTGTGCGCCAACATGTTCCATTGCGCCTCGTTGGCGTACTGAAGGAACACCAGCCCGAGCACGACGTCCTTGTACTGGCCGGCCGACAGGGAGCCGCGCAACTTGTCGGCCGCTTTCCAGAGCGTGGCCTTGAGTTCCTTGTCGGTCGCCATCAGCTAACCCGCTTCGCGGCGGTGCGCAACTGCGCGGCCAAGTCGCCGCGGCCCGAGACGGTAAACCCGCCCAGGCCAAGCCAGGACGCCATCGAACCCAGCTCGCCGGCCAGCGCGGCGGCCACCCGGGAGCGCGGCGCCTGCGGCTCGCCGAACGCGCCCACCACCCGCAGCGTGTCGGCGGCGCGATCGGCCTTGAGGTCGACCCGCGCCATCAGCTCACCGTCCACCAGCAGCGGCCACACGTAGTAGCCGTACTGGCGCTTGGCCGCCGGCGTGTAGATCTCGATGCGGTAGTGGAAATTGAACAGCCGCTCGACCCGGGGCCGGAAGAAGATCAGCGGGTCGAACGGACATAGCAGCGCGGTGCCGCGATCCAGCCGGGGCACCGATCGCCGGGCATGCAGATACGCGGGCGCCGACCAGCCGTCGACGTCCACCCGCTCGATCTCGCCGGCCGCCACCAGCGCCGCGATGGCGGGTTTGACCTGCTGCGCGGACAGCCGGAAGTAGTCGCGGATGTCGGCCTCGGTGCCCACGCCCAGCGCGGTCGCCGCGCGCAAGCAGAGCTCGCGGAGGGCTTCGGCGTCGTCGACCTGGCGGGCCAGCACGCTGGCCGGCAGCACCCGCTCCACCAGGTCGTAGTGGCGGGCGAACCCGACCCGGGTGGCCGTGGTGAGCACCCCGGAGGCGAACAGCGCCTCGGCCACCCACTTGGTGTCGCTGCGGCTGCCCCACCAGCTTCCTCGCGGGCCGGCCGTTTCGGCCTCGAGATGGGCCTCGATCTGTCCGGCGGTGCTGGGCCCGAGTTCGCCGACGGCGCCGACGATCTTGTCGGCGAGCTTTGGATTGGCCTTGACGATGTGGGTGCCCCATCGGCCGTGCCGGTACTGGCGCATCCGCCAGCGCAGCAGCGGCCAGTCGTCGACGGCCATCAGCGCGGCCTCGTGCGCCCAGTACTCGGCCAGCAGCCGCGACGAACGGGGGCCCCAAGCGGCGCGGTCCAGCACGTCGCGGTCGTAGGGGCCGAGCCGGCTGAACACCGGCGCATAGTGGGCACGCACCGCCACAGAGACTGAATCCAGTTGCAGCACTTGAATTCTCGAGATCAGCCGGCGCAGGTGGGCGCGGGTGATCTCACCGCCGGGTCGCGGCTCGGTAAACCCTTGGGCCGCAACGGCTATCCGCCGGGCCTGCGCAGCGGTCAGCCTCCTGATCGACACGCGCCGAGAATACCGGTCAACCGGGCGCCTTCAGCGCAGGCTCACCCCGCGCTGAGCTTCTCATCCTCCGGCACCGCGGCACTGGCCTGCGTCGGATTCTTTTGGTCGTGGTACGCCGCCTCGAGAGCGGCCGGAATCGTTTCCAGGTCGCGATAGACACCCATCAGTTGTTCCAAGACCTTGATCCGTTGCTCGCTCGCGGCGTCCACCGCGCGGCGAGCCTCCTCGCGATCCCGGTCGACGCGCGCCTTGGCGTCGGCGAGCAGCTGCTCACGAGCCTGCTGGGCGTCGTCGCGCATGCCGGCCAGTTCGGCCTCGAGCGTTTCCTTGGTTTCGCGATACTGCGCCTCCATGGCCTTTTGCTGCGCGGCCAGATCCGCCAACACCTGTCGGTGCTTGCGTTGTTCGGCCTCGATTTCCGCTTCGGCCGCGGTGATCAGCGCCTCCGCCTCGGCCCGCGCCTCGGCCTGCATCTCGGAAATCTCGTCGACGGTGCGCGCCAGCATCTTTGCCATCCGTTGCTGCATCGCGTGGGGCGCGGGCGAGGTATCGGTGAGCAGGGCGACCTCCTTGCGCAGCGCGGCCGCTTCCTCACCGGAGTCCTTCAGCCGGGCTCTCAGACTCTCGACGTCGTTGAGCAGCAGATTCTGCTTGGTGGTCAACATCTCGATGTGGGCGTCGACCGAGGCCGCGTCATAGCCCATGAACTTGCGGCTGAATGCCATTGCCGGTTCGGTGATCACTGCCAATTTCCCCTCCCTGGAAATGCCGTAAACCGCGCTGCGCCGACCCCACCGACCCCCGTCGAGTATGTCAGGCCCGGCCGTCGAGGCCGCGGCGAGCGCTCAGGGTCGACGATAGCTGTGAAACCGATACCGCAGGCCAGAGCGGCTGACCTGCCATTCCCCCGTCTCGCCGAGCCACGTCTCGTCGAGCATCGGGGCCAGCGCGTCCTCGTCGTCGAGCACCAGGTCGATCTCGATCTCGGTGACCTCGCATCGGGTGGCGCGCGGCAGCGCGAGGTGGTAGACCTGGGCGCCGCCGATCACCCACGCTTCGGGGTCGGTCAGGGCGGTATCCAGGGAGTCAACCACTTCGGCACCGGGTGCGGTGAAGTCGTCCTGGCGGGACAGCACGACATTCCTGCGCCCGGGCAACGGCCGCACCTTGGCCGGCAACGAGTCCCAGGTCCGCCGGCCCATGACCACGGTGTGGCCCACCGTCACCTGCTTGAAGCGGGCCAGGTCTTCGGGCACATGCCAGGGGATGTCGCCATTGCGGCCGATGACACCGGATGTGGACTGAGCCCACACCAGACCCACTTGGCAACAGCGCCGCTTCTCCTCATCGCTCCGCTCTGCATCGTCGTCGGCGCGCGTCATACAGCGACGGGAGCTTTGATCGCCGGGTGCGGATCGTAGTTCTTGACGACGACGTCGTCGTAGGTGTAGTCGAAGATCGAATCCCGTTGTGCCAAAAGGAGTTCCGGGTACGGTCGCGGATCGCGGCTGAGCTGGGTCCGCACCTGGTCGAGGTGGTTGTCGTAGATGTGGCAGTCACCGCCGGTCCAGACGAACTCGCCGACGCTCAAGCCCGCCTGGGCCGCCATCATGTGGGTGAGCAGCGCGTAGCTGGCGATGTTGAACGGAACACCCAGAAACAGGTCCGCGCTGCGCTGGTAGAGCTGGCAGCTCAGCCGCCCGTCGGCCACGTAGAACTGGAAGAACGCGTGGCACGGCGGCAGCGCCATCTGCGGGATTTCGCCGACGTTCCACGCCGACACGATGTTGCGCCGGGAGTTCGGGTCGGTGCGCAGCAATTCCAGCGCGGCGCTGATCTGATCGATGTGCTCACCCGACGGGGTCGGCCAGGATCGCCACTGCACGCCGTAGATGGGGCCGAGATCGCCTGTGTCGCTTGCCCATTCGTCCCAGATCGTGACGCCGTGCTCCTGCAGCCAGCTGACGTTGGAGTCGCCGCGCAGGAACCACAGCAACTCGTAGACCACCGATTTGAGGTGGACCTTCTTGGTGGTCAACAACGGGAAGCCGGCGGACAGGTCGTAGCGCAACTGCCGGCCGAACAGGCTGCGGGTTCCCGTCCCGGTGCGGTCCGATTTGGCCGAACCCGTCTCGAGGACCAGGCGCAGTAAGTCCTCGTAGGGAGTGGGGATCGGCACGCGGTCAGCTTAGCCGCGATTGTGCGGAGTAGAACGGGTGCCATGCCGAACATTACCGACACCATCACCACCGCCGACGGGACCTGCACCGTCCAGCTATTCACCCCCGAAGGCCCGGACACCCAAGCCCCCCACCCCGCCGTGATCATGTACCCCGACGCCGGCGGCGTCCGCGATACCTTCCAGCAAATGGCGGCCAAACTGGCCGGATTCGGTTACGCGGTGCTGCTGCCGGACGTGTACTACCGCAACGCCGACTGGGCACCGTTCGACATGGCCAGCGTGTTCGGCGACGAACAGGAACGCAAGCGGCTGTTTTCGATGATCGGCAGCCTCACCCAGGACAAGGTCACCAGCGACGCCCGGGCGTACTTCGACTACCTGGCGGCGCGCCCCGAAGTGTCCGGCGAACGCTTCGGGGTGTGCGGCTACTGCATGGGTGGACGCATCTCGGTGACGGTGGCCGGCCGGGTTCCGGACCGCGTGGCCGCCGCGGCGTCCTTCCACGGCGGCGGCCTGGTATCCGACACCGCGGACAGCCCGCACCTGCTGGCTCACCGGATGAACGCCACGATCTACGTGGGCGGCGCCGAAAACGACGCGTCGTTCACCACCGACCACGCCGAACAGCTCGACAAGGCGCTGACGGCGGCCGGTGTGCGGCACACCATCGAGTGGTACCAGGCAGCTCACGGCTTCGCGGTGCCCGATAACGCCCCTTATGACGCGGCCGCCGCGGAGCGGCATTGGGCGGCGATGACGGAAGTCTTCGGTTCGGCCCTGCCGCGCTAGCGCTTTTCCAAGCTCACCGCGTCGAGCAACAACTTCGCGGCCGCCGCCGCACCGTCGGTGCGCATCGTGGCCGCCACCTCGTTCGCGCGGGCGCGGGTGTCGTCTGCCAGGACCAGCTCGAGTGCGGCCGGCAGGGAGCCGTGCGGCGGAGTCGGACCGTCGCATGCGGCGCCGATGCCCAGCTCGGCCACCCGGCAGGCCCAGTACACCTGGTCGGCCCCCTGCGGCACGACGAGCTGGGGCACGCCCGCTCGGGCTGCCGTCGTCGTCGTGCCGGCGCCGCCGTGGTGCAGGACGGCGGCCACCCGCCCGAACAGCGCCTGCTGGTTGACCTCACCGACAGCCATGCAGTCGTCGCGGTCATCGATGGGGGCCAGGTCGGCCCAGCCATGGGAAAGCAGCACACGCCGACCCTGGGCGCGGATGGCCTCGATCGCCATCGGGACGACGTCCTTGGAACCCCACAGCGGCATGCTGCCGAAGCCCACGTACACCGGCGGGGTGCCGGCGTCCAGGAACTCCTCCAGCTCCGCCGCGAGTGGGCGCTCGTCGTGCAGCAGCCACGCCCCGGTCTGCACGACGTGCAGGTCCGCCAGCGGCTGCCATGGGCCCAGCGCCGGGTCGGCGGCCAGCCACGGGTGGTCGGTGTAGGCGTAAGTACGTACGTCGCTTACCGGGGGCAGACCGATCGCCGCCCGGTGGCTGTTGAGCGTCGGGCCGAACAACGTATTGGCGTTGTGGGCGTTGTGGTTCCACATCACCCGGTTATCGATCTCGCTCGTCCCCATGCCGCGGCCGACGTACTCCGGCGGCGGGTGGTAGGGCGATGGCAGGTGGGTCGGATGGTAGCTCGCGTAGACGTAGTGGATGCCGAGTTTGTCGGCCACCGACCGCGCGCCGGCCGCCGTCCACACCAGGGCGGTCGACACCACCGCGTCGCATCCCTGCGCGACGTCGGCGACCGTGTCGAACTGTGCGGCGAGCAGCCCGAGCACATGCCCGCGCACATCCTCCTCCGACGACTGCGTCGCCGCGGTCGTCACCGCGCGTACCGACGGGCCGAATCCCACCAGCGGAATCCCGAAACCGGCTGCCCGCTCGGCAAATTCGTCGTCGGGCGGCGCGCACACCACCGCTTCCGCGCCGAGCGCCTGCAGCTGCACCGCGAGTCCCAGCAGTGGTTCGACGCCGCCGCGCGAATCGTATGTCGACAACAAGACGCGCAAGTCGCTACTCCCTCAGGCGATTACGAGACCGGCAGGTCCACCAGGCCGGCCAGCCGGGCCCGATGACGGTAAGCGGTACCGAACGCCAACTGATCGCTCTTGGCCCGCTTGAGGTACAGGTGGGCCGGATACTCCCAGGTCATACCGATGCCGCCGTGCAGCTGCACACACTCCTCGGCGGCGTGCACCGCGATTCCGCTGCAGTAGGCCTGCGCGATGGCCGCGGCGATGCTCGCGTCGGGATCTTCGGAAGCGCAGGTATCCGCGGCGTAGCGCGCCGCGGCCGTCGCCGAACCGACCTCGAACCACAGATCCGCCAACCGATGCTTGATCGCCTGATAGGACCCGATCGCACGGCCGAACTGCTTGCGCTGCTTGGCATAGGCCAGCGTGGTCTCGAAGCACCACTGCGCCACCCCGAGTTGTTCGGACGCCAGCAGCGCCGCACCGGTCTCCAGCGCGGCCGCCACGGCCGCGTCCGCCCCGGGGCCGGCTCCGACCAGGGTTGACGATGCCGCCGAAAACTGGACATTAGCAAGCGGTCTCGTCATGTCCAGGGCCAGCAGCGGTGACACCTCGACCCCCGGCGCACTGCGGGAGACGGTGTGTAACTCGATGCCGTCGGCGCCCGCGACCGGCACCACCAGCACGTCGGCCTCGGCGGCGCCGGCGACGCTGCTGACCGTCCCGGTCAGGCCGTCGGTGCCGCTGCTCACCCCCGCGATCGGATCGCCGGGCGCGGTGGACAGCGGCACCACCAGCGCCGCGGTCGGCTCGCCTTGGGCCAGCGCGGACAGGGTTTCGGTCTCGCCGGCACGCAACAGCGCGACCGTGGCGAGCACCGCGCTGGACAGGAACGGTACCGGCGCGACCGCCCGGCCGATCTCCTCCATCACGACCGCGGCCTCGCGCGCACTCGCGCCGGCGCCGCCGAGCGACTCCGGCACCAGCAGCCCGGCCACCCCCAGCTCAGCGGCCAGCCGCCGCCAGACACCGGAAAAGTCTTGTGGCGTTGGGTCATACGCCCGGGTCACCACCTCTGGCGCACACTGTTCGGCGAACAGTTGGCGGACGCTGTCGCGCAACGCCTGCTCGGTGTCGGAGTAGAGCAAGTCCCCGATGCTCATCGGTCCAGGTCCTTCCAGGCGACATCCTTGTCGACGCGGTGTTCGCCGGGCAGCCCGAGAATCCGCTCAGAAACGGTGTTGCGCAAGATTTCCGACGTGCCGCCCTCGATCGAGTTGCCGCGCGCCCGCAGGTAGCGATACCCGGGTTCGCGACCGATCAAGTCGACGACTTCTGTTCTGCGCATGGTCCAGTCGTCGTACTGCAAGCCGGACTCGGCGTGCAGCTCGATGTCGAAACCCGAAAGAGCTTGCGCCAGTTTGGCGAAGGCGATCTTCATGCCGGCGCCCTCCGGTCCGGGCTGGCCCGCGACGGCCTGCTGTCCGAGCCGTTGCCCGGCCAGTCGAAGTACTTCGGCCTCCACCCAGAGCCGCATCAGCTCGTCGTGCATCGCGCCGTTGCGCAGCCCCGGCTCGTCACGCCACGCCCGGGTGATCTTCCCGATGATCCCGCCCTCGCGCGGAACGCCGGAGCTGGCACCGATCGCGACCCGCTCGTTGTTGAGCGTGGTGGTCGCGACTCGCCAGCCACCCCCCACCGGGCCAAGCCGATTCGCGTCGGGCACCCGGACATCGGTGAGGAACACCTCGTTGAACTCCGCCTCGCCGGTGATCTGACGCAGCGGCCGGACGTCGACACCCGGTTGCGTCATATCGCAGACGAAGTAGGTCAAACCCGCGTGCTTGGGTACCGTCGGGTCGGTACGGGCGACCAGGATGGCCATCTGCGCGTGCTGCGCCATCGATGTCCACACCTTCTGCCCGTTGACAATCCAGTCGTCGCCGTCGCGGACCGCGCGCGTGGCCACCCCGGCCAAGTCCGACCCCGCACCGGGCTCGCTGAACAACTGACAGTAGACCTGCTCGCCGGTGAACAACGGGCGCAAGAACTTTCGCTTCTGCTCATCGGTGCCGAAGGCCGCGATCGTCGGGGCCGCCATGCCCATCCCGATGAAGTTCTTCACCGTGCCGCCCACCGGCGCGCCGGCCGCGGACAGCCGCGCGTTGACCGCTTCCTGCGCTTTGCGCGGCAGATCCAGCCCGCCGAAGCCCTGCGGCAGGTGTACCCAGGCCAGGCCGGCATCGAATTGCGCGCCAAGGAAATCGCGCGGCTTGGTGGTCGCCGGGTTGTGTTCGTCCAGCAGCGCCTGTATCCGTTTGTCGAGATCGTCCGGACTCATGATTTGCTCCCGGGCCGCATCTGGAAGCCCTGCGCGCCGCCCAGCAGCAGACCGCCGTCCATGACCAACGTCTCACCGGTGATCCAGCTCGCCGCGTCGGAAACCAGGAAGGCCACCGCGTTCGCCACATCCTCGGGCTCACCGATGCGACCGAGCGCAATCTGCGACGCCAGCGGATCCTCGTGGTCCTTCCACAGCGCCTCGGCCAATTTGGTGCGAACGACTCCGGGAGCGATGGCATTCACTCGTATGCCCGGCGACAGTTCCAGGGCCAGTTGTTTGGTGACGTGAATCAGCGCCGCCTTGGTGGCGTTGTACAGCCCCATCGCCGGGGACTGATGCAGCCCGCCGATGGAGGCGGTGTTAACTATTGCGCCTCCGTGCTCGCCCATCCATGCCTTGACAACAAGCGATGTCCACAGCAGCGGAGCCCACAGATTGACTTCGAAGATCTTGGTGAACCGCGCGTGATCCTGGTCGATCAGCGGGCCGTACGCCGGATTGGTGCCCGCGTTGTTGATCAAAATGTCGACGCTGCCGAACGTTTCCAGGGTGAGGTCCACGCAGTTGCGCGCGGCCTCCTCGTCGGCCGCGTGAGCACCGACACCCAAGGCCCGTCCTCCGACTTCCGCTGCGGCCGCAGCCGCGGCCTCCTGCTTGCGGGCGGTCAGCACCACATTGGCGCCCGCGGCCGCCAACTGCTGCGAAATAGCCAATCCGATTCCGCGCGAGGCCCCCGTGACAATCGCAGTACGGCCGGTCAAATCCAGTGAGGTCATCGTTGTACACCTTTGTTTGTGGGGGCCCGAGTTCGCTAGCGGAGAGCGTCGATTGCCATCAATAATCTTTTCCAGAGAGGTTTTGTCCGCGCGCGTGCGTGGTATGCGAGTCGCATGTTAGCGAAATTGACCTTCCTGAAACCACTGGTGGTCGGCGGCGCTGTTGCCGCCGCAATCGCTGCCGCACCGATCGCCGCTGCGGATAGCTTTGCGACCGGCCCGACAATGAGCGGCCCGGCGCCCACCCACGTCATCTTCAAGGACGACCCGGGTGGCGGCGGCTGCGACCCCAACGGCAACTGCGGGTCCGGTGGCCAGAACAGCGGTCCGGGTGGCGGCCCGGGTGGCACCGGCTGCATCCCGGGCGTCGGCTGTGGCTCCGGCGGCCAGAATGCCGGCCCGGGTGGCGTTCCCGGCGGCACTGGATGTCTGCCGGGCGTTGGCTGCGGATCCGGCCACGCCTGATTCCTCTCCGGCACGACCCTTCAGGCTCCCGTCAGCCTGGTGATCCAGGCACGGGAGTCTGAAGGGTCGATTACGTCATCCAGCTCGAACGTCGTGGCGGCCCGAAGAGCCTTACCGTGTTGGTAGGCCGCCGCCACAAGCTTTTCGAATAACTGCTCACGTTCGGCGGCATCGGCCGCGGCGGCCAGCTCCTTGCTGAAGCCGAGGCGTACCGCGCCTTCCAAGCCCATGCCGCCGATCTCCCCCGTCGGCCAGGCGACGGTGAATTGCGGGGCGTGAAAAGAGCCGCCCGCCATGGCCATTGCGCCCAATCCATAACCCTTGCGCAAGATGATCATTCCCAGCGGCACCGTCAGCCGCGCACCGAGCACGAACATCCGGCCGAACCGGCGAACCGCCGCCTGCTTTTCCGCGTCCGGCCCGACCATGAATCCCGGTGTGTCGCACAACGAAATCACCGGCAGCCGAAACGATTGGCACAACGTAAGAAAGTCGCCGGCCTTGTCGGCGGCCTCGGCATCGATCGCACCGCCCAGATGGTGGCTGCTGTTGGCCAGCAGCCCATAAGCCACGCCCTCGACCCGGACGAGCGCGGTGACGATGCCGACGCCGTAGTCGGGGCGCAGCTCGAGGACGGAGCCGACGTCGACGATCGACTCGATCGCCCGGCGCACGTCGTAGGCGCGTAACCGATTCTCCGGCACCACATGTCGGGCCAGCCGTGGCTCCGGGGCTGCCCAGTCGGCGACGCGGCCCTGAAAGTAGGACAGATATTGTTTGGCCAGCGATACCGCGTGCGCCTCGTCCCGCGCGACCAGGCTGACCACCCCGTTGTGCCGCTGCACGTCGATCGGGCCGATCGCCTCGGGCGGGTACACCCCGAGCCCGCCGCCCTCGATCATCGCCGGCCCGCCCATTCCGATGTTGGCGTCCGGGGTCGCGATGATCACATCACACACCCCGGCCAGCGCGGCATTGCCGGCGAAGCAACGCCCGGAAACGATGGACAGCAACGGCACCCGGCCGCGCAGCCCGGCGAGTACCCGGAAGGTCGGCACGTCCAGCCCGGCCGCACCACCGACGTCGGTGTCGCCGGGCCGTCCGCCACCGCCCTCGGCAAAAAGCACCACCGGCAAGCTCTTTCGGGCGGCCACGTCGAAAACCCGGTCCGTCTTGGCGTGGTTGCGCATGCCCTGCGTCCCGGCGAGCACGGTGTAGTCGTAGGACACCACGACCGCCTCGGCAGCCGCCCGCCCGAATCGATCGGCGCCGATGGTCGCCAATCCGGCGACCAGGCCGTCGGCCGGGGTGTTGGCGATCAGATCCTCGTCCGAGCGCCGGCTGCGTTGCGCGGCAATGGCCAGCGCGCCGTATTCGACGAAGCTGCCGTCGTCGATCAGGTCGGCGATGTTCTCCCGGGCGGTGCGGCGACCCTGCTTGTGCCGCTTGGCGACTGCCGCGTCACGGCCCTCGTCAAGGGTGCGCAGATGGCGTCGCCGGAGTTCGTCGAGGTCGGCACGAGGGCGGTCGAGATCGACTGCGGCGATGGCGGATTCGTCGCCGGTGCTGGCTCCGGTGCGGGCGAAGACCACCAGCGGATCTCCGGTTCCGACGACCTGGCCGGGTGTCACGAGATTGCGGATCGTGCGCAGCGCATCCGGCGCGACGAGCACATGCTGCATTTTCATCGCTTCCAACACGACCAGTTGCCCGCCGGGCGAAACCTCGGTGCCCTCGGGTGGGATTTCGACCACGGTGCCGGCCAGCTGGGCGCGCAACGCTTCCTCACCGGGATACAACTCGACGGACGCCACCCGCGTGTCGTGCTCGTGGGTCAGCGCCGCGGCCGCCAGTTCAGGCAGCTTCGCGTCGAGGAAGCCCGTCGTCACCTCGCCCGACTGAATCTGCTTGTCGGACAAAAGCTCTTGTAGGAAGGCGAGGTTTGTCCGGACACCCTCGACACCGAACTCGGCCAGCGCGGTGCGCGCCTTGCGCAGCGCCGCCGGGAATGACGAACCGCGGACATGGGTGATGACCTTGGCCAGCAGGGAGTCATAGCGCGCACTCAACGCCAGCCCGGTCCGGCCGAAGGTGTCGACGCGCACTCCCGGACCACTCGGCGGTGAGAACACCGTCAAGACGCCCGCCCCGGGTAGCACGGTCCCATCCGCCGTCAGGGTTTCCATGTTGACCCGGGCCTGTATCGCAATGCCGCGCCGGGCGGCCGGCTCGCCGATGACTTCGTCACCGTCCGAGGCGATTCCGGACGGCAGCCCCAGCTGGTAGTAGGAGGCACCGCCGGCGATGGCGAGCGCGGCGGCCACCAGGTCTACCCCGGTGGTCTCCTCGGTGATCGTGTGTTCGACCTGAATGCGGGGATTGACTTCGAGGAAGACGAACTTCTCACCGGCCACCAGGAATTCCACGGTGGCCAGCCCGCGCAGGCCGGCTCTGCCGCACAGCCGGGCCGCGGCCAGGTGCAGCTCGCGACGCAGCGCATCCGAAAGTCCTTGCGCGGGCGCTATTTCGATGATCTTCTGGTAGCGCCGCTGGATGCTGCAGTCACGGTCGCCGAGGGCAAGCGCATGCGTTCGTGGCCCGGCCGGCGCGGCGACAATCTGCACCTCGATATGCCTGGCGTCCTCGAGTAGCGCCTCGGCGAACACCGCCGGATTGCCGAATCCCAGTTGCGCTTCCGCGGCACACTGGCGGTAGGCGTTGTCGATCTGGTCGGCACTGTCCACCCTGCGCATACCGCGGCCTCCGCCGCCGGCCAGCGCCTTGATCATCACCGCTCCGTCGTGGGCGGCGAAGAATGCCCGGACTTCCTCGACGCTGCTCGGCCCCACGGTGGCCGGCAACACCGGCACGCCGGCGGCGACCGCGGCGGCACGCGCCGACGATTTGTTGCCGACCACCTCGAGCACGTCGGCGTCCGGCCCCACGAACGTGTACCCGGCGACCGCACACGCACGAGCGAAATCGGCGTTCTCCGAGAGGAAGCCATAACCCGGATGAATCAGCTGCGCGCCGGCATTTTTCGCTGCCGCCAGTATCGAGGACTGGTCCAGGTAGGCGTCGGGACCGCTGCCCGGCAGACCGATCGCCTCGTCCGCCGCATGCACATGCGGACTCTCGGCGTCGTCCTCGGCGTAGACCGCGATCGTTTGCATGCCCAACTCGGTGGCGGTGCGGATGATCCGAAGCGCGATCTCGCCGCGATTGGCGATCAGCAGCGTCGCGTTCATCGGAGCGGATCGCCCCATTGCACTTCGCCGCGAAGCCGGGCCTTGAGTAGTTTGCCACCGGCGTTGCGCGGCAGCGCTTCTGATGCCACCATGACGTACTGCGGAACCTTGTAGTCGGCCAGCTGCCCGCGGCAGTGCTCCAAGACGGCCGACACGTCGATTTGTGTGTCACCGCCGAACAGCACGGCTCCGACCTTTTCCCCCATCACCTCGTCGGGCACCGCCAGCACGCAGGCATCCGCGACGGTGGGTGCGCCCAGCAGCACCGCCTCGACCTCGACGCTGGAGATATTCTCGCCGCCGCGATTTATGATGTCCTTCAGCCGGTCGATGATGTGCACCCGTCCCGCGGCGTCGACCCGAGCCACGTCGCCGGTGTGCAACCAACCGTCGACGATGCTGGCCGCGGAGGCATCCGGTCTATTCCAGTACCCGGCAGTCACATTGGCTCCACGCACCACCAACTCGCCCACCATGGGATCGTCTCCGCTGGGGATCACGCCGAGGTCGACGGCGGGGACCGCATACCCCACCGAGTCGGCGTGGTCGAAAGCATCCCGGTCGGGCAGCACGGTGATCAGCGAGCCAGACTCGGTCATGCCGTAGCCGTTGAACACAACGGCTTGCGGAAACGCGTCTTTCACCGACTGCACCAACGATGGCGCGATCGGCGCTCCGCCGTAGCCCACCCACCGGACACCGGACACATCGGTGTCGGCGAATTCCTTGTGCCGCAGCAATAACGAGTAGATCGCGGGGACGGTCACCATCAGGGAAATGCGCTCGGCGGTCAGCGTGGCGATCAGCTCGTCCAGGTTGAGCGAGGGCATGATCACCGATGCTCCCCCGACCCGAACAGCGACCAAAAGCTGAGTGTTGCAACCGGTCACGTGGAACAGCGGCACCGAGATCAGGGTGCGCAGCCCCTCACCGGCATCGTGGGAAAAGCCCGCACTCCGAACCGCATTCTCGGTGTTGGCCACAAACGCCTCGTGCGTCGTCGGCACGCCCTTGGGCCGGCCGGTCGTGCCCGAGGTGTAGAACAATGCGGCCGTGTCGGCCTTTTCGAGTCCCTCGGCCACATACGGTTGCCCGTCGGGCAGCGGCGCATCCGCGGCCAAGTCCACCCGCGCCCCCGAATCCGACAGCACGAACTCGACCTCGGGCTGCGCCGAGCGCGTATTGACCGCCACCGCGATGCCGCCGGCCATCACCGTGCCCCAAAACGCCAGCACCCAGTTGATTCCCGCCGGGTAGCGCACCGCGACACGGTCACCGCGTTGCACACCGGCCGCGCGCAGTCCGCCGGCGACCCGCGCGGCGCCGTCCCACAGTTGCCGGTAGGTCAATCGCCCGGCACCCACTTCGACGACGGCCTCGCTGTCGGGGCGGTGGTCGAGCTGCTCGGCAAGCATGTCCAGCAGCGTGGCCGGCAGATCGTCGTAGCGCGGGACACCGTCGCTGTCGCGGGACACGCCCGTCGCCGGAAATGGGTTCTGATCGCGCGGGACTTCAATCACTGGAGGCATACCCGATCCTTACTATCCGGTGTCCTATCGTGATAGCGGTGACGATCGACGATTCCGCCATCATGCCCGAGGCGTTCTTCACTGTCGATGGCGACTCCTACGTTCCGGGAGCGCTGACGCAAGGGCCGTGGGGTGCGGCGATGGGCGGTCAGATCGTCGGGGGCCTGTTGGGTTGGGGCATAGAACAATCGGGCATCGATCCCGACTTCCAGCCCGCCCGGCTGACGGTCGATCTGTTGCGACCGGTGCTGCTGCGGCCGGTGCAGATTCACACCTCGATACAGCGAGAAGGGCGCCGCATCAGGCTGGTCGACGCCGCACTGATTCAGCGCGACACCGTCGTCGCGCGGGCCAGTGCGCTGTTTCTGCGCCGCGGTGACCATCCCGATGGCCAGGTGTGGTCCTTTCCGGTGCAGATGCCGCCGCTGCCGACGTCCTACGACGGCTTCCCGGCCGACATGCCGTTTCTCATCTGGGGATACGGGGCCACCTTCGAAGGCAGTCCCGGCATCGCCGCGGGCGAGTGGGAGCAGTCCCACGCCCAGAAGTTCGCCTGGGCCCGGCTTTTTCGCCCGATGGTGCACGGCCACCCGCTGACGCCGTTTACCCGCCTGGCCTTCGCCGGTGACATCACGAGCTCGCTCACGCATTGGGGCACAAGCGGATTGCGCTACATCAATGCCGACTACACCGTCACCGCGAGCCGATTGCCCGACGGCGAATTCATCGGGCTGGCCGCCCAAAGCCACTACGGCACCGCCGGGGTGGCCACCGGCGCGGCCACCCTGTTCGACTGCCACGGCCCGATCGGCACCAGCTCGGCACTGGCCGTGGCCCAGCCGGCCGACGCGTTCAAACCGACCCACACCTAGCCCATCAACGTCGCGGCGAGCGTTCCGCCCAGCTCGTACGCTTGCTCCCGCACCGCGGCGTCGACGGCGCCGACCACCTCCAGCACCTCGGCGGCTTGGGCCAGCGACAGCCCGCTGGCCAGCTTGTTCACGGCCGCGGCAGCGCCGACGGTGTCGTTGTTCCCGTGCACCCACAGCCCGTAAGGACGGCCCGACACATGGTCGAGGCTCGGGTAGTACACGGTGTCGAAGAAGTGTTTGAGCGCACCGGACATATAGCCGAAGTTGGCGGTGGTGCCGAACAGATAGCCGTCCGCATCGAGCATGTCGGGCAGTGTCGCGGCCAATGCCGGCCGGGAGACGACGTCGACGCCGTCGATCTCCGGATCGTTGGCTCCGCCGAGCACCGCTTCGAGCAGCTCGCGGGTGGCCGGCGACGGAGTGTGGTGCACGATCAGCAGCGTCTTGCTCACGGGCGTGCCTCCAACTCGACGGCCGTCTTCATGGCCTCGCGAGCGCGACGGCGATCCCCCGCGTAGTCGTAGGCCCGGGCCAGCCGATACCAATGCCGCCAATCGTCGGGATGGGCTTCCACCTCGGTGCGCACGGTGGCGAACAGCTCGTCGGCCGCAGCGCGCTGGATACGACCGGACGGCCGCCGTGGCAGTGCGCTGGCATCGAGTTCCATTCCGTCGTCGGCGATCAGGCGGGCCAGCTTCTGGTGCGCGAATCCGGCCCGCAGCGTGGTGATCATCGCCCACAGCCCGATCACCGGCATGATCAATACCGCCAGCCCGAGGCCGACGGCGGCGGCCCGGCCCGAGGCGATCATCGCGACGGCCAACCGCCCCAGCAGCACGAAGTACAGCAACATCGCCGCGCACAGGAACGCGATCAGCAATTGCGTGCGCAGCGACCTGCTCATTGCAGGTTGAGCAGGGGCTCCAGCCCCACCGTCAGCCCGGGGCGTTCCCGAACTCGGCGCACCGCCAGCAGCACGCCCGGCACGAACGACGTGCGGTCCAGGCTGTCGTGGCGGATGGTCAACGTCTCGCCCTCCGTGCCGAACAGCACCTCCTGGTGCGCGACCAGCCCGGCCAGCCGCACCGAGTGCACCGGAATCCCGTCGACGTCGGCGCCACGCGCACCCGGCAGGCCGGTGCTGGTGGCATCGGGGTTGGGCGGCAAGCCTTTTCGGGATTCGGCAATCAGCTTGGCGGTTCGGGTCGCGGTGCCCGACGGGGCGTCGGCCTTGTGCGGGTGATGCAACTCGACGACCTCTGCGGAGTCGAAGAAGGGGGCGGCCTGCTTCGCGAAATGCATGGACAGCACGGCGCCGATCGCGAAGTTCGGCGCGATCAGCACGGAGGTATTCGGGCTGTCGGCAAGCCAGGACTCGACCTGCTGCAGCCGCTCGGCGGTAAAGCCGGTGGTACCGACCACGGCGTGAATTCCGTTGCCGATCAGGAACTCTAGGTTGCCCATCACCACATCGGGGTGGGTGAAATCGATCACGACCTCGGTATTGTGGTCGGTCAGCAGGCTCATCGGGTCGCCGGCGTCGACCTCGGCGGACAAGGTCAGGTCCTCGGCGGCCTGCACACCGGCCACCATCGCCGACCCGACTTTGCCCTTGGCTCCCAGCACTCCGACCCGCATGTTCTTCACCCTAGACGGGCGGTCCCGCGGGCTTTGTCCACAGTCGCGCCTTTGTCCACAGGCGGCGTTACTGCGCTGGTTCGAGCCGATCAACCGGCATAAAATTCGAACATGTATTCGATCGAGCTTCCGGACGAGGTGTCCGCTGCCCTGGACACGCTGGACGCCGGCGACGCCGCAATCCGCGGCCTGGACTTCGATGCATTGAGCCCCGCCGGCCGGCTGCGCGTGCTCGAACGGATGGAGGCCTCGCGCCGACGGCAGATCGCGTCGAGCCACGACGTCATGGCGAGCCTGGCCATGGAGGAACCGGCCGCCGTGGGTGGCCCGATCCACAAGGTCATTGCCGATTGCCTTCGAATCAGTTACGCCGAAGCTCGCCGACGGGTTCGGGATGCCGAACAGCTCTCTGCGCGTTTGACTCTCACCGGCCAAGAGTTGCCACCGGAGCTCCCGGCCACCGCCACGGTTTGGCGAGAAGGCCGGCTCGACGCGCAGCACCTGCGCGTAATCCAGACTTTCGTCCGCGACCTCCCGGACGCGACACCCGCCGATACCGTCGAGGACGCCGAGCGATTTCTGGCCAAACAAGCCACCAAACTTCGCCCCGATCAGCTGGAAAGGGCCGCACATCGGATTGCGCTGCACATCAACCCCGACGGGAAGTTCTCCGACTCCGACCGCGCACGCCAGCGCGGCTTCGCGTGGTGCGGTCAGCGCCGCGACGGGATGAGTATCGGAAAACTCATCGCCTCACCGGAATTGCGTGCCAATCTCGACGCGTGGTTCGCGCGATTCGCCGCGCCCGGCATGTGCAACCCGGATGATGAATACCCTTGCACCACTGACGAACCCGCCGATGATCTGGTTAGCCATGATGCGCGAACGCCGGGACAGCGTCAGCACGACGCGCTCAATGCCTTGGTACGAGGCCAGTTGGGCGACCCGAAGCTCGGTCAGCACAACGGGTTGCCGGTCAGCGTCATCGTGTCGACTACGCTGCAGGAGCTGACGACGGGCACGGGCCGAGCGGTGACGGGCGGTGGAACGCTGCTGCCCATGCGAGATGTGATCCGGATGGCCAGCCATGCCTACCACTACCTTGCCGTATTCGACGAGCATCAAAGTCGGCCACTGTATCTGGGCCGATCCCGCCGAGTTGCCACACCGGATCAACGCGTGGTCCTGTACGCCAAGGATCGCGGCTGCACGCACCCGGGCTGCGACGCGCCCGGCTATTGGTGCGAAGTCCACCATGTCGACGAATGGGCCGCGGGCGGCGGAACCGATGTCGATAACCTCACGTTCGCATGCAGACCCCACCACAAACTAGCCGGAACGGGTTGGCGAACAAGGAAATTAACCAACGGCCGCACCGAGTGGATCCCGCCGCCGCAGGTTGACCTCGACGCGCGCACCAACGACTACCACCACCCGGAAAGAATTCTGGGTGACGACGAAGCGTGCTGAGGCTAGAGGTTGAACCGCCCGGCGAATCCGCGCAGCGGAAGGTCCGCACTGGTGATCAGCCCCGGCGGTGCCGCCACCACCGACCTGATCGAGGCGAGGGCGGGCATGCCGGTCACGGTCATGCCGATGGAAGCGAAGTTGTCCGGGTTGGACAGGTCCACGCCGGGCTTGGGGAAGATCATGTGCTTGTTGTAGACGCAGGGATCGCCCTTGATCTGAGTGATGTAGCAGCCCTTGATATCCCAGTGCGGATCGGTGTGCGGCGTCATCTGCCATTCCAGATGCGTCTCTACCCGGGGCACCCCGTCGACCATGCCCTGGTACTTGATGTAGTTCCCGCCCAGGGATCCCTTGGGCAGGATGTACCAGCCCAGGTCGACATCCTTGGTGCAGGCTCCCAACTCATAGCTGAACTGGACCTCGTCGAGTTTGACGTCGAAGCAGTCGGCCATCATCAGCACACTGTCGGCGAACACGCGGGTGTACTTTTCCAGCTTGGCCGGGATCGACGGATCATCCACGGGCAGGCCATAACCCACCTCGATCCAGGTGTCTTTGGAATGGTGACACGACACGTCGACGGACTCGATCGTGGTGACGTTTTCGATGTCGGCGACGTCGGCCGAGCACACTACGCCGAGGATCTGGTTGAGCCCCGGGTTCATCCCGGTGCCGTAGAACGTCGCACCGCCCTTCTCGGCGGCCTCGGCCAGCAGCTGGCTCACCAACTTGCCGGACGGGTGCGGGTGGTTGGTGTCGCGGTGCCACCCGGTGATCCAGTCGGCGGTGGTGACGATATCGATGCCCGCCTCGAGCACCTCTAAGTAGAGATCCTCGTCGGGGAACACACCGTGAAACGTCAGCACGTCGGGCTTGGCGGCGATGATCTCCTCGATGGTCCCGGTGAACTTCACCCCGTTGGACCCCACACCGGCGAACTCGCCCGTGTCCTTGCCCACCTTCTCCGGCGAATAAGCGTGCACGCCAATGAGTTCGAGATCGGGCTGGGTCGCGATCCGCCTGATCATCTCCGAACCGACGTTTCCACTTCCGACCTGGAAGACGCGAATCGGTCCAGCGGGTGCATTCATTGCGTTCAGCCTTTCTGGGATGCTGCGTACACTTCGGCGGCACTGCCACCGATGCCGTCGGGATAGAACTGCTTGGCCCACTTGCGAATTGCGGTGAACCCCTCGTACTCGTCGGTGGCCAGCGCCGGCGGATCCGAATACCGTTGGTGCTGCCAGATTTCGACGTCCTGCTCGAACTGCCGGATGACTTCTCGGCCGAACTCCTGGGCCTTCGTCTCGGCCCGGACCGGATCCTTATGCGGCGTGCGGCCGATGTACACCATGAACCGGACATCGGAGGTGCACTCGTCGACCGGGGTGATCGCCGAGATGGTGCGGTTGTCGACCATGCCCCAGCTCTTGGTCACGGCGATACCCAGCCCGCCGTTGATGGCCTCGACGCCGCTGTTGACGTCCTCGATCCGCTGTCCGTCGTCACCTTCGAAGGTGATCGTGAAATCCACGAAAGACACCGGCTCGGCGAAGTCGTGGCGGGTGAAGACCGGCACGATGGGCGTGTTGTGCACATACTTGAAGTGCGCGAAGTCCACCCCGTTTTCCAGCACGTACTGCGGATGCAGCTCCAGGCCGGCGCGGTACAACCGCTGCTGCGGGTAGTAACCGTCGGTGCCGCTGCCATCGCCGAACGCGGCGAACACGTCCGGGGCGTCGAAGAACGGCTCGCGACGCTCGACGTCGTGCCAGATGTAGACGGACTCGTTGCGCTCCACCACGGGATAGGTGCGCACTCGGCGGCCCCGGTTGGGGCGGTCCTGATAAGGAATGCACACGTTGCGGCCCTCGTTGCTCCACTGCCAGCCGTGGAACGGGCACTGCAACACCTCGCCGACGACCTTGCCGCCGTAGCCCAGATGCGCACCCAGGTGCTCGCAATAGGCATTCATGACCGTGAGCTGGCCAGAGTCGGCCCGCCAGGCAACCATCTCCTGGTCGAAGTACTTCATCTTGTGGACGTCCCCGACGCCGATCTCCTCAGACCAGGCGACCTGGAACCATCCGGTGGGTTTCATCGACAACGGCGGCTTTGCCATCAGAGCTGCCCTCCTCGCATACGAATGATAGCGGCGCCGGCCAACAATCACAGTACCCTCTATGAAAAAGTTAGTCTGCTCGGCCGTCGCAGGCAAGCCATCGATTAGGATCGGCCGATGGCGCAGCGGGCTACCAGGCACGTCTCGGAGGCCGGCATCGTCGGCCGGCGGCCGAACCGGCGCGGCAGCGCTACTCGCGAGAACATGCTCGAGGCCGCGCTGCGGTCACTGGGCTCGGGCGAACCGGGCTCGGTGTCGGCCAATCGCATCGCCAAAGAGATCGGCGCCACCTGGGGCGCGGTGCAGTATCAGTTCGGCGACACCGACGGTTTCTGGGCGGCCGTGCTGCACCGCACCGCCGAGCGACGCGAGGCGACGTTCTCGACCCTGTCGACACCGATCCGACCGAACGCGCCCCTGCGCGAGCGCGTCAGCGCCATCATCGAAACCCTCTACCGCGGTCTGGCGTCGCCGGATTCACGCGCGATCGAAAATCTGCGCGCGGCCCTCCCCCGCGATCCCGACGAGCTGGAACGGCTCTACCCGCGCACCGCCGCGGAGTTGTTCTCCTGGGGCAAGAGCTGGCTGGAAACCTGCCAGAACGCCTTCGCCGGACTCGACGTCGACCCGGACCGGGTCCGCGAAGTGGCCGCACTGATCCCGGGCGCGATGCGTGGCCTGGTGTCGGAGCGTCAACTCGGGTCCTACGCCGACCTGGACATGGCCCGGCGAGGTCTGACCAACGCCCTGGTCGCCTATCTGGAGCACTCCGGGGTCGAATGACCTTAAGGTGGCCGTGTGAAATCCAAGGACGTCAAGATCCGTAGAGCCGGGCCAAGCGATTTCGAGAAGGTCGCGGCGATGCACTATCCGGTGTGGCGGCAGTCCTTGGCCGGAATCCTGGAGGATCACGTGCTCGACGTGATCTCGACACCGAAATTGTGGGCCACGGTGAAATATCCGGAAGCGCTGATGCAGCCGGGGTGGGGCATGTGGGTTGCCGAGTCTCGCGGCAAGCTACTGGGGATGACGGTCTTCGGGCCCGACGCCGCCAATCCCAACGACGTGAAAATCGACGCCCTCTACACCGCGCCAGACGCAAAGGGGCTCGGCGTCGGTGTGCGCCTACTCAACAAGGCCGTGCGCTCGAACCCGTCGGGTGACGTGATCTTGTGGTGCGCGGAAAACAACGCCGAGGCGCGACAGTTCTACGAAGAAAATGACTTTCAACTTGACGACCGCACCCTGGTCTGGGAGCCGCTGCCCGGTGTGAGTGTGTCCCACGTCGGCTATCGACGTCATCAACAGGCGCCCGAAGACTGACCGCTCAGGCGTCGATGACGAGCAGGTCGGCTTTGGCGCGCGACACACAGACCAGCATCTCATCGTCGCCCACCGCGGTGCGCCCGCGGTGATCGACCTGTCCGGCAAGCACTTTGACCTTGCACGTCCCGCAGAAGCCCTGCTGGCACGAGTACGGAGTGGTCGGATCGAGGTCGCGCATGACGTCCAGCGCGGACCGATTGGCCGGAACACGCAGCAACCGCTGCGAGCGCGCGAGCTCGAGCCCGAAGGGGACGCCGTCGACGACCGGCGGCGGGCTGAATCGCTCGTAATGCAATGGTGCGTCGGCGTGTTCGTTGCGGGCCATCCGGACCGCCTCGAGCATGGCGCCCGGGCCGCACACGTAGACGGCCGTCGTCGGCCCGACGCCGACGAGCAGGTCATCGACGTCGGCACACCGGCCGTGTTCGTCGTCGGCCCAGACGGTCACCCGGTCCGGCGCCACCGCCACCACTTCGTCCAGTAACGGCATGTACTCCCGGCTGCGCCCGGCATAGATTGCCCGCCAGGTGATTCCGCGCTGCTGGGCTACCTGGATCATCGGCAGAATCGGCGTGACGCCGATGCCGCCGATCACAAACAACACCTCGCGCTCTGCCGTACCGAGGTAGAAGGCGTTACGCGGGCCCTCGAATACCAGCGTGTCGCCCACGTCGAACGCATCGTGCATTTCGATCGAACCACCCCCGCCGTCGGCGATCCGGCGGACGGCGATGCGGTAGTCCGTGCGACGCCCGGGCGGACCGCACAGCGAGTACTGGCGTCGCCGCCCCGACGGCAGCACCACGTCGAGATGCCCGCCGGGGGTCCAGGACGGGAGCAATCCGCCGTCCGGGTCGGCCAGCGTCAGCGCGACCACGTCGGGCGCGACGAGTTCGCGCTTGGTGACGACGGCGGATTGGGTGCGCCGCACCGGCTTGATCCGCGCGGGCTCCCACCGCGACACCGCGTTGAATCCGTCGTACAACACCCGGATCCCCCACAGCACCGTGCCGAGGCGGTCGCGTTCGCGCCGGCCGTACAAGTCGGCGGGCCGACTGGTCCAGATGCTTTCCCGCACAGGCAAATCCCTTACGTCGGTCGAATGTCCAACCGCGCGAGCAGCCGAATCGCTCCCGGGCTGATCCGGCGCATCGCGTAGCCGATCCTGGACTCGGCGGCGATCGGTAACACCGCCGGGCCGGTCTTGATCGCCTTGACGATCGCCTCGGCGACGGCTTCCGGAGTGTAGTTGCGGCGCCGGTAGGCCACGTCGGCCTTGTCCCGGGCGCGCTCCTGTTCATCGTCCGACATCCCGGCATAGACAGTACTTTTCGCGATATCGGTGTTGACGAATCCGGGGCACACCGCAGTGACGGTGATGCCCTCGTCGGCGAAATCGGCTCGCAGCGATTCGCTGAACCCCAGCACCGCCGCCTTCGAGGTGCTGTAGGCGACCATGGATTTCGAGGGTAGGTAGGCCGATGCGGAGGCCACGTTGATGATCGTGCCGCCCTCGCCACGTTCGACCATCTGCGCGCCGAAAGCCCTGCTGCCGGAGATGACGCCGCGCAGGTTGATCCCGATGATGTCCTCCCAGTTCCCCGGGCTGGTCTCCAGAAACCGGCCGGCCATTCCGATGCCGGCATTGTTCACCAGGATGTCGACCACGCCGTGATCGTTAAGGACTTGTGCGGCAAGGTCGTTCATCGCCTCTTCGTCGCTGACATCGGCCTGGTACACCGCGGCCTCGGCGCACGCGGCACGAACGGCGTCCGCGGTTTCGTTGGCCGCGGCGAGGTCTCGATCGACGATGACCACCTTGCGGGCACCGTGACGGGCCAGTTCCACCGCGGTGGCCCGGCCGATGCCGGCGCCCGCGCCGGTGATCAGCGCGAGCTTGCCCGGTATCTCGTGCGGACCGGCGAGTACGGACGGCGCACTGGCGGGGACCGTGCCACCGGCGCTGCGATCGATCCACTCGCTGGTCAGCCGGGCCACCACGTCGGGACGCGACGTCACCACCCAGTGACCGCCCTCGATCGAAACCACTCTGCCCCCAGCGGGAATCGCGCCGGTAAAGCGCTGCAGAGCAGGCGTCACGAACAGGTCCATCCGCGGCACCAGCACCTGGACCGCGACGTTGGTTTTCGGTAGTTCGCGTCCCGGCAACAGCATCGGCGACGGCATGTTGGCCCGGTACAGGTTCAACCCGTTGACATAGTCGGCGATCGAGCGCGGCGTCGCGCGGCGTTGACTACGCGTGCTCGATCGGCCGATGCGTTCCACGGCCTCAACGACTTTCACGCCAATTCCGGAATGAAACGCCACTTCGGGCACGCCCGGGCACAGAAAGAAGCCGATGTAAGTCGACGCCATCAGCTGCCCCGCGACCTGGCCCAAAGTCCGGGGATTGCGCGCCGACCGCAAGAACCTGCCCGCGTACTGCAGGTGGGGGCCCGAGATCGAGGTGAACGAGGCGATCTTGTCCATCACCGATTCGTCGGTGATGGCCGCCCAAGCCTGAATCGAGCCCCAGTCGTGCGCCAGCAGGTGGACCTGCTCGACCCCCAGGCTATCGATCACCGCTGCGAGATCGGACACCAGATGCTCGAAGGCATAGCCGGATTGCTTTGCGGGACGCGATGATTCGCCGGCACCGCGCACATCGTAGGCGACGAAGTTGTATCGGCCGGCGTAGTTCTGCGCGAACTCCTCGGCGACCGGATCCCAGACGTGGTGGTTATCGGGCCAGCCATGAATGGCGAGGATGGTCGGGCGCGTTGCGTCGATTTCGGTGTAACGATGGACGGCCAGGGCCACGCCGTTGGATGCGGTGAATCCGAAGTTGATGGTCATAGATCAGTGCGATGCCCTCGCTGCAGGAGAGACGGCCAGATAGTCGACTGCTTGCCCAAGCCCGCCCAACTGCGAGGGGTGGAAGCCCGGCCGGTAGTAATCGGCGATACCACGCACGAATCGTAGCGGGCCGGGCAGCAGGCCCCGGCGGGCCGCGTTGACGTAATCGCGCCAGCGCGGCTTGGCGCCGGGCGCCAGCAGTGGATCCACCGAATACAGGAAGCGCACGCCGCGAATCCAGAGCAGCAACATCGCCGGCGAGACGACCAGCTGCGCGCGCACCTGCCGCCAGTACCCGGCCTGCAGATGCTTCATGGTGTCGAAGGCCACCGCCTTGTGCTCGACTTCCTCGGCGCCATGCCAGCGGAGCATGTCCAGCATCACCGGATCGGTACCGATCGCATCGTGCGCCGGAGTGTTCAGAATCCACTCGCCCAAGATCGCGGTGTAGTGCTCGATCGCGGAGATGAACGAGACCTGCTCGAGCAGCCAACTGTCCTGGCGCCGCTTGCTCCACCCCGGCCGCGACCCCAGCACCTTCTCGAACATCCACCTGACCTGGCCGGTGTAGGGCGTCACGTCGATACCCCGCGCGTCGAACCGGTCGAGCACGCCCGAGTGCGCCTGAGAATGCACCGCCTCCTGGCCGATGAATCCCTGCACGTCCAGTCGGAGCTGGTCGTCGCGGATCAACGGCAGCGCCCGCTTGAACACCTCCACGAAGAACTCCTCACCCGCGGGCAGCAGCAGGTGCAAGACGTTGAGCATGTGCGTCGTGAACGGCTCGTTGGGCACGTAGTGCACCGGTAGCTTCGCCCAGTCGAATGCGACATCACGCGCCTCGAGCACGAGACGCTCATGGTCGAGCGACGCGTCGTGCGGACCCGCGGCCTGGTCGTCGACGGTGAACATATGGCCCCCTACCTGCGCGTTTACTCCGACCAAAAGTCGTCTCGGTGAACATCGGGCATGACAAGTATAAGTTCGCGCCGCGGATATGCGAAACCGCCGGTACCGGGTTTCTGCCGCGCTGTCTAGATCGGCGCTGCCCCACGGAGATGTTCGAAGATCAATGAGGTCTGAGTTCCGGCGACGTCGGCGTCGGCGTTGAGGTTCTCCACCACGAACGACCGCAGGTCCTCGGTGTCGCGGGCCGCGACGTGCAGGATGAAATCGTCTGCACCGGCGAGGAAGTAAACGTCCATCACCTGGCGCCGGCCCCGGATCTGGTGGATGAAGCTGCGGATCTTGCCGCGCGCGTTGGACTGCAGGGTCACCGAGATCATCGCCTGCAGCGGCATGCCCGCCGCGACCGGGTCGATGTCGGTATAGAAACCCCGGATCACGCCGAGGTCCACCAGCCGACGTACCCGCCCGTGACATGTCGACGCCGCGATCCCGACCGCCTCGGCGAGCGCATTGTTGGTGATACGGGCGTCGGCGTGCAGCAGGCTCAGAATTCTGCGGTCCACGGCGTCGAGGTCGGCGGGCCGAACATCCTTCGGTACATCACCCAGTCCATCCACGATATCCGTTGACTTATCAGTCATATGCCGATCTTATGGAATTAACATCAGCCTGTTTGCCGCTTGGTCGAAATTTCTTCACAATTGAGGCATGCGAGTCGGTATTCCCACCGAGACCAAAAACAACGAATTCAGGGTGGCCATCACCCCGGCTGGCGTCGCCGAACTGACGCACCGCGGCCACGAGGTGCTCGTCCAGGCCGGCGCCGGAGAAGGGTCGGCCATCACCGACATGGAGTTCAAGGCGGCGGGCGCGCAGCTGCTCAGCACCGCCGAGCAGGTGTGGGCCGACGCCGACCTGCTCCTCAAGGTCAAGGAACCGATGCCGGCCGAGTACGCGCTGTTGCGCTCCGGGCAGGTCCTGTTCACCTACCTGCACCTGGCCGCGTCGAGCGCCTGCACCGACGCGCTGTTGACCTCCGGCACAACGTCGATCGCCTACGAGACCGTGCAGACCGCCGACGGCGCGCTGCCATTGCTGGCCCCGATGAGCGAAGTCGCCGGCCGGCTGTCCGCTCAAGTCGGGGCGTATCACCTGATGCGGACGCGGGGTGGCCGCGGCGTGCTGATGGGCGGGGTGCCGGGCGTCAAGCCCGCCGACGTCGTCGTCATCGGCGCCGGCACGGCCGGTTACAACGCGGCCCGGGTGGCCAGCGGCATGGGAGCCAGTGTGATGGTGCTGGACCTCAACATCGACAAGCTGCGGCTGCTCGACGCCGAGTTCACCGGGCGCATCCAGACGCGCCACTCGTCGGCCTACGAGCTCGAAGGTGCCGTCAAACGCGCCGACCTGGTGATCGGGGCCGTCCTGGTGCCCGGCGCGAAGGCGCCGAAGTTGATCACGAATTCGCTTGTCGCACAAATGAAACCGGGTGCGGTGCTGGTGGACATCTCGATCGATCAGGGCGGGTGCTTCGAGGATTCGCGGCCCACCACCCACGACGACCCGACGTTCGCGGTGCACGACGCGGTGTTCTACTGCGTGGCCAATATGCCCAGCGCGGTTCCGAAGACCTCGACCTACGCGCTGACCAACGCGACGATGCCGTACGTGCTCCGGCTCGCCGACCAGGGCTGGCAGCAGGCATGCCGGTCGGATCCCGCTCTGGCGAAAGGCCTCTCGACGCACCAGGGCGCGCTGCTGTCGCAGCGGGTGGCCGCCGACCTGAGCCTGCCGTTCACCGAGCCGGCCGGCGTGCTGGCCTGATTCTCAGCCCTGCCCGGTCAGCCAACCCAGCACCGATTTCGTCACCTCGACGATCAGCGGCCGCAGCGCATCGGCATCCCGATTCGCCGACTGCGAGCGCGTCATCAGCGACAGCGACGCGCGTTGCCCATTTGGCCCGTAGACCATGCCGACGTCGTTGGTGCTGCCGTAATCCCCGGTGCCGGTCTTGTCGGCGGTGGTCCACCCCGGCGGCAGGCCGGCCCGCATGCTCGAGGTGACATTGCCGCGCATCCACTGTTCCAGCTGGCTGCGCTGGGTATCGCCGAGAACCGTTCCGGTGAGCAGGTTTTGGACTCCGGTGCCCAGGGCCCGCGGGGTGCTGGTGTCGCGCGGGTCGCCGGGGATCGCGGTGTTCAGTTCGATCTCCCACCGGTCGAGCCGGGTGCGCTGGTCGCCGATGGAACGAGCGAAGTCGGTGATCGCAGGCGGTCCGCCGATCTGCGCCAGCAGCAGGTTGGCGGCGACGTTGTCGCTACGCTGCAACGCGGCCGCACACAGCTGCGCGAGTGGCATGCTGTTGCCGGCCTGCGGCGCGGTCACCGGCGAGTTGGGCAGCAGCGCGGCGGGATCGATGAAAACCGGTTGTTGCAAATCTAATTCGCCGCGCTGCGCCTTCTGCAGCACCCGCGCCGCGGCATAGGCCTTGAACGTCGAGCACATCGCGAACGGGTCGTCGTCGCGATGTGCCAGCGCGCGCCCCGACCCGAGATCCGTCGCGAAAAGCCCGATGTACGCATTGAATTGGCGCTCGAGCTCGGCCAGGCGATCGTAGACCTGCGCCGGATCGGCGTGCGCGCTTGCGCAGGCGCTCAGCGCCGGGACCGCCAACGCGGCCAGCAACATCCGCCGGCGTGTCAGTTGTGGCACGGCGGGCTAGTCGTTGGGCGTGAGGCTCGCGACGATATCGGCCACCGGACCCGGCTGTGCGTCGCGGAACGACGTTCCCGCCCAGAGGTTCATGCCCTGCGGATCTTCCCGCTCGGCCGCGGCTTCCCGGATCGGCAGCGTCATCTGGTTGACCTCGGGATAGCCCAGCGGCGCCACGTTGTCGAACAGACGAATGAATTCGTTCTCCAGGCTGCGCGCGTACCGGCCCGAGAACGCGCGCGTGACGATGGTCTTGGCGAAGAGTTGATTCTTCATGGCGACGCGTTGCCCGGTGGTGGTTCCGGCTTCGTCGGTGAGCAGCAGGGCGGTTCCCACCTGTGCGGCCACCGCTCCCCTGCGCAGCACGCCCGCGACGTCCTCGGCGGTGCCCAGCCCCCCCGCGGCGATGATCGGGATGTCGCGATGTGCCCGGTGGATGCGGTCGATCAGCTGATGCAGCGATTCGCTGCCGGGGTCCATGTCGGGCGCGAAGGTGGCGCGGTTCCCGCCCGCGTTCGGACCCTGGACCACCAGGCTGTCCGCGCCGGCGGCAACGGCCACCCCGGCCTCGTAAAGCGATGTCACCGTGACCATCACCAACAGCCCAAGCGCTCCCAACCGCCGGATCACATCCGGCGACGGCACGCCGTAGGTGAAGGACACCAGCTCGGGGCGTAGGTCGGCGACGACTTCGAGCTTGCGCGCCCAGTCGTCGTCGTGGCCGAATTCGGGCCGGCCCACATAAACCTGGTAGTGCTCGGCGATCGCTTCGAGTGCTTCCGCGTAGAAGTCCAGCGCTACCCAGTCGGCGACACTGGGTTGCGGCACAAGCAGGTTCACACCCAGCGGGCCGGTGGTAGCGGCGCGCGCCGCGGCGACGTTCTCAGCAAACTGATCCGCGCTCACGTACCCGGCGGGGACGAAACCAAGTCCGCCCGCGTTGGACACCGCCGCCGCCAATGCCGGGCTGCCGGGTCCGCCCGACATCGGTGCGCCCACGATGGGCACCGCGATATCCCAAAAACCCAGTACCATCCGGCTAATTTACCATCGCCCGAAGTTGTTGCGGCAGAGATCGTTTCGAAGCATACGGCCCGAGGACCGCGGCACCGTAGCGCTTGGTCAGCAACTGGCCCGCCACCGCGTTGACCTGATCGACGGTGACGTCGTCGATCTTCCGCAGGGTGTGCTCGATGCTGCGGTGCTTGCCATAGTTCAATTCACTGCGACCGATGCGGCTCATACGAGAACTGGAGTCTTCCAGGCCCAGCACCATCCCGCCACGCATGGAGCCCTTGGCGATGCGGCATTCGGCCTCGGTGATGCCGTCGCGAGCCACCGATTCGAGCACGTCGGTCGTCACCCGCATCACGTCGGCGAACCGCTCGGGCAAGCACGCGGCATACACCGAGAGCGCACCGCTGTCGGAGAACATGTCGACCGAGGAGTAGACCGAGTAGGCCAGCCCGCGCAGCTCGCGAACCTCTTGGAAGAGCCGGGAGCTGAGCCCCCCGCCCAGCGCGGTGTGCAGCACCGACAACGCCCAGCGATGTTCCCAACCGCGTCCGGGGGTGCGCACGCCCAACAACACGTGGGTCTGCTCGGCGTCCCGTTTGGCCACCGACAATGCGGGTTGGCCGCCGACTCGTCCGGCGCCCTTGCGTGGCGAAATGGGCTGGCGCCCACGCACCAGACGCGCCCCGAAGTGCTCGCGCACCAAGCCGACCACCTCGTCGTGGTCGACATTGCCGGCCACCGCGACGACCATCCGTTCCGGCGTGTAGCGCCGCATGTGGAAGGAGTGCAGTTGCGACCGGGTCATCGCCGACACCGACTGCGCGGTACCGATCACGGGACGCCCGAGCGGATGATCGCCGAAGAGCGCCGAGAGGAACATGTCCCCCAGTGCGTCCTCCGGGTCGTCGTCGCGCATCGCGATTTCCTCGAGCACGACATCGCGTTCGAGCCCGACGTCTTCGACGGCGCAGCGGCCGTTGAGGACCACGTCGGCGACGAGATCGACGGCCAGTTCGAGGTCACTGTCGAGCACGTGCGCGTAGTAGCAGGTGTGCTCCTTGGCGGTGAACGCGTTCAGCTCGCCGCCGACGGCGTCCATCGCCTGGGCGATGCCCACCGCGGTGCGGGTCGGCGTCGACTTGAACAGCAGGTGCTCGAGGAAGTGCGCCGCACCGGCAACGGTCGCGCCTTCATCCCTCGATCCGACACCGACCCATACCCCGACGGACGCGGAACGCACCGCGGGCAGGTACTCGGTGACCACCCGCAGGCCGCCCGGCAAGGTGGTGCGGCGCAAGGTGGCCTGCGGTGCAGGTTCAGCCTCGGCGGCGTGCTTGCCCCGCCGCAGGGCACCCGATCGGCCGGGGCGCGCCCCGGCCGAGTCGTCAGCTGCTGGCCGTCGCGGCATCGGCTGGCGCGGTCTCCTGAGGAGCATCGGCGGGTGCGGCGCCGTCTTCTTCGACCAGGACCAGCGAGATCTTGCCCCGCTTGTCGATATCGGCGATCTCGACGCGCAGCTTGTCGCCGACGTTCACCACGTCCTCGACCTTGGCGATGCGCTTGCCCCTACCGAGCTTGGAGATGTGCACCAGACCGTCACGGCCGGGCAGCAGCGACACGAAAGCACCGAAATCCGTTGTCTTGACCACGGTTCCGAGGAATCGCTCGCCCACCGTCGGCAACTGCGGGTTGGCGATGGCGTTGATCCGGTCGATCGCGGCCTGCGCCGAGGGGCCGTTGGTGGCGCCGACGAACACGGTGCCGTCGTCCTCGATGGAGATCTGGGCACCGGTCTCTTCGGTGATCGAGTTGATCATCTTGCCCTTGGGGCCGATGACCTCACCGATCTTGTCGACAGGCACCTTGATGGTGGTCACCACCGGCGCGTACGGGCTCATCTGGTCGGGCTCGTCGATGGCCTCGGCCATCACCTCGAGGATGGTCAGCCGCGCGTCCTTGGCCTGCGCCAGCGCACCCGCGAGGACCTGCGACGGGATTCCGTCGAGCTTGGTGTCCAGCTGCAGGGCCGTGACGAAGTCCTTGGTGCCGGCGCACTTGAAGTCCATGTCGCCGAATGCGTCCTCGGCACCCAGGATGTCGGTGAGGGTGACGAAGCGGCGCTCGGTCTTGCCGTCGACCTCGACGTCGTCGGAGACCAGGCCCATCGCGATACCGGCCACCGGCGCCTTCAGCGGCACACCGGCGTTGAGCAGCGCCAGCGTGGACGCGCAGACCGAACCCATCGACGTGGAACCGTTGGAGCTCAGGGCTTCCGACACCTGACGGATCGCGTAGGGGAATTCCTCGACGCTGGGCAGCACCGGGATCAGGGCCCGCTCGGCGAGCGCGCCGTGCCCGATCTCGCGCCGCTTCGGCGAACCGACGCGGCCAGTCTCGCCGGTGGAGAACGGCGGGAAGTTGTAGTGGTGCATGTAGCGCTTGGAGGTTTCCGGCCCCAGCGAGTCGATCTGCTGAGCCATCTTGACCATGTCCAGCGTGGTGACACCGAGGATCTGGGTCTCACCCCGCTCGAACAGCGCGCTGCCGTGCGCGCGCGGCACGATGGCGACCTCGGCCGACAACGCACGGATGTCGGTGATGCCGCGACCGTCGATGCGGAAGTGGTCGGTCAAGATGCGCTGGCGGACCAGCTTCTTGGTCAGCGACCGGAACGCGGCGCTGACCTCTTTTTCCCGGCCCTCGTAGGTCGCCGAGTCCTTAGTGAGCCGCTCGAGCACCTCGGCCTTGAGCTCGTCGGTGCGCGCGTCGCGCTCGGCCTTGCCGCCGATGGTCAGCGCCTTGGCCAGCTCGTCGGTGGCCACCGAGGCGACCGAGTAGTAGACGTCTTCCTGGTAGTCCGGGAACGTCGGGTACTCACCGACGGGCTTGGCGGCCGCGTCGGCCAGCTCCTGCTGCGCGGTACACAGCGCGGCGATGAACGGCTTGGCGGCCTCCAGGCCTTCGGCCACAACGGTTTCCGTCGGCGCCTGCGCGCCACCCTCGACGAGCTCGATGACCTTTTCGGTGGCCTCGGCCTCGACCATCATGATGGCGACGTCGTTGTCGATCTTGCGGCCGGCCACGACCATGTCGAACACGGCATTCTCAAGCTGCTCGACGGTCGGGAACGCGACCCAGGTGCCGTCGATCAGCGCGACGCGCACGCCCCCGATGGGGCCGGAGAACGGCAGCCCACTGATCTGGGTGGAGGCCGACGCGGCATTGATCGCCAGCGCGTCGTACAGGTCGTTGGGGTCCAGGCTCAGGATCGTCACCACGACCTGGATCTCGTTGCGCAGGCCGGAGATGAACGACGGCCGCAGCGGGCGGTCGATCAGCCGGCAGGTCAGGATCGCGTCCGTAGAGGGCCGGCCCTCGCGACGGAAGAACGAACCGGGGATGCGCCCGGCGGCGTACATCCGCTCCTCGACGTCGACCGTCAGCGGGAAGAAGTCGAAGTGCTCCTTGGGGGACTTGCTGGCGGTCGTCGCCGACAGCAACATGTTCTCGTCGTCGAGGTAGGCGACGACGGCGCCGGCGGCCTGCTGGGCCAGCCGGCCGGTCTCGAAACGAATGGTGCGGGAACCAAAGGTTCCGTTGTCGATTGTGGCGGTCGATTCGAACACGCCTTCATCAATTTGAGCTACAGACATAGGTGTCCGTACAGCCTCTCTAGGTTATTCAGCTTTTTCGCGTGGTCACACGCAACCCGCAGAGGGTTCGGAGCAACCCTCGCGAAACTAGAGTCTGAATGCGGCTACGGCCATCGATCGAAGCGGCCGACCTGCCCCAGATCCGGAGAGCCCGGCTGCCACTACCGAAGACCGCCCGATACAGACCGGGCTGCTTCCGTCGTGACACGCTGGAACGGAACACACGGATCTGTGCGTACCGCACCATTTGTTCGGGCCAGACAGGCCCAGAACGCTCTCACTCTACACTGGCGAACTTGGCTGGCCAGGAAGGCGTGGGAGAGGGCCAAGCGTCAGCGACGCAGGCCCAGCCGATCGATCAGCGAGCGGTAGCGCTCGACGTCGATCTGCGAGATGTACTTGATCAGCCGGCGCCGGCGACCGACCAGCAGCAGCAAGCCGCGCCGCGAGTGGTGGTCGTGCTTGTGCACCTTGAGGTGCTCGGTCAGGTCGGCGATCCGCTTGGTCAGCAGCGCGATCTGCGCCTCCGGCGATCCGGTGTCGGTGTCGTGCAGGCCGTATTGGCCCAGAATTTCTTTTTTCTGTTCGGCAGTAAGCGCCACGAAATAACTCCATCAATAGGTCCGCGAAGGTTCAAATGTCAGGCACGGCCGCCGCGAACCGCAGCACGCGCCGATGTCGTCCGGCAGTTTAGCAGCCAAGAGGCGCCCGCCCCGAATCGTCGGCGGCGCGGTGTCAGTCGCCGACGAAGTCGAGCGCGTCGTCAAACGCGTCGAGCGCGTCTTTGAACGCGTCCCTGAACGCATCGTTGAGCGCGTCGACGTCCAGCTGCGGTTGGATTCCCGAGGTTCCCGCCAGGCCGGGTGACGACGCCGATATGCCGCCGAATCCGGGCAGGGCCGCGGGAGTCGGCGCAACCGGTGGCAGCACCCCAGGAGCGACGGTCGCGGGGCCGAACAGGCCGGTGGGGCCCGCCGAGCCGCCGGGCAAGACGGTGATGATGTTGCCGGGGCCGACGACAAAGAAGCCGCCCTGCGTGATGGGAACGGTGTTGCCCGCGTTGACGGTGAGGTAGCCGTTGACGATGAGGGTGCCGCCGTTGTCGACGAGGAGGGTGGCGGTGGCGCCGTTTCCGGTGCCGCTCACGCCGACGGTCACGGTGCCGTCGGGGCTGATGGTGAAGGTGCCGCCGTTGCTCACGGTGAGGATGCCGCCGTCGGTAAGGGTGAAGGTGCCGCCGCCGTCGACGGTGACGGTGCCGGCGTCGGCGAAGGTGCTGCCGTGGGCGACGGTCAGGGTGCCACCGGGGTTGATGGTGATGGTGCCCTGGTCCAAGACGGTGACGACACCGCTGGGGTCGACGGTCAGCGTGCCACCGTCGGCGACAACGCCGCCGGGCGTGATGGTCAGGCCACCGCCGTCGACTGCGAGGGTGCCCCCGGGGTCGATGGTCACTGTGCCGCTGTCGATCAGGGCCCCGTTGGGGTCGACGGTCAGGAGACCGCCGCCATCGACGGTCAGGGCGCCGCCGGGACTGACGGTCACGCTGCCGCCGCTGTCGACGTCGAGGGTGGCGCCGGAGTCGACGGTCAAACTCCCCGCGTCACTCAGGACACCACCGTGGCTGACGGACAGCGTGCCACCGGCGTCGACGTCGAGGGTGCCGTTGACGTTCAGAGTCCCGGCGTTTTCGACGGTGAGGGCGCCGGCGTCGTTCAAGGCGCCGCCGGCATCGACAGTAAGGGTGCCGCCGTCGTTGAGGATGCCGCCGTTGGCGATGTCGAGGGTGGCGGTGTCGTTGACGGTGAGGACGCCGTAGTCGCTGAGGGTGCCGCCGGGTTGGATGGTGAGGCTGCCGCCATCGGTGAGGCTGCCGGTGCTGTAAACGGTCAGGGTTCCGGCGTCGTTGAGGGTGGCGCCGGGGTCGACGGTGAGGATGCCGTAGTCGTTCAGGGTGCCGCCAGGTTGGACGGTGAGCGCGCCATCGTTAGTGAGGGTGCCGGCATTGCTGAGGGTGCCGTAATCATCGAGCGTGGCGCCGGGTTGAACGGTGAGGCTGCCGTCGGCGGTGACATTAAAGGTGCCGCTGTTGGTCAGGGTGCCGGAGTCGGTGAGAGTGCCGTAATCGTTGAGCGTGCCGCCGGTGTTGATGGTCAGGTTGCCGTTGTTGGTGAGAACACCGCCGTCGTTGAGGATGCCGCCGCTGTTGACCGTCAGAGTGCCGTAGTCATTGAGCGTGGCGCCGGGTTGCACGGTGACCGTGCCGCTGTTGGTCAGGATGCCGCTGTCGTTGACAGTGCCGCCGGTGTCGATCCAGAGCTCGCCGCCGGTGTCGACCGTGAGAGCGCCACCGTCATTGACGGTGAGGGTGCCGCTCTCGTCGTAGAAGCCGCCGGTGTCGATGGTGAGGCTGCCGCCGTTGGTGAGGTTGACTGCCCCGCTGTTGTACAGGGTGCCGCCGTCCGTCAGCGTTCCGCCGTCGTTGAGGACGGCTCCGGTGGCGATGTGGAATGTGCCGCCATGGTCGACGCCCAGCGCGCCCTCATTGGTAAGGGTGCCGTAGTCCCAGAGGGTGCCACCGGATTGCACGGTGAAGCTGCCGCCGTTGTCGACGGTGAGGGCGCCGGACTGGTCGACAGCGAGGATGCCCGCGTCGTTGAGGACGCCACCGGATTGAACCGTCACGGTGCCGGCGTCGGTGAGGGTGCCACCGTCGCCGACGCTGATGGCGCCACCGGAATCGACGGTGAGAGTGCCGCCGCCGTCGACGCTGAGCGTGCCGCCGTCGGTGACGCTGAGGCTGCCCGCGTCGGTGAGCGTGCCACCGCTGGAAACGGTCAGGCTACCGCCGTCGTCGAGTGTGCCGGTGCTGTAGACGATCATGGATCCGGCCTCGTTGAGAGTGCCGCCGGGGTGGATGTTGAGTACACCGCCGTTGCCCAGGCCGACGTTGTCGTTGAGGGTGCCGAAGTCGTCGAGTATGCCGCCGTTGTCGATGAACAGGTGGCCGCCGTTCGTGAGGGTGCCGCCGTTGTTGATGGTGAGACTGCCCGCATCGTCGAGAGTGCCACCGACATTGACGTTGACGGTGCCGGCGTCGGTGAGGGTGCCACCGTTGTAAACGGTGAGGTTCCCGCCGGTATCGACGGTGACGGTGCCGGCGTGGTCGACGGTGAGGGTGCCGAGGTCGTTGAGCCCGCCGCCGTTGGTGATGTTGAGGGTGCCAGTGTCGTTGACGGTGAGGGTGCCGTAGTCGTTGAGGGTGCCGGCGTCGTTGAGAACCGCGCCACTGTTGATGTTGAGGCTGCCGCCGTCGTTCAGGATGCCGCCGGCCTGGATGTCGACGGTGCCGTAGTCATCAAAGACGCCGCCGTTGACGTTCAACGTGCCGGCGTCGTTGAGTTGGCCACCGGTTTGGACGATGAGACTGCCACCGTCGTCGACGGTGACGGTGCCGCCACTGTGGACGAAGACGCCACCGCTGTTGGTGAGGGTGGCGGCGTCGTGAACGCTCAGGGAGCCGCCGTCCTCGACGTCGACGACGCCGGGGCCGTCGACATTGAAGGTGCCGCCGTCGTCGAGGACGCCGCCGTTGTAGACGGTCAGGAATCCGTCCTCGTTGAGGGTGGCGCCGGGATGGACGGTGAGGGTGCCGTAATCGTCGAGGGTGCTGTCAAAGTTGACCGTGAGGGTGCCGTAGTCGTCGAGGACGCCACTGGACTGGACGGTCAGGGCACCGGCGTCGTTGAGGGTCCCGGCGTCGGTGACCGTAAGAGTGCCGCCGCTGTTCACGGTGAGGGCGCCGCCGTTGTCGATGGTCACGCTGCCGTCGCCGACGGTCAGGGTGCCCCCGGAGTCGACCGTGAGGGCACCGCCGTCGGTGAGGCTGCCGCCGTTGCTGACCGTGAGGGAGCCGCTGTCGGTGAGCGTGCCGCCGGCGTTGACGGTAAGGCTGCCGGAGTTGGTGACGCTGAGGGTGCCGTTGTTGGTGACAGTGCCACCGTCGGAGACGGTGAGGGAGCCGCCGTCGGTGTAGGTGCTCCCGCTGTCGATCGTCAGGGTGCCTTGGTCGGTGACGGTGACGGTGCCGGCGTCGGAGGTGAGCGTGCCGCTGTTGGTGAGAGTGCCGCCGTCGTCGAGAGTGCCTCCGGGGTTGACGGTCAGGGCACCGTTGTTGGTGAGGGTGCCACCCGAGTCGACGCTGATGTTGCCGTAGTCGGCGACGATCCCGTTGTTGGTGAACGTGCCGTAGTCGGCGACGACGCCGTTGTTGGTGAGAGTGCCGCCGTTGGTGAAATTGCCGTAGTCGAATAGGGTGCCGCCGTTATTGAGAGCGCCGCCGTCGTCGACGGTGAGGGTGGAGAAATTGGTGAGGGTGCCGTTGTTGGTGAGCGTGCCGCCGCCGTCGACGGTAAGAGTGCTGGCGTCAATGAGGCTGCCGCCGTTGTCGACCGTCAGGGTGCCGCCATTGGTGACGGTGAGGGTGCCGGCGTCGGTGAGGGTGCCGCCGTTGCTGACGGTGAGGGTGCCGCCATCGGTGAGGGTGCCGCCGCTGTTGATGGTGAGCGAGCCGCCGTCCGTGAGGGTGCCGCCGTTGGAGACGGTAACTGTGCCGCTGTCGATGGTGAGGGCGCCGTCGTTGGTGAAGGTGCCGCCGTTGTTGACGGTGAGGATGCCATCGTTGGTGAGGGTGGCGCTGTCGTTGACGGTGAGGTAGCCGGCGTTGTGGACGGACAGGGTGCCGTCATTGGTCAACGTGCCGCCGCTATTGATGGTGAGGGTGCCGTAGTCGTCAAGAATGCCGCCGCCGTGGACGGTGAGCGTCCCCTCGTTGGTAACGGTGCCGGCATTGGTGAGAATGCCGTAATCGTCGAAGGTGCCGCCGGTGTCGACGGTCAGGGTCCCATCACTGCTGACGGTCAGGGTGCCGCTGTTGGTGAGGGTGCCGGAGTCGGTGAGGGCGCCGTAATCGTTGAGGGTGCCGGCGGGATTGACGGTCAGGGTGCCGTCACTGTTGACGATCAAGGCGCCGCCGTCGTTGAGCGTGCCGCCGGCGTTGACAGTCAGCGTGCCGTAATCGTTGAGCGTGCCGCCGTTGGTGACGGTCAGGGTGCCGCTGTTGGTAAGGATGCCGCCGTCGTTGAGAGTGGCGCCGGTTTCGACGTAGACCTCGCCGCCGGTGTTGACCGTGAGGGCGCCCCCGTCATTGACGGTGAGGGTGCCGCCATCGTCGAGGAAGCCGCCGGCGTCGACGGTGAGAGTGCCGCCGTCAGTGACGTTGATAGTCCCGCCGTTGGACAGGGTGCCGCTGTCGGTGAGCGTGCCGCCGTCGTTAAGGACGGCGTCGGACAAGACGTAGACGGTGCCGCCGTGGTCGACCGTGAGGGTGCCGCTGTTGGTAAGCGTGCCGTAGTCGTAGAGGCTGCCGCCGGATTGCACGGTGAGGGTGCCGCCGTCATTGACCGTGAAGACGCCCTCGTTGTTGAGGATGCCGGCCTCGTTGAGGGTGCCGCTGTTGGTGAGGGTGGCATCGGGGTAGACGGTCATGTTGCCGGTACTGCCGTTGGTGAAGGTTCCGCTATTGGTGATGCTGGCGTCGGAGTAGACGTTCAGCCCCCCGTTGTTGGCGAATTGGCCACTGTTGATGAAGGTGCCGGAATCGAGGAGGGTCCCGTTGCTGGTGAAGCTGCCGCCGTTGGTGAAGGTGCCGCCTTGTGTGATCTCGATGAAGCCGCCAGCGTCGGTGGTGACCGTACCGCTGGCGTCGACGTTGAAGGTGCCGCCATCGACGAGAGTGCCGCCGTTGCTGATGGTCAGGCTGCCGCTGTCGGTGAGGGTGCCGTTGTTGATAAGTGCGGCCCCATCACTGACCGTGAGGGCGCCGTTGTCGGTGAGGATTCCGCCGTTGCTGATGCTCAGGGTGCCGCTGTCGGTGAGGGTTCCGCCGGAGCTAACGGTCAGGGTTCCGCCGTCGGTGACGGTGCCGCCGCTATCGACGGTCAGGGCGCCCCAGTCGGTGAGGGTGGCGCCGTTATAGACGGCGAGGATGCCTTCGTTGTTGATGGTCATGGTGCTGCCGGGACCGACGTAGATGCTGCCGTAGTCGTTGAGGGCGCCGCCGTCGGTGACGGTGAGAGTGCCGGGGTTGACGCCCAAGATGTCGCCGTCGTTGAGGACGCCGCCGGAGCTGACCGTGAGGTTGCCGGCGTCGGCGAGGGCGCCGTTGTTGGTAAGGACACCGCCGTTTTCGATGGTGAGGCTGCCGCCGTTGTCGATGGTGAGCGGGATGCCGCTCTGGACGGTCAGGGTCCCGGCGTCGTTGAGGGTGGCACCGCTCTGGACGGTGAGGGCGCCGGCGTCGTTGAGAGTGCCGCCGCTATCGATGGTCAGGCTGCCGGCGTCATTCAGCGTGCCGCCGCTCGAGACGTTAAGGATCCCGTCGTCATTGACGGTGAGAGTGCCGGCGTTGTCGAGGGTGCCACCGGTTTGGACGGTCAGGGTGCCTGCATCGTTGAGGGTGCCGCCGCTTTGGACGGTCAGGCTGCCGGCGTCGTTAAGGGTGCCCCCGGATTGAACGGTCAGGGCGCCGGCGTCATTCAGCGTGCCGCCGCTCGAGACGTTAAGGATGCCGTGGTTATTGACGACGAGGGTGCCGGCGTCGTTAAGAGTGCCGCCGGATTGGACGGTCACCGTACCGACATCGGTCAGCGTGCCACCGGTTTGGACGTTCAGGGTGCCGGCGTCGTTGAGGGCGCCCCCGGTATAGATGTTCAGACTGCCGGAGTCGTTCAGGACGGCACCGCTCTGGACGGTCACGATGCCCTGGTTATTGATGATGAGGGTGCCGGCGTCGTTCAGGGTGCCGCCGGATTGGACGGTCAGAGTGGCGGCATCGTTGAGCGTGCCACCGGTTTCGACGGTCAGAGTGGCTTGGTTGTTGACCGTGAGGACGCCGGCGTTGGTGAGGGTGCCGCCGTTGTTGACGGTGACCGTGCCGGCGTCATTGAGGGTGCCGCCGGCTTGAACAGTGAGAGCTCCAGCGTCGTTGAGAGCGCCCCCGGTCTGGACGGTCACGGTGCCGTGATTGCTGACGATGAAGGTGCCGGCCTCGTTGAGAGTGCCTCCAGTTTGGACGGTCACGGTTCCGGCATCGTTCAGCGCGCCGCCGCTATTGACGGTCAAGGTGCCGCCGTCGGTGACGGTGACGGCGCCGGAGTCGTTGATAGCGCCCCCGGTTTGGACGGTCAGGGTGCCGCCGTCGTTAACGGTGACGGTGCCGTTCGATGTGACGCCCAAGGTGCCGCTGTTGGTGAGGTTGCCACCGTCGTTGATCGTGACCGCGCCGGCGTCGTTGATCGTCCCGCCGGTCTGCACGTTGAGCGCGCCGGAGTCGGCGAGGGTGCCGCCTGGATTGACGGTCATGGTCCCGGCGTCGTTGAGGGTGCCGCCGGTTTGCACGGTGAGCGTGCCGGCGTCGTTGAGGGTACCGCCGGTGTTGACGGTGACTGTGCCGCCGTCGCTGACGGTGAGCGCGCCGTTGGACTGAACGGTCAGCGTGCCGCTGTCGGCGAGGGTGCCACCGTCGTCGACGGTGATCGTGCCGGCGTCGGTGAGGGTCCCGCCGGTTTGGACGTTGAGGGTGCCGGAGTTGGTGAGGGTGGCGCCGTGATTGACGTTGAAGATCCCGGCGTCGTTCAGGGTGCCGCCAGTTTGGACGTTGAGGGTGCCGACGTCGGTGAGGGTGCCAGCTCTGGTGAATGTGCCGCCGGTGGTGCCCTGATAAACGTTGAGAGTGCCCCCGGACTGGACGTTCAGGGTGCCGGTGTCGGTGAGGACGCCGCCGGTGGGGTTGGTGGCGGTGCCGTTGAAGACATTGATCGTGCCGGCGTCGTTAAGTGTCCCGCCGGTCGGGACGTTGAGGGTGCCGTAGTCATTCAGGACGCCGCCGTTGACATTCAGCGTGCCGGAGTCGGTGAGGGTGGCGTTTTGGCTGACGGTGAGGGTGCCGCCGTTGATGTTGAGGGCACCGCCGGTGTTGACGGTGAGGTGGCTGGTGGCACTGATGTTGATAGTGCCGGCGTCGTTGAGGGTGCCGTCGGGGCCGACCGTGATGCCGCTAGCGACGTTGATGTTGACGGTGCCGTAGTTGCTCAAGGTGCCGGTGTTAGTGATGGTGCCATTGTTGGTGAGCGCGATGGAGCCGCCGTCGTTGACGGTCAGGGCGCCGCCGTTGGTGAATGTGCTGCCACTGTTAACGGTGAGGGTCCCGCCGTTGGTGAGCGTGCCGCCGTTGATGGCGGTGCTGCCATTACTGACGGTCAGGGTCCCGCTGTTGGACAGGGCGCCGTCGGGGCTGACGGTCAGGGTGCTGCCACCGTCGACAGTGAGGGTGCCACCGTTTGTCAGGGTGCCGTCGGCGCTGACGGTGAGGCTGCCGCTATTGAGGTTGACAGTGCCGCTGTTGGTGAGGGTGCCGGCATTGGTAAGGGTGCCCGGACCAGTGACGGTGACGGTGCCACCGTTGGTAAGAGTGCCGCCGGTAGGGATGGTGAGAGTGCCGGCGTTGGTGAGGACACCGCCGGTGTTGACGGTGAGGGTGCCAGCGTTCGTAAGGGTGCCGGCATTGGCAAGGGTGCCGCCGGTGTTGACGGTGAGGGTGCCCGCGTTGGTGAAAATGCCGCCGGTTTGGACGGTGAGGGTGCCGCCGGTGTCAACGGTGAGAGTGCCGCTGTTGCTGAGGGTGCCGCCGAAGCCGACGGTGATCGACGTGTACGTTCCGCCGGGACCGACGGTGACGGTTTCGCCCGAGCCGATGGTGAAGGTCTGGCCAGAGCCAATGGTGAGGTTTCCGTTGGCGTCGACGGTTCCGCCGTTGGCGGCGGGCTGTGCCAGCTGGGTCAGGTTTTGGGTTTCGGCCTTCGCCGTGTCGGCCGCGCTCTGCGCCACCGCGCGAGTCTGAGCATCCTGCCCGCTGTCGTTGGTGGTCTGCGGCGGTTCGTCGTACGAGGTCAAATCGCCGGCGGCCGACGCGTCGACGGCATAGCCGTACATCGCGGTCGCGTCCTGGACCCACATCTGCATGTACTCGGCCTCGGTGGCCGCGATCGCCGAGGTGTTCTGCCCAAAGAAATTCGTCGCCACCAACGCCGCCAACTGCACCCGGTTGGCCGCGATCAGCGGCGGGGGCACCGTCATCGCGAACGCCGCCTCATACGCCGCCGCGGCCGCATACGCCTGAGCCGACGTCTGCACAGCCTGGGCGGCACTGGCTTCCAGCCAGGCCACATAGGGCTCGGCCGCCGCCGACATCGCTATCGACGACGGGCCCACCCACGCCTGGCCCAGCCCGGAGATCTGCGCGGAATACCCGGTAGCGGCGGACTCCAGTTGGGCGGCCACCGCCTCCCAGTTCGCGGCCGCCTCCAGCATCGGCCCCGACCCGGGGCCGGTGTACATGAGTTCCGAATTGACCTCAGGCGGCAGCAACCCAAAATCCACGACAGCTCCCCTTATATGGCGTGTTGAGAGTCGGCACAGCTCAGCCCGTGCAGCGAAACTAACACGGAACCCAAGTGATCACTTAGTAAATAATCCGACAGACTTAAGAAAACCAAGTGACCACTTGATTACGTCGGCTGAAAGATCCGGCTGGGCGCGACGGCGCCGCCCGCGCGCGCTCAGTCGGAGAGCAGGTTGCGGGTCCGGTCGGTGTCGGCGGCGATCGCCTCCACCAGTTCCTTCACCGAATCGAACCTGTGCTGTCCGCGGATGCGGGCGACGAAGTCCAGGGCGACATGCTGCCCGTACAGGTCGGCAGTGGTATCGAGGACGAACGCTTCGACGGTGCGGGTGCGTCCGGAGAACGTCGGATTGGTGCCGACGGAGACGGCGGCCTGATAGCGCTCGCCAGGGACGACGGTTCCCGTCACCGGCCCGTGCCCGAGCACGGTGAACCAGGCGGCATAGACGCCGTCGGCCGGGATCGCCGAGTACATCGGCGGCGCTACGTTCGCGGTGGGAAAGCCCAATTCGGCCCCCCGCCCGTGACCGCGGACCACGACGCCTTCGACGCGGTGCGGGCGGCCCAGTGCCTCGGTGGCCGCCACCATGTCGCCGGCGTCCACGCAGGAGCGGATATAGGTCGACGAGAACGTCACGGTCTCGTTGCTGAGGTGCTCGGACAGCAGTGACATCGACTCCACCGCGAACCCGAACCGCTCACCGGCCTTCCGCAGGGTGCCAACGTTGCCCAGCGCCTTCTTGCCGAAGGTGAAGTTCTCCCCCACCACGACCTCGACGACGTGCAGGTTCTCCACCAGCAGCTCGTGGACGTAGCGCTCCGGCGTGAGTTTCATGAAATCCGTGGTGAACGGCATCACCAGGAAGACGTCGACACCCAATTCCTCGACGAGCTCGGCACGCCGGGTCAGGGTGGTCAGCTGCGCCGGGTGGCTGCCCGGATAGACCACTTCCATCGGATGCGGATCGAACGTCATCAGCACCGCCGGCACGTTGCGTGCCCGCCCGGCTTTCACTGCGTGCGCAATCAATTCGGCATGACCGCGGTGCACGCCGTCGAACACCCCGATCGTGAGCACGCATCGGCCCCAGTCAGTGGGGATCTCATCTTGGCCGCGCCACCGCTGCACGACCGCAAGCCTACGGTGCACACCGACCCGACGCGCCGTAGGATCCCGATTCCGCAGCACCGGCGTGCGCGTTTCGCGATATCGACGCCGACTGTGCCGGTCAGCACGCCACACCAGACGTAGATTGCCTAAACTTTTCGGTTGTGAGGGCTGACGAAGAGGCTGGCGGTCTCACCGCGGTCGGCCAGGACTATCTCAAGGTCATCTGGAATGCCCAAGAGTGGTCCGTGGAAAAGGTGAGCACCAAGATGCTGGCCGACCGGATCGGGGTGTCGGCCAGCACGGCCTCGGAGTCGATCCGCAAACTCGCCGAGCAGGGGCTGGTCCACCACGCGAAGTACGGCGCGGTGACCCTGACCGACGCCGGCCGGCGTGCGGCGCTGGGGGTGGTGCGCCGGCACCGGCTGCTGGAGACCTTCCTGGTCAACGAGCTCGGATACGGCTGGGACGAGGTGCACGACGAGGCCGAGGTGCTCGAGCACGCGGTATCGGATCGGCTGGTGAACCGCATCGACGCCAAGCTGGGATTCCCGCAGCGCGACCCGCACGGCGACCCCATCCCGGCGTCCGACGGCCAGGTGCCCACCCCGCCGGCGCGACAGCTGTGGGCGTGCGGCGAGGGCGAAACCGCGACGGTCGCCCGCATCTCCGACAAGGACCCGGAGATGCTCCGGTATTTCGACAGCGTCGGGATCAACCTCGACTCGCGGCTGCGGGTGGTGACCCGACGTGAATTCGCCGGCATGATCTCGGTCGCGATCGAAGCGGCCGACGGCGCCGAGATCACCGTCGACCTGGGCAGTCCGGCCGCCCGGGCAATCTGGGTCGTCGCCTAGCCTTCAGTCCGCCAGCAGACCCTTGGCGATGTGGGTGACCTGCACCTCGTTGCTGCCGGCGTAGATCATCAGCGACTTCGCATCGCGGGCCAGCTGCTCGACCCGGTACTCGGCCATGTAGCCGTTGCCGCCGAACAACTGCACGGCCTCCATCGCCACCTCGGTGGCCGTCTCTGAGGAGTACAGCTTGACGGCCGACGCCTCGGCCAGCGTCAGCGGCTTGCCGGCCTGCTGGCGTTCGATGGTCATGAACACCATGTTCTGCACGTTCATCCGGGCGACTTCCATCTTGGCCAGCTTCAGCTGGATCAGCTGGAACTGCCCGATGTTCTTGCCCCACAGCGTGCGGGTCTTCGCGTAATCCACACAGAGCCGGTGACATTCGTCGATGATGCCCAGCGCCATCATCGCGATCCCGATCCGCTCGGCGGCGAAATTGTCGCGGGCGCTTTCGCGTCCGTCCCCGCTGGCGTGCTGCTCGTTTTCGCCGAGCAGCCGGTCCGGGCTCAGCCGCACGTTGTCGAAGAACAGCTCGCCGGTTGGCGACGACATCATGCCCATCTTCTTGAACGGCTTGCCCTGCGTCAGGCCTTCCATCCCCGCGTCGAGCACGAACACCAGCACCGGCCGGTTGCGTTTGTCCACCTTGCCATCCGGAGACGCATCGCCCTCGTCCAGCTTCGCGTAGACGACCAGCACGTCGGCGTAGGGCCCGTTGGTGATGAAGGTCTTCTGCCCGTTGAGGATGTAGTCCTGTCCGTCGCGCTTGACGTAGGTCTTCATGCCGCCGAACGCATCCGAACCGGAGTCCGGCTCGGTAATCGCCCACGCCGCAATCTTTTCCAGCGTCATCAGCTCGGGCAGCCAGCGCTCTTTCTGGGCCAGCGTGCCGCGGCTCATGATGGTCGCCGCGCCCAGGCCGAGGCTGACCGATGCGGTGCTCAGCAATCCGATACTGACCCGCGCGATTTCGGAAACCAGCACCGCGACCATGGATTGCTGGCCGCCCATGCCGCCCGAATCGTCTGCGCTGTCCCGCTTTTCGCCCCTGGGTTCACCGCTGGCCTTGGCACGCTCGCGGTCCAGCATCTTCTTGACCGACTCGGCGGCCATGGCGTCGAGGCCGAACTGGCTGAAAAACTTCCGCGCGATCGGATACGGCGACAGCGCACCGGTTTCCAGTTCGTCCAGATGAGGGCGGATTTCCTTGTCCACGAACTGACGAACGGCATCCCGCATCATCACGTCGGTGTCGGACCACTCGATCATTGCACTCCCCCCGGCCGCTTAGCGCTCAGCGCTCGGCCCGCTGGTACGCGGTGACGACCGCGGCGCCACCCAGCCCGATGTTGTGTTGCAGTGCGGCGCTGACGTTGTCGACCTGACGCTTGTCGGCCAGGCCGCGCAGCTGCCAGTTCAGTTCGGCGCACTGCGCCAGCCCGGTCGCACCCAGCGGGTGACCCTTGGAGATCAGGCCACCGGACGGGTTGACCACCCAGCGTCCGCCGTAGGTGGTGTCGCCGTTGTCGATCAGCTTGGCCGCCTCACCCTCGCCGCACAGACCGAGGGCTTCATAGAGCAGCAGCTCGTTGGCCGAGAAGCAGTCGTGCAACTCGATCACCTGGAAGTCCTCCGGGCCCAGACCGGACTGGTCGTAAACTCGTTGCGCCGCTTGCACATTCATGTCGTAACCGATGAGTCCCTTGGCGCTGCCGTCGAAGGTGGACTTGAAGTCGGTCGTCATGGCCTGTCCGACGATCTCCACCGCCTGGCCGGCCAGTCCGTGGCGGTCGACGAATCCCTCCGAGGCCAGGATCGCCGCACCCGAACCGTCCGACGTCGGCGAGCACTGCAGCTTGGTCAGCGGGTCGTAGATCATCTTCGCGCCCAGGATGTCGTCGAGGGTGTACTCGTCCTGGAACTGCGCGAACGGGTTGTTCACCGAATGCTTGTGGTTCTTGTAGCCGATCTTGGCGAAGTGCTCGGCGGTGCTGCCGTACTGCTTCATGTGCTCGCGCCCAGCCGCGCCGAACATCCACGGCGCCGCCGGGAAGGCGAACTCGCTGATCTCGGCCATCGCCTTGACGTGCTTGTCCATCGGGTTGGTGCGGTCTTCGTAGGTCGTCGCCAGCGATCCGGGCTTCATCTTCTCGAACCCCAGCGCGATCGTGCAGTCGGCCAATCCGCCGCGAATCGCCTGTGCCGCCATGAACAACGCGGTGGAGCCGGTCGAACAGTTGTTGTTGACGTTGACGATCGGGATGCCGGTCAGGCCCAGTTCGTAGAGTGCGCGCTGCCCCGCGGTCGACTCACCGTAGACGTAGCCGACGTAGCCCTGCTCGATCTCGCTGTAGTCGATGCCCGCGTCTGTCAGCGCGTTGGTCCCCGACTCCCGCGCCATGTCCGGGTAGTCCCAGCCCTCGCGGCGGCCCGGCTTCTCGAACTTCGTCATGCCGACGCCGATGACATAAACCTTGTTGGACATCTTGCTGGACATTTATGCCCCTTCCGAACGGTAGGCCGCCTAGTCATCCCAGTGTGCAACGCGGCCCAACCAACCGCTCGGCCGGGACCCGCTAGAGCGTCGCGGTCGTCCCCTGCTCATTACCGCCCCGCCTGCGTAGGCTCGGATGAAGACCCACAACGAAAGACTCATGACTATGAAGGCAACGGTTACCCCGGACGCCGCCCACGCCATCGCGGACATCGCCCAGCGCCACGGGCTCTCTCAAGAAGCGGTGTTGTCCATGCTGGTTGCGCTGCGCGCCGGTGGCGGCACCATGGCCCAGTTCTCCATTCCCGAGCTCGGCGGCGGCGGGCAATGGATGCGCGGCGGCATGACGATGGTCGGCGACATGTTCGACAACGCACTCAAGGCCCGCGTCGACGCCCTGTGCAACGAATTGGCTCAGCTGCTTGCCACCACCGCGGTATTTCCACCCTCGACCGCGCACGCCGAGGCGGGGCTGTTCGGTTCGAACAACTGGTGGCCCGCCGATCTCGGCGTCCCCAGCTCCGCGGGCGGACAGAACGACGTGCGCTACGCGTTCTTCCCCGGCAGTCGGCGGCTGGCGATCCAGATCGGCGGTGTCACAAGGGTTTTCGATACCGGTGAGCACCACATCGGTGGCGTGCAACAGCAGCAGGGCGGCGGGTACGGCTCGGTGATCTTCACCAGCCAGCTGGGCACCTTCGGGGTGTCCAGCTTGCGGGACCTGGGTGTGCAGCAGGCGGCGCACAGTTCGGGCGCGACGCCACCCCCGGCCGCGGCCCAAGCCGCAGCGCACCCGCCGCAATACCAGTCGCAGCAGCAATCCGGCCCGCCGCCACAGTTCGTTCCCGAGATGCCGCGGTCCGCACCGGAGGCACCGCCGGCCAAGCCCCCCTCCGCCGGGTCCGAGGATCCCGCGACCATCGTCGCGGCCATCGAATCGCTCGCCGGGTTGCACCAGCGCGGCATCCTCTCCGACGAGGAGTTCAGCACGAAAAAGGCCGAACTGCTCGGCCGACTCTGACCCGCTAGAGCGTCGCGGGACGAATCACCACGACGGACTTGGTCCGCGAACCCTCGTCGCGCAGCAGCGCGATGACCCGGCCGTCGTCGTCGCTGGCGGCATACACACCGTCGATGCCGGCCGGCGACAAGGACCGCCCGTGGCTGGCCGCCTCGGCTTCCTCGGGGGTCAGGACGCGGCGCGGGAACACCAGCAGGCACGCGTCGTCCAGCGTCCAGCTCAGCCGCGGCCCCTCGGCGAGTTCGTCGAGCGTGCGCGCCTGGTCCAGCTCGAAGGACCCGACGCGGGTGCGCCGCAACGACGTCAGATGCCCGCCCACCCCGAGCGCGGACCCGAGGTCGCGGGCCAGCGCGCGGATGTAGGTTCCCGACGAGCAGTCGACATCGACGTCGAGGTCGATGACGTCGCCGGACCGCCGGGTCGCCGACACCTCGAACCGGTCGATGCGTACCGGGCGGGCCTTCAGTTCGACGGCCTGGCCCTCGCGGACCAATTGATACGCGCGCCGGCCGCCGACCTTGATCGCGCTGACCGCCGACGGCACCTGCTCGATATCGCCGCGGAACCCGGCGACCGCGGTGGCGATCGCCTCGTCTGTCACGTGTTCGGCCGAGATGCTTTGCAGCAGTTCACCTTCGGCATCCTCGGTAGAGGTGGTCTGGCCCAGGCGGATGGTGGCTGCATACGACTTCGAGGACGCCGTCAACAGGCCGAGGATCTTGGTGGCGCGCTCGACCCCGATCACCAGTACGCCGGTGGCCATCGGGTCCAGTGTGCCCGCGTGGCCCACCCGGCGGGTGGAGAAGATTCGTCGGCAGCGCCCCACCACGTCGTGGCTGGTCATTCCGGCCGGCTTGTCGACAATGACGATGCCTGGGCCGGTGGGGCTTTCGGTCATAGGACGATCGCGGTGAGCACGAGTTCGCGGTCGACCGACCAGCGGCCGCGCAGCGCGGTCAGCGGCGGACCCGACAGCGCCTCCGGATCGATCAAGATCTGCGAGACGAACGTGCCGCCGGCCGGGCCGTCGGCCTCGAAACTGATGTGGGCGTCTTCGAAACCCAGCCATCTCTTGGTCAGGGGGTACCACGCCTTATACGTTGCTTCCTTGGCGCAGAACAGGATTCGATCCCAATGCAGACCGTCCGGCATGGCCTGGGGAATTTCGGTGCGCTCGGCCGGCAGGCTGATCGCATCCAGCACGCCGTTGGGCAGCACGTCGTGCGGTTCGGCGTCGATGCCCACCGAGCGCACCGCGGCACTGCGCCCCACCACCGCACCGCGATACCCCGTGCAGTGGGTGAGGCTGCCGACCACGCCGTCGGGCCAGCAGGGTTCGCCCTTGTCGCCCTTGAGGATTGGCACCGGCGGCAGACCCAGCTCACCCAGCGCGATCCGGGCGCAGTACCGGACGGTGACGAATTCGTTGCGCCGCTTGGCAACCGACTTGGCGACCAACGGCTCTTCTTCGGGCAACGGGGCCAGGCCCGGCGGGTCGGAGTACACCTCCGAATACGCCATCGAATGCGCCGTTTCGACGGTCGCCGGCAACACCGACGACACCAGCATCTCTGCGGTCATCCCGATTGCCGCTGCCGCAACTTTTCCCGGAACTGCGCGGCCTGCGCCTTCATCTCGGGAGTGATCACGAAGTGACCGCCGAAGTCGTTGAGGTAACCCGGGGCGTACTGCGGGTCCGGCAGCACCTGGCGCAGCCAGCTGTAGGGCTTGCGGCGCCGCCACTCCCGCGGGTAGCCGACCGAGACTTCCTCGAAGCGCACGTCGTCGTACCAGGTAGTCCGCGGAATGTGCAGGTGGCCGTAGACCGAGCAGATGGCGTTGTAGCGGGTGTGCCAGTCGGCGGTCTTGGTGGTCCCGCACCACAGCGAGAACTCCGGGTAGAACAACGCGTCGCAGGGCTCGCGCACCAGCGGGAAATGGTTCACCAGGACCGTCGGCGTCATCCAGTCGAGCTGTTCGAGGCGGGCCCGGGTGATGTCCACCCGCTCGCGACACCAGGCGTCGCGGGTGGGGTACGGCTCCGAGGAGAGCAGGAATTCGTCGGTGGCCACGATGTTGTTCCGGCGCGCGATTTCCAGGCCTTCGGCTTTGCTCCGCGCCCCCTCTGGCAAGAAGGTGTAGTCGTACAGCAAGAACATCGGCACGATCGTGGCCGGACCGCCGCGTTCGGTCCACACCGGGAAGGGATGTTCCGGCGTGACCACGCCCATCTCGTCGCAGATGTTCACCAGGTAGTCGTAACGCGCCTTGCCGAAGACCTGATTCGGATCGCGATTGGTGGTCCACAGCTCATGGTTGCCCGGCACCCAGATCACCTTGGCGAACCGGCGTCGCAGCAGGTCAAGGGCCCAGCGGATCTCGTCGGTGCGCTCGGCGACGTCGCCGGCGACGATCAGCCAGTCATCCGGCGAGGACGGATGCAGCGATTCGGTGACCGGCTTATTGCCCATGTGACCCGTGTGCAAGTCGGAGACCGCCCACAGTGTCGGCTGTCCCCCGTTAGTCGCGTCCCGCGTAACCACAAGTAACCAGCCTAACGATCCGGCGCGGTGACCCCCGGTCCCGCTGCGACTTTCGGCCGTCACAACCTGTCAGTTAGAACAAGTTCAGGTTTGGCTGTGACCTCGCGCACGTGACTTGTACACTCCCGGCAAAGGGATGGCCGAGGGCAGGGGTGTCATGTTTTCCAAGGTGCGCCTGGTCGGGGCGCTCGGTGCGGTGCTGACAGCGGTCATTGCGGGCACGGTTGGCTTGCAAGGCGCGTCGCCCGCCCCGACCGGCGGCAAGGCCGTCGATCTGCGGTCTACGGCACAGCCGCTGGAAACCACGATGAAGAGTCCGATCATCGCCACCACCGACCCGAGCCCGTTCGATCCGTGCCGGGACATCCCGTTCGACGCTTTGCAGCACCTCGGGCTGGCGTTCACCCCGCCCGAGCCGCAGGACGGGCTGCGCTGCCAGTTCGACGCGGGCAACTACCAGCTGGCCGTCGAGCCGATCATCTGGCGTACTTACGAGCAGTCCCTGCCGCCGGACGCCCTGGAGACCACCATCCAGGGACACCGCGCCGCAACGTACTGGGTGCTCAAGCCGACCTACCACAACAGCTACTGGTTCTTCTCCTGCATGGTGGCCTTCAAGACCAGCTACGGGGTCCTGCAGCAGGCGCTGTTCTACTCGACGGTGTACTCCAACCCCGAGGTGGACTGCCCGTCCACCAACCTGCAGCGGGCCAACGACCTCACGCCGTACTACAAGTTCTAGCCCGGCCCCGCGTGGGTCGGCACGATCTGTTGTGACTGAACCGTTTTCGAGTCGCAGCAAAGTATCGATGCCGGTCGGCCGTAACCTGATGGACGTGAGTACGACGTCGACTCGTTCCGGGGAACCCGCGCTGCACAGCCTGACTCAGGCCGGCGTCAACGCCGCGAGCCGGCTGCTGGGTCTGCGGCCGGCCACCACCGGTTACACCGTGAATCGAGTCGAAGTCCCGATGCGCGACGGGATGCGGCTGGTGGCCGATCACTACGCACCGACCACGTCCAGCCCGGCCGGCACCGTGCTGGTGCGCGGACCCTACGGGCGGGGATTTCCGTTCTCGCTGTTGTTCGCCCGGCCGTACGCCGCGCGGGGCTACCACGTCGTAGTGCAGAGCGTGCGCGGCACGTTCGGGTCCGAGGGTGTTTTCGAGCCGATGGCCAACGAGGCCGCCGACGGCGCCGACACCGCCGCATGGCTGGTCAAGCAGCCGTGGTTCACCGGCCGCTTCGCCACCATTGGCCTGTCGTATCTGGGTTTCACGCAGTGGGCGTTGTTGCAGGACCCGCCGCCGGAACTGGCCGCGGCCGTCGTCGCCGTGGGCCCGCACGATTTCCACGCCGCGGTGTGGGATACCGGCTCGTTCACCATCGACTTTCTCGGGTGGAGCAACATGGTGTCCCACCAGGAGGACGCCAGCCGCCTCCGGGCCGGGATCCGCCAGCTGCAGGCCCCGCGCAAGGTCGCACGGGCGGCCACCGGGGTGCCGTTCGGTGAGTCGGCGCGCGCACTGCTCGGCACCGGGGCGCCGTGGTTCGAATCCTGGGTAGCGCACCGCGATCAGGATGACGCGTTCTGGGAGCCAATGCGCTGCGGCGCCGCGCTGGACCGCGTGCAGGTGCCGGTCTTGCTGATGGGCGGCTGGCAGGACGTCTTTCTGGGCCAGACGATGCAGCAGTATGCGCACCTGCGCCGCCGCGGCGTGGACGTCGCGCTCACGGTCGGCCCCTGGACCCACACCCAGATGCTCAGCAAGGGCCTGTCCAGCAGCGCGCGCGAGACCCTGGACTGGCTGGACACCCACCTGGCGGGCATGTCCCCGAGCCGCCCCAGCCGGGTTCGCGTCTGCGTCACCGGCCAGGGCTGGCGCCACCTGCCCGACTGGCCGCCCGTCACCTCGCAGCGCGCGCTGTACCTGAGGCCCGGCCGCTACCTGGACGACACGTCGCCCACCGACCTGCCGAAGCTGCCGCCGGCGACGTTCCGCTACGACCCCGCCGACCCGACACCGACCACCGGCGGTCCGCTGCTTTCGCCGGCCGGCGGCTACCGCGACGACAGCCGCCTCGCGCTGCGCGACGACGTGCTGACCTTCAACAGCGCGACCCTGCTGCACGATCTGTGCGTGTACGGAAGTCCGGTCGTCGAGCTGGCGCACCGCTCGGATAACCCGGATGTCGACCTGTTCGTCCGGGTCAGCGAGGTCGACGCCAAGGGCCGGTCGCGCAACGTCAGCGACGCGTACCGGCGGCTGGGCGCGCACGCCAAGACCGTCAAGATCGAACTCGACCCGATCGCGCACCGCTTCCGCGCCGGCTCACGCATCCGGCTGCTCATCACCGGCAGCTGGTTTCCGCGTTACGCGCGCAACCTGGGCACCGGCGAGCCGACGCTGACGGGTCGGCATTCGAAACCGGCCACCCACACCATCGCCTACGGGCGGTCCCGGCTGCTGCTTCCGGTCGGTCCGCTCGACCTGTCAGCCAACGGCGTCGCGAACCCTGGCAGCGACCTCGGCTAGCGCGGCGTCGTCGTGCACCGGCGCCCCCACCGCCGGGCGCGCCGACAGCTGCACCCAGCTGGTGCAGCCCCCGTAGTCGGGCGTGCGCGTCAGGCGGATCGGCTCGATCAGCGGACTCACGGACACCACCAGCGCGGCGAGCTTGTGTTTGGGCCGGAAATCGAGCCGGTCGGCGCGCACCGACTCGGCGGTCCAGATGTGCAAGTCCTCGATCTCCGCGAGCCGCTCCGGCCGGTTAACCGCCAGTGCCGCAACCACTTTCGCTGCCGCACGGATCACCAGCCGATCCTCGGTACTGTCGGTCGCCGCCGCGGCCAGCAGGTCGCGATGCTCGGGCCGGACCCGGCCGGTGTGGCTGTGCGCGACGGTCGGAAACAGCAAGAACTCACCGGCTGCCACCTCGAACCGCTTCTCCCCGATGCCGCCCTTGCGCAACAGCACGTACTGGCGACCGCGCAGCAGTGCATGCACGGCCGCGCTCCACTCCTTGAGTGCGGGCGTCGTTGCGGTGAGTGTCATTTCGTCGCGGCGAGGCGGGCGACCACCTCGGGTCGGCGCAACGGCGGCACGGTCTTGGGCGGCTGACGGCGCGGCGGCAGGGACTCCAGCAAGCGGGTCGTGGTCTGCGTGACCTCGGCGACCGCGGCCTCGAACGCCTCGACGTTGGCTGCCGACGGGCGCGTGATGCCACTGACTTTGCGCACATACTGGCGCGCGGCCGCGGCGATCTCCTCAGCCGTGGCCGACGGCTGCAACCCGCGCAGTTCGGTGATATTCCGGCACATCCCTCAACGATAGGCGCAGCGCGCGACCCTCTACGGTGATGCCATGAGCGACGACATCCTGCTGATCACCACCGACGAGCGGGTGCGCACCCTGACCCTGAACCGGCCGCAGTCGCGCAATGCACTGTCCTCGGCGCTGCGGGATCGGTTCTTCGGGGCGCTGACCGACGCCGAAACCGATGACGACGTCGACGTCGTGATCCTCACCGGGACCGATCCGGTGTTCTGCGCGGGGCTGGACCTCAAGGAGCTGGGTGATTCGACGGCCCTGCCCGACATCTCGCCGCGGTGGCCGTCGATGACCAAGCCGGTGATCGGCGCGATCAACGGAGCCGCGGTCACCGGCGGGCTGGAGCTGGTGCTGTACTGCGACGTCGTAATCGCGTCGGAGCAGGCACGCTTCGCCGACACGCATGCCCGGGTGGGCCTGCTACCGACCTGGGGCCTGTCCGTGCGGCTGCCCCAGAAAGTGGGCATCGGCCTGGCCCGGCGGATGAGTCTGACCGGCGATTACCTGTCGGCCGCCGATGCGCTGCGCGCCGGACTGGCCACCGAGGTGGTGCCACACGACCGGCTGCTGGCGACCGCACGTCAGGTGGCCGCCTCGATCGTCGGCAACAACCAGAACGCGGTACGCGCATTGCTGTCCTCCTATCACCGCATCGATGAGTCGCAGACCAGCGAGGGCCTGTGGCTGGAAGCCATGGCGGCCAGGCAATTTCGGACCAGCGGCGACGACATCGCCGCCAATCGCGAAGCGGTGCTGCAACGCGGTCGGGCGCAAGTCCGGTAACGGCGCCCGCCACGCATGCCCGAACCGACCCGCGGACGGTCCACCGCCGACATCGTCGCGACGGCGCTGCTGTTTCTCGGCCAGCTGGCGGCGAGCGCGCTGCTATTCGTCCCGGCAATGCTGGGGACAACACTGGCCACCTGCGGCGCCAACTGCGACAGTGCCGAGGTGAGCCGCGTCGTGCACAGCACCTGGACCGGGGCGCTGATCATGGTGTCCGGAGTGGGGATTGCGCTGCTGGTGGCGGCCTGCGGAACACTCGTTTCCGGCCTGCGCGGGACCTTGATGTGGAAGTGGCCGGCGCTCGGGCTGGCGATCGTGATGGGCTGCTTTTTGATCACGATGGGCCTGTGGGTGAACCCCACGCCCGGGACCGGTTGAATCACCGGTTATCGCCAGCCGCAGCAACACCCAATACGATCCAAACAGCTACCCAACCCAGCGAGCACGGCAGGAGGAATCGATGCGCATTATCGTCGACCTCACGATGCGGGTTCTTGGCATCCTGACCCTGGTCATCGTGTCGGCGATCGCATCCGGGCAGCACGCGTGGGCACAGCCGCCGCCACGTTTTCCCAGTCTCGACGGATTCACCGCGGTTCCGGCCGACGGCTATCTCACGACGTCGCTGCCGGGCAGCTCACCCCGGATAAGTTTCTCGGCCCCGAACTCGGTGGTGTGCGACTTCTATGGCGGGCCGGCGCCCGCCCCGCAACCATCACAGGACATTAAGTGCAATGGCGAAGTGCCCGGAATAGACGACATTCTCTTTCCCGGCGGCGGCCACCCGAAACCGGGCGACTGCGTGGAGGGCTCGGTGAATTTCAAGGGACCCGGCTACGCACTGAGCCGGATGTCCTACGGCGGCTGCGGCGGCAGCCCGGCCGCACTGCCGTATGCCGGTAAGGCATTGGCCGCCGGGCAGAAGTTGTCCTACCTCAACGTCACCTGCGCCGTGGGCGCCGACAACCTGATCGCCTGTCTGGATACCACCAGCGGGGACCACGGATTCGTGCTGCAGACCGTGGGAAGCTGGGCGTTCTAGCCCAGCCCTAACCGAGCGCCGCGCGCAGCGAGGCCACCACATCGTCGATCGACCCGGCGGTCGAATAGCCGGCGGCCAGCCGGTGGCCACCGCCACCGAACACGGACGCGACCGCGGCCAGGTCCACATCGGCCTTGGCCCGCATCGACACCGACCATTGTTGCGGGTCAACCTCTTTGAACACCGCGGCCACCTCGGCCTGCTGCGTGGTGCGCACGATGTCGACGATGCTCTCGACTTCCTCCGGACGGGAGTTGGTCCAGTCCTGGTTGTCGACGACCGCGTAGACCAGCCCGCGCCCCCCGACCGCATCCGGCACCAATTGCGCCGAGCCGAGCACCCGGGACAGCAACGGTAGCCACCCGAACGGGTGGGTGTCCATCAGCGTTCGGCTGATCTTGGCGTTGTCCACACCGAGCTCGACCAGCCGGGCGGCCAGCCGGAACGCGCGGGCGCTGGCCCAGCGGAACGAGCCGGTGTCGGTGGTCAGCCCGGCGTAGATGCAGTGCGCGACATCGCGGTCGATCGGCTTGCCCCAGGCGTCAAGCAGCTCGGCCACCAAAAACGTCGTGGAGTCCGCCGACGGGTCGACGAAGTTGGCGGTGCCGAACATCTCGTTGGAGGCGTGGTGATCGATCACCAGCAGCGGCTGGTCCGGGCCGGCCAGTTCGCCGAGTGCGCCGAGCCTCTTGCGGCTCGGAACATCCACCGTCACAAGCAAATCGACATCGCGGCGCATCGTGTCGGGGCTCACCAGCAGCTGGCACCCGGGCAGCGAACGCAGCGACTCCGGCAGCGTCGCCGGCGCGGCGAAGCTGACCTCGACCTGTTTGTCGCTTCTGTCGAGCACGGTGGCCAACGCCAATCCCGCGCCGATCGTGTCGGCGTCGGGATGAACGTGGCAGATCACCCCGATTGTCGTTGCGGCCGAAAGCAACTCGGCGGCGCCGACCGCATCTACCCGCGACCCCGTGATCGGGACGCGGGCCAGTTCAGTCTTCGGGTCGATGGTCGTCACCGGCGTCCCCAGCGTCGTGCCCGCCCGCTGCCGCTCCGCTCTCACGGTATGGATCGGCCTCCCCGGCCGGCTTGGCTCCCACCCGAACCCGCGCCACGTCCTCGTCGGCGGCGCGCGCACGAGCCAGCAGCTCGTCCAACCGCTGCACGGTGTCCGTGGTCGTGTCCCGGGTGAACGTCAACGTGGGAGTGAAGCGCACGCCGGTGCCCGCACCGACCATGGTGCGCAACGTTCCCTTGGCCCGGTCCAGCGCGGCCGCGGCCGCCTCGTAGTCGGGCTCGTCGTCGAGCGTGGCTCCCATGACGGTGTAGAACAGCGTCGCGTCGTGCAGGTCGGCGGTCACCTTCGCGTCAACGATGGTCACCCCATCCAGGCCCGGATCCTTGATCTCGAATTCGATCGCCGAGGCGACGATCGTGTTGATCCGTTTGGCCAGCCGGCGCGCCCGTGCCGGGTCCGCCATCAGGCGCGCTCCTTCTCGACGAGCTCGAAGGACTCGATGATGTCGCCTTCCTTGATGTCGGAATACGTCAGCGTCATACCGCATTCGAAGCCCTCGCGAACCTCGGTCACGTCGTCCTTCTCGCGGCGCAGCGACGAGATCGTCAAGTTGTCGGCGACCACGATGTTGTCGCGCAACAATCGGGCCTTGGCGTTGCGGCGCACGATGCCCGAGCTGATGATGCAACCGGCGATGACACCGACCTTCGAGGACCGGAAGATCGCCCGGATCTCGGCACGGCCCAGCTGGTTCTCCTCGTAGATCGGCTTGAGCATGCCGCGCAGGGCCTTCTCGATCTCGTCGATGGCCTGGTAGATCACCGAGTAGTACCGGATGTCCACGCCTTCGCGGTTCGCCAGCTCCGTCGCCTTGCCTTCGGCACGCACGTTGAAGCCGATGATCACCGCATCCGAGGCCGACGCCAGGTTGACGTTGGTCTCGGTGATGCCACCGACACCGCGGTCGATGACGCGCAGCTCCACCTCGTCGTCGATCTCGATGCCCATCAGGGCCTCTTCCAGCGCCTCGACGGTACCGGCGTTGTCGCCCTTGAGGATCAGGTTCAGCTGGCTGGTTTCCTTCAGCGCGGCATCCAGATCGTCCAGGCTGATCCGCTTGCGGGACCGGGCCGCCAGCGCGTTGCGCTTGCGGGCGCTGCGCCGGTCGGCGATCTGGCGGGCAATGCGGTCCTCGTCGACGACCAGCAGGTTGTCCCCGGCGCCGGGCACCGACGTGAAACCGATGACCTGCACCGGCCGCGACGGCAGCGCCTCGTGGACGTCCTCGCCGTGCTCGTCGACCATCCGCCGGACCCGGCCGTAGGCGTCGCCGGCGACGATCGAGTCACCGACCCGCAGCGTGCCGCGCTGGATCAGCACGGTGGCCACCGGTCCTCGACCGCGGTCCAGGTGCGCCTCGATCGCCACACCCTGGGCTTCCATGTCGGGGTTGGCCCGCAGGTCCAGGGCTGCATCGGCGGTCAACAGCACCGCCTCCTCGAGCGCCTCGATGTTGGTGCCCTGCTTGGCCGAGATGTCGACGAACATCGTGTCGCCACCGAAATCCTCTGCCACCAAACCATATTCGGTGAGCTGGCCGCGGATCTTGGCCGGGTCGGCACCTTCCTTGTCAATCTTGTTGACTGCCACCACAATCGGCACGTCGGCCGCCTGCGCGTGGTTGATCGCCTCCACCGTCTGCGGCATCACGCCGTCGTCGGCGGCGACCACCAGGATCGCGATGTCGGTGGCCTTGGCACCGCGGGCACGCATGGCGGTGAACGCCTCGTGACCCGGGGTGTCGATGAAGGTGATCAGCCGCTCGCTGCCCTCGAAGTCGACCCCGACCTGATAGGCGCCGATGTGCTGGGTGATGCCACCGGCCTCGCCCTCGCGGACGCTGGCATTCCGGATGGTGTCCAGCAGCCGGGTTTTACCGTGGTCGACGTGACCCATCACGGTCACCACCGGCGGACGGGTCTGCAGATCGTCCTCGCCGCCCTCGTCCTCGCCATAGGTGAGGTCGAACGACTCCAGCAGCTCACGGTCTTCGTCCTCGGGACTGACGACCTGGACGACGTAGTTCATCTCGCTGCCCAGCAGCTCGAGCGTCTCGTCACCGACCGACTGGGTGGCCGTCACCATCTCGCCGAGGTTGAACAGCGCCTGCACCAACGAGGCCGGATTGGCATTGATCTTGTCGGCGAAGTCGCTCAGCGATGCGCCGCGGGCCAGCCGGATGGTCTCGCCGTTGCCGTGCGGCAACCGCACGCCACCGACGACCGGCGCCTGCATGTTCTCGTACTCAGCGCGTTTCGCCCGCTTCGACTTGCGACCGCGCCGCGGCGCGCCGCCGGGACGGCCGAACGCACCGGCCGCACCGCCACGCTGGCCGGGACGGCCACCGCCGCCACCACCACCGCCGGGGCCACCGCCACCGGGACGGCCGCGGAAACCGCCGCCGGCGCCTGGTGCGGCTCCGACGCCACCACCACCGCCGCCGCCGCCGCGGTAGTTACCGCCGCCACCGGACCCGCCACCGGGACCGCCGCCGGGACCACCGGGACGGCCACCGCCGGGACGGGGGCCGCCGCCACCGGGACGTGCTCCCGATCGCTGGAAGCCGCCACCGCCACTACTGCCACCGGGACGCGGCGGCATGCTGCCGGGCGAAGCACCACCAGGCCGCGGTGCGCCGGGTCGGGGAGCCCCCGGGCGCGGCGCCTGCGGACGCGGAATGGGCCGGTCGACGGGCTGCGCCGACGAGAACGGGTTGTTGCCGACGCGCGGGGTGCGCGCCGCCGGCTTCGGGATCGGTCCGGGCCGCGGGCCGGGCGTCGCACCGGGCGCCGGGGCCTCTTGGCTGGGCGCCTGACCGCCGAGTTCCGGCGGTTTCGGCTGTCCGGGGGCCGGGGCCGAGGGACGCGTGGGTGCCGGCGCGGGCCGTCTGGGCGCCGGCGTCGGCGCTGCGGGCGTTTCGGTCCCCGAAGCCGCGGAAGCCGCCGGGGCAGGCGCGGCGGAGGGGGCAGCCGGTACGGCCGAGTCAGCGGCCTTCGCGGGTGCGGCGCTCGCCTCACCATTGCCGGAGGGCTTTTGAATCGCCCTGTCCAGGGCCTTGTCGAGCGAGCGGTCCGGGCTCTTCGGCGCGCTCTTGGCGCCGCCCGCGGGCTTGCTCCCGCCGAACGACTCGCGCAGCCGGCGAGCTACCGGGGCCTCTACGGTCGACGACGCGGATTTAACGAATTCGCCCTGATCATTCAGCCGGGCGAGAACTTCCTTGCTGGTGACACCGAGTTCCTTAGCCAACTCGTGTACGCGGGCCTTACCTGCCACTACATCTCCTGTCTATGAGGCGACAGCAGCGGGCCGCGCCTCGGGTTTAGCTATGACGCATGGTCATCGGGACTTCACGGTGTGCTCATGTTCTTCGCTACCTGTTCTGTTGCCGGGCGAGTCGGGCACCCCTAAGTGCTCGACCAACGCGGATGTGTCCGGTGGACGGTCGATGCGCAGCGCTTTGGTGAAAGCCCGCCGCCGAATCGCTTCGTGTACGCACCGCGGTACGGGATGCAGCCATGCACCCCGCCCCGGCAGGCGAGTCGCCGTGTCAACGATCACGGCATATTCGCCGTTCCCGGTAGACACCGCCACCACTCGGAGCAATCGGACGGCCAACTCTCGCTTCCGGCACCCCACACACGTCCGCACGGGTCCACCCATGTGTCTGTGCGCCGAGGCCGAAGGCTTGCGCTGGATCACGGCTCAGTCTAGCGTCACGGAACCGATGGTCAGAACCACCCGCAACCGCACCGTAACCTGCGCGCCCGATCCCGGCCGCGACCGCGACAAACCGGCTTCACCAAACTCAAACGCGCAGCGGTGACGTCGGGCTAGTGGTCGTGGGCCATCGGGTGGCTGGCACCGTGTTCGGGCTGGTCCTCCCCTGCGGCACCGGCGGGCGAATCGCCGCGAATGTCGATGCGCCACCCGGTGAGCCGGGCCGCCAGCCGCGCGTTCTGCCCCTCCTTGCCGATGGCCAGGGACAGCTGAAAGTCGGGCACCACCACGCGGGCGGCGCGGGCGGTCTGGTCGATGACCGACACCGAAACCACCTTCGCCGGCGACAACGCGTTGGCGACGAACCGGGCCGGGTCCTCGTCGTAGTCGATGATGTCGATCTTCTCTCCGGAAAGCTCGCTCATCACGTTGCGGACCCGCTGCCCCATCGGACCGATGCAGGCGCCCTTGGCGTTCAGTCCCTGCACCCGGGACGCGACGGCGATCTTGGAGCGGTGCCCCGCCTCGCGCGCCACGGCCACGATCTCCACCGACCCGTCGGCGATCTCGGGGACCTCCAGCGAGAACAACTTGCGGACCAGGTTGGGGTGGGTGCGCGACAACGTGATCAGCGGCTCACGCGAACCCCGCGTCACGCCGACCACATAGCAACGCACCCGGTTGCCGTGCTCGTAACTCTCGCCGGGGACCTGTTCGGCCGCCGGGATGACGCCCTCGGAGGCTTTGGTCTCGCTGCCCATCCGCACGACGACCAGACCGCGGGCGTTCGCGCGGCTGTCGCGCTGAATCACGCCGGCGACGATTTCGCCTTCGCGGGTGGAGAACTCGCCGTAGGTGCGCTCGTTCTCCGCGTCGCGGAAGCGCTGCAACATCACCTGGCGCGCGGTGGTCGCGGCGATGCGGCCGAAACCCTCAGGGGTGTCGTCCCATTCGCTGATGACGTTGCCGTCCTCGTCCACCTCGCGGGCCATCACCTTCACGACGCCGGTCTTGCGGTCGATCTCGATCCGCGCATCGTTCTGGTGGCCCTGGGTGTGGCGGTAGGCGGTCAGCAACGCCGACTTGATCGTCTCGAGCAGCTCGTTGACCGAGATACCCCGGTCCACCTCGATCGCGTGCAACGCCGCCATGTCGATATTCATGCTCCGGCCTCCGTTCTCCGGGTCTCACCCACACCCGCCAGATCCAGCTCGGCTGCCGATGGCGACGAAAACTCGACCTGGACAACAGCTTTCGCGATCTGAGCGAGCGGGATGTCACGCACTGCCCAGTCGCGGCCGTCGCGGACCACCAGCGCCACCGCGTCGGCACCGGTCTGACCCACCCGGCCGGTCAATTGCGATCCGTCCGACAACTCCAGCTCGACCTTGCGGCCGCGCGCACGGCGGAAGTGTTTCTCAGTGGTGAGCGGACGGTCCACGCCGGGCGAGCTGACCTCGAGAACATAGCTGTCGCCGATGCCGTCCAGGCCGTCCAGGCCGTCCAGCAAAGCCGACGCCGACCGTGACAGGGTCGCAACGGTGTCCAGGTCCAGGGCGGTGTCGCCATCGGCAATCACCGTGATTCGGGGCGGACGCACCCGGGGATCGATGACCACATCTTCGATTTCATAGCCAGCGCGCGCGAACTCGCCACCGAGTAGCTCGATCACCTGCGTCTGTGACGGTAGCCCGGTGGTCACGGCGAGCTCCTCATCTTGAGTTGTCCGGTCATCTAGCTGATGTCGCCGCCCAGCCATCTTCGGGCGGCGTCCGGCGTCCCGGTGGAACGCATAGCTGCCGTTCCGCGAGAACCAGCTACTAACGATACGCCAGGAATCGCGTATGACGAGGTGATCGCGTAGGTCGAGGTCCACCGCAGCAGGCCCGGCACGCGGCCAATGGCAGGATGTTGCTGTGCCTAGCGCTGTACCCGTCACCAACAGGCGGGGTGTGCTCGCCGGGGGTGCCGCGCTTGCCGCGCTCGGGGTGGTCGTATCCGCCTGTGGCGAGTCCCCGCCGAAACCCCCCGCGGTCGAACAGCTGCTGGGTCCGTTAGACCAGGCTAGACACGACAGCACGCTTGCCGGTGCCGCCGCCGCGGCCGTCGGCGTTGCGCCGCAGATCGCGGCCGCGCTGTCGGTGGTCGCCAACCAGCGCGCCGCGCACGCCCGCGCGCTGTCCACCGAGATCGCCCGGGCGGCTGGCAAGCTCACCGCCTCATCGAGCGAGACGACCAGCCCCACCCCCAGCCCGGCCGCCCCCGCCGGGCCACCGCCGCCGCCACCCCCGGTGTCCGACGTGATCAACGCACTGCGCACCTCGGCGGACAACGCCACTCGCCTGGTGTCCTCCGAGTCGGGCTACCGCGCGGGACTGCTCGCCTCGATCGCCGCGTCGTGCACGGCGTCCTACCTGGTTGCGCTGGTACCCGGAGGGCCGTCGATATGACCTCGGGCAACGACGCCGACAATGCGGCGCTCTGCGATGCACTGGCCGTCGAGCACTCGACCATCTACGGCTACGGCATCGTGTCCGCGCTGTCGCCGCCGAGCGTCAACAACCTGGTGGTGGAGGCGCTGCTGACGCATCGTCAGCGTCGCGACGACGTGATCGCCATGCTGGCCGCCCGCAAAGTCACCCCGCCTCCTGCCGCCGCCGGCTATCAGTTGCCACTGCTGGTGGGTAGTCCGGCCGACGCGGCTCGCCTGGCGGTGCGGATGGAAAGCGACGGTGCGACGGCGTGGCGCGCGGTCACCGAACACGCCGAGACCGCCGAGGACCGTGCGTTCGCCGCGACGGCCCTGACACAGAGCGCGGTGATGGGCGCCCGATGGAACCGCATCCTGGGCGCCTGGCCGATCACGACCAGCTTCCCGGGCGGCAACGAATAGCTCCGGCTAGCCGGTCTCGCGGCGATCGCGAGCGCGGCGCAGCCGGGAGCATGGGGGCACCTCCCGCTTGCGGGGGAGGGTCGCCGCTATCCAGCAAGCGCCGCCACGATGTCGGTGGCCAGCGAGGCCCCGGCCGCCAGCTCGCGAGTCTGCCCGCCGAAGCGGTCGCGCAGCTCCACCACGCCGTCGGCCCACCCCCGCCCGACCACGACGACCCAGGGCATCCCGAGCAGCTCGGCGTCCTTGAACTTGACGCCGGGCGAAGCCGTGCGGTCATCCAGCAGCACCTCGAGCCCCAGCCGGTCCAGATCGGCGGCCAGCGCCGTGGCCCCTTCGCGCGCCTGCGGGTCTTTGTTGGCGATCACCAGGTGCACGTCGAACGGCGCGATCGAGGCCGGCCAGCGCAGACCCAGCTCGTCGTGCTGCTGCTCGGCGACGACGGCGACCAGGCGCGATACCCCGATGCCGTAGGAGCCCATCGTCAGTCGCACCGGCTTGCCGTCCTCGCCGAGCACGTCGGCGGTGAACGCATCGGTGTATTTGCGGCCCAACTGGAAGATGTGGCCGATCTCAATACCGCGCGCCATGACCAGCGGGCCGGCCCCGTCCGGAGACGGGTCGCCTTCGCGCACCTCGGCGGCCTCGATGGTGCCGTCGGCGGTGAAGTCACGTCCGGCCACCAAGCCGACCACATGGCGGCCCGGCTCGTCAGCTCCGGTGATCCAGCTGGTGCCGTCCACCACACGTGGGTCGACGAGATAGCGAACCTCGTTGGCCTGCAACGCCTTCGGGCCGATATAGCCCTTGACCAGAAACGGGTACTTGGCGAAGTCCGCGTCGCCGAGCAACGCATATTCGGCCGGCTCCAGCGCGGCGCTCAGCCGTTTGTCGTCGACCTCCCGGTCACCGGGCACCCCGATGGCCAGCAGCTCCCACTCCCCGCCGGGCTGGCGGACCTTGACCAAGACGTTCTTGAGGGTGTCCGCCGCGGTGACGGTGCGACCCAGACCGGCTCCGTTGGCCCACTCGACCAGGGTGGCGATGGTCGGGGTGTCGCCGGTGTCGTGCACCACGGCCTCGGGCAATCCAGCCACGACTTCCGCGGGCTTGGCCTCGGGCTGGGCGGTGATCACCGCTTCGACGTTGGCCGCGTATCCGGATTCCGCGCAGCGGACGAAGGTGTCCTCGCCGATCGGGCTCTCGGCCAGGAACTCTTCCGACGCGCTGCCGCCCATCGCGCCCGACACCGCCGACACGATGACGTAGCGGACCGCCAGCCGGTCGAAGATGCGCTGGTACGCCTCGCGGTGTGCGTGGTAGGCCGCCTTGAGCCCGGCCGCGTCGAGGTCGAAGGAGTAGGAGTCCCCCATGACGAATTCCCGGGCCCGCAGGATGCCGGCCCGCGGCCGCGCCTCGTCGCGGTACTTGATCTGGATTTGGAAGAGCGTCAGCGGAAAGTCCTTGTAGGAGCTGTACTCGCCCTTGACGGCCAGGGTGAAGAACTCTTCGTGCGTGGGAGCGAGCATGTAGTCGTTGCCGCGGCGGTCCTGCACGCGGAACACCCCGTCGCCGTATTCGGTCCAGCGATTGGTCGTCTCGTAGGGCCCGCGCGGTAGCAGCCCGGGGAACAGAATCTCCTGCCCGCCGATCGCGTTCATCTCCTCGCGCACAACACGTTCGATGTTGCGCAGCACCCGCAACCCCAGCGGCAGCCAGCTGTACAGCCCGGGGGCAACCTGGCGGATATATCCGGCCCGCACCAGCAGTTTGTGGCTGGGCACTTCGGCGTCGGCGGGGTCGTCGCGCAGGGTGCGCAGGAACAGCTCGGACATCCGGGTGATCACAGCGGGCCAGCCTAGCGTGCGGCGGGTTTCACGCCCGCGGGCACACGGCGACCGACTCAGCGGGTTTCGCGGCTAAACCTGGTACCAGCGAGAACGCGCTTCAAGATCGCCCAGGCACATTGCAACGGACCCTTTGTACTGCAGTCGTAGAACCGCTCTAGACCAGTTCTACACCGTATCTAAATGGGTTTATTGATACATATCATCCGATAAAGGACGATATATGTATGACTGACATTACCTCGTATACGGCATCCCAGATCCTGGGAGTGTCGACACGTGAAGTGCGTCGGTTGGCTGCTGAGGGTCGTATTCAGGGCCCGCGTTACGTGGGTAGGACGTTGGTGCTTGACGCCGCAGAAGTGCACCGGTTAGCGCGCTCCCGCAGGCGCCCGGGACGGCCGTGGTCGGAGAGGGTCACGTGGGCGGCGTTAAGTGTTTTGTCGGGGAAAGATGCGGATTGGCTGTCGGCGGCGGAGCGAACACGTTTGATGCACCGACTTCGAAAGGTCACGGCTGAAGACCTTGAGTATCTTGCGATGCACCGCGCCCGAGTAAGGCGTTTTCGCGCGCGGGAGTCTCAGCTCGATGACCTTGGTGAGTATGTCGTTCCCACAGGTGGTGCGGCATTGAACGACGCACAGCTAAGGCTGTTGGGGCTTACCGGGGCTGAGCGACACCTCGACGGCTACGTGCCGCTGTCGGAGGTAGAAACCTTGAAGGACAAGTTCGGGCTGGTTGAGGATCCTTCAGGAAATGTGACCTTGCGGGCGGTAAGTATCGAGGATGCGTTCGAGGACGGCACCACTCCGGCTGCGGCAGTCTTTTTGGATCTGGCGGGTTCGCTTAATACACGAGAAAGCGCTGCGGGATTGCGAGAAGCCGACGCTCTGATTGCCGCTGTGGCCGCAACAACCGCGGCGTATGGGCAGAACTAAGCCCACTTCATAGCACGACTGGATAGCGATCAAGGCGCGCCCACACCGCCCGATACTTTCACCAAGCAGATTGCCGAAACAGTCAGCAACCGCCACAGTGATATCCGCTCAAAGCACGATCACTTGCGGAACGGGCAGACCGGCGACGGCCCGCCGGGAGCTAGATCTCGCCGGCGTCGATGGCTTCCTTGACCTCTTGCGCGTGCGCGACCTGCTCCGGGGTGTACCCGATGAACAGGGCGGCAAGGCCGACGATGACGGCCGTTCCGGCCACCCACAGCAGGCCGTAGGTGTAGCCGTGGTCGAGCGCGGTCAGCTGAGCGTCGTTCATGAACTTCACCGGGCCGGTGGTACCGCCCAGGTACAAGGTGCGCGAGGTGATGACGGCCTGGATGACGGCCAGCACCAGCGGGCCGCCCAGGCTTTGCAGCATCAGCGTCATCGCCGACACCGGCCCGATCTGGTCGAAACCGACGCCCGCGATCGCCGCGAGCGTCAGCGGGACGACGACCATGCCGATGCCGATTCCGCCGACGACGATCGGCAGCACCAGGTTCGGGAAGTAAGGCACGCCGCGGTGCATGAACGCCGAGCCGTAGATCATGGCGAGCAGCAGCAGCCATCCGCCGCCGATGGTCAGCACCCGCGGCGAGAACCGCGACACCAGCTGCGAGGAGATGCCGAGGCCGATTCCCATCGCGATGACGAACGGGATGAATCCGACGCCCGCGCGCAGCGCGCTGTACCCCAGGATGTCCTGGACGTACAGGCCGATGCAGACGGTCAGGCTGAACATCACGCCACCGGCCAGCAGGATCGCGGCGAACGTGACCAGCCGGTTGCGGTCGCGGAACAATTCGAACGGCACGACGGGGTTCTCGGCGGTGCGCTCCACGATGGCGAACGCGATCGCGGCGGCCACGGCCACCACACCCGAACCGAGGGTGATCACCGACAGCCAGCCCTTTTCCGGGCCCATCGAGAAGGCGAAAACCGCGGCGGTGCAAGCCAAGGTGGCCAGCATCGCCCCGGCGGCGTCGAGCTTCATCCGCTCCCGGTTGGTCTCGCGCAGCGCGGTGCGGGCCAGGTAGATCATCACCAGCCCGATCGGCACGTTGACCAGGAAGGCGAGCCGCCACGACCATTCGGTCAGCGCCCCACCGACGACCAGGCCCATCACCGAACCGATCGCGGTCATCGCGGCGAAGACTGCCGTGGCCGCGTTGCGAGCCGGGCCCTTGGCGAAGGTCGTGGCGACCAGGGCCAGACCGGTCGGCGATGCGATGGCCGACCCGACACCCTGCAAGAGCCGGGCGACCACCAGCGTCACCTCATCCCAGGCCACCGCGCACAGCACCGAGGAGATGGTGAACAGCGTGACGCCGACGATGAAGGTGCGTTTGCGGCCGATGGTGTCGCCGAGGCGGCCGCCCAGCAGCATCAGCCCGCCAAAGGTCAGCACATACGCGGTGATCACCCAGCTACGGCCGGCGTCAGACAGGCTCAGCTCGTTTTGAATCTTAGGAAGCGCGACGATCGCGACGGTGCTGTCCATCGTTGCCAGCAGCTGCATACCGCCGATGGCGATCACGGCCGCGATGAAGCGACGCGAGGGCAACCAGGTCGGGTAATACCTGCTAGTGCGCGTGGTGGCGGTCCCGGAAGAGGTTTCGGACGGACGCTGGGTGCGCTCCGGTGCCGGACGATCGGGGCGCACAGCAGACCAATTTTGGGCCGCGCGCTCAGTGTCGTTGAGGGCCGTCATAACGGGTTACCTTACAGTAATCTTAAGAATCGTTTAAACCCCGAACGCCGCCACGGGCCCGATCACGATGATCGCGGGAGGTCTGATCCCTTCCGCCCGAACCTTCTGCGGCGTGTCGGCCAGCGTGGCCCGCAACGTGTGCTGCGCCGGAGTCGTTCCGTGCTGAACCACCAGTACCGGCGTATCCGCAGGTCGCCCGCCTTTTAGCAGCACGTCGACGAAGAGTTCGATGCGTTCGACGGCCATCAGCAAGACGATCGTGCCCGACAATGCGGCCAGTGCATTCCAATTCACTAACGATTCGGGATGCCCGGGCGCCAGATGCCCGCTGACCACCACGAACTCGTGATTTACCGCCCGATGAGTGACCGGAACGCCCGCCAGCGCGGGCACCGCTATGGCACTCGTCACACCGGGGACCACCGTGACCGGAATGCCGGCGTCGACGCACGCGATCACTTCCTCATAGCCGCGGGCGAACACGAAGGGGTCGCCGCCTTTGAGGCGGACCACGAAGCGTCCGGCGCGGGCCCGCTCGATCATCACGTCGTTGATCGCGTCCTGGGCCATGGCCCGCCCGTACGGGATCTTGGCGGCATCGATGACTTCGACGTGCGGCGGCAGTTCGGCGAGCAGTTCGGGCGGCGCCAGCCGGTCGGCGACCACGACGTCGGCCTGGGCGAGCAGCCGTCGCCCGCGGACGGTGATCAGCTCGGGGTCACCGGGGCCGCCGCCGATCAGCGCCACCCCGCCGCGCACGACATCGGAGCTCTCTGGGCTTTCCGGCGCGATTGCCCCGGTCTGCAGCGCCTCGCGGATGGCCGACCGGATCGCGGCCGACCTGCGGTGCTCGCCACCGGCCAGCACCCCCACCGACAGCCCGGCGTACTCGAACGACGCCGGGGTCACCGCGGTGCCCTCGATGGCGATGTCGGCGCGCACACAGAAGATCTGCCGGCTGTCGGCCTCGGCGACCACGGCCTCGTTGACCGCCGCGTCGTTGGTGGCCGCGATCGCGTACCAGGCTCCGTCGAGGTCACCGTCGCGGTATTCGCGCACCGTCAAGGTGATTCCGCTCATCGCCTCGACAGCGGGGGTCGCGGTCCGGGTGATCACGTGAACGTCAGCACCGCTGGAGATGAGCAGGGGTAGCCGCCGCTGGGCGACCGAGCCTCCGCCAACCACGACGACCTTCTTGCCGGTCAGCCGCAATCCGACGAGGTAGGGGCTCTCGGTCACCCGGCAAGCCTAGTAGTTGCCTCGGCTGACGCCGCGAACGTAACGCCACGGCGTTTTTTCGCCTCAATTCCACCGTGGCGTTACGCTCGCGAGCTCCCGGGTCGCGAGCTCTCAGGGCGCCCGCCCGCGGCGCGTGCGACGAAACGCGCCACCGCGTCGGGCACCGCGGCGGGGTGCGTGTGCAGGTACGACGCGTGTACCCCGGCGTGCACCACGCCGTCGCGCATCGGCGTTGCCTCGGGGTCCGCGGCCCGGTACACCCAGGCGGGCTGGTAGCTCTGGGTGAAGCTGATCTCGGTCCGGTGGAATTCGTGCCCGACCACCCGCGCCCCGGCGGGATACAGCGCCGAATCGGCCACCGCGACCGCGTCGCGATACGCCAACTTCAGCTGCGGGGTGAACCGCGCCGAGCCGCCCAGCACTCCGCACATCGGGTACCCGTCGAGTTCGGAGGCCAGGTAGATCAGACCGGCGCATTCGGCGTGCACCGGTGCGCCGCGGGCTGCCAGAGCGTGAATCTGTTGTCGTACCACATCATTGGCGGAAAGGTCGGCGGTGAACTGTTCGGGGAAGCCGCCGGGCAGCAGCACGGCGTCGGTGCCGTCGGGCAGCGTATCGACCAGCGGGTCGAACTCGACCACGTCGGCGCCGGCGGCGCGCAGCAACTCGGCATGTTCGGCGTAGCCGAAGCTGAAGGCCTTCCCGGCGGCCATCGCGACCGTGGCGCGGCGGCCGGCCGTCTCCCCCACTGCGGCAACGGGATCCCACGGCGCGCCGCTGTTGCCGCTTCGGGCGACCGCCAGCACCGCGGCCAGGTCGACGTGCCGCGCGATCAGGGCGGTCATCGCCTCGACCGCGAGCCGGGCCCGCCGCCCGTATTCGACCGCGGTGACCAGGCCCAAATACCTTGACGGCAGCTCTAATTCGGCGGTGCGCGGTATGGCACCCAACACCGGGATACCGGTCTGCTCGCAGGCCTGACGCAGCACCTGCTCGTGTCGGGGCGATCCCACCCGGTTGAGAATCACCCCGGCGATCCGGGTTGCGGTGTCGAACGTTGAAAAGCCATGCAGCAGTGCGGCAATGCTGTGGCTCTGGCCGCGCGCGTCGACCACCAGGATCACCGGTGCACCCACCAGGGCGGCGACGTGAGCGGTGGAACCCGGCGGCGGGGACGTCGGGTCGGACCCGATCCGCCCGTCGAACAGCCCCATCACGCCTTCGATCACCGCGATGTCCGCGGCCGCGGAGCCGTGCGCGTAGAGCGGGCCGATCAGCGCTTCCCCCACCATCACCGGGTCGAGGTTGCGTCCGGGCCGACCCGCGGCCAGCCCGTGATAGCCGGGGTCGATGAAGTCGGGGCCCACCTTGAACGGCGCGACCGTATGCCCGGCCTCGCGCAACGCCCCGATCAAACCCGTTGCCACCGTGGTCTTTCCGCTGCCCGATACGGGCGCGGCGACGACGACCGCCGGGGCATTCACCACTCGATGCCCTTCTGACCCTTGCGTCCGGCATCCATCGGATGCTTGACCTTGGTCATCTCGGTGACCAAGTCGGCGGCCTCGACCAGCCGCGGCGGGGCGGCGCGTCCGGTGATCACCACATGCTGATGGCCGGGCCGGGCTCCCAACACGTCCACCACCTCGTCGACGTCCACCCAGCCCCACTTCAGTGGGTAGGTGAATTCGTCGAGCACATAGAAGTCGTGGCGCTGTTCGGCCAGCCGGCGCGAGATCTCCGCCCAGCCGTCGGCCGCCGCGGCCACGTGATCGTCCTCGCTGCCGGATCTACGCGACCAGGACCAGCCGCTGCCCATCTTGTGCCATTCGACCGCTCCCCCGACGCCGTGCTCGTCGTGCAACTGGCCGAGTTGGGAGAAGACGGCTTCCTCGCCCACCTTCCACTTCGCGCTCTTGACGAACTGAAACACCGCGACGTCGAGGCGGGCGTTCCACGCGCGCAACGCCATTCCGAACGCCGCGGTCGACTTCCCCTTGCCGTCGCCGGTGTGCACCGCCAGCAGTGGCAGATTGCGCCGGGCCCGGGTGCTCAGTCCGTCGTCCGGAATCTGCAATGGGGTTCCCTGTGGCATAAGGGCACACCTCCTTGTCGCGACCCGCCGCCTAGGCCGCGCTGCGCACGGCCCGGGTGAGTTGGTCGGCGTGCAGTTGCTCCAGCCGGACGGTCGGCGCGCCGAGTTGGCGGGCCAGCTGCCCGGCCAATCCCAGTCGCACGTAGGACGTTTCGCAGTCCACCACCACCGCCGCCGCACCCTCGGCGACCAGTCGCGACGCCGCGATTCGACTGCGGCCCAACGGGTCCGGGCCCGCGGTGGCCCGGCCGTCGGTGAGCACCACCACCAGCGGCCGCCGCGCCCGATCGCGCGCCCGTTCCCGCACGATCAGCTCGCGCGCGGCCAGCAGTCCCTCGGCCAGCGGGGTCTTACCGCCGGTATCGAATCGGGCTAGCCGCCGGCCCGCGATATGCGCCGACGACGTCGGCGGAAGCAACAGCCGCGCCTGCTGCTGTCGGAAGGTGATCACCGCGACCTTGTCGCGCCGCTGGTAGGCGTCGCGCAACAGCGACAGGGCGGCACCGCTCACCGCTGCCATCCGGTCGCGGGCGGCCATCGACCCGGACGCGTCGACGACGAAGATCACCAGGTTGCCTTCGCGTCCCTCGCGCACGGCGCGGCGCACGTCGTCGGGTCGCGGGCGCAGCGGCCCGGCTCCGGCGCGCTCGGCGGCCGACAGCAAGGTGGCGAAAAGGTGCAGTCCGTGCGCCGCGGGATCGTTGGCTTCGGCGGCGGCCACCACACTCCCCGCGCGGTTGCGGGCCCGCGAGCGACGTCCGGGCGCTCCTGCGCCGACGCCGGGAACCGTCAACGCGCGGGTACGAAACGTTTTCGACGGCGGGGCACTGGGCCGCGTCGCGGGCGGCCGGGGCTTCGCGGTGGACGACGACTCCTGTTGTGAGACAGGGTCATTGGTGGACTGCCCGCCGCCGGGCGGGTCGGGATCGGGCTCCGGATCGTCACCGGCCCGCGCCAAGGCCTCGTCCAGCTGCTCACGGTCGATGCCCGGGTCGTCGAACGGGTCCCGGCGGCGCCTATGCGGCAGCGCCAGCTCGGCCGCCACCCGGATGTCCTGCTCCTCGACGGTGGTCACACCCCGCCAGGCGGCGTGCGCGACAGCGGTGCGGGCCACCACCAGGTCGGCTCGCATCCCGTCGACGTCGAACGCCGCGCACAGCGCCGCGATGCGCCGTAACTCGTTGTCCGGCAACACCACATCGTCGACGAGCGCGCGGGCCGCGGCGATCCGCTGGGCCAGCTCGGCGTCGTCGGCGGCATACCGCGTGGCGAACCCGTCCGGGTCGGCCTCGTAGGCCAGCCGCTGCCGAATCACCTCCACCCGCACCTCGACATCACGAGAGGCATGCACGTCGACCGTCAGCCCGAACCGGTCGAGCAGCTGCGGGCGCAGTTCGCCTTCCTCCGGATTCATCGTGCCGATCAGCACGAACCGGGCCTCGTGCGTATGCGAGATGCCGTCGCGTTCGATGTGCACCCGCCCCATCGCGGCCGCATCGAGCAGCACGTCGACCAGATGGTCGTGCAGCAGGTTGACCTCGTCGACGTACAGCACCCCACCGTGGGCACGCGCCAGCAATCCAGGCGAAAAGGCATGCTCGCCGTCGCGCAGCACCCGCTGCAGATCCAGCGAGCCGATCACCCGGTCTTCGGTTGCACCCAAAGGCATTTCGACCAGGCCCGCTCCGGCGCCGTTGCTTCCGGTCGCCGCGGACAACAGCGCGGCAAGTCCGCGCACGGCCGTCGACTTGGCGGTGCCCTTCTCGCCCCGGATCAGCGCGCCGCCGATTTCCGGGCGTACCGCACACAACAGCAGCGCCAGCCGCAATTGATCGTGGCCGACGATCGCGCTGAAAGGGTAGGGCCTCACGGCTTTGCCGTCAGGCCGGAGCCGGGCCGCAGCATCGGGACGTGCGGAACCCCGTCGTCCATGAAATCGTCGCCGTCGCGGACAAAGCCATGGTGGGCGTACATCTCGGCCAGATAGGTCTGCGCGTTGATCCGGCACGGATAGTTGCCGACCTCGGCCAGCGCGGCGCGCAGCAGCCGGGTGGTGTGGCCCTGACCCCGCGCACTGCGTTTGGTGCACAGCCGCCCGATCCGGAACACCTTCTCCCCTCCGGCGTGCTCCTCCATCAGCCGAAGCGTGCAGATCACGTCGCCGTCATGCGTTTCCAGCCAGAAGTGCCGGGTCTCGGCGAGCAAGTCGCGCCCGTCCAGCTCCGGATACGGGATGGCCTGCTCGACGACGAACACCTCTACCCGTAGCTTGAGTAGCTCGTAAAGGGTTTGCGCGTCAAGGTCTTTGGCCCAGATGCGGCGAAGCGCTTCGGTCATTGGCGCCGCTCCTCCTCATCGCTTCGCTCTGCATCGTCGCCGTCGCAGGTCATTGGGCGCCGCTCCTCCTCATCACTTTTTGCATCGCTGTCCGGCGCGGTTCATGAGGCGTTCAACTGTAATACCTTGGTGCTCCACGTTCTCACCTCGTCGTAGAGTGCCGGTTCGTTGGAGAGCTGGGCTCCCAGCGAGGGCACCATCTCTTTGAGCCGGGGCAACCAGGACGGGTAGCGGTCGGCAAAGCAACTCGCCAGCACGTCGAGCATGATCGGCACAGCGGTTGAGGCGCCCGGCGAGCCGCCGAGCAGTCCGGCGATGCTGCCGTCGGCCGAGCCCACCACGGTGGTGCCGAATTCGAGCGCCCCGCCGGTGGCCTTGGCCCGCCGGATCACCTGCACGCGCTGACCGGCCACCGTCAGCTGCCAATCCGAATCCCGCGCACCGGGAGCGAATTCGCGCAGCGCATCCATCCGGTCGCGTTCGGTGAGCCGCAGTTGGCGGATCAGGTAATTGACCAGCGTCATCTCGGTGATGCCGACCCCCAGCATCGACACCACGTTGTCCCACCTGACCGAGCGGGGCAAATCGCTGACGTGACCATGCTTCAAGAACTTAGGCGACCAGCCGGCGTAGGGCCCGAAGACCAGCCACGACTTGCCGTTGACGAACCGCAGGTCCAGATGCAGCGCCCCCAGCGGCGGGGCACCGGGCGAGGGGACGCCGTAGACCTTGGCCCGGTGCGCGGCGGTCAGGTCCGGGTCGTCGGTGCGCAGGAACCGGCCGCCGATCGGGAAGCCGGCGAAGCCTTTGACCTCTGCGATGCCGGACTTCTGCAACACCGGCAGCGCCTCACCCCCGGCCCCGACGAACACGAATTTTGCGTTCAGCTTGCGCTTTTCGCCGGTGCGGCGATTGCCGATCTGTAGCGTCCAGCCGCCGTCCGACGCACGGGTCAGGTTGCGGACCTCGTGGCCGAACAGCGCGGTGACGCCACCCTGCACGCAGAAGCCGATGAGCTGCTTGGTCAGCGAACCGAAGTCGACGTCGGTGCCGTCGGCGGCCCAGTTGAGCGCAATCGGCTCGGAGAATTCACGTTTGGCGGCCATGAACGGAAGCCGGCGGGCGAACTCGTCCGGGTCGTCGACCAATTCCGTACCCGCGAACAGCGGGTTGGGAGCCAGCGCCTGCTGGCGCCGCCGCAGATAGTCGACCCGCTGCGCGCCGTGCACGAAACTGACGTGCGGTACGGCGTTGAGGAAGCGCCGATCGGTGAGGATGCCATTCTCGACGGCGTAGGCCCAGAACTGCCTGGTCACCTGGAATTGCTCGTTGATCGCCACCGCTTTGGTGATGTCGATCGAGCCGTCGCGCTCCGGTGTGTAGTTCATCTCGCACAGCCCGGCATGCCCGGTGCCTGCGTTGTTCCACGGGCTGCTGCTTTCCGCGGCGACGGCGTCGAGCCGCTCGATCACGGTGATCGACCAGTCCGGTTCCAGCCGCCGCAGCAGCGCGGCCAGGGTGGCGCTCATGATGCCGGCACCGACCAGCACGACGTCGCTGCGCGCCGTTGTGTCTGACACCGAAACGCTGGTCCTTTCCTGGTCCTTTCCCAGCCGGTCATTCAGGCTATCCCGCCCGACGCGCCCGCACCGACCTGAAGCCGCCGCGACCAGCAAAAGCATGCGTCACGCTAAGCTGGCCTGGTGACTGGCTGGGTGCCCGACGTCCTGCCTGGGTACTGGCAATACACCATCGCTTTGGGACCCGATCCCGCCGGCGAGGGCGACATCGTCGCAACCCTGATCCGGCGTGGCCCCGGAACCGGAGCTACCGGCGGTCTCGAGCACGCGGTGCTGACGGTGCACGGTTACACCGACTACTTCTTCAACACCGCGCTGGCCGATCACTTCGCCGGCCGCGGTTTCACCTTCTACGCATTGGACCTGCAGAAGTGCGGCAGGTCGCACCGCGACGGCCAGACCCCGCACTTCATCACCGATCTCGCCCACTACGACACCGAACTCGAACGCGCCCTGGCCGTCATCGGCGAGCAGGGCCACGACGTCCAGGTCCTGATGTACGGCCATTCCGCCGGCGGCCTGATCGTGCCGCTGTGGCTGGACCGGTTGCGCCGGCGAAACCCAAAGGCCCACTCCGGCATCGGCGGATTGGTGCTCAACAGTCCGTTCCTGGATCTGCACGGCCCGGCGGTGCTGCGCCTGGGGATGACGTCGGCGATGATTGGCGGCCTGTCGCGGGTGCGGTCCAAAGTGGTGTTGCGCGCCACCAGCAAGGGCGGTTACGGCACCACCCTGCACCGCGACTACGCCGGCGAGTTCGACTACAACCTGCAGTGGAAACCGTTGGGCGGCTTCCCGATCACCGCGGGCTGGCTGCACGCGGTGCGCCGCGGCCAGACCCGGCTACACCGCGGCCTCGACGTCGGGGTGCCGAACCTGATCCTGCGCTCGGACCACAGCGTGACCGAATCCGAGGACCCGACGTCCATGCAACGCGGCGACGCGGTCCTCGACGTCGGCCAGATCGCCCGCTGGGCGGGCTGCATCGGAAACCGCAGCACGATCGTTCCGGTGGTCGACGCCAAACACGACGTGTTCCTGTCCCTGGAGGGTCCGCGCGAAATCGCCTACCGGGAAATGGATCGCTGGCTGGACGGCTACCTGCGCATCACCAACACCGACGCCTCGGCATCATTCGGAAGGATGTGACGGCGTGGAGACCTATGACGTCGCGATCATCGGAACCGGTTCGGGCAACACCATTCTCGATGAACGCTTCGACGACAAGCGAGTGGCGATCTGCGAGCAGGGCACCTTCGGCGGCACCTGCCTGAACGTCGGGTGCATTCCGACCAAGATGTTCGTCTACGCCGCCGAGGTCGCCCAATCGATCCGGGAGGCGTCCCGGTACGGCATCGACGCGCGCATCGACCGGGTGCGCTGGGACGACATCGTCTCGCGAGTCTTCGGGCGCATCGATCCGATCGGGGTCGGCGGTGAGGACTATCGAACCTCCGCGCCCAATACCGACGTGTACAAGCAGCACACCCGATTCGGTCCGGTCCAGGCCGACGGGCGCTACCTGCTGCGCACCGATGCCGGCGACGAGTTCACGGCCGACCAGGTGGTGATCGCCGCGGGGGCACGGGCGATGGTGCCCCCGGCGATCCTCGAGAGCGGCGCCCAGTACTACACCAGCGACACGATCATGCGAATCTCGGAGTTCCCAGAGCATCTGGTGATCGTCGGGGGTGGTTTCGTGTCCGCCGAATTCGCGCACATCTTCTCCTCACTCGGCTCGCGGGTCACGCTGGTGGTCCGCGGCTCCGCCTTGCTGCGGCATTGCGACGACACCCTCTGTAAACGCTTCACCCGCATCGCGTCGAGCAAATGGGAACTGCACACCCACTGCAATGTCGTGAGCGCCGAGAACCAGGGTTCGGGCGTCGCGGTGCGACTCGACAACGGCCACACCGTCAACGCGGACGCCCTGCTGGTCGCGACGGGCCGGGTCTCCAACGCCGATCAACTCGACCTCGAGCAGGCCGGTATCGCCGTCGAGGACGGTCTGGTGGTCGTCGACGAGTACCAACGAACCACGGCGCGTGGGGTTTTCGCCCTCGGCGACGTCTCCTCGCCGTATCAGCTCAAGCACGTCGCCAACCACGAGGCGCGGGTGGTGCAGCGCAATCTGTTGTGCGACTGGGACGACACCGCGGCGATGACGGTCACCGACCACCGCTACGTGCCGTCCGCGGTATTCACCGATCCCCAGATCGCCTCCGTGGGGCTGACCGAAAACGAAGCCATTGCACAGGGTTTCAAAATATCGGTCAAGATCCAGGACTACGCCGACGTCGCCTACGGCTGGGCGATGGAGGACACCACCGGAATCGTCAAGCTCATCGGCGAGCGTGGCACCGGGCGCCTGCTGGGTGCCCACATCATGGGCCACCAGGCCTCGTCGATCGTCCAGCCGTTGATCCAGGCGATGAGCTTCGGGCTGACCGCCCCGGAAATGGCGCGCGGGCAGTACTGGATCCACCCGGCGCTGCCCGAGGTGGTGGAGAACGCGCTACTGGGCCTGCACTGATCTTCGCGCCGACTCGCCACGCTGGCATTGCGGGCACAGGCCACGCAACGTCAGACCGGCCCGCTCCGACAGGGCGAACGCACTGCCCTCCATCGCGTGCTCGAGCGCGGAACTGAGCTGACCCGCGGGCACTTCGATGATCGAGCCGCACTGCGTGCATACCGCGTGGTGATGGGGGGCGGTCGCCAGCCCGTAGGTCGTGACGCCGCCGTCGAGGGTCAGCGCGTGCAACACCGCCTGCTCGACCAGGGTGGTCACCGTGCGGTAGATGGTGGCCACGTCGGGTGGCTGGGCGCCGGGCGGCAGGGTGGCCCGTACCCGCTGGTGGATCTCCGCGACCGAGAGGTGTCCGTTGACGGGCTCGAGCACCGCCAGCACCTGAATCCGCGACATCATCCGCCGCAACCCGCGGGCGCGCAGGAAGTCGCCGATGCGTTCGGTGACCGCGGGGTCGAGCGCCGACGGGTTGGAGGTCACCCGTTTAGTGTTGCGCCGGACATCCCGGATTGCCAGTCTTGGACACCCCACAACAGGGCAAGCCGTCTTGCGAATTACTTGCATCCAGCTCGGGGACAAACTTAAGGTCGAGGCGATGGCCAGTACCGAGCTCCGTGCGCCACGGACCAGATTCAGCTTCCTGACACCCGCGGAATGGGGGCGTCTAGCGGTAATGCTCGCGGTGATCGTCGCGCTGCATCTCATCGGCTGGTTCACCCTGCTCCTGATCGTCGAACCGGCGCGACTCAGCGTGGGCGGCAAGGCTTTCGGTATTGGCGTCGGGCTGACCGCCTACGCTCTCGGGCTGCGGCACGCCTTCGACGCCGATCACATCGCCGCCATCGACAACACCACCCGCAAGCTGATGAGCGACGGCCAGCGCCCCCTCGCCGTCGGGTTCTTCTTCTCGCTGGGCCACTCCACCGTGGTGTTCACCCTGGCGATGCTGCTGGCGATCGGGGCCAAGGCGATCGTCGGGCCGGTCGAGGACGACTCCTCGGCGCTGCATCACTACACCGGCCTGATCGGCACCAGCGTCTCCGGCGTCTTCCTCTACCTGATCGCCATCCTCAACGTCATCGTCCTGGTCGGAATCCTGCGGGTGTTCCTGCGGTTGCGCCGCGGCGAATACAACGAGGCCGAGCTGGAACGGCAATTGGCCAGCCGTGGATTTCTCAACCGATTCCTGGGCCGCTTCACTCGTTCGATCACCAAGTCCTGGCACATGTATCCGATCGGTCTGCTGTTCGGCCTGGGCTTTGACACCGCCACCGAGATCGCCCTGCTGGTCCTGGCCGGCACCAGCGCCGCGGCCGGGCTGCCCTGGTACGCGATCCTGTGTCTGCCGGTGTTGTTCGCCGCCGGCATGTGCCTGCTGGACACCATCGACGGCTCGTTCATGAACTTTGCGTACGGGTGGGCGTTTTCCAATCCGGTGCGCAAGATCTACTACAACATCACGATTACCGGGCTGTCGGTCGTCGTCGCCCTGTTGATCGGCAGCGTCGAACTGCTCGGCCTGTTCGCCGAAGAGCTGGGCTGGCGGGGTCCGTTCTGGGACTGGCTTTCCGGCCTCGATCTCAACACCATCGGCTTCGTCGTCGTCGGCATCTTCGTGATCACCTGGGTCATCGCACTGCTCGTCTGGCGCTATGGCCGCATCGAGGAGAAGTGGGCCGCGCCCGCCCAGAGCACGCCCTAGCTCATTTCGACGGGTATTCGTCGTGGCCGCACGGGTGTAGAAACGACTTCATGCGCCCGCGCCCGATTCCGGTGACCGGCGATGCATGAGCTCTCGCTGTGCGAGGCGATCGCCGGCGTGGTCAAGACGCATGCCGACGGGCGGCACGTCGACGTGGTCCGCGTCCGGGTCGGCGCCCTTCGCCAAGTGGTTCCCGATTCGTTGTCGTTCTGCTGGACCCTGGTGCGGGAATCGGAGAACATGCCGGACGCCGAGCTGGAACTCGAGTGCATCGGCGCCGAGGTGCGCTGCCGCGCGTGTCATCGACAGTCGGAGATCACCTCGGCCTGGTCGATTTGGTGTCCGCTCTGCGACAGCTCCGATGTCGAGGTGCTGCATGGCAACGAGTTCCTGGTGACGTCGTTGGACGTCTCATGAAAAGGGGCCCGTGGCGTCTTTAGATGCCACTTCGAAAGGTGTTGAGCATGGGTAGGTTTCATCGGCACGACGACGGCACCGTGCACACCCACGACCGCGATCACGTTCCCCACCAGCACGACCACGGCGATCACTCTCACTACGAAACCGGCAAGCAGCGCATCGACGTGCTGGAGGCAATCTTCGCCGAGAACGACGTTCTCGCCGACGCCAACCGGGCGGCGTTCGAGAGCAACGGGATCCGCACGCTCAACTTGATGAGTTCACCGGGGTCGGGAAAGACGACCGTCCTTGCGGCAACGCTCGACGAGCTCGCCGGCCAGTTCGCGATCGGGGTGATCGAGGGCGACATCGCCACCGACCTCGATGCGGCCAAGCTCAGCGGCCGCGGCGCCCAGGTGTCGCTGCTGAACACCAGTAACGGCTTTGGCGGTGAATGCCATCTGGACGCACCCATGGTCAATCGCGCCCTGCCGGGCCTCGACCTTCGGAGTCTGGATTTGGTGATCATCGAGAATGTCGGCAACCTGGTCTGTCCGGCGGAGTTCGACGTGGGCGAGCACGCCAAGGCCATGGTGTACTCCGTCACCGAGGGCGAGGACAAGCCGCTGAAGTATCCGGTCATGTTCAGGTCGGTGGATGTGGTGTTGCTCAACAAGATTGACTTGGTCCCCCACCTGGACGTCGAGGTGGACCGATACATTGCGCACGTCCGCGAGGTCAACGCGACCGCGACGATTCTGCCGGTGAGCGCGCGCACCGGCGCCGGCATGGGCGCCTGGTTCGGCTGGCTCAAACGTTTCGCCGAGGGCGCCGTGGACTGAACGTGGCCGTCTTGCAAACCATTTGCAAGACAATGCCATTGCCCATCACGCGCGAGACCTACTCTACCTCGTAGTACTTAGCCGAACTCAGCGGTTCACAACGTCGACGTCGGATTCTCGAAACGTCTTGCCGCACAACACAACCAGCACCGATGGCGAGGGCGGGAAAACATTTGTTTAACTGCCGGCCAAGGGGGAACCGTTGACAACCCCGGAGGGCGGGAGTAGACCCAAAAACAGCGCTGCGCAAGTGGGCCGACGGTCGACTCCGGCGGCGCAGGGGCCCCAGCCCGGCCCCGGAAAGCTGCAGTATGCCAACGGAAGCAGCAGTCAAAGCAGAAGAAACGTTGATTCATGTGCTATGGATCAACGCGGGCCTCAGTTGTGACGGTGACTCGGTGGCGTTGACTGCCGCCACCCAGCCCAGCGTTGAGGAGATCGCTCTCGGAGCTCTTCCCGGTCTCCCCAAAGTTGCCGTGCACTGGCCCCTGATCGACTTCGAATGCGGGCCCAACGGAGGCGCGGACGACTTCCTCGAGTGGTTCTTCAGGGCCGACCGCGGTGAATTAGAACCGTTCGTGCTTGTCGTCGAGGGATCCATTCCCAACGAGAAGATCAAGGACGAGGGGTATTGGTGCGGGTTCGGCAACGACCCCGCCACCGGTCAGCCGATGACCACCAGCGAGTGGCTCGACCGGCTGGCACCCAAGGCCACGGCGATCGTCGCGGTCGGGACCTGCGCGACCTACGGCGGCATCCACGCGATGGCCGGCAATCCGACCGGAGCGATGGGCGTACCCGACTATCTCGGCTGGGGCTGGAAGAGCAAGGCCGGAATTCCGATCGTCTGCGTACCCGGCTGCCCGATCCACCCGGACAACCTGTCCGAGACGCTGACCTACCTGCTGTACATGGCCACCGACCAGGCGCCGATGATCCCCCTCGACGACGCGCTGCGGCCCAAGTGGCTATTCGGCAACACGGTGCACGAGGGGTGTGACCGTGCCGGCTATTACGAGCAGGGTGATTTCGCCACCGAATACGGATCGCCGAAATGCATTGTCAAACTTGGCTGTTGGGGCCCGGTCGTGAAATGCAACGTGCCCAAGCGCGGATGGATCAACGGAATCGGCGGTTGCCCGAACGTCGGGGGGATCTGCATCGGGTGCACGATGCCGGGGTTCCCCGACAAGTTCATGCCGTTCATGGACGAGCCGCCGGGCGGCAAGCTCTCCAGCACCGCGTCAGGGTTGTACGGGACCGTGATTCGCAGTTTGAGGGGTATCACGGCCCGAACCGTCGACAAGGAACCGCGCTGGCGCCACAAGGGCACCGAGCTGGTCACCGGGGCCCGCCGCACCTGGTAGGTCGCGGCGCGCTTCGTCTCGATTTCACGACCTTAAAATGCAGCAGCCCGTGGGGCAGAGAGCAGTAATGCGATGACAACCATCATTCCCAAGCCGACGCAAGAGAAGAAGGAACCGGGCCAGCTCGTCGAAATGGCATGGGACCCGATCACCAGAATCGTCGGCAGCCTTGGCATTTACACCAAGATCGATTTCGAGAACAGGGAAGTCGTCGAGTGCCACAGCACATCGTCGATCTTCCGCGGCTACTCGATCTTCATGAAGGGCAAGGATCCGCGCGACGCCCACTTCATCACCAGCCGGATCTGCGGGATCTGCGGCGACAACCACGCCACCTGCTCCTGCTACGCGCAGAACATGGCCTACGGCGTCAAGCCGCCACACCTGGGCGAGTGGATCGTCAACCTGGGTGAGGCCGCGGAATACATGTTCGACCACAACATCTTCCAGGAGAATCTGGTCGGCGTTGACTTCTGCGAGAAGATGGTCGCCGAGACCAACCCGAGCGTGCTGGCCCAGGCGGAGAAGACGGCCGCACCGCAGGCCGGCGCGCACGGCTACAAGACCATCGCCGACATCATGCGCTCGCTCAACCCGTTCAGCGGCGAGTTCTACCGTGAGGCGCTCGCGGTGAGTCGCTGGACTCGAGAGATGTTCTGCCTCATGGAAGGTCGCCACGTGCACCCTTCCACGCTGTACCCGGGCGGCGTCGGCACCGTCGCGACGATTCAGCTGATGACCGACTACATGACCCGGCTGATGCGCTACGTCGAGTTCATGAAGAAGGTCGTGCCCATGCACGACGACCTGTTCGACTTCTTCTACGACGCACTGCCGGGCTACGAGAAGGTCGGGCTGCGCCGCACGCTGCTCGGCTGCTGGGGCTCCTTCCAGGATCCCGAAGTCTGTAACTTCGCATACAAGGACATGGAGCGCTGGGGTAACGCGATGTTCGTCACCCCGGGCGTGGTGGTCGACGGAAAGCTGGTCACGCACTCGCTGGTCGACATCAACCTCGGCATCCGGATCCTGTTGGGCAGTTCGTATTACGACGACTGGACCGACCAGGAGATGTTCGTCAAGACCGATCCGCTGGGCAACGCGGTGGACCGTCGGCACCCGTGGAACCAGCACACCAACCCGCATCCGCAGAAACGCGACATGGCCGGCGGCAACTACAGCTGGGTGATGTCACCGCGCTGGTTCGACGGCAAGGACCACCTGGCGCTGGACACCGGCGGCGGCCCGCTGGCGCGGCTGTGGTCGACGGCGCTGGCCGGCCTGGTCGACATCGGTTACGTCCAGGCGACCGGCAACAGCGTCAAGATCAACCTGCCCAAGACCGCGCTGAAGGGACCGGTGGAGTTCGAGTGGAAGATTCCCAAGTACGGCAGTAACACGATCGAACGGGACCGCGCCCGGACCTACTTCCAGGCCTACGCGGCGGCGTGCGCGCTGCACTTCGCCGAGCAGGCGCTGGCCGAGATCCGCGCCGGGCGCACCAAGACCTGGGAGAAGTTCGAGGTGCCCGACGAGGCCATCGGCTGCGGCTTCACCGAGGCGGTCCGCGGCGTGCTGAGCCACCACATGGTGATCCGGGACGGCAAGATCGCGAACTACCACCCCTACCCGCCCACCCCGTGGAATGCCAACCCGCGCGACAGCTTTGGCACGCCGGGCCCCTACGAGGACGCCGTTCAGGGTCAGCCGATCTTCGAGGAGAACGGCCGGGAGAACTTCAAGGGCATCGATGTGATGCGCACCGTGCGCAGCTTCGACCCCTGCCTGCCCTGCGGTGTGCACATGTATCTGGGGAAGGGCAAGACCCTGGAGAGACTGCACACGCCAACGCAATCACCCGCCGGGGAGTGACATGGCGGATCGCCCGGAAGGCCCCGACAGCGACACACAGTGGCGTAACGCGGGCGATCGGATTCAGACACTCCTGGATTCTTGCGCGGCGGGTGGCACGGCCGCGTATGAGCGTGCGCAGCAGCTGGTCCGGGAGGTGGTCGGGCTCTACGGAGCCGGGCTGAATCGGATCATGCAACTGGGTGATCCCGAACTGACCGAGCGGCTGGCCACCGACGACCTGGTGGCCAGTCTGCTCCTTGTTCACGGCCTGCACCCGCACGATGTCCATCGCCGGGTCTCCGACGCGCTGGACCGGGTGCGGCCGTACCTCGGTTCCCACGGCGGCGACGTGGATCTGCTGGAGATCGCCGATGGCGACACCGTGCGGCTGGCGTTCACCGGCAGCTGTAAGAGCTGCCCGTCGTCGGCGGTGACGCTGGAGCTCGCCGTCGAGGACGCGGTTCGCGCCGCGGCGCCGGAGATTTCGGAGATCGAGGTGGTCGCGGCCCAACCCTCGTCCGAGCCGACCGTGATTCCCGCGGAATCACTGCTGGCGCATGTGCATTCGAACGGCTCGACGGTGCATTCGAACGGATCCAGCTGGCATCCGCTGCCCGAACTTGCCGAGTTGGAGCCCGGCGACGTCGCGGGGTTCCTGGTTTCGGGCACCACGGTGGTGGTGTGCCGGGTCGGCGACCTGCCGCTGGCCTACGTCGACCACTGTCCGGTGTGTGACGACTCGCTGGCGGGGGCACAACTGCGCGAGACCCTGCTGGGCTGCCCGCGCTGCGGCACGCAGTTCGACATCGTGCACGCGGGCGCCGGCCCCGACGGAGCTCACCTCGAGCCGCTGCCCCTGCTGCTTCGCGATGGGGTGCCCTCGGTGGCGCTGGCCGAATCGATGGGAGCCCGCGCATGACAACTCCCTATGACGTGCTGGCCCGCATCAAAAGTGGCCGGGCGGCTCCCGAGCCGGCCGGCGAACGCTGCGAAATGTGCTCGGAGAGCATCGCCGACGAACACTCGCACGTGGTGAACGTGGCCGGCCGGCAATTGATGTGCGTGTGCCGGGCCTGCTATCTGCTGTTCACCGATGCCGATGCCGAGTTGCGCTACCGCGCGGTGCCGGACCGGTATCTGGCGTTCCCGAATTTCGCGCTGGACCGGCGGGCCTGGGACGCGCTCCAAATCCCGGTCGGCGTCGCCTTCTTCTTCACCAACTCCGCGCTGTTGCGCACCGTGGCGTTCTACCCCGGCCCCGCCGGGGCCTGCGAATCCGAGCTCGACCTCGACGCCTGGAACGCCATCCGCGCGGCCGACTCCCGGGTGGGCCTGCTCACCGACGACGTGGAGGCGCTACTGGTCCGGGTCCCCGAGAGCGACGAATTCGCGCAGCCGCAAAGCTATCTCGTCCCGATCGACGCCTGCTACGAGTTCGTCGGCCGGCTGCGCATGCTGTGGCGGGGGTTCGACGGCGGACAGGAGGCCCGGCAGTTCATCGACGAGTTCTTCTCGCAGATCGCGGCCCGCGCTTCGGAAAGACTCCCGGGGACGCCGCCATGACCGCCGAGGTGACCTACCGCATTCTCGACGTGGCGCCCGAACCGTACGCGGTCAGCCCGGTGCTCACCGCCCGCGTCGACGTCGTCGCCGACGGGGACGACCCGGTGCACGCCATCGCGCTGCGCTGCCAGGTCCGTATCGAGCCGCCGCGCCGCTCGTACTCCGACGAGGAGGCGGCCGGGCTGACCGACTTGTTCGGGCCGCGGGAACGCTGGGCAAGCACCCAACACAGCTTCCTCTGGCAGCACTGCACCGCGATGGTGCCCGGATTCGCCGGGCACACGACGGTGCTGCTGTCGCTGGATTGCACCTACGACTTCGAGGTCGCCGCCGCCAAGTATTTGCACGCGCTGCGCGACGGCGCGGTGCCGCTGCAATTCCTGTTCAGCGGAACCATATTCGTCAAGTCCGAGCGCGGCTTCTCGGTCCAGCAGGTGCCCTGGGACCGTGAGCACCGCTACGACATGCCGGTGCAGGCCTGGCGGGCGCTGATCGCGCAGCACTACCCCAACACCGGCTGGGTGCGCCTGCGCCACGAGACCATCGCCGCGCTGGCCAACTACAAGTCAGCGCAGGGCATGCTCGACCTCGACCACGCGGTCACCTCGCTGCTGGATGCGCAACGGACGACGACATGACGACGTCGAGCTGGGACCGGGCCCGCGCCGTCGCCGACGCGGTGCTCTACGAGGGCTACCTGCTCTATCCGTACCGCGGCACGTCGAGCAAGAACCAATCGCGTTGGCAATTCGGCGTTCTGGGACCGCCCGGCGCGGCCGACGCCAGCCTGGGCGAAGACGATGCCCTGGCGGCGCAGTTCCTGGTCCAGGACGCCGAGGCGATCACGCTGGTGGTGCGTTTCCTGCAGCTGCAGCACCGTCGGGCCGAACGCGAGCTTACGGACGGGCGATTCGAACCCGTTGCCGAGCTAACCACACCGTCCGGCTCCTGGCTGACGTGGGACGAAGCCGTCGAATGTGAGAGGTCCTTCGGCCCTATTGCCCTCGACGATCTACCGTGGACACTGCCGGTTGTGGCAGAAGCGGCGACCGATACCGAACTCCTCGACGGCGGTCGCCTGGTCCGCGAACGCAAGCGGATCCACGGCGAGCTGACGGTCTCGGCCGAACCCGACGGCGCGGTGCGCCGGGTATCGGTGCGGCTGAACAACATCGGCGACACCGCGGCGGACAAGGACGACGCGATCGCGCGGTCCATGATCGGCAGCCACCTGATCGCCGAAGTCATTGGCGGCCAATTCGTCTCGATGCTCGAGCCGTCGCCGGACGCGGCCGACGCGGTGTCCCGGTGCGGCCAGCACCGCTGCTTCCCCGTGCTGGCCGGCCCGCCCGGCAGCCAGGACATGCTGCTGATCTCGCCGATCATTCTCTACGACCACCCCGAGGTCGCCGAGCAGAGCAATGCCGCGCTGTATGACTGCACCGAGATCGACGAGATCCTGACCCTGCGCGTGATGACGATGACCGACGACGAGAAGGCGCAGGCCCGGGCCACCGATCCGCGGGCGGCGCGGATCATCGACCAGTGCGACGCGATGTCGCCCGACGCGATGGCGCGCCTGCACGGCGTGCTGCGCGATCCGCACCGGCCCGGTATTCCCGCGGGCCTCGTCCCGGAGATTCCCGACGGGGTCGACTGGTGGGATCCGCTGGCCGACAATGCCGTTCGGCCCGAAATCGACGCGGTGCTGGTGAACGGGATCCGGGTCGCCCGGGGCAGCCGGGTCCGGTTACGGCCGCGGCGCAACGCCGACGCCCAGGACATCTTCGTCGCCGGCAAGACCGCCCGCGTCACGTCGGTGCACGAGGACGTCGAGGGCAACAAGCATGTCGGGGTGGTGGTCGAGGACGACCCGGCCGCCGAACTGCACGACTGGTACGGCCGCTACTTGTACTTCTCCCCCGACGAAGTCGAGCCGCTGCAAGCGGCACACAACAGCCCAACCCCTGAAAGGAGTTCGACATGGAAGTCGTAGGTTGGATATTCATCGCCGTCATCGCCCTGGTGGTAGGGATCGCGGTGATACTGGGAGTGGTGTCCATGCCCGATGCCCGGCGCTATCTCAAATTACGGCGGATGTAGCCGCATCGGAGACGGGGATGACCGCGCGCATCCTGGTAGCCGGGATCGGCAACATCTTCCTGGGCGACGACGGATTCGGCTCCGAAGTGGTCCGCCATGCCGGGCTGCCACAAGACAATCCGGGTGTCCGGGTGACCGATTACGGCATCGCGGGCATGCACCTGGCGTACGACCTGCTCGAGGACTGGGACACGCTGGTCCTCGTCGACGCGGTACCCAGCCGAGGCCGCCCGGGCACCCTGCACGTGTTCCAGGCCGACCATGACTATGGCTGCGCCACAGTTGGTTTCGACGGCCACAGCATGGATCCCGCCGCGGTGTTCGCCAGCCTGCGCGCACTCGGCGGCAATCCGCCCTACACGGTTGTCGTCGGATGCGAGGCCGGCAGCGTCGAGGAAGGCATCGGGCTCACCGACCCGGTCGCCCGGGCGGTACCGCGGGCCGTGCACGCGATCGGGGAGATCGTCGCCGCGCTACAGATTCCGACGGCCTGCCCGGTGCCCGAGGAGTGCTGAGATGTGTTTGGGGATACCCGGTCAGGTGATCAGGATGCTGGACGGCTACGAGGGCCAGCTCGCCCTGGTCGACGTCACGGGCGAGCAGCGCAAGGTCAACGTCGGCATGTTGCCGGAAGAGACATTCGAATGCGGTGACTGGGTGATCATCCACATGGGCTTCGTGGTCGAGAAGACGGATCGGGCCGGCGCCGAGCAGGCGATGGCCGGCCTCGAACTGATGGGCCGGGGCGGCGGCGATCCCACCCTCCTGGAGGGCGGTTGAGATGACCGACGCCCCCGTGCTGCTGCGGTCCGACTTCTCCGGTACCCAGGTCCGGCAGCGCTTCACCGTGACCGGTGTAGTTCAGGGGGTGGGTTTCCGGCCCTTCGTCCACCGGATCGCCGGCGAGCTCGGCCTGGCCGGGTTTGTCGGCAATGACTCCGGCGCAGTCTTTCTCGAGGTGCAGGGCGCACCCGCGCGGGTGCGGGAGTTCGGTCGCCGGCTGCATGACGAGGCCCCGCCGCTGGCCCGCATCGCCGCCGTGCACGTGACGGATTTGACGGCAGACACCGGTTGCGGGCCCGATTTCCGGATCGTGGCCAGTCAAACGATTGCGGGTGCCACCACACCGATTCCGCCCGACATCGCGGTGTGCGACGACTGCGTCGCCGAGCTGTTCGACCCGCGCAACCGGCGCTACCGGCATCCGTTCGTCACGTGCACCAACTGCGGACCGCGCTTCACCATCATCCGCGAATTGCCGTATGACCGCCCGGCCACCACGATGTCGGCGTTCCCGATGTGCACGCAATGTGCGGCCGAATACCACGATCCCGCCAATCGCCGGTTCCACGCCCAGCCGATAGCCTGCCCCGACTGCGGCCCCTCGCTGTGGTTCCGGTCGCCGGCCGGGCGGGTCACCGGGTCGGACGCGGCGCTGGCGGCCGCGCAACGGGCGCTGGCGGCGGGCGCGGTGGTCGCGATCAAGGGCATCGGCGGCTACCACCTGGCCTGTGCCGTCGACGACGAGACGGCCGTCGGCGCTTTGCGGTCACGAAAAGCGCGGGGCGCCAAGCCCTTCGCCATGCTGGTCCGCAACCTCGATATCGCGCGCCGCTACGCCGATATCGACGACGCCGAGGCCGCGGTGCTGCTCAGTCCCGCGCGCCCGATCGTACTGTTGCGGCGCCGCCCGGGCGCACCGGTTGCCGAGGCCGTTGCGCCGGCCAGCCCGCTGCTGGGACTGATGCTGCCGTACTCCCCCGTGCACCACCTACTGCTAACCGCCGTGCCCAAAGCCGGCGCGCCGGTGCCCGAGGCGCTGGTACTCACCAGCGCCAACCGAACCGACGAACCCATCTGCTTCAGCGACGACGATGTCGCGTCCAGGCTTTCGGGACTGTGCGATGCGATCCTCGATCACGATCGGCCCATTCACGTGCCGTGTGACGACTCCGTGGTGCGCGTCTTGCCGGACGAGGGGGACGGCGTCGAGCTTCCGATTCGGCGGTCGCGCGGTTACGCCCCGCTGCCGGTCGACCTGGGGCGCGGCGGTCCGTCCGTGCTCGCGGTGGGCGGCGAACTGAAGAACACCTGCTGCCTCACCGACGGGTCGCGCGCCTACCTGTCCGGTCACATCGGCGACATGGCCAGCTGGGAGACGCTGCGGGCGTTCGAGCGAGCGGTAAGTCAACTCAGCCAAATCCGCGGTGAGCCGGCCCGATTGGCCGCCGACCTGCACCCGGGGTATCACACCCGAAGCTGGGCCGAGCGTCGCGCCGGCGATCGACCGCTGGATCTGGTCCAGCACCATCACGCGCATGTGGTGTCGTTGTTGGCCGAACACGGGCGCATCGGTGAACCCGTCGTCGGCGTCTCCTTCGACGGCACCGGTTACGGCTGCGATCAGACGATTTGGGGCGGCGAGATCCTCGTCCTCGGTCCCGACAGCCACCGCTTCGTGCGCGCGGGCCATCTGCTCCCGGTGCCGCTGCCGGGCGGCGACGCCGCCGTGCGCAATCCGTGGCGGATGGCGCTGTCCCAGTTGTGGATGGCCGGCATCGACTGGACCCCGGAGCTGGCGCCGGTCGCCGCCGCCACGGTTGAGGAATTGCGGCTCACCCGTTCGCAATTGGAGAGCGGCGTGGGATGCGTGCCGTGTACGAGCATGGGCCGGCTGTTCGACGCGGTCGCCTCGCTGTTGGGAGTGCGGCACCGCATCGACTACGAAGGCCAGGCCGCCATCGAGCTCGAGGCGCTCGCCGAGCGCGCCGACGGCCCCGGGCCGTCGCTGCCGCTGACCGTGCGGGCCGACGGGGTGATCGATCCGGCCACCCTCATGCAAACGACGGTGTCGGCGCTGCGTGCGGGCACACCACCGGCGTTGCTGGCTGTCGCGTTCCATCGGGCGGTCGCGATCGCCGTTGCCAGGGTGGTCACGCAGGTCGCCGGCCCGATCCGGCTGGCGGGCCTCACCGGCGGCGTGTTCCAGAACGTGCTGTTGCTGCGGTTGTGCCGTGAACTGCTGCGGCGCAATGGGTTTGAGGTGCTGACCCATCGCACCGTTCCGCCCAACGACGGCGGGTTGGCGTTGGGTCAGGCGGCGATCTCGATGCTCACCGCACTCGAGGAGGGTAGGGCATGACGACGATCACCGCGATCGACCGCGGACTGGATGCCGAGTTGGCCGAAGACCTGGCCGCCACCGCCTTCACGTTGGCCAAGCGGTTCGCCGCGGGCGCCACGATGTGGTCCATCGCCCCGGCCTGGGAGCCGCACGCGCTGCACATCGCGGTCGAGTTCGTCCATCCGGTGATCATGGGGAAACGGGCGTTGCCCGCCGTCGCGCTCACCGGGCCCGATTTGGTTGATCTGGTACGGGTTTCGGTGCGCCCCGGCGACATCGTGATCGCGGTCTCCGGCGCGGACAACGCGGACGTTCGCTCGGTGATGCGCCGCGGCCCCGCGTGGGGCGCCACCACGATCTGGATAGGCAGCGGCGAACGGCCTCGGGCAGGCATGGCCGATCACGTGCTGTGGCTGGACGACCCCGACCCGCGAGTGCCCGCAACCGGCGGGTTCGTGTTGTTCTATCACCTGCTGTGGGAACTCACCCACGTCTGTTTCGAGCACTCCGGTCTGCTCAAACCCGAATGCGTGCAGGAAGTTTGCGTGACGTGTAGCGACGAGGGCCGCCTCGGCGAGGTGACGGCCGCCACGGCCGACGGGACCGCCACCGTGCGCACCGCGCGCGGAGTCGAGAACGTGGTCACCACCCTCGTCGGCGCCGTCCGCTCGGGCGATTTGGTGCTGGTGCATGCCGGCACCGCGATCAGCCGGATCGAGGAGGACGCTCGATGAGCCACGACGAATCCACCGACTTCCTCTACCCGTTCATCGACGCCCAGGAGGACGACCCGACGTCGCTGCTCGTCGACCTGGCCGCGTCGGCGCGGGCGAAAGCGGCCGAAAGCCTGGCGTTGCGGCGCTCCACCCTGGAAGCCAACGCCGACCTGCTGGACGCGGCGGCCACCGAGACCGCGCGCCGGTTCGCGGCGGGCGGACGGATGTTCACCTTCGGAAACGGCGGCAGCTGCACGGATTCCACGACCCTGGCCGGCTTGTTCGCCCGGCCGCCGATCGGCAAGTCGCTACCGGCCTGGTCGTTGACCGCCGATCAGGCAATCGTGACCGCCCTGGGCAACGACGTCGGATTCGAGCTGGTGTTCGCCCGTCAGCTGATCGCCCGCGCGAAGGCCGGTGACATCGCGATCGCGATGTCCACCAGCGGCAATTCGCCGAATCTGCTCACGGCGCTGGCCGAGGCGCGCCGACGCGGGCTGTACACCATCGGATTCGCCGGTTACGACGGCGGTGCCTTCGCGAACAATCCAAATGTGGACGCCTGCTTCGTCGTTCGATCGCAAAGCGTGCACCGGATCCAGGAATCGCAAGCGCTGCTCGGCTATCAGCTGTGGTTGGCGGTTCACGATCGATCCGGCGATCAAGGTCTGGGGGCCGCATGAAGAACTCAGCAGGCGAATACCTTTCGTCGGGGCCACGCTTCGCCGAGGGCGAGGTGATCGAGCGGATCGAGTCGTTCCGCCGGCGCCGCCCCCGGTTGCTCGACGAGCACGTGACGCTGGCGCATGGCGCCGGCGGCAAAGCGTCGGCGGCATTGGTGGACGCGGTGTTCATCGAGGCGTTCCGCAACCCGGCGCTGGAGTCACTCGGTGACGGCGCGGTGCTGACCCTGCCCAGTGGCGAGCGACTCGCGATGTCCACGGATTCCTTTGTGGTGCAGCCCAGGCGTTTTCCCGGCGGTTCCATCGGTGAGCTCGCCGTTCACGGCACCTGCAACGACCTGGCGATGACCGGCGCCGTACCGGCGTGGATATCGGCGGCGTTCGTGCTCGAAGAGGGCTTTGCGATCGCCGAGTTGAAGGAGATCGTCGCCGACATGGGGGCGGCCGCCGTCAAGGCCGGGGTGCAGATCGTCACCGGCGACACCAAGGTAGTGCCCAAAGGCGCGGCCGACGGGCTGTTCATCACCACCGCCGGAGCCGGCGTCATCCCGGCCGGACGCACGCTGTCGGCGGGCTCGGTCCGCGTCGGCGACAAACTGCTGTTGTCCGGGTCGATGGGCGATCACGGCATGGCCGTCATGCTCGCCCGGGGCGACCTGGCCATCGAAGCCGACATCGCCTCCGACACCGCCAGTCTCAGCCCGCTGGTCGAATTGCTGATGGGCGCCGCGCCGTCCACCCGCTGGCTGCGCGACGCCACCCGCGGCGGGGTGGGCACGGTGTGCAACGAACTGGCGCAGGCCTGCGGTCTCGGGGTGGTGCTCGATGAGGATCGACTTCCGTTGCAGCCCATGGTAAATGGGGCGTGTGAGTTGCTCGGCATCGATCCACTCTATGTCGCCAACGAGGGCAAGTTCGTCGCCGTCGTCGCGCCGGACGAAGCCGAGGCCGCACTGGCCGCGCTGCGGTCGCATCCGCTGGGCGCGCAGGCGGCCGAGGTCGGAGAAATCGTCACCGAACCCGCGGAGAGCGTGGTACTGCGCACCGGATTCGGCGGGACGCGGATCGTCGACATGCTCGTCGGGGATCCGTTGCCCCGAATCTGCTGACCAAGAAAGGAAGCCGACATGTGCCTTGGAATTCCGGGCCGGATTGTCGAGATCACCGATCCCGCCAACTATTTGGCGAAGGTCGACGTCAGCGGCGTCCAGCGCACGATCAGTGTGCGCCTGCTGGAAGGTGACCTGCCCGAGCCCGACGAGTGGGTGCTGGTCCACGTCGGGTTCGCGATGGCCAAGATCGACGAAACCGAGGCGCTGCTCACCTTGGCCGCGATCAAGAAACTCGGCGACGCCTACACGACCGAAATTGCGGCCTTCGACTCGACGGCCATTATTTAAGGGGACGGCAATGAAATTCGTGGACGAATTCCGCGATCCCGCGGCGGCCCGCAAGCTGCTCGTCGCCATCGAGCACCTGGCCGGGACCGGCGGCGACCACTTCAAGTTCATGGAGGTGTGCGGCGGGCACACCCACACCATCTACCGACACGGCATCGAGCACCTGCTGCCCGACAACGTCGAATTGGTGCACGGCCCGGGGTGCCCGGTGTGCGTGATCCCGATGGGTCGCATCGACGACGCGATGTGGCTGGCCGGTCAGCCCGACGTGATCTTCACCTGCTTCGGCGACATGATGCGGGTGCCCGGTTCGAACGGAAGCCTGTTGGACGCCAAGGCCCGCGGCGCCGACGTCCGGTTCGTCTACTCGCCGCTGGACGCGTTGAAGATCGCGATCGACAACCCGGACCGCCACGTCGTGTTCTTCGCGATCGGGTTCGAGACCACCGCGCCGTCGACCGCCGTGACGCTGGTGCGGGCGCGCGACCTGCGCCTGTCCAACTTCAGCGTGTTTTGCAATCACGTCACGATCGTGCCGCCGATCAAGGCCATCCTGGAATCGCCGGACCTGCGGCTGTCCGGCTTCATCGGCCCCGGGCACGTTTCGACCGTGGTCGGCAACCGGCCGTATCGATTCGTCCCGGACGTGTATCGAAAGCCGTTGGTGGTGGCCGGGTTCGAGCCACTGGACATCCTGGCATCGGTCGCGATGCTGCTGCGACAGATCCGCGAGGGCCGCTGCGAGGTGGAGAACCAGTACAAGCGGGTGGTGCCCGAAGACGGCAACCCGGCCGCCCTGGCGTTGATGGGCAAGGTGTTCGCGCTGCGTCCGCATTTCGAGTGGCGCGGCCTGGGCTTCATCTCACAAAGCGCGCTGCGGCTGCACGACGACTTCGCGGAGTTCGACGCCGAGCTGCGGTTCGCGATGCCCGGCGTGCGGGTCGCCGACCCGAAGGCATGTCAATGCGGCGAGGTGCTCAAGGGGGTGCTGAAGCCTTGGGAATGCAAGGTTTTCGGCACCGCGTGCACCCCGGAGACCCCGATCGGGACGTGCATGGTGTCCCCCGAGGGCGCGTGCGCGGCCTATTACAACTTCGGCCGCATGCACCGCGACGCGGTCAAGCTGGTGGCGCGCTCTTGAAGGTCTTGAACCACCGGGGCGCCGAGATGTTCGCCCGCTACGCCTATGCGCCCAACGCGCTGGGCTATTGCGGTCCGCCCCTGGGCGCGACCTTGCGGGACGGCTCGGTCGATCAGGTGCGCGTCGCGGCGACGACGTTCTCCGGGGCCTGGCCGTATCTGCGGGTGCTGTCCGCGCTGACCGGTATCGCCGACCCACTGGATCATCGCCTGGTCGAATCGTATTGGCTCGGCGGCGGCGTCGGCGCCGGCATCGATCCGCGGGACTTCTTCGACGAGTTGCTGGCAATCATCGGCCCCCAGGCCGGCCGCTACTGGTCACACCTGACCTCGGACCTGGCCGGCGAAGCCGCCGGCAACCACTGCTTCCATGTATTCGGGGTGTACCCGTGGACGCGGTTTCTGGGCCGAGGCATGGACGAACACCCGCTCGGTGTCCTGGACAGCTGCCGGATCACTTGGGGCACAGTTGTTTCCCGAACCGGAGACGACGTCGAGGTGAGGTGCCGGCGGCTGGTGTGGGATGGTCAGGCGCTCGCGCTGGCCGAGCCGTCGGCGCAAGCACTCGAGGTCTGGGCCGACGGGTACAGCGCGGTGCCCGATGTGGCCGTCGGTGACGAGGTCGCGGTGCACTGGGGCCGGCTGTGTGGCCGGCTGGACCCGCAGCAGGTGCGCGCGCTCGCCGACAGCACGGACCGGCAGCTGCGGCTGACCAGTCAACGGCTGGCGCACGTCTAGTCGTGCCAGACTGGGGCCATGTCTGGTCCAGCGCTTGGTTCCCTGTGCGATGTGCTCCCGGCGGCGGCCGCACTGCTCGGGGTCCCGGATGCCGTCGACCGGTTGGCGGTCACGGAATCGGTTGCCGAACAGGTTGATCGGGTCGCGGTCGTGCTGGTGGACGGCCTGGGCTGGCACCTGTTGCCGGAATTGGCGGGTAGCGCGCCGCTGCTTGCCTCGGTGCTCGCCGGCGGCGTGGGACGGATCAGCGAACTCACCTGCACTTTCCCGTCGACCACCCCGAGCAGCCTGGTGTCGCTGGGCACCGGCGCGCGGCCGGGCGAACACGGCATCCTGGGCTTCACCCTCAACGTCCCCGGCACCGAACGGGTACTCACCCACATCTATTGGCGCTCGGACTCACCCTGGGCCCCGCCGTCGGCGCAATGGCAGCCGTTGCCGACCTGGTTCGAGCGGCTGCAGCGATGCGGGGTCGCCGCACGGGCGGTGCTGCCAGCGTTGTTCATGGGCAGCGGACTGACGGATTCGGCGTACCGCGGCGCCGACTTTCGCCCGAGCAACCCCGACGACGACTACGCCCAGCTGGTCATCGACGAGCTGGGCGCGGCACCCGGCCTGGTCTACGCCTACACGGCCGACCTGGATACCGCCGCGCACCTGTTCGGTATCGGATCACCGCACTGGCATCAGGCGGCCGCGCGTGTCGACGCACTGCTGACTCGTCTGGTCGACGCCCTGCCCGCGAACGCGGCGCTGCTGGTGACCGCCGACCACGGCGGTCTCAATGTTCCGCCGCAGGCCCGCGTCGACCTGGACACCGACACCCGGCTGAGCGAGGGAATCCGGGTGGTCGCGGGTGAACCGCGGGTGCGCTACCTGCACACCGCGCCGGGCGCGGCCGCCGATGTGCACGCGACGTGGAGCGCGGTGCTCGACGGCCGGGCCGACGTCTACAGTCGCGACCAGGCGGTGGCCACCGGGATGTTCGGACCGGTCGACCCGGGGCATCTGGCGCGCATCGGGGACGTCGTCGTGATCTGCACCGGCGACACGGCGGTGCTGGCCACCAAGCGCGAGCCCCCGGAAGCGGCCCGCCTCATCGGGTTTCACGGCGGAGCCACCGCAGCCGAAATGGCGATCCCGCTCATCGTTTTCGGATAAGCCGCATCACTGAGAAACGCGACAGCGCATTTTAAAATGGTTATCGCGCAACTTTTTTGGGGCCGATAAGTCCGGTGTGATCAAGGACACGGGGATCACCAAAATGCACAACAGACTCGGATCGACCTCACAGCTGGGGCCGGCCGATGACCAGTTTGGTCCGGTACAGTCGGGCCACTGTGAACGTTCGAGGCGCTAGTCATTCTCGGCGGTGGCAGCCGGCCATCGCCGTTATTGCGGCGCTCAGTCTGTTTGCCAGTCTCATCGCCGGTTCCGCGTTGCGGTCCCAATTTTCGGCGGCCACCCTGCCCGAGCCCGCGGCCTGGTCCCAGCCGGCCCCGAATTCCGCGCACTCGCACACTGATAGCGAGTCCGCTGCCACGATCCACCTTCAACATGCCAGTTCATGGGATGTGTCGCCGGCCAACAAAAAGCCATTCCACAGCATGTGGATGACGCACGACCGCCCCGACGTGTGGACACGCCTACCGTCGAGCTGCCCGCTGTCCGTATTGCCGGATTCGTTTGCTAGCACAGGTTTTGAATCCGGCGATATTCACGCCGGCGCACCCGCGGCCGAATGCGCCGGACAACAAATACTCGCGCTGCTTTGCGTAGCTCGCCGCTGATAGCACGGCACTGGCACTAGCCTCTTGGGCCGCCTCACTTTTGCCGGTGCGGCGTTGTGAGGCCGATTACAACTTGTACAGAACCACACCGCAGCAGCCCAGCGCGGCGTTCTATTTCGCAGCAGTGTTTTGAAGGGGGAAGTCCATGTTTTCAGCGCTACCGCCGGAAACCAACTCGGGGCTAATGAATTCGGGGCCCGGCTCGCGGTCGATGATGGCCGCCGCCACGGCGTGGCACGAGCTGGCATCCCGTCTGTATGACACGGCGAAGCGATGTAGTTCGATAACCCGCGCCGCGGCAGCCCACGTCGCATGGCTCAATGATGTTGCGGCACAGGCTGAGCAAACGGCCGCCCGGGCTAAGTGGGCCGCGGACGCCTACGACTTGGCGTTGGCCGCCATGGTGCCCCCTTCGGTAATTCGGGCCAACCGCATGCTGCGGACGTGGCTGGCCGAGACGAATTGTCTGGGCCAATCCAGCCCGGAAATCGCGGCCGCCGACAGCGACTACGACCAGATGTGGGCCCAGGATGTGGACACGATGCACACCTATGCCCGGGCCTGTGCCGACGCCGCGACCGTGACACCGTTCGTTTCGCCGCCACCCACCGGCGTGCAACCGGCACCCGGCAGCCGAGCGCTAGTAGTGGCGCCGGACGTCATTTCGTGTGGCTACCAAGTGATCTCGACAATTCCCGACGCTCTCGACGCGCTGTCTGAGGCGTCTGGGGCACCGTCGGCGGCGTTCGACACATTCCTTTCGCCGGTAACCTCGTCGCTGTCGAAACTCGGTTCACTGTGCGCGCCATCGGACTTCGCGATCAACCATCTGAATTCCCTGAACAAGAGCGCCGCGCTGAAAAGCGCGGCAACGTTGCTGTCGCGGTTACCGATCCGCGGTCGTGCGGTGTCGGGCGTCGGGCGGGCGGCATCGGTCGGGACGCTGTCCGTGCCGCCGAGCTGGATCGCCAAGACGCCGCGCCCGGCCACCGTCGAACACGGCTGGGGTTACGAGCCAATGCATTTGGTCGAAACCGGCGAGCGGCCGAAATGGCCGCAGACCCGTTAGTGGCGCGACGCGATCCGCGTGCTGGACGCGTACGAGCTCGCGGCGTCGACGATCGCCTTGAACAGCCGCAGGTCGTCGAGGAACTGCTCGGGATGCCATTGCACCGAGACCACGAAGTTGTCCCCGGGCACCTCCAGCCCTTCGACGACGCCGTCGGCGTCCCAGGCGCTGACGATCAGGCCGTCACCGACCTTGTCGACGGCCTGATGGTGATAGCACCACGCGTCGGCGGACTCGCCGAGCAGGTCGGCCAGCCTGGTGCCCGCGACCGTGCGGACTCCCAACTTGGTGAAGCGCCCGTAGCCCGCGTGATGCCCGCGGTGGCCGAGCACGTCGGGCAGGTGCTGATGCAGCGTTCCGCCGAACGCGACGTTGAGCATCTGCGTGCCGCGGCAGATGCCCAGCACCGGCACCCCGCGGTCCAGCGCGCCCCGCAAGAGCGCGAATTCAAACGCGTCGCGGACCGTGCGGGGTGCGTCGGTCTTCGGATGCGGCTGCTGGCCATAGGCGGCCGGGTCGAGGTCGTAACCGCCGGTGATCACCAGCCCGTCCAGGCTGTCGAGCAGGCTCTCGACGACGTCGGGGTCCACCGGCTGCGGCGGCAGCAGCACCGCGACGCCGCCCGCCTTGATGATGCCCTCGAAATAGTTCGCGCCCAGATAACCGGCCGGGATGTCCCACCCGTCGGACTGCACTTGCTCGAGATAACTGGTCAGGCCGATGACCGGCCGAGGCGTTCCGGAGGCGTTCACGCGCGCTACCAGGTGCTGGTGCGCAGCACGATCTCGGCTGCCAGCTGCGCGGTCGATTCTTGGGCATTGCGCCGTCCGAGCAGATCCACCGAGCGGTAATCGGCGTAGACGAACCGCTGGCTGTTGCCGGCCACCGTCCGTCCGGCCGGTGTGCTGACCAGCACGGTGGTGCCGATCTCCACCGGCGGACAGTGGTCGTCACGGACCACGCCGTTGACGTCGGCCACTCGCGGGTGTCCGCGGTCGACGACGACCAGGCCGACAAACCGGCCCAGTTTGGTCGCCGCCAGCTCCCAGGCGATGTCGCCGCCGGCGCGGTCGCCCACCACCACCGCCCAGCCGATGCCCAGCCCGTCGAGGATGCCGATCACCGACTTCGGGGTCAGCCGTGGGTCGAGACCGATGACGATGGTGCGCAGCGACGCGGTGTGGAGGCGCTCACAGACCGCGTCATAGGCGGCTAACTCGCGCTGTTCATCGCCGAGGATGACGACGACGACACCCTTCTCGGGACCGGACACGCCGACCGGGACGGGAAACCCGTCGAGCGTGGTCATCATCGAGGGCACTTACGCACGCTACAGCCAATATTGACACTGCGCGAGGTTTCTCCGGCGCCGCGCGAGCCGACGGCGCTACGGCCGCAGTTGGCTTGCGATGTGCGGTCGGGGCGGCGGGCCGTCGAGCAGGCCGAGGACGGCGTCCACATCGAGGTGGGACGCCAGCAATCCGGCGGCCACATCCAGTTGGGCGTCGCGTCGCGCCGCGACGTCGGTGTCGTCGGCGACAACGAACCTTGTCCGTCCGGCGGCCGCGGCGACCTCGGTCAGCCAGTCGCGGCGAAAGCCGTCGTTGTCGAGCAGCCCGTGCCAGTGCGTGCCGAACACCGCGCCGTGTGCGAGGCCGTGCAGGTCGTCGCCCGCCTGAAACCACGGCTCGTTGATGTAGCGGGCAAGCCGGCCGTGGTGGATTTCGTATCCGCGCAGCGGCCGCTCCCAGCGCCGCAACACCTTGTCCGCGGCGAACACGACGTCGGCGTCCAGCAGGCCCAGCCCGTCGACGAGCCCGGCGCCGGATTCCACGGTGTCGTCGATGCGCCGGCACAGCATCTGGAATCCCCCGCAGATGCCCAGCACCGCCTTGCCGGCCCCGGCGTGCTCGGTGATCGCGGCGGCCAGGCCCTGATCGCGCAGCCAGTGCAGGTCGGCGACGGTCGCTTTGCTGCCCGGAAGCACCACGAGATCGGCGTCGGCCAGGTCGGCCGGGTCGCTGATCCAGCGCACCAGCACACCCGGCTCGCAGGCCAGCGCCTCGATGTCGGTCGAGTTGGAGATGCGGGGCAGCCGGACCGCGGCCACCTTCAGCCACTCGCCGCCCAGCGGCGGCGCCGGCCTGCCGACGACGCGATGCGCGACGACCGACAGCGAGTCCTCGGCGTCCAGCCACAGCTCGTCGGTGTAGGGCAACACCCCATAGGTTGGGCGGCCGGTCATTTCGAGGAGTTGGCGCAGCCCGGGCTCGAGCAGCGCGGGGTCGCCGCGGAACTTGTTGACGACGAAGCCCGCGATCAGCGCCTGGTCGTCGGGCTCGAGCACCGCGACCGTCCCGAACAAATGAGCCAGCAGGCCCCCACGGTCGATGTCGCCGACCAGCACGACGGGCAGGTTCGCGGCCCTGGCCAACCCCATGTTGGCCAAATCCGTGGCACGCAGGTTGATTTCGGCGGGCGAGCCGGCGCCTTCACAGATCACCACATCGAATTCGTCACGCAGCGAAGCCAAGTCGTCGGCAACGACCTGGGCGAGCCGGTCACGATGCTCGAAATAGCCTGCCGCGGTGACCGATTCGGCGACGTGTCCCCGGATCACCAGCTGCGACGTCCGGTCGCTGCCCGGCTTGAGTAGGATCGGGTTGAACCGCACGCTGGGCTCCAGCCCCGCGGCCCGGGCCTGAATCGCCTGGGCCCGGCCGATTTCGCCACCCTCGACGGTGACCGCGGAGTTGTTGGACATGTTCTGCGCCTTGAAGGGCGCGACCCGCACGCCCTTGCGGGCCAGCAACCGGCACAGGCCCGCGACCACCACCGATTTCCCGGCATCGGAGCTGGTGCCCGCGACCAGCAGAGCGCCGTTCACGTGCGCGAACGACTCAGGCGACCGTGAGGATTTCGACGCCGGTGTCGGTGACCAGCAGGGTGTGTTCGAACTGTGCGGTCCACTTGCGGTCCTTGGTGACCACGGTCCAGCCGTCATCCCAGATTTCGTAGTCCAACGCGCCGAGGTTGATCATCGGTTCGATGGTGAACGTCATTCCGGGCTGGATCTCCGCGGTGACCGACGGCTGATCGTAGTGCAGCACAACCAGTCCGTTGTGAAACGTGGTGCCGATCCCGTGACCGGTGAAGTCGCGAACCACGTTGTACCCGAACCGATTTGCGTAGGCCTCGATGACACGGCCGATGACCGACAGCGCGCGCCCGGGTTTGACGGCGTTGATCGCCCGCATCGTCGCCTCACGAGTGCGCTCGACCAGCAGCCGGTGTTCCTCGGACACGTCGCCGGCCAGGAACGTCGCGTTGGTGTCGCCGTGCACTCCGTCGATGTAGGCGGTCACGTCGATGTTGACGATGTCGCCGTCGGCGATCACCGTCGAGTCGGGGATGCCATGGCAGATCACCTCATTGAGCGACGTGCAGCACGACTTCGGGTAGCCCTTGTAGCCCAGCGTCGAGGGGTAGGCGCCATGGTCGACCATGTACTCGTGCGCGATGCGGTCCAGCTCGTCGGTCGTCACCCCGGGCGCGACCGCCTTGCCCGCCTCCGCAAGTGCCGCGGCCGCAATCCGGCCGGCGACGCGCATCTTCTCGATCACCTCGGGCGTCTGCACCCACGGCTCGGTGCCCTCCTTGGCTGTCGGCTTGCCGACATACTCGGGGCGCGGGATGCGGTTGGGCACCGGCAGAGTCGGGGACAACACTCCGGGCGAAAGCGCGGTGCGAACAGGCATGCCGCTAGCTTAATCGCGTCTTTCTCGAGCGTGCCGAGCGTCACGCGTGCAGTGGCGCTGGTGAGCGTGAAGCCAAGGCGCCACTAGCGCACATTTCCCGCCGTCACGGCACACTCGAGGCTGTCAGCGCGCCCGCGATGGCCAGCGCAGCGAGCGGCGCGGTCCGTGGATGGTCACCGAGCCGCACACCACCCGCCCGGTCAGCACCACATGCGGCCGGCCCTCGCCGGGGGCGTCCTTGCGGCGGTCGCGGGCACTGCCCACATAGACCTCGACGTCGTCGATCGACGCACTGGCGCCATCCGGCAGCCAGATATCGACCGAGCCGAACCGCACGTCAAGCTCGACGACCACCACCGGGCCGGCGAACCGGGCCTTGGTGAGCTCGAGTTTGACCGATCCCAGCCGGCGTACCAGCGCTAACCGGGTGGGCACCGTCCACTCGCCGTGCCGCTTGAGCGAGCCGGCCCAGCCACGCAGCTCGATCCGATCCGTGGCCGAGGTGACGATCGCGCCCGGCCCGGGCAGATCACCGACCAGGCCGTCCAGCTCGCCCTGGGTGCGCGCATAGGAGACCCGCGACGAGCGCTGCTCGAACTCCTCGATATCGATCAGCCCGAGCGCAACCGCGTTGTGCAGCCGCCGCATCGTGCCGTTGCGGTCCGCATCGGAGACGCGCAACGTCACCATGTCCCCGCCGGTATCCGTCATGTTCGCAATTTACCGCTGTCGCGGGCCTTTGAACCGGTCACGCCCCGGCGCCTCAGGCCAGATAGCCCGGCGGCAGCGACTCGAACATGAATTTGGTCATCCGGACCGCCCATTCCGAGCTGCCGCCCCCGACGATCAGCGCGGCGAAGGCCAGATCGCCGCGGTAACCGGCGAACCAGGAGTGCGACCCACCCGGGAACTCGGCCTCACCGGTCTTCCCGTAGATCTCGCCGCAGCCGTTGATCTCCTTGGCGGTCCCGTTGGTGACCACCAGCCGCATCATCGGCCGCAGCGCGTCGATCATCTTCGGGCTGATCGGGGTGCTGTCGCCCTCGACCGTTGTCGGACGGCCCGCGATCAGTTGCGGCACAGGGGTTTTCCCGGCCGCGACGGTGGCCGCCACCAGAGCCATGCCGAACGGACTGGCCAGCACCTTGCCCTGGCCGAAGCCGTCTTCGGTGCGCTCGGCCATGTCGACGGTCGGCGGCACCGACCCGGTCACCGTGGTGATGCCGTCCACCGTGTAGTCGACCCCGATCCCGTATTGGGAGGCCGTCTGGGTCAGGCCGCGGGGCGGCATCCGGCTGCTCAACTCGGCAAACGTGGTGTTGCAGGAACTGGCGAACGCGCGCGACATCGACACCACGCCGAGGTCGAAGCCGCCGTAGTTGGGGATGGTGCGGTGCCCGATGTCGAGATGGCCCGGGCAGCCGAGCATCGAATTGGGCGTGGCCATGTCGCGGTCGACGGCGGCGCCGGCGGTGACCATCTTGAACGTCGACCCGGGCGGGAACAGGCCGTTGGTGGCGGGCAGGCCGTCGGCGTCGGCCCCGCCGTTCTGCGCAATCGCCAGGATCTCCCCCGTCGACGGCTTGATCGCGACGATCATCGCCTTGCCGCCCTTGTTGTCCACGGCGCGCTGGGCGGCGTTCTGCACCACCCGGTCCAAGGTGATCGACACCGACGGCGCCGGCGCTCCTTCGACCTCGTGCAGCACCGCCACGTCGACGTTGTTCTGGTTGACGCTGACCACCCGCCAGCCCGCCTGACCGTCGAGTTGGTCGATCACGGCCTTCTTGACTGCGCCGACGACGGCCGGCGCGAAATGCGGGTCGGTGGCCAGCATGTCGGCCTGCGGGGTGACCACGATGCCCGGCAGTCTGCCGATCGCGGGAAACACCTTGTCGTTGTCGGCCGGGAGCAGCGTGACGCCCAGGTCCACCTGGTGGGACGTCGAACTGGCCTGCTCGGCCAGCAGCTGCGGGTCGGTCAGCGCGTTGTTGAAGGGCCGCAGCACGTCGACGATCGTGTGGGTGGTGAAGCTCAGCGACTGCGGCGCCCCAGCCTGGGTGGCGTCCAGCGTGTAGTGATAGCGATAGCCCGGCGCCAGCACATCGCTGCCCCCGAGTTCGTTCACCGAGGCGCGCCGCGGCTGATCGGCGCGCAACGCGAACGTCTGGTGCTCACCCAGCTTGGGATGCAGCCCGTTCGGGGCCCAGCGGACCTCCCAGCGCCCCTCGTCACGGGCCATCTTGAGCTGGCCGTCATAGCTCCATACCCGGTTTTTGGGCAGCTGCCAGCTGAACCGATAGCTGACCGTGCCGGTGTCCTCGGCGTACTTGGAGCTGAGGATCTGCGCGTCCAGGTGGGTCGCCTGCAGCCCGGCCCAGGCCGCGTTGAGCGCCTCGCGGGCCTCGTTGGGGTTGTCGCTGAGTTGGGCGGCCGTCGCGGTGTCGCCAATGGCCAAGGCGCGGAAGAACTTCTCCGCGGCGGGGCCGGGGCCGTCGGGCCGCGGCGTGCATCCAGACAGCGCGGCGGCCGCGACGAGCAGCAGGGCGACGGCGGCCGAAACAACTGATACTGGTGAGGTTTTTGTGGCCATCGTGACTGATGTTAAGAACTGAGGCGTCTGCACCCCCGCAGACACACCGAGACCTCACCGTGATGTAACGCGGGGAACGTCCGTTGTGCCGAATGCCCGGCCGGCCGGGCGTCCGCGGCCGAGTGTGCGGCCAGCCGGGCGCTCGCGCGGAAGGCGCTGGTCCGGAAGGCGCTGCCGGCTAGTCCAGCAGGACCGTGGCGAAGGTGCCGACCTCGGCGAAGCCCACCCGGGCGTAGGCGGCCCGGGCCACCTCGTTGAAGTCGTTCACGTAGAGGCTGGCGATGCGCCCGCTGCCGACGATCACGGCGGCCAGCATCGCGGTGCCGCGAGAGCCGAGCCCCAGGCCACGCCACTCCGGATGTACCCAGACGCCCTGGATCTGGCCCACCGCAGGCGATTGCGACCCGACCTCGGCCTTGAAGACGACCTGACCATGCTCGAACCGGGCCCAGGCGCGCCCGGCGGCGATCAGGCTGGCCACCCGGCGGCGGTAGCCGCGGCCGCCGTCGCCGAGCCGCGGGTCGATGCCGACCTCGCCGATGAACATGTCCACCGCGGCCACCAGGTACGCGTCCAGCTCCTCGGGCCGCACCTGGCGCACCTCGGGGTCGAGCTCACACATCGGGTGTTTGGTCAGCGCCATCAGCGGTTGGCGTTCGCGCACGTCACGCGCCGGCCCCCAGGCCGTCTCGAGCCGCTCCCACATCGGCAACACCAGGCTGGCCCGCCCGACCAGCGAGGAGCAGCGCCGCGTCCCGCCCATCGCCTCGTCGGCAAACGCATTCAGGTCGGCCGGCAGCCCGCGCAGCGGGATCAGGTTGGCGCCGGCGAAGCACAGCGACTCGTCCGCGCCGCGGCGGGTCCACAGCTCCCCGCCGATCGCGCCGGGGTCGATGCCGTGATCGGCGACGCGGGAGGCAACCATGCAGGACCCGATCGGGTCCTCGTCGAGTACCCGCCACACGGCCGCGGCGTCACGCACCACGGACACCCGTCTGTCGCCGACTAGGCGAAAAAGGGGCGGAGCCGACATCTGGCGAACTCTCTGTGGTGCGAACTGTAGGCCAGCAAGAGCGAACTGGTCCCAATCAGCTTACGGTGACAATTGGCGTCCCGCTTGCTGTTGTGCCAGGACCGTTATCACTTTCCGTGGCCTCGCCCATTTCGGAAGCCAACCGCATCGCCTCTTCGATCAAGGTCTCGACGATCTGTGCTTCGGGAACGGTCTTGATCACCTCGCCGCGAACGAATATCTGGCCCTTGCCATTTCCCGAGGCAACGCCGAGATCGGCTTCGCGGGCCTCCCCCGGGCCGTTGACGACGCACCCCATCACCGCGACCCGCAACGGCACGTCGAGCCCGTCCAGGCCCGCGGAGACCGCGTTGGCCAGGGTGTAGACGTCGACCTGGGCGCGACCGCACGACGGGCAGGAAACGATCTCCAGCCCGCGCGGCCGCAGGTTCAGCGATTCGAGAATCTGGATGCCGACCTTGACTTCCTCGACCGGTGGCGCCGACAAGGACACCCGGATGGTGTCGCCGATCCCCCGCGACAACAGGGCGCCGAAGGCCACCGCCGACTTGATCGTGCCCTGGAAGGCCGGCCCGGCCTCGGTCACGCCGAGGTGCAACGGGTAGTCGCACGCCGCGGCCAGCTGCTCGTAGGCGGCGACCATCACGACGGGGTCGTTGTGCTTGACGCTGATCTTGATGTCGCCGAAGCCGTGGTCCTCGAACAGCGAGGCCTCCCACAGCGCCGACTCGACCAGCGCCTCGGGCGTGGCCTTGCCGTACTTCTCCATGAACCGCTTGTCCAGCGACCCGGCGTTCACGCCGATGCGGATCGGGATGCCGGCCGCGCCGGCCGCCTTGGCGACTTCACCGACCCGGCCGTCGAATTCCTTGATGTTGCCCGGATTGACCCGCACCGCAGCACATCCGGCGTCGATCGCGGCGAAGATGTACTTCGGCTGGAAGTGGATGTCGGCGATCACCGGGATCTGGCTGTGCCGGGCGATCTCGGCCAGTGCGTCGGCATCCTCCTGACGCGGGCAGGCCACCCGGACGATGTCGCAGCCCGCCGCGGTCAGCTCGGCGATCTGCTGCAGCGTCGTGTTGACCTCATGGGTCTTGGTGGTGCACATCGACTGCACCGAGATCGGGGAATCGCTGCCGACCCCGACGTCGCGGACCAGCAGTTGGCGCGTCTTGCGCCGGGGCGCAAGGGTGGGCGCCGGCGCCTCCGGCATGCCCAGGCCAATGTCCACTGTTCGAATTCCTTCGGCTAGTTACTGAAAGAGCCTGATCGGGTTGACCAGATCGGCGGTCACGGTCAGCAGCATGTAGCCGACCACGAAAACCAAGACCACATAGGTCGCAGGCATGAGCTTGAGGTAGTTCACCGGCGCCGCCGCGACCATGCCGCGGGCCGACCGGATGAGGTTGCGGATCTTTTCGAACACCGCGACGGCGATGTGACCACCGTCGAACGGCAGCAGCGGCAACAGGTTGATCGCGCCCAGGATCAGGTTCAGCTGCGCCAGGAAGAACCAGAACGCCACCCACAACCCGTGGTCGACGGTGTCGCCGCCGATGATGCTGGCGCCGACGACGCTCATCGGCGTGCCCGGGTCGCGCTGTCCGCCGCCGATCGCATGCACCAGCGCGCCGACCTTGGTCGGGATCGCGACCAGCGCCTTGCCCACCTCGGCCGTCAGTTCGCCGGTGAAGGCGAAGGTGGCGGGGATGGCGCCGAGCACGCCGTAGTGCGTGGGCGTGACCTTGACGGCACCGACGCCCATCGCGCCGACCGTTGAGGGTGCGGGCTTTCCGTCCTGCCCCTTGCCTCCGGTGGTCAAGTAGCGCTGCGTTTGGGTGATGTCGACGTAGGCGGTGATCGGGGTGCCGCCACGTTCGACGACGACCGGCACGGTGCCGTGCAGCTTGCGGATCGCGGCGGCCATGTCGTCGAAGGTGGACACCGAGGTGTCACCGACCTTGACGACAACGTCGCCCGGGCGGATGCCGGCCAGCGCGGCCGGACCGGCGCCGGTGCAGTCACCGAGCTTGCCAGGCGCGACTTCTGGTGCGATACAAGCGGTTTCGCCAACGATCGCCCGGGTGGGCGGGTGCAGGTTGGGCAGTCCCCAGATCAGCGCGATCACGTAGATCAGGGCCAGGCAGATGATGAAGTTCATGCCCGGGCCGGCGAACAGCACCGCCACCCTCTTCCAGGTCTTCTGCTTGTACATGGCCCGGTCGGTCTCGTCGGGCGCGAGCTCCTCGACCGGGGTCATCCCGGCGATGTCGCAGAAGCCGCCCAGCGGCACGGCCTTGACGCCGTACTCGGTCTCGCCGCGCCGCGTCGACCACAGCGTGGGGCCGAAGCCGACGAAATAGCGGCGCACCTTCATGCCGGTGGCACGGGCGACCCACATGTGGCCGCACTCGTGCAGGGCCACCGAGATCAGGATGGCCAGCGCGAACAGCACAATGCCGATTGCGAACATCATCAGGCGCTAGGACCTTTCTAAGACCATTCCCGAGGCCCTTTTGGAGACTCCCGCGGGGCTTGTAGTTGCGATTGCGCGCTGCGCTCGCTCCCGCGCCCAGCGCTGCGCGTCCAGTACCTCATCCACGGTAGCGGGTAAAACGGCCCATTGGTCGGCGGCGCTCAGCACGTCGGCGATTGTTCTGACGATGGCCGGAAAGCCGATGCGGCCGTCCAGGAAGGCCGCCGCGGCCTCTTCGTTGGCGGCGTTGTACACCGCGGTCATGCAGCCGCCGGTCTCGCCGGCCTGCCGGGCCAGCTCGACGGCCGGGAACACGTCGCTGTCCAGCGGCTCGAATTCCCAGGTAGAGGCGGTGGTGAAGTCGCAGTACGCGGCCGCCCCGGGCACCCGCCGCGGCCAGCCCAGCGCCAGCGAGATGGGCAGCTTCATGTCCGGCGGGCTGGCCTGGGCGATCGTCGAGCCATCGATGAACGTGACCATTGAATGAACAATCGACTGAGGGTGCACCACGACCTCGATGCGGTCGTAGGGAACGCCGAACAGCAGGTGGGTTTCGATGAGTTCGAGGCCCTTGTTCACCAGCGACGCCGAGTTCAGCGTGTTCATCGGGCCCATTGACCAGGTCGGATGGGCACCGGCCTGCTCGGGGGTGACGGCCTCCAGGTCGGCGGCCGCCCAGCCGCGAAACGGTCCACCCGAGGCGGTCAGCACCAGCTTGGCGACCTCGTCGGGAGCGCCGCCACGCAGGCACTGGGCCAGCGCGGAGTGCTCGGAATCCACGGGCACGATCTGCCCCGGGCGCGCCGCCTTCAGAACCAGCGGACCGCCGGCGATCAGCGATTCCTTGTTGGCCAGCGCCAGCCGGGCGCCCGAGCGCAGTGCCGCCAGGGTCGGTCGCAGGCCCAGCGCCCCGACCAGGGCATTGAGCACGACGTCGGCCTCGGTCTCCTCGACCAGCCGGGTGACCGCGTCGGGCCCGTGCCACCGGACATCACCGAGCGCCGCGGCGGCGCGCTCGTCTGCGACGGCGATGTTGGTCACCCCGGTTTCGGTGCGCTGACGGGCCAACGTGTCCGGGTTTGCCCCGCCGGCCGCCAGCCCGACCACCTCGAAGCGATCCAGGTTGGCGGCGATGACCTCCAGCGCCTGGGTGCCGATGGAGCCGGTGCTGCCCAACACCAGCACACGGATCGGACCGTCGTGCGTTGCGGTGGTCGGGGTGCTCACCCACTCATTGTGCCGCTCGGTGCTCCCTCGAGGCATTACCCCGTCGAGTTTTCGCCCGACATGCAAAGCAAGCGATTGTCGGACCCATCCGTGACGTGCGTCACTCCGAATCACTTCTGTTAACCGGGAGGACGGCGATAAGGCCGTGTTGAGCAAAGGAAGCAATAGTCACATGATCAACGTGCAGTCCAAGGCAGTTGCGACGGCGAGCCTCGCAGCTATTGCGATCGTGGGTTTCTCGGGGTGTTCGAGTAACAAACCCGCGGCCCAGAGTTCGACCAGCGCGACAGCTACCAGCAGCATGGCGATGTCCGCCACCACGTCGGCAACAGCGGACCCCGCCGCGGACCTCATCGGGCCGGGGTGCTCGGCTTACGCGGCGCAAAACCCCTCGGGTCCGGGTTCGGTGGCCGGGATGTCGCAGGATCCGGTCGCGACGGCGGCGTCGAACAACCCGATGCTGACCACATTTACGTCCGCGTTGTCGGGCAAGCTGAACCCGGGCGTGAACCTCGTCGACACCCTGAACAACGGGCAGTACACGGTGTTCGCCCCGACTGACGCCGCATTCGGCAAACTTCCGCCGGCCACGGTCGACAAGCTCAAGACGGACGCTCCGCTTCTCAAGAGCATCCTGACCTACCACGTGGTGCAGGGTCAGTTGAGTCCGGCCAAAGTCGACGGCACCCACGCGACCCTGCAGGGCGCCAACTCGACGGTGACGGGTCAAGGAAACGATCTCAAGGTCAACGACGCGGGCGTGGTGTGCGGCGGGGTGCACACCGCGAACGCGACGGTGTACCTGATCGACACGGTGCTGATGCCGCCGGCCTAGTACCGTTCGCCGAACACAAGGTAGGGCAGCCCGCCGAGCGGGTTGCCCTACCTTGTCGTCTACCCGGGTCACGGTACCGAAACTCGTTGCCGCCCTTACCAATCCATGACCACAGCGGCGACGAATACCAACCATGTTGACCCTTGCTTTGGTCGGCTTCCTCGGAGGCCTGATCACCGGTATCTCACCCTGCATCCTGCCGGTGTTGCCGGTGATATTTTTCTCGGGCACCCAGCGCGGCGGCGCGGTGACGTCACCGGAATCCGAAGGTGCCGTGGCGGTTCGGCCGAAACGCGACCTCTCCGAGACCCTGCGGCCGTACCGGGTGATCGGCGGTCTGGTGCTCAGCTTCAGCGTGGTGACCCTGCTCGGCTCGGCACTGCTGTCGCTGCTGCACCTACCGCAGGACGCCATCCGCTGGATCGCGCTGGTGGCGCTGGTAGCGATCGGCATCGGTCTCATCTTTCCCAGGTTTGAGCAGCTGCTCGAGCGACCGTTCGCCCGCATCCCCCAAAAGCAAATCGCCAACCGCAGCAATGGTTTCGGGCTCGGTCTTGCGCTGGGCGTGCTTTACGTCCCCTGCGCGGGACCCGTCCTCGCCGCCATCGTCGTGGCCGGGGCCACCTCAACCATCAGCGCCGGCCTCGTCGTGCTGACCGGCGCGTTCGCGGTCGGCGCCGCGCTGCCGCTCCTGTTCTTCGCGTTGGCCGGCCAACGGGTGGCCCAGCGTGTCAAGGCTTTTCGGAGCCGACAGCGCGAGATCCGGATCGCCGCGGGAATCGTCACGATCCTGCTCGCGGTCGCGCTGGTGTTCGACCTGCCCGCCGCGCTGCAGCGGGCCATACCGGACTACACGGGCCCACTGCAGCAGAAAGTGGGCGGCGCAGACCAAATCCGCGAGAAGCTGAACCTCGGCGGCATCGTCAACGCCCAGAACGCGCAGCTGTCGAACTGTAGCAATGGATCGCCTACCCTCGAAAGCTGTGGTCCCGCACCCGATCTCAAGGGAATCACCGAATGGCTGAACACCCCGGACGGCCAGCCGATTGCCCTGAATTCGTTGCGCGGCAAAGTTGTACTGATTGATTTCTGGGCCTATTCCTGCATCAACTGCCAACGCGCCATCCCGCATGTCGTCGGCTGGTATCACGCCTATCGGGACAGCGGTTTCGAGGTCATCGGCGTGCACACCCCGGAGTACGCGTTCGAGAAGGTGCCGGACAATGTCGCCCGAGGCGCGGCGGATCTGGGTATCACCTATCCGATCGCGCTGGACGACGGCTTCAGCACCTGGACGAACTATCGCAACCGATACTGGCCGGCCGAATATCTGATCGACGCCAACGGCACAGTGCGCCACATCAAGTTCGGCGAAGGCGACTACAACGTGACCGAGAAGCTGATCAGGCAGTTGCTCACCGATGCGAAGCCGGATGTCAAACTCCCCCCGGCTGTCGACGCGGCCGACACCACCCCGCAGCCTGGCCTCACGCCGGAAACGTATTTCGCCGTCGGCAAGATGGTGAACTACGGCGGCGGCGGCAGGTACGACGAAGGCCATGCGACATACGAATTTCCGCCGGCCTTGAAACCCAACAGCTTTGCCTTAGCCGGACCGTGGTCACTGGACTATCAGGGCGCGACGGCCGACGGCGATAACTCGGCCGTCAAACTCAACTACCAGGCCAAAAACGTCTACATCGTCGCCGGCGGAACCGGAACCCTCACCGTGGTGCGGAACGGACAGCCGACGACGGTGCCGATCAGCGGGCCGCCGACGTCGCATCGGATTGTCGCCGGCTACCAGGTGGGTCCCGGAACACTCGAGGTGCGGCCCAGCCGTGGGCTACAGGTGTACTCCTTCACCTACGGGTGATCTCAGGTTGCAATCAATCCAACGGCTGATCTGCTCCGAAGAACTGATGCCGGGGTTCAGCCAGACGGGGTGGACCTCCCGGCCTATCAGGGGAGTAAATGGCCATGAAAGTTCACACACGAATTGCGGCAACCGGTTTCGCCGCCGCCGGAATCTTGGGCCTCGGAGTCAGTGTCTCGCCGAGCGCCGCGGCCGCCGATTTGGTCGGTCCGGGATGCGCGGACTACGCGGCGGCCAATCCCAGCGGCCCCGCCTCGGTGGACGGGATGTCGGGGGTCCCTGTCGCGGTCGCGGCGTCGAACAACCCCCAGCTCACCACACTGACCTCGGCGCTGTCGGGCAAGCTCAACCCGGAGGTGAATCTGGTCGACACCCTCAACAGCGGCCAGTACACCGTGTTCGCGCCGACTGACGCCGCGTTCAGCAAGCTTCCCGAATCCACTATCGGTCAGCTGAAGACGAATGCGGCCATGCTGAAGAGCATCCTGACCTACCACGTGGTTGCGGGCCAGCTGAGCCCGGCCAAGGTCGACGGCACCCACGCGACCCTGCAGGGCGCCAATGCGATGGTGACCGGTCAGGGCAACGGCCTGAAGGTCAACAACGCGAGCGTGGTGTGTGGCGGGGTGCCCACCGCGAACGCGACGGTGTACATGATCGACACGGTGCTGATGCCGCCGTCGTAGACGCCTAGCAGCACATTGCTACGGCGCTGCATCTGTGCCGAGGTTGGTGGCCAACCAGATTCAGACGGTCGGTCACCAACCCGCGCCGAGCCGTGCCGACGCTGCGCGGCCTGTGCCAGAATATCGGCGTAAGACGATCCGATCCGAAGGGAATCGCCGTGGCCAGTACCGAGGTGGAGCACTACAACGGCGTCGACCCGGCCGAGGTGCCATCCGCCGCGTGGGGATGGAGCAAGATCAACATCCGCACCTGGCACGGCGTCGGCGTGTTCGGCGTCATCTTCCTGCTGGCGATGCTGCGCGGCAATCACGTCGGCCACGTCGAGGACAACTTCCTGATCGGGTTCGCCGCCCTCACCCTCTTCATCCTGGTGCGCGACTGGTGGGGTCGCCGGCGCGGCTGGCTCCGGTAGCCGTCAACCCCTGCTCAGCGCCGCGCTCGGCGGTGCCACGTGTTCACCAGTGCGGCAGCCAGCAGCGCGATCAACGCCACAATCCACGGCCACACGCCGTGCTGATGTACCCAGCCGGCCAACAGGCCCTGTAGCCGCCCGGCCGCAAGAATCACCGCGTCCCGGGGATCGGCCGCGGTGTTCAGCAGCCGTAACTCGTAGAGGCCGTAGTAGCCGACATAGAGCCCCACCAGCACCAGCAGCGCGCCGCCGATCCGGTTGACGAACGGCAGGATTCGCCGCAGCCGGTCGGCCAGCGCCGAGCTCGCGGTGGCGGCGGCGACGGCGAGCACGCCGACGACCAAGGTCAGGCCCGCGACGTACGCCAGATAGATCGACGCCCCGGTGAGGACCGACCCACTGCGCAAGCCCGCGGCGGTGACCGCCAGAAACGGCCCGATCGTGCACGACAGCGAGGCGATCGCATAGCTGATGCCGTAGCCGTACATGCCCACGATCGCCGGCCCGTGCTGTTTCGGAGCCCACCGCGGCCCCAACGGCCGCGGCGTCAGCGCGGTCAGCTCGCGACCCGACAGCAGCCAAATCCCTAGCCCGACAAGCACAATGCCGATCACCACGGTTGCGTACGGCAGGTACCGCTGGACCGTCGTGGCCGCCGAGATGGTCAGCGCGCCGAACGCGCCGAACACCGTCAGAAAACCGAGGGCCATCCCCGCGGTGGCGCCCAGTGCACGCCGCAGGCCGCCGAGCGGGCTGGAGTCTTCCCCGGTGCGCTGGCCGCGCACCACCAGCAGCAGGTAGGCGGGCAGCATCGCGAACCCACACGGGTTCACCGCGGCCACCAACCCGGCAGCGAATGCCAGACCGACGAGCCCCTGGTTCACTTCAGCGCGGCTACCCGGCCGGCCAGTTCCTGCTGGGACATCGCCGAGGTGGGGTTGTTGACGAACGTCGAGCTGCCGTCCGCCCGGTAGAACACGTACGCCGGCTGCCACGGCACGTTGTAGCGGGCCCAGATCGAGCCGTCGGCGTCGTTGAGGTTGGTGAAGTTCAGGCCGTACTTGGAAACGAAGGCCTGCTCAGCGCCGACGTCCGAGTGCCCGGCGATGCCGACGAAGGTGACACCGGGATTGGCGGCCGCCACCTGGGCCACTCCCGGAGCTTCGGCGTTGCAGAACGGGCAGAACGGTGCCCAGAACCAGAGCACCGCCGGTTTTCCTTGGAGGCCGGCGCCGTTGAACGGCGCACCGCTCAGCGTGGTTCCGGTGAACTGCAGCCGATCGTCGGCGGCCTGCGCCCGCGGTGCGGCCGACACCAGGACAACCGCGACAAGGCCCGTCACGATGGCCGCGGCAAACATCTTGAAGCGCGCTAACAAGCGAACCGTCATGCCAACCCCCTTTGCTGAACTACTAACTCACAACACGTCGTAGCCGACCGCATGGTTCAGCCCTTCTCGAAGGCAAGCTGTCCGCACGCGGCGCTGATCTCGCGGCCCCGGGTGTCCCGGACCGTGCACGACACGCCTTTTGCCCGGACCCGCCGGACGAACTCGCGCTCGACGGCCTTGGGGCTGGCGTCCCAGTCACTGCCCGGGGTCGGGTTGAGCGGAATCAGGTTCACGTGCACCAGGGGTCCGAGCGCGCCATGCAGTCGCTTGCCGAGCAGGTCGGCCCGCCACGGCTGGTCGTTGACGTCGCGAATCAGCGCGTACTCGATCGACACCCGCCGGCCGGTCACGTCGCCGTAGTAGCGGGCCGCATCGAGCGCCTCGCTGATCTTCCAGCGGTTGTTGACCGGAACCAGCGTGTCGCGCAGTTCGTCGTCCGGGGCGTGCAGCGAGAGCGCCAGCGTCACGCCCAGCCGTTCGTCGGCGAGCTTGCGGATCGCCGGCGCCAGGCCGACCGTCGACACCGTCACCGAGCGGGCCGAGATGCCGAAGCCGTGCGGCGGCGCCTCGGTGATGCGCCGCACCGCGGCCAGCGTCCTGGCGTAATTGGCCAGCGGTTCTCCCATGCCCATGAACACCACGTTCGACAGCCGGTCCGCGAACTCGTCGCGCAGCGCCACCGCGGCGGTGCGCACCTGTTCGGTGATCTCGGCCGTCGACAGGTTGCGCGTCAATCCGCCCTGGCCGGTTGCACAGAACGGGCACGCCATGCCGCAGCCCGCCTGCGACGAGATACACACGGTGTTGCGCTGCGGATAGCGCATCAGCACCGACTCGAAGGTGGTGCCATCGATGGCCCGCCACAACGTCTTTCGCGTCTGACCGGCGTCGCAGGTGACTTCGGCGGCGACGGTGAGCAGGTTGGGGAACATCGTCTCGGCGATCACGTCGCGCACGGCCGCCGGAAGGTCGGTCATCTGTCGCGGATCGGCGATCAACCGGCCGTAGTACTGGTGGGCGAGCTGCTTGGCCCGAAACGCCGGCAAGCCGAGTTCCGCGACGGCCGCCGCGCGGCCCTCCGCGTCGAGGTCGGCGAGGTGGCGCGGCGGCCTGCCCGCGCGCGGCTCATCGAACACCAATTGTTGGACCATGACCTGTCCAGTATCGGTCAGTGACGGCTTAGGGAACCAAGGTGAGCACGATCCAGGCCGCGACGGCCGAGGGCAGCACACCGTCGAGCCGGTCCATCAGCCCACCGTGGCCGGGTAGCAGCCGGCCCATGTCCTTGATGCCGAGGTCCCGCTTCACCTGGGACTCCACCAGGTCACCGAGCGTGCAGCTGAGCACCAGGACGAGGCCCAGCAGCGCGCCAATCCAGGCTGGTTTGCCCGCCAATAGGGTCGCGGTCAGGATCGCCGCGGTGATCCCGAAGACCAGTGAACCGGTGAATCCCTCCCAGGACTTCTTCGGGCTGATCGCCGGGACCATCGGATGCTTGCCGAACAGCGCCCCGATGGCGTATCCACCGGTGTCGGAAGCGACGACGGTGATCATCAGGCAGAACACCCGTCCGGCGCCGTCGTGGGGATAGACGAGCAGGACGCCGAAGGAGGCGAACAGCGGGACCCACGCGGCCAGGAAGACGGTGGCCGATGCGTCGCGCAGGTAGTTCGACGACAATCCGGCGGCGGGATCATTGCGGCTGGGATCCCGCATGAACAACCGCCAGACATTGCAGGCCACGACGGTGCCGCCGAAGCCTGCCAGCGCGCCGGCGGCATGGAAGGGCCAGGTCAGCCAGACGGTGACCTGGCCGCCGATCAGCAACGGGATAACGGGAATGACGTAGCCGGCCTCGCGTAGCCGTCGCACCACCTCGTGGCTGGCAATGAAAATCGCGATGGCCACGATGAGCACCCAGAACCGCGGAGCGAATACCAGCGTGGCGACGAGCAGGCCGCCGATCGCCGCGCCCACCGCGATAGCGGCGGGCAGATCGCGTCCGGCCCGGGACGTCTTCTTGGCCGGCTGCGGCGTCGTTTCCTTGGCCTCCCGCGCGTCGGACGGGCTGCCTGGGCCGGCATCGGAGGTTGGCACGGACTTGGTTGCTGAGCGGCCGCTAGACCTCCAGCAGCTCGCCTTCTTTGTGTTTGACCAGCTCGTCGATCTGGTTGACGTACTGCTGGGTGGTCTTGTCCAGGTCCTTCTCGGCGCGGCCGACCTCATCCTCGCCGGCCTCCCCGTCCTTGCGGATCCGGTGCAGTTCTTCCATCGACTTGCGACGGATGTTGCGCACCGAGACCTTCGCGTCTTCTCCCTTGCCCTTGGCCTGTTTCACCAGCTCTCGGCGACGTTCCTCGGTCAGCTGCGGTACCGCCACCCGAATCAGGGTGCCGTCGTTGCTCGGATTCACCCCGAGCTCGGAGTTGCGAATCGCCGTCTCGATGGCGTGTAGCTGGTTGGCCTCGTACGGCTTGATGACGACCAGCCGCGCCTCGGGGACATTGATGCTGGCCAGCTGGGTGATCGGCGTGGTCGTGCCGTAATAGTCGATGACGATCCGGGAGAACATGCCCGGATTGGCGCGGCCGGTCCGAATGGTCGACAAGTCGTCACGGGCCACCGACACTGCCTTCTCCATTTTCTCTTCAGCGTCGAAGAGAGCCTCATCGATCATTCGCGTCTTCCCCTCAGGTGGTGACTAGCGTTCCGATCTTCTCACCAGCGACCGCCCGAGCGATATTGCCGTTGGTCAGCAGGTTGAACACCAGGATTGGCATGCCATTGTCCATACACAGGCTGAACGCCGTGGCATCGGCCACCCGCAGCCCCCGGTCGATGACTTCCCGATGGCTGATCGCGGTGAGCAACTCCGCCTCGGGGTTCACCCGCGGGTCCTCGGTGAACACGCCGTCGACGGCCTTGGCCATCAACACCACGTCGGCGCCGATTTCCAGGGCGCGCTGCGCGGCCGTGGTGTCGGTGGAGAAGTACGGCAGCCCCATGCCGGCGCCGAAGATGACCACGCGGCCCTTCTCCAGGTGGCGGACGGCCCGCAACGGGATGTAGGGCTCGGCCACCTGGCCCATCGTGATCGCGGTCTGGACTCGGGTGTCGATGCCTTCCTTCTGCAGGAAGTCTTGCAGTGCAAGGCTGTTCATCACAGTGCCGAGCATGCCCATGTAGTCCGACCGGGTGCGCTCCATTCCGCGCTGCTGAAGTTGTGCGCCACGGAAGAAGTTGCCGCCGCCGATCACGACGGCGACCTGTACGCCGTCGCGAACCACCTCGGCGATCTGGCGGGCGACCTGCGCCACGACATCGGGATCCAGCCCGACCTGGCCGCCGCCGAACATCTCGCCGCCAAGCTTGAGCAATACGCGCGAATACTTGGCGCGCGGCTGGCCGGAAGGTTGTCCGTCGTCGGGTGAAGAGGTCGGCACGCCGTTAGCGCTGGTGGGCTCGGGCTGCGTCATCAGACTCCTCGCATGACAGTGCCATCCCAGGCGACCCACACCCGGAACGGCAGTTCATATCCTGCCCCATCGCAGCACAATCTGGCGCCAGCGGGGTGAATTATTTGCGCGTTTGGCGAACCGGGTGGCTTTCGGGAGCCGTCGGCGCAGGTCACAGCCGAATGCGGTGCCATCGCGACTTTGCTTCGGGCATCGGATGTTTGAGCTCCCGACGGCCTGGGAATCCGCACCAACGCGGCGGGGAAATCGTGGTCTTGAGAAGCAGGGCCGGAACACGCCGTATGACGGAATCGATCGTTTAGCCGATCGTACGAGCGCGTCAGTCGCGCAGCTGTCGCACGCCAATGAGAAGGAGTTATTTCATGGCGGACAAAGAAAACTCTGGACCCGCGGAAGCGGTCAAGGGCGTCGTCGAAGACGTCAAGGGCAAGGCCAAGGAAGCTGCCGGCGCTCTGACCGGTCGCGATGACCTTACCCGCGAGGGCCAAGCCCAGCAGGACAAGGCGGAAGCCCAGCGTGACGCGGCAAAGAAGGAAGCCGAAGCCGACGCCGCACGCGGCGCCGCGAAGGTAGCCGAGGAGCGCCAGAAGGCCAACCAATAGCTTGATTCGAAGATGGGTCCGGCCCGTATTGACGGGCCGGACCCGTCGACTTCTCTGGGGCCATTTTCGGGTCTACCCAGGCAAAACCATCTCCACTAACCACCCCCTTCAGCAGTCATTCGCCCGAACGCGAGCAACAAACAGGGCATAGTTGTGTGCTGAATGGGGTACTCAGCGCTGCGCTGGCGGACACCTCCCTGAGGTGCCGACGCGGTTTGGGGGCGGCGACGGACCCTCATGAGGTTTGGAGATGTCTTTGGACGTGCTACTGCTTTCCAATGCCGACGATTTCGCGTCGGCATTACCAACCCTCGAATCGTTGACGCAAACGATTCGTCGCGTCCCGCTCTCCGACGACCTCGACGGACATCATGACAGTGCCGACGTGGCGATCATCGACGCGCGCACCGACCTGGCGGCGGCCCGCAGTGTCTGCCGGGGCCTGACGGCCAACGCGCCGGCCATCGCGGTCGTGGCGGTGGTCGCCCCGGCGCACTTCGCGTCGGTGGACGTCGACTGGCGCATCGACGATGTGATGTTGCCCGCCACCGGCGCGGACGAGCTGGAGGCGCGGTTGCGCCTGGCGATCAAGCGACGCCGCAGCGCAGTGGACGGCTGCTTGAAGTTCGGTGACCTGGTCCTGCATCCGGCAAGTTTTGCCGCGTCGCTACGCGGCACGGATCTCAGCCTAACGGTCACCGAGTTCCGATTGCTGAATTTCCTTGTGCAACATGCCGGTCGGGCATTCAGCCGCACCCGGCTGATGCACGAGGTGTGGGGGTATGACTCCAACGGACGCGTCCGCACCGTCGACGTTCACGTGCGACGGCTACGCGCGAAGCTTGGGACCGAACACGAATCGATGGTCGACACCGTGCGTGGCGTCGGCTACATGGCGGTGACGCCGCCGCACCCGCAGTGGATCGTCAACGACACTCCGCCGAGTCCGTACCTGAACGGCCGCACCCACCACTGACGCGCGTTGCTGTTCAACACATTTCGCGAATACCCTGGCACGCATAGTTGTGCGCGCCATCTGTTAGGGCACTCAGAAGCCTTGCGACGGAAGCTATTACGCAGACCTCCCCGCGCCACGGTGTGTGTGGCGCGGGGAGGGTATGCGGCAGCTAAGCTTTAGCCGGGCTTAGGTGTTCGCGCGCGCGTTGGGAGCCGGGCTCGGCAGCGCGCCAGGTGCCGGGGTGGTGTTCGGCATGTTCGGTGCCTCAGCCGGCGCCGGGCCACCCTGCATGTTCGACGTCCAGATCAGGATGTCCTGGGTGCCCTCGTTGTAGACGACGCCGTTCGGCGGTGCGCCGGTCACGTCGAAGTATAGCGTTCCGGTCGACTCGCTGCCCTGCTGAATCGGCGCCGGGTTAAGGCTGCCCGGGGCACCAACCTTGTCGATCACCCGGTAGTTCTGACCATTGGGCCCGCGGGCGATGAAGTCGTTGACCATCGGCGTGACCAGACCGCCTTCGGACTTGGCGGTGACATCCGCCTGGTAGAGCGTGCCCTTCGGCGTGTAGCCCGGAATGGCCATCGTGCTGGGCTGCAGGTTGCTCACGGTGTAGTTGGTGACCAACGGCCCTTCGATGAGCTGTTGACTGGTGCCAAAGCCCTGGATGTTGGGCGGCGCCGCGGAGGCGGTCGCCGCGGTGAAAAGGCCGACAGCAGCAATACCGGCGGCTCCGATCACCGATTTCATAGCATTAGAAGTGAACTCCATAGCTAAATACCTTTCAGTCGAATCGTTACCATTTATTTCTCACGATGATTTCCCCCCGGCACGGGTCATCACCGCACCATTGCCGCATAGCCAATTCCCGACGGGCCCAAACATCACGGCTTTGAGCTGCGATAACGCCACTAGAACCGGTGTAAATTATTTCGCCCCAGAATGCGCACACACCTCACCGGACAAGTTCAGCCCCAAATGCCACATTCGAGGTTTACCGCGCAAAAAGAAGTCCCCCGCGCCAAAACAGCGCGGGGAACTTCGTTGCAAATTCGCAGATCGCACCGGCTAAACGTGGCGCGTCCAGACGAGGAAATCGTCGTCGCCATCGGTGTACACCACACCGACCGGCCGCTGGCCGGTCACGTCGAAGTACAGTTCGCCGGACGTCTGTTGACCCTGGTCGATCGGACTGGGATCAAGACCGTTGGGAACAGGTCGTGTGTTGACGACCTGGTAGACCGTGCCGTTGAACGCCCTTGCCATGAAGCGAGAGAGTTGCGGCTGGACCGTTCCGGCATCCGATTTCGCCGTGACGTCGGCCTGGTAGAGCTGCCCGGCGGGCTGGAATCCCGGAATCGTCGCATCGCTGGGCCGCAGATTGCTCACCGTGTAGTCGGTGATCAGCGGGCCGTCGATGGCCTGCTCGGTGGCTCCCAAGGCCTGGACGTTGGCACCAGCGGTTGCCGCCGTGAAGATGCTCGCTGCGGCGATCCCCGCCACGCTCAGCGCCGCTTTCACTGTCGTCGTGGTGAATTTCATTGCGCCTCCCTGTCTCTCGTCATCCACCCGTACTGCGGCGATACCCGTCGGCATCCGCGCGCCAAACGACGCGACGTGGGTGGGGTCGCCGAATTGAGTCGACGTTCAAGCGCCATGCGCGCGATATTTACTTCCTATTCGCCGCTGCGTAATCACCCTCGTTGGGCCGTGCTTACGTCGCGCCGCCGCGCGGATATGTCAATATCGCTGACATGGCTGCGACCGACGATGCTCCGCTTGGCTACCTGCTTTACCGCGTGGCGTCGGTGCTGCGACCCGAAGTTTCGGCCGTGTTGAGTCCGCTCGGCCTGACACTTCCCGAATTCGTTTGTCTGAGAATACTTTCGATGTCGCCGGGGCTATCCAGCGCCGAACTGTCGCGCAGCACCAATGTCACGCCGCAAGCGATGAACACGGTGCTGCGCGGGCTGGAAGAGGTCGGCGCGGTGGAACGGCCAACGTCGGTGTCCTCCGGGCGTGCGCTACCGGCCACGCTGACCGGTCAGGGACGCACGCTGCTGAAACGTGCGGAAACCGCGGTCCGCAACGCCGACGACCGCATCCTGGCCAAGCTGACCGCGACGCAGCAGCGAGAGTTCAAGCGGATGCTGGAAAAGCTCGGCTCGGACTGACTCGGGTTATCCGGCCGTTTGGATTCGTGCCCACGGCCGCGCCTCTTCGAGTTCGTAGGCCAGTTCCAGCAGCAGCGCGTCCTGCCCCAGGTCGGCGGCGAGCATCATGCCGACGGGCATCCCCTCCGCCGACTGGGCTATCGGCAACGAAATCGCCGGATCTCCGGTGACATTCTGCAGCGGTGTGAACGCCACCCAGTCGATCAGCCGGTCCATGACCTGCTGGTACTCGGTGGGCGCCAGGTGACCGACTCGCGGGGTCGAATCGGCGAGCGTCGGAGTGAGCAGCGCGTCATAGGTTTGGTAGAACTCGGCGCTGTTCCGCCGCATTGTGCGCAGTCGCATGATCACCCCCGGCAGCCGGTGCAGGTTGCGGCCGGTGTGACGTTCCAGGCCGAGCGTCAAGGCGTCCAGCCGGCTGCGGTCGAACGTGTCGCCGAACGCGCGCCGCCCGGTACGCACCTGCATCAGCGCGAGAAATCCCCAGTACAAGATGAAGTCGTCCACGAAGCTGTCCGGCACCGGTTGGTAATCGATGTGTTCGACGCGGTGTCCCAGCTCTTCGAGCACCCCGGCGGTCTTGAGGGTCAGCTCCCGCAATTCCGGGCCGCACTCGCGCAGCACCGAACGGGTGGCCACCGCGATCCGCAGCCGCTGCCGGCCGGGTCCGGTGACGTCGCCGATCGGCGCCAGCTTGGCGTTGCGCCAGATGCGTTCGGCTTCCCGATAGAACGCAGCGGTGTCGCGCACGGAGCGGGTCAGCACGCCGTTGGCGACGATGCCGACCGGCATCCGGCGCAGCTCCGCATCAAGCGGCAACCTGCCGCGCGACGGCTTGAGACCGACAATCCCGTTGCAGGCGGCGGGAATTCGGATCGAGCCGCCGCCGTCATTGGCGTGTGCGATCGGCACCACTCCGGCCGCGACGAACGCACCCGAACCCGACGATGAGGCCCCGGCCGTGTAGTCGGTGTCCCACGGGTTGCGCACCGGCCCCAGGCGGGGGTGCTCAGCGGCCGCGCTGAACCCGAATTCCGACATCTGCGTTTTGCCCAGCGACGTCGGTCCGGTGGCCAGATACACCCGGGTGAACTCGCCGTCGGCCACAGCGTTGCGCGGCGCCCAGGCGTCGGCACCGCGCATCGTCGGCTGACCGGCGACATCGACGTTGTCCTTGAGGAACGTCGGGACGCCTTCGAAAAACCGGGCAGAACCGTTCGGGGCACTGGCGGACGCGGTCGCCCTCGCCTGCTCAAATGCCTTGTACGCCAAGCCGTTCAGGGCAGGGTTGACGGCCTCGGTGCGTGCGATCGCCGCCTCGACTGCCTCGGTTCTGCCGACCCAGCCAGCCCGGATGGCCTCGCTGAGGCCGGTAGCGTCGAGATCGCCGAGGGCGTCGCCACCGAAAGCGTGCACGCGTCGCATAGCACTGACGCTAGCCGCTCACGATGCGCGCTTTAGGCCTGACCCACCTCGAAGCGAACGAACCGGGTCACCGTGACACCGGCCTCGTCGAGCAGCGCCTTGACGGTCTTCTTGTTGTCGGAAACCGACGGCTGCTCGAGCAGCACGGCGTCCTTGAAGAAGCCGTTCAGCCGGCCCTCGACGATCTTGGGCAGCGCCTGCTCCGGCTTGCCCTCTTCTTTCGCGGTCTCCTCGGCGATGCGCCGCTCGCTGGCCACCACGTCCGCGGGGACGTCGTCGCGGGTGAGGTAGCGCGCCTTGAGCGCGGCGATCTGCAGCGCCACGGCGTGCGCGGCCTCGGCGCCATCACCCGTGTACTCGACCAGCACGCCGACGGCCGGCGGCAGGTCCGCCGCACGCTTGTGCAGGTAGGTCTCGACGGTGCCGTCGAAGAAGGCGGCCCGGCGCAGTTCCAGCTTCTCGCCGATCTTGGCGGACAGGTCGGCGATGGCCTGCTCGACCGTCTTGTCGCCCACCGGGGCGGCCTTGAGCGCGTCGACGTCGGCAGCCTTGGATTGGGCTGCCGCGGAAACGATCTCGTCGGCCAGCTGCTGGAACTCCGCATTCTTGGCGACGAAGTCGGTCTCGCTGTTCAGCTCGATCAGCGCGCCGCCCTTGGCCGCGACCAGGCCTTCGGCCGTGGCGCGCTCGGCACGCTTGCCGACATCCTTGGCGCCCTTGATCCGGAGTGCCTCGACGGCCTTGTCGAAGTCGCCGTCGCTTTCGGCCAGTGCGTTCTTGCAGTCGAGCATGCCGGCACCGGTGAGCTCCCGAAGACGCTTGACGTCGGCAGCGGTGAAGTTCGCCATATCAGCCTTCCGTGGGGGTTGTTTCGGTTGCAGCTCCAGCGGCGTCGGTGGTGGCTGTGGTTGTCGCGGTCGTGGTCGCCGAAGCCAGCAGCTCCTGCTCCCACTCGGCGAGCGGCTCGGCGGCCAGCGAATCCCCAGCCTCGGGCTTGCCGTCGCCGCGGCCGACTCCGGCACGCGCCTGCAGTCCCTCGGCGACCGCGGAGGCGATCACCTTGGTCAGCAGCGCCGCCGAGCGGATCGCGTCGTCGTTGCCCGGGATCGGGTAGTCGACCTCGTCGGGGTCGCAGTTGGTGTCCAGGATCGCGATGACCGGGATACCGAGCTTGCGGGCCTCGCCGACGGCGATGTGCTCCTTGTTGGTGTCGACGACCCAGATCGCCGAGGGCACCTTGGCCATGTCGCGGATACCGCCGAGGCTGCGGTCCAGCTTGTTCTTCTCGCGGGTCAGCATCAAGATTTCTTTTTTGGTGCGGCCCTCGAAACCACCGGTCTGCTCCATCGCCTCGAGCTCCTTGAGGCGCTGTAGCCGCTTGTGCACGGTGGAGAAGTTGGTGAGCATGCCGCCCAGCCAGCGCTGGTTCACGTACGGCATGCCGACGCGGGTGGCCTCGGCGGCGACGGACTCCTGCGCCTGCTTCTTGGTGCCGACGAACAGCACGCTGCCACCGTGGGCGACGGTTTCCTTGACGAACTCGTACGCCTGGTCGATGAACGTCAGCGTCTGCTGCAGGTCGATGATGTAGATGCCGTTGCGGTCGGTGAAGATGAACCGCTTCATCTTGGGATTCCAGCGACGGGTCTGGTGCCCGAAGTGGGTGCCGCTGTCGAGCAGCTGTTTCATGGTCACGACGGCCATGGTGATGTCATTCCTTTATGTCGGTTGTCGCCCGGCGACGGGTGTAGCCGGGCCCTAGCGTCTGCTGCGATGCCGGACCCTGTTACGGGACCGCCCGGCACGCGGTGCGAACTCCTAGTGGAACGGGAGACGCGGGGCAGACGCGCGAAGTCAGCCCGCGAACGAGCTGCGTCGAGCAGTTTACACCGACTCAGCTGGTGCTTTTTCCCCAGCACGTATCCACAGTGGGGCGTGCGTGCACAGATTGGGCAAACGTGGGTGGCCGTGTCGCCGAAGCCACGCTGAACTCGTGGGGTGCGATGGGCGGCGCTGATCGTGTGCGTGGCGCTGATCAGCGCAATCCCGGCGGCGGCGGACGATGTCCGGCTGGATTGGCCGCTGCGGCCGGCCCCGGCCGTCGTCCGGGACTTCGACGCGCCCTCGCCCGACTGGAAACCCGGGCACCGCGGTGTGGACCTGGCCGGACGTCCCGGTCAGCCGGTATACGCCGCCGGCAGCGCGACCGTGGTGTTCGCCGGGCTGCTGGCGGGACGGCCGGTGGTGTCACTGGCCCATCCCGGCGGATTGCACACCAGCTACGAGCCCGTCCGGGCTACCGTCCACGTGGGTCAGCAGGTGTCGGCGCAGACGATGATCGGCGAGCTGATCGCCGGGCACGCCGGGTGCCGGGCCTCGCAAGCTGGACGGGCCTGTCTGCACTGGGGCGCGATGTGGGGTCCGGCGTCGGGCGCGCACTACGTCGATCCGCTGGGTCTGCTGAGGTCCACTGCCGTCCGGCTCAAGCCGCTCGAGGACTAGCTGTACCGACCACGGCCGTTCTCGGCCGTCGAGTGTGCAGCTACGGCGCCATGAGCGCACACTCGCCGTCCTGGCTGCACACTCAACGGGCTGGCCTCGATGTCAGGCGCGGGGGTGGGCCTGGTCGTGTACCGCCCGCAACCGCGACACCGCGACATGGGTGTACAGCTGGGTGGTCGCCAGGCTGGAATGGCCCAGCAGCTCCTGGACGACCCGCAGGTCGGCACCGCCTTCGAGCAGATGCGTGGCGGCGCTGTGCCGCAGACCGTGTGGCCCCATGTCGGGCGCGCCGTCCACCGCGGCGATCGTCTGGTGCACGACGGTGCGCGCCTGGCGGACATCGAGCCGGCGGCCCCGCGCGCCCAGCAGCAGCGCCGGCCCGGAATCCGCGGTGGCCAGGTCGGGACGGCCGTCGGCCAGCCACGCGCGCAGCGCCTCGGCAGCCGGCACGCCGTACGGCGCGGTGCGCTGCTTGTTGCCCTTACCGAGGACGCGCACCGTCCGTTGGCGGGTGTCCACATCGTCGACATCCAGCCCGCACAGTTCGCTGACCCGAATGCCGGTGGCGTACAACATCTCGACGATCAGCCGGTCCCGCAGAGCCAGCGGATCTCCTTGCTCGGCACCGGATTTCGCGGCGGCCATGGCGTCCAGGGCCTGATCCTGACGCAGCACCGCCGGCAGCGTGCGGTGCGCCTTGGGCACCTGTAGCCGCGCGGCGGGATCGACGGTGAGCAGGCCGCGCCGAACCGCCCACGCGGTGAACGTCTTGACCGCCGAGGTGCGGCGGGCCAGCGTCGTGCGCGCGGCCCCGGCCAGCGCCCCGCTGGACAGCCACGTGCGCAGCAGCGGCAGGCTCAGGCCGTCCAGGGCTGCGCCGTGGCCGTCGAGAAAGGTGAACAACGAGCGCATGTCGCCCAGATACGCGCGACGAGTATGCGCGGAACGGAGGCATTGCAGTTCCAGGTACTCGTCGAATTCCTCGAGGATCGCCTGCACTCCCCCACGGTCGCAGGCCTGGGCCGCCGCGCGTCAGTCGACGCGCCGAAGCGTGTCCGGGGTGAGATCTTTGAGCGCCGGATAGCCGTCGACGGCCATGATCAGGTCCGCTTCGGCGAGCAGGGTGCGCAGCACGTGCACGATGCCGTCGACTCCGCCCAGCGCCAACCCGTAGGCGTACGGCCGCCCGATCCCCACCGCGGTCGCGCCCAGCGCCAGCGCCTTGATCACATCTGCGCCGCTGCGGATCCCCGAGTCGAACAGCACGGGCAGCCCGTCGGCCGCCTCGACCACCCCGGGCAGGCAGTCCAGCGCGGGCAGACCGCCATTGGCCTGGCGGCCGCCGTGGGTGGAGCAGTAGATGCCGTCGACGCCGCCGTCCTTGGCGCGCCGGGCGTCGTCGGGGTGGCAGATGCCCTTGACCAGCAACGGCAGCTTGGTCAGCGACCGCAGCCAGGGCAGGTCATCCCAGGTCAGGGGGTTTCCGAACACCTGAACCCAGCGCAGAATGGCGCCTTGCGGGTCTTCTTCGGGTGGGCGTTGCAGGCTGGCGCGAAAGACCGGGTCGCTGAAGTAGTTGTTCAGGCAGTGGCCGCGCAGCTGCGGGAAGTTCGAGGTGCGCAGGTCACGCGGGCGCCAGCCGGTGACCCAGGTGTCCAGGGTGACGACGATGCCCTTGAATCCGGCCGCCTCGGCGCGCTGCACGAAGCTGGCGGCCAGGTCACGGTCGGTCGGGGTGTAGAGCTGGAAAAACCCGGGTGTGTCGCCGAATGCGGCCGCGATGTCTTCCAGCGGGTCGACGGTCAGCGTCGAGGCGACCATCGGGACGCCGGTGCGCGCCGCCGCGCGGGCGGTGGCCAGGTCGCCGTGGCCGTCTTGAGCGCACAGCCCGATCACGCCGATCGGCGCCATGAACACCGGCGACGGCAAGGTCAGGCCGAACAGCTCCACCGTGAGGTCACGATCCCTGGTCGCGTTGAACATGCGCGGGATCAGTCCCCAGCGCCCGAACACCTCACTGTTGGCCCGCTGCGTGCGTTCGTCCCCGGCGCCACCGGCGACGTAGGACCACACCGAGGGCGGCAGTGCCAGCTCGGCCCGGGCCTCCAACTCCGCGAAGACCATGGGCAGCGTGGGCACCACCCCGGCCAGGCCCTGGAAGTAGATCTCGTTCTGATAGTCGCCGAATGCCATGGGATCGAGAATGCCAGGCGGCCGTCAGGCTGACGAGCTCGCCGACTCCGCCTCGGCCAGTTCCTTCTTCCACTGCCGGAAGGTCTCTTCGGTGCGGCCGCGTCGCCAGTAGCCAGAGATCGACGACGCCCACTTGGCGTCCACCCCACGCTCTTTGCGGATGAATGGCCGCAGATTGTGCATGACGGCTTGCGCTTCGCCGTGGATGAAGACGTGCACCTGCCCGGGCAGCCACAGCGTGGTGGTGACCGCCTCGATCAGCGGCGCGAAATCGCCGGCGCGATCGTCGCCCACCAGATCCGCGCGCCCGCCGCGATAAACCCAGTTCACCTGCACACCCTCCGGTGCGGTCAACTCGAGTTGGTCGTCGGGGCCGGCCACTTCGATAAACGCCTTACCAATTGCATTGGAGGGCAACGCTTCCAGCGCGGTGGCGATGGCCGGCAACGCCGACTCGTCACCGGCCAGCAAATGCCAATCGGCCGCGGGATCGGGTGTGTAGGCGCCACCGGGGCCCATCAGATAGATCACCTGACCGGGCTGCGCCGAGGCCGCCCAGGCACCCGCCACGCCGTGCTCGCCGTGCACCACGATGTCCAGCGAGATCTGGCAGGCGGCGGCGTCGACCTTGCGAACGGTGATCGTCCGCACCGAAGGCCTTTTGTCCGGGGGCAGAACGGCAAAGCTGTCCTGGGTCAGCGGCTGGGGCAACCCGGCCACGTCGATGTCCTCGGCGACGAATACCAACTTGACGTAGGAGTCGGTGAAGTTGCTCGGCACGAAGGTGTCGAACTGACTGCTCCCCAACGTCACACGCTTCATGTGCGGCGCGATTTGTTGGGTACCGACGACTTCGAAACGTTGAAGTGGTCGACCTGCCACGTGTCCTCCTGTTCCGACCCGGCCCCAGCCGACTATACGAGTCGGGCCGTCGCCGCAGGTCGGCTGCCACCAGCCCGGACAATTCGCCAGCACCCGCCGTCGCGCTCGGCCAATCCGGCCACTTCCAGGATCGCCAGCGGTCCCAGCACCTGCTCGGGCATCATCCCGGACGCGATGGCGATGTCGTCGATCGTTGTGGCACCGCGCCCCGGCAACGCCTCGTATACCTGACGCTCGGCCTCGCCCAGCCCGTCCAGCGCCGTCGCGGGCCGGGGTTCTTCGAACGCGAGCTCGCCGATGTGGCCGACAAGTTCGACGATGTCGTCGGCCCGGGTGACCAGCTCGGCCCCGTTGCGCAGCAGCGCGTGACAACCTGCCGACGCCGACGAGGTGACCGGTCCGGGCACCGCGGCCACCACCCGGCCCAACGCCCTCGCCCAGGCGGCGGTGTTCGCGGCGCCACTGCGCAGCCCCGCCTCCACCACCACGGCGGCCCCCGCGACGGCGGCGACCAGGCGATTGCGGGTCAGGAAGCGGTGCCGGGCGGGCCTGAGGCCGGGCGGGTATTCGCTGAACAGCAGGCCGTGCTGACCGATGCGATGCAGTAGGGCCGAATGCCCGGCCGGATAAGGGATGTCGATCCCCCCGGCCAGGACCGCCACGGTGATTCCGTCGCTCGTCAGCGCCGCGCGATGGGCCGCACCGTCGATCCCATAGGCGCCGCCGGAGACGACCGCGACGTCGCGCTCGGCCAGCCCCGCCGCCAAGTCGGCGGTCACCTGTTCGCCGTAGGCGGTGGCCGCGCGGGTACCGACCACCGCGGCCGCGCGTTGCGTCACCTCGTCCAGGCGCACGGGACCCAGCGCCCACAACACCATCGGTGGCGCGCCGCGAGGTCTCGACCCGGCGCCACCGAATGCCGAGAACGCGACCAGCGGCCATTCCGGGCAGTCGGGGGTGATCAACCGGCCGCCGCGGCGGGCGAGCAATTCGAGATCCGCTGTGGCCCGGTCTATTTCCCGCCTGGCCGCGGTGCGCCGCGCCAGCTCGTCACTGACCAGTCCGCGCCGGACCCGGTCGGCCGCCTCGACCGGGCCGACACACCCCACCAGTGCGACGAGTTCCGGGCACGGCGGCTCGGCCACGCGAGACAGGTACGCCCAGGCCGGCCAGGTGGGATCGTCGAACGCCGCGGTCATCGTTGTGCTCCCAGCTGCCGGAAGCTCAGCGCGGTGGCCACCTCATCGAGCCCGGGCGCGGTCCGGCCGGCCAGGTCGGTGAGGCTCCACGCGACGCGCAACGTGCGATCGAGCCCGCGAATGCTGAGCAGCCCGCGCTCCACCGCGAGGCGTAGCGGATCCATTGCCTTACTGCCGGGCCGGAATTTTCGCCGCAACAGCGTGCCGCTGACTTCGGCGTTGGTGCTGACACCGTGTGGCCGCCAACGGGCAGCGGCCGTGTCGCGGGCCTGCGCCACCCGCTGACGCACCTGCGCGGAGGATTCGCCGTCGGCGGCCGCGAACGCGCCGGCCCGCACCTGATGCATCTGCACCCGCAGGTCCACCCGATCCAGCAATGGGCCCGAAAGCTTGCCCAGATAGCGCCGTTTGGTCGCGGCCGGACACATGCAGTCCTGCGGATCGGCCGGTGCGCAGGGGCACAGGTTGGCGGCCAGTACCAGCTGGAACCGGGCCGGGTAGCACGCCACCCCGTCACGGCGTGCGAGACGAATGAGCCCATCCTCCAACGGCGTTCGCAATGCTTCCAGCGCGCTGACGCTGATCTCGGCGCATTCGTCGAGGAACAGCACTCCGCGGTGCGCCCGGCTGACGGCGCCCGGGCGGGCCATCCCCGATCCTCCGCCGACGAGGGCGGCAACGCTGGAACTGTGATGGGGTGCCACGAACGGCGGCTGGGTGATCAGCGGCGTGTCCCCGGACAACAGCCCGGCCACCGAGTGAATAGCGGTGACCTCCAGGGCCTCACTGTCGGTCAGTCTTGGCAGCAATCCCGGAAGGCGTTGCGCCAGCATTGTTTTGCCGACGCCCGGCGGCCCGGTCAGCATCAGGTGATGCGCCCCGGCGGCAGCCACCTCGACGGCAAAACGTGCCTGCGCCTGACCCACCACGTCGGCCAGATCCCCCACTGGCTCCGGGCCCGTGGCACCCGGGCTGATCCGCTCGTCCAGCCGGGCCGACCCACCGAGCCAGCTCTGCAGTTGCCCCAGCGTGCGAACGCCCCACACGTCGATGCCGTCGACCAGGCTGGCCTCCGCCAGATTGTCCACCGGGACAACGACGGCCGGCCAGCCGTCACGTTTGGCGGCCAGCACCGCGGGCAGCACCCCACGCACCGCCCGGATCCGGCCATCCAGTGACAGCTCGCCGAGCAAGACCGTCTTCTCCAGGCGTTCCCACGGGTTCTTGCGCTGCGCTGACAGCACCGCCGCCGCGAGGGCTATGTCATAGACCGATCCCACCTTCGGCAGGGTCGCCGGGGACAGCGCGAGCGTGAGTCTGGCCATGGGCCAGCTGTTTCCGCAGTTGGTGACGGCCGCGCGGACCCGGTCACGCGACTCCTGCAGCGCGGCGTCGGGCAGGCCGACGAGGTGGACACCCGGCAGCCCCGAGGTGATGTCGGCCTCGATCTCCACGATCTGACCGTCCAGTCCGCGCACCGCCACCGAGAACGCACGTCCCAGCGCCATCAGCCGATTCCCTGCAGATGCGAGATCTCCGGCATCCGGCCCGGATATCCAGGCCCGATCCGCACCCCGATCACATCGATGCGGATCGCCGCCCAGCGCAGGTCCTGAGCGGCCAGCCACAGTCCCGCCAACCGACGCAATCGGCGGACCTTGCGGGGCGTGACGGCGTGCGCCAGACCGCCGTACCCGTCGCCGGTACGCGTCTTTACCTCGACGAACACCACCGTGCGGGTGGCGTCGTCGGCGGCGATCACGTCCAGTTCGCCGTACCGGCAGCGCCAATTGCGGTCCACGATGCGCAGCCCCATCCGCGTCAGGTATTCCGCGGCGAGGGCCTCGCCCATCGCTCCCAATTCGATCCGGGTCATCGTCTTTTCGGCCTCGGAGGCCTTCACCGTCGTCATGCGCCAACCGTGCCCGCCTGGCCCGACATGACAGGCCGTGACGGGCCCCGTGGACCCGGCCTTACGACCGGTTATCCCCAGTCGGGCGCCCATCCACAGCCTCCTGGCCGGAAGTGATCGAACTTCGGCCCGCCGAGACCTCACACACGCTGCCCGCGCGCAGGCACGATCGAGTCGTGACATGCGAAAACACCGCCGCGCCGGTCGTCGACACCGCAACATCCGCGGCGCAGTTCACCCTGATCGGCGGTCCTACCGTGCTCATCCGCGTCGCCGGGTTGTGCTTTGTCGTGGACCCGACCTTCGATCCCCCGGGCCCGCATGCGGTGGGAAGGCGGATACTCACCAAACTGACCGGGCCGGCGGTGCCACTCGACGACCTGCCAGCGGTCGACGCGGTTTTGCTGTCTCACGCAGGCTGCTGTATCAGCGCGTCCTGCTGGCGCAAAGACTGCTGGAAGAGAGCGAGCTGTCCATCGACGACATCGCCAGACGGGCCGGATTCCGCAACGGCGTCACCCTGCGGCGCCACTTCCGCCGGCAGGTCGGCACCAGCCCACTGCACTACCGAATGAAGTTCCGACCGCGGACCCCGCTCGCCGCCGAATGCGGTTGACGCTGCGCGGCAGAGGTTTTCGGAGCCGCAGCTAGGTGATCCGGTCCGCGCGGGTGTAGACGTTCATCGAATCGGCACGCAGGAACGCCACCAGCGTGAGCCCGGATTCCTCGGCCAGGGACACCGCCAGCGACGACGGTGCCGATACCGCGGCCAGCACCGGAATCCCGGCCAGCACAGCCTTCTGCGTGATCTCGAACGACGCCCGCCCGCTGACCAACAGCACCGCACCGGCCAGCGGTATCCGCTCGTGTTCCAGCGCCCAGCCGACGACCTTGTCGACGGCGTTGTGCCTGCCGATGTCCTCGCGGACCACCAGCATCGTGCCGTCGGCGTCGAACAGCGCCGCGGCGTGCAGCCCACCGGTGCTGTCGAAAACCTTTTGCGCACTGCGCAGTTGGCTCGGCATCGCCTTGAGGGTGGCGGCGGTAACCGAGACGGGATCGTCCGCCGGGGTAAAGCGGCTGATCACCCGGACCGCGTCCAGTGACGCCTTCCCGCACACCCCGCACGACGAGGTGGTGTAGAAGTTGCGGGTGACATTGAGATCGGGCGGATTCACCCCGGGGGCCAGCGTCACGTCCAGCACGTTGTAGGTGTTGGCGCCGTTCTCACCGCGGCCGCCACAGTAGCGGATGGTCTGCACATCATCGCGGCGCACGATCACGCCTTCGGTGAGCAGAAAGCCTTGCGCGAGTTCGATATCCGAACCGGGCGTCCGCATCGTCACGGTGACCGGCGTGCCGTTGACGCGGATCTCCAGCGGCTCCTCCACGGCCAGGGTTTCGGGCCGGGTGATCGCCTGACCTGCGTTAAGGTGCGTTGCGCGCCGGCGCGCGGTTACGTTGCCCACTGGGTCAATACTCCGACTGGGCGCTGAAACCTCATTAAGCCAAACTACATTGGCCCCCGGCCGGCCGCCCGGGCGGCGATCACACCGTCTAACGTGCAGCCATTTCGACACCGAGGGGTTACGTTTGCTTTAGGGTCGATCTGGCTCGTCGGTTGGATGGGTACGCGGAACATAGCGGGTAGGGCGTGCGTTAACTCGGGCTCGACGTGAGTCACCCGGCGATGACGCCGGAAATGAGGCACGACATGGCAGATGAACCACAAGGCGACGCGTCGATGCCGGGCGGAGAGAAGGCCGATCCGGCGACGGTCTTCTCGGCGCTCGCCGAGATCATTTATCAGGGCTCCGACGCCAAGGAGATGTACGCGGCCATCTGCGTCGCCGCGACCCTGGCCATCCGCGGCTGCGACCACGCCAGCCTGTTGGTGCTCGACGGCGATCGGTACGTCACGGTCGGCGCGAGCGATGCACTCGCCGAGAAAATCGATGCGATGGAACTGGAGGCCGGCGACGGCCCGTGTCTGGACGCGATCGAGGAGGAGACTCCCCAGATCGATGCCGACCTGACGACGGCGCCGCTTTGGCCCAAGCTGGCGGCCAAGCTGCTCGCGGAGACACCGGTGCGCGGGGCCATGGGATTTCGGCTCCTGGTCAACAAACGAAAGGGGGCCGCGCTCAACCTGTTCAGCGACACCGCCAACAGCTTCGACGACGAATCGGCCGGACGGGCGGCGGTGCTGGCATCGTTCGCCAGCGTGGCCATCAACGCGGTGGCTAAAGGGGAAGACGCCGCCAGCCTGCGCCGGGGACTGCTCAGCAACCGCGAAATCGGCAAGGCCGTCGGCATGCTGATGCTGCTGCACGACCTGACCGAAGACGAGGCGTTCGACCTGCTGCGCCGGCACTCGCAGGCCCTGAACATCAAACTGGCCGACGTCGCGCGCGAGGTCATCGAACGTCGCGGCGGCCTGCCGTCCACCAGCGAGCCAGAGCTGCCGCCCGCCAACTGAACTATTCGGGGAGCCGCAGCTCGGGCTTCTCGACTTCTTCGATGTTGACGTCTTTGAAGGTGACCACTCGCACCTGCTTGACGAACCGGGCCGGCCGGTACATGTCCCAGACCCAGGCGTCGGACAGGCGCAGTTCGAAGTAGACCTCGCCGTCGGCGTTGCGCGGCACCATTTCGACGCTGTTGGCCAGGTAGAAGCGCCGTTCGGTCTCCACGACGTAGCTGAACTGGCCGACGATGTCCTTGTATTCGCGGTAGAGCGAGAGCTCCATCTCGGTTTCGTACTTTTCGAGATCTTCGGCACTCATCTGCTCAGACGTCCTTTTCCCTGCCAGTTACCCGGACCCCCCGTTCGCGACAGCATGGTCGCCGGGTGAGAAGCCTGCATCTATCTTTCCTCACCGGTGTTCGCCACGCTCGCCCGGAGGGTCCGGTTTGCATTCGGCCACCACCCGCGTGTGGGAGCCGTCCCCCGATAGCGAGGCCACGCGCCGGACGTTGATGAACGAATAGCGGTGCTCGGCGCAGGGCCCGAGCCGGGTCAGCGCCGAGCTGTGCGCGGCCGTGCTGTAGCCCTTGTGGTCGGCGAAGCCGTAGCCGGGGTGAGCGGCGTCCATCGCGACCATCAGCCGGTCCCGGCTGACCTTCGCCAGCACACTGGCAGCGGCGATGCAGGCCGCGGCCGCGTCCCCACCGATCACCGGCAACGACGGCATCGGCAGCCCGGGCACGCGAAAGCCGTCGCTGAGCACGTAGCCGGGGCGCACCGACAGGCCCGCCACCGCGCGCCGCATGCCTTCGATATTGGCGACGTGCACACCGCGCCGGTCGACCTCCACCGACGGGATGAACACCACGTGATAGGCCAGCGCGTAGCGGCAAATCAACGGGAACAGCTTCTCCCGCATCTTCTCGGTGAGCTTCTTCGAATCATCAAGGGCAGCAAGGCTTTCCAGACGATTCGGGCTCAGCACGCAGGCCGCCACCACCAGCGGACCCGCGCAGGCGCCGCGGCCCACCTCGTCCACACCGGCCACCGGGCCCAAACCGCTGCGATGCAGCGCCGACTCCAGGGTGCGCAGGCCGGTCGATTTGCGGATCACCGTCCGCGGCGGCCACGTCGTGGCCATGGCTATTGGCCTTGCTGCGGGTTCACCGAACCCACGCCACCCCATCGCGTCGGCGGCCAGACGATGAACCTGGCCTTGCCGATGACGTTGGCCACCGGCACCGTCCCCGACATCGGATCGCCGGTGCACAGGATGCCTTTGAGCGCGTCGGTCGGAGTGCTGGTGCAGTGGGCGCGCGAGTCCGCCGAGTGGGTGCGGTTGTCACCCATCACCCACAACCGTCCATCCGGGACGGTCACCGGCCCGAACTCGCTGCCCAGGCACGGGTACACCGCCGGGTCGGCCATCATCGTGGCCGGCTTGAGGTACGGCTCCTTGAGCGGCTTGCCGTCGACCGTCAACCCGGTGTCGGCCCGGCATTGCACCGTCTGCCCGCCGACCGCGATCACCCGCTTCACCAGGTCGTTCTCATCCGGGGGCACGAAACCGATGAACGACAGGGCGTTCTGGACCCAGCGCAGCGCGGTGTTGGGAGACCGGATCGACTTGTATCCGGTGTTCCAGGACGGCGGTCCCTTGAAGACGATGACGTCGCCGGGGTGCGGCGAGCCGAAGCGGTAACTGAGCTTGTCGACCATGATCCGGTCGCCGACACAGCCCGAGCAGCCGTGCAGCGTCGGCTCCATGGACTCCGACGGAATCAGGTACGGGCGCGCCACGAACGTCAACATGACGTAGTAGAGGACGATCGCGGTGACCGCCAGGATCGTCAGCTCGCGCAGCGCGGACTTCTTCTTGGGCTCCGGCTCGTCCGCGTCGGACTCCTCGTCCGGTTCGGGCACGCCGGCCGCCTCGGCGGTGGGCTCGTCTGGGGCGCGCGTGGAGATCTTCGGCTCCGACTGAGCAGGCTCGGACTGGGGCTCGGGTGAGTCCGTGGAATCCGTCACGAGATCAGAGTAGCCAGCGCGGTGTGGGTGTTTGTAAAGCGTCTTCGAAACCAAATAGGCGTGCCGCAGCGACCGCCGCGACGCGCCCGGTCAGCGCTTTTCCTTGATCTTGGCCTTCTTGCCACGGAGTTCACGCAGGTAGTAGAGCTTGGCGCGGCGGACATCGCCACGGGTCACCACCTCGATGTGGTCGATGTTCGGCGAGTGCACCGGGAAGGTCCGCTCGACGCCGACGCCGTAGCTCTCCTTGCGCACCGTGAAGGTCTCGCGGACGCCACCGCCCTGCCGGCGCAGCACCACACCCTTGAACACCTGGACACGCTCCTTGGCGCCCTCGATGACCTTGACGTGCACGTTGATGGTGTCGCCCGGGCTGAAGGCCGGGATGTCGTCGCGCAGCGACGCCTGATCGACGAAGTCCAGCCTGTTCATGCGAGTGACACTTCCTTGAGGTCGCGGCGTGCGGCAACTGCCCGCACGCAGGGGTGGTCGTTAAGCCGATTTCGGGCTTTGGGTCGTATCTCGCAGCAGGCAGGAAGCGGCCCGGCTGGCCGGCAGCCGCTGGAGACAACTGGTCAATTGTGCCAGACACCCGGCGTGCATTGAAAATCACAGGTAAACCCTGCGGTTCATGCCGCGCCGAAGGCGCTGGTGAGTGGTACATATAGCTGGGGTCAAACACGCCAGTCACTACCCGAACTCGAAGACGCCCGGGCAGATTGCGGTACGGCCGCCAGGATTACGTCAGAGGACATGGGAGAAGAACAGATGCGTGTACGCCCGCACACCGCGCTCGCCGCCATCGCGGCGGTGACGCTGGTGCTGGCCGGGTGCGACGAGGCAAGGCTCGCGATAAAAGCCCAGACCAAGGTATCCAGCAACTCCTCCAGCGCGTCCGATCACCAACCGCAACTCATCCAGCTGCTGCTGGACACCATCGATGCACCCGGGTTGCCCGCGGCGCCCCCGGTACTGCCCAACGGCTCGTTCGGCGGGCTGCAGGCACGCATCCAGCAGGCGACCGAGCAGGCCGCCGCCGCCGGGGCCACCCTCTCGGTGGGCATCCTGGACCGCAAGACGCATGAGCTGCTCTCCAACGGCAACACCCAGATCATCGGCACTGCGTCGGTGGCCAAGCTGTTCATCGCCGACGACCTGCTGCTACAGGAGGCCCAGGGCAAGACCACCCTGTCCCCCGACGACCGTCAGGCACTCGACGTGATGTTGCAGTCGTCCGACGACGGCGCCGCCGAGAGGTTCTGGGGTCAGGGCGGCGGCGACAACATCATCACGCAGGTGGCGAACCGCTACGGACTGTCGTCCACCACCCCGCCGTCGGACGGGCGGTGGTGGAACACGATGAGCACCCTGACCGACCTGATCCACTACTACGACGAGCTGCTCGACGGCGGGGGCGGCCTGTCCGCGGACCGGGCCAAGATCATCGTCAACGACCTGGCCCGCTCCACCCCGACCGGGATTGACGGATACCCGCAGCGGTTCGGCATCCCCGACGGCCTGTTCGCGGAGCCGGTGGCGGTCAAGCAGGGCTGGATGTGCTGCATCGGCACCGAGTGGATGCACCTGTCGACCGGCGTGGTGGGCGCGGACCGCCGCTACATCGTGGTCGTCGAGTCGCTGCAGTCCTCCGACGACGCGACGGCGCGCGACACGATCACCCGGGCCGTCAAAACGATGTTCCCCAACGGGCGCATCGAGCCCGCGCGCATCTAGTCGCCGCCCGGCTCGAGATCGGGGCGGCGCTCGCGGGTGCGCTGCACCGAAACCTCCCGGCGCCATGCGGCGACGCGCGCGTGATCGCCGGACAGCAGCACGTCGGGCACGTCGAGCCCCCGCCAGCTCGGCGGCCGGGTGTAGCTGGGCCCCTCCAACAGGCCGTCGAGCACCGGCGAGTGCGAATCCTCGAGATGCGACGCGGGATTGCCCAGCACGCCGGTCAGCAACCGCAGCACGGATTCGATCATCACGACCGCCGCCGACTCGCCTCCCGGCAGCACGTAATCACCGATCGAGACCTCCTCGACCCGCATGCGGCGCGCGGCATCCTCGACGACGCGGTGGTCGATGCCCTCGTAGCGCCCGCAGGCGAACACCAGATGTCCCTCGGCACTCCAGCGCTGGGCGGTGGCTTGCTTGAACAACGCGCCGGCCGGGGTTGGAACGACTAGTAGCGTTTCGCCGGAACAGATTTCATCCAGCGCCTCGCCCCACACCGGCGCCTTCATCACCATCCCCGGCCCGCCACCGTAGGGTGCATCGTCCACCGAGTGGTGCACGTCGTGGGTCCACCCCCGCAGGTCATGGACTCGCAGGTCGACCAGGCCCGACGCAATTGCCTTGCCGGGCAACGATTGCCGCAGTGCGTCCAGGTAGGCCGGAAAAATCGTCACGACGTCTATGCGCACCGGCTACTCCAAGTCCAGCAGGCCCTCGGGCGGATCGATTTCGACCAACCGGTCGTCCAGCGATACCGACGTGACGATCGCATTCACGAACGGCACCAATACTTCCCGGGTTTCGTCGCCGTCGGTGCGACGCACCGCCAGGAGCTCTCCGGCCGCGGTGTGCAACACCTCGGCAACGACCCCGACGTCTTGTCCCGTCGTGGTGCGCACCCGCAAGCCCTCGAGCTGGTGGTCGTAATAGGTGTCCGCCTCGTCGATCGGCGGCAGGTCGTCGGAGTCCACCACGAACAGGCTGCCGCGCAACGCATCCGCACCGTCGCGGTCGTCCACTCCGGCTAATCGCACCAGCATCCGCCCGCCATGTTCGCGCGCGGCCGCGACCACGTAACTGCCCTCTGCTCCGCGACCGCGGGATTGCTTGGCGCGCAACGTACTACCCGATGCGAAGCGGTCGGCGGGGTCGTCGGTGTGAACTTCCACGACCACCTCACCGGTGATGCCGTGCGCTTTCACGACGCGCCCGACGAGCAGCTCCATGAGCCTCCCGGCCTACTGGTCGGTGTCCACCACGTCAACGCGGATACCGCGGCCACCGATTCCGGCGACCAGCGTGCGCAACGCCGTCGCGGTACGTCCCCCGCGACCAATCACCTTGCCCAGATCCTCGGGGTGGACGTGCACCTCGACAGTGCGCCCACGCCGGCTCGTCACCAGGTCGACCCGAACATCGTCGGGGTTGTCCACGATTCCGCGGACCAAATGTTCAACAGCGTCGACGACGACGGTACTCATGCGTCCGTCAGCTTTCCGTCGAAGACTCGGTCGGTTCGGGCTGCTCGCCGCCCTCGGCGGGCGCTTCAGCGGCCGGCTCGACCGGGGCCTCGGCGGTGTCAGCCTCGCCCGCCGCGGCGGTGGCTTCCTCGGCTTTTGCGGCCTTCTTGGCCGGGGCCTTCTTCTTCGGCTTCGCGGCCTCGGTGGTCGGCCCGCCGTCCGCCTCGGCCAGCGCGGCGTTGAACAGCTCCAGCTTGCTGGGCTTGGGCGCGGCGAGTTGCAGGCTGCCTTCGGTGCCGGGCAGGCCCTTGAACTTCTGCCAGTCGCCGGTGATCTTCAGCAGCTTCACGACGGGCTCGGTCGGCTGTGCTCCGACCGACAGCCAGTACTGGGCCCGCTCCGAGTTGATCTCGATCAGGCTGGGGTCTTCCTTCGGGTGGTACCGGCCGATCACCTCGATCGAGCGGCCGTCGCGGCGGTTGCGCGCGTCGGCGATGGCGATGCGGTACTGGGGATTGCGGATCTTGCCAAGCCGGGTGAGCTTGATCTTGACAGCCATGATTAAGCGATTTCTCCTGGGTAGTCACGCTGCAATTCAGCGACCCAGGCGGGTTGCCCGGGTCCGGTTTTGCCTCGCGTGCATGACCGCCGTACAAGCACCCCGGCTTCGGGGCGGGTCGCGCGGCGGACAGCCGCCTATTGTGCCAGAACGAGGGGCTTCGACAGAAATTCGCCCAGCCGCAGGTAGTGGGTCAGCTAGTCGGACGCCGGTTACCGCGATCCGCCTCAGTGCCCTGAGCCACGCGGTTGGTTGGCCAAAAAACACCGCACTCGGGTAGCGGCATCGTTGGGCGCAACTCCCATATCGATCAGCCGCTGAGTTATTTGGGCCGAAGGTACGCCGCCATCGAAATCGTTCGTCATCACATGCATGCTGGGAAACCAGACTTCTGCAAGGACCCCCGGCGGCGGGGGCTTCGCGTCGCCTCCCAGGCAAGCGACGTAACCATCGATGCCGGTGTCGGCGTGAGCGGACGACGCCCCCATTAGCACGACCGGGGCCATGAGCAGGGCGGCGATGGCCATGCCGACCGCCGCGGCGACAGAGATGAAACGCATGCTCATAAGCTATCGCGCCGGGTGACCACCTGCGCACGGTTGGCAGAAATTCGCCCGGCACGACGCTCCGCGGCCTCACATGATCTTCTGGAAGACCTTCGTCTCGACCCGGCGCGTCATCCGCCAGCCCTGCTCGGTGCGCACGAACTCGTCGTCGTACCAGAGGCCGCAGAACATCACCTGGTCCTTGTCGCCGGGAAAAACCATCGGGTTGAAGCAGATCACCCGTGAGGAGGCCTTATCCCCGTCGATCTGGACCGAGAAGTTCCCGAGCATGTGCGCATACACCGGGAAGGTCGGCAGCACCTCCGACAGCCACTTCTTGACCTCGGGATAACGGCCTTCGATTCCGCCCAGGGCCGTGTAATCGATGTACGCGTCTTCGGTGAATACCTTGTCCAAATCGTCGAATCGCCGCTGATCGATCGCGGTGGAATAGTCCACCATCAGCTGCTGGATCTCCAGACGGTCGGAAATTTCGGCCAGGCTCAACATGCATCGATTCAACACCCGGGGTGCCGGGCCGGCCCAGGCACCCCGAAGACGCGTCAGTTCCCTTGTGTTTCAACGTGTTTCGCAACCGCGGCAGCAGGTGGGTTGCGGAAGCTGATCGCCAACCGGTTGTAGGTGTTCATCATCCCGATTGCGATCGTGAGGTCGACCAGTTCCTTCTCGTCGAAGTGCGCCGAGGCGGCCGCATACGCGCTGTCGGGCGCGCCGGTGCTCGATATCAGCGTGACGGTTTCCGCCCACGCCAATGCGGCGCGCTCGCGGCTGTCGAACAGCTCACCGGCTTCCTGCCACACCGGAACCAGCGCGATCTTTTCGTTCGACACCCCCAATTGGCGCAATTCCCGCGAGTGCATGTCGATGCAGTAGGCGCAGCCGTTGATCAGCGACACCCGCAGGTACACGCAGGTCAGCAGCACCGGCGACAGACCCGACTGACTCACGTAAAGGTGCACCCCGCCCAGTAGTTTCACACCCCGCGGGGCCGCGGCTTCGTAGTCGATTCGTTCACCCATACCGCTCGATTCAACACCGTCGCGCGGGCCGGGGACCGGGCGGCTAAATCGCAGTACCGCGCAAAGCCCGCAGGGTGAATAATCCCAGGTATGAAAGCAGGGATCGCCTGCTTAGCAACGACAGCGTTGCTGTGGGCCGCCCTGGGTGTGCCCGGCTTGGCCGACCGCGCTGCCACGGCGGCCCCGGGGAGCTGCGCGCCGGGCAGCTCGTGTCAGCGCTGGTGCCCGGGCGACCCGGATCCCGCGGGCCGGCCGATCCCCTGGGACCCGAACGTCTGCCACGACTTCTACTGGGACTACGCGGGCGTCCACGACACCGGCACCGGTGTCTTCTACTCCTGGTCATCGCTGCCGTTCAAGCACCCGCCGCCGCCCGGACCGGTGCCGACCCAGACGTCTTATCTCCCGCTGCCCACGCTGCCGTTCTGCCCTGTTCCGCCCTGGTGTCCGTGAGGCGACAGGCGTCGGCCAGGCCCGGAAGTTAAACTTTGCGGCCATGCGGAAATTCATCGCCGCAGCTGCTGCGCTGCTCACGGTCGCCGGTGTCGCCTCTCCCACGTCGCGGGCCGACGATATGCAGCCGATCGGCTCGGTGCCGATCCCCGACGGCCCGGCCCAGACCTGGATCCTGGCCGACCTCGACAGCGGCCAGGTGCTGGCCGGTCGCGATCAGTACGCGGCTCACCCGCCCGCGAGCACGATCAAGGTGCTGTTGGCGCTGGTGGCGCTGGACGAGGTGCACCTGGATTCCACCGTCGTCGCCGACGTCGCCGACACCCAGGTCGAGTGCAACTGCGTCGGCATCAAACCCGGCCGTACCTACACCGCACGGCAGCTGCTCGACGGCCTGCTGCTGGTTTCCGGCAATGACGCCGCCAACACGCTGGCGCGTCTGATGGGCGGCGCCGACGCCACGGTGGCCAAGATGAACGCGAAGGCCGCCTCCCTCGGGGCGACCAGCACGCACGCGGCCACCCCGTCCGGGCTGGACGGGCCCGGCGGCTCCGGGGCCTCGACCGCGCACGACCTGGCCGTCATCTTCCGGGCCGCGATGGCCAACCCGATGTTCGCCCACATCACCGCCGAGCCGTCGGCGATGTTCCCGGGCGACCACGGCGATGAGCCCATCACCAACCAGGACGAACTGCTGACCCGCTATCCGGGCGCGATCGGGGGCAAGACCGGATTCACCAACGCGGCCCGCAAGACCTTCGTCGGTGCCGCTTCCCGCGGTGGACGCCGGTTGGTGGTCGCGATGATGTACGGAATGGTCAAGCCGGGCGGACCGACCTATTGGGATCAGGCAGGCAGCCTGTTCGACTGGGGTTTCGCGCTCAACCCGTCGTCCAGCATCGGCTCACTGTAAGGAGTCCTCGTTCGGAACCAGCCCGGTTATCAGCTTGGATAGCAACGCAATTCGTTGCTCTTCGATATCGGGCTCCGGGAAGATCCCGCGCACGATCGCCGCGCCGTCGAAGACGTTCGTCATCAACGCCACCAGCACCGGGAAGGTCTCCTCGCCGATGGCCTCCGCGCCCGGCAGCGCCCGCGCGGCGTCGAGAATCTTCGCGGTGTACTGCGCCAGCACGTCGCGCAGATGGGCGTTGAGCTTCTCGTCGGTGCGCGCGGCAATCATCAGTTCGTAGAGCACCGCGTTCGTGGCGCCGCCGGTGATGTCCCGCAGAATCGTCAGCGCCGCTTCCAGCGCCGGCCGGTCGGCCGGAATTTGGGCGACCTGCTTGGTGAAGGACTCCACCTGCCGGCGCAGCACCTCCGACGCGGTCGCGGCCATGAAGTCGCTCATCGTCTCGAAGTGCCGGAACAGCGCGCCGACCGACACCCCGGCCCGCTTGGTGATCACGGCCGCCGATGCCCGCGCGTATCCGACCTCGACGATGCTGGCGATGGACGCCTCGAGGAGCCGCCCGACGGTCTCCTCGCGGCGTTGCTGCTGGGTTCTTGCCATCTGAGGCCGCTCAGACCAGTGCGGCCGAGTGCCGCGTGCGCTGACCCGCCCGCAGGTAGCGACCCGACTTCACGGTCTGCCCGTAGCCCGCGCGGAACTCGCCCGCGCGGAACACCACGGCGCCGCCCACGCCCGTCGCGACCACGGCCTCGTCGTTGCGATTGACCATGCGCCGCAAGCCGCCGTAGAAGGGGACCTCTTCTTCGTGGTAGGCCTCGACCTCGTCGTTCAGGCCGGCCGGGTCGATCACCACGAAGTCCGCCCGGTCGCCCTGCCGCAGGGTTCCGGCGTCGATGCCGAACCAGTCCGCCAGTTCACCGGTCAGCCGGTGCACCGCCCGCTCGGTGGACATGAACGGCGCACCCGCCCGGTAGGCGTCGCGAGTTCGCTTGAGCAGCTTGATCGGAAAGTTGTAGAAGGCCATATTGCGCAGGTGCGCACCGGCATCCGAGAAGCCCATGTGCACGCTGTCCTCGTTGGCCAGCGCGTTGAGCAGCTTGGGCCGGTGGTTGGCGACGATGGTCGTCCACCGCACGTTGCGTTCCCCGTTTTCGACGAGCACATCGAGGAAGGCGTCGAGCGGGTGCAAACCGCGCTCGTCGGCGATCGCGCCAAAGCTCTTGCCGATCAACGACTTATCGGGGCACTCGACGATGACCGCGTCGTGGAAGTCGCGGTGCCACAGCGACGGGCCCAGCTTGATGCGGTCGAACTCTTTGCGGAACTTGCGACGGTAGCCCTGGTCGGCCAGTAACTCGTTGCGCTGCAACTGATCGCGCAGATGCAGGGCGGCCGTGCCCGCGCCGAACTCTTCGAAGACCGGCAGGTCGATTCCGTCGGAGTACAACTCGAACGGCACCGGCAGATGCTGGAACCGCACGCTCGAACCCAGCAGCTTGTTCGCCAGCCGCGTTGCCGGCCCGAAAACGTAGACGGCCAGCGGGTTCGACTTGGCGTCGGCGGACACCAACAGACTCATCCGAACCCCCTTGCGGCGTCCGAACATTCGGCTGCTGGCCAGGAAGAACAGCACGGCCGTGGCCGCATTGTTGACGTCGGGCGCGCTCTGCAACATCCGGCCGCGCTTGCGCAGCACCTTGATCAGCTTGCGCCGCTCCCGCCAGGTCGCGAAGGTGGACGGCAGCGCCCGCGAGCGGTAGCGGTCGCCGTCGAGTTTGTCGATCGCGGCGTCCATGCCCGACATGCCGAGCATTCCGGCCTCGAGTGCCTCGTCGAGCAACGTCGCCATCTTCTGCAGTTCGGCGTCGGTGGGCTTGACGGTGGCGTCGGTGGCCCGATCGAGTCCGAGCACCGTGCTGCGCAGGTCCGAATGACCAAGCAGCGAACCGATATTCGGCCCGAGCGGCAGCGCGTCGATGGCCGCGACGTACTCCGCTGCGGTGGTCCAGGTCCGGTTGGTTTCCAGCGCGCCCAGGACGTAGTTGCGCGGCACCGCCTCCACCCGGCTGAACAGGTCGGCGGCGTCTTCAGTGTTCGCGTAGACCGTCGACAGTGAGCACATGCCCAGCAGCACCGTGGTGACGCCGTGGCGCACCGACTCGCGCAGACCCGGATCCAGCAGCACTTCGGCGTCGTAGTGGGTGTGCACATCGAGGAAGCCGGGCATGACCCACTTGCCCGCCGCGTCGATCACCTCGGGGCAGCCGGTCTCGTCCAGCGGTCCGGTCGACACCGTGGCCACCACGCCGTCGCGGATCCCCAGCGTGCGGGTGTGCGGCGCGCTGCCGGTTCCGTCAAACCACAAACCGTCGCGGATGATCACGTCGTAAGTCATGTCGCCTCCAAGTTATGTTGCAGCGAACCTAGCATAGATAGTGAGCACTCGCAATCTTTTTCCGGGAAACGCCACCCTGCGGGCCAGAAGCGGCGGGTTTAGCGAGGCTTGGGCGGCGTCCCGGGTGGCTTCGGGGCACTCGGCGGCGCGGGTGCGCCGCCGGTCGGCGGGCCGGCGGGTTCGGGCACCGATACGGGATCCGGCACGTAGATGCCGGTCGGGGTGTCCTCGGCCCGGCTCAGCTTCGCGGGCACCCGGACCGTCGCCCCGCGCTGGCCGCACTCGTCGGTTTGCACGCCAAGTTCCATTTCGCCGACCAGGTCACCCTGCGGGTTGGGACGCAGCACCAGCTGCTGCACCGTGGTCTGCGACTTTGCTGCTCCGCCGGCTGTTTCACATGGAAACGGTGCGGTCTCCGGCCGCGACTGCCATTGACCATCGGTGAACCGAAAGACGACAGGACGACCGCCCCCGGCCGGCTGGCTGTGGTCGTTGTTGTCGAGCAGGATCGCCGCAGCCGAGCAGTACGACGGCGTGCACGACGAGCGGAACGCCCACCAGGTGGTCACGTCCGGCGGTTGCGGGTTCGGCGTGTAATTGAAGGTCTGCTTGGACCGCTGCACCTCGAGGCGATAGGTGCCGTCCAGTGCGGCAGGTGGACCGGACGGGGTGCTGGGCGGCGGCAGGGCGACCGCAACGGAGGCGCTGGCCGGGGCGCTCGCCGCGCGCGCCGCGGTCGACTCCATCTTTCGCCCGGTGATGATCCCGAACGCGAACAGCCCGATCAGCGCCACGATCGCGGCGGCACCGACCACGATCTTGCGGGTCCTGCGCCGGGTCGGCAGGGCGGCCGGGGTCTGATCGCCGTCGCTCGTTCCCGGCGGTTCCGGACCGGCGCCGAACGGTCCGATCCGCGCCAGGTCCTCGTCGTCGGGCCAGCCGTAGGCGGGGTATTCGACGACGAAGCCGGCCTCGGGACTGCGGTCTGCCGTCTCGACCACGGACAGTGCGTTGGCCGCGTCGGCGAACGCTCGGCAGCTCGCAAAGCGGTCGACGGGTCGTTGGGCGAGCGCTCGCGAAAACACCCGATCCAGCTGCGCCAACTCCGGGCGCTGGTCACTGAGTTTGCGCGGCGCCGCGGTCAGCAAGTCGCGCAGCGCGGCGGCCGGATTGAGATACTCGGTCGGGGGCGCGCCCGTCAACAGGTGAAATGCCGTCGCCGCCAACGCGTACTGGTCGGCGCGTCGACCGACGTCGGCTCCCATCAACTGCTCGGGGGCGGCGTAACCGACCGTGCCGACCGGGATATGGGAGCCGACCACCCCGGAGTGCTCGCCCAGTGGCCGGGCTATTCCGAAGTCCGACAACAGAATCCGTTGTTCGCCGTCGGCCGGACTGGTCAGCAGGATGTTCGCCGGTTTGACGTCACGATGCAGCAGGCCGCGCTGGTGGGCATAGTCCAGCGCGTCGGCCACCGCGGTGATGATCGCGAGCACTTCACCGACGGGCCACACCGCCGGAAACCGGTCCTTCAGCAGCTGCGCGGCGTTGCTGCCCTCGACGTAGTCCATCGCGATCCAGAGCTGCCCGTCGAAGTCGCCGCGGTCGTGCACCTCCACGATGTGCTGGTGATGCAGGCCGGACACCGTCGGGGTCTCGGACAGAAACTCCCGGCGGAACTGACGGTCCGACGAGAGCGCCGGCGACAGCACCTTCAGCGCCTGCCAGCGTGCGGAACGAGGATCCTGAACAAGGTAGACATCACCAGTCACCCCGGATCCGAGCCTTCGAGCGACGGTATACCCGGCAAAAACCGCGCCGCTGGCCAACGCCATCGGCTCAGTCTATCCGCCGCCGCGGCACTCCGCTGATCAGAGGCACGGATGCCCTAGGGCCGAAACGTGTTGCCGCGCAGGATCACCAGGTCGGGTTGGCTCAGCACACCGGGACCCTGGCGGGGGTCTTGCGAGTAGCAAACCAGATCCGCGGACGCCCCGTGGTCCAGGCCCGGACGGCCCAGCCAGCGCCGGGCGTCCCAGCACGCGGCGCCCAGCGCATCGGTGGCGCTCATCCCGATCCCCTTCAGCGCCTCGACCTCGTCGACGATCCGGCCGTGGGCGATCATCGTGCCGGCGTCGCTTCCGGCGTAGATCGGCACGCCCGCATCCGCGGCCGCCGCGATCCGCTCGGGGCAGCGCGCGTACAGATCGCGCATGTGCGCGGCGTAGGTCGGGTAGCGCTTCGCCGCGTCGGCGATGCCGGTGAAGTTGTCGATGATGTTGATCAGGGTGGGCACCAACACGGTTCCGTGCTCGAGCATCAGCGCGATGGTGTCGTCGGTGAGTCCGGTGCCGTGCTCGATGCAGTCGATCCCGGCTTTGATCAGCCCCGGCATGGCCTCGTCGCTGAAGACGTGGGCGGTGACGCGGGCGCCGTGCGCGTGTGCGGCGTCGATGGCCGCCTTGAGCACGTCGTCGGACCACAGCGGGGCGAGGTCCCCGACGCCGCGGTCGATCCAATCGCCGACCAGCTTGATCCAGCCGTCGCCGCGACGGGCCTCCTCGGCCACCGCCGCAGGCAGTTGCCATTCGTCGTCGAGCTCGCGCGCGAAACCCGGCGAGTAGCGCTTGGGCCGGGCCAGATGTTTTCCGGCCCGGATGATGCGGGGCAGATCGTCGCGGTCGTCGAGGCTGCGGGTGTCGGTCGGCGAGCCGCAGTCGCGCAACAGCAGCGCGCCGACGTCGCGCTCGACCTCGGCCTGAACGATCGCGTCGTCGAGCGGGATTTCGCCGTCGTGGCCGAGCCCGACGTGGCAGTGGGCGTCGACCAGCCCGGGCAGGATCCAGCCGCCGTCGAAGACGGTGTCCGCCCCGGCCACCCGTTCGGTGCTGATGTGACCGTCGACGATCCACAGTTCGATGGCGGCCTCGTCGGGCAGTGCCCGGCCCCGCACGTGCATGCGCACCGCGCGGCTACTTCTTGCCCGGGAACTTCAGCTTGGAAAGATCGAAGTCGGCCAGGCCGGGCGGCAGCTCGTTGAGGCCCTCGGGCATCTGGGACAGATCGGGGAATCCGGCGGGCATGCCCGGCATCCCCGGCATCCCGGCGCCGAGCGGGTTGCGGGCCTTGGGCGGCGTCGGACCGCGGCCCCCCTTCTTGCCCTTCTTGCCTTTGGCTCCCTTGGCTTTTCGCGTCGCAGACTTGCGACCCATGCCCGGAATGCCCATGCCGCCCAGCATCGAGGACATCATCTTGCGGGCCTCGAAGAAGCGGTCGACCAGCTGGTTGACCTCGGACACCGCCACGCCCGAACCGTTGGCGATGCGCAGCCGGCGCGACGCGTTGATGATCTTGGGATCGGCACGCTCCTGCGGCGTCATTCCGCGGATGATGGCCTGTAACCGGTCGAGCTGCCGGTCGTCGACCTCGGCCAGCGCGTCCTTCATCTGCCCGGCGCCGGGGAGCATGCCCAGCAGGTTGCCGATCGGCCCCATCTTGCGGATCGCGAGCATCTGTTCGAGGAAGTCCTCGAGGGTCAGCTCGCCGGAACCGATCTTGGCCGCGGCGGCCTCGGCCTGCTCGGCGTCGAAGACCTGCTCGGCCTGTTCGATCAGGCTGAGCACGTCGCCCATGCCGAGGATGCGGCTGGCCATGCGATCCGGGTGGAAGACGTCGAAGTCTTCCAGCTTCTCGCCGGTCGACGCGAAAAGGATTGGGACGCCGGTGACCTCGCGGACCGACAATGCGGCACCACCGCGCGCGTCGCCGTCGAGCTTGGTCAGCACCACGCCGGTGAAGCCGACGCCCTCGCGGAACGCTTCGGCGGTGGTGACGGCGTCCTGACCGATCATCGCGTCGAGCACGAAGATCACTTCGTCGGGATCGACGGCGTCCCGGATGGCCGCGGCCTGGCTCATCAGCTCGTCGTCGATACCGAGGCGGCCGGCGGTGTCGACGATGACGACGTCGTGGTGTTTGGCGCGCGCTTCGGCGAGTCCGGCCGCCGCGACGGCGACCGGGTCACCGGGGCCCGATTCCGGGGACTCTCCCGGGTGCGGCGCGAACACCGGCACCCCGGCGCGCTGACCGGTGACCACCAGCTGGTTGACCGCCGCCGGACGCTGCAGGTCGCAGGCCACCAGCAGCGGCGTGTGCCCCTGGCCGCGCAGCCAGGCGGCCAGCTTTCCGGCCAGCGTGGTCTTACCGGAACCCTGCAGGCCCGCCAGCATGATGACGGTCGGCGGTGTCTTTGCAAACGCCAATTGTCGGGTCTGGCCGCCGAGGATGCCGATGAGTTCTTCGTTGACGATCTTGACGACCTGCTGCGCCGGGTTGAGGGCACCGGACACCTCCGCGCCCCGGGCGCGCTCTTTGATCCGGCCGACGAACGCCCGCACGACGGGCAGTGATACGTCGGCTTCCAGCAGCGCGAGGCGGATTTCGCGGGTGGTGGCATCGACGTCGGCGTCGGTCAGTCGACCTTTGCCGCGCAGCCCCTGTAGGGCACCGGTCAACCGGTCGGAGAGCGATTCAAACACCCCGCCAGCCTAGCGGGCGCACGCATGACGCCATCATCGTCACGCTCGCCCGCCGGAAACGCTTGACGGCGCCGTCGCGGACAGCAAATGTCAGTTCATGCTCGAGGTAATCGACAAAGGATCCTGCAGCCAAGACCACCCGGTGCCGTTGCTCTTCGTGCACGGCGGCTGGCACGGCGCGTGGTGCTGGGACGACCACTTCCTGGACCACTTCGCCGACGCCGGCTACCGCGCGGTGTCGATCAGCCTGCGCGGGCACGGCACCAGCCCCACCGCCAAGCCGTTGACCAAGGTTTCCGTCGCCGACTACCTGGACGATCTGCGTTCGGTGGCCGACGACCTGGGTGGCCAGCCGGTGCTGATCGGCCATTCCCTGGGCGGCTTCGTGGTCCAGCGCTACCTCGAACAGCACAGCGCCCCGGCCGCGGTGCTGCTGGGCTCCGTGCCGCCGAAGGGGGTGCTGAGCTTGGCGATGCGCGTCTGGCGTCGCCGACCGTCGATGACCCTGGAAGCCTGGAGTGACCCGACGCTGCTGAAATTCCTCGCCACCCCCGAGCTGACCCGCGAGTACCTCTTCTGCGCCGACACGCCCGAGGCCATCGTCGAATCCTGTCGGCAACGCGCCGGAGCCGAGAGCGTTCGCGCCGCCATGACCGATCCGATCGTCCGCCGCGTCCGAACCCGGCGGGTGAGGACGCCGATTCTGGTCCTCGGCGCGCTGTATGACGGCTTCGTCAGCGTCGACGAGGTGCGCGCCACGGCGCGCGCGTATGCGACCGAGCCGGAGTTCTTCGCGATGGGCCACAACATGATGCTGGAACCGGGCTGGGCCGACGTCGCCGAACGGATAGACGCGTGGCTACAGAGCCGCGATTTGGCGAACCCGGCGCGGCTTTCGGGATAACCTGGCATCGTCTCTTTCGAGTCGTTCCAACGCCGAAAAGCGTTGCCATGCTACATTTCACACCCGCCGTCACACCGGTTATCATCGCGGGCCGGGGCCTAAGACTGTTGAAAGGGCGCGACCTGCGAACGGCGCGCCGGAGGGGAGCTGTGTCGATGCAGCCGGTCAGCGCCGCCGACGCGAGCGTTGGAGTCGACACCGCACCGCTGCGAGGCTGGCAGCGCCGCGCGTTGGTGAAGTACGTGGCTGCCGAACCACGCGACTTCCTCGCCGTGGCCACCCCCGGATCCGGGAAGACGACGTTCGCGCTGCGGGTGATCGGCGAACTGCTGAGCAGTCGCGCCGTCGAGCAGATCACCGTCGTGGTACCCACCGAGCACCTCAAGGTGCAGTGGGCGCAGGCCGCGCTGCGTCACGGCATTTTCCTGGACCCGAGATTCTCCAACACCAGCGCGGCGACCTCGCCGGAGTATCACGGCGTGATGGTCACCTACGCCCAGGTCGCGTCGCATCCGACGCTGCACCGGGTGCGCACCGAGCAGCGCAAGACGCTGGTCGTTTTCGACGAGATCCACCATGGCGGTGACGCGAAGACCTGGGGCGACGCCATTCGTGAAGCCTTCGGCGACGCGACACGCCGACTTGCCTTGACGGGCACGCCGTTTCGCAGCGACGACAGCCCCATCCCGTTCGTCACCTACGAATCGGGAGCCGACGGGATCCGCCGTTCGCAGGCCGATCACACCTACGGCTACGCCGAGGCGCTGGCCGACGGCGTGGTGCGCCCGGTGGTGTTCCTCGCCTACTCCGGGCAGGCACGCTGGCGCGACAGCGCCGGCGAAGAGCACGAGGCGCGCCTGGGCGAGCCGCTGTCCGCCGAGCAGACCGCGCGGGCCTGGCGCACCGCGCTGGACCCCGCCGGCGAATGGATGCCCGCCGTGATCACCGCCGCGGATCAGCGGCTGCGCCAGAAGCGCACGCATGTGCCCGACGCGGGCGGCATGATCATCGCGTCGGACCAGACCGCGGCGCGCGCGTACGCCAAGCTGCTGACGAGGCTGACCGGTGAGGCACCCACGCTGGTGCTCTCGGACGATCCCGGGTCGTCGGCGCGGATCTCCGAATTCTCGGAGAGCACCACGCGCTGGCTGGTCGCGGTGCGCATGGTCTCCGAGGGTGTCGACGTCCCCCGGCTGTCGGTCGGGATCTACGCCACCAGCGCCTCTACCCCGTTGTTCTTCGCCCAGGCCATCGGGCGCTTCGTGCGGTCGCGGCGGGCGGGCGAGAGTGCGAGCATCTTCGTGCCGTCGGTGCCCAACCTGCTGATGCTGGCCAGCGAGTTGGAGGCCGAGCGCAACCACGTGCTCGGCGAACCGCACCGCGAATCCCTCGACGACCCGCTCGACGCCGATCCGGCGGTCCGGGAACAGAACGAAAAGACAGAGCTGGAAAAGGGTTTCACCTCGCTGGGCGCCGACGCCGAACTCGACCAGGTCATCTTCGACGGGTCCTCGTTCGGCACCGCCGCCCCGGCCGGAAGCGACGAGGAGGCCGACTACCTCGGCATCCCGGGGTTGCTCGACGCCACCCAGATGCGGGCCCTGCTGCACCGCCGCCAGGACGAGCAGCTGCAGAAACGGGCCGCCTCCGGGCAATCCGCACCGGTGCCGTCGGGGTCTGGGTCCATGCACGGCCAGCTCCGCGACCTGCGTCGCGAACTCAACGCCCTGGTGTCGGTCGCCCATCACCGCACCGGCAAGCCGCACGGATGGATTCACAACGAACTACGCCGGCGCTGCGGTGGGCCGCCGATCGCCGCCGCGACCCGCGATCAGCTCAAGGACCGCATTGTGGCTGTGCGGCAACTGAATTCGGAACTGACGTAGCGACCGCGCAGCGGCTCACTCGGTGACGGGCCCGTCGACGACTGCGTCCGCGGAGGCACCCAACACCGCCAACAGATGCTTCTCCACCGCGGCTCGCGCGGCAGCGGCGTGGTCGCCGGTCACCGCGTCCAGGGACTCGCCCGTCATGGTCACACAGAAGACATCGGCGGCCGTCGATCCGAACGTATTGACCTTCGCCCAGGCGATGTCCGCTCCGGCCCGCTCGAGCGCCTGGGCCAGCAACGCGAGCAACCCGATCCGGTCCATCGCGCGCACTTCGACGACGAGTTGGCCGGCCGCGGCGGCATCGAGCCACAGGATGCGGGGCGGCGCGGTCGAACGAGTCAGCGGCGCGCCGGCCTGAATCTCGCCGACCCGGGCCATCGCCGAGTTGGCGGCGTCGGTGTCGCGCTTCTCTAGCGCGCCAAGGACATCGACGTCACCATTGAGAGCGCCGACAAACTGCTGACGCAGCAGGCCCGGTTCGGGCGGCGAACCGAACAGCGGCGACACCACGAATTCGGTGATCGCGACGCCCTCGTGGGTGTTGACCGTCGCGGAGTGGATCCGTAGCGAGTTCAGCGCCAGTACCGCGGCGGCTTTGGACACCAGTCCGCGTTGATCCGGTGCGACCATCACCGCGTGCAGGCGTTCGGACTCCCCCGGCGTGATCTCGACATGTACCCCGTGGTTAGCAGCGAGTGAAAGATAGTGTGGGGCAGTCGGTTCGACCTCCGGCAGCGGCTCGCCCGCCATCACCATCCGGCAGCGACGCACCAGGTCCTGCATCAGGGAGGCTTTCCAGTCGCTCCACACGCCCGGCCCGGTTGCCTTCGAGTCGGCCTCGGCGAGCGCGTGCAGCAACTCCAGCAGTTGCGAATCCCCACCCAAGGCCTCGGAGACGGACTCGATGGTTGCCGGGTCGTTGAGGTCGCTGCGGGTCGCGGTGATCGGCAGCAACAGATGGTGGCGGACCATGCCGGCCAGTGTCTCGATATCCCGGGGCGCCAGCCCCAACCGCTCGCCGATCGGGTATACCAAATCGGCGCCGAACACGCAGTGGTCGACGCCGCGCCCCTTGCCGATGTCGTGCAGCAGCGCACCGAGCGCCAGCAGGTCCGAGCGCGCGACGCGGGTCGTCAGCGGCGCCGCGTTGACGGCGGTCTCGACGATATGACGATCCACGGTCCACACGTGGGAAACGTCGCGCGGCGGAAGGTCGCGGACCGCATCCCATTCGGGAAATAGCCTGCCCCACAAGCCGGTTCGGTCCAGCGCCTCGAGCGTGTCCACCATCGGGGGGCCCGCCAGCAGCACCACCAACAGGTCGTCCAGGGCCTCCCGCGGCCACGGCGTGGGCAGGTCCGGAACGCTGGTGGCCAGCCGGCTGAGGGTGGCCGCCCCGATCGGCAAGCCGCTGTCCGCCGAGGCGGCGGCCACCCGAAGCACCAGTCCGGGATCGCGTTCGGGTTGCGCCTCGCGGGCCAGCACGATTTCGCCGTCATACTCGACCACGCCCTCGTCCAGCGGTCGCCGCTTCGGGCGCCGCACCAGGGCGGAGATGCCGCGGCGCGGCAGTGCGTTCTGCGCGGTCCGCAATCCGCTCTCGGCGTGGTATGCGATGGTGCGGCCGACGTCAGAAAGCATGCGCGCCAAAGCAAATCGGTCACCAATATGCAGGGCGGCGCTGATCTCGTCGGCGAACTGGGCCAGCAGCTGATCGCGTCCGCGGCCAGACACCCGATGCAGTTCGGTGCGGACGTCGAGCAGGGTCAGATACGCATCGTCGAGTGATCCGCCGGGAATCTCCGGACGGCTCATGCCGCGGCGGTCGATCAGTTGAGCCACGCCCAGCGCGTCGAGTAGTTGGACGTCACGCAGCCCGCCGCGGCCCGATTTCAGGTCGGGCTCGGCGCGTTGCGCGATTCGGCCGCATCGCTGCCAGCGGGCGTTGGTCATTTCCACCAGCTCGTCCATCCGGGAGCGAATTGCGGTGCGCCACTGCTTCCTTGCGCCCGCGATCAACTCCTCGGACTGGGTTGCGTCGCCGGCGATGTGGCGAGCGTCCAGCAATCCCAGGGCGGCGATCATGTCGCCGTTGGCGACGCCCAGCGTTCCGGAGACGGTGCGCACGCTGTGGTCGAGCCGAACGTTGGCGTCCCACAACGGGTACCACAGCCCGTCGGCGACCCGCTGCAGCACATCGTCAGAGACGTTGTTGTGCAACAGCATCAAGTCCAGATCGGAATAGGGCAGCAGCTCACGGCGCCCCAGGCCGCCGACTCCGACGAGCGCAAAGCCACTGGTTTCGGTGATGCCGAGCTCGGTGGCCTTTGCGATCAACCACGCCTCGTGCAGATCCAGCCAAGCGTGCCTCAGCTCGGCCGCCTGCATTGTGCTGCCCTCAGACAGCAGCGTACGCCGTGCAGCGGCTAAATCGCTTGCCCCGGAAGCGATTTCTGCATGCACGGCGTCCGCTCCAGATTCCCGGTCGGGCTCGTTCGGTTTCATAACCTCCCGGCCCGCCCGGGCTGGATCCTCAACTTACGATTAACGTCATATCGCATCGGTCCCGCGCTCACCGGTGCGCACTCGCACGATGGTTTCCACGGGGCTGACCCAGACCTTGCCGTCACCGATCTTGCCGGTTCGAGCGGCCCGGACAATGCTGTCCACGACCTTGTCGACGACGGAATCGTCGACCACGACCTCGATCCGGACCTTCGGCACGAAATCGACCGAGTATTCAGCACCCCGGTAGACCTCGGTGTGCCCCTTCTGCCGTCCATAGCCCTGGACTTCGCTGACCGTCAGCCCGAGGACTCCCGCGTCCTCCAGGCTCGTCTTGACGTCATCAAGGGTGAACGGCTTCACGATCGCGGTGACCAGCTTCATTTCTACTCCGCCTCCACTTTCTCGGCCGCCACAGCTTCGTCCAGTCCGTTAGCGCTGTCCGGCAGGCTGGCACGGGGAAGAACCGAAGAGGTGGTCACGGCGAAATCGTAACCGCTCTCCGCGTGCTCGGCCTCATCGATGCCTGCTGCTTCCGCTTCCGGATTCAGCCGCAGCCCAATCGTGTACTTCAGGATGAAGGCGATGATAAGCGTCACCACGAACGAGTAGCCAAGCACGCTGAACGCGCCGACCGCCTGTTTTTCCAGCTGATCCCAGCCGCCGCCGTAGAACAACCCCTTGGACACGCCCGCGACGCCGTTGATCGCCACGCTCTCCGGGGCAGCCAGCAGGCCGACCAGCAAGGTGCCGGCCAGACCACCGACCAGGTGCACGCCGACCACATCCAGCGAGTCGTCGAAGCCGAGCTTGAACTTAAGCCCGACCGCGAGCGCGCACACCACACCGGCGACCAGGCCGATGATCAGAGCGCCCAGCGCATTGACCGACGAGCAGGACGGGGTGATCGCGACCAGCCCCGCCACGATGCCCGATGCCGCTCCCAGCGTTGTCGCCTTACCGTCGCGAATGCGCTCGGTGAGCAGCCAGGCCAGCATGGCCGTGGCCGTGGCGATCGTGGTCGTCATGAACGTCGCACCCGCGGCGCCATTGGAACTCGTCGCCGAACCGGCGTTGAAGCCATACCAGCCGAACCACAGCAGACCGGCGCCGAGCATCACGAACGGCAGGTTGTGCGGACGGAACAGCGTGGTGGGCCAGCCTTTGCGCTTGCCCAGCACCAGCGCCAGCGCCAGGCCCGCGGTACCGGAGTTGATATGGACCGCGGTTCCACCTGCGAAGTCGATCGCGTGCAGCTTGTTGGCGATCCAGCCACCCTTCTCGGCCGCGAACCCGTCGAACGCGAAGACCCAGTGCGCAACCGGGAAGTACACGAACGTCGCCCACAGTCCGGAGAACACCAGCCAGGCGCTGAACTTGAGGCGGTCGGACACCGCGCCCGAGATCAGGGCGACGGTGATGATCGCGAACATCAGCTGGAATGCCACGAATACGGTCGCGGGCAGCGTGCCGGCCAACGGAATGTCCGTCGCGGCAGTGCCTTTGGTGGGATCGGCGGCTACGGCGTTGCCACCGATCAGGCCCTTGAGGCCCCAGTACTCGGTGGGGTCACCAATCAGGTTGGCCTTGTCAGTACCAAACGAGACTGAATAGCCATATAGAACCCACAGCACCGTCACCACACCCATGGCGCTGATACTCATCATGAGCATGTTGAGCACGCTTCTCGCGCGCACCATGCCGCCATAGAAGAACGCCAAACCTGGCGTCATCAACAACACCAGCGCTGAACTCGCCAGCATCCATGCGGTATCACCGGTATTGGGCTGGCCCATTACTGGGAAACTCACTCGCTATCACCTCCGGTCGGCCCTGAACGGGTCATCAGACATGTGCCTGATGACCTGATCCAGAACCTTGCGCAATAGTTGTTTCCGAGATGGGGCCACCGTGTTTCGGCGTCATTAACGAAACGGCCGCCGTGTAAGGGATTTCAGCCGAGCAGCGCGTCCACGAATGCGGCCGTCTCAAAAGGCGCCAAATCGTCGGGGCCTTCGCCGAGGCCGACCAGTTTCACCGGCACGCCGAGTTCTTGTTGCACCCGGAAAACGATGCCGCCCTTGGCCGTTCCGTCCAGCTTGGTCAGCACCGCGCCGGTGATGTCGACGACGTCGGCGAAGACCTTGGCCTGAGCCAGACCGTTCTGCCCGATCGTCGCATCGAGGACCAGCAGCACCTCGTCGACGGCGGCGCGCCGGGTTATCACGCGTTTGACCTTGTCCAGCTCGTCCATCAGGCCCACCTTGGTGTGCAGCCGCCCCGCGGTGTCGATCAGCACGACGTCGGCGCCGGCCTCGATGCCCTTGTCGACGGCGTCGTAGGCCACCGCCGCCGGGTCCGAGCCCTCCGGTCCACGCACCACTTCGGCGCCCACCCGGGACCCCCAGGTCTCGAGCTGATCGGCGGCCGCGGCCCGGAACGTGTCGGCGGCGCCCAGCACGACACGCCGGCCGTCGGCCACCAGCACCCGCGCCAGCTTGCCGACCGTCGTGGTCTTTCCGGTGCCGTTGACGCCGACGACCAGCAGCACCGACGGGTGGTCGTCGTGGGGCAGCGCCCGGATCGAGCGATCCATATCGGGTTTGAGCTCTTTGATCAGCACGTCGCGCAGCACCGCCCGCGCGTCGGCCTCGGTGCGCACGTTGCTGCTGGCCAGCCGGCTGCGCAGCTGTGCGACCACCGACTCGGTGACGACCGGGCCCAGGTCGGCGACCAGCAGGGTGTCCTCGACGTCCTGCCAGGAGTCTTCGTCCAGGTCGCCGCCGCCGAGCAAGCCCAGCATGCTGCGCCCGAGCGCGTTCTGCGATCGGGCCAGCCGGCCGCGCAGGCGTTCCAGCCGGCCGTCGGTCGGCGCGATCTCGTCGATTTCGGGGGCTGGCTCAGCCGCCGGCGGTTCCGGCACCTCAGCGGGCGCGGGTGCTTCGGGTTCGGGCTCCGGCAGGGCCTGCGGCGCCGCAGGTGCTTCGGGTTCGGGCAACTGGACGTCGGAGATCGTGCGCCGTGGCGCGTCGCGCGGGGTGGACGCGTCGTCCCCCACCGCGGGCAGCCCGGTGGTGTCGATCGTCGGTGCGCTCTGGCTGAAGGTGATGCCCGACGACGCGGTGTAGCCCCCGGATCGGTCGAGTGCGGTCGGCTCCGGCCGGCTCAGGCTGATCTGCCGGCGACGGTACCGGGTCAGCCCCAGGACCAGCGCAGCGATGACAACCAGGGCGGCAACGACGGCGATGGCGATCCAAAGACCTTGTGACACGCTGACATTGTTTCAGGGCCACGGGGGCGAACTCACAGCGGCAGCCGCCGGGGACGCCGCTAAGAAGAAGTAGTGGCGAGCTGCTGGACCTCTTGTCCACGCATGCGCTGCGAGATCACCGCGGTAATGCCGTCGCCCTGCATGGTCACGCCGTACAGCGCGTCGGCGACCTCCATCGTCGGCTTCTGGTGGGTGATGATGAGCAGCTGCGAGCGCGCCCGCAGCAGCTCGAACAGCGAGATCAGGCGGCGCAGGTTGGTGTCGTCGAGCGCGGCCTCGACCTCGTCCATGATGTAGAACGGCGACGGGCGGGCACGGAAGATCGCGACCAGCATCGCGACGGCGGTCAGTGCCTTCTCGCCACCGGACAGCAAAGACAGCCGGGTGATCTTCTTGCCGGGCGGACGCGCCTCCACCTCGATGCCGGTGGTGAGCATGTCGTCCGGGTTGGTCAGCCGCAGCCGGCCCTCGCCGCCGGGGAACAGCACCGTGAAGACTTCCCGGAATTCGCGTTCCACGTCGACAAACGCGTCGCTGAACACCTGCAGGATGCGGGCGTCGACGTCGGCGACGACGTCGAGCAGATCCTTGCGGGCCGCCTTGACGTCTTCGAGCTGGGTGGACAGGAAGTTGTAGCGCTCCTCCAGCGCGGCAAACTCCTCGAGCGCCAGCGGATTGACCCGGCCCAGTTCGGCCAGTTCCCGCTCGGCGCGTTTGGCCCGCCGCTCCTGGGTCGGCCGGTCGTAGGGCACCGGGGCGGGCGCGGTGACCTGCTCGCCGCGCTCACGGGCCAACTCGAACTCGGCCATCTCCAGTTCGGAGGGCGGCAGCGCGACCTGCGGGCCGTACTCGGCGACCAAATCCGCGGGGCTCATGCCGAACTGCTCGAGCACCATTTGTTCGAGCTGCTCGATGCGCAGCGCCGCCTGGGCGTTGGCCACCTCGTCGCGGTGCAGCGAATCGGTCAGCGTGGCCACCCGGGTGCCCAGCGTGTGCACCTCGTTGCGCACCGCCGCCATCGCCGTCGACCGCGCCTCGCGTTCGGCGACCATGGCGTCGCGGATCTGCGATGCGGAGACGACCACCCGGTTCAACCGCGCCGCCAGCAGCCGGCCCGCGTCGGCCACCGCCGCGGCCACCGCCGCCGCCCGCAATCGCGCGGCGTGGGCCTGCTGGGCGCGCACCCGCGCCTCACGTTCGGCGGCGGCCGCACGGCGCAACGAATCAGCCCGGCCGCGCACGGCGTTGGCCCGTTCCTCGGCGGTGCGCACCGCGAGCCGGGCCTCCACCTCGACGCCGCGGGCGGTGTCGGCCGCGGCGGCGATTCGCTGACGATCGACGGGGTCTTCCGCGGGCGTGTGCTGGCTGGCCTGCGCGTTGCGCAGCCGGGTTTCGAGTTCGGTGACCTCTTCGACGGTCTGGGCGCGTCCCGCCTCCAGCTCCTCACGCTGACGCAGCAGCCGGTTCCAGTCTTCCTCGGCGGTCCGGGCGTCTTGACCGAGCCGGCCCAGCTGCTCGTACATCGCCGAGATCTCGGTGTCGGACTCGTTGAGCGCGGCGAGCGCCTGCTCGGCGGAGTCCTGCCGGCCACGCTGCTCGGTCAATGCGCCGGACAGGGCGGCGCCGAGTTGCGCCACCTGCGACTCGGCCACGGCCAGCTCGCTGCCGGCCTTGTCGATCTCCGAGGTGAGCTCCAGCGTCGACGGCTTGCGGTCCGAACCGCCGCTCACCCAGCCGCGGCCGACCAGGTCACCGTCGGTGGTGACCGCGCGCAGCTGCGGGCGGCCGGCCACCAGATCCAGCGCCGCGCCCAGGTCGTTGACCACCGCGACGCCCGACAGCATGGCGACCATCGCGCCGCGCAGCCGCTGTGGCGCCTCGACGAGGTCGAGCGCCCAGAGCGCACCGTCGGGCAACGAACCAGCGTGCGGGGGTTGATCGTTTTCCGGGCCAGGCCAGTCGCCCAGCACCAGTGCCGCGCGGCCTCCGTCAGCTTGCTTGAGCGCGGCGACCGCCGAACGGGCCGCGCCGAAGCTTTCGGCGGCCAGCGCGTCGGCCGCCGATCCGAGCACCGCCGCCAGCGCCGCCTCATACCCGGAACGGACCTTGACCAACTTCGCGACTGGACCGAAAAGTCCTGCGCCACTGTGGTTTTGGGTAAGCCACGCCGCGCCATCCTTGCGCTCGAGCCCCACCGAGAGGGCATCGATGCGGGCTCGCAGCGACGCCACCCGGCGCTCGGCTTCCCGCTCGCCGGCCTGCAGCTCGGTGACCCGTTCGTCGGCCAGCCGCAGTGCGGCCACCGTCCGCTCGTGGTGTTCGTCCAGGCCGACCTCGCCCTGATCGAGTTCGCCGACGCGACCCTGCACGGTTTCGAACTCCGCCCGGGTCTGCTGCGCACGGGCAGCGCCGTGTTCGATGCGCTCGGACAACTTGGCCACGCTGTCGTCGATCGATTCGACCCGGGCCCGCATGGTCTCGACCTGACCGGCCAGCCGGGCCAGGCCCTCGCGCCGGTCTGCCTCGGCCCGGACGGCGGCCAGGTGGGCCCGGTCGGCCTCGGCTGCCTCGCGCTCGCGCTCGGACAAGTCGGCGCGGGCGGCCTCCAGCCGGGTACGGGTGGCGGCCAGCTCGGCCAGCAGCTGCCGCTCGGCGGCCGCGACCTGCTCGGCCTCGGCGTCCAGTGCGTCCGGGTCGGTGTCGCCGGTCGCCACCGGCTCGAGATCCAGGTGCTGGGCGCGTTCGCTGGCGATGCGCACCGTGGCGCCCACCCGTTCGGCCAGGGCGGACAGCCCGAACCAGGTGTGCTGGACCGACTCGGCGCGCACCGAGAGCTCGGCCAGCGCGGTCTCGTGCGCGGTCAGCTCCTCGGACGCCACGGCCAGCCGGCCGGCGGCCTCGTCGTGCTCGCGGCGCATGGTGGCCTCGGCCTCCAGGATCGCGTCCCGCTGCACCTGCCGATTGACCAGGTCGTCGGCGGCCAGCCGCAGCTTGGCGTCACGCAGGTCGGCCTGGATGGTCTGGGCGCGACGGGCCACCTCGGCCTGGCGGCCCAGCGGCTTGAGCTGGCGTCGCAGCTCGGTGGTCAGGTCGGTGAGCCGCGCCAGGTTGGCCTGCATCGCGTCCAGCTTGCGCAAGGCTTTTTCCTTGCGCTTGCGGTGCTTGAGCACACCCGCGGCTTCCTCGATGAACGCCCGGCGATCCTCGGGCCGCGACTGCAGGATCTCGTCGAGCTTGCCCTGCCCGACGATCACGTGCATCTCGCGGCCGATGCCGGAGTCGCTCAGCAGTTCCTGGACGTCCATCAAACGGCAACTGGTGCCGTTGATTTCGTATTCACTGGCGCCGTCGCGGAACATCCGCCGGGTGATCGAGACCTCGGAGTACTCGATCGGCAGCGCGTTGTCGGCGTTGTCGATCGTGACGGTGACCTCGGCGCGGCCCAGCGGGGCGCGGGACGAGGTGCCGGCGAAGATGACGTCTTCCATCTTTCCGCCGCGCAGCGTCTTGGCGCCCTGCTCCCCCATCACCCACGCCAGGGCGTCGACCACGTTGGACTTGCCGGAACCGTTGGGTCCGACGACGGCGGTAATACCGGGCTCGAAGCGCAGAGTCGTCGGCGAAGCGAAGGACTTGAAGCCCTTCAGCGTCAGACTCTTGAGGTACACGGCGAGCCAGACTACCGCCCAAATTGCCCGAGTCGCCGTCACCGAGGGGTGTCGGCTCGCTCGAAATCCGCGTCTCACCCACGCCCCCGACGCACTGGCCACAGTGGCCACTTCAGTCACTGAAAGGGGGCCATTTTGTCGTGGCTGGTGTGACTCACCGAGCGGCTTAACGCTCGACGAATCCCTCGAATTGCTCGTGTGGCTGCGACCAATCGGCGACGACCTGGTCGACATGGCCGGGCCGCGGCGGCCAGGAATGGCCGCCTTCCAGCAACTCCAGCAATTTCTCGCCGGCCTGCCGGGGTCCGTGGGCGACGACCAGGACGCGGCCGTCGGCCTGGTTGGCCGCATAACCGGTGAGGCCGAGCTCCAGCGCCCGGCAGCGGGTCCACCAGCGAAAGCCCACCCCCTGGACCATGCCGTGCACCCAGGCGGTGAGCCGGACGTCAGGACCCGGCATTGTCGTTCTTGGAAGTGATCTCGAACTTGACCGTGGTGCCCGCCTTCAGCGTGCGCCCGACGGTGCAGACCAGATCGATCGCCCGGTTGACGACCACCAGCAGGCGTTCCTTCTCGTCCTGCGACAATCCCGACAGGTCCACTTCGAGGGTTTCCGACAGCAGCGGATAGACCTCTTCGTCGCGGTCGGCGTCACCGGAAACCCGGACCACCGCCCGGTAGTCGTCGCCGAGCCGGCGGGCCAGCGGCTGGTCGCTGGACATCCCGCTGCACGCCGCCAGCGCGATCTTCATCAATTCACCGGGGGTGAACACACCTTCGACGTCCTCGGAGCCGACGAGAACCTGCGCGCCCCGCGAGCTCTGGCCGGTGTAGCGGCGTGTTCCGGTGCGTTCGACCCACAGTTCCGTCATGGCTCATTTCTACCGGGGCCGTGCGAATACGCCCTCAGCGGACTATCAACGACAGCAGCTTCTTGCCGAAAGACGTTGATTTCGAATCGTTTTCGGAAGAGACGACCACCCGATCGTCGACCCGGTGCCGCAGTTCGCGCTCCAGCGCGTCGCGCAGGGTGGAGGACGCGCCCGGGCATCCGTCGCAGGAGCCGGCCATCCGCACGATCACGTTGTGGCCGTCGACCGAGACCAACTCGATCGAACCGCCGTGCGAGGCGGCCAGCGCACCCACCTGCCCGGCCAGCAGCTCCTGCACGACGGCTTCCAATTGTCCTGCGGGGACCGATGTTTCGTCAACGGTCCAGCCCGCCAAGTCCAGCAGTGCCTCGCCAAGCGCCGCGCCAATTTCGTCGCCCCGCTCACGCCAGCTGCTGTCCGCGGAGATCGTGATCAGGATGCCGCCGGCTCCCACCACAATTTCGTCGACCACGCCTGTGCCCAGCAAGGCGCCCAGCTTGCCCGGGGCGACGCGGACCGTGCCGCGCGGCGGCAGTTGCTCGGATGAGACCACCCAGCGCAGCCGACGCGGATCGTTGGTGGCCGTGGCGTGGATCGGAATCATGCGCCCAGCGCTATCGCGACTTGTCGGGCGAGGAAAGCCATCACCCAGGCCAGCACGAACATGTAAGACCATGCGATCGCGGGCCATCGCCACGAGTTGGTTTCACGCCGCATCACCGCGACGGTCGACATGCATTGCAGCGCATAGATGAAGTACGCCATCAGCGCGATCACGGTCGGCGCGGTGAACACCTTATGGCCGTTGTCGTCGGTCAGCGAAACCAGTGCCTCGTGCGGATCGTCGGGACTCTCCGCCGCCGCGACCTGGCCCAGGGTGGAGACGAACACTTCACGCGCCGACATCGAACCGAGCAGCGCGATGTTGACGTGCCAGTCGAAGCCGAGCGGTTTGAACACCGGTCCGACAAATTTCCCGACGTCGGCGGCCAGGCTGTGGTCCATCACGTAGGCGGTCGCGTCGGTCGGCGACATCTTCGCGGTCTCGGCCTCGCGCGCCGGCAGGTTGAGCAACACCCACAGCACCACCGACGTCCCCAGGATGATCGTTCCGGCCTTGCGCAAGAACATCTTCGCCGAATCCCACATCGTGATCAGCACGTTCTTGGGCGACGGGAAGCGATACGGGGGAAGCTCCATCGTGAACGGCAACAGGTCACTGCGCAGGATCGTCGATTTGAACACCGCCGCGGCGATCAGCGCGGAGGTGCCACCGCACACGTAGAGCGCGAACATCGCCACACCCTGCGCACTGAACCCGCCCCACTGAGTCTTCGGGGAAACGAGGATGCCGACCAGCAGGGTGAACACCGGAAGCCGGGCCGAACAGGTCATCAACGGCGCCGTGATGATGGTGGCGATCCGGTCCTTCGACGACGGCAGCGTCCGGGTGGCCATGATCCCCGGGATCGCGCAGGCGAACGACGACAGCATCGCGACGAACGCGCGGCCTTCCAATCCCGTCGCCGCCATCACCCGGTCCATCAGGAAGGCGGCGCGCGCCATGTAGCCGACGTTCTCCAGCAGCGCGATCAGCAGGAACAACAACACGATCTGCGGGAGGAACTGAAGCACCGTCCCGACACCGCCGATCAGTCCCTGGCCGAGCAACCCGCGGATGACGTAGTTGCCGACGTGGTTGCTGACCAGGGTTCCGAGCTGGCCGAGCCAATCGGCGACCTGATCCTGCAGCGGCGCTGCGACTGTGAAGACGACCTGGAAGAAGCAGAACATCACCACGAAGAAGATGACGGTGCCCCACAGCGGGTGCAGCACGATCGCGTCGATCCGCCGGGTACGCCGATCCGGTTGCGGGGCAGCATAATCGGCGGCCTTCAGCACCGAGCGGCCCCACGCGTCGATGGCGACGTCCTCGGCCGGCGGCAAAACCGGGGGCCGTTGCCATTGGCCGAAGTTCACCAGCTGCGAGCGCAAAGTGTCGATGCCAACGCCGCGGTTGGCGATGACCGCGAGGACCGGGACGCCCAGCGCCGTCGACAAGGCGTCGATGGCGATGCCGCCGCCGCGCGCGGTCAACTCGTCGGTCATGCTCAGCACCAACAGGCACGGCAGGTCCTGGCGCAGTACCTGCGCGATCAGGATGATCGAGCGGTGCAGTGTGGTGGCGTCGGCGACGATCACGATCCCGTCGGGCCGGCCGTCGCCGTAGACCTCGCCGCCGAGCAGGTCGGACACCACCTGCTCGTCCGGGCTGATCGGGTCGAGGCTGTAGGTGCCGGGCAGGTCCTCGATGGCGACCTCGACGCCGTCCACCTTGGCGATGCCGACGCTGCGCCCGACGGTGACGCCCGGGTAGTTACCGGTCTTGGCCCGCAGTCCGGTCAGGTGGTTGAACACAGAAGTTTTGCCCGCGTTGGGACTTCCGACCAAAGCGATGCGCGCCATTCCGGTAACGGCGACCGCAGAGCCGCCTTCTTCGTGGCACGACGACGTCATGCGTCGCTGCCCGTCTCGATTTCGATCAGTCGCGCCTCGCGCCGTCGCAGGCACAGCTCGGTGTCCTGGACGCGGTAGATGGTCGGGTCGCCCATCGGGGCCCGGCGGATCACTTCGACGTCGGAGGCCGGCCGAAATCCCAGTTGCCGCAGGCGGCCCGCCACCATCGGAGATACCGCCGGCGTCAGGCCGACGATCGTTGCCCGCTCGCCCGGCGACAGCTCCGCTAGCACGGTTGGCGAACCCGAAAAACGATCTGCGTCTCGCGCCGATTCGCGCATTACCCGCCCCAACGCCGGAGGTTCATCATCCTGGTAAGGATAGCCTCACGATGCTGAGGATAGCCTCAGCTTTTGCCGAAATGGCATTAACCGCGTGGGCGTGGCTGACACCGCGGACAGTAGAACGACGACCGGTTCATGAATTTCTCGCGGCGCATTACCGCGCCACAGCGCCGGCAGCTTTCGCCTTCGCGCCCATAGGCATCCAGGGAGCGGTCGAAGTAACCCGACTCGCCGTTGACGTTGACGTACAGCGAATCGAACGAGGTGCCGCCCTTGGCGAGCGCCTCGCGCATCACGTCCGCGGCGGCCGCCAGCACGGCGGTCAGCTGGCGGCGGGTCAGCGTGTCCGCCGCGCGGGCACCATGAACTTTGGCCCGCCACAACGCTTCATCGGCATAGATATTGCCGATACCCGACACCACCTGCTGATCCAGTAGCTGGCGTTTGATCTCGGAATGCTTGCGCCGCAACACTTTCACCACCGCATCGACGTCGAAGCGGGGGTCCAGCGGGTCGCGCGCGAGGTGCGCGACGGGCGTCGGCACCACGCTGCCGTCGACGTCCACCAGGTCGGCGAGCATCCAGCCCCCGAAGGTTCGCTGGTCGGCGAAGCTCAGCAGCGTTCCGTCATCGAGCACTGCGGAGATCCGGACGTGATCGGCGCGCGGCACCGCACCGAGCAGCATCTGCCCGCTCATGCCGAGGTGAACGACCAGCGCGGTATCACCGTCGAGCAGCAGCCACAGGTATTTGCCCCGTCGATCGGTTCCGTCGATCCGCGCGTCGAGCAGCCGGGCCGTGAGGTCGGCGGGTCCGGCCTCGTGGCGGCGCACCGCGCGGGGGTGGTGCACCCGAACCGCGGTGATCGTCTTGCCCACAACATGGGCCTGCAAGCCGCGGCGCACCACCTCGACCTCGGGCAGCTCGGGCATCTATACGGGCGTTTTCCCCGCGGTGTCCAACGCTTCCAGCGTTTTCCAGGTCGCGGCGGCCGCCTTCTGCTCGGCTTCTTTTTTGGAGCGGCCGACACCCGACCCGTATTCGGTCTCCATCACGACGACCACGGCCGTGAATTCCTTGTCGTGGTCCGGGCCGGTGGAGGTGACGTGGTAGGACGGCGCGCCCATCCCGCGCGCCGCGGTGAGCTCCTGCAGGCTGGTCTTCCAATCCAGCCCCGCGCCCAGCGTGGGCGCGGCATCCAGCAGCGCACCGAACAACCGCAGGATCACCTCGCGCGCCGTTTCGATGCCGTGCGCCAGGTAGATCGCACCCAGCAGCGATTCCATCCCGTCGGCCAGGATGCTCGACTTGTCGGCTCCGCCCGTGTTCGCTTCGCCGCGCCCCAGCAGCAGGTGAGCGCCCAGTCCGCCTTCGCATAGGTGCCGCCCGACGTCGGCCAGCGCCTGGGTGTTGACGATGCTGGCGCGCAGTTTGGCCAGGTCACCTTCCGATCGGTCGGGATGACGGTGGTAGAGCTCGTCGGTGACCGTCAGGCCCAGCACGGCGTCGCCGAGAAACTCCAGCCGCTCGTTGGTCGGCAGTCCGCCGTGCTCGTAGGCGTAGCTGCGGTGCGTCAACGCCAACGAGAGCAGTTCCTCGGGCAGGCCGACGCCGAGCGCGTCGAGCAGACTTTGCCGGGAGGTCACCGGTCACCCCGAGCGGTATCCGGGTCGCCGGTGTCGTCGGACAGCATGTCCACCAGCTTGGACCATCGCGGATCGATGGTGTCGTGGTGGTGGCTGGGGTCATCGGCCATCACCACGCCGCATTCGGGGCACAACCCGGGGCAATCCGGCCGGCATACCGGTGCGAACGGAAGGTCGAGCGCGACGGCATCGATGATCGGCTGCTCGAGGTCGATGCGGTCGTCGACGACCCGGCCGACCTCGTCTTCCTCGGTGGTCGCCTCGGTGGCGGTGTCCGGGTAGGCGAACAGTTCGGTCAACCCGACCTCCACGTGCCCGTGCACCTCGGTCAGGCACCGCGAGCACTCGCCGAGGGTGGGCGCCGACACCGTCCCGGTGACCAGCACGCCTTCCGACACCGACTCGACCCGCAGATCCATGTCCAGCGGAGCGCCCTGCGGGATCGCGATCATGTCCAGTCCGATGCGCAACGGGCTGGGCACGGTGTTACGTAACGTCACCATCGATCCCGGTCGGCGCCCGAGCCGCGTGACGTCAACCGTCATCGGCGAGGCCGGATGATGCTGCGCAGTAGTGCTGTGTTGGCGCGCCATAGGAAAAATCTTACGGCGCCGTCGAGATGCCCCGGGCGGCACTTCGGCCATTCGCCCAGGTGGCCCGCTCGGCACTGGGCCGAGAGCGCTACCCGCTAGCGCGTCGCGTAGTCGTGCGTGCCGGCCGCCGTCCGGAGTTGGTGGCGACCGCGGCCCACCGAACGAAGCGTCCCGTTCAGGAACTCCTCGAACTCCGCGAGCTTGTTATCGACGTAGATGTCGCACTCACCGCGCAGCCGGTCGGCCTCGGCGTGTGCGGTGTCGATCAGACGCGTGGACTCCGCGTTGGCGGCCTGCACGACCTCGTTCTGGGAGACCAGGCGCTGCTGCTCCTTGATGCCCTCTTGCACGGCCTTCTCATATGAGATGTTGCCGTTTTCGATCAGCCGGTCGGCCTCGGCCTGGGCGCGGCCGACGCTGGCCTCGTACTCGCGCTTGGCCGCCGTGGCGATGCGCATGGCCTCCTCGCGCGCGTCGGCGACCATCCGCTCGCTGTGCTGGCGCGCCTCGTTCACCATCCGGTCGGCCTGCGCCTTGGCGTCGGAAAGCAGTCGGTCGGCCTCCGCGCGAGAGTGGTTCAGCAACGACTCCGACTCGGTGGTTGCCGAGGAGACCATGGAGTCGGCGTGCGACTTGGCGTCGGAAAGCATCGAATCGCGGGCATCGAGCACGTCCTGGGCGTCGTCCAGCTCGCCGGGAATCGCGTCTTTGATGTCGTCGATCAACTCCAGCACGTCACCGCGAGGCACCACGCAGCCCGCCGTCATCGGCACGCCGCGGGCTTCTTCGACAATGGCGCCCAATTCATCCAGCGCTTCAAAGACTCGGTACACGGCCATGCCCTCCTGGCTTCGTTGTTGTTACCAGTGTGCCTGGTGTTACCTCTGTGACGGCGGTGGCGACACCGGTGTGTCGGGCATTGGCCGCCGGGCTTGCCACGAACGTGCCCCGCACCGCCGCCCGGCGGGCGGGGTACTCCATTGCCCGAATTGCAACGCGACGTGGCAAACGCCCCACAAAAACGGATTCTTCCAGGAATTCCGCGGCACCGCCTGCGCAGGTCGGGATGCTTGTCGTTACCCGCCGAGCCGATCGTGTGGCAGCGGCCGGTCGACCCACCGCACCGCGATAGGCTGAGCCGGTGAACGGGCCCACTGACCGAAATAGCGGCAGCGCGAGCACGCGAACGCTATTTATCTTTCCGCATGCCGGTGGATCTGCGACCTATTACGTTCCGTTTGCCAAGGCGTTCTCCGCCGATATCAAACGGGTCGCCGTGCAATACCCCAGCCGGCGCGATCGCGGCCTGACCGAGCTCGCCAGCATTCCCGAGCTTGCCGGCGAAATCTTCGACATGATGGCGCCGGCGGCGAAAGCCGGAGGTCAGGTGGCATTTTTCGGCCACAGTATGGGCGGGCTGGTGGCCTTCGAGGTGGCGCTGAGATTCCAAGAAGCCGGACACCCGATCAGCGCGCTGTTCATATCGTCCTGCGCAGCACCGGGCCACATCCGATACAAGGAATTGCAGGGTTCGGACCACGAGATCTTGAGCTTGGTCGCCCAGGTCACCGAGACGAATCCCGAGCATCTGGCAAATGACGAATTCGCCTCGAGCATCCTGCCCACGTTGCAAAGCGTCCGGACCATTGCGGCCTATACCCGGCCTCCCGAGATAAAGCTGACATGCCCGATCCACGCATTCGTCGCCGATGACGACATCATCGTGGCCGACGAGAACATGACGGCCTGGGCGGATCGCACCACCCAGGAGTTCTCCATCCGGGTGTTCCCCGGGGATCATTTCTACCTCAATGCGAATTTGCCGGAGCTGGTGCGCAACATCGAGGAAGTGGTCCTCGACCCCCGCGGCGAAAGTTAGCTGGCGAGCCGCCATCGGGCGGCCGCACGCCCCGGATCGATCGCTGCCGCGCATTCGCCGCAACTGCCGGTCGACACCGGGACAACTCCGGCACGGCCGCCGAAATTCCTGCCGAACGGCTCACCGATTGACTGCCGGCATCCCGCTCATCCCCGGGCTGCCCGGATCGCTCCCGGTGAAAATGGTGCGCAGGTCCCAGAACACGTCAGCCCCGCGACACCCGTCAGCACGTGAGATTCGTCTCACTCTAATTACTATCTGCCACCTCCGCCCCACCAGCACCACCCGTCACGCTTACTGGTACCCCATTTGAGCTGCGGTAACGCGAAACTCTGGCACTATAGTAGACACGCGCAAAATAGGGCAGCATAGGCCCACACCTAAAATCTGTGGATTTGTTAAATCCCAAGACTTCCCCATGAAAGACTGCTTACGTTGGTCAACGAGACGGATGGTCGGGGTGGACGATCGTTGCGCCGTGGCCGTCCAACTCTTACGCGCCGACGTTTCGGCCAGCAGCTGCCGTGTCACCGGGGGCGCTCCGCAGGGGAGCCGCGAGAGCTGCTGAATGGAGCGTCATGGGGGGTGCGTGTAGATAGCACCCGCAGCGACATGGAAGGTGAAGCGAACCGGTGACCGAGTCTTCCATGCCTGCTTTGCTGCAGGAGCCGGCCGAGCGACAGCTCGATACGGCGGCAGTTACGTTCAGTCAGCGTGCGCGATACGGCTCGCCCGGCGGGCGTGAGGCCGCATGACGTCGAGCATCCGGGGCGAAGCCGACCTTCGCCACTGGCTGGTCGACTATTTGGTGACGAATATCGGCCGCACGCCGGACGAGGTCGACCCCGAACTGTCGCTGGCCGACCACGGCGTGAGCTCTCGCGAAGTGGTGGTGCTTTCGGGTGAGTTGTCGGAGTTGCTGGGCCGGAAAGTATCTCCGGTCGACTTCTGGGAGCACCCGACGATCAATGCGCTGGCCGCACACCTGACCGAGCCGGCACCCGCCGCCGACGTGGACGCCGCGCTCAAGCGCCCGGCGCCCAATTCGCTCGACGAACCGATCGCCGTCATCGGGATGGGGTGCCGCTTCCCCGGCGACATCTCGGGACCGGACGCCTTGTGGGAGTTTCTCTGCGAACGCGGTTGCACGATCTCCGAGGTGCCGCCGCAGCGCTGGCAGCCGTTCGACAACGGCTCACCCGAGGTGGCGGCGGCGCTGGCCCGCACCACCCGGTGGGGGTCGTTCCTGCCCGACATCGACGCGTTCGATGCGGAATTTTTCGAGATCACGCCCCACGAAGCGAACAAGATGGACCCGCAGCAGCGTCTGCTGCTGGAAGTCGCCTGGGAAGCCCTGGAGCACGCCGGCATTTCCCCGAGCTCGCTGAGCCGAACGCAGACCGGAGTGTTCGCCGGGGCATGCTCGAGCGAATACGCTGCGCTCACGTTGGGCGATCTACCCCGGGTCGACGCGTGGAACAACACCGGCGGCGCGATGAGCATCATCGCCAACCGGCTCTCGTATTTCCTCGACCTGCGCGGCCCGTCGGTGGCCGTCGACACCGCATGCTCGTCGTCGTTGGTGGCCATCCACCTGGCCTGCCAAAGCCTGCGCACTCAGGATTCGCACCTGGCGATCGCGGCCGGGGTGAATGTGTTGTTGTCCCCCACGATATTTCGCGGTTTCGACCAGGCCGGCGCGCTGTCGCCGACCGGTAAGTGCCGCGCGTTCGACGCCGCGGCCGACGGGTTCGTGCGCGGTGAAGGCGCCGGGGTGGTCGTGCTCAAGCGGCTGACGGACGCGCAACGCGACGGCGACCGGGTGCTCGCCGTGATCTGCGGCTCGGCCGTCAATCAGGACGGACGCTCCAACGGGCTGATGGCCCCCAACCCCGCGGCCCAGATGGCGGTGCTGCGCGCCGCCTACAGCAACGCCGGGATGCAGCCGAACGAGGTCGACTATGTCGAAACTCACGGCACCGGGACGCTATTGGGAGATCCGATCGAAGCGCGCGCGCTGGGCACCGTGCTGGGTCGCGGACGTTCCGAAGACTCTCCCCTGCTCATCGGCGCGGTGAAGACGAACATCGGCCACACCGAGGCGGCCGCCGGGATCGCGGGCTTCATCAAGGCGGTCATGGCGTTGCAGCGCGGCCAGATTCCGCCGAACCAGCGGTTCGAAAGTCCGAACCCGCACATCCCGTTCACCGACCTGCGCATGAAGGTCGTCGACACACAAGTGGAATGGCCCCAGACGCAGCATCCGCGCCGGGCCGGGGTGTCTTCGTTCGGATTCGGCGGCACCAACGCGCACGTGGTACTCGAGCAAGGCCAAGAGGTGGCACCGGCGCCACTGCGCGGACCAGATCCGAATATCTCGACCCTGGTGGTCGCCGGTAAGACGCCCCGACGGGTGGCCGCGACGGCGTCGGCGTTGGCCGAGTGGATGCAAGGCGCCGGGGCCGACGTGGCCCTGGCCGACGTGGCTCACACGCTCAACCATCACCGGGCCCGGCAATCCAAGTTCGGCACGGTGGTTGCCCGCGATCGCGCCCAAGCGGTGGCCGGGTTGCGCGCGTTGGCGGCGGGCCAGCATGCGCCCGGGGTGGTGGGCCCAGCGGAAAACGACGAAGCGCGGCCGGGCACCGTGTTCGTGTACTCGGGCCGCGGATCGCAGTGGGCCGGAATGGGCCGCCAATTGCTGGCCGACGAGCCCGCGTTCGCCGCGGCGGTCGCCGAGTTGGAGCCGGTATTCGTCCAACAGGCCGGGTTCTCGCTGCACGATGTGCTGTCCAGCGGCAAGGAACTGGTCGGTATCGAGCAGATTCAGCTCGGCCTGATCGGCATGCAGTTGACGCTGACCGAGCTGTGGCGCTCCTACGGGGTGGAACCCGACGTGGTGATCGGTCACTCGATGGGTGAGGTTGCCGCCGCGGTCGTCGCCGGGGCGCTGACCCCCGCCGAGGGCCTACGGGTGACGGCGACGCGCTCGCGGCTGATGGCGCCGCTGTCGGGACAAGGCGGCATGGCACTGCTCGGACTCGATGTGGCCGCCACCGAGGCATTGATCCTGGAGTACCCACAGGTGACGCTGGGGATCTACAACTCGCCCAGCCAGACCGTGATCTCCGGGCCTACCGACCAGATCGACGAGTTGATCGCCCGGCTGCGCGGTCAGAACCGCTTCGCCAGCCGGGTCAATATCGAAGTGGCGCCGCATAATCCGGCCATGGATGCGCTGCAGCCGGCGATGCGCGCGCAGTTGGCCGACCTGGCTCCGCAGACGCCGACGATTCCGATCATCTCGACCACCTACGCGGATCTCGACACTCGTCCGGCCTTCGACGCCGAGCACTGGGCGACCAACATGCGCAACCCGGTGCGCTTCCAGCAGGCCATCACCGCCGCCGGAACCGACCACCACACCTTCGTCGAAATCAGCGGACACCCACTGCTGACCCAGGCGATCAGCGAAACCCTGCACAGCGCCCAGCACGGAAGCAAATACGTGAGCATCGGTAGCTTGCAACGCAACACCGACGACACCATCAGCTTCCGCACCAGCGTCAACACCGTGCGCACCACCCATCCGCCCCAGACGCCGCACCCTGCCGAGCCGCACACCCAGATTCCCACCACTCCTTGGCACCACACCCGCCATTGGATCGACGTCACCCCCATCGCCTGGCAGTCACCGGAATCTGTGCACCGCAACGGTTCTGCGCTACCCAGCGCGGCGGACGGCCAGCTCGACGACAGCTCATACCAGCTGTCATGGCCGGCTATTCCGTTAGCTTCTCCCGAGCTGGTGGCCGCCACCGACCGCGGACGCTGGTTGGTGATCGGCGATCCCGAGCTGGCGACCCAGCTGGCCGCGGAAACGGTGGCCGCAGACGCCGACCCGGTGGAATTGGCCGAGGCGCTGGGCGAAGTCGACCACGTCTTGTACGCGCCTGCGGTCGCCGATGATTCGTTCGACGTGGAGTTGGCCTATCAGTTGTTCGACCAGGTGCGCCGGCTCGTCGAGGTGCTGGCCGCCGGCGACTCGTCGGAGACGTTGTACCTGATCACCCGCAATGCCCAACCGGTCTTCGACGGCGATCGCGCCAACCCCACCCACGGACTGCTGTGGGGTCTTGGCCGCACACTTGCCCTCGAGCACCCCGAAATCTGGGGTGGCATAGTCGATTTCGATGCTTCGGTGCCGGCAGCGGTAGTGGCCGGGCGGCTACTCGAGGAAGTCGACAGCACCGACGGCGAAGACCAGGTCGTTTACCGGCGCGGCGCGCGCCAGGTGGCCCGGCTGCAGCGGCGGACCTTGCCAACCGAATCGCCGGTCGCGCTGGACGCCGACGGCAGTCAGCTCGTCATCGGGGCGACCGGGAACATCGGTCCGCACCTGATCCGCCAGCTCGCCCGGATGGGCGCCAAAACGATCGTCGCGGTATCCCGCAACCCGGGCTTGCGCCTGCAGGCACTGACGGAAACCCTTGCCGCGGCGGGCACGAACCTCGTCACGGTCGCCGCCGACGCCACCGACGAAGCCGCGATGAGCGCGCTGTTCGCCCGGTTCGGCAGCGACTTGCCGCCACTGCAGGGCATCTACCTGGCGGCCTTCGCCGGCCAGCCCGTCTTGCTCAGCGAGATGACCGACGACGACGTGCGGGCGATGTTCGCACCCAAACTCGATGCCGCCGCGCTGCTGCATCGGCTGTCGCTGACGACGACATCACTGCGCCACTTCGTGTTGTTCTCCTCGATCTCCGGGCTGACGGGTTCACGCTGGCTCGGCCACTACGCCGCCACCAGTGGATATCTGGACGCGCTGGCGTACGCCCGTTGCGTCATGGGGTTGCCGGCGACCACGGTCAACTGGGGACTGTGGAAATCGCTGGCCGACGCCGACGAGGCCAGTCAAGTCAGTGTGGGGTCCGGGTTGCTGCCGATGGACGACGAGGTTGCGATCGGGGCGCTGCCGTACCTGATGAGCCCCGCAGCCGGAGTGCATTCCGTTGTGGTGCAAGCGGATTGGCCGCTGCTGGCGGACGCATACCGGGCCCGCGGATCGCTGCGCATCGTCGACGACCTGCTGCCGGTGCCCGGTGACACGGCCATGCCGGAAAGCGAGTTCCGCATCTCGCTGCGCGCCTGCGAGCCGGAGCGCCGCCACACCATGTTGTTCGACCGGGTCGCCACGCTGGCCGCCAAGGCCATGGGACTGCCGCCGACCGAGGCACTCGATCCGTCGACCGGGTTCTTCCAGCTCGGAATGGACTCGCTGATGAGCGCGATGCTGCGGCGCGCGCTGTCGGACGATCTCGGTGAGCCGCTGCCGGTATCGGTCGTTTTCGACTACCCGACCGTCTACAGCCTCACCGACTATCTGGCCACCACGCTGCCCGAGCTGGATACAGACGCCGAACCCGTCGCCGACGCCTACGACGAGCTCGACGAGGACGAGCTGCTGGCCGAACTTTCGGAAAGGCTACGAGGCTCTCGATGACCGCCGCCACACCGGACCGCCGGGCGATCATCACCGAGGCGCTGCACAAAATCGATGATCTGACCGCGCGGCTGGAAATCGCCGAACAGGCGAGCACCGAACCGATTGCGGTCGTCGGAATGGGCTGCCGGTTGCCCGGAGGAATCGACAGCCCCGAAAAGTTCTGGGACTTGTTATGCGACGGGCGAAGCGGCATCGTCCAGGTGCCACCGGAACGGTGGGACGCCGACGCCCTGTTCACCGAGGATCACACCGTCCCCGGCACGATCTGCAACCGTGAGGGCGGCTTCCTGTCCGACTGGCAGCCGGACGAGTTCGACGCGGAGTTCTTCGCCATCCCACCGCGTGAGGCGGCCGCGATGGACCCGCAGCAACGGTTGTTCCTCGAAGTCGCCTGGGAAGCCCTGGAAAACGCCGGGATTCCGCCGCACACGCTGCACGGCACCCAAACCGGAGTTTTCGTCGGGGTCACCGCGTACGACTACATGCTGAAGATGTCGGGCGCGGTGCGGCCCGACGAGCTGGACGCCTACCTGTTGACCGGAAACTCGGCGAACTTCGCCGCCGGGCGCACGGCCTACCTGCTCGGCGCCCGCGGTCCCGCGATAGTGCTGGACACCGCGTGCTCCTCGTCGCTGGTGACGATCCACCTGGCCTGCCAGAGCCTGCGCTGGCGAGAAAGCGACACGGCACTGGTCGGCGGGACCAACCTGCTACTCAGCCCGGTGGCCAGCATCGCGTGCTCGCGGTGGGGAATGCTGTCGCCGGAAGGCCAGTGCAAGACCTTCGACGCCGGCGCCAACGGCTATGTGCGCAGCGAGGGCGCCGGCGTGGTGGTGCTCAAGCGATTGTCCGACGCGCAACGAGACGGCAACCGCATTCTCGCCGTGGTGCGCGGTTCGGCGGTCAACCAAGACGGCGCCAGCAGTGGGGTGACGGTGCCCAATGGCCCGGCACAGCAAGCACTGCTTCGCCAGGCGCTGACGGTGGCCAAGCTGACGCCGGCCGACATCGACTACATCGAGGCACACGGAACGGGCACCCCGCTGGGCGACCCGATCGAACTCGACTCGCTGAGCACGGTTTTCGGCGATCGGGAAGGCCGCGCGCCACTGGTGCTCGGAGCCGTGAAGACCAACCTCGGCCACCTGGAGGCCGCCGCCGGGATCGCCGGATTCATGAAGACCGTGCTGTCCGTCGGACATGGCCGCATTCCCCGGAACCTGAACTTCACCGAGCTCACTCCCCATGCCAGCCAAGGTGTTTCGCGGCTGCAGATCGCCACCGAAGACATGGAATGGCCGTCGACCGAGCAGCCGCGCCGGGCCGGGGTGTCGTCGTTCGGGGTGAGCGGGACCAACGCGCATGTCGTGATCGAGCAGGCGCCATCTTCGGCGCCCGCGCCGGAGCAAGATCCTCAGTCGGTGCCCGCACCGCAGCGGGACCCGCAGCCCGCGGTGACGACGCTGGTGCTATCCGGCAAGTCGGCGCAGCGGGTGGCAGCGACGGCATCGGTGCTCGCCGACTGGATGGACGGCCCGGGCGCCGCGGTGCCGCTGGCCGACGTGGCGCACACGCTGAACCACCACCGGGCCCGCCAACCCAAGTTCGCCACGGTGACCGCCGTCGACCGCGACCAGGCGGTGGCGGGGCTGCGCGCGCTGGCCGCCGGTGATCTCGCCCCCGGTGTGGTCGGCTGCCCGGAGACCGCCGTCGGACCGGGCACCGTATTCGTCTACTCGGGCCGCGGATCTCAGTGGGCCGGAATGGGGCGCCGGCTGCTGGCCGACGAGCCCGCATTCGCCGCGGCTATCACCGAACTCGAGCCGGTTTTCGTTGCGGAGGCCGGTTTTTCGCTGCACGACGTGATCGCCGGCGGCACGGAGTTGATCGGCATCGAGCAGATCCAGCTGGGTCTGATCGGGATGCAGCTGGCGCTGACCGCGCTCTGGCGCTCCTATGGGATAACGCCGGATCTGGTGATCGGCCACTCGATGGGAGAGGTGGCGGCCGCGGTGGTGGCCGGCGCGCTGACGCCCGCAGAGGGGCTGCGAGTGACCGCGACCCGGTCGCGGCTGATGGCCCCGTTGTCGGGGCAGGGCACCATGGCCATGCTCGAACTCGACGCCACCGCCACCGAGCTGCTGATCGCGGATTATCCGCAGGTCACCTTGGGGATCTATGCCTCGCCACGGCAGACGGTCATCTCGGGGCCCACCCGACAGATCGACGAGCTGATCGCCAAGGTGCGCGCCCAGGGCCAATTCGCCGGCAAGGTCAATATCGAAGTGGCCCCGCACAATCCCGCAATGGACGCCCTGCAACCGGCGATGCGTGCCGAGCTGGCCGGTCTCACCCCGCGGCCACCGACTATTCCGATCATCTCGACCACCTACGAAAACCTGGATCGCCCAACGACATTCGACGCGGAGCACTGGGCGACCAATATGCGTAACCCGGTGCGCTTCCAGCAGGCAATCAGCGCCGCCGGCGCCGCTCACCACACGTTCATCGAGATCAGCGGGCATCCCTTGCTGACCCACGCCATCACCGAAACCCTTGCCGCGGACGAGGGTGACGGCTATCTGAGCATCGGCACCCTGCAACGCGATGCGCACGACACCCTGACCTTCCACACCAACCTCAACGCCGCCCACACGACCCGTCCACCGCAGACCCCGCACAACTGCGGACACCAGACCGTGCTGCCGACCACCCCCTGGCAGCACGGCCGGCACTGGATCTCCCCCAGCACCACGGCACACCACGCGCCAAACACTCACCCGCTGCTGGGCTTTGGTGTCACCGACCCCACCAACGGCACTCGGGTATGGGAATGCGAGCTCAACCCCGACCTGTTGTGGCTCGGCGATCACGTGATCGACGATCTGTGCGTGCTGCCGGGTGCGGCCTATGCCGACGTCGCGTTGGCGGCGGCGACGGAAGCATTCGCGGAATCGGCAGACGCCGAAGACCGGCCGTGGATGATCCGGGAGCTCAGCCTGCATCAGATGCTGCAGGTGACCGATGGCACGGTCCTCGTCACGACGCTCACCGGCAACGAACAGACGTGCCAGATCGAGATCCGCACCCATAGTGCCTCGTCGGGATGGACCAAGCACGCCACCGCCACCGTGGCGCGCGAGACCGACAGCCAGCTAGCCGGTGCGACCGTCGAGTTGAATGATGTTGCGGCCGAGATCAACCCCGACGAATTGTACGAGCGGCTGCGTGCCGCCGGGCAACAGCATGGACCGGCGTTTCGCGGCATCACCGGCCTGAGCGTGGCATCCTCGGGTGCCGCGCGCGCAGACGTACGGCTCCCCTCGTCGGCCAGAGCCGGTTCCCGCAACTTCGTGCTGCACCCGGTGATGATGGACATCGCGGTGCAGGCACTCGGCGCCACCCGGGCCGCGACCGATCTGGCCGGCGGGCAGAACGCCCGGCAAACCCTGGTGCTGCCAATCCGTTTCGCGGGCATCCACGTGTACGGCGACATCGCCGACGGTGTGTGTTCGACCGGCTCACTTGCGGCCACCGACAGTCCGGATCGGTTGCTCGGCCAGGTCGTGCTGACCGACGCGAACGGTCAGCGGCTACTCGTCATCGACGAAGTCGAAATGGCGGTGCTCGGGTCGGCCGGCGGTGCGGCACACGATCACCTACTCACATTGGAGTGGGAGCCGGCGCCGCTGGACAAAGCCGTCGCCAGTCTCGGCGGGTTGTTGTTGATCGGTGAGCCCACCGCGAGTGATCCGCTGCCGCAGGCATTGCAGTCGTCACTGAGCGACAGCGTCGCCGAAGTCGACGTAGTGTCCCCGACCGACACCGCGACGCTGCGCGCGGCGATCACCCGAAACCCTTGGGACAGCATCGTCGTGCTGTGCCCGCCGCACGCGGTCGACGAATCGCTCTCGGAGACAGCTCAACTGGACCTGGCGCTGGCGCGCACCCTGCAGATCGCGGACATCGCCAAGACCGTGACCCGGATGGGCGCCCGCAACAGCCCGCGACTGTGGATCGTCACCCGCGGCGCACAGCAAGTCGTAGCGGGCGAGTCGGTCACGTTGGCGCAGACGGAGCTTCGCGGCATCGCACGGGTGCTGACCTTCGAGCATCCGGAGCTGAAGACAACGATCGTCGACGTCGAGGCGAACGGTGCCGACTCAGTGGCCGCGCTGACGAGCGAGTTGCTCGCCGGCTCCGATGCCGACGAGGTCGCCTTGCGCGACGGGCATCGCTACCTGAACAGGCTGGTGCCGGCGCGCACCACAGCCAAGGGCGAGCCGCTCGGCGAAACCCGGCGGGCGAAAGTGAACCTGGACGCCGGTGGCGCGGTACGGCTGCAGATCGATGAACCCGGACGCCTGGATGCGCTGAGATTGCATGCGGTGAAACGGATTCCGCCGAACGCCGACCAGGTAGAGGTACGCGTGGCCGCGGCGGGCCTCAACTTCAGCGACGTGCTCAAGGCGATGGGTATTTACCCCACCCTGGACGGCGCCCCGCCGATCATCGGCGGCGAGTGCGCCGGTGTCGTCACGGCCGTCGGCAGCGACGTCGACTCTGTGCAGGTGGGGCAGCGGGTCATCGCCATCGGCCCGGGCAGCTTCGGCTCGCACATGACGACGGTCGCCGACCTGTGCACCCCGATCCCCGACACACTGCCGGATCCCGAGGCGGCCGCGTTCGGCATCGCGTATCTGACCGCCTGGCACTCGCTGGTTGAGGTCGGGCGACTGGCCCCCGGTGAACGGGTGCTCATCCATTCCGCCACCGGCGGTGTGGGACTGGCCGCGATGGCGATCGCCAAGATGGTCGGCGCCCGGATCTACACCACGGCCGGTTCGGATGCCAAGCGCGACATGCTGGCCGCGCTCGGCGTCGAGTACGTCGGCAATTCGCGCACCGCTGACTTCGCCGACGAGATCCTGGAGATCACCGACGGCTACGGCGTGGACGTCATCCTCAATTCGCTTCCGGACGAAGCGATTCAGCGCGGCGTGCAGATCCTGGCGCCCGGGGGCCGGTTCATCGAGCTGGGCAAGAAGGACGTCTACGCCAACGCCACCTTGGGATTGGCGGCACTGACCAAGAGCGCGTCCTTCTCCGTCGTCGACCTCGATCTGAATCTGAAGCTGCAGCCGGCGCGCTACCGCGCGATGCTCACCGAAATACTGCGGCACGTCGCGGACGGCAAGCTGCAGGTACTTCCCGTCACCGCGTTCTCCCTCGAGAGCGCGGTCGACGCCTTCGCATTGATGGCGTCCGGACGGCACACCGGCAAGATCGCCGTCACGATACCGGCCACCGGCAGTATCGAAGCGATAGCCGAAACTCCGCAGCCACTGGTCAGCCCGGACGGCGGCTACATCATTGTGGGCGGCATGGGTGGCCTCGGTTTCGTCGTGGCGCAGTGGCTGGCCCAACAAGGCGCGGGATTGATTGTCCTGAACGGACGTTCGGCGCCCGGTGCGGACGTGGCGCCGGCGATAGCGGAACTGAGCGCCGCGGGGACCCGGATCGAAGTGGTCACCGGTGATATCGCCGAACCCGGCACGGCCGATCGGCTGGTACAAGCGGTCCACGACGCCGGCTTCCGGGTGGCCGGAGTCTTGCACAGCGCCATGGTTCTCGAAGACGAGATCGTGCTGAACATCTCGGATTCGGCCGCGCGGCGGGTGTTCACCCCGAAAGTCACCGGCAGCTGGCGGCTGCATCAGGCCACCGCCGAACTGGACGTCGATTGGTGGCTCACCTTCTCGTCGGCATCCTCGCTGCTGGGTACGCCCGGCCAGGGAACGTACGCCGCCGCCAACTCATGGGTCGATGGTCTGGTCGCCTACCGGCGCTCGCGCGGACTGCCGGCCGTCGGAATCAACTGGGGCCCATGGGCCGAGGTGGGCCGCGCCCAGTTCTTCGCCGATCTCGGCGTCTCGCTGATCACGGTCGAAGAAGGTCTGGCGGCCATGCAGCAGCTGCTGTCGGTCGACCGCGCCCGCACCGGCGTCATCCACCTCGACGCGCGGCAGTGGTTCCAATCCTTCCCCGCCGCAGGCGGTTCGTCGTTGTTCGCGAAGTTGCACGACTCAACGAAGCTGGAGCGCCGCGGCGGCGGCGCGATCCGTGCGGAATTGGATGCCAGCGACCCGGCCGAACGCCCGGATCGGCTGGCGGCCGCGATCGCCGACCAAATCCGCGCGGTGCTGCGCTCCACCGAGTCGATCGATCACGATCGGCCCATGGAGTCGCTTGGCCTCGACTCGCTGATGGCCCTCGAGCTGCGCAACAGGCTGGAGGCGAGCTTGGGCACCACGTTGCCCGCCGCCCTGGTCTGGGCATACCCGACGATCCACGATCTCGCCGGTGCCATGTGTGAACGCCTGGGCTACGAAACGGTGGCCGAACCTGGCCCCGCGGCGGACGCGGACGCGGAAGACGAGCTGTCCGACGAGGAATTGGAATTGCTGTCCGACCTCGTTACGGCGAGCGAGCTGGAGACGGCAACTGGGGGCAGTGAGTAATGACAAGTCTTGCCGAACGCGCGGCACAGATGTCCCCCAAGGCGCGCGAGGTGCTCGCGCGTGAGCTGGTTCGCGCGGGAACGGCATTTCCGACAGATGTTGCCGAGCCGATAGCAGTAGTCGGGATCGGCTGCCGGTTGCCCGGGAATGTGTCGGGGCCCGAAAGCTTTTGGCAGCTGCTGATCGATGGCCGCGACGCCGTCGGCGAGGTGCCGGCCGATCGGTGGAACGGCGACGCGTTCTACGACCCCGATCCGCAGGCACCGGGACGAATGACGACCAAATGGGGCGGCTTCCTCGACGACGTCGCCGGGTTCGACGCCGACTTCTTCGGCATCACCCCCCGCGAGGCCGTCGCGATGGACCCGCAGCAGCGGATCTTGCTCGAGGTCGCCTGGGAGGCCCTCGAGCACGCCGGGGTGCCACCGGATTCGTTGAGCGGCAGCCGAACCGCCGCGATCATGGGTGTATCGGCGTGGGATTACACGATCCTCAACCTCGAGCGCAACACCGAGATCGACGCGTACATGAGCACCGGAAACCCGCACAGTGCCGCGGTGGGGCGCATCTCGTACCTGTTGGGACTTCGCGGTCCGGCGGTCGCCGTCGACACCGCGTGCTCGTCGTCCTTGGTGGCCATCCACCTGGCCTGCCAGAACCTGCGGCTGCGGGAAAGCGACATCGCGCTCGCCGGCGGGGTGCACCTGTCCCTGTCGCCGTTCACCAGCATCGCATTGTCCAAGTGGTCGGCCTTGTCGCCGACCGGTCGGTGCAAAACCTTCGACGCGCTGGCCGACGGATTCGTGCGCGGCGAGGGCTGCGGCGTGGTGGTGCTCAAGCGGTTGGCCGACGCCGTCCGCGACGGTGATCGGGTGCTGGGCGTGGTACGCGGTTCGGCGATCAACCAGGACGGCCGGTCCAACGGCATGACCGCACCGAATGCGGCCGCGCAGCGCGACGTGATCAGCACCGCGCTGCGGATGGCCGACGCCACGGCAGACAGCGTGAACTACGTCGAAACCCACGGCACCGGAACGATTTTGGGCGATCCAATCGAATTCGAGGCGCTGGCGGCGACCTATGGCGGGGGCGACGGCCGCTGCGCGCTCGGTTCGGTCAAGACCAACATCGGGCATCTGGAAGCCTCGGCCGGCGTCACCGGATTCATCAAGGCGATCCTCTCGGTGAATCGCGGATACATTCCGCGCAACCTGCACTTCAACCGATGGAACCCGGCGATCGACGCGTCAACCACGCGGCTGTTCGTGCCGACCGAGGGCACCGCGTGGCCCACCGAAGGCACCCGCCGGGCGGCGGTGTCGTCGTTCGGACTCAGCGGAACCAACGCACACGTGGTGGTCGAGCAGGCGCCGGCGTCGTCCGCACCACCCTCGGTCGAGCCGGTGGTGTCCACGTTGGTGGTGTCGGGCAAGACGCCGCAACGGCTCGCGGCAATGGCCCCGACACTGGCCGACTGGATCGCCGGACCTGGAGCCGCGACACCGCTCGCCGACATCGCGCACACGGTGAATCATCGCCGGGCCCGGCACAACTGGGTCGGCACCGTCGTCGCGCGCGATCACGCCGCCGCGGTGGCCGGACTGCGGGCATTGGCCACCGGCACGCCGGCCCCGGGTGTGGTGGCCGCCACCGAGGCCGGTCACGGATCCGGCACGGTGTTCGTCTACTCCGGCCAGGGCGCGCAGTGGGCCGGCATGGGCCGCCGGCTGCTGGCCGACGAACCCGCCTTCGCCGCTGCCATCGCCGAACTGGAGCCTGAATTCGTTGCACAGACCGGCTTTTCGCTGCGGCAGACGCTGGCGGACGGCAGCCCGGTCACCGGCATAGACAAGATCCAGCCGCTGCTGGTGGCCATCCAGTTGGCGCTGACCGCGCTGTGGCGCCACTACGGCGTCGTACCCGACGCGGTCATCGGACACTCGATGGGTGAAGTGTCGGCAGCGGTGGTGTCCGGAGCGCTGAGCGCCGCCGAGGGGTTGCGGGTGATCGCCACCCGCTCAAAGCTCATGGCGCAGTTGTCCGGCCAGGGCGCGATGGCCCTGCTCGAACTCGACGCCGCCGCCGTCGAAGCGCTGATCACCGACCACCCGGACGTCACGCTCGCGGTACACGCCTCACCCAGCCAGTCGGTGATCGCGGGCCCACCCGACCAGGTGGACGCGGTGATCGCGGCGGTGACCGCCCGTAACCTGCTCGCCCGGCGCATCGAGGTCGACGTGGCCTCCCATCACCCGATCATCGACCCGATACTGCCGCAATTACGTTCGGCACTAGCCGATTTGGCCCCCAAGCAGCCGACCATCCCGATGATCACCACCACGATGGAAGGTCCCGCACCCCTGCTGGACGCCGACTACTGGGCGGCCAACCTGCGCAACCCGGTGCGTTTCCACCAGGCCATCACTCAAGCCCGTGGGGGCGCCGACGCGCCCTACCCCACTTTCATCGAGATCAGCCCACACCCGTTGCTGACTCACTCGATCAACGACACCCTCGGTGGGGCCAACGCGCACACCCTCGGCACCTTGGCGCGCGACACCGACGACACGGTCACCTTCCACGCCCAGCTCGCGGCGCAGCTCGTCGCCACGTCGAAGACGCCGACGAACACCGCCGACGGTCGGCTGGCCGACATCCCGGTAACTCCTTGGGAGCACACCCAATACTGGATCGCCGACCGGTCGGCGGTATCGACCTCCGTAGCCACCCACCCGTTGCTCGGTGTGCACATCGAAATTCCGTCCAGCCGGGACCACGTCTGGCACGCGGACGTCGGCACCGAGGTGTCCCCCTGGCTCGCCGACCACAAGGTGTTCGGACAGGCGACCATGCCCGGCGCCGGGTTCACCGAAATCGCCTTGGCCGCAGCCAGTGAGGCGTTGGGCGTGCCGGCCCACGCCGTGTCGCTCAACCAGCTCGAGGTCGAGCAGATGCTCACCCTGAACGACCACACCCAGTTGACCACCCAGTTGATGCGTGGTGCCGACGACAAGATCCGGATCGAAATCTATTCCCGCTCAGCCGGTAACGACTGGACCCGGCACGCAACGGCCAGGGCCGAAGTGCGGACACCGGAGATCCCCCAGGCCTCCCCCGAACAGCCCGCACCCGCCGGCGGCGGCGAGACGGCGATCAATCCGGCCGAGGTCTACACCGCACTGCGGCAGGCCGGTCAATTCCACGGTCCCGCTTTCGCCGCGCTGACGGCCGTGCACCGACTGCCCGGCGGTGCAGTCGAAACCGAGATCGTTCTTCCCGACGAGTCGCCGTGGCACCCCGACTTCCGGCTGCACCCGGTCATGCTGGACGCTGCCCTGCAGAGTTTGGCGGCCGCGATACCCGACGACGAACTCGCCGGATCCGCCGAAGCCAGCTATCTCCCGGTGTCGTTCGAGTCGGTGCGGGTGTACGGCAATCCCGGCCGGCGGGCCCGGTGCCGGGCCCAGCTGTCCGGCCTTGACGAAGGCGGCGCGGGAAAGCTCGGCAGAATCGTCCTGACCGACGACGCCGGGGTCGTCACAGCGGAGATCAACGACATCTATGTGCGCCGTGTCGAACGGCGCAGCGTGCCACTTCCCCTGTCGCAGAAGGTCTTCGATACCGCCTGGGTGCCCCGCGCGGTCAGCGCCGGGCCTGCCGACATCCCCGGCAGTTGGCTGGTGCTCACCGCTGGGCAAACACCCGAGGCCGACCAATTCGTCGCGGGATGGCGTTCACCGGCGCACCAGGTCGTCACGGCCGACCTGCACGACGAATCCGCCGTGCTCGCCGCATTCGCCGAGACCGCAGGCGATCCCGAGCGGCCACCCGTCGGCGTGGTCGTATTCGTCGCACCCAACCCGAGCGTGACCAACGACGGCATCGCCGCGTCGCGCGAAACGGTGTGGGCGGTCTCGACCGTCGTGCGCGCGATCATCGGCGGCTGGCATGGCCAGCCGCCGAGGCTGTGGCTGGTATCCGGCGGCGGCCTCCCGATCGGTGACGAAGCGGGCCAGCCGGGGGTCGGCGCACTGAAAGGCCTGGTGCGCGTGCTGGCCTACGAGCATCCGGAATTGCGCACCACCCTGGTCGATCTCGACCTCACCCGCGATCCCGTCACCGCGCTGAACGCCGAGCTCGAATCCGCGGTGTCCGGCTCGATCGACGATGTGATCGCCTGGCGAGGTGACCAGCGCTACGTCGAGCGGCTGTCCCGCGCGACGCTCGACGAGCCCACCCGCGACGACGTGGTCCGCGCTGGAGCGTCCTACATCATCACCGGTGGCCTGGGCGGTCTCGGTTTGGTGTTCGCGCGCTGGCTGGCGGACAGCGGTGCGGGCCGCATCGTCCTCAACGGCCGCAGCGAGCCCTCAGACGAACAGCGCACAGTGCTGGCCGAACTGGAACGCAAAACCGAGATCGCGGTGGTCTTAGGCGATCTGGCGGTCGACGGCGTGGCGGAAAAGCTGGTGGCCGCCGCGGGCGAATCGGCGCTGCGCGGCATCCTGCACGCGGCCGCGGTACTCGACGACAGCTTGGTGTTCTCCATGACCAAGGACAGCATGGAGCGCGTGTGGGCACCCAAGGTCATCGGGGCGCTGCGGATGCACGAAGCCAGTGTCGGTTGTGAATTGGACTGGTGGCTCGGATTTTCGTCCACCTCGTCCCTGCTGGGCGGTCCGGGACAGGCCTCGTACGCGTGCGCCAGCGCCTGGCTGGACGCCCTGGTCGACTGGCGCCGGGCATCGGGGCTACCCGCGACGGTGATCAACTGGGGGCCATGGGCCGAGGTCGGGCTGGCCCGCACCCTGACCGGCGGGCCGCTGGATCCCATCACCCCTGCCGAGGGCGTCGCGGCGCTGGAGCCGTTGCTGGCCACCGGTCGCTGCCACACCGGCGTCGCCCGGCTGCGTGCCGACCGGGCACTGATCGCCTTCCCCGAGATTCGCAACCTCGGGTACTTCACCAACGTGGTCACCGAACTCGAGGCCGCCGGCGACGGTGGCAACTGGGCCGGACCCGAGGCACTGAGCGGCCTCGATCCCGCCGAAGCGAAATCGGCGATTGCGGACCGGCTGCACGCACGCATCGCGGCGGTCATGGGCTATGCGGAACGATCGGCCGTCGACGCGGACCTGCCTCTGGTCGAGTTGGGCATGGATTCCCTTATGGCGGTGCGTATCCGCAACTCCGCGCGGGCGGATTTCGGTGCCGAGCCGCCGGTGGCGCTGCTGCTGCAGGGCGCGACACTCAACGATCTCACGGCCGAGCTGCTCCGCCAGCTTGGGCTTACCGGTGACGCGCAAGCACACCAGCAAGAGGGTGCTGTTCGCGACCGGGCACAACAGCGCGCGGCGGCGCGCCAACAAGCCGCACAGCGGCGGAAGCGAGGACGCTAGTAATGAGCACGAACGCGGAGTCTTACTCAGAGACTTTGCCGGACAACGCAATCGCGGTGATCGGCATGGCCGGTAGATTCCCGGGCGCCAACAATGTTTCTGATTTCTGGGACAACCTGCGGCGCGGCGAGGAGTCGATCGTCACGCTGTCCGAGCAAGACCTCAGGGCTGCCGGCGTGGGCGATGAGGTGCTGGCGAACCCCGGGTACGTGCGGCGCGCGCCGCTGGTCGACGGGTTCGACGAGTTCGATGCCGAGTTCTTCGGGTTCCCACCGCAGCTCGCGCGCAAGCTGGATCCCCAACACCGGTTGTTCCTGCAGTGCGCATGGCATGCGTTCGAAGACGCCGGCTGTGACCCAGCAGAATTCGACGGCTCGATCGGCGTGTACGGAACCAGCTCCCCCAGTGGATATCTGATGCACAACCTGGCGTCGCACCATGGCGGCGGCGCCTTCATGGCAACCGGACTCGACTTCGAGCAGTTCAACCTGTTCCTGCAGAACGACAAGGACTTTTTGGCCACCCGGGTATCGCATCAATTCGATCTACGCGGGCCGAGCATCTCGGTTCAAACCGCGTGTTCGTCGTCGCTGGTTGCGATCCATCTGGCCTGCCAGAGCCTGCTGTCCGGTGAATGCGACATGGCACTGGCCGGAGGGTCGTCGCTGGCCATCCCGCACCGTGTCGGCTACTGGAATTCGCCGGGCGCGATGGTGTCGGCGGCCGGCCACTGCCGGCCCTTCGACGTGCGAGCCGATGGCACGGTCTTCGGCAGCGGCGTCGCGATTGTGGCGCTCAAGCCCTTGCAGGCCGCCATCGATGCCGGAGACCGGATTCACGCCGTCATCCGCGGGTCGGCGATCAACAACGACGGATCCATGAAGATGGGGTACGCGGCCCCGAATCCGGCCGCGCAGGCCGACTGCATCGCCGAAGCTCATGCGGTGTCCGGTATCGATGCCTCGACCATCAGTTATGTCGAGACGCATGGAACCGGCACGGCGCTCGGCGATCCGATCGAAGTCCAGGGCCTCAAGGCCGCGTTCGCCGTGTCCGAGACGCCGCGGCCGGGCCCGTGTGTCCTCGGCTCGGTCAAGTCGAACATCGGCCACCTGGAGGTGGCGGCCGGCGTGGTGAGTCTGGTCAAGGCGATTCTGTGCCTGAAGCACAAAGCGATCCCCGGGACGCTGCACTTCACCAGCCCCAACCCGGAACTGCATCTCGACGAAACTCCGTTCACCGTGCGCAGCGATTACGGCCCATGGGAATGGGACGGAGTACGCAGGGCCGGTGTCAGTTCGTTCGGGGTGGGCGGCACCAATGTCCACGTCGTTCTGGAAGAAGCACCCGAAGAAGCACCGGTTCCGGCCGCCGACCGTCCCCAGGTGCTGCTGCTGTCCGCCCGAACCACTGCGGCACTTGAGGAGTCGCGTGCCGCCCTGGCGACGACGCTGGCCGGCCCGGATGGCCCAGACCTGGCGGAGGCGGCGTTCACCCTCTCGGGTCGTCGCAAGCACGGCATCACGATGGCGGCCGTGGTCCACGACCGCGAACACGCCGCGAAGGTATTGCGGGCGGCCGAGCACGACAATGTTTTCGTCGGGGAGTCCGTCGTCCGTGGTGACGCCGACGAATCGACCTCGGACCGAGTCGTTTTCATGTTTCCCGGGCAGGGCGCTCAGCACGTCGGGATGGCCCGCGGGCTCTACGACACCGAGCCGGTTTTCGCCGAACACTTCGACGCCTGCGTCGCGGGATTCCGCGACGAGATGGGAATCGACCTGCGTGCGGAGATATTCGGCGACGCCGCAACGGATTTGGAACGCATTGACCGTTCCCAGCCCGCGCTGTTCACGGTGGAATACGCGCTGGCGAGGCTGGTCGACACCTATGGCGTGCGGGCCGGCGCGTACATCGGATACAGCACCGGCGAGTACATCGCGGCCACCCTGGCCGGAGTATTCGACCTCGAGACGGCGATCAAGACGGTGGCCTTGCGTGCCCGTCTGATGCACGAATCCCCGCCGGGCTCGATGGTCGCCGTGGCATTGGGCCCCGACGACATCGCCGAGTACCTCTCCCCCGGGGTCGACCTCTCCGCGGTCAACGATCCCGGCAACTGCGTCGTCGCCGGGCCGAACGACCAGATTCGCGCGTTCACCCAGCGCCTGCGCCAGGACGGCATCACCGCTCGACGGGTCCGCGCGACCCACGCATTCCATTCCAGCGCAATGGATCCCATGGCGGCGCAGTTCCAGGAATTTCTCTCCGGTGTCGAACTTCGCCGTCCGAACACGCCGCTGCTGAGCAACCTGACCGGTACCTGGATGACCGATGAGCAGGCCACCGACCCGGCCAGCTGGGCGCGCCAGATCAGCGCCACGATCAGGTTCGCCGACGAACTCGACGTGTTGCTGACCGATCCGGACCGGGTCCTGGTCGAGATGGGCCCGGGCGGCAGCCTGACCGGCTCGGCGATCCGGCACCCCAAGTGGTCGAGCAAGCACCGCGCCGTGCGGCTGATGCGTCACCCGGTGCAGAACACCGATGACCGCGACGCCTTCTTGCTCGGCCTCGGCCAGCTGTGGGCGGCCGACGTGGCGGTGGACTGGTCACCGATCACCGCAGGAGTGCAGAGCATCGTCAGCCTGCCCGGCTATCCCTTTGCGCGCGAACGGCATTGGATCGATCCGAAACCTTTCGCGTGGACCGAGGCGCCCGTGGAGATCAACGGTGCGTCCAGCAACGGCGCGACCGTCGTCGCGGCGCCGGTCAACGGTCAGTCGGCCACCGAGGCGACGTTGCATCGGATCTGGATGCAGTGCCTGGGCGTCACCTCGCTGGACCGAAACGCCAATTTCTTCGATCTCGGCGGAGACTCCCTGATCGCGATCGGCATCTCGACGAGTGCCAACAACTCGGGCTTGACCATCACCCCGCAGCATCTCTACGAGCACCCGACCTTGGCCAGCCTGGCCGCCGCCCTTGACGCCGAGTTCACCGGCGCCGGGCTGACGCAACCACCGGACGCCGAAGCGTATTCACCGGTGCCCGCGAATATCGCCGGTTTCCTCGAACACGGTGTGCAGGAAGCCGGTCGCTGGCGGGTCCCGCTGATCTTCTCACTCGCCCCCAGCGTCGGGGTCGAGGACGCCCGAGCCGTGCTCACCGCGTTGGCGAACCACCATGACGCGTTGCGCCTCGAGCTCGTCGACCGCGCGGGCACCTGGGAGCAGCACATCGCCGCGCCACAGGAATTCGCGCACCTGTCGACGCGAACCCTGCCCGACGACGTGGCGGCCGAGCCGGCCGCGCAGCGCGCGGCGGTACTGGACATCGTCGCCGAACTGGTGGCCCAGGATGACCTGACCGCTCCGTTCACCGCGACCTACATCGGCGGCGACAACGGTGCCTACCTGGTGTTGTCCGCCCACGAGATGATCGCGGACATCGCCTCTCGCGAAATCCTGCTGACCGATCTGTTCACCGCCTTGTCCCAACACCTTGCGGGCGAAGACATCGTGCTGCCCCCGAGCAGCGCCGGATGGCGCGATTGGTCGCTGCGGACCGGGGCCCTGGCGACACATCCGGCGGTGGTGGACACCCGCGACTTCTGGCTGCAGGGCTTGACCAAGGCGACGGTGCAGCTGGGCGATCCCACGATCACCGGCCGGCCGCGCGCCGGCGACCTGCTGAGGCTGCCGTCGACGCTGGACGTCGCGGAGACGGCCGAAGTCGACGATGCCCGCCGCAGGCTCGGGGTTTCGATCGAGGAAGTCCTGCTGGCGGCACTGGGCCGCACGATCGCCCAAACGGTCGACGAGGGTGTGGTTTCGGTCGACCTGGAGGGCACCGGACGTTCGGTGCTGAGGCCGGACGTCGACCTGCGCAGAACCATCGGCCGGTTCACCACGATCTTCCCGGCCGCGCTGCGGTGCACGAAGGGCGGGGATGCGACCGAGCTGCTGTCCGGTGTCAGCGACACCCTGAAATCCGTGCCGCACTTCGGGGTCGGATACGGACTGCTTCGCTATGTCTACGCGCCGACCGCGCGCACGCTGGCCGCCGCGGGCGGCTCGGACATCCACCTGCGCTACGTGGGCACCGTCCCGGAGCCGCCGCCGCTGGACGCGCCGGTCCAATTCGATTCCGACGCGGCGCTGCCGGTGCGGGATCCGATTCCGGGTCTGGGCCACGCGATCGAACTTCGGGTGTACCGGCATTCGGGGGCGCTGCATCTCGATTGGTGGTACGACGCCCGCCGCGTTCCGCTGCAGCGGGCACAGGCGCTCGTCGAACGTTTCCCGATCGCATTGCGGGCCCTGATCTCCGACGCTGTCGACGCCATCCCCGACGACGCCGATACGGGTTCGCAACCCGTGGAACTGGCCCTGGTGGACCTGTCGTCGTTTGACGCGAGCTGAGGGGAGCTCAATGAGCAACGCACAGAGGGACTTTGACAAGGCCGTCGTCGTCGACAAGGTGCGCAAGACCTTCGGCGACTTTGTGGCCTTGCATGAAGTCAGCTTCGAAGTGGCCCGCGGTGAGGTACTCGGCCTGCTCGGGCCCAACGGGGCCGGCAAGACCACGCTCGTGGATATCTTGTCGACCCTGAGCCGCCCGGACCAGGGCCGTGCGCTGGTTGCCGGCTATGACGTGGTGTCCGAGCCGGCCGGTGTGCGCCGGTCGATCATGCTCACCGGGCAGCAGGTGGCGATCGACGACACGCTGACGGGTCTGGAAAACCTCTTCATGTTCGGTCGCCTGTACGGACTGAAAAAGGCCGACGCGCGCAGGCGCGCCAAGGAACTCATCGAAGAATTCGATCTGGTGTATGCCGGCGATCGGCGGGTGAAAACGTACTCGGGCGGGATGCGCCGACGTATCGACATCGCCTGCGGCTTGGTGGTCCCGCCCCAGGTGGTGTTCTTGGACGAGCCGACCACAGGCCTGGATCCCCGTAGCAGGCAAGGTATTTGGGATCTGGTCGGCAATTTCAAGGGCCGCGGCATCGCCACGCTGTTGACCACGCAATATCTCGAGGAAGCCGACGCGCTTGCCGATCGGATCATCGTGATCGACCACGGGCGGATCATCGCCGAGGGAACGGCCGACGAGCTCAAGGCGCGCACCGGCGGCAGCTACTGTGAGATCGTCCCGCGGGATTTGCGCGATCTGCCGGCGATCGCGGACATCCTCGGCTCGCTGTTGCCCGACGAGAATCGGGCCGCCCTGACACCCGAATCCGATCGGATCGCGATGCCGGCCCCGGACGGCGCCAACACGCTGCTCGAGGCCGTGGGGCGCCTCGCCGCTGCCAATATCGGCGTTGCCGACATCGCACTGCGGCGCCCGTCGCTGGACGACGTATTCCTGTCGTTGACAAAGGATTCCGCCAAATCAGGCAATCCGGTTGCGGAGGCGGTCGGGTGACCGCCACGGGCGTCGTGCGACCCCACCCGTCGATGCGTGCCCAGTGGTGGGTGCTCACCATGCGCTTCATCGCACCCACCCTGCGTAACGGTGAGCTCGCCATCACGATCGCGGTCTCGGTGGTGTTCACCGCCGGCTTCTACATCCCGTTGCACCAGATCATGGGCAATGTCACCAGGGGTGTGGCCAGCAGCTACGCGCAGTACTTGATGCCGTTGATCGCATTGGAAGCCATCACGTTTGCCGCCATGTCGACAGCGTTTCGGGCGGCGACGGATTCGGTGCTGGGCGTCAACCGCCGGTTCAGATCCATGCCGATCCCGCCGTTTACCCCGGTGGCCGCCCGGATCTCGGCCGCGCTGTACCGGTGCGTGGTTTCGTTGACGGTGGCCCTGATCTGCGGTTACACCATAGGATTTCGCTTTCGCGGCTCGGCCGTAGACAGCGTTGCCTTTTGCGTGTTGGTGCTCGTGTTCGGGGCGGTGCTGTCTTTCGCGGCCGACCTGTTGGGCACCGGATCCCGTAATCCCGAGGCCATGGCACCAATGCTGACGTTGCCGCCGTTGATCTTTGGACTGCTGTCGGTCGGTGTTCAACCGGTGGAGCAGTTTCCGCACTGGGTCCAGCCCTTCGTTCGCAACCAGCCGATCTCCGCGCTTGTCGACAGCTTGCACGCCGCGGCCGGCGACGTCGCACCGTTTGGTACGCCGGTTACCTGGTCCGTGCTGGCGCCGACGCTGGCGTGGTTGGGCGGGTTGGCCACGCTGCTGGTCCCGGTCTCGGCGATCGTATTGTCGAAGCGGGCATGATGACTTTGGTATACGAGGAGACCGCGCGGGTCGGTACGGACGACCGCGTGCACGAGAATTCCGTGCGAGTGCTGGTTCCGCAAACCCTGGTCCAGACCCGCCGGATACTCACGAAGTGGTCACGCGACATCACCGCGATCATCATGGTCACGGTGTTGCCCGTGCTTTTCCTGATCACAATGAATATTGTTTTGGGCCACGCAGTTACCCAGGTTGCCGGGTATGACGCGCTGTTCAACACGGTTCCGATGAACGTGCTCGCCGCCGCGGTCAACGGATCGGCGGTCGGCGCTATCGGGCTCATCGGGGAGCGCGACGACGGTCTGCTGCGCCGACTATGGGTAGTGCCCGTACACCGCGCGTCGGGCATCTGCTCGCGGATCCTCGCCGAGATGGTCCGGATCGTCATCACGACGGGGATCGTGCTGGCCGCGGGGATGGTGCTGGGTTTCCGGTTCAAACAGGGCCTGCTCCCGACCTTGACCTGGCTGGGGATCCCGGTGCTGTTCGGACTCGCCTTCGCGACCCTGATCACCACGATTGCCTGGTATGCGTCGAAGAACTTTCTGCTCGAGGCGATTACGCTCGTGCACCTGCTTGCGATCCTGTTCTCGACCGGGTTCCTGCCGGTGGACCAATTTCCGAAGTGGATACAGCCGGTGGTCACGCACCAGCCGATCAGCTGTGCGATCGACACGATGCGCGCATTAGCGCTAGGCGGTCCGGTGGCCTCGCCGATGATCGAGACACTGCTGTGGGCCGCCGGCATCACCGCGGTATGCATCGCACCAACGCTTTCGGGCTATCGACGGGCCAGCACACGCAAATAAGGGGGTTTCCGCAGTGTTCTCCGGATCCGTGATCCGTAAGCTCGCGCACAGCGAAGAAGTGTTCGCCGTCAATGAGACCTATTTTGGGTTGACAATTCAGATCATTGGAGACGTCGATATCGATGCGATGTCCGATGCCTTCGACGCGCTGCTGCAGTCGCACCCGGTCTGGGCAGGCCACCTGGAGAAGGCCGACGACGGTCGACACCAGATTGTCGCCGAGGATCTCATGCACCCCGGAATCTGGATCGTCGACGACCACACGTCGGAGTCTGCGATCACCGGCATGCGCCTGGACCAGAGCCAATCCCTGCTGAACCTTCGGCTGAAAGCCGGCAGCGGACAGAGCGAAATCACCCTGTATGCACACCACGCGCTGGCCGACGGGCACCATGTGTTCGGCCTGTTCGAAGAGCTGTTGTCCCGCTATACCAACGTGGTGGAAACCGGTGATGCCGGGCCGGTCGTCGCAGCGCCCGCGCCCGAATCGCTCGAGTCGCTGCTCGAACAGCGTGGCGTGGCCAAGCAGCAGCGTTCGGGGCTCGAACGGCTTTTCCCGGCGGCGTTCGCCTACGACTTGCCTCCGGTCGAGAAGCCGCTCATCGTGCCGAATTCCGATTTGATGCAACACATTCCGGTCGCCCGAATCCGGTTGACCGAGCAGGAGACGTCGGACCTCGTGGAGTTGGGGCGCGCCAACCTGCTCAGCCTCAACTCCCTGGTGGCCGCGGCGCTGCTGCTGGCCGAGTGGGAACTTCGCAATACCCCGCACATTCCGATTCCTTACTTCTATCCGGTCGACCTGCGCTATCACCTGACGCCCCCGGTCGGTGCGACCGAAGGCACCATGCCACTGGGCCTGGCGAGCTATCTGGCCGAAATCGGGCCCGACACCGATCTCGTCGGCCTGGCCGGCGGCATCGTGGACGCGTTTCGAGACGACCTGTCCGAAGGCCTGATCCAGCAATCGTCGCTGCACTTCAGTCTGAACTACGAGGGATCCCTGCCCGGGCTTCCGCCGTTCGTGATGTGCACCGACGTCGGCTCTATTCCCGGCCTGCGCACGCCGGAAGGCATTGAGATCAACGACGTCGGCGGCGAATTCCACTTCGCGGCCCACGCTCCGGTCGACCTCTACAGTTGCTGGACCTTCGCCGGCCAGCTGTACATCGAGCGCCATTCGAACCTGCCGGGCCACGAGAAGTCCCTGGACGCAATACATTCCCTGTTGTGCGCGGCTCCGGCCGAGGACAGCTGGATGATGGAGTGACCGCCGAGCGTGAGTTCGACATCGTCTTGTACGGTGCCACCGGCTTTTCCGGCAAGCTGACCGCCGAGTACCTGGCGCGGTGCGGGTCCCAAGCGCGCATCGCGCTGGCCGGCCGGTCCGGCGAACGTCTGCTGGCCGTGCGGCAGACCCTGGGTCCGACCGCAGGGGATTGGCCGGTGATCGCTGCCGACGCGTCGCAGCCGTCGACGCTGCGCGCGATGGCCACCCGAACACAGGTGGTCCTCACGACCGTGGGTCCCTACGCACAATTCGGCCTGCCCCTGGTGGCCGCCTGCGCCGCGGCCGGAACGGACTATGCCGACCTGACCGGCGAGCTGATGTTCGCCCGCAACGCGATCGACCAATACCACAAACAAGCCATCGACACCGGCGCCCGCATCGTGCTGTCGTGCGGATTCGACTCGATCCCTTCGGATCTCAACGTCTACCAGCTCCATCGCCGGGCAACCGAGGACAACGCCGGCGAACTCACCGACACGATGCTGGTGCTGCGCGCGTTTCGGCAGACCGGGGCCTCCGGCGGCACGCTCGCATCGTATCTAGGTGCCATGCGAACAGCGTCAATCGACGTGCAGGCACGCCGACTCGTCGAGGATCCCTACACACTCAGCACCGACTTCGGCGCTGAACCCGAACTTGGTCCGCAACCGGACTTTTCGTGGCATCGCGGACGCGACGTCGCACCCGAACTGTCCGGCTTCTGGGTCGGCGGTTTTTTTCAGGCCCCCTACAATGACCGAATTGTTCGGCGCAGCAATGCGTTACAAGATTGGACCTACGGCCGGCGGTTCCGCTACTCGGAAACGATGAGTCTGGGTAAGTCTTTTGTGGCTCCGGTCGCCGCCAGGGCCGTCACGGGCGCTCTGACCGGCGCCTTCCGCTTGGGCAATCGACATGCCAAGCGATTACCCCCGCGGTTGATGGAGCGGATTCTGCCCAAGCCCGGCGCCGGTCCGAGCGATCTCTCCCAACGCCGTGGTCACTTCACGATGCAGACGTACAGCACGACGACGACGGGCGCTCGCTACCGGGCGACCTACGCCCAGAACTGCGACGCATACCACGCGACGTCGGTGATGCTCGCGGAGAGCGGGCTGGCGCTGGCAGTCGATCGCGATCGGCTCTCCCCGTTGCGGGGGGTGCTCACTCCCGCCGCGGCCATCGGCGACGCACTGCTCACCCGGCTGCCGGCCGCCGGGGTGTCCGTGTCGACGACTCGGTTGGCCTGAGACCCGGATTGACCGGACCCGCGAAAGTGATCCGTCGGGACCGGCTGATCAGTCGGTCAGTCGGACGGTGATAGTGACCCGGCCTTTTTGGTCGCGTTCGGCCACCGCATGCCCGGTCCGCTCGGTCCCGTCGAGTTGCAATGTCACTGGGCCGCCGTCACCGATGAAGTTGCGCCACCACGTCTTCGTCTCAGGCAGGTTGGCGCGAATGGTGATCTCGTCACCGGTGCGGCGATATGCGACCGGGGTGCTAAACCTGCGTCCGGAACGCCGGCCCGCGTAGCTGAGCATGGCGATGTTGCGATTCACCAGCCCGCCAAAGCGTCGTGAGGTAGCCACCGCAGCTACCGGCGCGTTGAAAAGAGGCGCCGCGCGCATCAGTAGTCGTCCAAGAGTTTTCGGTCGTGTAGTCATAGTCACCAGTGTCCTTTCACGTGTGAAACCGAGCGGGGAGAAGTCGCGGGCCCGGGTCAGGCGATCAACGCGAGGCAAAGCGCGGCGAGTGCAAGACCCTGCAGGATGGCGCGAGCGTTGATGATCCGATCCCAATTTGCCTGCAGTGCACGCACATGCGGCAGCACCTGGCCGCTATCAGCGGCGGCGGTGAGCTCGCGGTTGATCGGCGCGCTGACCCGGGTGTAGAGCAGCAGCCAGACCAACAGCAGCACAACGGCGGCACCGGCCGGGATGGCCTGAGCCCAGTTCGCGGCGAGCGCGGCTAAGACGGTGCTCGCGGCGGCCGCGACGACACCGATTGCCCCCGGCACGGGCATTCGCCGGTCGCCGTAGCGGTGCACGAACCCGGTCACTTCCCCCAGTACCCGATCGTCAACGCGGGCCAGCGCGGGTCGCAAGACCAGCGCGCAGAACGCGTCGGTGCCGTAGACCACCGCGACGCCCATAATGGCAATCAGCGCCGCGAGCTGCGCGAACTGTGACAACGCCATGTCGAAACTCCTTTCTATTTGCCACCGCTAGAGATACTAGCGATGCTAGATCCACCCTCGCCGCGATGTCAATAGCAGCGCTATTGGATCTAGCGATGCTATGGTCGGCTATGCCTATCGAGGACCGTCGTGCGCGCGAGCGAGATGAGCGACGCCGGCTGATCATCAGTACGGCGCGGCGGCTGGCCGAAGCCGAGGGATGGGATGCCGTCACCACGCGTCGGCTGTCCGCCGAGATCGAGTACAGCCAGCCCGTTCTTTACTCGCACTTCGCCAACATGGATCAGCTCGCGCAGGCCGTCGCCGTCGACGGATTCGGCGAACTGGCCGAGGCGCTGCACACCGCGCGCACCGGCGCCGCGACGACCACCGAAGCGCTTCGACAGCTCGCGCATGCCTACGTCGACTTTGCCCGACAAAACCCGGCGCTATACGACGCGATGTTCACCCGCTCGACCACATTGCACTTCGCTGCCGACGACACACCGCCCGAATTGGAAGCGGGCTTCACCGAGCTACGCATTGTGGCTGCAGCACTTGCAGAGCACCAAGACGCGGACACGCTCGCCGAGGTGCTCTGGTCGGCGCTGCACGGACTGGTCACCCTCACGCGCAATCGCCGGCTACGTCCAAGCCACGAGGCCGACCGCGTCGACCTTCTGATCGCTCAACTTGCGTCCCAACGCGAAACGCTGCGCTGAGCAGACATCGCCCGGGTTTGCCGTCAGGCTTTCGCTACGACCTCGCCGGCCACCAGCGTCTCGGCCAGGTGCACGCTCAAAGCATGGGCCGTGTTGTGGGTGGCGATGGCCTTGGGAGTGATCCGGACACCGGTCTCGGCTTCGATGCGGGTCCGCAGCTCCAGATTGCCCAGTGAGTCCAGTCCGTGTTCGACGAACGGGCGGTCCGGATCGACGGTGCGGCGCAGGATCAGGCCGGTCTGCTCGGTGATCAGACGCTGAAGCCGGGTGGGCCATTCGTCCTGCGGCAGCGAGCGAAGTTCGGTACGCAACGTGGTCCCGGCGGCCTGGTGCGGTCCCGCGTCCTGGAAGGCTTCCGCGAACGGGCAGTGCCCAACCAACTCGGCCAGCCAGGACGTGCCCGTCGTCGGGACGTAGCCCGTGTAGCCGCGGTTATAACGCAGCAGCTCTTGGAATGCGTACGCGCCTTCGTCGGGAGTGATCATGTCGGTGCGCCCGCCCGCTGCCAGGTGCGTGGCACGCCCAACCTCGCCCCACGGCCCCCACGCGATGGCGAGCGCCGGCAGGCCCAGGCTGCGCCGCCATACCGTGAAGGCATCGACCCAGCTGTTGGCCGCCGCGTAGGCGCCCTGTCCGGCCGAGCCCACTAGCGCGGCCGCGGAGGAGAAACAGCAGAACCAGTCCAGTGGCTGGCCGGCCGTCGCGTGGTGCAGGTTCCATGCGCCGTAAACCTTTGGCGCCCAGTCACGGTCGATCACCTCGTCGGTGAGGTTGGCCAGAGTGGCGTCCACGACCACCGCCGCGGCATGCAGCACCCCGCGCAGCGGAAGCCCGGTGGCCGTGGCCGCTGCCACCACCCGGGCCGCGGTGTCGGCCTCGGCCATGCTGCCGGACTCCACGACGACGTCGGCGCCGCCGGCGCGGATCCGCTCAATGGCCTGCCGCGCCTTGGGAGTTGGGTTGGCCCTGGCGGTGAGCACGATCCGGCCGCAGCCCGCCTTGCCCATCTCGGTGGCCAGGAACAGCCCGAGTCCGCCCAGGCCGCCGGTGATGATGTAGGAACCGTCGCCGCGAAATACGCTGGCCCGCTCCGGGGGTACCAGCACGGTACTTTGCCCCTCGCGCGGGATGGACAGCACGAGTTTTCCGTTGTGCTCAGCCGCACCCATCACGCGAATTGCCGTGGCCGCCTGGTCAAGTGGATAGGCGGTGTGCTCGAGCGGCGGTAACTCGCCGTCTCCGACGAGCCGGTACACGGTACCCAGCAGGTCCCCCACCTGCTGGGGGTGGCTGGCAGCCATCAGCGCGAGGTCGAGGTAGTGGAACGTGAGGTTGCGGCGGAAGGGATACTGGCCCAACCGGGTATCGCCGTAGACATCGCGCTTGCCGATCTCCACGAAGCGGCCACCGATCGCCAGCAGTTCGAAGCCGGCGCGTTGGGCGGCACCGGTGACCGAGTTGAGCACGACGTCGACGCCGTACCCGTCGGTATCGCGGCGGATGAGGTCGGCGAATTCGGTGCTGCGCGAGTCGTAGACGTGCTCGATGCCCATGTCGTGCAGCAGTGCACGCCGTTGCGGGCTGCCCGCCGTGGCAAAGATCTCCGCCCCCACCAACCGGGCTATCGCGATCGCGGCGCGCCCCACCCCGCCGGTTGCGGAGTGGATCAGCACTCGCTCCCCGGGCTTGATCCTGGCCATGTCCTGCAGGCCGTACCAGGCGGTGGCGTAGGCCGTCGTGGCCGCCGCGGCCTGCTCGGCGTCCAGGCCGGGCGGCAGTGTCACGGCAAGTTTGGCGTCACAGGTGACGAACGTTGCCCAACAGCCGTTTTCGGACACGCCGCCGACGCGGTCACCCACCTGACGGTCGGTGACGCCCGGCCCGACCGCGGTGACCACGCCCGCGAAGTCCATACCCAGCCGCGGTTGACGCCCGTCGACGCTGGGGAATCGGCCCATGGCGATCAGCACATCGGCGAAGTTGAGGCTGGACGCGGTGACCGCGACCTCGATCTGGCCCGGCCCCGGTGAGGTGCGTTCGAACGCAACGAGTTCCAGGCCTTCCAGGTCGCCGGGAGTGCGGATCTCCAGGCGCATGCCGTCGAGCTGATGGTTCGCGATGGCGGTGTGCCGCTCGTCGGGTCGCAGCGGGGCCGAGCGCAGCCGCGCGGTGTACCACCGCCCATTGCGCCAGGCGGTTTCGTCCTCGTCCGAACCAGCCAGCAGCTGGCGCGCCAGCTGTGCGGCGTCCGTAGCCTCATCCAGGTCGATCTGGGTGGCCCGCAGCTCGGCATCTTCGGCGGCGATCACCCGCATCAGCCCCCGTAGCCCCGCTTGTTCCAGGTTGAGCGGGTCATCGGGCAACACGGTCTGGGCGTTGCGGGTCACGACATACAAACGGGGCGGGTCCTCGGATGCTTCGGTCAGCGCGCGGGCGATCCCGACCAGATGCCGCACCTGCTCGCGGCCGCGGGCCGGGCACTGCTCATCGTTGTCGTCGGATGCCGGCCCGGCCAGCACCACCACACCGGCGGCATCGCCTATCGGCAGGCCGGGCTGTCCACCGTTCGGCCAGCGACCGGTTTCGCAGTGCGCACCTTCGGTTTTCAGCGCGTCGGCGAGCCGGGCGGCCAACGAGTCATCGGCATCGGAGGCCGTCAGCAACAACCAGGTCCCGGCCGCACCGTCCGCCGCGGCGGGCAGATCGTGCGGCTCCCAGTCGATCGTCAGCAGGCGCTCGGCCAGGACTCGTTGGCGTGTGCCGCTTTCGGAGACGTCGCTACCCACGCGCAGCCCACGCACGATCAGCAGCACGGCCCCGTTCTCGTCGAACACGTCGAGGTCGGCTTCCATCCCGATTTGGTTGGCCTCGGTCACCCGGCTCAGGCAGTAACGGGCGTTCTGCAGCGACCCGTAGCTGCGCAGCCGGCGCACCCCTAGCGGCAAGAGCAGACCGCCGTCGGCGATCTCGCTGCTGCGCGCATGCGCCGCGACCGACTGGAAGCAGGCGTCGAGCAGCGCGGGATGCACCTGAAAAGCGTTGTGCTGCAAGTTAACCTGCTCCGGGGGTCCGACTTCGGCCAGCACGGTGCCGTTCGCGGTATTGGCGGTGTGCGCGGCCGCCAGACCCGCGAACGCGGGGCCGAACCGGACTCCGCGGTTGTCGAACCACGCCCGCAGCTGCGTCCCGTCCACCCGGTTCGGATGTGCGGCGAGCAGGGCGGCAACGTCGTGTACCGGTGGCTGGCCCAGCTCGTCGATGGCCTGCAGGGTCGCGGCGGCTCGCCGCGTGTACTCCCCCTCCTCATCGGTTTGCACCGCGAAGGAGACGACACCGGGAGCCTGCACCGACGCGTCGGCGCTCAGCGCGGTCTGGCCGTCGAGCAGCAACATCTGTTCGAACCGGATATCGCGGACCTCCGACGCGTCACCCAGGGTCTCGCGGGCCGCAGCCAGCGCCATCTCGCAGTACGCGGCTCCGGGCAGCGCCGGCACGGCGTACACCTGGTGGTCGGCGAGCCATGGCTGTGCCGTGGTGCCGACTTCGCCCTGCCAGACATGACGTTCGGGCTCCTCGGGCAGCCGCACGTGCACCCCCAACAGGGGATGCACCGAAACGGTGCGACCTCCGGCCGCCGCGGTTTCGCCAGCCGGCAACTGCGCACGATGCTCTCCGGCGCCGATCCAGTGGCGGGTGTGGTGCCAGGGCGAGGCGGGCAGGCACGGATGTGGTTCGGGCGGGTGCGGGGTTTGCGGTGGATGGCCGCGGTGGCTCGCGTTGAGGTTGGTGTGGAACACCAGCGTGTCGTCGGCGTCGCGCGCCAAGGTGCTGACGATCCGGTAGTCACCGGTGCCGAGGGTGTCATTGATGGCGTGGGCGAGCAAGGGGTGTGGGCTGATTTCGATGAACGTGGCATGGCTGTCACCGGCCGTGCCGATGGCCTGGCTGAACCGAACCGGGTTGCGCAGGTTGGCCGCCCAGTGGTCGGCGTCGAACGCCGGCGTCTCATCGGGTCCGCTGGTAGTGCTGATCACCGGGATGGCCGGCGCATCCGGGGCTAAATCGGCTAGCGCAGAACATAATTCGGGCAGGATCGGCTCGATGATGCGGTGATGGGAGGCGACGTCGACCTCGACGCGCCGGGCCAGCCGGTCGGCGTCGGCCACTACCGCAATCACCGCGTCGACCTGATCGGGCGGCCCGGCGATCACCGTCTGGCTCGGCGAGGCATACACCGCGATGCTCACCTGCGGGTAATCGACCAGCAGCTTCTCGGTGGCCGCGGCGTCGGATTCCACCAGCGCCATCGCCCCCTGGCCGGACAGCCGTGACATCAACCGCGACCGGGTGGAAATCACCCGCAAGCCGTCGGCGACGCTCAAGGCCCCGGCCACCACGGCCGCGGTGACCTCACCCATCGAATGTCCGATCACGGCGTCCGGCTCTACGCCATAGGAGCGCCACAGCGCCGTCAGCGCCAGCTGCACACCCACCAGCAGCGGCTGAATCCGCTCGATGCCGGTCACCGGCTGGCCCTCGGCCAGTACCTGCTGCAGCGAAAACCCGGCCTGGGCAACGAATATCGGCTCCAGCTCGGCGACCGCCGCGGCGAAAGCCGGCTCATCGGCCAGCAACTGCCGGCCCATTCCCGCCCACTGGGAGCCCTGACCGGAATACACGAACACCGTGCCTGGCCGCGACGTTCCCGGGTACGGGGCCACCACCCCGTCGGCCGGCATGCCCGCAGCCAGCGCCCGCAACCCAGCGGTCGCCTGGGCACGATCGCGCGCACAGACGGTGCCGAACAGCCCGTGCCGGGACCGGTGGTGGTTTAGCGTGTGCGCGACGTCGGGCAATGCCACGTCCGCGCCGTCGCCGTCCATCCAGTCGGCCAACGTCGACGCCAGCGAGCTCACCCGCTCGCTCGTCTTGCCCGACAACACCAGCGTGCTCACCGCCGGGACTGGTTGGGACGCAACGGGATCCAGATCCGGGGCCTGTTCAACCACCACGTGGGCATTGGTGCCGCCGAAGCCGAACGACGACACGCCCGCTCGCCGTGGCAGCCCGGTCTGCGGCCAATCCGTGGGTTCTGCAACGACTTTCAGACGCATCTCGTCGAACGGGATGTGCGGATTCGGCGTCCGGTAGTTCATGTTCGGCGGGATGTGCCCGCGGTGTACCGCCAGCACCGCCTTGATGAGGCCGGCGATTCCGGCCGCCCCCTCCAGATGACCCATGTTCGATTTGACGGCGCCGAGCAGCAGCGGACCGTCTTCGGGACGTCCGCGACCCAGCACCGTGCCCAGCGCACGCGCCTCGATGGGATCGCCCAACAGTGTTCCGGTGCCATGGGTCTCGACATAGTCGACCTGATGTGGCGCGACGCCCGCGTTGGCGCACGCCGCGCGCAGCACCGCCATCTGCGCGGCCGGATTCGGTGCCATCAGCCCGTTGGACCGGCCATCCTGATTGACCGCCGATCCCCGCACCACCGCCAGCACCCGATCCCCGTCGCGCACGGCGTCGCTGACTCGCTTGAGGATCACCGCGCCGCAGCCTTCGCCGCGGACGAATCCGTCCGCGTCCGCGTCGAAGGATTTGCACTGACCCGTCGGCGACAACGCTTCGGCTCCGTCGAAGCTGCGGAAGATGGCCGGCGACAACAGCAGGTTCACGCCCGCGGCGATGGCCAGATCGCAATCCCCGGTGCGCAGGCTCTGACATCCCATGTGCACGGCCACCAGCGACGACGAGCAGGCCGTGTCCACCGACACGGACGGACCGCGTAGATCCAGGAAATACGACAGCCGATTGGCGATGATGCTCAGCGCGCCGCCGATGTTGCTCCACGCGTCGACACGACTGAGGTCCGTTCCGGCCAGATACCCGTAGTCGGTCGCGCACGCTCCGGCGAAAACCCCCGTCTGCGATCGCCGCAGTGATTCCGCGGGAATCCCGGCATGCTCCAAGGCTTCCCAGGCCACCTCCAGCAACAACCGCTGCTGCGGGTCCATCGCCGTCGCTTCATGCGGGGAGATCTCGAAGAATTCGGCGTCGAAACCGTCGACATCGGTCAACACCGACGCCCATCGGGTGGTGGCGGCCAATGCCGTCGCGATCTCGGGCGAACCGTCGTCGAACGGCAGCCATCGGTCGGCAGGCACCTCGGATACCGACGAACGGCCCTCACACAAGAACCGCCAGTACGCGTCCGGCCCGGAAATATCCCCGGGGAACCGGCATCCCAAGCCGATCACCGCGATCGGCTCGTCGGCCCAACCGCGCTCCGCCGAGACCACCTGGGCCTCGGACTCCGACTCGGGTGTGGTCAGAAACTGCACCAATTCGTTGATCGTGGGGTGCTGCCAAAAATCCAACGGCGACACCGGCCGGCCAGCGACCGTCGCCAACTCCCCCGAGAGCACGACCGCGTCTCGCGAGCCCACTCCCAAGTCGTTGAACGCCACATCGAGGCCGACATCGTCACGATCACAACCGATCTCGGTAACGAGATAGTCGATCAACCAGCGCTCTAGCCCCCCGGCCTCGTCAGGACCGGCCGATGTCACGCCGAAACGTCCAAGCGCTCAAACTCTTCGAGCCGATAGGACTCGACACACGTCGAGCGGCGCACCTTGCCACTCGTCGTGAGCGGAAGCGAACCGGGCGCCACCAGAACGAGATCGGCGATACGGACGCCGTGTGCGCTCGATATCGCGGCGGCGACATCGCGCCGTATCGAGCGGAGTTTCTGCTGAGCATCCTCGTCGGAGCCGGCCCGGTTCTTGACCTCCGCGATGGCGACAAGCTGCTCGGTGGTGTCATTGGCGACCGAAATCGCGGCCACCCGGCCCTTGGTGATCTGCCCGATCGTCGATTCGATGTCGTCCGGGTAGTGATTGCGCCCGTCCACGATCAGCAGGTCCTTGAGGCGGCCCATGATGAACAATTCGCCGTCGCAGATGAACCCCAGGTCGCCCGTCCGCAGCCAGGGACCCTCCGGTGTGCCCGCCGACGGGGTGGTAATCCGTGCACCAAAAGTGCGCTTGGTCCGCTCCGGATTGCGCCAGTACCCGTTGCCGATGTTCGACCCGTGCGCCCAGATCTCGCCGATGACACCGGATGCCGTCTCGGTCTTGGTTTCGGGATTGACGATGCGCACCAGTGGCGACTTCATGGCGCCGTAGCTGATCAGGTCGCTACCGCCTTGCTCCTCGGTGCATGGCGTGGCTTGGCCGCCCGACAGTTGCTGGTACTGGAAGCGCACGGATTTGGGCGCCTGCCCCGTCTTCGCGCTGGCGACGTACAGCGTCGCCTCGGCGAGCCCATAGGACGGCCGGATGGCCGTCTCGGGCAGGTTGTATCGGGAGAATCGCTCCATGAAGCGCGCGATCGAGGCCGGCTGCACCCGTTCACTGCCATTGGCGAGCCCCACCACACCGCTCAGATCGAGCCCGGCCATGTCGTCGTCCGATATTCTGCGCACCGCCAGGTCGAAAGCGAAGTTCGGCCCGCCGGAGAACGGCCGGGGACTGCTCGCAAGCAGCCTCATCCACCGAGCCGGCTCGATCAGAAATGCGATCGGACTCGTCAACACCGCGGGACGTGCCCACACCGTCGGGAAGCAGATGCCCTGAAGGAGTCCCATGTCGTGATAGAACGGCAGCCACGACACCAGCGTCTCCGGCGGCCCGGAAACGTCGAACAAGCCCGACTCGAGCTGCTGGCAATTCGTCACCACGTTCTCGTGAGTGATCACGACACCGGCCGGCTGGCCGGTCGATCCCGACGTGTACTGCAGATACGCTTCCTTGGGATGCGCGTATTCGGCCGGGCTGAATTCACCGGCGGAGTAAAAGTCGAGTGAGTCGATTTCGATGACCGTCGGGGCGGCCGAACCGCCGTGCGACTCAGCATATTTGACGACCCCGTCAACGACAGCGGACGTCGTGATAATGGCGGCCGGGGTGCAATCCTGCAGTGCCGACGATATGCGGCTGTCGTGGGCGCCGAATTGCGGGACCGACAGCGGAACCGCGATGAAGCCCGCCTGTAGCGCGCCCAGAAAGCCAACGACGTAGTCGAGGCTCTGCGGAGCCAATATCGCAACCCGATCGCCCGTGGTCCCGCAGCGGCGGAGCTCCTCGGCAACGGTCAACGCGCGCCGGTGCAGCTGCGACCAGGTCAAGCTTTCGGCGAAGCCTTTCGGATCCACGTCATAGTCGATGAATGTGAATGCCGTGTCATTTGGCTGCCGGCGAGCATTTTCGCCCAGCACCGCAGGAATGGAGGACTCGAGTACGGACATAACGCTACCTTCCGATTTCTTTCAAAATATTGGTGCGCATCACGTCCCCCACGCGATACCGCGGCCCGGTCTTTTCGCAGCACCACCCATGCCGCTGACCGATACGAACTTCTATGTTGGCAGCACCACCCTGGATAAGAAGAATTCAAAGATGGGGCGGGTGTCTGCGGGATCGTCGGCGACCGCGACTCCCGTCCGCGACCGCGTCGCTTTCGCGACCGCACCGACTTGCGCTCCGACTACCGCGGGCTCCACCCTGTATTCGACGAAGTGTACCGCCGCGCGGTTCAGCAACGATCCAGTCCGCTCGCGCTCTTCCGGCGACGGCGCTACCGCGCTCCGGGCGCTGAGCTGACATGAGCGAGCGCCCGCGGTCATGACCACCTCCACGGCGAGGAACCTACCCGTTCCCGCGCGGCCACGTTGGCGAATCGGCGAACTCGTTGACCAGCCAATATCGCCGGACGACCTGGACGCTAGTCCCACAAATAGTTGATGCGGCTCACGATCAAAGTCGTTTCTCGGGCATCCCGACCGTCTCTTCGGGTCCGCGGCCGCATGGGCGAAATTCTCGCGGATACGCGATGATCAGCGGGAAGAGAGGGAGCGGGCCCATGGCAGGCAAGGCGCTGGCAGCAATCGAGCATGCCCTGGCGCTGGCCGGGTCAATGACGTGGGAAATCCTGTGGGCGCTGATCCTGGGCTTCGTGCTGTCGGCGGTGGTGCAGGCGGTGGTGCGGCGCTCGACGATCGTGGCGCTACTCGGCGACGACCGACCACGCACCCTGGCGATAGCGGCCGGTCTGGGGGCGGCATCGTCGTCGTGCTCCTACGCCGCCGTCGCCTTGGCCCGGTCGTTGTTCCGCAAGGGTGCCCATTTCACCGCCGCGATGGCATTCGAGATCGGTTCCACCAACCTCGTGGTCGAGTTGGGCATCATCTTGGCGCTGCTGATGGGCTGGCAGTTCACCGCCGCGGAGTTCGTCGGCGGCCCGCTGATGATCGTCATCCTGGCCGTCTTGTTCCGGCTGTTCGTCCGATCCCGCCTCGTCGACGCCGCGCGCGAGCAGGCCGAGCGGGGAATTGCGGGCTCGATGGAGGGCCATGCCGCAATGGACATGTCCATCAAACGGGACGGCTCATTTACCCAGCGACTGTTTTCCGCTGAGGGCTTCACCTCGGTTTCGCACGTGTTCGTCATGGAATGGCTGGCGATCCTGCGCGACCTGGTGCTGGGTCTGCTGATCGCCGGTGCCATCGCGGCGTGGGTACCCGAAGCCTTCTGGCGGGAATTCTTTTTGGCTGACCACCCGGGCTGGTCGGCAGTGTGGGGGCCGATCGTGGGCCCCGTCGTGGCGATCGTGTCCTTCGTCTGCTCAATCGGCAATGTGCCGTTGGCCGCGGTGCTGTGGAACGGAGGCATCAGCTTCGGCGGCGTGATCGCCTTCATCTATGCCGACCTGCTGATCCTGCCGATCTTGAACATCTACCGGAAGTACTACGGCACCAGGATGATGCTGACGTTGCTCGGCACCTTCTACGCCTCGATGGTCGCCGCCGGCTACCTCGTCGAATTGCTGTTCGGCACAACGAATCTCATTCCGGCCCAGCGCAATGCCACCGTCATGGAGGCGTCGATCTCGTGGAACTACACCACCTGGCTCAATATCGTGTTTCTCGTTCTCGCGGTGGTGCTGGTCGTCCGGTTCGTCACGTCCGGGGGGATCCCGATGGTACGTATGATGGGCGGCTCCCCGGAGGCGACTGAGGGTCACCATCATCACTGACGGTGCGGCGTCGGGTTGATCGGGCCGCCATCCATCGATCGGTGCCGATCATGTCGCGCCAATTCGTCGCAACGGCATCCAGGGCGTCCTCGATGCAAGCCCAGATGGACTCCAGGGGCGAAGCACCCGGGGCTGCGGCCGCAATTCGGTTCTCCGCGGCCTGGTTTGGCGGGTTCGGCGCATCGCTGAACGGAGCCAGTGCATTGACGGCATCGATGACGCGGCGACGGCGTTGCGCATAAGGCCAAGCCGCCAGCTCGTCGGGCATAATCGGCCGGCCGAAGATGTAGTCCTGCGCGGCATGGCGATACGGAACCTCGAGCTTTCCGTCCACCGGCTCCTCCGGCAATCCCCCGGCGAAGTACACCGGCACGATCGGCAGTGCCACCTCAATCGCCATGTCCAGCAACGTCGAGGTGAGCCGCTCGACGCGCTGACCCGAGCGGACCTGCCGAGTTCCGTCGGCGTGCACCATCGTCGACGCCCGGTGGGTGCTGACGTCGCGCTTGATCTGCTCGACCAGGCTGAAGAACTGCTGCGGACTATGCTGATCGAAGTATCGGATGGTGCTCAGGTCCCGGCCCGCCACCGCATCGATGAGCCGCAAAAGATCACCGATCCAACGGTTTTCGTGCTTCGCGTGGGCGATCGGCACCACTTGCGTGCCGGTCAGCCACGACGCGATCGTGGTGCCCAACAACGATTCGACCTGTACCTGGTGGTTGCCCAACAGCAACACCGGGCGTCCCTGAATCGCCGCCATCGCAACCGGATCCGTCACGACGACGTGTCTGACGTAGCGCGACAACAACGCCCAGTGCAGCAGATCGCCGAACCCGTCCGGCTCGATTCCCAGCATGGCCGTCCACCGGTCGCGCACCGGTCGCCAGTCTGTCTGCAACGACGCGCTGGCGCGGCAGACCCGCGGGCCGGGCCGCTCGATCTCAACCGAGATCCGCTCTAGCGGCAGCGCCGGACAGCTCACCTGCCCGTCGACGAGGAGGACCTGCGACGGGTGGATGGCGTTGTCGGCGGCATCGGCAATCGCTTCCTTGGTCGCGATCTCGACAAGCAGCGAATCCCCTTGGCTGTCAGTGCAATAAACCGTGTTCAAGGTGCCCTTGAACCAATCCAGCGTGGCCGCGCGCTCGGCATCCAGGGTGACGGTGCCGTGGCCGAGCCGCTCGCTCAACGACATCCCCGGCACCGGCCGGCGCTCGGCCAGGAACGCGCGCCGCTTCAGGCCGTGGGCTTGGGCGAGCGGCCCCTTGGACAGCAACATTTCGACGAGCCGGATGTATGCCCAGGGCTTACCCGCGACGCTCAGCCACAGATCGATGACCGGCATGCGGGCTTCGTCGTCGTCAAAACCGACGAATCGAGATTCGACGTCCACTGTCCCCGTCACCGGGGCGTCGCTGTAGAACCGGGCCCACACGACACGGCTCGGGAACGCAACGGTCGGGTCGGCTGCATCCGAATATGACTCGACGGCAACATCTTTCGATGTCCACACACTCATCGCGGCGTGCGGGACGATATGCAATGCGCCGTCGAGCAGTCCCGGCTGCAGCAGCCCCACCGGAACCGTGCAGCGCTCGACGGCAAGCGTGCCAGACGAGCCGTTGCGGCCGATGCGGGCACCGTCCATCAGCGTCGCGAAGGCCGGCCCGTGGAACACCGCGCTGGTGTCATACGGCGTGGCAAACGGCGCCGCCTCCTGCAGCGGAGGCTGGGTTGACGGTCCCTGCGGGTAGCTGGCCGCGGTGACGATCGTCGCGTGTGCGTGCGTCTCCCAGCGCGACAACTTCGCGTTCGGCGCATCTCGCCACACCTGCAGCCGGCCCTCGAATCGACCGGGCTCGACCGGCTCGACGACCACCCGCAGCTGCTTGGGCGAATCGATGATGATCCAGCGCACCACCCGCACGTCGGTGACGTCGACGACGTGGGCGGTGCCCACGGCCCGGCTGGCCGCCTGCGCGAACAGGTCCAACACCGACATCATCGGCAGTGACGGAATGACATACGTCGGACAGTGATCGGTGATCCAGGTGTCGTGGGCCGGGTCGATGGTCATCCCCACCGTCGTGGCCTGAGCCGTCGTCGGTTGGGCAGCGGGTGACGGTGCCGCGGCGCCCGGTGCCGGGACGGCCGGTGCCGTGGTGGACGAGCCGAGCTGCGCTTGGGAGTGGTGCGGCGGCGCCTGACGCGTGATGCGCATGCCGAGGTTGCTCGCGCTGTAGATGCGCTTTCCGTCCACCCACAGCGACGCATCGGCGACGGCCAGTATGCCGGGAACACCACCCTCGTCGCGTGCGATGCGGGTGATCTCCACCTCCGACGTGATCTGCTTGTTGGTCGGCACGATCTGCCCGCGATAGCGCCACGTGATCGCATCGTTGAGCGCCACCGGCTCGAAACGCGCCGACGGTCCCGCTTCTTTGCCCAGCCCGTGATCGAGCATCGCGAATTGCAGGAGTTGCAGCATCATTTCGATGCCCAGCGACCCCGGCTGCACCGGGTCCTGGCAGAAGTGCGCCTTGAAATACCACTCGGCGGGGTCGACGTCCTTCACGCCGCGCCACCGCCCGAGGCCGGCGTCGCCTTCGGTGGGCCAACGGCCCGTCACCCGGTCGACCATCAACAGCATCGGTTCCGCCAGCCGCGCACCCGGGCCGAAGAACTCCTGTGGGCGGGTGTGCAGATCCACGGTGGGTGCGTCGCACGCACGCTGCACCAAAGCGCGCTGCTCATCGGTGACTGGCAGCCCCACCTGGTTCTGCAACGCTTCGCGGCGGAAATATCCGAACACCGTGTCGAAGGTGTAGATGGGTCCGTCGTCGGCGTGGATCTCGCCGTCGAAACTCACGATGATGGTTCCGGCCGCCTGGGCGATGCTCTTCAGCGAGACCTTGGTGCGCAGCGTCCCGGTCGACGGGGTGATCTCCCGATGCTGCCGACCTGTTCCGTCGAGGTTGCGGAAGTACAGGTCGCGTTCGCTTTCCAGCGGGCAGCCGACATAGCTGGCCAGCCAGCCGCAGGGTTGCAGCGCGACCTCCATCAGCACCGCGTTGGGCATCGTCGGCGTCCCATTTGCGGCGAAATACCAAGCGTCGCTGGGAACGTCGTACTCGACGACGACCTCCGCACCGGCCTTCACGACGCCGATCTCGCCGACCAGCTCGGTGACCCGGGACATGAAGTGGTACGGCGGCCCGGGCAGCCGCGCCACCTTCCGGTGCGAGTCGAACTTCTCGAACAACGGGCCAAAGGCCAACGACGGCTTGGCGATCGCACTGGCAAGCATCGCCTGGTAGTCGAACCTGAAGCCGTTGGCTTCGGCGACAGGCTTGGGCTCGACGTATCCCTGGAGTTCCTTGGTGCCCAGATCCATCGGCCAGCCGGGTGAGAGTTTCAGTCCCATCCGGCGGCAGTGGAACGCCGGCAGGCCGTCGACGGTGACGAGCAGGTCGGCGAACAGGGTGGGTTCGGGACCGGCGAGGACTTCCCGCACGAACACCTCGTAGACCAGCTGGCGTGATTGCGGGGTGACCTGACCGCGGCAGACCAACTTGTAAGTCTCATACGGCACGGGTTCAAACCGCCACCCGTCGCACTCCAGCGTCATGCCGAGGGCGGTCATGTAGATCGCCATCGTCTGCATCACCGCCTCGAACATCAAGGTGCCAGGCATGCACGCGTCATTCTTGAAATGGCCGGAGAAATACCACTTTTCGGGAGTTACCTGCGCGACGGCCCGCAGATAACCCCGGCCCCACGGCCCGCCCGAGAAATCGATTTGAGTCACCTCGTCGACGAACAGCATGTCGCCGCCGGCGATCCCCGGCGTACGGGTGTGGCTGGCGGCGCGCTCGAAGCCGGCCCCGAATGTCCGCCAGATCTCGCCGGCCGCAATCGCTTCCAGGTCGGCACGCGGCAGCGAGGTGCGCGAGGTCTGTGACGGTGTCGGTTCCATCGGTCCGTCGACGGTCTCGTCCTCGGGACGCCAAAGCACCCCGCCCGACGCGGCCAACTCCTCGTCGGAGAAGAACCCCGCCTGGCCGTTGCGCATCGACATCCGCTCGACGCCGTCGATCGTGCAGTCGTAGTGGAAGAAGAACATGCGGATGTCACCCTGACGGGCGTGGCCGTCCACGTGGATGTCGAACCGCAGTGTGTCGCCGATTTCGGGCAGCCCACCCAGATAGGTCACTTCGCAGCCCAGCAGCCGATACACCCGGTCGCTTCGGTTGGCGAAGTCCGCGCCCATCCAAGAGATGAGCATGAGGTCGGCTTGTCCGCTCTCGATCATGATGCCGGCGGGCATCCGGCCCTGGTGCAGCCACCAGGAATCCGGCGTGACATCGGTTTCGGTCCATAGTGTTCCGGTCCCGTTCTTGCCCGGCTCGGCGTCGATGCCCAGCAGGCGATCCGCCAGCAGCAGCGGCGGTTCCGGCATCCGCACCTGTCGAAGGTAGTTGTCCTGCACCGTGAACGCCTGGCCGTAAATGTCGGAGATCTTCCCCGACGCGTGCACCCGCAGGCCATCCTTGTCGAGCGTGAGGCCCACCGGCGCGCGCTTGGCGGTCGGCGCCGGAACTCGCTTATCGGCGGGCCGAGCCGGCTGAACCGCCTTGCAGGAACCCGCGAGCGGCAACTTGTCGATCACATTGTGGGCCAATGGCTTCGATGCCGCGTCGCCATTGTTCGAATGTGACGCGGAGCCGTCGTGGTCAGAGCCATTGCGGACACTCCCGGCAGCGGTGGTCGCGTGAGTGTCGATGTCGTACGCAACCGCCAGCGGTTCCGGCGGCGTCTGCGCGGCCAGGGCCGCGCCCAGCGGCGTCCGCGCCACTGCCTGCTCGGCCTTGGGCAGCGCCGGGGGAACCGGGAGGTGTGTCGCCATTCGCTGCTCCCCTTTGTTGACGATCGGGCGTCCCGCGGTGTCCGGCGGAACTGCTACGGAAGGTGAATTCTGGTCAAAAGCACCATCGTTCGGCAGAAGAACCTCGGGAAGGTGACCGGGAAAGCGCAGCCAGGTCGACTTTCCCGACCCGGATTCGTTCACCGTCCGGTGGGTGTCGAGCGCACTGGCATCATGCTGTGTCGCCGGCGCTGGCACCAGCACGATTTGCTGCTCCTGGCCGGCCAGCGCGTTGAGCGCGATCACGACTTCCCGCGCCTCCGACGACCATGGCGTGCCATCGGGCCGCACCCCAAGAAATCCGTACAGAGCGCCCGCGGCGACGTGCAACAGTCCGGAGGCGGCGTGGGCGTGGCCGAGTAGCGGCGAGAGATTCAGGGCGCCGGGTGCGGTGCCCAACCGAAGGCAATCGCCGTGTGGCCGTTGGCCTACGGACAGCGTGGCAAGAACCGTATCGTGATCACGACGTGCATCGTCGGCGCGCTTGAGGACCAATACCACGGCGGCATCGCCGGATATCTGCTCGCCGGATCCGAGTAGCACCTTGGCCGCCGCTTCGTGCACGGGTTCGCAACTGAGGTCCACCGCCCCCACCACGGCCGCGTCGATCTCACCTCGGCGTAATGCGCGGGCGGCCATCTCCAGTGCCGTGGTGCCGGACAGTTCCTCACGGGATACCGTGAAACTCGGCCCGCGAAGATCGAACTGGCTGTTCAGCCGGTTGGCCACAATATTCGGCATGGCGCCCACCACACCGGCGGCGGTCCACCCTTGGGCGACCGCGTCGCGCGCCGTCGCCAGCAGATCCGGGTCATCGATCTCGCCGGCCAACCGCCACCGCACGCCGAGTCGGGCCACCTCGGCGTCGCAGCCCATCCCGACGATGACGCTTGTCCGGTCCGGTGGCAGATCTTTGATCAGACCACCGACATTCATGGCCGCACCGAGCAGGGCGATTTGCTGAGGCAGGGTCTGCTTGAGATCGGTGGGTGGGAAACGTGTCTGAGTGAGGTCGAGGCAAACCTCGGTCATCCGCGCTCTGACGACACCGTTGTCGTCGGGACGGGGAATCGGCTGGTTCTTGACCAGATGTTCTGCTACCGAAGATGTTTCGTGCCCATCGCCTACTAGCAGGCCAAGCCCCACGATCGCGATTTCACCATCGGCTTCATTGGGGGCCACCGGCCATCTCGATTGGGCGACGGGCTGGTTGGCGGGTTCGATCCATTCTTCGAGCAGCAGATGGGCGTTATTGCCGCCGAAGCCGAAGTTGTTGATCGCGGCGCGACGTGGTCCGACGCAATGCCAGGGTTCGGCATCGGTGAGCAGACGGAACGGAGAGTCGGCGATAAACGGCAGCGGATCGTCGGCATGCAGGGTCGGCGGACGTATCCGGGCGCGCATCGCCGCGAGCACCTTGATGGCGCCCGCCGCACCGGATGCCGTGATGGAGTGCCCGAGATTGGATTTCAGTGATCCGATCGGCACGTTCGTCATTCCGGCGAAGATGCGTGCCATGCTCATCAGTTCGGTCAGGTCGCCACGTGCGGTTCCGGTGGCATGGCACTCGATCAAGGAGATATCTTGCGGCTCAAGCTCGGCCATCTCGTAGGCGAGCCGCATCGCACGTTCTTGCCCTTCTTGCGAGGGCACCAGCAGACCGCGCCCGCGGCCGTCGTTGCTGAGGCCGACCGCCCTGATGACGCCCAATATGTGGTTGCCGTCAGCAATTGCGTCATCGAGCCTTCGGAGCACCAGAATCGCCGCGCCTTCGGCAGGCACCAAGCCGTCCGCGTCCTGATGGAATGGACGCGACCGCCCCGAACGACTCAGCGCCTGCAGCGCGCTGAAGCCGACGTGCAGTAGCAAGTCGCTGGCACCGTTGACGCCGCCCGCCAGCATCACATCCGCGGTGCGGTCGTGCAGCCGGTCGCACGCCAGCTTGATGGCGTACAGAGAGGAGGCGCACGCGGCGTCGAGGGCGGTAGTGCCTCCCGTCAACCCAAGCGCGGTTGAGATGAGATGGGCGGGCAAACCGGACATGAACCGATTGCGCCAGTCGATCTTGTGTTCTTTTCCACGCCAGACCTTTTCGGCCAGATCCGTCATCGTTTTCGTCGGATAGCTCAAGTTGCCGAGGACAACCCCGGCCGAGCCGGGGACCTCGCCGGCACGCCAGCCCGCGCCGTCGATGGCCTGCCGGGCCGCCTCGACGGCCCAAAGGTAGAGCGGATCGAGTCCATCGAACTCAGCGGCGTCGACGAGAAGACCCCGAGGCGCGAAAACCTGTTCAAAGCCCCGCACATACCCGCCGCGGTCGGACCAGGTGTGGTCCAGGAAGGCCGAGTTCTTCTGGTCGCGCAGGATGTGCTCCGCCGATACGCCCCAATAGCCCGGCTGCGCAGAGCCAAGCACGTCGCGGCCCGTGCGCACCGTGTCCCACAACCCATCGGGACTCAGGCCGCCGGGAAGAACGCAGCCCTGGCCGACGATTGCGATGGGTTCAAATTTCAAGACGGCTCCGCAGCATCGGTCACGTTGGATCAGCTGCCGTACGGGTACATCTCAAGTCGCTTGATGCTGGCAACCAACAGGTTGTCCGCGTCGACCAGGTCCAGGTCGCAAACGGCTCGGCTGTTCTTGGCCACACCGTTGGAGAGCACGCAACGCAACCCATCCCCCAGCGCACCAGCTCGGTAACGCACGATCTCGCCCACCCGCAGCGGCAGCACCTTGGCCCCGAGTTGTTCATGGCTCCATACCAATGCCGCTTGCAGACAGCCGTCGAGCGCGGCCGGATCGGTCGCCCAGCCTTCGCCTGGCCAACCCACCACCGTCAGCCCGTACAACGGCGCCGTGGCGGTCGACGTCTGGCATTCGACGCTCTCGAGGACCTGGAAAGCGGGGCCATGGAAGAGCGCGCCGTTGGTGTAGCAGGTGTCGCGGTTCAGCTGCCGGCCGCCGATGGGCGCGGCCGCGGGCACCGGTATTGCCATTGCACCCGAGCCCATTTCGACCGTCGCCGAATAGTAGGCGGTCGATCCCGAAGCGTCGGATAGCGTGCACGCCAGCCGATGTGGGTGATCTTCCACCGACGCGCAACGCACCAGCAATGCATCACCGCGTTGATCGATGTCGTGCAGTGTCACGCCGCGCAGCACTCGAAGGTCGAAAATCTGATCCACCCGTTGGCCGGGCCGGCAAGCTTGCGCCATCCGCACGAACCATTCCAGCGCTTGCACGATGGGCAGTACCACGTTGCCCTGAATGCGGTGGTCGAGCAGATACGGCTGGCGGGCCGCCTGGGCCACCACCCGGGCGACCCGACCTTCGGCCGGCACCGGATGGGTTGGCACACCTGCCAGTACGCCGTCGCCGAGAATCACCTCGGGACTAACGGTCTGCGCGTCCAGCACGTCGGAGACGAAGGCCCGGGCACCGTCGGCCAGCGGGATCAAGGAGATTCCCCGGGACTCGAACATCGCCTTGAGGCCGGGTGTCACCATCCCGGAATCCCAAGGGCCCCAACCCAATGCCCGGACCAGGCAGCCAGGACCGCGGCGGGCCTGTTCGGACAGGGCGACCTTGTTGAGGATCTCGTTGGCCATCGCGTAGTCACTTTGGCCGACGTTGCCGCTGCGCGCCGCCACCGACGAGAACAGGCAGACCAGCTTCAGCGCATCGGTGGCCGTCGCATCGAGCAGCGCGCACAGACCGCCGACCTTTGTCTCGAAGACACGGTCATATCCATCCAAAGTCTTCTTGTGCAAAGGCGCATCGGCCAATACACCGGCTCCGTGGACCAACCCGGTGATCGGCCCGAAGTCGGCGCGCACGCCGTCGAGCAGCGCACCGAGTTGAGACGCGTCGCGAACGTCGGCCGTGGCGTACCGGACCCGGGAGCCGGCGGCGGTCAGGGCGGCGAGGGTGGCGCGCACCTCACGATCGGCCAGGATGCGCCGCACCTGTTGTTCCAGCTGTTTCGGTGTGAGCTTAAGTCCTTGCGCCGCAGCACTTGTCAGCAATGCCCGCTTGAGCTCGGCGTCGGTTGTCAGCCCTTGCGCGGCCGGTGGCTCGTCGCCGAGTTCGGTGCGCCCGATCAGCACGAAGCTGGCTTGTGTCTGTTCTGCCAGGGCGATCACCGAGGCCGCCGTCACCCCGCGGCCCCCGCCCGACACGACGATGACGTCGCGCTGGTCGATCCGACGGGTGTGCGTGGCCACCGGGGTTGCGTCGGCGACAATGGTGACCCGTCCGTGCGTGCTGCCCAGGCCGACTTCCAGTTCGGCTCCGCCAGCTAATATCTCGTGGGCGATGTGCTCGGCGATGGCAATCGGGGTCAGCTGCCCGACCGCGATGTCGATGGCCTTGACTTGCGCTTTCGGCCATTCTTGTGCGGCAGTCTTGGCCAGGGCGCCGATGCCACCGGCCCAGGCGCGCGAGCCCGGCTCGGTGAGCAGACCGAAGGTGCCGCCGGTGTCCTGAACGGTGACGAAGACGCCGCCCTGCTCCTCGAATCGCGTGGCGACGCGTTGCGCATGGGCAAAGACCACCCGGTTGAGGGCCAGCGTGTCTGCGCGGCTGGTTGTATGTTGCAGGCCGCCGAGGTGAATCACGGCCTCGGCGTTGACGTTCGGCTCGGTCACGGTGCTGGCGCTAATGCCGTGGGTGCGCAGGATGGCCGCCAGAGCCTCGCCGACGCCGGGTGACGTCGCGACGATCTCCACGTTGGCGGCGCTGTAGAGCCCTGGCATTGCCATCCCGCTGGCCGGAGCAGCAACTGCGCGCACCGCGTGGCGGGCGATCGCTGCTCCGGCTAACTCAAAAGGGAGGCGGTCACCCGCTACGGTGCCGTTGGGGATAGCCGGGGCCGGTGGTGGCGCATGCATTGGTGGGGCGCCGTTATGCGCGACGGGGACCACCGAGGACTGCAGGTAATCGACAATCTCCTGCAACGTCCCCAACGCCGCCATCGCGCCAGTCTCCACATCAGGCAACGCCGGCACCCGCTCCTGCACCGCCGACAAAATCTCCACCCGCTTAATCGAATCGATGCCCAAATCCGCCTCTAACGCCATCGACAAATCAAGCATCTCAACCGGATAACCCGTCTTATCCGCCACCACATCCAACATCTGACCCACCAAATCCACACCCACCGGCACAGGCGCACCGACCGCAGCCAGCACAGCGGGAGTCCCGTTGTGCGCCACCGGAGCCACCGGAGCCATCAAGGACTGCAGGTAATCCACAATCTCCTGCAACGTCCCCAACGCCGCCATCGCCCCAGTCTCCACATCAGGCAACGCCGGCACCCGCTCCTGCACCGCCGACAAAATCTCCACCCGCTTAATCGAATCGATGCCCAAATCCGCCTCTAACGCCATCGACAAATCAAGCATCTCAACCGGATAACCCGTCTTATCCGCCACCACATCCAACATCTGACCCACCAAATCCACACCCACCGGCACAGGCGCACCGACCGCAGCCAGCACAGCGGGAGTCCCGTTGTGCGCCACCGGAGCCACCGGAGCCATCAAAGACTGCAGGTAATCCACAATCTCCTGCAACGTCCCCAACGCCGCCATCGCCCCAGTCTCCACATCAGGCAACGCCGGCACCCGCTCCTGCACCGCCGACAAAATCTCCACCCGCTTAATCGAATCGATGCCCAAATCCGCCTCTAACGCCATCGACAAATCAAGCATCTCAACCGGATAACCCGTCTTATCCGCCACCACATCCAACATCTGACCCACCAAATCCACACCCACCGGCACAGCAGGCGCAGACGCCACCGGCGCAGGCGCAGCGACCGCAGCCACCGGAGCCGGAGTCCCGTTAAGCGGCGCCGTCGATGTCCCGTTATGCGGCGCAGCCGGCACGACCGGGGCAGCCACCACCAACGGAGTTCCGTTGGCAATAGCGGGAGGTGCGGCCACCGCCGACGGGACGACCAGACCTTCCAAAACGCGCTGTAGCTGGTCGAATCCGTTGCGCAGCGTTCCTACCGCCGCGATCAGCTCCGTCACCGCTTCAGCACTCAGCGCGGGTACGGCCGCGGGCGCCGCGACGGGTCGCGGAGCCGGCAGAGTCAGCGCCGCGGGTGCAGGCAGCACGGCGGTGGCAGCAGCCGCGCCGACATGCGCGCCATGACCATTGCCGTTGCTGCCGGCGTGCCCATTGAGCGCGGCCGCGGCGGGCGCTACCGGCAGAACCGTCGGGGCAACCGGAAGCGGCGGCTCGGCAGCCGGCGCCGTGCCGTTCACGTGGCCCACGGGGGTAATTGATTCAGATGGCATGAATTTGGACTCCGATTCGGTCCTGTGTCCGTTGCTGCGGTCACTGCGGTCGAGAGTGATGTCGATATCGGATGGCCGCCGCACCGGCTCGTCGCTGATTGGCGGCCTTCCATAGTTGGATCCGTTGATCTTGAGGGTCAGTTTCGGCTGAACGCGGTTACGCGGATCGTCGCCGACGCGATAGTCGGCCCAGAGGCGCTCGAAATTCATCGGGACGCCGGCCGCCACGAGTTGGGCTAATCCGATCCACAGTGATCGAACGCCGTTCTTGCCCTTGGCATCCAGGGACACCGCGGAATGCTCCTCGCCGGCGAGGCACTTGCCGACGAGATTGGTCAGCACGCCGCCAGGACCGACCTCGATGAAGGTGCGTGCGCCGGCACGCCACATCGCCTGGATCTGCTCGACGAACCGCACCGGCTGGGCAATCTGGTTGGCGAGCGTGGTCCGCATTTGTTGCGCGTCACCGGTATACGGCTGCGCCGTCGCGTTGGCGTAGACCGGCACCTCGGGCACGCCGAACGCGACATCGGCGAGGAAGGAACCGAACGGAACCGCTGCGGGGCTGACGATGTCGGAATGGAAGGCCGTCGCGACATCCAGGCGTCGCGCGTTGATGCCCGCCGCGGCGAATCGCTGCGCCGCATGTTCGATGGCGGTGCTGTTGCCAGAAAGCACCGCCTGGTTGGGCGCATTGTGGTTGGCGATGACCACCGGGAGCCCCCACTCCCCGATCAGTTGGCGGACCTGGTCGACGGGCGCGGTCACCGCACACATCGCTCCATCGCTGTTGATGGCCGCTTCTGCCATCAACTCACCACGCTTGCGCGCGATTTGAAGGGCGACCTCGCCGCTGAAAACACCGGCGGCACAGAGGGCGCTGACTTCGCCGAAGCTGTGTCCGCCCACGGCAACGGGTGCGATGCCAAGAGCACGGATCACCGAGAGCAGGCTCAGGCTGTGTGCACCAATGCCTGGTTGCGCCCACTCGGTTTTCGTCAGCTCGGCCGACTGCGACGCGCGCTCGTCATCGGTGAACGCCGTCTTCGGCCAGACAACCTCGTGCAGATCGCGATCGGCATTCAACCGGTCAGCGCGGGCACATTCCCACGCCGACAATGCGGGCTCGTGGAGCTGCGGCAAGTCGGCACCCATGCCGACGTACTGGCTGCCCTGGCCCGGAAACAGCAAGGCGACGGGCCCGGGTCGTTGCGCCGAATAGAAGTAGCCCCTCGGCGAGGCGAACGATAGCGGCACATCCGCTGCGCCGAGCTTGACCGCGATTTCGTTCAGCATCGTCTGCAAGCCCGGGACGCTGTCGGCGACGACGGCCAGGCGGTGGGGCTGCGCAGCGTTGTAGGCGGCTTGCGTGCTGCGCGCGATCCAGCCGAGCATGTCGGGACTATCGACCAGTGATGCCGATAGCTGTGCGGCTTGTTCGGAGAGCGCTGCCGCGGACGGCGCGCCCAGCACGACCAGTTCGGAATCCCAGGACCGGTATCGCCAGGCACGCTTTCCGGTGCCCAGGTACTCCTCGACGGCGACGTGAAAGTTGGTGCCGCCGAAGCCGAACGAGCTGACCGAGGCGCGCCGCGGGACACCCTGGTCCGCCATCCATGGCTTGGCTTGCGTCGAGAGGTAGAACGGCGACTGCTCGATCTCGAGGGCGGGATTCGGCCGATCGATCTTGATGGTCGGCGGCAAGGCCTTGTGGTGCAGGGCCATCACCGCCTTGAACAGGCCGCACGCCCCTGCCGCACCCTTGGTGTGTCCGACCTGAGACTTGACCGAGCCGAGTGCGCACCATTGCCGATCCGCTCGCCCCGACTCGTTGAAGACCTCGCGCAACGCCGCGAACTCGGCGGCATCTCCGGCCTTGGTACCGGTGCCGTGCGCCTCGACCAGCCCAACGGTTTCCGGACCGTAGCCGGCAGCGGCGTAGGCGCGACGAAGAGCTTTCGCCTGACCCGCGGGACTTGGCGCATAGATGCTCTTTGCCCGGCCGTCCGACGAGGTGCCGAGGCCACGGATCACCGCGTAGATCCGGTCGCCGTTGCGCTCGGCGTCGTCGAGACGCTTGAGCGCGAACATCGACAGCCCCTCGCCGAGCATCGTGCCGTCCGATTGGTCGGAGAAGGGACGGCAGTCGCCACTGGCCGACAGCGCGGTGACCTTCGCAAAGCACATGTACATGAAGATGTCGTTGAAGGCGTCGACTCCACCGGCGATCACCATGTCGGATTCACCGAGGTACAGCTCGTGCAGCCCCACCTCAAGAGCGGCCAACGAGCTGGCGCACGCGGCGTCGACGACGCAGTTGGTACCGCCCAGATCGAAGCGGTTGGCGATGCGCCCGGCGATGACGTTGCCGAGAAGTCCGGGGAACGTGTTCTCCTGCCACGGCGCGTAGTTAGCCGTCACCCGTTCGCTGAACGCCGCGAGCTCGCGTTCCGAGAGACCGGCGGCCCGCAGTCCTCGCTCCCACACCGGGCGGTGCAGACGACCGCTGATGTACGTGATGAGCTCGGTGCCGCCGGAGGCGCCGAGCACCACGCTGATTCGCTCGCGGTCAATGTGAGAAAAATCACCGCCGGCGGCGTCCTCCAATACCTGCTGCGCAACCCTTAGTGCAAGAAGTTGGGCGGTATCGGTTGCGGGCATAACGTTCGGCGGAATGCCGAAATCCATTGGCGAAAAGTCGACATCCGGCAAGAATCCCCCGCGGCGCGCGTATACCTTGTCCGGCATATGCGGATCGGGGTGGTAGTAGTCGTCAATGCGCCAGTGCGACTCGGGGACCTCGGAGAACAGGTCGACGCCGCCGATGATGTTGCGCCAGAAGCGCTCGGCTTCGGGAGACCCGGGAAACAGCGCGCTCACACCAACAACCGCAACAGGGGGGTGTTTTGATGCCATCGATCACCTTTGCATTGGCTAGACGAGCAACATCGAGTGTTTACTTGCGGCACACACCGAGACTGATCGTCGAGGTTTTGCTGCATTGACCTGCACCCCCGGGCAGGCCTAGCGCTCGCCGGGACCATATCAGAACGCCGGGTCTTGTACTGACGAACAGTCAATACCGCTTGGCCGTCTTTCAGGCGGGCGGTGATCGGGCGGTTTCCTGGGTTGCCTGCGGAAAGCGACGGGGTGATGCTGGTGGGTCGGACGAGGCATTTCCGTGCTACGAGACCGCGCTCGCTGACGCCGCGGAGCCGCCGCCGGTGGGGCTCGCTTGCTATTTGCCGGCGCATCACGGGCCGTCGCACCGGCGTCACCGCAGGCTTATCCGACAAATATCTGGTTGATCGCAAATGGCGCCGTATCCGGTTACCGGCTGGTAACTGAGCGCGAATCCGGTATTGGTCACGTTCGGCTGATTTCTCCGGAAGTTGCATCGGAAAATTTGCCAAGGTGGTGAAATCGGGTGCATGGCAGATATGCCGAACCAATTCGGCAATACCGCCGTCCGACGCATTTCCTCGTCGCCCAACGTTCGAGCAACATTCGAGCGACCACTCGGGGTTTATGCGCGCCGAAACCAGATCTTCTTTGCCGAATTATCGGACCGATCTTGGTCAAACCCCACGTCAGCGGCCCATGATTCGGAAACGCCGCCGAAGTGGCCGCCCAAGGCCAAGCATCAGGTTACTCACGGGTAATTATCGGCGGCGGGCCGAAAACACCTACAAAGACAGCGGGCGCGGAATGTAGTTGAATGCATCGGCCGGAACAGGAACACCGCATTTGCGGGCCTGATGGGCGCGGCTGATGTGGGTGGCCCCCTCGAGCAGATTCAGCGCCACCTGGTCGACGGTCCGGTGTTCAGCCTGCTCCAGGTAGCTACCCGCCACCCAGCTGTTGAAGGCTCCCATGGACGGGCCACACCAGATCTGGTAATCCAGGACACGATCGGGTTGGCCATCGATCGCCCACCGGCTTGACTTGCCGAGGTACCAGCGGAACACCAGCCCCATCTGATACTTCGAGTCTCGATTCGCGAGCTCGAGCACCGCGGGGTCGCGCTGCTCCCAGTACTGATGCGTTTCAGCCCACACGTCCCCGACACTCTTGCCGAGAATCTTCTCCAGCTCGGCGCCGTGCTTGTCCACCACGGCACTCAGGTCCGGGTTGCCCGCGTACCACTCGTAGAGCTTCCGCGCCCGCGGGCCGAACATGGCACCACGTTTGAGGACCTGCAGATTCACGCCCATCTCGAACATGTCGGAAGCCGGGGCCATCATCACGTCGGCCACGCCGGCCTTGGCGAGCATGCCGCGGGCGTGTGGGGAGAGGCCCGACTCTATGCACGCCTGATTGACCGAGCCGGTCAGCACGTAGGCAGCACCCATCGCGAACGCTCCGGCAACGGACTGCGGTGTACCAAGACCCCCGGCGGCACCCACGCGTATCCGGGACGCCAGGCCGTGCTGCCGCGCCAGCTTGTCCCGCAGCAGCACGATCTCCGAGAAAAGCGCTGGCAGCGGGCGATTGTCGGTATGCCCTCCGCTGTCGGCCTCGACCGTGATGTCTTCGGCCACCGGGACATATTGTGCGAGCTCGGCTTCCCGCTCGGTCAACTTGCCGGCCGCGACAAGTGCCGATACCAACGCTGCGGGCGCGGGCTCCATGAACATGCGGGCGACCTCGGGACGCGAGATCTTCGCCATCACGTGGTTGTTGCGAACGATCGCGCCGGCCGGGTCGGTCGACAGACCCGATAGGGCGTAGTGGACGACTGCGGGGGTGAGTTTCATGAACGCCGAGGCCTCGACGACGCGGACGCCTCGTTCGATGAACAGCTCGGCGACCCGTCCCTCGAGCGCAACCTCGTTGGGAGAGTGGATCAGGTTTGCGCCCCAGGCAAGGTTTCTGCCCGCCAGCCTGGTCGAAATGTCGGCCAGCCCGCGTTCGACGGCCGCATACGACAGGCCGCCCGCGCCGAAGAAGCCCAGCATGCCGGCCTCCGCGATGGCCACCACCAAAGCGGGTGTGGCGATGCCGTTTGCCATGGCGCCGGTGACATAGGGGAAGCGGATCCCGTGGGACTCGCAGAACTCGCGGTCGCCCAACCATTCCGGATAGATCGGGGGCAGGGTCCCCATCAGGGATACGTCGGACCCACCGGCACCGACCAGTTCACCGCCCATCGCAAGGCCGAGCTGGCCGGTGGCGTCCTCGCGGACGACATGAACCGGGTGGCGCACGTACTGCAGGATGTGAGCGATGTCTGGTGGCGCGAATGCGGCCGGCGCAGTGCTCGGGCGCCACCCGCCCAGGGACGGGCTCACGCCTGCCTCGGTGCGATCGCCTAATACAGCGGTAGGTCGCTCATTCACTGCCGAGTCCTTCCATCACAGTGTTGACGCGTTATCCCCCGCGGTAGCCGTGCATTAAATCAAGAATGAGCTTCTCACGAACCACTATCGAGCGAGTGAGGAATCCTCATCATCGGGTCGGGCCGGCATTGAGCCCCGACTCATCTCGATCGGCGCTGAGCGGGCTCGATGGTCAGCGATCGCCGGAGAGCCGCTGGCGCAGACGGCGATTCACCGACTCCGGCAGCAGCTTCGAGACGTCGCCGCCCATGATCGCAACCTCTTTGGCCAACGACGACGACACGAAGGAGTACTGCGGCGCGGTCGCCACGAAGAAGGTGTCGACATTGGCGATGTGCTTGTTCATCTGCGCCATCTGCAACTCGTATTCGAAATCGGTGTCGGTGCGCAGGCCCTTGACGATCGCGGTCATCCCGTGGGACGTGACGAAGTCCACCACCAGGCCTTGCCCGACCTCGACGCGCAGGTTCGGCAGATGAGTCGTCGCCTCCTCGATCATCGCGACGCGTTCGTCGATCTCGAACATGCCCTTCTTGGCGGGGTTGGTCAGGATCGCCACGACCACCTCGTCGAATTGACCCGCGGCGCGTTCGAAGACGTCGATGTGGCCCAACGTCACCGGGTCGAACGAGCCCGGGCATACGGCGCCGCTCATAATCGACCAAGGTAGCAGGGCGGCTCAGTCAAATTCGCCCAGCTCCAAACGGGTATCGCCGTACACTCGCTCCGGCCATCGGGTCCAGCCCTGCGGCCAGGTCAGCGGCGCGCTGGCGGCGGCACGCTCGATGACCGCGACCGTTGTCGCACGCACCCAGCCATGCGCGCTCAGCGCGGCCAGGACGCCCTCGACCTCGGCGGTCTCGATGTCGTAGGGCGGGTCGGCCAGCACCAGATCGACCGGGGATCCGGCCCCGCCCGCCAGCACCGCGGCCACCGCACCTCGGCGCAGCGTCGCGCCGGGCAGACCCAGAGCCTCGATGTTGCGTGCGATGACGGCCGCGGTGCGCGGATCGGACTCGACGAACAACGCGGACACCGCACCGCGCGAGAGCGCTTCCAGACCCAGCGCGCCCGAACCGGCGTAGAGGTCCAGCACCGCCAGGCCGCTCAGATCCCGCCGCGCGGTCACGATGTTGAACAGCGACTCGCGCACCCGATCGGTGGTCGGCCGGGTTCCACGCGGCGGTACCGCGATGCGTCGCCCACCGGCGGCGCCGCCGATGATGCGCGTCAGCTCAGCACCACCAGCAGATCTCCGCCCTCGACCTGCGCGGTGCTCGACACCGCCACCCGCGCGACGGTGGCGTCTTTCGGAGCCGTGATCGGGGCCTCCATCTTCATCGCCTCGATCGTGGCGATGGTCTGGCCGGCGCTCACCTGATCGCCCTCGACCACCGAAACGGTGACGACCCCGGCGAAGGGTGCCGCGATGTGGTCGGGATTGCTACGTTCGGCCTTCTCGGCGGTCGGGATCGTGCTGGCAATGCTGCGGTCGCGCACCAGCACCGGGCGCAGCTGGCCATTCATGATGCACATCACCGTGCGCATGCCACGCTCGTCGGGTTCGGAGATGGCCTCGAGCCCGATCAACAGATCGACCCCGCGTTCCAGCGTCACCTGATGCTCTTCGCCTTGGCGCAGTCCGTAGAAGAACTGATTGGCCGACAGGTGCGAGGTGTCGCCGTACGTGTCCCGGTGCTCCTCGAATTCTTTTGTCGGGCCTGGAAATAGCAGCCGGTTGAGCGTGGCTTGACGTTTGTGCCCGGTCAACGCCAGGACAGCCTCGTCCTCCGCGCTGAGCTGCTCAACGGGCTTGGCGGGCCCGCGGCCTTCCAGTGCGGCACTGCGCAGCGGCTCCGGCCATCCACCGGCCGGGTCGCCCAGCTCGCCGCGCAGGAATCCCAGCACCGATTCCGGGATATCGAATCGAGCTGGCTCCGCTGCGAATTCGTCGGCGGTGAGCCCCGAACCCACCAGAGCCAGCGCCAGGTCACCGACCACCTTCGACGACGGGGTGACCTTGATCAGCCTGCCCAGCACCCGGTCGGCGCCGGCGTAGGCCTCTTCGATCTCTTCGAACCGATCACCCAATCCCAGCGCAATCGCCTGCTGGCGCAGGTTCGACAACTGACCGCCCGGGATTTCGTGGTGATAGACCCGTCCTGTCGGGCCGGGCAGCCCGGATTCGAAGGGCGCGTACACCTTTCGGAGCGCCTCCCAATACGGCTCCAGTGCGCATACCGCCGCGAGCGACAGGCCGGTGTCGTGCTCGGTGTGCGCGGCGGCGGCGACGATCGAACTCAGTGCCGGCTGGCTGGTGGTGCCCGCCAGCGGCGCGGCGGCGCCGTCGACGGCATCGGCCCCCGCGTGCCAGGCGGCCAGGTAGCTGGCCAGCTGGCCGCCCGGGGTGTCGTGGGTGTGCACATGGATCGGCAGGTCGAACCGGCTGCGCAACGCACTGACCAGTCGGTGTGCGGCCGGTGGCCGCAGCAGTCCGGCCATGTCCTTGATGGCCAGCACGTGTGCGCCGGCGTCCACGATCCGCTCGGCCAGGTTGAGGTAGTAGTCCAGCGTGTAGAGCCGCTCACCCGGGTCGGACAGGTCTCCGGTGTAGCACATCGCGACTTCGGCTATGGCCGAACCTGTTTCGCGGACGGCGTCGATCGCCGGGCGCATCGAGTCCAGGTTGTTCAGCGCGTCGAAAATGCGGAAGATGTCGATACCGGTCGCGGTCGCCTCTTCGACGAACGCCGACGTGACCAGTTCCGGATATGGCGTGTAGCCCACGGTGTTTCGGCCCCGCAGCAGCATCTGCAGGCAGATGTTGGGCATCGCCTCGCGCAGCGTGGCCAGCCGCTCCCAGGGGTCCTCCTTGAGGAAGCGCAGCGCCACATCGTAAGTCGCACCGCCCCAGCACTCCACGGACAGCAGCTGCGGCATTGTCCGGGCCAGATAGGGCGCCACCATCATCAGCCCGCTGGTGCGCACCCGGGTCGCCAGTAGCGACTGGTGGGCATCGCGGAAGGTCGTGTCGGTCACGCCGACCGCCGGCGACTCGCGTAGCCAGCGCGCAAAACCCTCGGGCCCCAACTCGACCAGCCGCTGCTTGGATCCGGCCGGCGGCGCCACCTCGAGGTCGACCTCGGGCAGTTTGTCGTGCGGGTACACCGTCGACGGGTGGGTGCCATGCGGATGGTTGACCGTCACGTCGGCCAGGTAGTTGAGGATCTTGGTGCCGCGGTCCGCCGACTCGCGCGAGGTCAGCAGTTGCGGCCGCTCATCGATGAACGACGTGGTGATCCGGCCGGCCTGGAAGTCCGGATCGTCCAGAACCGCTTGCAGGAAAGGAATATTCGTCGATACCCCGCGAATCCGGAACTCCGCGATCGCGCGACGGGCCCGGGACACCGCCGTATGGAAGTCGCGGCCCCGGCAGGTCAACTTGACCAGCATCGAATCGAAGTGGGCGCTGATCTCCGCGCCGAGGTTGGTGCTGCCGTCCAGGCGGATGCCGGCGCCACCGGGGCTGCGGTAGGTGCTGATCCGGCCGGTGTCGGGGCGGAACCCGTTGGCCGGATCTTCGGTCGTGATCCGGCATTGCAGTGCGGCACCGTGTGGCCGGACGTTCTCCTGTCGCAGACCCAGATCCTCCAGCGACTCGCCGGACGCGATGCGCAACTGGCTGGACACCAGGTCCACATCGGTGATCTCCTCGGTCACGGTGTGCTCCACCTGAATTCGGGGATTCATCTCGATGAAGACGTAGTGACCGCTCTCGTCCAGCAGGAATTCCACGGTGCCCGCGCAGCTGTACCCGATGTGCCGGGCGAAGGCGACGGCGTCGGCGCAGATCTTGTCGCGTAGCTCGGCGGAAAGGTTTGGCGCGGGGGCTAATTCGACGACCTTCTGGTGGCGACGCTGCACGCTGCAGTCGCGCTCGTGCAGGTGGATCACGTTGCCGGCGTTGTCGGCCAGGATCTGCACCTCGATGTGGCGCGGCTTGATCACCGCCTGCTCGAGATAGACCGTCGAGTCGCCGAACGCCGACTCGGCCTCACGGCTGGCGGCCTCGATCGCTTCGGGCAGTGCATCGACGTCGGTGACGCGGCGCATGCCTCGTCCCCCACCACCGGCAACGGCCTTGACGAACAACGGAAACCGCATGTCCGCCGCCGCCGACACCAGCTCGTCGACGGACGCCGACGGTGCCGAAGAAGTGAGCACCGGCAGCCCGGCTTCGCGGGCGGCGGCGATTGCCCGCGCCTTATTTCCGGTCAGCTCAAGGATTTCGGCGCTGGGGCCGACGAACGTGATACCGGCGGCCGCACAGGCCGCCGCCAATTCCGGATTCTCCGACAGAAAGCCGTACCCGGGATAGACGGCGTCGGCGCCGGCCCGGCAGGCCGTTTCGACGATCTCGTCGACCGACAGGTAGGCGCGCACGGGATGACCGACGTCGCCGATCTGATAGGACTCGTCGGCCTTGAGCCGATGTTGCGAATTGCGGTCCTCGTACGCGTAAACGGCGACGGTGCCGACGCCGAGTTCGTAGGCCGCGCGGAACGCACGAATAGCGATCTCGCCGCGGTTGGCCACCAACACCTTGGAGATCACGTTCGGCCCCTTACTTTCGCCCTGCCACGGTTCAGTTACCGGTGTTTACAGCAGCGTCGACCAGTAGTCCCAGAACCGCACCACGATCAGCAGAAACACCGCGGTAAACCATAGCGCGGTGATCGACCACCGCCATTGATAGAGCACCCGCGCCGCGGTGCTGTCGCGACTGGCGAGCACCGGTCGAAACGCGATGGATCCGACCACCACCAGCAGCGTGATCGTCATCGCCCAGACCACCATGCAGTAGGGGCACAACGCCCCGATCCGGTACAGGCTCTGGTAGATCAGCCAGTGCACGAACACCGCACCAACCAGCAGCCCGACCGCCAGCAGGGTCCAAAACCATTGTGGTATCGACACTTTCGCCACCGCAAGGACGCCGACAACCAACACCACGGTGAACGCCACGATGCCCAGCAGTGGGTTCGGGAAGCCCAGCACCGACGCTTGCGGCGTGATCATCACCGATCCGCACGAGATGATCGGATTGAGATTGCACGACGGCACGTAGGACGGGTTGCGCAGGATGTCGATCTTCTCCACCGTCAGCGTCATGGAGGAGATCAACCCGACCGCGCCGGCGATCAGCACCCACCATGCGCTGAGCTTCGGTACGGATGAGTCACCCGTCGAAGCCGGTGTCGGGTCGCCGGATCGCTCGGCGGATTCGACCGACACCGCGACCGTCACGAAGCCGCGGGAGCGACGGCCGTGTCGATGCCCGGAACGTCACCGACGATGGTCTTGATCTTGGCGACCAGTGCGTCGGGCGTCGACGGGTCGTAGTTCTCGCCGTTGATCTTGATCGTCGGGGTCGCGGTGATGCCCGCGGTCGAGGCTTCCCCACTGACCTTGGAAAGGTACTTCCCGCTGTTGATGCAATCCGGCACCTTGCCGACGACGCCGGCCTCGCGGGCCAGCTCGATCAATTTCGCGTTGTCGGGGAAATTGGGCCCCCGCTCGTCGGGCTGGACACCGGTGCTGAACAGCGCGGTGTGAAAGCGCCGGAACGCATCCATGTTCTCGTCGGCGACGCACAAGGCCGCCGCCCCGGCCCGCGACGAATAGTTCTGGCTCTTGGAACTGTCGAGAATGGCCACCATCGAGTAATCGGCCGCAATGGCACCCGCGTCGATCAACTTGGACACCGTCGGTCCGAAAGTGCGCTCGAAATTACCGCAGGCCGGGCAGAGGAAATCCTCGTAGAAGGTCACGACCGCCTTGGGGTTGGTTGTCCCGGGCTGGGTGACCAGCTTGCTCGACGTCACGCGGACCGTGTCGCCCTGACCGGCGACGCCGCCCTTCTTATCGTGATGCGACGTCACGATGTAGAACACCAGCGCGACCGCGAAGATGATGATGAACGCGGTGCCGCCGATCTGAATGAGCCGGCCGGACTTCCCGTCTGACGCCTTCAGGTCGAATCGGGGGGGACGTTTCGATTTGTCGGCCACAGCTTCGGTGATCCTTCTGTGTTTGGGTCGGCTTGCGGGCGTGTCCGTAAGTCGGAGACAGCGCTTCTAGATTACCGGCGAGCGCAGTTGAGCAAATCAGGCCCGGCTCAGGTGAGCGCGCAGAGCAGAAATCAGATCGCTGGTGGCCGCCGCGCTACCGCCCCCAAGCTGAAACAGGCTGGCGAAACCGTGCGTCAGCGAACCCAGCCGCCGCAGATCCACCGCGGTGCCCGCGTCCTGCAGCGCCGTCGCGTAGCGCTCGCCTTCGTCGCGCAACGGGTCGAATCCCGCGACGGCGATCAGCGCGGGTGCCAGCCCGGACAACGACTCGGCGAACAGCGGCGAGACGCGCGGGTCCGTCGCATCAATGCCGGTACCGCGCAGGTACTGAGCGTTGAACCAGTCGATGTCCCGCTTGGTCAGCAAGAAACCGCGGGCAAACAGGCTCAGTGACCGGGTCTGCGCGCTGAAGTCGGTCCGCGGGTAGATCAGCCACTGCAGCAGCGGGGCCGGGCCACCCTCGTCGCGCGTTAGCAGGCAGACGAGGGTGGCCAGGTTGCCGCCCGCGCTGTCTCCGCCGACCGCGACACGCCCGGGGGTCGCGCCGAGTTCGGCGGCATGCTCGTGGGCCCACTTGAACGCCGCATAGGCGTCGTCGATCGCGGCCGGCGCCGGATGCTCGGGCGCCAGCCGGTAGTCGATCGACAACACGTGGACACCGGCGTCACGGCAGGTCAACCGGCACAGCGCGTCGGCGGTGTCCAGGTCGCCGAGCACCCAGCCCCCGCCGTGATAGAAGACCAGCAAGTCCGAGGCCGCCCCGCTGGCCGGGCGGTAGTGTCGCGCTCCGATCTCGCCGGCCGGTCCGGGAATTGTCAGGTCGTCGACCATCACGTGAATCTGGGGCCCGGGCAGCGACAGCAGCGACTGACGCATCAGCGCGCGAGAGGCCACCGGGTCGCCGTTGACGGCCAATCCGTCGATACCGCCAAGGCGCAGACCAGACAGCATCAGCTGCAGGGTGGGATCGAGCGTGTTGCCGTCGATGATGATCGACCGGCCGCCGAACATCACCCGCTTCGCCGGAGTAGGAATCCACGGAATGGCCTTGACGCCAACGTTGGTGACAACGTCCTGCCTGAGACCGGACCAGCGAGTCGATGCGCGCTTGGTCTCCAAATGCAGGTCCGGTGCGCCTGGCAGACTCTGTGTCATGGCAGCCCCCTTGGTCACACTCAATGACGGTCATGCGATCCCCGCCGTCGGGTTCGGAGTCTTCCAGGTCCCTCCGGCGGAGACCGAGCAGGCGGTGAGTACAGCGCTGCAAGCCGGGTACCGGCATATCGACACCGCCGCCGCCTACCGCAATGAACGGGAAACCGGGCGCGCGATCGCCGATTCCGACGTGCCGCGCGATCAACTCTACGTGGTGACCAAACTGTGGAACTCCGAGCAGGGCTACGACAGCACGTTGACGGCCTTCGACGCCAGCATGGACCGGCTTGGCCTCGACTACCTCGACCTCTACCTCGTTCATTGGCCGATGCCGGCGCTGGGAAAGTTTGTCGAAACCTTCAAGGCATTCGCCCACCTGCGCGACCAGGGCCGGATCCGCTCCATCGGAGTCAGCAATTTCGAGCCCGAGCATCTGATGGTTCTGATCGATGCCACCGGCATCGTTCCCGCGGTCAATCAGATCGAGCTGCACCCTCGTTTTCCCCAGACGGAATTGCGAAAAGTGCACGCCCAGCGCGGAATCGCGACCGAGGCGTGGGCGCCGCTGGGGCAAGGTGCGCTGCTGACACATCCGACCGTCACGGCCGTCGCCGAAGGATCTGGGCGGACACCCGCCCAGGTGTTGATCAGATGGCATATTCAGCTCGGTAATATCGTGATCCCCAAGTCGGTCAACCCCGCACGGATTGCGAGCAACTTCGACGTGTTCGATTTCGAACTCACCGCCAACGAAATGGCGACGATTTCCTCGCTGGACGACGGAACTCGGCTTGGTCCTGATCCACGAACCTTCAGTTTCACAGGTAGGTGAATGACGTTGACTGGCGACGCGGGCCTCGCCGTGCCCTCGATCTCTCTCAATGACGAAAATACGATGCCGGTGCTTGGCCTCGGCGTCGCGGATTTGTCGGAGGACGAGACCGAACGTGCCGTCTCGGCGGCACTGGAACTCGGCTGCCGACTGATCGACACCGCGACGGCGTACGGCAATGAAGCCGCGGTCGGTCGCGCGATTGCCGCGTCCGGGATTCCCCGTGCGGAGCTGTTCGTCACGACCAAACTGGCCACCGCCGACCAGGGCCTCAAGGGCGCGCAGGATGCCTGCGACGCCAGCCTGGAACGACTGGGCCTGGACTACCTCGACCTGTATCTGATTCATTGGCCGGCCGCCTCGCACGGCAAGTATGTGGACTCCTTCGGCGGGCTGCTCCAGCTCCGCTCGACCGGACACACCCGCTCGATCGGTGTCGCCAACTTCACCGAGGAATACCTGGAGATGGTGATCGACCTGGTGTTCACGACGCCGGCGGTCAATCAGATCGAGTTGCACCCGCTGCTCAATCAGGCCGACATGCGCAAGACGAACGCGCAGCACAACGTCGTCACGCAGTCCTACACACCGCTGGCGCTGGGCAAGTTGGACGACAACCCGACCGTGAACTCCGTCGCGGGCGAGTACGGCAAGACGGCCTCGCAGGTATTGCTGCGGTGGAACCTGCAACTGGGCAACGCGGTCGTCTTCCGCTCGGCCAATCCCGAGCACATCGCCACCGACTTCGACGTGTTCGATTTCGAATTGGCGGCCGAGCACGTGGACGCGATCAACGCGCTCAATGACGGAACTCGGTTGCGCCCGGACCCAGAGACCTACGAAGGCGCGTAGGAAGCCGCACGGCCGATCACACGCCCCCTGACGGCCAGGTGCGGTACGACCGGACCGGGCGCAGCTATTCGCGCACTCGACGTCCCGACCCACGCGTCGCCGCGGTGATCGACGAGGCGCTGCTCGAGATGACGACAGTCGCGAATGTCGGCGCCGGCACCGGATCCTACGAACCGGCGCAGACCGTGGTCGCGGTGGAACCCAGCCGGGTGATGATCGCGCAGCGGCCGCCGGGCTCCGCGCCCGCCATTCGGGCCGTCGCCGAGCGGCTGCCGATTCGCTCGAACGCCGTGGACGCCGCGCTTGCCGTGCTGACCGTCCACCATTGGGCCGACCTCGCCAACGGCATCGCCGAGATGCGGCGTATCGCGCGCCGACGCCTTGTCGTCTTCACCTGGGACCACGACGTGATTAGACGATTTTGGCTATTGAGCGAATATCTGCCCGCGGCCGCGCAGACCGACGCCGAGCTGGCCGTCCCGATCACGAAACTGGTTTCCCTGCTGGGCGATCCGCGGATCATCCCGGTACCCGTCCCGCACGATTGCGTGGATGGCTTCGGCGGCGCCTATTGGCGCCGACCGCACGCCTACCTCGATCCGGCCGTTCAGGCGGGCATGTCTCTGTTTGCCCTTACATCGGAAGCGGCTCTGCAGCAAGGTCTTTCACGGCTGCGCGTGGACCTCGGCAGCGGCTCATGGGATCGCCAACACCAGGATCTGCTGGACGCCGACCAGCTGGACCTCGGCTACCGGCTGCTCGTCGCCGAGGTTGCCGAAACGCCACCGACTGTGAATGCGAGCTAGAAACCACCGAGCGGCGTGTCGCCGTCCGGCAGGAGGCCTTCACCGCCAAGTACGGCGTCGCCATGGGTGCCGGCAACGTGTGACTCCAGGGCCGTCACGTCGAGATCGAATTCTTCAACCGTATCCTGTTGTCATTCAACGACATACACCCGACTTGGCTCACGTTTCGGGGTTCACGGTGGTTGCGGCGGGTGGCCAACGTGCGCACCGTGAAGACCGCCCAAGGCGCATGACGGCGTGGCGCTGTCGCGCACCTGTTGGTAGTGGATGATGGTCGCTTCCGGCGTGGTTTGGGTGGCCGAGTTTTGTCGTACCCGGCTGCGATGATGGGGTCATGTCTTCGACCGCATCGTCTTGCGCCGTTGTATCGCGTCCTGATGAGCGGCTTGAGGTGTTGTTTGACGAGTTGGCGGAGTTGACCGGTCAGCGTAATGCGATTGATGGGCGCATCGTGGAGATCGCCGCTGAGATAGATCGCGACGAGCTGTGTGGGGTCACCGGCGCGCGGTCGGTGGCGGCGTTGATGGGCTGGAAGACCGGCTCGTCGTCGGCAAACGCCCACACGATCGCCACGGTGGCGCGTCGGTGGGCGGAGTTTCCGCGGTGCGCGGCGGGTATGCGGGAGGGTCGGCTGTCGTTGGATCAGGTCGGGGTGATCGCGGCGCGGGCGGGCGGGGGCTCTGATGAGCATTATGCGGAGCTGGCGGCGGTGGCGACGGTCGGCCAGTTGCGTACCGCGGTGAAGCTGGAACCGCGACCCGAACACGATTCTGCCCGGCCAGGCCCGCGGGCCTCGATCACCCAGAGCTCTGATGAGGAGTTCACGTGGTGGCGGATCAAACTTGGGCACCTGGACGCGGCGAAGTTCGATGCGGCGTTGGCGTCTTATCGTGATGCGCTGATCGCCGAGTGGAAGCACGATCACGACACTGGCGACGGCGCCTGCGATCAGGTGCCGCCGGTGCCGGGCACTGTCGAGGCGTTTATGCACCTGGTGGAGACGGGGTGGGACGCCGAGGCGGCCCGCCGCCCCCATGGGCAGCACACCACTGTGGTGGTGCACGTCGATGTGGACCAGCGTGCCGCCGCGCTGCATCTGGGTCCGCTGCTCACCGACGCCGAACGCCGATACCTGAGCTGTGATGCCACCTGTGAAGTCTGGTTCGAACGGGACGGCGAGGTCATCGGCGCCGGGCGCGCGACGCGGGTGATCAACCGGCGGCTTCGCCGCGCCCTCGAGCACCGCCACCGAACGTGCGCGGTTGCGGGCTGCGGCGCCACCCGCGGACTGCACGCACACCACATCCGCCACTGGGAAGACGGCGGCCCCACCGAGTTGGCCAACCTGGTACTGGTCTGCCCGTATCACCATCGGCTGCACCACCGCGGCGTCATCACCATCACCCGAACCGCAGACGATCTCATCGTCACCGACAACGCCGGCCGATTACTGAGCCCGGGATCGCTGGCGCGCCCACCAACGCAACCCCCGCCCGACGTCCCACCATGCCCCGGGCCCACCGGCGAACGCGCCAACTGGTGGTGGTACCAACCGTTCCAACCGCGACCGTCACCAACAACCAACTAGGCTCGTTGCCGGCCCAAGCACCAGCACCGGTTCGAAGCCCAAACAGGTTGGGGCATCAAGAAATTCGTTCCCGATACGCGCAGCCGGCCCGCCACGCCGACGACCTGACCCGCACCGCCGGCCCGCAACCCGACAACCTCCGCAAACCCTCACCGCGATCCGCGCCTCGAGAAGCCAACTTGAGCTAAGTCGGGTCGAGATCGAATCCCTCAACGGTATCCTGTTGTCATTCAACGACATAACAGACCGTGCCGGCCGCGGCGCCGGTGTCACCGACCAACCGCGCAGGAATGATCGACAATGCCTCAACATCTTCGCGAGACCGCTTGCAAGAGAACGAACTAGACGGCGCACCCTCTGACCCAAGCCGAGCCGGTTGGCGCTGTGCGACGAGACGAACAAGAACTGGGCCGATGACAAACGGGAGTGAAGACGAACGTAGTCAAGCCACCTGATGATGCGAAACGCGCTGCCCGGTGGGTTATTAGGTGGCAGCGTAGGTGGGGCCAGTCTTTCCCGGAAACAGCTTCACGATCCCTGGAGGACCGCGCTGCGCCAGGCCAAACGAACGGCGCTTTCAACTCTTAGGACACGTTTCAGCGGCCTGACGAAGCGCACCCGCGGACGCCTGATCCACCGGCAGCTGGTAACCACGCAACACCGCGATGAACTGCATCGCGTACTGACAGGCGAACGCGCGGTTGGGCGGCATCCATTGACCCGGCGGCAGGTCGCCCTTGTCCTGATTGGCCTGACCCTGGACTGCCAGCAGGTTGGCCGGGTCGTTGGCGAAGCGCAGCCGCTCGGGATCCGGCCAGCCGAAAGCTCCCATGTCCCAGGCATAGGCAAGCGGGACGATGTGGTCGATCTGCACCGACTCGCCGACCTTCGCGCCGCGCTGGAAGGCGATCGTGGTGTTGGTATACGGGTCGTGCAGGGTACCGGTGGCCACGGCAGTGGGGCACCGCTTGACGGCCACGTAGGTCTTGTCGACGAGATCTCGGTCGAGGATGTCGTCGCGGGTGTCGCATCCGTTGCGCCCGCCCGGGGCGTCGTTGTTGTCGTCCCAGGAGTCGCCGAAGGCCGCCCGGCGGTAGTCGTAGTGGTGCACCCTCAGCGGCGCTACCGCAATGCCGGCCAGCACATCGGCTCCCGGCGCCACCGTGGGCACATCGGCGCGCGCGGCGACCTCCGCGTGCCTGGCCGACGTCGACCCCAGCGTTTGATAAGCGACCAGCACCGCGAGCGCCGCGGCCGCCGACAACCAGAGCAGCATTTTGCGGTTCACGACTTGTCCAGGTATTCGATGCGGTCGGTGTCGGTGAATTGTGCTGCCAGCGAAGCCAATCCAGGGTTTTGGGGGTTGTCCTGATACACCCGGGTGCAGAATTCTCGGGCCGCTTCGATGAACGCCAGGTGGTCGGCCAGTGACAGCAGCCGCAGGGTGATCGCCCGGCCGGACTGGTTGCGGCCCAGCACATCTCCCTCCCGGCGCTCTTTGAGATCCAGCTCGGAAAGCGCGAAACCGTCCAGTGTTCCGGCCACCGCATTAAGCCGCCGGCCGGCCGGCGATCCCGGCGAGCTCCAGCTGGCCAGCAGGCACAGGCTCGGATGCTGGCCGCGGCCGATGCGGCCACGCAGCTGATGCAATTGGCTGATGCCGAACCGGTCGGCGTCCATCACCAGCATCACCGTGGCATTGGGGACGTCGACGCCGACCTCAATGACGGTGGTGCACACCAGCACGTCGGTCTCACCGGCGCGAAAGGCGGTCATCGCCGCATCCTTCTCGTCGGCGGGCAACCGTCCGTGCATCAGTCCCAGCCGCAGGTTCGCCAGCTCACCGGAACGCAGCCTTTCGAAAAGCCCCACGGCGGTCTCCGTCGGTCGCGCGTCGTCCTCCCCCTTCTCCGCCTCCTCGCTCTCATCGATGCGGGGCGCCACCACGTAGGCCTGCCGGCCGGCCGCGACCTCCTCGCGGATGCGCCCCCAGGCCCGGTCCAGCCAGGCCGGTTTGTCCTTGACGAAAATGACGTTGCTGGTGATGGGCTGGCGGCCGCGGGGCAGCTCGCGCAGTGTCGAGGTTTCCAGGTCGCCGTAGACGGTGAGCGCGACGGTGCGGGGGATCGGCGTTGCCGTCATCACCAGCAGGTGTGGCGTAATGCCTTCGGGGGCCTTGGCGCGCAACCGATCTCGTTGCTCCACGCCGAATCGGTGTTGCTCGTCGACCACCACCATGCCCAGGTTGTGAAACTCCACTACATCCTGCAGCAGGGCGTGCGTGCCGATCACGATACCGACCTGGCCGCCGGCGATCTCACGGCGTACTTGGTTCTTCTGCACGGTCGACATCGATCCGGTCAGCAGCGCGGCGCGGGTCGCATTGTCGGCCCCGCCCAGCTGGCCGGCCATCGCCAGCGGACCGAGCACGTCGTTGATCGACCGCAGATGTTGTGCGGCAAGGACTTCCGTCGGTGCTAGCAGCGCGCACTGGTAGCCCGCATCGACCATCTGCAGCATCGCCAGCACCGCGATGATCGTCTTGCCCGAACCGACCTCGCCCTGCAGCATCCGGTTCATCGGACGACTGGCCGCCAGCCCCTCGGACAGCACGTCGAGCGTTTCGCGCTGCCCCGCCGTGAGCTCGAAGGGCAAGCGTCCCAACAGTTCCGCAGCCAAACCGTCCGACTGCCGCGGCGCCGGTGGTCCCGATTGCGACAGCTCGCCGTGCCGCCGTGTTACCAGCGCCCACTGCAGGCCGACGGCTTCGTCGAAGGTCAATCGCTCACGCGCACGGCGGCGCTGCCCCTCGTCCTCGGCCAGATGGATCGCGCGCAGCGCCTCGTCTTCGGGCATCAGCTCGTGTTCGGCGATCAGCTCCTCGGGCAGCGGATCGGTCACCGGATCGAGCACCTCGAGCACCTGGCGCACGCACGCGAAGATGTCCCAGCTCTGCAGCTTGGTGCTGGCCGGATAGATCGGGAAGAACCGGCGTTCGAACGCCGACATCAACAGCTCGCCGCTGACGGCCTGCGAGGTGTCGGCGATGGTTTTGAGCGACTTGCTGCCGCGGTTACGTCCGGTCGGCGAGTCGAGGATCAGAAAGTCCGGGTGCGTCAGCTGCATGACGTTTCTGAAGTAGCCGACTTCCCCGGACAGCATCACCCGCGTGTCCTTGGTGAGGTCCTTGCTGAGGTAGTCGGCGTTGAAGAACGTCGCGGTCACCTTGCTACGGCCGGACCCCACGGTGATACGCAGGCATTTGCGCCTCGGGTTCTTCTTCATCGGGAACGAGTGAGTGTCGGTGATGGTGTCGACGAGGGTGATGTGCTGGCCCTCTTCGGGCCGCTCATCGTCGGCATCCCATTTCGCGGCGCCCTCGGTGTAGCTGCGCGGGTAGTGGCGCAGCAGGTCGTCGACGGTCCGGATGCCGAACACCTCGTCGAGGGGGCCCGCGGCTTTGGCGCCCAGCACGTAGTCCAGGCGAGTGCTCAGCGACACCACGGTCACTCGACGCCGATCAGCAAGGCGTCGCCGCGATGGCCGGTGCGGTAGATCACCAGCTCGGTGCCCGGATGATGGTCGTGCACGTGCTGGTGCAGCGTGTTGGTCACCGCGGCGTCGTCGATGCCGGTACCGACCAGCACGGTCACCAGGTCACCGCCGGAGGCCAGCAGCAGATCGAGCAGGCCGATCGCCGCCCCGGCCGCATCGGCGGCCACGATCAGCACCTCGTCGCCCGCGATGCCCAGGCCGTCGCCCGGCTGACATCGTCCCGCCCAGGTCAGCGCGCTCTCGGTGGCGATGCGCACCGATCCGTACCGGGCACCGCCCGCGGCGCGGGCCATGGTGTAGCCGTCGTCGACCGCCTGCCGGTCCGTTTCGTGCACGGCCAGCGCGGCCAGCCCCTGCACCATGGACCCGGTCGGTATCGGCACCACGTCGATGCCCCAGCCGATGGCCGCGGTGCAGCCGGCGACCAACTCCTCGGCGGCCACATAGCCATTCGGCAGCACCATCACCTGTGCGGCACCGGCGTCGACGACGGCCCGCATCAGCTGGTGCGCGCTGATACCCGTGGTCGGGTCGCCCGCCTCGGGCGCGGGTTGCAGCACGTGGGCGCCCTCCCCGGCGAACAGCTCGGCGGCGCCGTCTCCGTCGACGACGGCCAGCACCGCCCGTTCCCTGGTCCAGCCGCCCGCGGGCAGCCCGATGCCCCCCGAGCTCAGCGCGGAGATCACGATCCGGCTCAGCCGTCCGGCCGCGAGGCCCGCTTCGACCGCGGCGCCGGCGTCGTCGGTGTGCACGTGGACCGAGTAGGTGGCTTGGTTGGTAAACGGCGCGGCAGCGATGGCTACCGAATCACCCAGGTTCGTCAGCCGGTCCCGCAGGGAATTCGCGGCCGGCGGATTACACCCGTCCAGCCGGTACATGACCTCGAACTGCGGTGTTGGCCGTTCGGGAGGGCCCGCCGTGGGCTCGATGCGCGGCGAGAGCTCATAGACCGTGCGGGCGGGCGCCGGTCCGCCGACCGTCGAACGCAGCGCGTCGAGCAGGACCAGCAACCCCCGCCCGCCGGCATCCACGGCGCCGGCGTCGGCCAGCACGTCGAGCTGTTCAGGGGTCTTTTCCAGCGCGACCACCGCCGCGTCGCCGGCCGCGGTGATCGCCGAGGCCAGCCCGTCGTTCGCGCACTTCTCGACGGCGTCGGCGGCGGCCCGCAGCACCGAGACGATGGTGCCGGGAATCTCCTGCCCACCCATCGAGGTGATGACCAGCTCGACGCCGCGCTGCAACGCCGCCCCGAGCAGCACGGCGTCCAGGTGCGGCAGTTCACCGCCGGATTCGGCGGCCGCGGTCGCGGTGACGTCGGCGATACCGCGCAGGATCTGCGACAGGATCACCCCGGAGTTGCCGCGGGCCCCGTTGAGCGCGCCCACCGACAGCGCCGATGCGGCCCGGGCGACGCAACCGGGGCCGCCGTCCGCGCCGACGCCCGCGTTGGCCTCGGCCAGTGCGGAACGCATCGTGAACAGCATGTTTGCGCCGGTATCGGAGTCGGCGACCGGGAACACATTGAGGCGGTTGATCTCGTCGATGTGAGTGATCAGGTCGCTGACGGCGGTGTGCGCCCAATCCCGCAGGGCCGGTGCGTCGAGCAGACGATCCGAACTGCCCACTGTCACCCACCTCCTCCGCCGACCGGCCTATTGAGCCTAGCCAGCGGCCGCGACAGCTTCAGAGGTAAGCCAACCGTCTGTGTGGATCGTTTTGGTGGTTGCCCACCACAGTCGGTATCCTGGGCTGTCGCGGCGCGATCTATCCGTGCCGGACCCCCGAACATTTGAGGAGCTGGAACGATGGCCGCTGTGTGCGAAATCTGCGGGAAAGGCCCCGGCTTCGGCAAGTCGGTGTCGCACTCCCACCGGCGCACCAGCCGGCGCTGGGACCCGAACGTCCAGACGGTGCACGTCGTGGCGCGTCCCGGCGGCAACAAGAAGCGACTCAGCGTGTGCGCGTCCTGCATCAAGGCCGGCAAGGTCCTACGCGGCTAGGCGCCGCGCCTACATGACGATGTGCCCGGCGTCGACGGGTATCGACACGCCGGTCACGTAGCGCGCCCGGGGACCGACCAGCCACAGCACCGCCTCCGTCACGTCTTGCGGCTCGACCAGCGGTACGTCGGGCAGCAGCATCTGCGCAACGGCCGGGTTCGGATTCTCCAGCATCCGGTTCACCACGAAGTCGTTGAGGATCATCGGCGTCGAGACTCCGCTCGGGTGTACCGAGTTGACCCGAATCTTGTGCGGCGCATAGGCATTGGCGGCCGACCGCATCAGCCCCACCACGCCGTGCTTGGACGCGGCGTAGGCGAACATCGCGGCGGTACCGTCGCCACCCCGTCCGGTCAGGCCCTGCGACGAGCTGACCAGCACGATCGAACCGCCCCGGCCCTTGCGGATGATCGACGGCACCGTCGCCAGCAGCGTGTGCCAGACGCCCTTCAGGTTGGTGTCGACGATCGAGTTGAACACCGGCTCGGAACGGGTCTCGGTGTCACCGATCGCCACCACCCCGGCGTTGGCGATGACGATGTCCACCTCGCCGAGATCGTCGATCCCGGCCCGCACCGCGGACTCCAACTGCGCCAGGTCACGGACGTCGGCGACGACGGACACCGCCTTGCGGCCCGCGGCTTCGACGAGTTTTACGGTCTCGTCGAGGTCCGATTTGGTGCCCAGCGGGTAGGGAATCGCGTCGATGTCGGCGCAGATGTCCACGGCGATGATGTCGGCACCCTGTTCGGCCAGCGCCACGGCGTGGCTGCGACCCTGGCCGCGCGCCGCGCCGGTGATGACGGCGACGCTGTTGTCGAGTTCGCCCATGCCTATACCTCCAGCCTTGTGCCGGTTTCTTGCTCGGCGAACGCCACCAGCAGGGCCGCCTCGTCGTAGTCGGACGCCAGCGGTGTGCGGCCGATCAGCGCCGGCTCGCCGCGCAGCCCGAACCTGCCGCTGACACCAACGAAGCTACCCGGCGGCACCGGTTCGCTGATGCAGTACAAGGTGGACGCCGCACCTTCATCGATGTCGTTGGCGAACCGGTCGGCCACCACCGTGACGGCCTTTTGCACCAACGACATCAGCGGCGCGTCCGAGACATTCGAGATGTTCGAGGCCACCCACCCCGGATGCGTGAGCTGGGTGACGATCGGCGATCCGGCGGCGCGCAGCCGGCGATCCAGCTCGAGGCCCCACAGCATGACCGCGAGCTTGGACAGTGCATACGACCCCAGCCTCGTCCACTTGCTTCGGCGCAGGTGCATGTCGTCGAGTCGCAGCGTGGCCGACTTGTGCGCGTCGGAGCCGACGTTGATGATCTGCGAGCGCACCCGGGGCAGCAACAGATTGGTCAACGCGAACGGTCCGAGCAGGTTGGTGCCCAGCGTCATCTCGAAGCCGTCGACGGTTTCTTTGCGGCGGTCGGTGAGCGTGCCGGCGTTGTTGATCAGGATGTCGATTTCCCCGTCGACCTGATCGGCGAAAGCACGCACCGACGACAGGTCCGCGAGATCGAGCTTGATCACCGACGTCGAGCCGTTCATCTCGGCGGCTCGTTGCTTCCCCAGGTCGGTGTTGCGCACCGCCAGGATCACCTGGGCGCCGGCTTTGGCCAGCGCGTGCGCGGTGCCCAGCCCGACCCCGTTGGTTGCTCCGGTCACGATGACTCGCTTGCCGGTCAAGTTGCCGAGGCGGCTCGGCGTCCAAGGTAACGTCACGGCGACTAAGAGTAATGGTCGGTTCTATGTAAGTTGGGTCAGTTCTGCCAACATGGTCTGCAAACGGCACAGGAGTGGCTTGGCATGAGTGACAGCGGGCGCGACATCACCAACCTGATCTACACCTACGCCGAGCTCCTCGACGGGGGTGACCTGGACGGGGTGGCCGGGCTTTTCGCGCATGGCCGCATCTGCGGCGTGGAGGACGGTCCGCCGGAGACGGTGTTCGAGGGCTCCGCCCGGGTGCGGCAGATGTACGAGATGGCCACGCGCATCTACGAAGACGGCACCCCGAAAACCAAACACAACACGAGCAATGTGCAACTGCACATCGACGAGGCCGCGGGCACCGCGCGCAGCACGTCCTACTACTGCGTCACGCAGGCCACCCCCGACCTTCCGCTGCAGGTGATCGTCACCGGGCATTACAAGGACACGTTCCAGCGACTGGACGGCGCCTGGTGGTTCGACAGCCGCATCATGTTCGTCGACCAGGTCGGCGACGTCAGCCAGCACCTGAAGTTCTGAGCGCGTGGCAGCCTCGAGCGACTTGGGCGGCGCCTTCGACCCCGCCGGCGTACTGGCCGACGCGCAGCGCAAAGAGGCGCTGACCGACTGGGGCCCCGGCGAATTCGAGGGTCCGCTGCGGGTGCTGCTGGACGACTACGCGCGCGCCGACCTCAACGCCATCGGCGTGCACATCCTGCGCTCGGGCATCGTGCACAGCCTGCGCATGCGGCTTCGCACCCAGGAGTGGATCCGCCGCCACCCGGAGATTCTCTCCGAGCGGGTCGCCGCACCGATCGTCGTGGTCGGAATGATGCGCAGCGGCACGACGCTGCTGCAGCGACTGCTGGCCGCCGACCCGCGTTTCGTCTGCGCCTACGGCTGGGAAGTCGTCGAGGTCGCGCCCCGGCTGGACTACCGGTTCAGCGATGTCGCCGATCCGCGCATCGCGATCAGCGAAGCGCGCGAAGCGAAGTCCCGCGAGCTGGCACCGGATCTGTTCGCCATCCACCCGATGTACGCGCGCGAAGCCGAAGAAGAGATCGTCTTTCTGGCCGACGCGTTTCTGTCCCACGTGCCTGAATCCGGTGCGCACCTTCCGCATTACCGGTCCTGGCTGGACGAGCAGGACTTCTCCCCCGCCTACGACTACCTGCACCGCATGCTGCAATTCGTCCAGTGGCAGAAACGCCAGCGCGGGCAGCAGGCCCAGCGCTGGGTGCTGAAATCGCCCGCGCACCTTGGCTATCTGGACCTGCTGCGCACGCGGTTCCCCGACCTGCACGTCGTGCACATGCATCGCGACCCGCGCACCACGATCGCGTCGGGGGCCAGCCTGAACGCCACCCTGCACGCGATGCACGCCGACACGGTGGACGCGCCTCGCGTCGGTGCGCAATGGCTGGCGCGGATGGGCTGGACCAATGACCGGGCCATGTCGACCCGCGACAGCTGGTCAGACGACGCTGCGGTGGTGACCGACATCGGGTTCGACGACGCGGTCGCCGACCCGATCGGGCAGGTGGCCCGCGTCTACGACGCCGCCCGCTTGCCGTTCACCGCCGCCGCCGAGGATTCGATGCGGCGCTGGCTGGTGCAGCGTCCCCGCGAAGCCGCCCGCCCGCCCTACGGGCTGCAGAACTACGGCCTGCGACCCGAGCAGGTCGACGAGCGATTCACCTTGTACAACAAGCGTTTTAGACAGCACATCGGAGGAACTGCGCATGCCTGACGATCCCGTCTCGACCGCGTCCCAGCGCGAACAGGAGCTGGCCGCCCTCGACTTGATCGAGCACCCCACCGTCAAGGCCGCCTATCGCACGGTGGCCGAGACCTGGCTGGGCCGTGCCAAGGCGTCCGAGGCGATGCGCGAGCGATTCGACGATTCGTTCGCCGAGGTGATGTTCTCCGCGGCGGTATGGTCGTCCAATCAGGACAAGCTACGGCCCAAGGTCAGCTGCATCACGCGGCTGGCCCACCCGGTGGAGGGCCGTCGCATTCCCGGATCGCGTTGGGGCATCGACAATCCCGACAGCGTGTACCGGGTGATCCCGATCTCGGGCGACGAGCGCTACGAGATCCGCGGCCGCGTCGGCGCCCACCGCATGACCGAGAACTACTTCACGCTCTGGGATGCGCGGATGGGCACCGTCGATGTGCTCAACGGCCGCACCATGGCGGTCGACTCCGACGGCAGCTACACCATCACCGTCGATGCCGACCCGGCCAACGGGCGGCCCAATCACGTGCGGAGCACGCCGGAGGCCCACGAGTTCTACATCCGCGACGTGCTACTGGACTGGGGCCGCGATGACCCCAATCACATCGAGGTGCAACGACTTGGCGGCTCACCGGCAACGCCGGCGCGCACGCTCGACGAGCAGGCCGAGGCGACCGCGGCGATGATGGATTATTTCGCCAACTTCACCGGCAAGCTCAGCCATGGCGTGTACAAGATGCCGGCCAACCATTTCAACCTGGCCTGGTCGGCGGACAAGGTCGGCGCGATGCGTAATCAGGTTTACGTGATGGGCCGCTTCGAACTCCAGCCCGACGAGGCTTTCGTCGTCGACCTCAGCGACGGTGGCGCCGAGTACTTCACCGTGCCGCTGAGCAATATCTGGGGCACCACACTCGATCTCGTCGATCGCACCGGCAGCCTGAACAAGGCGCAGTCGGTCCGTAACGAGGACGGCACCTACACCTACGTGATCTCGCCGGTCGACCCCGGCGTCGCGAACTGGATCGACTCCGACGGCCTGCGCGAGGCCATCCTGACCCTGCGCATGGCGGAGTTCGGCGAGAACGGTCCCCGCGATGACCTCGGCGCGCGCGGCCGGGTGATCAAGCTCGACCGGCTCGATGCCGAGGTGCCGCACCTGCCGCGGGTCAGCGCGCAAGACCGGGCCGCCCAACTGGCCGACCGGCGCGCCGCCTATCTGCGCCGGCTGCCGGAAGGGACGGCCTGAGATGGCGCGCTGGCTGATCACCGGTTGCTCCACCGGTTTCGGACGCGAGATCGCCCGCGCCGCACTGGAAACCGGCCACAGCGTGGTGGTGACCGCGCGGCGGGCCGATGCGGTGGCCGATCTCGCCGACGAATTCGGGGACCGGGCGGTAGCTGTCGCGCTCGACGTGACCGACGCCGCCCAGATCGCGGCGGCGGTGTCGGCGGCCGACGAGGCGTTCGGCGGGATCGACGTCCTGGTCAACAACGCCGGTCACGGTTACCTGTCCTCGGTGGAAGAGGGCGAGGACGCCGAGGTTCGAAAGTTATTCGACGTCAACTACTTCGGAGCCGTCGACATGATCAAGGCGGTGCTGCCCGCGATGCGCGCCCGGGGCGCCGGCCACATCATCAACATCTCGTCGATGACCGGCCTGGTGGCCAACCCGCCCAACGCCTATTACTCGTCGACCAAGTTCGCGCTCGAGGCGGTGACCGAAGCACTGGCCACCGAGGTGCGGCCATTGGGCATCAAGGTGACCGCGATCGAGCCGGGCGCGTTCCGTACCGACTGGGCGACGCGCTCGATGAAGGAGTCGGGCAGCCCGATAGCCGCCTACGCCGACGTGGCAGCGCGCAAGGACCTGATCAAGCAGTTCGCCGATCACCTGCCGGGCGACCCGCGCAAGGTGGCCGAGGCGGTGCTGATGGTGACCACCCTCGACGAGCCACCGCTGCGGCTACTGCTGGGCCGCGATGTGCTGAAGGCGATGCGCGACAAGATCACCGCGATGTCGGCGTCGATCGAAGAGTGGAAAGCCGTCACGAAGGACGTGAACTTTCCCGAGTGAGCGCCGGCCGCTGCGCTCAGGGCAGCCGCCAGTCGATCGGGTCGGCTCCCATCCCGGCGAGCAGCTCGTTGGCGCGGCTGAACGGACGCGACCCGAAGAATCCGCGCGAGGCGGACAGCGGCGAGGGGTGTGGCGACTCGATCGACACACAATTGCCCTCTGCCAGAACAGGTTTGAGCGTCGACGCGTCGCGGCCCCACAGGATCGCCACCATCGGCTGCGACCGCCCGACCAGGGCGCGGATCGCGCACTCGGTGACGGCTTCCCAGCCCTTCCCGCGATGCGATGCCGGGTTGCTCGGCCGAACCGTCAGCACCCTGTTCAACAGCAGCACGCCGCGCTGCGCCCAGGGCGTCAGATCGCCACACGAAGGTGGCGGGTAACCCAGGTCGGCCGAGTATTCGTCGAAGATGTTGGACAGGCTGCGCGGCAGTGGCCGCACCTCGGCAGCCACCGAGAAGCTCAGGCCCACGGCATGCCCGGGTGTCGGGTAGGGGTCTTGCCCGACGATCAGCACCCGCACCTGGTCGAATGGAAAGGTGAAGGCGCGCAACACGTTCGGACCCGCGGGCAGGTATTTGCGGCCGGCCGAAATCTCGTCTCGCAGAAATTGCCCCATCTTGGTCACCTGCTCGGCAACCGGCTCGAGTGCGGCGGCCCAACCCTGCTCGACGAGTTCACTCAATGGACGTGCGGTCACGCTCCACCCTAACCCTCGAACGACTGCCAGCCCGCGTATCCCTGCCACTGCGCGCCGTCGACGAGCACCCGGGCCGGGCCGTCGAGCACCTGCCCGATGACGCGCCACCCGGGTGGCACCGGGCCGGCGAAAGAGGCCACCAGGGCGTGGTCTTCGCCGCCGCCCAGCACCCACGACCATGCATCGATGCCCGCCGCCGCGGCGGCCGCGCCCAGCGCGTCGCGATCGGGAGCCAGCGCCGCGGTCGACAAATCGATACCCACCCCCGACGCGTCGGCCACGTGCCGCAGATCGGCGACCAGACCGTCGGAGATGTCGATCATCGCCTGCGCACCCGCATCCGCGGCCACCGCGCCCTGCCCGTAGGGCGGCTCGGGCACCAAATGACGGGCACGCAGTTCGTCGAATCCGCTAATGTCGTTGCACCACAACGAATATCCCGCTGCCGAGCGGCCCAATTCACCGGTGACGGCAACCACCGCACCGGGTTTTGCTCCCGAGCGCAGCACCGGCGCCCGGCCGCCCAGGTCGCCCAGCACCGCCACCGACAACACCCATAGCGGCGCGCTGACCAGATCGCCGCCGACGATGCCGGCCCCGATTCGCGCTGCCTCGTCCCACATTCCGTCGACCAAGGCGTCGGTGTCCGCTATCGCGGTATCGGCGGGCGCACCGAAGCCGACCACGAATGCCGTGGCCCGTCCGCCCATCGCCTCGATGTCCGCGGCGTTCTGGGCGATGGCCTTGCGGCCGACGTCGTGCGGCGTGGACCAGTCCAGCCGGAAATGCCGGCCCGCCACCAGCATGTCGGTCGAGACCAGGCTGCGGCCGTCACCGGCCGACACCACCGCCGCGTCGTCGCCGGGACCCACCAGCACGGTGTGGGGCTGAACGCGGCCACGCACCAGCCGGTCGATGACGGCGAACTCACCGAGCTGGCCCAACGTGGGCGACTCCCCGGAAACTTCTTCGCGCACGTAGCCTCCTGCGGCGCGCATCGGCCATGCGCGGCCCTCGTCCAGCGGTCCGACCTGCGGTAAGTTTGTCCCTGCCCGCGTGAGCGGACGGCGCCAGTGTATGAGATGGGAGGTGCCCGGGTGGTCGATGCTCCGGGCGTCGACGGCCGGGCGATGATGACCGGTTCGGACTCCGAGGACCCAGGCGGACCGCCGCGGGCCCTGCTGATCGCCGCGGTTGTGGTGGCGGTCGTCGCGATCGGCGTCGTGCTCGTCATCGCGGCAACCCGCGAAGCGCCGCCGCAGCCGGTCGCGCTTCCCTCCGTGCCGGCTCCGCAGGCCGGAAGCCCGGCATGCCACGCGCTATCGGCCGAGCTGCCGCAGCGCCTCGGCGACTATCAGCGCGCGCCGCTGGCACAGCCGGCACCCGAGGGCGCGACCGCTTGGCGCACCGGAACCGGCAACGAGCCGGTGGTATTGCGCTGCGGGCTCGACCGCCCGACCGGCTTCGTGGTGGGATCCGCGATCCAGGTCGTGGACCGGGTGCAGTGGTTCGAGGTGGCGGCCGATCAGCAATCCGCCGGTGACGCAGGCAGATCCACCTGGTACACGGTGGACCGGCCGGTGTATCTGGCGCTGACCCTGCCGTCGGGATCCGGGCCGACACCGATCCAGCAGCTCTCCGAGGTGATCGACCACACCATCACGGCGGTGCCCATCGACCCGGCCCGGCCTGCTGCGCGTTAGCGCAGACCCGTGCCCCGGACCAAGGCCGTTTCCACCATGGTCGCCAGCAGACTCCGATAGTCGATGCCGCTGGCCGCCCACATCCTCGGGTACATCGAGATCGTGGTGAACCCCGGCATCGTGTTGACCTCGTTGATCACCGGCCCGTCGTCCGTGAGGAAGAAGTCGACTCGGGCCAGGCCCTGGCAGTCGATGGCCTTGAACGCCCGGATCGCCAATTGGCGCACGCCGTCCGCGATGTCGTCGTCGACCTTGGCGGGCACATCCAATTCCGCTGCGTCGTCGAGGTATTTGGTAGCGAAGTCGTAGAAGCTGTCCTCGCGTCCGCGCACGCCGGCTACCCGGATCTCCCCTACCGTGCTGGCTTCTATTGTGCCGTCTGGCATTTCGAGCACACCGCACTCCAGCTCGCGACCGTTGATCGCGGCTTCGACGATCACCTTCGGATCGTGCCGGCGGGCATCGGCCACCGCGGCGGCCAGTTCATCCCAACTCGCCACCCGGTTGACACCGATCGACGACCCACCGCGTGCGGGTTTGACGAACACCGGCAGGCCCAGCCGCTCACGCTCCTCGGGGGGCAGCGCCTGCTGCGACGGGCGCAGCACCGTGTACGGGCCGACCGGAATTCCCTCGGCGACAAGCAGCTTCTTGGTGAATTCCTTGTCCATCCCGACGGCGCTGGACAGCACGCCGGCGCCGACGTACGGCACGCCGGCGAGTTCGAGCAGCCCCTGGATCGTGCCGTCCTCGCCGTAGGGGCCGTGCAGCACCGGGAACACCACGTCGACCGATCCCAGCACTTCACTGGCGCCCGGCGGTAGTGACACCAGTTGGCCGCTGCGCCGCGGGTCGGCCGGCAGCGCCAGCTCGGTTCCCGATTCGGTGGTCACCCCGGGCAGTTGCCGGTTGCTGATCGCCAGCGCGTCCGGGTCGCCGTCGGTGAGCACCCATGACCCTTCGGGGGTGATGCCGATCGCGACCACATCGAATCGCTGCGGGTCGAGGTTGCGCAGGATGCTGCCCGCCGACACACAGGAGATGGCGTGCTCGTTGCTGCGCCCACCGAACACGACGGCGACACGCACCCGGCTACCCCCTGACACGGAGGGCCGGTTGGTCGCATCGCTGGCGTTCACAACCTGGAGAGGCTACCGGTTGGCAGGCCGAGAGGTCGGAGCGCCGACCCGTAGCGGGGGTTTTGCCGGACCACCGGCCGGCAACGCGCTCACTCCGGCTTGGTGCTGCGGCCGAGCAGCAGGGCCATCGCCTCGTCGACCGAAAGGCCCTTGTGGCAGACCCGGTGCACCGCATCGGTGAGCGGCATCTCGACGTCGTAGCTGGACGCCAGCGCAAGCACGGATTCGCACGACGTCACGCCCTCGACGACGTGCCCGTCCTTTCCCTCCAGCGCCGACTGCATGCTTGCGCCCCGCCCCAGGCGCTCACCCATCGAGCGGTTGCGCGAATGCGGCGACGTGCAGGTGGCCACCAGATCACCCACACCGGCCAGGCCGGCCAGCGTCGCGCCCTTGGCGCCCAGCGCGATGCCCAGCCGCATGATCTCGGCCAGACCGCGGGTAATGATCGCCGCGGCGGTGTTCTCGCCCAGGCCCACACCGGCGGCCATCCCGCACGCGAGCGCGATGACGTTCTTGCAGGCTCCGCCGATCTCGGTCCCGACCACATCACTGTTGGTGTACGGGCGGAAGTACCCGGTGTTCAGCATGCGCTGCAGCGCGACCGCACGGCCGGAGTCGCTGCACGCGATCACCGTGGCGGTGGGTTGGCATTCGGCGATTTCGCTGGCCAGGTTCGGCCCGGAGATCACCGCGATCTGCGACGGGTCTGCGCCGGTCACCGAGACGATGACCTGGCTCATTCGCATCAGGGTGCCCAGCTCGATGCCCTTGGCCAGGCTGACCAGGGTCGCGCCGTCGGCGATCAGGGGAGCCCACTGCTCGAGGTTGCTGCGCAGGTTCTGGGCCGGGACGCCCAGCAGCACCGTCGTCACTCCGCGCAGCGCCTCGGCCGCGTCGGCGGTGGCCCGGATGGCCGGTGGCAGCTCGGTGCCGGGCAGGTAGGCGGGGTTGTAGCGGGTGGCGTTGATCTGCTCGGCCACATCGGATCGCCGCGCCCACAGCCTGATCTCGGCTTCCGGCGCTCCGGACGTTTCGGCGGCCTCGGCGAGCACCTTGGCCAGCGACGTTCCCCATGCTCCGGCGCCCATCACCGCAACGGCGCCCGCTGTGCTGGCCATTTCCCATCCCATTCGGTCATCAACGCGGCATCTGCAGCCGCTACACCCTAGAACAGGGACGGGCGGCCGTCACCATTGATGCTCGCGACCGGGGCGACATCACACGCTGGCAGGATTGACGTCATGAGCGGCGCGCAGACCGATGGTGCCGGCGATGTGGCGTTGATCATCGCCGTCAAGCGGTTGGCCGCCGCCAAGACCAGGCTGGCTCCGGTGTTCTCGGCGCGGACCCGCGAGACCGTGGTGCTGGCCATGTTGGTGGACACCGTGACCGCCGCGGCGGGGGTCGGATCGGTGGGCTCGATCACCGTCATCACGCCCGACGAGGACGCAGCCGCGGCGGCCGCGGCGCTCGGTGCACAGGTGATCGCCGACCCGACACCCGAGGGCCACGAAGATCCGCTGAACCATGCGATTGCCACCGCCGAACGTTCGGTGGCCGAATCCTTCTCCAATGTTATTGCCCTGCAAGGTGATTTGCCCGCACTACAGACACAAGAGCTGGCCGAGGCGATCGCTGCCGCACGCCAGCACCGGCGCAGCTTCGTTGCCGACCGGCTGGCGACCGGCACCGCCGCACTGTGCGCATTCGGCACCGCGTTGGATCCACAGTTCGGGTCGGATTCGGCCGCGCGGCATCGTCGTTCGGGTGCGATCGAGCTGACGGGCGCGTGGCCCGGCCTGCGCTGCGACGTCGACACCCCCGCCGATTTGATCGCCGCCCGCCGGCTCGGCGTCGGAGGGGCAACCGCCCGCGCCATCGGCCACGCCTGAAAATCCGAACGTGGCAAACCTGTCCGGGGGATGAACGGCGCGCCAACGGCGGATGGATCTCTACCGAGCGCTAGCAGCACCACCCGGTGATGAGCAATGATTCCTTGGTGACCGAAATCGAAGCTGAAGCACGGCTTGACGAAACTGTGTGGCAACCCGGCGACAGCGCCCTGGGAGCACCCCCCGCTACGACCCCCGCGGCGATCGACGATGCGCTGCCGGAAGACCGTTACCTCAACCGGGAACTGAGCTGGCTGGACTTCAACTCGCGGGTGCTGGCGCTGGCCGCCGACACCTCGCTGCCGCTGTTGGAACGAGCCAAATTCCTGGCGATCTTCGCGTCGAATCTCGACGAGTTCTACATGGTCCGGGTCGCCGGCCTCAAGCGTCGCGACGAGATGGGACTGTCCGTCCGCTCGGCCGACGGCCTAACGCCGCGTGAGCAACTGGCCCGCATCGGCGAACAAACGCAGCGGATCGCGACCCGGCACGCGCGCGAGTTCCTCGACTCGGTGCGACCGGCGCTCGCACACGAAGGCATCTATATCGTCACGTGGGCCGATTTGGATCAGGCTGAGCGCGACCAACTGTCGACCTATTTCAACGAGCAGGTCTTCCCGGTCCTGACCCCACTCGCCGTCGACCCGGCGCACCCGTTCCCGTTCGTGAGCGGGCTGAGCCTGAACCTGGCCGTCACGGTCAAGGACGACGGCGGTCAGCACTTCGCCCGAGTCAAGGTGCCCGACAACGTCGATCGCTTCGTCGAACTCGGTCGTGACACGGACGGAAACGAGGTAATCCGCTACCTGCCAACGGAAGAACTGATCGCGGCCTTCCTCCCGGCGCTTTTCCCGGGCATGGAGATCGTCGAGCATCACGCGTTCCGCATTACCCGTAACGCCGATTACGAGGTTGAAGAGGACCGCGACGAAGACCTGTTGCAGGCGCTGGAACGGGAATTGGCGCGCCGGCGGTTCGGTTCGCCGGTGCGGCTCGAGATCGCCGACGACATGACCGAGAGCATGTTGGAGCTGCTGCTGCGCGAACTCGACGTGAATCCCGGTGACGTCATTGAAGTCCCCGGGCTGCTCGACCTCTCGTCGCTGTGGCAGATCTACGGAGTCGACCGTCCGGCACTCAAGGACCGGACATTCGTCCCGGCCACCAGTCCCGCCTTCGTCGATCGCGAAACGCCGCGCAGCATTTTCTCGACGCTGCGCGAAGGTGATGTGCTGCTTCACCATCCGTATGAGTCGTTCTCGACGAGCGTGCAGCGATTCATCGAGCAGGCCGCCGCCGACCCCAACGTGCTGGCGATCAAGCAGACGCTGTACCGCACCTCGGGTGACTCGCCGATCGTTCGGGCGCTCATCCAAGCCGCCGAGGCCGGAAAGCAAGTCGTGGCAATGGTGGAGATCAAGGCACGCTTCGACGAGCAGGCCAACATCCGCTGGGCACGCACCCTTGAGCAAGCGGGCGTGCACGTCGTCTACGGGTACGTCGGACTCAAGACGCACTGCAAGACCTGCCTGGTGGTGCGCCGCGAAGGCTCAACCATCCGGCGCTACTGCCACATCGGGACCGGCAACTACAACGGGAAGACGGCGCGACTGTACGAGGACGTCGGTCTGCTCACGGCATCCCCCGACATCGGGGCCGACCTGACCGACCTGTTCAATTCGCTGACCGGCTACTCGCGCAAGGTCTCCTACCGCAACCTGCTGGTTGCCCCGCACAGCATTCGCACCGGCATCATCGAGCGCGTCGAGCGCGAGGTTGCGGCCCACCGCGAACACGGCGGCGGCCGGATCCGGGTGAAGATGAACGCTCTGGTCGACGAGCAGGTCATCGACGCGCTGTATCGCGCGTCGCAAGCCGGCGTGCGGGTCGAGGTGGTGGTGCGCGGCATCTGCGCGCTGCGCCCTGGCACCGAAGGCTTCTCGGACAACATTGCGGTCCGTTCGATCCTCGGCCGATTCCTGGAGCACTCGCGGATCATGCATTTCAGTCGCATCAACGAATTCTGGATCGGTAGCGCCGACATGATGCACCGCAACCTCGACCGGCGCGTGGAGGCGCTGGTTCAGGTCAAGGATCCGAAGCTGACCACGTATCTGAACGAACTGTTCGAGTCCGCGATGGACCCGTCGACGCGGTGCTGGGAGCTCGCGTCCGACGGGCAGTGGATCGCGTCGCCACGGGAAGGTCACTCGGTGCGCGACCACCAGGAGTCACTGATGGAGCGGCACCGCGGCGCCTAACGCTATGTGGTAACTTTCCAGGCCACCCAAAGGCCGGCGTGGCGCTGGCCGAATTGACCTGCAGGAGTGTGGTGTCGGACCAGAACTCGTCAGGCGGTCGGCGCTCAGGGAAGCGGACTGTCTACGCCGCGGGCGCGGTGCTGTGGCGACACAGCAGTGCTGATTCAGACAACCCCGAGCTCGAGATCGCCCTCATCCACCGTCCCCGCTACAACGACTGGTCGCTCCCCAAGGGCAAAGTGGACCCGGGTGAAACGGCACCGGTGGCCGCGGTACGCGAAGTGCTGGAGGAGACCGGACACCACGCCATCCTCGGCAGGCGGCTCAACAAGGTGAGCTACCCGATCGACCAGGGTGTCAAAAAGGTGTACTACTGGGCGGCGCGCAGCACCGGTGGCAAATTCGAGCCGGGCAAAGAGGTCGACGAACTGATCTGGTTGTCCGTCGCCGATGCGATGAAGAAACTCGACTACGCCCAAGACCGAAACGTGTTGCAGCGCTTCACAAAACAACCGGCGGACACCCGCACCGTGTTGGTGGTACGGCACGGCACCGCGGGCCGGAAGTCGCGCTTCTCCGGAGACGACACCAAGCGGCCGTTGGACAAAAAAGGACGCGCGCAGGCCGAGGCGTTGGTCGCGCAGTTGATGGCGTTCGGCGCCACCGACGTGTACGCCGCCGATCGGGTGCGCTGCCACCAGACGGTTGGACCGCTCGCCGAAGAGCTGGGTGTGACGATCGAGAACGAGTCCACCCTCACCGAGGAGTCTTACGCCAAGAATCCCAAACGCGGCCGGCACCGGATGCTGCGTATCGCCCGCCACAAGGGCACACCGGTGATCTGCACGCAGGGCAAGGTGATTCCGGATCTGATCACGTGGTGGTGCGAACGCGACGGGGTGCACCCGGATAAGTCGCGCAACCACAAGGGCAGCACGTGGGTACTGTCGCTGTCCAAAGGCCGACTAGTGGCGGCCGATCACATCGGCGGCGCGCTGGCCGCCAACGTTCGGGCCTGACACACGAAATACCCTTCGGGGCAGCGATGCTGCCCGAAGGGTATTCGCGTCTGAACTAGGTTGACCTACTTGCGACCGCGCTTGGCAGCAGCCTTCTTGGCCGGCGCCTTCTTCGCAACCTTCTTGGCCGGAGCCTTGGTTGCGGCCTTGCGCACCGGCGCCTTGGCAACGACCTTCTTCACGGCCTTGACCGCTTTCTTGACCGGAGCCTTGGTCACGGCCTTCTTGACCGGAGCCTTGGTCGCGGCCTTCTTGGCCGGAGCCTTGGTCGCGGCCTTCTTGGCCGGGGCCTTGGTCGCGGCCTTCTTCACCGCAGCCTTCTTGGCGGGAGCCTTCTTGGCAACCTTCTTGGCTGCGCCTGCAACAACACCACGTTTCACGGCCGGTCCTTCCGACGGGAGGCGCTGTGCGCCAGCAACAACCGCTTTGAATTGAGCACCCGGGCGGAACGCGGGGACGGACGTCGGCTTTACCTTCACCGTCTCACCGGTACGCGGGTTGCGGGCCACACGTGCTGCGCGGCGCCGTTGTTCGAACACACCGAACCCGGTGATGGTCACGCTGTCGCCCTTGTGCACCGCACGCACGATGGTGTCGACAACATTCTCGACGGCGGCGGTCGCCTGCCGACGGTCCGAGCCCAATTTCTGTGTGAGCACATCTATGAGCTCTGCTTTGTTCATCCAAACCCTCCGAAGCCAGTGGTCCCATTTTGGGAACCGACTAGCGAACACGGTAAACCCTTACCCAGCAAATTGCCAAGCGCCACGCGCAATTTCACGGCTAAGCGACAGGAAATTCCGCAATCCGGTTGCCGCCCTTGGTCGGTGACGCAGGCGAAAAATAAGCCTTGCTAGGTAAGGTGATCGGGGCGGAATTCGACCCCGATCAACCGTTCATGGGGTCGGCAGAGTGCGCGGTTTCCAATCCGGACGGGCCGTCTCGAAAGACTCGAGCTCGTCGAGTTTCTGCAGCGTAAGGCCTATATCGTCGAGTCCTTCGAGCAGTCGCCACGCGGTGTGGTCGTCAATCTTGAACGGCAGCACCGTCGTTCCCGCGGTGACATTTCGATCTTGAAGATTGGCAGTGATTTCCAGTCCCGGACTCTGCTCGATGAGCTTCCAAAGCAGTTCCACGCCGTCTTGGCTGACTTCGGCTGCCAGCAGCCCCGCCTTACCCGCGTTGCCCCGAAAGATGTCACCGAATCGAGACGAGATGACTACCCGGAACCCGTAGTCCATCAATGCCCATACCGCATGCTCGCGCGACGATCCGGTCCCGAAGTCGGGTCCGGCGACCAAGACCGAGCCTCGGTCAAATGGACTGAGGTTGAGCACGAATGACGGATCCGACCGCCATGTCGCGAACAAGCCGTCCTCGAAACCGGTTCGGGTGACGCGCTTCAAATACACCGCGGGAATGATCTGGTCGGTATCGACATTGGAGCGCCGCAGCGGCACGCCGATCCCGGTGTGGGTGTGAAAGGCTTCCATCTTCGCCTCGATTTCGTTTTCAGTTCAAGTCAGCGGGAGCGGAAAGGGTGCCGCGGACCGCGGTTGCCGCGGCGACGGCCGGTGACACCAAATGCGTACGGCCGCCTTTACCCTGCCGCCCTTCGAAGTTGCGGTTCGACGTCGCGGCGCAACGCTCGCCGGGGGCAAGCTGATCGGGGTTCATGCCCAGGCACATCGAGCAGCCGGCCTGCCGCCATTCGGCGCCGGCGGCGGTGAATACCTCACTGAGCCCTTCGGCTTCGGCTTGCGCGCGCACCCGCATCGAGCCCGGAACGACCAGCATTCGCACGCCCTGGGCCACAGTGCGACCGCGCAGCACCTCGGCCACCACCCGCAGATCTTCGATCCGACCGTTGGTGCACGACCCGACGAACACCGCGTCGACGGCGATCTCCCGCATCGGCATGCCCGCCCGAAGGTCCATATATGCCAACGCTTTCTCCGCGGCCTGCCGCTCGTCGTCGTTGGTCATCAGATCGGGGTCCGGCACCGCCGCACCCAATGGCACACCCTGGCCCGGGTTGGTCCCCCACGTGACGAACGGGGTCAACGACTCCGCATCGAGATAGACCTCGGTGTCGAACACGGCGCCGTCGTCGGTGCGCAGCTGTTGCCAGTACTGCAGCGCGGCGTCCCATTGCGCGCCGGTGGGCGCGTGCGGGCGGCCCCGCAGGAATTCGTAGGTCGTCTCGTCCGGCGCGACCATTCCGGCCCGGGCCCCGGCCTCGATACTCATGTTGCAGACCGTCATCCGGCCTTCCATGGACAGCGATTGGATCGCGCTGCCCCGATATTCGATGACATGACCTTGCCCACCGCCGGTACCGATCTTGGCGATCAGCGCGAGGATGATGTCCTTGGCGCTCACGCCGGGCGGCAATTCGCCGTCGACATTGACCGCCATTGTTTTGAAGGGCCGCAACGGCAACGTCTGGGTTGCCAGCACATGCTCGACTTCCGAGGTGCCGATGCCCATGGCAATCGCACCGAATGCGCCGTGGGTCGACGTGTGACTGTCCCCACAGACCACCGTCATTCCCGGCTGGGTCAACCCCAATTGCGGTCCGACGACATGCACGATGCCCTGCTCGATATCGCCCATCGGGTATAGGCGGACACCGAATTCGGCGCAGTTGCGCCGCAATGTCTCGACCTGAGTGCGCGATACCGGGTCGGCGATCGGCTTGTCGATGTCGACGGTGGGCACGTTGTGGTCCTCGGTGGCGATCGTCAGGTCGGTCCTGCGCACCGGTCGGCCGGCCAGGCGCAGGCCGTCGAACGCCTGCGGGCTGGTGACCTCGTGCACCAAATGCAGGTCGATGTAGATCAAGTCCGGCGCGCTGCCCTCACCCGAGACCACAACGTGGTCTTCCCATACCTTTTCGGCCAGGGTGCGCGGCTTGCCGCCTGGTGCGTCGGTTCCCATCGTGAACTCGCCTCTATTCGCCTCAATCGCGGCTCGCCGATCAATCTGGGCTGTGATCTCATAATGCGAGACGCTAGTATCTCTCTATGAGACAGCATAGCGGCATCGGCGTCCTGGATAAAGCCGTGGATGTGCTGCACACGATCGCGGAATCGCCCTGCGGGTTGGCCGAACTGTGCGAACGAACCGGTTTTCCGCGAGCCACCACGTACCGGCTTGCCGCCGCGCTGGAGGTACATCGCCTGCTGGCGCGCGACGACGACGGGCGTTGGCGGTTGGGTCCCGCGCTGACCGAATTAGCCGCCCACATCGACGATCCGTTGCTGGCGGCGGGCGCGGCAGTGCTCCCCCACTTGCGCGAAACCACCGGCGAAAGCGTGCAGCTGTACCGCCGCGAGGGCACGTCGCGGGTCTGCGTGGCCGCCCTGGAACCGTCTGCAGGCCTTCGCGATACGGTGCCGGTCGGGGCTCGGCTGCCGATGACGGCGGGCTCTGGGGCCAAAGTCTTGCTGGCGCACAGCGATGTCGCCACGCAAAAAGCGGTGCTGCCGACGGCGAAGTTCACCGACCGGACGCTGGCCGAAGTACGCCGGCGCGGTTGGGCGCAAAGCGTCGCCGAACGCGAGCCGGGGGTGGCGAGCGTGTCCGCGCCGGTTCGTGATGGCCGCGGCGTGGTCGTCGCCGCCATCTCGGTATCGGGACCCATCGACCGGATCGGCCGGCGACCCGGAGCGCGTTGGGCCGCCGACCTTCTCTCGGCCGCCGACGCCATGGCTCGCCGTCTCTAGTCACCTCGCCTCTAGTCGCCTCGCCCGCTCGAGTGTGCGTCCTGGGCGCCCTGGGCGCACAATTCCCGCCCTCAGCGCACACTCGAAAACCGCCGCTGACAAACTGACGCCATGGGAACCAATCAGCGCGCGAGCATCGTCATGTCCGACGATGAGATCGCGGACTTCGTCGTCAAGAGTCGTACCGGAACAATGGCCACCATTGGCTCCGACGGCCAGCCGCATTTGACCGCCATGTGGTACGCCGTCGTCGACGGCGAAATCTGGATCGAGACAAAAGCCAAGTCTCAGAAAGCGGTCAACCTGGCCCGCGACCCGAGGGTGACCTTCCTGATCGAGGACGGCGACACCTACGACACACTGCGCGGGGTTTCCTTCGAAGGCGTCGCGGAGATCGTCGACGACCCGGACGTCGCGCACCGCGTCGGGGTCAGCGTGTGGGAGCGCTACACCGGCCCCTACACCGACGAGATGAAGCCGTTCGTCGAGCAGATGATGAACAAGCGGGTCTGCGTCCGCATCGTTGCGCGACGGGCGCGCTCGTGGGATCACCGCAAACTTGGATTGCCGCCGATGCCGGTGGGTGGTTCCACCGCACCGGCCGTGCTGGGGACCGGCCAGTAATTTGTAGCCCCGATGGGATTCGAACCCACGCTACCGCCGTGAGAGGGCGGCGTCCTAGGCCGCTAGACGACGGGGCCAGAACCGATCCGAGCTGCCAGCATAGCTCACCCGACGGGGGCCACCTAATCACTCGGCATCTGCTTGCAGGCTGACGGATTTGGCTGGGGTACCAGGACTCGAACCTAGAATGGCGGTACCAGAAACCGCTGTGTTGCCAATTACACCATACCCCATCGGCCACCTAAAACCGCTGGTCAGAGCATGCTCTGCGGGCTAGCGCGCCAGCTTCTGCAGCCACTCTGCCAGCCGTTGTCGGCCGACGAGCAGACTACCAAAGATTTACCCGACCCCCTCGCGCGCCGCCCGCAACCTGGCCAGGCTGCGGTCGCGGCCGAGCAGCTCCAGCGACTCGAACAGCGGCGGGCTGATCGTCGTCCCGGTCGCGGCGACCCGGATCGGGCCGAACGCTTTGCGCGGCTTGAGCGCCAGACCGTCGATCAGCGCGGCTTTGAGCGCCTCCTCGATGTAGGTGACGGTCCAGTCCGTCACGCCGTCCAGGGCCGCCAGCGCGGCGTCCAATACGGCGACCCCGTCGGGACCCAGCTCCTTGGCCGCGGCCTTGGGATCGATCGCGTATTCGTCGTCGTTGAGGAACTTCAGCAGGTCCCACGCGTCGCCGAGCACCACGATGCGGGTCTGCACCAGCTCGGCCGCGATAGCGAATTCCGCCTCGTCGAGCCCCACCCGATGGCCGTGCACAGCGAAGTAGTCGCGCAGCCTGCCGCTGAAGTCGGCCACGTCGAGCATCCGGATGTGTTCGGCGTTGAGCGCGTCGGCCTTCTTCTGATCGAAGCGGGCCGGGTTGGAGTTGACGTCGACAACGTCGAACGCGGCCACCATTTCGGCGAGGCTGAACAGGTCATGATCGTCGGCGATCGCCCAGCCCAGCAGCGCAAGGTAATTCACCAGGCCTTCGGGGATGAACCCGCGGTCGCGATGGGCGAACAGGTTCGACTGGGGGTCGCGCTTGGACAGCTTTTTGGTGCCCTCGCCCAATACCGTTGGCAAGTGGGCGAACTCCGGAGTTCGCTCGGCCACCCCGATCCGGATCAACGCCTGGTACAGCGCCAGCTGGCGCGGCGTCGACGGCAGTATGTCTTCGCCTCGCAGCACATGGGTGATCTTCATCAGCGCGTCGTCGACCGGATTGACCAAGGTATATAAGGGATCTCCGCTGGCGCGGGTCAATGCGAAATCGGGTACCGAGGCCGCCGCGAACCGGGTGGTGCCTCGCACCAGGTCATCCCAGGCGAGATCTTCGTCGGGCATCCGCAGCCGTACCACCGGCTTACGTCCTTCGGCCAGGAACGCCGCGCGCTGCTCCTCGGTCAGCTCACGGTCGAAGTTGTCGTAGCCGAGCTTGGGGTTGCGGCCGGCGGCCACGTGACGCGCCTCAACCTCCTCCGGCGTCGAAAACGCGTGGTAGGCCTCGCCCGCGGCGAGCAGCTTGTCCACCACCTCGCGGTAGATGTCGCCGCGCTGCGATTGCCGGTACGGGCCGTGGGGTCCGCCGACCTCGGGTCCCTCGTCCCAATCCAGGCCGAGCCAGCGCAACGCGTCGAGCAGCGCCAGATAGCTTTCCTCGCTGTCGCGTTGGGCGTCGGTGTCCTCGATGCGAAAGACGAAGGTGCCCCCGGTGTGCCGGGCGTAGGCCCAGTTGAACAGCGCGGTGCGGACCATCCCGACGTGCGGAGTGCCGGTGGGCGATGGGCAGAACCGGACCCGAACATCCCCTGGCGCGGTCACGACTTTCCTTTTCGGACCACGGGATTGGAGAGGGTGCCGATGCCCTCGATGGAAACGGAGACGGTGTCGCCGTCCTCGATGGGACCGACGCCGGCCGGGGTCCCGGTGAGGATCAGATCGCCCGGCAGCAGCGTCATCACCGCCGAGATCCATTCCACGATGGCGCCGACGTCGTGAATCATCAGCGAGGTGCGGCTGTCCTGTTTGACTTGGCCGTTGACCTCGGTGCGCAACGCGATGTCGGCCGGGTCGACGTCGGTGACGACCCAGGGCCCCACCGGGCAGAAGGTGTCGTGGCCCTTGGCGCGAGTCCATTGACCGTCGGCCTGTTGCTGGTCGCGCGCCGACACGTCGTTGGCGATCGTGTAGCCCAGGATGTTGTCGGCGGCCTGAGCGGCGAGCACGTCCTTGCACGGCCGGCCGATCACCACCGCCAACTCCCCTTCGAAATGCACGGGTGATGCGTTGGCGGGCAAGCGAATCGGCACGTTCGGTCCGATGATGGCGGTGTTGGGCTTGAGGAAGATGATCGGATCGGCCGCGGCCGGGCCCGTTGCGAAGCTTGCCATCTCGGCGATGTGGTCGCTGTAGTTCTTGCCGACGCACACCACCTTGCCGGCAAGCATCGGGGCCAGCAGCCGGACGTCGTCGACCGGCCACGAGCGGCCGGTAAACGTCGGCGTTCCGAACGGGTGCTCGGCGATCTCACGGGCAGTCATCGCGCTGGGATCCTCCAGCGGACCCTCGATGCTGACGAAGGAGACACCATCCGGGCTGGCGATTCGACCTAGGCGCATTCATTTGAGCCTAGTGACGGTCGCGAGCGCGGCGTCAGCCGGGCGCTGCGGGCCGCCACCCATTGAGCCTAGTGACGGTCGCGAGCGCGGCGTCAGCCGGGCGCTGCGGGCCGTGTGCGAGCATGAGCGAATGCCCACGGACCCGGAGGTTACGGGCCTGAACGCCGGTGCGCGCTGGTCGATCATGATCATCTCGCTGTGGGTGACGGCAAGTTCGTTCCTCTTCATCAACGGCATTGCCTTCTTGATTCCCTCGCTCGAGGGCAAGCGCGGAATTCCGCTGACCGAGGCGAGTCTGTTGTCGTCGATGCCCAGCTGGGGCATGGTCGTGACACTGATCGGTTGGGGCTATGTGCTCGACCGCGTCGGCGAGCGGCTGGTGCTGACGCTGGGTTCCGCGCTCACCGCGGCGGCGACCTACGCCGCCGCCGCGTCCCATTCGTTGGTGGTGGTCGGTGCCTTTCTGTTTCTGGGCGGCATGGCCGCCGCGAGTTGCAACGCCGCCGGTGGCCGGCTGGTCTCCGCGTGGTTTCCGCCACACCAGCGCGGCCTGGCCATGGGCATCCGCCAGACCGCCCAGCCGTTGGGTATTGCCCTGGGCGCATTGGTGATGCCCGAGCTGGCCGAACACGGTCTGGGCGCCGGGCTGATGTTCCCGGCATTCGCGTGTACCGCCTCGGCGGTGGCCAGCGCGATCGGAATCATCGATCCGCCGCGCAAGCCCCGGCAGGTGGCCACCGAACAGGAATTGGCCAGCCCGTACCGGGGATCGTTGGTGCTGTGGCGAATCCACGCGGTGGCGGGCCTGCTGATGATGCCGCAGACCGTGACCGTGACGTTCATGTTGGTGTGGTTGATGCGGCACCACGGCTGGACCGTCGCGGAGGCCGGCGGTGTGGTCACCCTCTCGCAGGTCCTTGGCGCACTGGGCCGTATCGCTGTGGGCCGGTGGTCGGACCGGGTCGGCTCGCGGATGCGACCGCTGCGCGTCGTCGCCATCGCCGCGACCCTGGCGTTGTTCCTGCTCACTCTCGCCGATGACGGCGATTGGGGCTTCGAAGTGCCGGTGATGATCGCCGTCTCGGTGATCGCGGTGTTGGACAACGGATTGGAAGCAACGGCGATCACCGAATTCGCCGGGTCGTTCTGGAGCGGACGCGCGCTGGGAATCCAGAACACCACACAGCGGCTGGTGGCCGCCGCGGGCGCGCCGCTGTTCGGTGTCTTGATCGACGCCGCCAGGTATCCGACGGCTTGGGCGTTGTGCGGCCTGTTCCCGTTGGCGGCAATACCGTTGGTGCCCGCCAAGCTGCTGCCGCCGGGCCTGGAAACCAGCGCAGCGGCTACAGCCCGGCAGCGATCAGTTCGCCGACCTCGGTGGTGGAGCGCCGTTCGCTCCCCCGAGACGCGAGATACGTCTCGACCGCCCGGTCCACCCGGCTAGCGGCCTCGGTGTCGCCGAGGTGGGCGAGCAGCAGCCCCACCGAAAGGATGGCCGCGGTCGGATCGGCGACGCCCTTGCCGGCGATATCGGGCGCGCTGCCGTGCACCGGCTCGAACATCGACGGATTGGTCCGGGTCGCATCGATATTTCCACTGGCGGCCAAGCCAATTCCGCCCGACACCGCGGCGGCGATGTCGGTGATGATGTCGCCGAACAGGTTGTCGGTGACGATCACGTCGAAGCGCCCGGGGTCGGTGACCAGGAAGATGGTGGCGGCGTCGACGTGTTGATAGGCCACCTCGACGTCGGGATATTCCGCACCGACCTCGGCGAAGACTCGCGACCACAGTTTCCCGGCGAAGGTCAGCACGTTGTTCTTGTGCACCAACGTCAGATGCTTGCGGCGCTGCCGGGCCCGCTCGAAGGCGTCGGCCACGACGCGGCGCACCCCGAATGCGGTGTTGACGCTGACTTCGGTGGCCACCTCGTGCGGCGTTCCGACCCGGATCGCGCCACCGTTGCCGGTGTAGGGGCCCTCGGTTCCCTCGCGCACCACCACGAAATCGATAGCGGGATCGCCCGCGAGCGGGCTGCTCACGCCCTTGTACAGCTTGGCCGGCCGCAAATTGACATGATGGTCGAGCTCAAAACGTAGGCGCAGCAACAGCCCTCGCTCCAGCACACCGCTGGGCACCGACGGGTCACCGATCGCGCCGAGCAGGATCGCGTCCTGCTCGCGAAGCTCGGCGAGCGCCGACTCCGGCAGGAGTTCGCCGGTGGCGTGGTAACGCCGCGCGCCGAGGTCGTATTCGGTCTTCTGTACGCCCGGCTTGACGGCGTCAAGGACCTTGACCGCCTCGGCGACGACCTCCGGCCCGATCCCGTCCCCGCCGATAACCGCGAGTTTCACGAAAGATCAACCACCTCAAGCTTGTTGGCGCCCACCGCCGACGCGATCTCGGACCGGACGTCGCCGGGCACGTCGCGGTCGAGCCGCAGCAGGATCGTCGCGCTGGAGCCCTCGGCGTCCTCGGAGAGCTGTGCGGCCTGGATGTTCACCCCGGCCGCACCCAGCAAGGTGCCGATCTTGCCCAGCGCACCGGGCTGGTCGGCATAGTTGATCACCAGGTTGGTGCCCTGGGCCCGCAGATCGAAGTTGCGGCCGTTGATCTGCACGATCTTCTCGACCAGCTGCGGACCCGACAATGTGCCCGCGACATTGACCCGCGAGCCGTCGTGGCCGACCACCCGCACGTCGAGGACACTGCGGTGGTTCGGGCTTTCCGAGGCCGTGCTGATCTCGGCCGTCACGCCACGCTCGGCGGCCAGCGCCGGCGCGTTGACGAACGTGACCGGATCCTCGACGACGGCCGAGAACAAACCGCGCAGCGCCGAAAGCTTCAGCACCTCAACATCTTCGGAGGCTAGCTCGCCGCGCGCCTGCACCGACAGCGAGGTGGGAGCGCCATCCGAGAGCGCCGCGGCCAGCAGCCCCAGCTTGCGCGCCAGGTCCAGCCAGGGAGCTACCTCTTCGTTGACCACGCCGCCGCCCACGTTGACCGCGTCGGGGACGAACTCCCCGGCCAGCGCCAGCCGCACGCTCTCGGCGACGTCGGTGCCGGCCCGATCCTGCGCCTCGGAGGTGGACGCCCCCAAATGCGGCGTCACCACCACTTCCGGCAACTCGAAAAGCGGGCTGTCCGTGCAGGGTTCGGTGGAGAAGACATCCAGGCCGGCCGCGCGCACATGGCCGCTGCCGATCGCCTCGGCCAGCGCCGCCTCGTCCACCAGGCCACCGCGGGCGGCGTTGACGATGATGACGCCCGGCTTGGTCTTGGCCAGCGCCTCCTTGTCGATCAGGCCGGCCGTCTCGGGTGTCTTGGGCAGGTGCACCGAGATGAAATCGGCGCGAGCCAGTAGTTCGTCCAGCGCCAGCAATTCGATGCCGAGCTGGGCGGCGCGGGCCGGCGACACGTACGGGTCATACGCGACGATGTGGGTGCCGAAGGCCTCGATCCGCGCGGCGACCAGCTGGCCGATGCGGCCCAGGCCCACGATGCCGACCGTCTTGCCGAAGATCTCGGTGCCGTTGAACTTCGACCGCTTCCAGGTGTGTTCCCGCAAGGTGGCGTCGGCCGCGGGGACCTGGCGCGCCGCGGACAGCAGCAGCGCCAGGGCGTGCTCGGCGGCGCTGTGGATGTTCGACGTCGGCGCGTTGACGACCAGCACCCCGCGCTCGGTGGCAGCGTCCACGTCGACGTTGTCCAGGCCCACTCCGGCGCGGGCGACGATCTTCAGCTTGGGGGCGGCGGCCAGCACCTCGGCGTCGACCGTGGTGGCCGAACGCACCAGCAGCGCGTCGGCCTCGGGCACCGCGGCCAGCAGCTTCTCCCGATCCGGACCGTCTACCCAGCGCACCTCGACCTGATCGCCCAAGGCGGCCACAGTTGATTCGGCGAGTTTGTCGGCGATTAACACAACAGGCAAGTTCACGCGGCCAGCCTATCGGCTGTAATTGACCGATGGACGTCACCATCGTCGGCAGCGGACCCAACGGGCTCAGCGCGGCCGTGATCTGCGCCCGCGCGGGACTCAAAGTGCAGGTCGTCGAGGCGCAGCCGACGTTGGGCGGCGGTGCTCGCACCGCGGCCGACCCAGAATTTCCCGGAGTCCAACACGACATCTGCTCGGCGGTGCACCCGCTGGCGCTGGCGTCGCCGTTCTTCGCGGAGTTCGACCTGCCCGCCCGCGGCGTCCGGCTGGCGGTCCCCGACATCGCCTACGCCAACCCACTGCCGGGCCGGCCCGCGGCGATCGCCTACCGCGACCTCGAACGCACCTGCGCCGAGCTGTCCGACGGCGCGTCCTGGCGACGGCTGTTGGGCCCGCTGGTGGCCGACTGGCATCCCGTCGTGGAATTACTGCTCGGTGACAAACGCTCGGTGCCCAGCTCGTTGCCGTCGGCGCTGCGCCTGGGGCTGCGGATGCTGACTCAAGGCACGCCGGCGTGGGGGTCGTTGGCCGGCGAGGACGGCCGCGCCTTGTTCACCGGCGTTGCCGCCCATGTGCTTTCGCGAATGCCGTCCTTGACGGCGGCCGGCGCCGGGTTGATGCTGGCGACGCTCGCCCATTCGGTCGGCTGGCCGATTCCGGTGGGCGGCAGCCAGGCGATCACCGACGCGCTGCTCGCCGACCTGCGCACGCATGGTGGCGAGGTGACCGCGGGCGTCGAAATCACCGAGCCGCCAACCGGTGTCGTCGCCTTCGACACGGCACCGACCGCGTTGCTACGGATATACGGCGACGCATTGCCGGATCGGTACGCTAGAGCGTTGCGCCGCTATCGATTTGGACCCGGTGTTGCCAAAGTCGATTTTGTGCTCGGCGACGAGATTCCGTGGTCGGATCCGCGCCTGAGCCACGCTCCCACCCTGCATCTGGGCGGCAGCCGGGAGCAGATGGCACGCGCCGAGAAGGAGATCGCGGCCGGACGTCATGCGCAGTGGCCCATGGTGCTGGCCGCCGCCTCGCACGTCGCCGATTCCGGGCGCATCGACGCGGCGGGGCGCCGTCCGTTCTGGACGTATGCCCACGTCCCGGCGGGCTCGACCCTCGATGCGACCGAGGCCGTCACCGCGACCATCGAGCGGTTCGCTCCCGGCTTTCGCGACGTCGTGGTCGCCGCCCGCGCAGTGCCCGCCGCCCACCTGACCGACCACAACGCCAACTACGTCGGCGGTGACATCGGGATGGGCGGAAACTCCGCGTGGCGCGCGATCGTCGGGCCCACACCGCGGCTAGACCCTTGGCGCACACCGATTCCCAAGGCGTATCTGTGTTCGGCGGCCACCCCGCCCGGTGGCGGCGTGCACGGGATGGCCGGCTACTTCGCCGCCCGCAGCCTGTTACGCCGCGAATTCGGCATCGACAAACTGCCCTTTTTGGGGCCCACTTCCCGGGCCTAAGCTGACGACCGTGACCAAACTCGCGATCATCTACTACTCGGCCACCGGCCACGGCACCACGATGGCCAACCGCGTCGCCGCAGCGGCCGAGGACGCCGGCGCCGAGGTCCGGGTGCGTCCCGTCGCCGAGACGCGCGATCCGGAATCCTTCGCGCAGAACCCGGCCTGGACGGCGAACTACAACGCCACCAAGGACCTGCCCGCGGCCACCGGTGACGACATCGTGTGGGCCGACGCCGTGATCTTCGGTTCGCCCACCCGGTTCGGCTCACCGGCGGCGCAGTTGCGCAATTTCCTGGACTCGCTCGGCGGACTGTGGGCCGACGGCAAGCTGGCCGACAAGGTGTACGCGGGCTTCACACCGCGAACACCGTGCACGGCGGCCAGGAGACCACGCTCGTCGCGCTCTACCTCACGCTGATGCACTTCGGCGGCATCCTGGTGCCGCCGGGATACACCGATCCGTGCAAGTTCGTCGACGGCAACCCCTACGGGGCCAGCCTGGTCACCACGCACGACAACATCGAGGACATCGGCGACGTCACCGGCACCGCGCTGGAGCACCTGGCGCGCCGGGTCGTGACGATCGCCGGGCGGCTTGCGCCGTAATCCCGTTTTTGCCGCGCTAACGTCGATCTCGACGAAGTGAGAACCTAGGCCGTCTCGGTGATCGGGCGGTCCACCCAGCTCATCAGGTCGCGCAGCTTCTTGCCGGTGACCTCGATGGGGTGCTCGGCGTTCTCCTTGCGCAACTGCTCGAGCTGCTTGTTGCCGCCCTCGACGTTGGCAACCAATTTCTTGGTGAAGTCGCCATTCTGGATGTCGCGCAGGATCTCTCGCATCCGGTCCTTGGTCCCGGCGTCGATGACCCGCGGGCCCGACAGGTAGCCGCCGAACTCCGCGGTGTCGGACACCGAGTAGTTCATCCGGGCGATGCCGCCCTCGTACATCAGGTCGACGATCAGCTTGAGCTCGTGCAGCACCTCGAAGTACGCCATCTCCGGCGGGTAGCCCGCCTCAACCATCACATCGAAACCGGTCTTCACCAATTCCTCTGTGCCACCGCACAACACGGCCTGCTCACCGAACAGGTCGGTCTCGGTCTCGTCTTTGAAGGTGGTCTTGATGACGCCGGCCCGGGTGCCTCCGATGGCCTTGGCGTAGGACAGCGCCAGCGCCTCGCCCTTGCCGGTCGGGTCCTGGTCGATGGCGATGAGCGCCGGCACGCCCTTGCCGTCGACGAACTGACGGCGGACCAGGTGTCCGGGCCCCTTCGGGGCGACCATCGCGACGGTGACGTTGCCCGGCGGCTTGATCAAGTCGAAGTGGATGTTGAGGCCGTGACCGAAAAACAGCGCGTCGCCGTCGTTCAGGTTGGGCTCGATGTCGTTGGCGAAGATCTCGGCCTGGGCGGTGTCGGGCGCCAGCAGCATGATCACGTCGGCCCACTTGGCGACCTCGGCCGGGGTGTCTACCGCCAGCCCCTGCTCCTCGACCTTGGGCCGCGACTTCGAGCCCTCCTTCAGGCCCACCTTCACCTGCACGCCGGAGTCGCGCAGGCTCAGCGAGTGTGCGTGCCCCTGACTGCCGTATCCGATGACGCCGACCTTGCGGCCCTGGATGATCGACAGGTCTGCGTCGTCGTCGTAGAACATTTCTAATGCCACTGTTGAATCTCTCCTTGTGTGTTACTTAGCGGTGCCGATACCGCGCGGTCCACGGGAGAGCGACACCACTCCCGATTGGACGATCTCGCGGATACCGAACGGTTCCAGCACTCGTAGCAGCGCCTCGAGCTTGCCGCGGGTCCCGGTGGCCTCGACGGTCAGCGAATCCAGTGATACGTCGACTACCTTGGCGCGGAACAGGTTTGCCGCCTCGATTACCTGGCTGCGGGTACCGGAATCGGCCCGCACCTTGATCAGCGCCAATTCGCGAGCCACCGAGTTGTCCTCGTCCTGCTCGACAATTTTAATGACATTGATCAGCTTGTTGAGCTGTTTGGTGACCTGTTCGAGCGGAGTCTCCTCGGCGGAAACGACGATTGTCATCCGCGACATGTCCTTCTGCTCGGTGGCACCCACAGCCAGCGACTCGATGTTGAAACCACGCCGCGAGAACAGCGCCGCGACGCGCGCGAGCACACCCGGCTTGTCTTCGACCAACACCGAAAGCGTGTGCGTCTTGGCGTACATCAGGCGTGTCCTTCGGTTTCGTCGTCGAACAGCGGCCGAATTCCACGGGCGTGCTGAATCTCGTCGTTGCTTGTCCCGGCGGCCACCATCGGCCACACCTGCGCGTCGGCGCCGACGATGAAGTCGATCACGACCGGGCGGTCGTTGATCGCGCGCGCCTGGTTGATCGCGTCGATGACGTCTTCTTCACGCTCGCAACGTATTCCGACACAACCCAACGCCTCGGCCAGCTTCACGAAGTCCGGGATGCGGTGCGAGTGGGTGGCCAGGTCGGTCTGCGAGTAGCGCTCCTGATAGAACAGGCTCTGCCACTGCCGCACCATGCCCAGGTTGCCGTTGTTGATCAGCGCGACCTTGATCGGCACGCCCTCGATCGCGCAGGTGGCCAGCTCCTGGTTGGTCATCTGGAAGCACCCGTCGCCGTCGATCGCCCAGACCTCGGCTTCGGGACGAGCGACCTTGGCGCCCATGGCAGCCGGGATGGCGAAGCCCATGGTGCCCAGCCCGCCGGAGTTGAGCCACGTGCGCGGCTTCTCGTAGGAGATGAACTGGGCCGCCCACATTTGGTGCTGACCCACCCCGGCGACATACATGGCGTCGGGCCCGGCGATCTTGCCCAGCTGCTCGATCACGTACTCCGGGCTCAGGCTGCCGTCGCTCTGCGGACCGTAGCTCAGCGGATACGTCGACTGCACCCCGTCCAGATATGCCCACCATGCGGTCATGTCGATCTTGCCCGGGGTTTCGTACTGGCGCAGCATCGCGATGAGGTCGCTGATGACGGCTTTGACGTCGCCGACGATCGGCACGTCGGCGACCCTGTTCTTGCCGATCTCGGCCGGGTCGATGTCGGCGTGGATGACCTTCGCTTCGGGCGCAAAGGAATCGAGCTTTCCGGTCACCCGGTCGTCGAATCGGGTGCCCAGCGCGATCAGCAGATCGCTGCGCTGCAGCGCCGCCACCGCGGCGACCGTGCCGTGCATGCCCGGCATGCCCAGGTTCTGCCGGTGGCTGTCCGGGAAGGCGCCCCGCGCCATCAGCGTGGTGACCACCGGGATCCCGGTGAGCTCAGCCAAATCCCGTAGCTGCTCGGTCGCGTCGCCACGGATCACGCCGCCGCCGACATAGAGCACCGGCTTACGCGCACGCGCGATCAGCTTCGCGGCCTCACGGATCTGCCGGCTGTGCGGCTTGATGTTCGGCTTGTAACCGGGCAGATCCATCCGCGGCGGCCAACTGAACGTGCACGGGGCCTGCAACACGTCCTTGGGGATGTCGACGAGCACCGCTCCGGGACGCCCCGAGGAGGCGATGTGGAAAGCCTCGGCCAGCACCCGGGGAATGTCGTCGCCGTTGCGGACCAGGAAGTTGTGCTTGGTGATCGGCATTGTGATGCCCGAGATGTCGGCTTCCTGGAAGGCATCGGTCCCGATCAGCGACCGCCCCACCTGCCCGGTGACGGCGACGACGGGGATCGAATCCATCTGCGCATCCGCCAGCGGGGTCACCAGATTGGTGGCGCCGGGGCCCGAGGTGGCCATCATGACGCCGACCTTGCCGGTCGCATGCGCGTAGCCACTTGCCGCGTGACCGGCACCCTGCTCGTGCCGAACCAGCACGTGCCGCAGCTTTTTCGAGTCGAATAGTGGGTCGTAGACCGGCAGGACGGCGCCGCCCGGGATCCCGAAGATGACCTCGACGTCGAGTTCCTCCAACGACCGGATTACCGACTGGGCACCGGTAAGTTGGTGCGGTGCAACATGTTTCGCTTGCTTGGCCGGAACCTTTGCGGCGTCTTCCGCGGCGCCCGGCGTCCAGTCGTCGCCGTTTTGCGACTCGGGTGTCTGTGACCTGGTAGGTGCGCTCACTCTGGTGATTGTCCTCTTAGTCCTGATTTGGCTGTGGAAGTTTCGTTGATACGCAAGAAAAAACCCCCGTCAGCTCTCGCTGATCGAGGGTTGCGCGTTGGTGCCGGATCGCTTCACATGCTGAAGGAACTAGTCACGCACCAACGCGCGGACTAATTACTACGAGCATCCCGGGCTGTCCGGTGGTATCCATAGCGTCCGACGGTAGCCTTCGCACTGCTCAACCGTCAAATCCGGTGCGGCGGGCACCAATCGTGGGCATGCTGGTAGCCACCGGCGGCGGCGCGAAATAAGCGACGCAGGCCGGGGTGAAATGATGCTCGGGTGGCTTCTGGTTCTACCGCCCCGACACCCGCGCCCATAGTGATCAAAATCTCACCGATGGCCCATCTCGCCGTCGGATTTCTGGCCCTCGGATTGCTGATCCCGGTGCTGGCCTGGCCGCTATCGACCCCGCTGCTGCTGATCCCGGTGCTGTTGTCCGCATTGATCATCCGGCTCCGCACTGTTGCCGACGACCACGGCGTGACGGTGCGAAACCTGCTGGGCAGCCAGACGGTCGGCTGGGACGACATCGAGGGGCTGCGCTTCCACCGGGGTTCGTGGGCACGCGCCAAGCTCAAGAGTGGAGCGGAACTGCGCTTGCCGGCGGTCACTTTCGCGACGCTCCCGCAGCTGACGACGGCCAGTTCCGGGCGAGTACCCAATCCCTATCGGTGACCGCCTTAACGGGCGATTCAGGCGATCGGATTGACTCCGTTGAGCAGCACCCACACCGCGATTCCGGCGGCGATGCCGGCGAGCAGGGCCACAAACGACCCGATGAAAGGCCGGTGTGCCCATCCCCGGTTGGCGTCCAGGCCATAGCGGCCGGGCCCGGCCAGGATGATCGCGACGGCGAGCAGGATCAGGGTGATCTGGTACTCGTGCCCCTGGGGCAAGAAGTACGAGAAGGTGTGCGGCCGCGCCGAGATGCTGACCAGCAGCTCGTTGATCAGGAACGCCAGCGCGCCCGCCGCGGCCACCGGGGTGAACAACCCCAGCACCAGCAGCACGCCCGCGGCGATCTCCCCGCCCGCACTCACGTAAGACAGGATGTCGGCGTGCTGGTAGCCGGCGTCGGACAGTGAGTTCTTGAAGGCGCCCAATCCTTGACCGCCCCACCAGCCGAACAGTTTCTGCAGCCCGTGCGCGCCGAGCACCACCCCGAGGCCGACCCGCAACACCAGCAAACCGAGATTCTGGGTGCCGCGCCGACCGATCGCGCGTTGCCGTTCGTAGTCCTCACTCGGATCGATCTCGGCGGGTTCGGCTGCCAAATGCCGCGGTGCCTGCTGCGGCTGGACGTAGGGCAGCGGCTCCTGCTGGTCGAGGACGTTGTAGGCCGGCCCAGCGGGGCTGGCGACCTGATTCGGGTCTTGGTACGGGATGACGGTGGTGGTTCCGAAGTCGCCCGGATACCCGACCGGGGTCAGGTCATCTTCGGGGTCGACCAAGCGCGCTGCGGCGGGGCGTCCCGGGGCCGGCTCCGGAACCTCGCCGGGCCGCTGCCAGGGTGCGTCATTCGATTGACCGGTCACGGGTGCCAGGGTAAGGGCATTTAGGCCTGAATTGGGGATTTGAGCGGCGCTTTCGCCGGGTTATTGACGCTCAGATAGGGAAACCGGCCCAGATTGGCCGGAAACGAGCCCGGCGGCGCCGAAGAAAGGGTCCGTGGGTGCCGAAAACGGGCTCCGCCGCGGGCCAGCCGCGATCGGCGTCCGGCCGTCCCCGCGGGCACGCCTGTGGCGCCGGTGCCCGCCCTATCCGTAGCCTGTCGATCATGCGTTTGGGGTGGCCGGTTCGCTGCGGGCTCGCTGCGCTGTGCGCGGCCGTGCTGGTCGCGACGGGCTGCGCGCGGTTCAACGATGCCGCGTCCGCGCCCTTCACCACCGCCCCCGAACTCAAGCCCCAGCCCAGCTCGACGCCGCCCCCGCCGCCGCCGCTGCCGCCCACGCCGTTCCCCAAAGCGTGCCCCGCCCCCGGGGTGATGCAGGGCTGCCTGGAGAGCACCAGCGGCCTGATCATGGGGCCCGACAGCAAGACTGCATTGGTGGCCGAGCGCACCACCGGCGCGGTCAAGGAGATCTCAGTCAGCGCCGAGCCGAAGGTGAAACTGGTCATCCCGGTCGACGGGTCCGGGGATGGCGGCCTGATGGATATCGTGCTGTCGCCGACCTACTCGCAGGACCGGCTGATGTACGCCTACATCAGCACGCCCACCGACAACCGGGTCATCCGCATCGCCGACGGCGACATCCCCAAGGACATCCTGACCGGGATTCCCAAGGGCGCCACCGGGAACACCGGAGCCTTGCTGTTCACCAGTCCGACCACGCTGCTGGTGCTGACCGGCGACGCGGGTAACCCGGCGGTGGCCGCGGACCCGAAATCGTTGGCCGGCAAGGTGCTGCGCATCGAGCAGCCGACCACGGTCGGTCAGGCGCCGCCGACGACCGCGCTGTCCGGCGTCGGCTCGGGCGGCGGATTGTGCGTCGATCCGGTCGACGGCACGCTGTATGTCGCCGACCGCACCCCGACCGCGGACCGGTTGCAGCGCATCACCAAAGCGTCGGAGGTCTCCACGGTGTGGACGTGGCCGGACAAGCCGGGTGTGGCCGGCTGCGCGGCGATGGACGGGACCGTGATGGTCAACCTGGTCAACACCAAAATGACGGTGGCGGTGCGGCTTGCGCAGAACACGGGTGCGGTCACCGGCGAACCCGACGTGGTCCGCAAGGACACCCACGCCCACGCGTGGGCCCTGCGGATGTCGCCGGACGGAAACGTCTGGGGCGCCACCATCAACAAGACCGCCGGTGACGCCGAAAAGCTTGACGACGTGGTGTTCCCGCTGTTCCCGCAGGGCGGCGGCTTCCCGCGCAACAACGACGACAAGGCCTAGATTTTTCCGCGAGCGTTAGGCCTGCCCGCAGGCGGCCAGCACCAGCTCGCGCACCCGGGCCGCGTCGGCCTGACCCCGAGTGGCCTTCATGACCGCGCCCACGATCGCACCGGCCGCGGCCACCTTGCCGCCGCGAATCTTTTCCGCCACATCGGGATTGGCGGCCAAGGCCTCGTCGACCGCGGCCTGGGTGACCGAATCGTCGCGCACCAGCGCCAGACCACGGGTGGTCATCACCTGTTCGGGTTCGCCCTCTCCGGCGAGCACACCTTCGACGACCTGGCGGGCCAGCTTGTTGGACAGCTTGCCTTCGTCGACCAGTACGATCACCGCGGCGACCTGGGCGGGCGTGATGGCCAGCTCGTCCAATTCGATGTTCGCCTCGTTGGCCTTCTGCACCAGGAAGTTTCCCCACCAGGAGCGCGCCTGGGTGCTGGAGGCGCCGTGCTTGATGGTGGCGGTGACCAATTCGACCGCGCCGGCGTTGACGAGATCGCGCATCACCTCGTCGGAAACACCCCACTCTTCCTGAATCCGCTTGCGGCTCAACCAGGGAAGCTCGGGGATCGTCTGGCGCAACCGCTCGACCAGTTCGCGGCTGGGCGCGACGGGCTCTAAGTCGGGCTCGGGGAAATACCGATAATCCTGCGCCGTTTCCTTGGCGCGGCCTGATCTGGTGGAGCCGTCGGCCTCCTGAAAGTGCCGGGTTTCCTGCGTGATTGAGCCGCCGGCCACCAGAACGGCGGCCTGGCGCTGCATTTCGTAGCGCACCGCGACCTCAACGCTTTTCAGCGAGTTGACATTCTTGGTCTCGGTCCGGGTGCCGAACTCGGTCGCACCGGTCGGCTTCAGCGAGACATTGGAATCACAACGCATCGACCCCTGGTCCATCCGGACGTCGGATACTTCCAAGGCGCGCAACAAGCCTCGCAATGCCGTCACGTATGCCCGGGCGATCTGCGGCGCGCGGGCCCCGGCTCCCTCGATGGGCTTGGTGACGATTTCGATCAACGGCACGCCGGCGCGGTTGTAGTCGATCAGCGACGTCGTCGCGCCGTGGATGCGTCCCGTCTCGCCGCCCAGGTGGGTGAGCTTGCCGGTGTCCTCTTCCATGTGGGCGCGTTCGATCTCGACCCGCCAGGTGGTCCCGTCTTCCAGTGGTGCCTCCAGGTAGCCGTTGATGGCGATCGGCTCGTCGTACTGCGAGATCTGGTAGTTCTTCGGCATATCCGGGTAGAAGTAGTTCTTCCGGGCGAAGCGGCACCACGGCACGATCTCGCAATTCAGTGCCAGCCCAATGCGGATCGCCGACTCGACCGCGGCCTGGTTGAGCACGGGCAGCGAGCCGGGCAGCCCCAGGCACACCGGGCACACCTGGGTGTTCGGTTCGGCGCCGAACGTGGTGGAGCAGCCGCAGAACATCTTGGTCGCGGTGGACAGCTCGACGTGTACTTCCAGCCCGAGCACGGGATCGAAACGTGCGATGACGTCGTCGTAATCCAGCAGCTCAGCCGGTCCGGAAGTAACAGTCATGGAAAAGATCCTAGTGGTGGTGCAGCGGACCGCAGGTCCGGGCACAACAGCTCAAGCTCGGGGCAGGCGTGGCTACCGCCAGGACCGCGGCGCGGCATCGCGCCCCACCGGCCGGCCGGCGGCCATGTCGCCCAGCGCGGCCGCCATCTCCAGGTAGCCGCGCCGGCTTTCCTTGCTCAACTGGTCCAGCCCCAGCTCGGTGCCCCCGTGCACGTGCCGATCGAACGGCAGTATCACCGTGGCGGCCACGCGCGCGGCCAGCGAGTCGAATTCCTTGGTGACCACGCCGTCCAGCCTCGCCGGCTCGGTGTAGTTCATGGCGAGCACCGTTGATCTCATCAAGCGGCGATATCCGTTGTTGGACAACCACTCCAGCGTTGTCCTGGTCTTGCGTACCGCATCGATCGAGGTGCCGCTGACCACCACCAGAGCGCGCGCCTCGGGCAGCACGGCGTCCATCACGCTGGAGTTGATCGCCTTGACGCAGTCCACCAGCACCACCGAATAGTGTTTGCGCAGAATCGAAAACGCCTTGGCGATGTCCTGGCGCTCCAGCCGCCAGTCGGTGCGGCCGTAGTCGGGCAGCCCCAGCACTTCCAGGCCGAAACTGTTCATGTGGGTGTGCGCGCGCACCTCTGCGTAGTGGGTCACCGAATCGCGGGCCAGCAAGTCGGCCAGGCTCAGCGGGTTGCGGCGGCCATGACGGTCCGCCAGGTCGCCGGCGTCGATGTCGACGGCGATGACGCGGTCGCCGCGCGCCTCGGCCAGCGTCGAGCCGAGCGCTTCGACCACGGCGGTCTTGCCGACGCCGCCTTTGAAGTTCAACACCGCGATCGGAAACGCGCCGCCGATCACGGCATTGGCGCGTTGCCGCAGTTCCTGTTCATACGCGACTTTTTTGTCCGGCCCGAGGTCGATTCCGGTCACCCGATGAATCACCTCTCGCCAGCTGAACCTGCTCCGCTCCGGCTCCCGGTGGTCCAGGCCGTCGAGGGCGGTCCCGCCCAGCGTCAGGTCGCGGCGATACGGCGCGGCGGCCCGACGTGCCCGTGCCAGCCGGGACGGGGTCAGCACACCTGCTGACCTGGTCGGCGGGTCGGACGGGCGATAGCGCGGTTCGGGCACCGTGGCCGCAGTCGGGTCGGCATCGGCGCGCCAGCTCGGCACCGAAGGCCCCGGTCTCGCGGAGCCGGACGGGTACGCCGGAGCCGCGGACGAGGCATTGATTCCGCGAACCCCCTCGCGGTTGCTCATAGCGGCTGGTGTAGCCATTTCGACCTGCCGGTTAAACCAGGGCGATCTGCCCGTTCACGGATGCTGACCGATCGAGCGGCAAATTCCGGGCGATCGTTCAGGTTCCCGCTACCCGTTGTTCGCCGTCGGCGCGCCTAGAGCCGGTGCGCTTGCTTCAGGACCTGTGCGGCCCGTTCCCCGATGACCACGCACGGCGCCATCGTGTTGGTCGCGGTGATCTGCGGCATGATCGAGCCGTCGGCCACCCTGAGATTCTCGATCCCGTAGACCTTGAGGTTGCCGTCGACCACGGACGTCGCGTCGCGGCCCATTTTGGCCGTACCAACCTGGTGAAAGAACGTGGTCGCCGCGTCCCGAACGAACTCCTCCAGGGCTGCTCCCCGCAGATTTCCGGGCATGACCTCGCGTTTCACGTACGGCCGCAGCGGCGCACTGTTGCCGATTTCGCGACACCATTGCACACAGGCGATCGCTTTTTTCACGTCATCGGGATCGGCCAACATGTTGGACTCGATGCGGACCGGGTCCGTCGGGTCGGGGCCGCCGAGCCGTATCCGGCCCCGGCTCTTCGGATGAGTGAGCGCGGCGTGGAACGTCCAGCCCGCCGCGGGAAGGCCGAACCGGGCCGCCGTCTCGTCGGTGGCATAGGGCACTTCGACCTGCCAGGCGAAGACGTCGGGGTGGGTCAGCCCGGACACCGTCTCCCCGAGCACGACGACCTCGGCCGCATTGTTTCGCGGTAGCGCTGCCTCGCGGTATTCCCACATGCAGTCGAAGGCCACGTGATCCTGAAGGTTGCGACCCACGCCGGGCAAGTGTTGACGCACCGCAATCCCGACGCGGCTCAGTTCGTCTTGGTCGCCGATACCGGAGAGCATCAGCACCTTGGGGGTGTGGTTCGCGCCCAGCGACAAGACGACTTCCGCATCGGCATCGATGCGGCGGCTGGCTCCTTGATGACGAATTTCCACGCCGACGGCTTTGCCGCCGTCGACAACGACCCGCTGCACGAGCGCATGCGTCAAGACGGTGAGGTTGGGCCGGTCCATGACCAGGAAGGTGTAGGAGCGAAACACGGACTCCCGCTGCCCATTTCGTATCCGAAGATCTCCGAGCGCCGCGCCCGCAGTGCCCTCCATCATCCGCCCGTTCGCGGACGGGTACACCGCTGTTCCAGTAGCCTTTGCGGCGTCCAACGTCGCCAGGGCAAGCGGATGGGGATCCGGTGCGGGCTGGACGAAAACCGGCCCCCCGAGTCCGCGGTACGCCGGATCCGGTGTGCCCTGCCAATCTTCGATGTCGCGGTAGATGTCGAGGACGGACTCGTAGCTCCACGCCGGATCGCCCGCTTCGGTGGCGAAATGGTTCCAGTCGTCGCGGTGGCCTCGGATCCAGGCCATCACGTTGATACTCGAGCTGCCGCCCAGGACCTTGCCCATCGAGTGCAGAATCGCGCGGTTGTTGATGCTGGGGTTCGGCTCGCCGAGAAAACCCCAGTCGCGTTCGGAACCGAAGTTGGCGGTCCATTGACCCGGGGCGACGACATCGGGGACATTGTCGTCGCCGCCGGCCTCGACAAGCAGAACGTCGGTATCCGGGTTCTCGGCCAACCTTCGCGCGACGACCGAACCGGATGAACCCGAACCACACACGATGAAGTCGTACCGCGGCTTCAGCGCCGCGGTCAGCCTGGCCTGATTGACGGCAACACGCTCGGCGAATGTGTTGTCTACGTTGAACCCGAGGTTGACATCGAATTCAATTGCCGCGTCCTGCATCTCGCCTCCGTTACGTGGGCGGTTCCCTATTGCTACCCACTATTGGTCGGATCGAGGTGCACGTCTTGCCCGCACGCGCCAGGATCTTGCAGACTTGCGCAGCGCTTAGCTCAACGCCCAGACGCGATACTCCCGCGGCGATCGACCATGCACTGCCTTGAACAGCCGAGAAAAGTTCGCCGCATTGGCCAGACCCCACCTCGCACCGATCACACTCACGGGTACGGCGGCCAATTCGGCGTTCGCCAGGTCTTTGCGACAGTGCTCGATCCTGCGGCTCCTGATCCACTCGGTGACGGTGTGACCATCGTTTTCGAACATCCGCTGCAGGTGGCGAATCGAAATGTGATGCGCCGTCGCGATTGTCGGCACATCCAGATCCGGATCGCCGAGGTTTCGCTCAATGTAGGCCAGTATTCCCAGCATCATGTCGTACTGGTCTTGACTGCGGCCTTCCGGACGTTCGCACGCCAACTGCTCGCAAAATGAGGCCTCCAGCATGTCAAAGACCGCATCGGCCAACCGGATGTTGGGCGCCTCGGGCTTTTTGGTGACCTGCTTGGCGAGTTCGACGAGAAACGGAGTCAGCAGCGCGCCCATTCCCTGCCGGCCGTTGAAGCTGCGGGCCGTGAGCCGAGAGAGTTGTGCCGCCGGGATACGCAGTAATTCGCGAGGAAGAAGCACGCTGAACATCTGGAATTTCCCGTCGACCGCGAATTCGAACGGTCGCGTGGTGTCATACATGACGTAATCGCCGGGCAACAGGTTTGCTTCGCGGCCATCCTGACGGACCACGCAGCGGCCCTCGGCATGGACGCCGACCTTCAAATACTCGGCACTGTGCGGCTCGAAGTGCACAGGCGCGGCGCGCCGCAGCTGGCGCGGTGTTCGGCGCAGCACCACCCCACCGTTGAACTGCAGCCGGTTGATCCGCACCGCGCCGAGGCTCGAGGTGTCCAGCTTTGCCCGAAAGGCGTCGGCATCGTCCGTCGACACCGCGACCGGGACGAACGTATCCCCCACAAGCTGGTGAAACGCCTTGAAGCGCTGTTGCCCGCCGCGCCGCTCAGATTTGCTATCGGTCATGACCGTGGACAACGTCTCAATCGCGGAATTTGTTCACCGCTGCCCCAACCGCGTCAGCCGAAGAACGCGGCGGCCTCGTCATGGCGGGCGTCGGGCACCAGCTTGAGGTGGCGGGTCGCGTCGGCCAGCGAGACCCGGCCGATGTCCTGCCCCTGCAGCGACACCATCTGGCCGTATTCGCCGGCGTGCGCGGCGTCGGCGGCATTGACCCCGAACCGGGTGGCCAGCACCCGGTCGTAGGCCGTCGGGATACCGCCCCGCTGGACGTGGCCCAGCACGGTCACGCGAACTTCCTTGTTGATCCGCTTCTCCACCGCGATGGCCAACTGCTGGGCGATGCCGGTGAATTTCTCGTGGCCGAATTCGTCAATCCCGCCCTCCCGCAAGGGGATCGAACCGGGGATCGGCTTGGCTCCCTCGGCCACCACGCAGATGAAGTGCGAATCCCCACGCTGGAAGCGGCGTTTGACGAGCCGGCAGACATCCTCGATATCGAAGGGCTGCTCGGGAATCAGCGTCATGTGCGCCCCGGACGCCAGCCCGGCGTTCAGCGCGATCCAGCCGGCGTGGCGGCCCATCACCTCCACCAGCATCACCCGCTGGTGGGACTCGGCCGTGCTGTGGAGGCGGTCGATGGCGTCGGTGGCCACCGTCAGCGCGGTGTCGTGACCGAAAGTCACGTCGGTGCAGTCGATGTCGTTGTCGATCGTCTTCGGCACGCCGACCACGGGAACGTTCTCCTCCGACAGCCAGTTCGCGGCCGTCAGCGTGCCTTCACCGCCGATCGGGATGAGCACGTCGATGCCGTTGTCGTCCAGGGTCTGCTTGATCTGGTCCAGCCCGGCCCGCAGCTTGTCGGGGTGCACGCGGGCGGTGCCCAGCACCGTTCCGCCCTTGGCCAGCAGCCGGTCGTTGCGATCGTCGTTCTGCAGCTGGATGCGCCGGTTCTCCAGCAACCCGCGCCACCCGTCTTGGAAACCGACCACCGACGAGCCGTACCGGGCGTCGCAGGTGCGCACCACCGCCCGGATGACCGCGTTAAGCCCCGGACAGTCGCCGCCGCCGGTGAGAATTCCGATCCGCATCTGTTCATCTTGCCCGCACCCGCGCTCCACGGCGCGATGTGGGGCACCGCGCGGCTAAACGGTCGGCGCCGCCGGCAGCGGTCCGCGCGCGGCCTCGTAAGCGGCGCCGACGCGATAGAGGCGGTCGTCGGCCAGCGCGGGCGCCATGATCTGCAGGCCCACCGGCAGTTGATCATCCGGCGACAATCCCGACGGCACCGACATTCCGCAGTGCCCGGCCAGGTTCAGCGGCAGCGTGCACAGGTCGAACAGGTACATGGCCAGCGGATCGTCGACCTTCTCCCCCAGCCGGAAGGCGGTGGTCGGGGTGGCCGGCGACACCAGCACGTCGACGGACTTGTACGCCTCGTCGAGATCGCGGGCGATCAGGGTGCGCACTTTCTGCGCCTGGTTGTAGTAGGCGTCGTAGTAGCCCGCCGAGAGTGCGTAGGCGCCAATCATGATGCGGCGCTTGACTTCTGGACCGAATCCCGCGGCCCGCGTCAGTGCCATGACCTCCTCGGCGCTGTGGCTGCCGTCGTCACCGACCCGCAGCCCGTACCGCATCGCGTCGAAGCGCGCCAGGTTGCTGGACACCTCCGACGGCAGGATCAAGTAGTAGGCCGCCAGCGCGTAATCGAAGTGCGGGCAATCGACTTCGCTCACCTCGGCGCCCAGCGCGGTCAGCCGCTGCACCGCGTCCTCGAACGACGCCAGCACACCGGGCTGGTAGCCCTCGCCGCGCAACTGTCGAACCACACCGATCCGCACGCCACTCAGATCGCCTGCCGCGCCGGCCTTGGCGGCACCGACCACGTCGGGCACCGCGGCATCGATGGAGGTGGAGTCCATCCGGTCGTGGCCGGCGATCACCTGATGCAGCAGCGCGGTGTCCAGCACGGTGCGCGCGCAGGGGCCGCCCTGATCCAGCGACGACGCGCAGGCCACCAGGCCGTAGCGGGACACCGTGCCGTAGGTGGGTTTGACCCCGACGGTCGCGGTCAGTGCGGCGGGCTGACGAATCGAGCCCCCGGTGTCGGTGCCGATCGCCAGCGGCGCCTGGAAGGCGGCCAGTGCCGCCGCGCTGCCACCGCCGGAGCCGCCGGGCACCCGCTCGAGGTCCCACGGGTTACGGGTGGGGCCGTAGGCCGAGTTCTCCGTCGACGAGCCCATCGCGAACTCGTCCATGTTGGTCTTGCCCAGGATCGGGATGCCGGCCGCGCGCAACCGGGCGGTGACGGTGGCGTCGTACGGCGAACGCCAGCCCTCCAGGATCTTGGATCCGCAGGTGGTGGGCATGTCGACGGTGGTGAACACGTCCTTGAGCGCCAACGGAACGCCGGCCAGCGCCGACGGCAGCCGCTCGCCGGCCGCCACCGCCTCGTCGACCGCGGCCGCCGCCGACAGTGCCTCGTCGGCCGCGACGTGCAGAAACGCGCTGTACCGGTCGTCGGTCGCCGCGATCTGGTCCAGGCAGGCCTGGGTGATCTCGACCGACGACAGCTCCTTGGCGGCGACCTTGGCGGCCAGCGTGGCGGCGTCGGATCGGATGATCTCGTTCACTCGCTGTCCCCCAGGATCTGCGGGACGGCGAACCGGCCGTCCACGGCTTCGGGCGCCGCGGCCAGCGCCTCCTGCTGCGTCAGGCACGGCCTGATCTCATCCGGGCGGGTGACGTTGACGGCCTTGAGCGGGTTGTCGGTCGCCTCGACGCCGGTGACATCGACCGCCTGGATCTGACTGACGTGGGTCAGGATGGCGTCGAGTTGGCCGGCGTAGCTGTCCAGCTCGGTATCGGTCAACGCCAGCCGGGCCAGCTTGGCCAGGTGCGCGACCTCGTCGCGGGAGATCTGGGACACGAGCGAAAAGCCTAACCGGGATGCGCACGCAACCACGGCCCGCACCCCACCCTGCGGAAATGCCGTGCGCGCGGCACTGTGCAAAAGTGGGCGCGTGCCGTCGTATCTGTTGCGCATCGAGCTCGTCGACCGCCCAGGAAGCCTGGGCGCGCTGGCGGTGGCGCTCGGTTCGGTGGGCGCCGACATCCTGTCACTCGACGTCGTGGAGCGCAGCGCCGGTTATGCGACCGACGACCTGGTCATCGAACTGCCCGCAGGCGCGATGCCGGACACGCTGATCACCGCGGCCGAGTCGCTGAACGGCGTGCGGGTGGACAGCGTGCGCCCGCACACCGGCCTGCTGGAAGCGCACCGCGAGCTGGAACTGCTCGACCATGTCGCCGCGGCCAAGGACAAGGCGGCACGGCTGCAGGTGCTGGTCGACGAGGCGCCCCGGGTGTTGCGGGTGAGCTGGTGCACGGTGATGCACAGTGCCGACGGGGAGCTGCAGCGCCTCGCCGCCAGCCCGGGTGCGCCGGAAACTCGCGCGGTGTCGGCGCCGTGGCTGCCGATCCAGGAGGCCGTGGCGCTGGACGGCACGGCCGAGTGGGTGCCGCAGGCCTGGCGCGACATGGACATCACGATGGTCGCCGCCCCGCTGGGCGACTCGCACACCGCGGTGGTGCTGGGCCGTCCGGGCCCCGAATTCCGGCCGTCGGAGGTGGCCCGGCTGGGTTATCTGGCCGGGATCGTGGCGACCATGCTGCGCTGAGCGATCAGTGCGACCCCGACTTCGATCCGGCCAGCACGGTGTCGTCGTCGTCCCAGAGCAGCAGTTGACGAACCGCCGGGCGCGGACCGTAGGGCCGCAGCATCGTGCTGGCCGGCCGCGGCCGCACCACCTGGGGCCACCAGAACCAGCGCCCGAGCAGCCTTGCGATCGAGGGCGTCATGAAGGAACGCACGATCAGCGTGTCGAACAGCAAGCCGAGGCCGATCGTCGTCCCGATCTGGCCGAGCACCAGGAAACCGCTGAAAACAAAGGCACACATGGTGACGGCGAAGACGATGCCCGCCGAGGTGACCACCGAGCCGGAGCCGGCCATCGCCCGGATGATGCCGGTATTGAGGCCGGCATGAATCTCTTCCTTGAACCTGGAGATCAACAGCAGGTTGTAGTCGGAACCGACCGCCAGCAGCAGGATCACCGCCAGCGCCAGCACGACCCAATACAACTGAATGCCGAACAGGTACTGCCACACCAGAACTGACAGCCCGAACGAGGCGCCCAGCGACAGGGCCACCGTGCCCACGATGACGACCGCGGCGATCAGGCTGCGCGTGATGATCATCATGATCAGCAGGATCAGGCTCAGCGCGGCGAAGGCCACGATCAGCAGGTCGTACTTGGCGCCGTCCTGGATGTCCTTGTACGTCGCGGCTGTCCCACCGAGATAGATCCCCGCATTCGCCATCGGGGTGCCCTTCAAGGCCTCATGCGCGGCCTTCGCGATCGGGTCGATGTGCGAAATGCCTTCGGTCGTCGCGGGATCGCCGTCATGCGTGACGATCATGCGAGCGGCCTTGCCGTCGGGCGAGAGGAACAGTTTCAGCCCGCGCTTGAAGTCGGGGTTGTTGAACACCTCGGGCGGCAGATAGAAGGTGTCGTCATTCTTGGCCGCATCAAAGGCCTGCCCCAACGCCGTCGAGTTTTCCAGCGCGAGCGCGTTCTGAGCGTAGATGCCCGACAGGGTGGCGTAATTCGCCAGTGTCAGATCGCGATTGGTCTGCTGGCTGTCGATCTGCGGCGGGATCAGCGCCACCAGTTTGGGCTGCAGCGCGTCGAGCTTGTCGAGGGAAGCCGTGAGGTTTTCGAATTTCTCGGTGAGTTGGTCAATGCCGTCGAGCGCGTCGAACAACGATCTGAAAGCGGCACAGGCAGGAATATCGAAACAGTGCTTCTCCCAATAGAAATAGCTGCGAACCGGCCGGAAGAAGTCGTCGAAATTCGCGATCTTGTCGCGCAGGTCCTGGATCGTGGCGAGCGTGTCGTGAAAGCTTTGCGTCTCGTCGTGGGTGGTGCCGGCCAACTGTTGCTGCAATACGTACTGCTGTTTGAGGATATTGATCGTTTTCGACAGTTCGTTGGCCTGCTTGAGGGCGTCGTCGGCCCGATCTCGTTGGTAGGTCAGGTTTTGCTGCTGCGCCGCGCTCTGATTGCTGACCACGAACGCGAGCGAGCTGTGGACGAGCGGGGTACCCAACGGCCGGGTGATGGTCTGCACCTGCGCGACCCCGGGGACGTGAAACACGGCCTTGGCCACCTTGTCCAGGATGAGCATGCTCTCCGGGTTACGCATGTCGTGATCCGTTTCGACCATCAGCAACTCGGGCTCCAGCCGGGCGCGCGAGAAGTGTTTCTCGGCGGCGGTGTAACCGATATTGGCCGGCGCGCTTTCGGGCATGTAGGGACGAGTGTCGTAACTGGTCTTGTATCCGGGCAAGGCGATCAGGCCTACCAGGGCCAGCGCGCAGGCGGCCGCGAGAACGGCGCCGGGCCAACGGACGATCGCGGTGCCGATCCGCCGCCAGCCGCGGGTTCTCATCGCCCGTTTGGGGTCGAAGATGCCCGCCTTGGACCCCAGGAAGAGGATCGCGGGCCCCAGGGTGAGCGCCGCGAACAGTGCGACGAGGACGCCCAAAGCGGCTGGGATACCTAGACTTTGGAAGTAGGGCAGCCGGGTAAAGCTCAGACAGGCCACCGCGCCGGCCACGGTGAGCCCGGAGCCCAACACGACGTGGGTGGTGCCGTGATACATGGTGTAGAAGGCGTTTTCGCGTTCCTCACCGGCCTCGCGCGCTTCTTGGTAGCGGCCCACGAAAAATATCGCGTAGTCGGTTCCGGCGGCGATCACCAATAGCGTCAAGATATTCGTCGCATAGGTCGACAACCCGATGATTCCCTCGTTTCCGAGGAAGGCGACAAGACCTCGGGCGGCGGACATTTCGATCAGGACCGTGCCGAGAACCAGCAGCGTGGTCAGCACCGAGCGGTAGACGAAGAACAACATCAACGCGATCATCCCGATGGTGATCGCGGTGACCTTCGCGGTCCCCTTGCTGCCGACGTCGAACTGGTCGGAGATCAGCGGCGCCGCGCCGGTCACATAGGTCTTGACGCCCGGCGGCGGCTTCATGCGCTCGATGATGTCGCGGATGGCGCCGACACCCTCGTTGGCCAGTGCCGAGCCCTGATTACCGGCGAGGTTCACCTGAACGTAAGCGGCCTTGCCGTCGCTGCTTTGCGATCCCGCTGCGGTGAGAGTGTCACCCCAGTAGTCCTGGACATGCTCGACGTGCTTTTTGTCCTGCTCGAGCTTGTGGATCATCTCGTCGTAAAACCGGTGGGCGTCCGCACCGAGCGGCTTGTCGCCTTCCAGCACGATCATGGCCGAGCTGTCGGTGTCGAACTCGTGGAACGCTTGGCCGATGCGCTTGATCGCCTTGAGCGATGGGGCATCGGGCGAGTTCAGCGCCACATTGTGGGTCTTGCCCACCTCTTCCAGTTGCGGCACCGCGATGTTCGTCAGGGCGGCCACCGCCACCCAGAAAAGCAGGATCGCCCACGCGAGCCGGCGGATGGTGCGCGCCACGAAGGGCCGCGTCTGCTGTTCGTTGGTTTGGTTGCTCATCCCGACTTATCCAGGCAGAAGGTGTAGGCGTCGACTTTGTTGACGGTGCGTTGATCCTTGACTTCACCGTTGACGGTGATGCGGCAACCGAGGGTGTCCCCGTTGCCTTGCGCCACGACGTTGGCGACGACCGCGGGCTCCGTCGTGGTGATGGTGAACGACCACGGCAGCGGTGCGTTCTTGACTTGCTGCGGCTGGGCGTTGACGTCGAGATAGTTGATCGTCGCCGTCGCGCCCGGCGCGCCGAAGACTTCGAGCACCACCGACTTGGGGTTGAACGGCACGATCTCGTTGGCCAGACCGCTGTTGGCCCGCGTGTTGTCGTGCGAGCCGAAGATTCCGTGCAGGCGATAAATGCCGAAGCCGGCGACGGCGACCACGAGTATCGCGACCAACACGATCCAGCCCTGCCTAAGCAAGGTGGACATTGAAACCGCCTTCACCCGTCGGCCTTTCGATGGTCGGGCGTTCTCGATCACTCTAGGACTACGACCGTTGCCTCGCGCGAACGCGATCGACCGGTATCACAGTACGGTACTGGACCGTACTGTACAAGAGACGCGCCCGTACACATTTCTCGACGGACGACCGACTCGAAGGTGGCTGCGGCGTTACCGGGTGTTTCTGGTCAGACCCGGGATCAGAAACCCGTCGACGAGCGCTTCTACGGTGCGGCGGGTGGGCGGCCGGTCGGGGATGATCGACCGGAAGATCAGGTAGCCGGGCAACAGGTCCCAGAGCTCATCGGTGATGACGTCTTGGGTGATCTCGCCGCGATCGACGGCCTGCTGCAGCACGTGCTGGATCAAGGCTTTGCGTTGCTTGAGGAACTGCTCCTGCAGCGCGTCGTTGAGCGCGGGGTGCCGCGACACCTCGACCATCACCGCGCGGATGGTGCTGGCGTGCTGGCGTCCGTGTTCGCCGCAGACTTCGCCGAGATTGATCAAATCGCCGCGCAGGGTGCCGGTATTCGGCGCGACCGCGACCTCGCGGACGCCCTCGATGAAGGCGGCCAGCACCAGTTCGGCTTTCGAGGGCCAGCGCCGGTACACCGTGGCCTTGCTGGCGTGCGCGGCGCCGGCGACGGCGTCGATCGTCAACTGGTCATAGCCGTGTTCCTGCAGGAGCTGCAACGTGACCGCCAGCAGTTCGGCCTCGCGCGGAGACCATGGCGATGGCTCCGTGCAATGCTCGGCCGTCTGGGTCATAGCGCCCACCATAGATCCGCAACCACAGTACGGACTAGTACTGCCCTGTTAATCGGCTGTGTTGTCCGACTGCGGGCCGTCGGCCAGCAGCTTGCGAAATCCGTCCTCGTCGAGGATCGGCACACCCAATTCGACCGCTTTGTCGTATTTCGAACCCGGCGAATCGCCGGCGACGACGTACGCGGTGTTCTTCGACACCGAACCCGCGGCCTTGCCGCCGCGGGACACGATGGCCTCCTTGGCTTCGTCGCGGGAAAACCCGTTCAGTGAGCCGGTGACCACGATGCTGCGCCCCGCCAGCGTGCGCGGCGTGCTGGCGTCGCGCTCGTCGGCCATCCGCACGCCGGCCGCTTTCCATTTGTCGACGATCGCGCGGTGCCAGTCGACGGTGAACCATTCGGTGACCGCGGCGGCGATGGTCGGTCCGACGCCCTCGACCGCGGCCAGTTCCTCCGTCGACGCCGACGTGATCGCGTCGAGGCTGCCGAACTCGGTCGCCAGGGCGCGCGCGGCCGTCGGCCCGACATGGCGGATCGACAGCGCGACCAGCACTCGCCACAGCGGCTGCGCCTTGGCCTTGTCGAGGTTGGCCAGCAGGCGCTTGCCGTTGGCCGACAGCGTGCCGGCCTTGGTGGTGAACAGCTCGGTGCGCAGCAGGTCGTCCTCGACGAGGGTGAACAGGTCGCCCTCGTCGGAGATCACTTCGGCGGTCAGCAGCGCGGTGGCGGCCTCGTAACCCAGACCTTCGATGTCGAAGGCGCCGCGACCCGCCACGTGAAATACCCTCTCCCGCAACTGCGCCGGGCAGGCTCGGGAGTTGGGGCAGCGGATGTCGGCGTCGCCCTCCTTGGCCGGGGCAAGCAGGGTGGCGCACTCGGGACACCGGGTGGGCATGACGAATTCGTGTTCGGTGCCGTCGCGCAGATCGGCGACCGGACCGAGCACCTCGGGGATCACGTCGCCGGCCTTGCGGATTACCACGGTGTCGCCGATCAGCACTCCCTTGCGCTTGACCTCGGCGGCGTTGTGCAGGGTGGCCATCCCGACCGTGGAGCCGGCGACCTTGACCGGCGTCAAGACCGCGAACGGGGTCACGCGTCCGGTCCGGCCGACATTGACCCGGATGTCGAGCAGCGTGGTCTGGACCTCTTGCGGCGGGTACTTGTACGCGATCGCCCACCGCGGCGCTCGCGAGGTCGACCCCAGCCGGCGCTGCAGTGCGACGTCGTCGATTTTGACGACCACACCGTCGATTTCGTGATCGACGTCGTGGCGGTGCTCGCCCCAGTAGGCGATCCGCTCCAGCGCACCGGCGGCGTTGTCCACCCGGGTGGTGTGGACGGAGACGGGCAGACCCCAGGCACCCAGCGCGAGATAGGCGTCGTGCAGGGAGGCCGGCCGGAATCCTTCGGTGTGCCCGACGCCGTGGCAGATCATCCGGAGCTTGCGGCGGGCGGTCACCGCGGGATCCTTCTGCCGCAGCGATCCCGCGGCGCTGTTGCGCGGGTTGGCGAACGGCACCTTGCCGTCTTCGACCAGCGCGGCGTTGAGCGCTTCGAAGTCGGCGATCCGGAAGAACACCTCCCCGCGCACCTCGAGAACATCGGGGATCGGATAGTCGTCGCTGGCCGTCAGCCGTTCCGGGACGTCCTCGATGGTGCGCGCATTGTTCGTGACGTCCTCGCCGGTGCGGCCGTCACCCCGGGTGGCCGCCCGGACCAGCCGGCCATCGCGGTAGACCAGAGCCAGCGCGACGCCGTCGATCTTGAGTTCACACAGGAAGGGCACGTCGTTGCCGACCTCGGCGTGGATGCGTGCGGCCCACACGTCGAATTCCTCGGTGCTGAACACGTTGTCCAGCGACAGCATCCGTTCCAGGTGCTCGGCCGAGGTGAAATCGGTGGCAAATCCCGCGCCGCCGACCAGCTGAGTCGGCGAATCGGGGGTACGCAGCTCGGGATGCTGCTCCTCGAGCGCGCCCAATCGCCGCAGCAGGTCGTCGAAATCCGCGTCGGAGATGACCGGCGCATCGCGCACGTAGTAGCGGAACTGGTGTTCGCGTACCTCGTCGGCCAGGTCACGCCATTGCCGCCGAGCCTCGGGTGCGACGGGGTCAGCTTCTGGCGAACTCACCTTGGCAGGCTATCGAAGCCCTCCGACACCGTTCCTAGATGGCGTCGGGTTCCTCGGCGAACGCCTCGGCGGCCTTGCGGGCCAGTTCGATCGCGGTGCGGGCCCACTGCGGCGTCGCCGCGGCCAGACCACAGGCCGGGGTGACGCCGATGCGCTCGCGCAGCGCCAAGCGGCCGAATCCGAGCCGATCGGTCACCGCGACGAGGGCGGCGGCCACCTCCTCGGCGGACGGCCGCTTAGCCGGGGCCGTGGCGGCCACTATCCCCAGCATCACGGTGCGACCCGATTCGACGAACGCCGCGATCCCGTCCAGGTCTGCGGCCCGCAGCGTTGCGGCGTCTACCGATATCGCGCTAATTGCGCTGCACACCAACAGATCCCACGGCAATTCGGCCGCGCAGCTGTGCAGCAAAACCTCGGCGCCCACCGTCTCGGCGCAGGTGTCGAGCAGCGCGCGGGCCACCGACTCGTCCAGCGCGGCAACCGGACTCAGCGCGGTGACCCCGCTAACCCGTCCAGCCAGCGCGGCGGGCAACGACGGCTCGTCGAATTGCACCACCACCGGTGTGTCGAGGCGGCGCGACAGCGCCGCACGATGGGCGGCAACGCCTTCGGCCAGCGATGCCGTCAGGTCACGCACCGCGCCGGGATCGGTGAGGGCCCGGTGGCCGTTGGGCAGCTCGAGCCCGGCGGCCAGTGTGATCGGGCCGGGCGCCTGAACCTTGACCACCCGTCCGCCGCCGCGCAGGCCGGCCGTCTCCCAGGCTTCCTCGAGGGCATCCATGTCCTCGTCCAGGAAGCTGATGGCCCGTCGGGTCACCGCCCCGGGCCGGGCGGTGATGCGGTAACCGCGCGGCACGGTGTCGATCGCCACGTCGACCAGTAGCGCGCCGGCCCGCCCCAGCAGGTCGGCACCCACTCCCCTGGCGGGCAGCTCGACCACGTGAGCCAGCGCGGCCGCCAACTCACCGACGACGACCTCCGCCGACGGCCGCGCCGCGGCGCCGGGCCACGAACCCACTCCGGTTGCCGTCGCGAAAACACTCACCGGGCAACCGTATTCGACGTCACATCGGACCCGGACGGCCAGGGGTGTGTTGTGGCCGGCCGGCGCGGCTACGCTCAAAGGTTTAGAGGGGTGCAAAACGGTGTGGCGCAAGGCAAGATTCGCGTGGCCGCTGCTCATGTGTGGCGCGGTTGTGCTGACTGCGGCGTGCACCCGGGTGGTGGATGGCACCGCATTGCCGGGGTTTACCGGCGGCGCCAGGGGTGTCAACGGGGTCAATGTCGACACGATTCTGCTGGACCAGTCGCGGATGCGTGCGATCACCGGCGCCGGCGAGCACCTCACGATCATTCCCTCGATGGATGGCAGCGCTCCGGTCGACATCGACACGCTCGCCGAGACCACGCCCCGGGCCTGCCGCTTCATCTTCGCCGAGACCGCGACGTTTGGGCCCGAGATCGAAGAGTTCCACAAGACCACGTTTCAGGACCCGCCCGACGGCGCGCTGATCTCTGAGGGCGCCGCGGCCTACCGCGATGTCGTGACCGCGCAGCACGCCTTCACCGCTCTGGTCTCGACCGTCACCGACTGCGCCGCCGGCTCGGCCGGCCAGCTGTTCGTCGGCGACTGGAAGGCCGATACCACCTCGCTGCACCTGGGGCCGGGCGGCTGCGGCCGCGACTACCGGGTGCTGTCGGTGGCCTTGGTGGAAGTCACCTTCTGCGGCTTCCCGCAGTCGGTGTCCGACATCGTGATGACGAACATCGTCGCCAACTTCCCACGGTAGCAACTACTTTCACGGAATTCCTGGTGCGGCAACGGCTTTCGTTGTCACCAGTGCGCCGTGGTCTCCAATTCGAAGTTCGGGTGGCCGCACTGGATCCACATCGCGACATGCAGGGCGGTGACGGCCGCAGAGACCGTCAGGGCGGCGATCGCCAGCGCAAAACCCTGCTGCCCACGGTGTTTGACCTGCCACATACCGACGAGGGCGAGAACGCTGCTCACGACCGGGCTGGCGTACATGCCCATGATGCTGAGCACGAAAGCCGCCACGGCAAGGCCGTTGGTCTGCACTGTCTGCACCGCGTGCGCTGAATGCGCTGAATGCGCTGCGATCTGGGTCTCGTTCATCGTCACTCGTTCCTTCCCCGCTCGGGGGGTCACCCGATTGTCGACACGAATATTCTCCGCAAGCGCTTGGAGAATCCTTGGAACGCGACGGCGACGGCCGCCGAGTGCGGAAGATCAGCGCGACGTGCTGGCGATGGTGGCGCTGCCGAGTACTTCGTCTCCGGCCGAATCCGGGCGGTACAGCACGACCGTCTGGCCGCGCGCCACCCCGCGTATCGGGACGCGCAACCGCACGCAGAGCTCGCCGCGAATCAATTCGGCCACCGCACTCGCGGTCTCGCCGTGAGCCCGCACCTGGACCGCGCACTCGATCGGACCCTCCGGGGCGGCTCCGGCGGTGAACACCGGATCCCGTCCCGTCAGCGCGTGCACTTCGAGATCCGCGGCACTGCCCACGTGCACCGTCGCGGTGTCGGCATCGATGGCCGTCACGTAGCGCGGCAGACCGTCCGGCCCGGGACCGGCGATGCCTAATCCCTTGCGCTGACCGATCGTGAAACCGTGCACCCCGTCGTGATTGGCCAGCACCGCACCGTCGGCACTGACGACGTTCCCCCGGCGAACGGCGATGCGCTCGCCCAGAAAAGCGCGGGTGTCCCCCGACGGGATGAAGCAGATGTCATGGCTGTCCGGCTTGTCGGCGACGGCCAGGCCGCGGCGGGCCGCTTCCGCACGGATCTGCGGCTTGGGAGTGTCGCCGATCGGAAAAGCGGCGTGGCGCAACTGCTCTGCGGTGAGCACGGCCAGCACGTAGGACTGATCCTTGTCGTGGTCGACGGCGCGGCGCAGCCGGCCTTCCGACAGCCGGGCGTAGTGGCCGGTGACGACCGTGTCGAAACCCAATGCCAGGGCACGCGCGGAAAGCGCCGCGAACTTGATGCGCTGATTGCAGCGCACACAGGGGTTGGGCGTCTCGCCCCGCGCGTACGACGACACGAAATCGTCGATCACGTCTTCGGCGAACTTCTCCGCGAAATCCCAGACATAGAAGGGGATTCCGAGGACATCGGCCACGCGGCGCGCGTCCGAGGCGTCTTCTTTCGAGCAGCAGCCCCGCGAGCCGGTGCGCAGCGTGCCGGGCGCCGACGACAGCGCCAGGTGCACGCCGACCACATCGTGCCCGGCATCGACCATCCGAGCGGCGGCGACCGACGAATCGACGCCACCGCTCATCGCGGCAAGAACTTTCACCCGGATGCTCCTGCAGCGGCCAGCGCCGCTCGCCTGGCCCGATCCACGGCGGCGGGCAGCACCCGCAGCACCTCGTCGACGTCGGCGTCAACACTGGTGTGCCCCAACGACAGGCGCAGCGAGCCACGAGCGGTGGCGGCGTCGGCGCCCATCGCGATCAGCACGTGCGAGGCCTGCGGGACGCCGGCCGTGCACGCCGACCCGGTCGAACATTCGATTCCGTTGGCATCCAACAACATCAACAGCGCGTCACCTTCGCAGCCGCGAAAGGTGAAGTGGGCGTTACCCGGAAGCCGTGACTCGCGGGACCCGTTGACGCGGACGTCGTCGATCTCGGCCAGCACACCCTCGACCAGGCGATCGCGGAGCGCGCGCAGTCGTACGCTGTTGGCCTCCAGGCCGTCCACGGCGAGCCGGATCGCGGCCGCCATTCCGACGGCACCGGCGACATCCGGAGTGCCGGAACGGATGTCGCGCTCCTGTCCACCGCCGTGCAGCAGCGGCGCACAGGCCACGTCCCGGCGCAGCAACAGGGCGCCTACCGCCTGTGGACCGCCGAACTTGTGCGCCGCAACGCTCATCGCCGACAGCCCGCTGGCGGTGAAGTCGACGGGCAGCTGCCCGACCGCCTGTACGGCGTCGCTGTGCATCGGGACGCCGAATTCGGCGGCGACGGCCGCGAGTTCGGCGATGGGCATGATGGTGCCGACCTCGTTGTTGGCCCACATCACCGAGACCAGTGCGACGTCACCGTGGCTCTGCAGCGTCTCGCGCAGTGCCGCCGCCGACACCGAGCCGTCGGTGGCGGTGGGCAGCCAGGTCACCTGAGCACCCTCGTGCTCGACAAGCCAGTCGACCGAATCCAGCACCGCGTGGTGTTCGACCTGGCTGGTGATGATGCGCAGCCGGCGCGGATCGGCATCGCGGCGGGCGCGGTAGATCCCCTTGACGGCCAGGTTGTCGCTCTCGGTGCCGCCCGCGGTGAAAATCACCTCCGACGGGCGCGCGCCCAGCTTGTCGGCGATCAGCTCGCGGGACTCCTCGATGCGGCGCCGCGCCGTGCGGCCGCTGGTGTGCAGCGACGAGGCGTTGCCGACGGTGCCGAACACGGCCGTCATCGCCTCGATGGCGGCAGGGTGCATCGGGGTGGTGGCAGCGTGATCGAGGTAGACCATGACGCGCCCCAGGATACCGGGCCGGCCGGGACCCCTAAGCGGCGAGCACGTGGCGTTGACCTGGGCGCTGCGCCACTCCGACGCCCACCGCCGACTGGCAGCGGCGGGCCAGGGCGCGGCGATCGGTGCCCGGCAGCTGCAGAGACTCCACGTGAACATGCGCCAGGGTGCGGCGCTGGGAGATCAGCCGGCACATCGCCGCCCACAAGGTGTCGTCCCCGACGAAGGCCGGAGCGGTCGAAATCAGGCCGTCGACGTGGTGATACGTCAACCGAAGCGGCTGGACCGGGCGACCGGCGTCGATCGCGGCCTGGAACATCGCCGGGTAGAACGACCCGCAGGCCACCCCGCACCACGTGGTGCCCTCCGGAAAGGCCACCACGGTCTGGCCCGCGCGCAGCCGCTCTGCCACGGTGTCCACCACCTCGGGCAACTGCCGCAGGCTGGCCCGTTCGATCGGAATGATCTTCAGCAGGCGCGCCGCGAGCTCGCCGAACATGTCAGCGCGGGCGACGTACCACCCCGGTAGCACCGCACCCAGGGCAAAGACGTCCAGCCAGGACATATGCGGGCCGACCACCAGGACGCCGCGCAGGTTCCGGATCGGAGCGCCCGACACACTGATCCGGATCCCGAAAACCCGCAGCAGCATCTGGCAGTAGAACCGTCGAATCCGCATCTGCCCCGGCCCCGGCACCAGCGCCAACGGCGCCCCCAGCACCAACAGCAGCACCAACATCAGACGAAGCGTTACCCGCAGCACCACCAGCCACCGCGGCGACGCGGGGGCGGCGCCCACGCAGGTGCTGTCGCACGTCGCGCGCGGCAGCCAGGCGTGGTCGGTGGCGACCGCGGGAGCGTTCATCGGTCGCCGCCCGCCATCTCCGAAGCCGCCGATACCGACCGCAGTCGTCGCAGATACCGGGTATCGGCCTGGCCTTTGTCCAGCAGCACGCAGAAGTCGCCGACACCGAAGTCGGGGTCCAGGGCCGGCTCGCCGCAGGATTTGGCGCCCAGCCGCAGGTAACCGCGCATTAGCGCCGGAACCGAAGGCCGCGGCGGCGGCGCGATCTCGTCGAGCGTCTTGCCGTCCAGCACCACCGGCCGGTGCGGGTACACCCGATACTCCGGCGGCGCGGCGTGCCGGCTCCGGACGAAATCGCGCACACCCCGAAGCTGGCTGCCCGGTGCGTCGTCATCGCTTTCGCCGGCGATCGGCACCGACACACACCCGATCACGTAGTCGTAGCCATAGCGGTCCAGGTAGGCCAGGATCCCCGCCCACATCAACAGCACGACGCCACCGTTGCGGTGGCCGTCGCGGACCACGGCGCGGCCCATTTCCACCAGCGACGGCCGCAGCGGGTCGAGCGCGCGAAGGTCGAATTCCGTGGCGGTGTAAAGGCCTCCGGCCGCAATCGCACCCGATGGCGCCAGCATCCGGTAGCAGCCCACCAGTTCGCCGGTGTCGTCGTCACGCACCAGCAGGTGATCGCAGAACTCGTCGAAGCGGTCCACGTCGCGGTCCCCCGCACCGGACTCCGGCAGCGCGAAACCGGGCGTGCTGGTGAATACGTCGTACCGGAGCCGCTGCGCCGCCTCGACCAAACTGGGGTCGGTGGACAGCAACAACGAGTAACGCGGCCCAGAGGAGCTGGTCGCAGCTCCGTCCGGCTTATCACTCGGTATCAGGACAGAAGCAATGCTCATGGGGAACAACGTGGCGCAATCGAGGAGCGAATCGGCATCGAAGCTATGACGTGTCGGTGCACGCAAGATGACGAAATGTGTTCCCGCGGTGAAGTGTGGCGAACATAACGCCGACGCTGGCGCGTACGTAATACCCCCGAGATAACGTCAACACAATCTATGGCTAAGCGGGTTTGGTCCCCGTATTCATAAGAGCGGCAACGCAATAAACCCCCGCACGTTGATCGCTATTAACGTGCTCGCCAATTTAGAGCGAATAAGATGCCCCAGCCCGGGGCGCCATGTTTGATGTAGGCGTGCTGCAGACCTCGAAGCTGAATATCCAAGCGCGGGCGCTACAAGATAGCCGATTGGCCAGCCTGCGCTTCTATGCCGCCTGCAATAGACTGCCGTTCTTCAGGACTGTCGAATCCGCTCCCGGACCGACGGCCGTCATCGAAGGAAAGACCCGAATCATGTTCGGGTCGAACAATTCTCTGGGCCTGTGCGGCGATCGGCGATTGGTCGAGGCGGCCAACCGGGCGACCGAGCTCTATGGGCCGGCCTGTGGGGGTGCGCCGCCACACTGCGGCACCCTCCGGGTGAAGGTCGAACTCGAAGAGTTGTTGGCCGACTGGTACGGAACCGAGGCGGCGCTGGTCTTCAACAGCGGCTATTTGGCGAATGTCGGTGCGATCACTGCCCTATTGGGTGCGGCCGATCTCGCGTTTCCCGACAGCGAGGCGCACATGTCGCTGCACGACGGGATCCGGCTCTCGGGCGCCAGCTCGCGGTACTTCGCGCACAACGACCTGGATTCACTGGAACGCAACCTGATCCGCACGGCCGAGCGCGGCGGTACGAAGTTGATCGTGATCGACGGCCTCTACTCGATGCAGGGCGACGTGGCACCGATGGAACGCATTGTCGCGCTGGCCAACAAATACAACGTCGCCCTCTACGTCGACGAGGCGCACAGCCTTGGCGTCTTCGGGGCGAACCGAACCGGGATCGCCGAGGAGTTCGGCTGCGCCAAGGACGTCGACGTGTTGATGGGCAGCATGTCGAAAGCGATCGCCTCCACCGGTGGCTTCATCGTCGGATCGCACGACCTGATCGATGTGCTCAGATTGCGTTCCAGCCAGCACATGTTCACCGCCACCGGGGCGCCGGCGGCGATGGCGGCGAGCATCGCCGGGATTGAGATCATTCGCAGCCTCGAGGGATCCCAGCGCGCGGAAGCGGTCCTGGCCAACGCCCGCGCCCTGCGCGACGGCCTGGTGTCGCACGGGCTACAGGTGCGGGCGGGAATCGTGCGCGCCGACGGCTCAGACGTAGTGGCCCCGCATGTTTCGGTGTGGATCGGCCCGGAGGCGCGGGCGATCGAGGCGTGGAACGACGCGTTCGACAATGGCGTCTTCTGCTCACTGGCGGTTGCACCCGCGGTCGGTGAGAACGACGCCCTGATGCGCTGCTGCGTTTGCGCCACGCACTCGCCCGCGCAGATCGAGCGAGCCGTCGATGTCATCGCCTCGGCCGTGCATGCCGCCAGCGACGATTAACGGTCGATTCTCGAATGTTATTGGTGCCCAGCCGTTTTGATTGATCGACCCGAGATAGGACACCGCACGGCTATGAGTAGATTCACTGACCGCATCGCGAAGGTGGCCGCGGATTCCAGCCTAGGCTTGCGCTTTGGCACCGCCGGCAATCTGCATTTCACCGGCTGGCACGACATTTATGAGACGGCGGGCAAAGTCGCGGGCCGGCTGGCTGCCGAGGGGGTCGCGCGCGGCAGCAGGGTGGGCGTGCTGGCCGCCAACGCCGAAGATGTCGCACCCGTCGTCCAGGGCATCTGGAGGCGGGGTGCGGCGATGACGATGCTGCAGCAGCCCACGTCGCAAGCCGACCTCAGCGAGTGGCACGACGGCACCCTGCGCGCGCTGAGGTTGCTCGGCGCGCAGTGCGTCCTGGTGGGACGGCCGTTCGTCGCCGTCGCCGAGGCGCTGCGCGCCTCCGGATACCGCGTCATCGAGGTGCCCGAGACGTGGACCGGCGCCGACACGGAAGACGAGCCGACCGACGAGGACGATGTCGCGATCTACCAGCTCACCTCCGGATCGACCGGAGACCCCAAGGCCGTGGCGATCACGCACCGCAACCTGTACGCCGACATCGCGGCCATGGTGGCCGAAGTCGGCCTGGACGCGAGCGTCGACGTCACGATGAGCTGGCTCCCGCTCTCGCACGACATGGGCCTGATCGCCTACCTGCTGTCGCCGATGTTCGCCGGCAATGCGGCGGTCTACATCCCGCCCACCGAGTTCGTGAAGTCGCCGTTGGCCTGGCTGCAAATCCTGACCGAGCAACGGGCCACCGTCACGGCGGCGCCCAATTTCGCGTACTCGATCGTCAGCCGCCGGCTCCGGGCGGTCAGCGACGGCGCCTACGACCTGAGCGCGCTGCGCTGCGTAGTCTCGGGCGCCGAGCCCATCGACCCGCTCACGATGTACGAGTTCGCCCAGCAGGCCGCGCGCTTCGGCATGCGGGTTTCGGCGATCGGCGCGGCGTACGGCCTCGCCGAGGCGACGGTGGCGGTGTCGTTCTCCCGCGTGGATCGGCCGCTCGCGGTCGAGAACGTGTGCGCCGACGAACTGGAGAACCAGGGCCGCGCGGTCACCGGGTGCGCATGCGGCGCGGCGAAAAAGGAATTCGTCGTGCTGGGGCGTCCGATGTCCGGGGTTGAGGTGCGCATCGCCGACGAGGACCGGGGCACCCGGCCGGCGCGGCACCTGGGTGAGGTCGCCATCCGCGGCGACGCGGTGACGCGGCACTACCTCACCACCGACGGTGCGGTGACCGCCGTCGACGCGTACGGCTGGTTCTACACCGGCGACCTCGGCTACCTGACCGACGACGGAGAAATCGTGGTGTGCGGGCGCCGCAAGAACGTCATCATCGTCGCCGGCCGCAACATCTTCCCGTCCGACATCGAGCGACTGGCCGCCTCGGTCGACGGCATCAGGACCGGCGGGGTCGTCGCGTTCGGGGTCACGCTCGCCGATCAGCGCGAGGAGATCCGGATCGTCGCCGAGACGGTCCAGGAGGATCCGGGCGACGGCGCCCACGAGATCCGCCGCCAGATCGGCCGGAAGGTACGCAGCGCAACGGGATTGAGCCCGACGGTGCTGCTGGTCGGCAGGGGCATGGTTCCGAGGACACCGTCGGGCAAGATCCGCCACGTCGCAGCCAAAGAAATGTTCGGAGAGGTCGGTGCACTGTGAGTAGCGTGAATGATTCCGTCGTCTCGATCATCACCCGGCTGGCGCCGGACCGGATGGCGCCGGTGGGCACCGACTCGCATCTCGTCGACGACCTCGGCTACGACTCGCCCCGCAAGATGGAACTCGTCGCCACCCTGGAAAGTCACCTCAAGATGCGGCTGAAAGACCCCGAGACGCCGATCGACACCGTGCGCGAGGTCATCGACTGGGTCAACGCCAACATCGCCGACGAAGCGGTAGCCGACTGACCGACGGCCACACGACGCAAAAGCCCCCGACGCGACGTGCGCGCGGGGGCGTTTGCGTTGAGCCGAATCAGCCCTTGCGAGCCTTGACCGCGTCGGTCAGCTGCGGGGCAACCTTGAACAGGTCGCCCACCACGCCGTAGTCGGCGATCTCGAAGATGGGCGCCTCTTCGTCCTTGTTGACCGCGACGATGGTCTTCGAGGTCTGCATGCCCGCCCGGTGCTGGATCGCGCCCGAGATGCCCAGCGCGATGTAGAGCTGGGGCGAGACCGTCTTACCGGTCTGGCCGACCTGGAACTGGCCCGGGTAGTAGCCGGAGTCGACGGCGGCACGCGATGCACCGACGGCCGCACCCAGCGAGTCCGCCAGCGCCTCAACCACATTGAAGTTCTCCGCGCTGCCGACGCCGCGGCCACCGGAGACCACGATGGTGGCCTCGGTCAGCTCCGGGCGGTCGCCTGCGACGGCGGGCTCGCGAGCGGTGATCTTGGTGGCGTTCTCGGCGGGAGCCGGCACCTCGACGCTAACCTCTTCACCCGCACCCGCGGACGGCTCCGCGTCGATCGCGCCGGCCCGCACGGTGATCACCGGGGTGTCACCGTTGGCCTGCGCCTCGACGGTGAACGCGCCACCGAAGATGGAGTGGATGGCCTTGTTGCCCTCTTTGACGTCGACCACGTCGACCAGCAGGCCGGAGCCGAGCCGGGCCGCGAGCCGGCCGGCGACCTCTTTGCCGTCGGCGTTGGCCGCCAGCAAAACCGCTGCCGGAGAAGCAGATTCGACCAGCGAGGCCAGCACGTCGACGACCGGGGTGACCAGGTACTTGTCGACGTCGTCGGACTCGGCGACATAGATCTTGGCGGCGCCGGCTTCCTTCAGTGCGTCGGCCAGCGGCGCGGCCGTGCCCGGCGCGCCGACGACGACGGCGGACGGCTCGCCCAAAGCGCGCGCGGCAGTGATCAATTCGGCGGTGACTTTCTTCACCGCGCCTTCAGCGTGCTCAACGAGCACCAATACTTCAGCCATGGGTTATCTCGCTCTTCTCGTCTTAAGGGAACTGGGTTAGATGATTTTCTGGCCGACCAGGTACTTGGCGATCTCGTTGCCGCCTTCACCTTCGTCGGTGACCTTCTCACCCGCGGTCTTCGGCGGCTTCGGTGTCGAAGCCAGCACGGTCGACCCGGCGTTGGCCAGGCCGACCTCGTCGCCTTCGACGCCGATCTCGGCCAGGGTCAGCACCGTGACCTCTTTCTTCTTGGCGGCCATGATGCCCTTGAAGGACGGGAAGCGCGGCTCGTTGATCTTCTCGGTGACGCTGACCACCGCGGGCAGCGTGGCCTCGAGCGTGAACACGCCGTCGTCGGTCTCGCGCTCGCCGGTGACCTTGTCGCCCTCGAGCGACAGCTTGCGCAGGTGGGTCAGCTGCGGCAGACCCAGGTACTCGGCGATAATGGCCGGGACCGCACCGCCGGTGCCGTCGGTGGCCTCGTTACCGGCGATGACCAGCTCGGTGCCCTCGATGGTGCCCAGCGCACGGGCCAGCGCCCATCCGGTCTGGACCACGTCCGAGCCGTGCAGGCCTTCGTCCTTGAGGTGAACGGCCTTGTCCGCCCCCATCGACAGGGCCTTGCGAATGGCCTCGGTGGCGCGTTCGGGACCGGCGGTCAGCACGGTCACCGAGCCCTCGCCGCCTTCGCGCTCACGGATTTGCAGGGCCTCTTCGACGGCGCGCTCATTGATCTCGTCCAGCACCGCGTCGGCGGCCTCTCGGTCCAGCGTCCAGTCGCCGTCAGTCAGCTTGCGCTCCGACCAGGTGTCTGGGACCTGCTTGATCAGGACCACGATGTTCGTCATGAGTGTGGTTCGTCCTCCTTGAAGGAGTCTCGCAGCAGCCAGCCACGAGACTTTCAGTACGCGTTTTGCAGCGCACGGTCGTGTTACTACTGGGTAACTTTGTGCGGCCTGCCATCACACCATAGCGGGTCGTACTGCGGGTTCTTGCAGGCCCGCCTCCCCCCGCGAGCGGGGGCTACCCGCGCAACGGTTCGCGAATCCGACACTTCGCGTTAGCCTCCCTATGCAATGAGCGCATTCGTCCCCGACGTTCCCCACGGCACCTCCGACCGCAGTTCACCGGCGGTCGATGCGGTGTTGACGCTGACGGGCGAGCGCACGATCCCTGACCTGGACATCGAGAACTACTGGTTCCGCCGCCATCAAGTGGTGTACCAGCGACTGGCTACCCATTGTGTGGGCCGTGACGTGCTCGAGGCCGGATGTGGCGAAGGTTACGGTGCCGATTTGATCGCCGGCACCGCTCGGCGGGTCGTCGCGGTGGATTACGACGAGGCGGCGGTGGCCCATGTCCGGGGCCGCTACCCGCGGGTGGAGGTCATGCAGGCCAACCTGGCCGAGCTGCCGCTGCCGGACGCCTCGATGGACGTCGTGGTGAATTTCCAGGTCATCGAGCACCTGTGGGACCAGGCCCAATTCGTCAAGGAATGCGCCCGGGTGCTGCGGCCGTCGGGGTTGCTGATGATGTCCACGCCCAACCGGATCACCTTCTCCCCGGGCCGCGACACCCCGATCAACCCGTTTCACACCCGGGAATTGAACGCCGACGAGCTGACCGAGCTGCTGGTCGACGCCGGGTTCACCCGGGTGTCGGTCAGCGGGCTGTTCCACGGCGCACGGCTGCGCGAGATGGATTTGCGTCACGGCGGTTCGATCATCGACGCGCAGATCGCATTGGCGGTGGCCGGCGACGAGGGAGTGCCGTGGCCGCCGCAGCTGGCCGCCGACGTCGCCGCGGTCACCATCGACGACTTCGACCTGGTCGCAGCCGGCGACCGCAACATCGATGACAGCCTGGATCTGATCGCGATCGCGGTGCGGCCGTGAGTGATTCCGCGACACCGGTGCCCGGCATGTTCACGCTGGTGCTGCACACCCACCTGCCCTGGCTGGCCCACCATGGCCGCTGGCCGGTCGGCGAGGAATGGCTCTACCAATCCTGGGCCGCGGCCTACCTGCCGCTGCTGCGGGTGCTGCGCACATTGGCCGACGAGGATCGCCACCGGCTGATCACGCTGGGGGTCACCCCGGTGGTCAACGCCCAGCTCGACGACCCGTACTGCCTCGACGGCATGCAGCACTGGCTGGCGAACTGGCGGCTGCGGGCGGCCGAGGCCGCCAGCGTGCGGTCGATTCCCAAATCGAAGTCGGCCGGCTACCAATCCTGCACGCCGGAAGCGTTGCGGGAGTTCGGAGTTCGCGAATGCGCGGAGGCCGACCAGGCACTCGACGACTTCGCCACCCTGTGGCAACACGGCGGCAGCCCGCTGCTGCGCAGCCTGATCGACGCCGGGACCGTGGAACTGCTCGGCGGCCCACTGGCCCACCCCTTCCAGCCGCTGCTCGCCCCGCGGCTGCGCGAATTCGCGCTGCGTGAAGGCCTGGCCGACGCGCACCTGCGGCTGGCGCATCGCCCCGGCGGCATCTGGGCGCCCGAGTGCGCCTACGCCCCGGGGCTGGAACACGACTACGCCGCGGCGGGGATCACCCACTTCATGGTCGACGGCCCGTCGCTGCACGGCGACACCGCGCTGGGCCGGCCCGTCGGCGACACCGACGTGGTGGCCTTCGGGCGCGACCTGCAGGTCAGCTACCGGGTGTGGTCGCCGAAATCCGGCTACCCCGGGCACGCCGCGTACCGCGACTTCCACACCTACGACCACCTCACCGGGCTCAAGCCGGCGCGAGTCACGGGCCGCAACGTGTCCTCGGAGGCCAAGGCGCCGTACGACCCCGAGCGCGCCGACCGTGCCGTCGATGTCCACGTCGCCGACTTCGTCGACGTCGTGCGCAGCCGGCTGTTGAGCGAGTCCGAGCGCATCGGGCGCCCGGCGCACGTGATCGCGGCCTTCGACACCGAACTGTTCGGCCACTGGTGGTACGAAGGCCCGACCTGGCTGGCGCGGGTGCTGCGGGCGCTGCCCGCCGCCGGCGTGCGAGTGGGCACGCTGCGCGACGCGCGGTCCGGCGGATTCGTCGGCGAGTCGGTCGCGCTGCCGCCCAGCTCGTGGGGCTCGGGCAAGGACTGGCAGGTGTGGGCCGGCGAGAAGGTGGCCGACCTGGTCCAGCTCAACACCGAGGTCGTCGACACCGCGCTGAGCACCGTCGACAAGGCGCTGTCGCAGAACTCCGACGGGCCCACCCCGCGCGATCGCGTAGCCGACCAGATCCTGCGCGAGACCCTGCTGACCGTGTCCAGCGACTGGCCGTTCATGGTCAGCAAGGACTCGGCCGCCGATTACGCGCGCTACCGCGCCCATCTGCACGCGCACGCCACCCGCGAGATCGCCGGGGCACTGGCCTCGGGCCGGCGCGACACCGCGCAGCGGCTGGCCGACGGGTGGGGCCGCGCCGACGGCCTGTTCGGCGCCCTGGATGCCCGAAGGCTGCCCCGATGAAAATCCTGATGGTGTCGTGGGAGTACCCGCCGGTCGTGATCGGCGGGCTGGGCCGCCACGTGCATCACCTGTCGACCGCACTCGCCGCCGCCGGCCACCAGGTGGTCGTGCTGTCGCGCCGCCCGACCGGCACCGACCCCAGCACGCACCCGTCGTCCGACGAGATCAGCGAGGGTGTGCGGGTGATCGCCGCCGCCCAGGATCCGCACGAATTCGGTTTCGGCACCGACATGATGGCCTGGACCCTGGCGATGGGGCACGCGATGATTCGCGCCGGGCTGCCGCTCAAGAGATACGGCACCGACCGGTCCTGGCGGCCCGACGTCGTGCACGCCCACGATTGGCTGGTCGCCCACCCCGCGATCACGCTCGCCCAATACTATGACGTGCCAATGGTTTCCACGATCCACGCGACCGAAGCCGGCCGGCATTCGGGCTGGGTGTCCGGCGCGATCAGCCGTCAGGTGCACGCGGTCGAATCATGGCTGGTGCGTGAATCCGATTCGCTGATCACGTGTTCGGCGTCGATGAGCGACGAGATCACCGAACTGTTCGGCCCCGGCCTGGCCGAAACCACGGTGATCCGCAACGGAATCGAGGCGGCCCGCTGGCCGTTCGCGCCGCGGCGTCCCCGGACCGGGCCCGCCGAACTCCTTTACGTCGGGCGCCTCGAGTACGAGAAGGGTGTGCACGACCTGATCGCCGCGCTACCGCGGATCAGGCGCACCAACCCGGGCACCACGTTGACCATCGCCGGCGACGGAACCCAGCAGGACTGGCTCGTCGAGCAGGCCCGTAAACACCGGGTACTCAAGGCAACTCGCTTCGTCGGGCACCTGCACCATGACGAACTGTTGGCGGCGCTGCATCGGGCCGACGCCGCGGTGTTCCCCAGTCACTACGAGCCGTTCGGGCTGGTAGCACTCGAGGCCGCCGCGGCCGGTACCCCGCTGGTGACGTCCAACATCGGCGGCTTGGGCGAGGCGGTGATCAACGGGCAGACCGGGGTGTCGTGTCCGCCGCGCGACGTGGCCGGCCTCGCCGCGGCGGTGCGCACCGTGCTCGATGATCCGGACGCCGCGCAGCAGCGGGCCAACGCCGCCCGCGAACGGCTCACCTCGGACTTCGATTGGCAGACGGTCGCGAGCCAGACCGCGCAGGTGTATCTGGCGGCCAAGCGCGGCGAGCGACAGCAGCTGCCCCGGCTGCCGATCACCGAGCACGCGCTGCCCGACCGCTGAGCCTCACGCGTCGTCGATGCCGACCGAATGGGCGCAGTAGCGCCAGAGTCGTTCGCGCTCCCGCTCGCCGTGCCTCGTCATCGGCAGATAGTGCTCCGGGCGGGGCCGCCGGTCATGCCAGAAACCGCCGCCGGGTGGCGCCGGTTCGGTCGCGGCCAGCCAGATGGCAGTGTCGGCCGCCTGTTCGGGGGTGCGCAACAGCGGGCCGGTGAGCGCCCGGAAAGCGGGGAGCGACGTCGCCACCCCGGGAGTATCGGCCCACCCGGGGTGCATGGCGCAGACGCGGATGCCGTCGTCGGCCCAGTGGCGGGCCAGGATCGGGGTCAGCGCCACCTGCATGCGCTTGGTCCGCGCATACGCGGTGACACCGCGGTAAGGCTCGTCGAAGTATTCGGGGTCGTCGGTGGGCAGCGACTGGGCGTACATCCCGCCCGAGGACATCAGGATCACCCGCGGGTCCTCGGCGCCGCGCAGCACCGGAAGCAGGCACTCGGTCAACAGCACCGGACCCAGCACATGCGTGGCCAGGGTCACCTCGTGCCGGTCGACGGTCTCGGTCCGCTCGGACGGCAACACCCCGGCGTTGTGGATCAGCACATCCAATTGCCACACCCTGGCGGACAAGTCGGCCGCAAAGGCACGCACCGCCGCGAGGTCGGATACGTCGCACACCTCCACCTGCACGTCGGCCTCGGGGTTGGCGTCGACGATCTCCTTGCGGGCCTGCTCACCGCTGATCTCGTCGCGGACCGTCAACAGGACCGTGGCGCCCAACCGCGCCAGGCCCGTCGCAATCGCTTTGCCGATGCCGCGGTTCGCGCCGGTGACGAGCGCGGTCTTTCCCTTCAGCGCCTGCGGCGGCGGGTCGTCGGGCCATCCCCGGCTGCGCAGTTGATAGCCGATGCGGGTATAGCCTCCGACGATTGACCGGTCGAGGGCGGCGTCGAGCAGGGACCGCAGTCCGCCATGAATACTCATGCATTCTCTTTACCCACCACGGCACAAGGCATGCTCTCGTCGTCATGGGGTACATATCGAACGATGGGACTGGAATTTTCGAGCGTGGTCGATGCGCCGCGCGACGACGTGTTCGCCTGGTATGCACGCCCGGGTGCTTTCGAGCGGCTGTCGCCGCCCTGGTCGCCGATGCGGCTGGTCACCGAGGCCTCGTCGCTACGAGACGGGCGGGCCGAACTCGCCCTCCCGGGCGGGCTGCGCTGGGTGGCCGAGCACCAGGCCGACGGCTACGACCCGCCGCGGCGCTTCGTCGACACCATCGGCAGTGCCGGGCTGGCCTCGCTGCCGGCCCGCATCGCCGTGCGGTGGCGACACGTCCACGAATTCGACGACCTCGGCGGCAACCGGACCGAGGTGATCGACCGGGTCCAAACGCCGGTGCCCGGTGCCGCGTTGCGCCCGATGTTCGTCTATCGGCACCGCCAGCTGGCCGACGATTTGGCCGCCCACCAGCTGGCGGCAGAGCACGGTCTGGCCCCGTTGACCGTGGCGGTCACCGGGTCGTCGGGACTGGTCGGTGCGGCGGTGTCGGCGTTTTTGTCCACCGGCGGACATCGCGTCGTCCACCTGGTTCGCCGCACCGCACGCGGCAGCGACGAACGTCGGTGGAATCCCGACGATCCCGACCCGGATCTGCTCGCCGGGGTCGATGCGGTCATACATCTGGCCGGCGCCTCGATTGCCGGCCGGTTCACCGACCGACACCGGAAGGCGGTGCGCGACAGCCGGATTGGCCCGACCCGTCGGCTGGCCGAACTGGTAGCCAGCACGCCTGACCGGCCTTCGGTGCTGATCTCGGCCTCGGCCGTCGGCTACTACGGATACGACCGCGGCGACGAGGAACTCACCGAGGCCAGCGAGCGCGGCGACGGGTTTCTGGCCGACGTCGTCGCGGACTGGGAGGATGCGACCGCGCCGGCCGCGCAGGCCGGGGGGCGGGTGGTGCAGGTGCGCACCGGCATCGTGCAATCCCCCCGCGGCGGCACGCTGAAGCTGATGCGTCCGCTGTTCAGCGCGGGACTGGGCGGCCGGCTCGGCGATGGCCGACAGTGGTTGTCCTGGATAGGGATTGACGACCTGATCGACATCTATCACCGGGCGCTGTGGGACACCACGATGTCCGGTCCGGTGAATGCCGTTGCCCCGCAACCGGTTCGCAACACCGAATACACCCGCACGCTGGCCCACGTGCTGCGCCGGCCGGCGGTGCTGCCCGTTCCGCCGCTGGGGCCCCGGCTATTGCTCGGCGCTCAGGGTGCCCGCGAACTGGCTTGCGCCAGTCAGCGCGTCACCCCGCAACGGCTCGGCGCGGCGGGCCACCGGTTCCGCCAACCCGACCTGGATGCGGCCCTGCGTCACCTGCTCGGGCGCACCCCGCGGTGAGCCCGCCGGTTGCCGCGAATCACCGCCCGGGACCGCCCAATTCGCCCTGGAAGCGTTGCATGGCGGCGATCAGCGCGGCGAACACCCGATGAGCGGCCGCGAGATCGGCGTCGGGCAGCTCCCGCATGGCCTCGCGGACGTGTGCGCCCAGCGGGGTGAAGAACAACCGCGCCGTGTCGAGGCCGGGCTCGGAGAAGCGCAGGAGGACTTTGCGCCGGTCCTTGGGATGCGAGTCGCGCCAGATATGGCCGGACCCGATCAGCCGGTCCACCAGATAGGTGATCGCGGCACCCGACAGCCCCATCCGTTGGCTGAGGTCCCCCGACGTCATCGGCCGCCCGCTGGTTTCGGCCACCATGATGTGCAGCAGCGCACGGAAATCGGTGGGCCGCACGTCGTGAGATGCCGCGAACAGTCGGCCGATCTGGTCCGATTCGGTTGACATCTCGCGCAGATCGGCCGACATCAGCGACTCCAGAGCCTGCCGGCCGGAGGGTTGTTGGTCAGCGTTCATACCGGTCAGCAGCATATCTACACCGGCCGGTCATTTCAGTTGTTTAATGTTTAATTGACTGAAATGGTGGAAAAGCTGGTGTCGTGATGTGGGAGAGTCTGGCCGCAGCCGTGACGGGCCGGCGTTCGTGGCGGCCCGGATTGGCCGCGGTCCTGCTGGGCATCGGCTTCATCGTGTTGATCGGCGCAAACGCGTCGGCCGGCCGGGCGCCGCTGTCGGTGCCCGACGACTCCGACTCCGCGAAGGTCGACGCCTTGGCCCGCCAATTTTCCGGGGGCGATCAGGTTCCGGTGCTTTTGGTGGTGAGCCGCGCCGACGGGGTACCGCTGGATTCCGCCGACGTGGCCGCGACCCAAGCGGCCCGCGACCGGATGCAGGGGGTCGTCGCGCCCTTCGCGGCGACCAACCCGCAGCCGCCGATGGTGTCGGCGGACGGCAAGGCGGCCATCGGTGTGGTGCCTATCCGTGCCGACCTGTCCGGCATGGTGCTCAACGACGGAGTCGCCGCGCTGCGCACCGCCGCCCATGCCGGCCTGCCCGCGGATCTACAGGCACAGATCACCGGCGGCCCGGCATTCGGCGCCGATATCGCCAACGCGTTCACCGATGCCAACATCACGCTGCTGGCCGTCACCGCGTCCGTGGTGGCGCTGTTGCTGATCGCCACCTACCGCTCGCCGGTGCTGTGGCTGGCACCGTTGCTGGTGATCGGCTTCGCCGACCGGGTCGCGGCGGCGGTGGGCACCGCGGTGGCGTCACTGACCGGGCTGAGCTTCGACGGCGCGACCTCCGGGATCACCAGCGTGCTGGTGTTCGGAGCCGGCACCAACTACGCGCTGCTGCTGATTTCCCGCTACCGACAAGAACTTCGGAGTCACACCGACCACCGCGACGCGTTGCGCCTCGCGGTGCGCAGGGCCGGACCGGCCATCGTCGCGAGCAATGCCACGGTGGTGCTGGCGTTGCTCACCCTGCTTTTCGCGTCGACGCCCAGCACCCGCAGTTTGGGAGCGCTGGCGGCGTGTGGACTGGTGGTCGCCGCGGTGTCCGTCTTGGTGGTGCTGCCACCACTGCTCGCGTTGTGCGGCCGGCGACTGTTTTGGCCGCTGGTGCCTGAGCCCGACGGCGCCGCCACCCTCGATTCCGGTGCCTGGCACCGGGTCGCCGAACAGGTGGCCCGTCGTCCGGCCCTCGTCGCCGTGGTCTCGATCGCGGTGCTGGCGGCACTGGCCAGCGGCCTATTGGGGACTCGAATCGGGTTGTCGCAGACCGAACAGTTTCGGGTGCAAGCAGATTCGGTGTCCGGCTCCGACGTGGTGGCCGCGCACTTTCCCGCCGGGCTGGCCAATCCCACGCTGGTCGTCGCGCCCACCGCTGCCGCGTCGCAGGTGCGAACAGCGATCGCCGCCACCCCCGGGGTGGTCTCGGTGACCGACGCGGGCCAGTCGGCATCCGGACTGACGAAATGGTCGGTGGTGACCGATGCCGCACCGGCGTCGGATCGCGCATTCACCACCATTGCCGCGCTACGCAATTCGACGAAATCCTCCTCCCCGCGCGCGCTGGTCGGCGGTCCCGACGCCCAGGCACTCGACGTTCGCGATGCCGCAGTGCACGACCGGCTGATGCTGATCCCGGCGATCCTCGCCGTGATTCTCGTTGTCCTGTTCGTGTTGCTCCGCTCGGCACTCGCGCCGCCCAACCTGCTGTCGGCGACGATTCTCGGCGCGCTGGCCGCGCTCGGTCTCGGTGGCTGGACCAGCTTGCACGTCTTCGGATTTCCGGCGCTGGACAACAGCACTCCGCTGTTCGCGTTCCTGTTCCTGGCCGCTCTCGGCGTGGACTACACCATCTTCCTGGTCACCCGTGCCCGTGAAGAGGCGACGCGACACGGAGCGCGCGACGGCATGATCCGCGCGGTCTCTGCCACCGGGGGCGTGATCACCAGTGCGGGAATCGTTTTGGCGGCGGTCTTCTGCGTACTGGGCGTCTTGCCGCTGATCGTGATGACCCAGCTCGGCATCATCGTCGGCCTGGGAATTCTGCTCGACACCTTCATTGTGCGCACCCTGGTCATACCCGCACTGTTCGCCCTGATCGGCGATCGCATCTGGTGGCCCGCCAACCCGGTCGACGCCAAAGACGTTGAACTGCAGGATAACCCGATACAACAGGAACGGAGCAGGCTGTGAAGCGCTCGACTCTCGCCGCGACGACGCTCGCCGTGGCCGTGGCCGCAGGAACCGGAAGCATCGCCAGCCCCCGACGCGTGCCCGCCTGGTACATGCGACTGCGCAAACCTGCCTACCAGCCGCCCGGCGTGGCCTTCCCCGTTGTCTGGACCGCCCTGTACGCCGACATCGCGACCACCTCCGCGGTGACGTTGGACAAATTCCGCGCCGCGGGACAGCACGATAAGGCGCGCGGCTATGCCGCGGCATTGACCGTCAACCTGCTGCTCAACGCCGGATGGAGTTGGCTGTTTTTCCATTTCCACAAGCTCGGGGCGGCCGCGCTCGGTGCGGCCGCGCTCACTGTCAGCAGCGCCGACCTTGCCCGCCGGGCCGCCGCGGCCGATCCCCGCGCCGCAGCGGCGCTCGCGCCCTACCCATTGTGGTGCGCCTTCGCCACCGTGCTGTCCACCCATATTTGGCGACTCAACCGCCGCGACCAATAATGCCCGCGCTCTTGTGGTTTCGCCGCGATCTGCGATTGCGCGATCATCCCGCGCTGCTCGCCGCGGCCGAAAGCCAGGACGTACTCGCCTGCTTCGTGCTCGACCCCCGGCTCGAGAAATCGTCGGGCCGGCGCCGCCTGCAGTTTCTGGGTGACACGCTGCGGCAGCTGCACGACGACCTGAATGGCCGCCTGCTGGTGACCCGCGGGCACGCGGAAGAGCAGATTCCCCTCATTGCCAACAAGATTGACGCGACGGCAGTGCACGTCTCGGAGGATTTCGCGCCGTACGGAAAACGCCGTGACGAAAAGGTCCGTGCGGCACTGGGTTCGGTGCCTTTGGTGGCAACGGGATCGCCGTACCTGGTTTCGCCGGGCCGCGTCACCAAGGACGACGGCGAACCCTACAAGGTATTCACGCCGTTTCTGCGGAAGTGGCGTGAAGTCGGCTGGCGCAAACCCGCGGCATCCGGCGCCGATTCGGCACGCTGGCTCGATCCGGTTCGCGTGGTCAGGCAGTGCAAGATCCCCGACCCCGGCATCAAGCTCGGCTTCGATGCCGGTGAAGCGGCGGCACTTTCGCGATGGGAACAGTTCGTCGGCGACGGGCTGGACCGTTACGCCAGGGACCGTGACCGGCCCGACCTTCCGGGCACCAGCGGGATGTCGGCGCACCTGAAGTTCGGCACCATTCACCCCCGAACCATGCTTGCGGCGATGAACTTGCGTGCGGAAGGGCCGCAAACATACCTGCGAGAGTTGGCCTTTCGCGACTTCTATGCCGGGGTGCTGCATTACTGGCCGGCCAGCGCCTGGAGCAACTGGAACAGCGACTTCGACAGCATCGAGACCGATACGGGTGCGGGCGCCCAACGTCGGTTCGCAGCCTGGAAGGCCGGTGAAACCGGGTTTCCGATCGTCGACGCCGGGATGCGCCAGCTGCGCGAGACCGGCTTCATGCACAACCGGGTGCGGATGATCGTCGCATCGTTTCTGGTCAAGGACCTGCATCTGCCGTGGCAGTGGGGTGCCGAATGGTTCCTGGATCAACTCACCGACGGCGACATGGCCAGCAACCAGCACGGCTGGCAGTGGTGCGCGGGGTGCGGCACCGACGCCGCGCCGTACTTCCGGGTGTTCAACCCGATCACCCAGGGCGAAAAGTTTGATCCCGCAGGCGATTACATCCGGCGCTGGATCCCCGAGTTGAACACTGCCGAGGACGTTCATTTGCGCAAAGGCGTACGGCCACAAGGATATCCGGAACAGATCGTCGACCACAGCGTCGAGCGGGCCGCAGCGCTGCGCCGCTACCAGGGCATGGGTTCCTAGAAATCTTTGCCGAAATCACCTACCTGCAGCTGTTTGGCATGTAATTATCAGCCGATTCACAGTCGTCAAGTCAAAGCGCCAGGGAGGCGATATGGCCCGCTCGATCGTTCGGACGTTGCTGATTTCAGGTGCTGCCGCGGGGCTGATGGCCAGCGCCGGCGCCTGTTCATGTTCGATCGGATCGTCGTCGCATTCGGTGGCGAAGAAGGACGTCGCCAGCCAGATCACCGAGAAGTTGACCGATGCCCAGGGCAACAAACCCGACTCGGTCGACTGCCCGAGCGACCTGGACGCGAAAGTCGGTGCGCAGCTGAATTGCTCGATGAAGGTCAAGGGCACCACCTATGGCGTCAACGTCACCGTGACCAGCGTCGAGGGCAGCAACGTCAAGTTCGACATGGCGGAGACGGTCGACAAAGCCCAGGTCGCCAGCACGATCAGCAACAACCTCACCCAGCAGTTCGGGACCACGCCCGAATCGGTGACCTGCCCCGACAACCTGAAGGGCGTGACGGGCGCGACGCTGCGGTGCAAGCTCGTCAGCGACGGCAAGACCTACGGGGTGAACGTGTCCGTCACCGGCGTCGACGCCGGCGTCGTCGACTATCACTTCGTCGTCGACGACCAGCCGTCATCGCCCTAACGATCAGTGGCCAACTGCCGCAAAGTACCCCACCACTCCCAGCAGTTCAGCCACGGCGGATGTGGCTAGCGTCGCGACGGCGAAGGGCCAGCCCGACCGTCGGCGCACCAGCCGGATGATCGTCGCGATACACCCGATGAGCACACACGCGGCCGCCACCAATACAGAGATCACGACCGACGCCGCGGCGTGCTCCGCGCTGCAATGCTCGGGCGGGCAGTAGTCCGTGAAGGCCAGGAACATGAACTCCATGCCGGCGCCCACGCCCCAGCCGACGACAGTAACGACCATCAGCACGATGGACAGCGCCACATCCCACCCGGCACGTGCCGGTTTGGGAGCGTAGGGACGCCAGCCCGGTGACGTCAGTGGGCCGCCTTCTTACGTTCGATATCCGCCAGGGCGGCGGCCAATTCGGCCCGCTGCGCGGCCGAACTCTCCCAGGACAGCTGCCGGTTCTTGACCACCTTGGCCGGCGCGCCGACCGCGATCGAGTAGTCGGGAACGACGCCGCGCACCACCGCGTGCGAACCGAGCACGCAGCCCCGTCCGATCGACGTGCCACGCAAGACCGTCACCTTGACCCCGACCCAGGTGTCGGGTCCGATGCGGATCGGGGTCTTGATGATGCCCTGGTCCTTGATCGGCAGGTTGATGTCGTCCATCCGGTGGTCGAAATCGCAGACGTAGCACCAGTCGGCCATCAGCACCGAATCGCCGAGCTCGATGTCGAGGTAGCAGTTGATCACGTTGTCGCGGCCCAGCACGACCTTGTCGCCGAACCGCAGCGAGCCCTCGTGCGCGCGGATCGTGTTCTTGTCGCCGATGTGCACCCAGCGGCCGATCTCCAGCTGCGACAGCTCGGGTGTGGCGTGGATCTCGACACCCTTCCCGATGAACACCATTCCGCGAGTGATGATGTGCGGATTGGCCAGCTTGAATTTCAGCAGCCGCCAATAGCGCACCAGGTACCACGGTGTGTACGCCCGGTTCCTCAGCACCCACTTCAGCGAGGCCAGCGTCAAGAACTTGGCCTGGCGTGGGTCTCGCAGCCGGTGGCCCCGCCAACGGCGGTGTACCGGGGCACCCCACATGCTCGTCACAGCCGGAAAGCCTAACGCGGTCAATCAACGGTGCGCGAACCGCCACGGGTTACCCTCACCTGTACTCAATCGCTGCCGAACGGCCGGGTCCGCCCTCGAGCGGCCCGCCTTGGACGAAGGATTTGGGAAACCCAAGGTGCTTGCCCGACAACACGTCAGTGGGCTTCGGCGTTGCTCATCTGTAGTGCTGGCAGCTGTGCTGGCCACTGGGCTCGGCGGTTGCGGAAACACCGACTCGTGGGTGCAGGCCGCTCCCGCGCCGGGCTGGTCGGCGCAATACGCCGACGCGGCCAACAGCAGCTACACCTCGACGGGCGGCGCCAACAAGCTGTCCCTGCAATGGACGCGGTCGGTCAAGGGCAGCCTGGGGGCCGGACCCGCCTTGGGCTCGAGCAATTACCTCGCCCTGAACGCGCAGACTCCGGCCGGATGCTCGCTGATGGAATGGGAGAACGACGACTACGGCCGGCAACGCTGGTGCGTGCGGTTGTTCCAGGGCGGCGGTTTCGGCGGTCCTTTGTTCGACGGCTTCGACAATCTCTACGTCGGCCAGCCTGGAGCCTTCCTGTCCTTCCCGGTGACCCAATGGACGCGGTGGCGCCAGCCGGTGATCGGAATGCCTTCCACCCCAAGGTTTCTCTCGGACGGACAACTGCTGGTCAGCACACACCTGGGACAGGTGCTGGTTTTCGACGCACACCGCGGCATGGTGGTCGGCAGTCCGCTGGACCTGGTCGACGGGGTCGACCCGACCGACGCGACCCGCGGGCTGGCCGATTGCGCCCCGGCGCGCCAAGGCTGTCCGGTCGCGGCCGCGCCGGCCTTCTCGGCGGCCAGCGGGGTGGCGGTGCTCGGCGTCTGGCAGCCGGGCGCTCCGGCGGCCGAACTGGTCGGGCTCAAATTTCACCGCGGGCAGACTCCGCTGCTGACCCGGGAGTGGAGCACCGACGCGGTCGGCGCCGGCGTGATTTCCAGCCCGGTGCTGTCGGCCAACGGATCGACCGTCTACGTCAACGGCCGCGACCAACGGCTGTGGGCACTGTCGGCCGCCGACGGGAAACCGAAGTGGTCCGCGCCGCTGGGATTCCTGGCCCAGACGCCGCCCGCGGTCACCCCGCAGGGCCTGATCGTGTCCGGCGGTGGACCCGACACCCGGCTGGTGGCCTTCAAGGATGCCGGCGATCACGGCGATCAGGTCTGGCGCCGCGATGACGTCACCCCGTTGTCGTCGTCGGGGCTGGCCGGTGGCGGCGTCGGTTACGCGGTAGTGAGCGGGCCGCCCCACGACGATGCTCCCGGCATGTCGTTGCTGGTGTTCGACCCGGGCAACGGCCACCCGATCAACAGCTACCCGCTACCCGCGGCCACCGGCTACCCCGTCGGAATCGCGATCGGCACCGACCGCCGGGTGGTGGCCGCGACCAGCGACGGTCAGGTTTACGGCTTCGCGCCGGCCTAAGCCCGCTAAACAGCCAGCGGCGGGATCGCGTTGCGCGGCACCTGGGCCTGACAGGGGCCGGCGAACGCGGGCAGCATCTCCCCCGGCGCGAAATAGAAGATCAGCTGATCGTCGGTGATGGCGAAGTTCTGATAGTGCGACGGGTCCCGGCCCGACGACGGCAAGATCGCCGCACTCAGCGCGTTCTGCCGTTCCAGGTCGCGCACGACCAGCGGGAAGATCGTCTCCAGCGGCGACGTGTTGGGGGCGAACAGGTTGTCGAAGGTGATGGGCTGCCTGGTTCCGAGGTTGTAGTTGAACGTCTTGTACCAGGTGGACGTGTGCGATCCGCCGACGTCCTGGAAGAACTTGAGCACCACGCTGCGGGTGTTGTGCGGCGGCTGACCAGCGAAGTGTTGCTCGGTGGTCGCCTCCATTTGGTAGGGCTGGTCGCGGGGCCCGGTGGTCTGCGCGACGGCGAGGAATCCGTCGCGGTTCTGCGCGATGTAGTCGGTCAGCGGCTGCTGGTCGGGATAGTCGGCCGGAAACGTCATGTTCAGCGTGTAGGTCGAGCCGGTGGTATGGATGTGGCACAGCTGTCCGGCGTCGACGGTGCCGCCCACGCTGGCACACGATGGCGGGTCGGCGGCAGCCGGCCAGCCCAGCAGAACCGTGGTGACCAGCACCGCGGCCGCGATCAGATAACGCATAACTCGAATTGTCCTCGTCGATTCAAAAGGCGAGGTCCCCCGGAAAGTGACCGCCGACAGCGTACAGGGGCACTACCGCGACGGGCGGCACACATACGCGGTCGCACGCGCGGCAGCCCCGGAGCCCAGGCGGGTGATGACCACCGACAGGGACCGGCTGCCGCGCGGCCGCAGCCGTCGCCGCAACGCATCGGGGTCAACCCGCACACCGCGCACCAGGATCTCCAGCGCCCCGCAGTCGCGCGCGGAAAGCGCCTGCCGGAGCCGGCGCTCGTCGAACTCCAGCTGCTCGAGTAGCTCGAAGCCGCGGACGTCCGGCGGCAGTCGGTCGCCGGACAGATAGGCGATGTCGGGGTCGAGTTGCCATAGCCCGTGCCGCGCGCCGTAGTGGCGCACCAGGCCGGCCCGGACCACGGCGCCGTCCGGGTCGACGATCCATTGCCCGGCCGGACGCACCCCGCAGTCGTCGGGCTCGGTGTCGTTGATCTGTTCGCCGCGATCCAGGACGCTGGCGCGTCGGCGCACACCCGGTTCGGCCAGCCGGCCTCCCCACAGGCACGCTTCGCGCACCGAACCGCGATACGACGTCACCTCGATTTCGCCGTCGAAACCGAGCCGTGCCAGTTGATCGAAATCTATTCCGGGAGCGCACTTTACGACGAGATCACGGCCCCGGTAGCAGTCGATCAGTTCGCCCAGGCCCGGCTGGTAGTCACCCGGGTTGAACCGGCGTTGCCCGCCGCTGCGGCGCGCCGGGTCGACGACGACCACCGCCTCGCGGGTCACCGGGCGCAGCGCGTCGGCGCGGCAAAGGACCGCGCCGGGGCCCAGATTGTGGGCAGCCATCGCCAGCCGCACCGGGTCGATATCGCTGCCCACCGCGTGGACACCCGCGTCGCGCAGCGCGGCCACTTCGGTGCCGATCGAACAGGTCGCATCGTGCACCACCGCGCCGGCCGTGCTCAGCCGTCGGGCCCGGTGCAGCGCCACCGGCGCCGCGGTGGCCTGCTGCAGCGCTTCGTCGGTAAAGAGCCAGCCGGAAACCCCCAGCTCCCCCAACTTGTCGGCGGCACGGCGGCGCAGCAGCGTGGTTTCCACCAGCACCGGCGCCCGGTCGCCGAAACGAGCCCGCACGGCGGCGACATCGGCGATCCGGGTGGCGTCGGTCAACGCGAATTCGGCGACCGCCGCCAGCGCCGCGACACCCGATTGCGACCGCAGGTAACCGACGTCGTCGGCGGTGAAGCGCAGGCCAGCACTCAGGAGGGTTTGACCCCGGTGACCATCACGTTGTAGAACCAGCCCTTCGGCGCCACGTGCCGCCAGATGTTGGCGTCGACCCAGCTCAGCGCCTTCCAGCCGTTGAAGGCGAATTTTGCCCAGCCCCAGCCCAACCGCCCCGGCGGCACCGACGCCTCGAAGGTGCGGACCGGCCAGCCGAACATCGCGGCGGTGAACTCCTCGCTGGCGGTCTCGACCTGCACGGCGCCGGCGTTGGCGGCCATCCGCTCCAGGTCCTCGGGGGCGAAGGTGTGCAGGTCGACGATGGCTTCCAGCGCCGCGACGCGCGAGGATTCGTCAAGCTCGACCTGCGGGCGCCGCCAACCGCCCAGGCCGGGCAACTTGGTGACGTTGGTGGCCACCCGCCAGGTCAGCGTGGACAACGAACGGGCGTAGACCTCGCCGGCATTGGTCGGCTCGCCGGCGAAGACGAACCGGCCGCCGGGCTTGAGCACCCGGATCACCTCGCGCAGCGACAGCTCGACGTCGGGAATGTGGTGCAGCACGGCATGGCCGACCACCAGGTCGAAGGTGTTGTCGTCGTACGGGATGCCCTCGGCGTCGGCGACCCGGCCGTCGATGTCCAGGCCCAGCGATTGCCCGTTGCGGGTGGCGACCTTGACCATGCCGGGTGACAGATCGGTGACCGACCCGCGCCGCGCCACGCCGGCCTGGATCAGGTTGAGCAGGAAAAACCCTGTGCCACAGCCTAATTCGAGAGCACGGTCATACGGCAGTTCACGCTGGACCTCGTCGGGCACGGCGGCGTCGAAGCGGCCGCGGGCGTAATCCACGCAGCGCTGGTCGTAGGAGATCGACCACTTCTCGTCGTAGGTTTCGGCCTCCCAGTCGTGGTAGAGCACCTGGGCGAGCTTGGTGTCGTGCCGCGCGGCTTCGACCTGATCGGCCGTCACCTGGGCCGCCGGAGTTACGTCGGTCATGCAGGGCAGCCTAATCGGCGACCGATCCGCCGTGGAACGAGGTGAAGTGCTCATCGCCAGTACCGGCCTAAACTCATCGACGTGGCCGATGCTCTTCGGGTCAGTGATGCGGGGCTTCAGGTATTGGCGGCGCACTGCGAGACGATTTCGGCGGAGTTGGTGGCAGCGCCTCCGCTGCCCCGTGTTGGGCGACCAGTTCAGTCGACATCCGGCGCCGTCGGTGCTGCCCATGCGGCCCTCGATGGAGCCATCACCGTCTTGGCCCGACGTGCGCAGACAAGTGCAGTCAAATCCGCCATGGCGGGCGCTGAATTTGCCGCGAACGACACCGCGGGTGGGCTAATCACCGAATTCCGCGACTACTCGCCTCCCTCATAGCAGCCAGAGTCGACAAGGCTCGCATTTTGTCTGAGCGGCGCGGCAGCTAACCGGAAACGGCGTTGATGCCGGCCTTGGCGGCGGCCAGCGCGTCACGCGGCCCCTCCAGGAAGCGCCGCGCCCACACCGCGGCGGCGTCGTACACGTCGTCGGGGGCCACCATCTCGTCGATCAGGCCCAGCTCCAAGGCCTCCTCGGCGTCGACGAAACGCCCGCTGAACACCAGCTCCTTGGCCTTGCTCGCCCCGGCCGCATGGGTCAGGCGCGCCATGCCGCCACCCCCGGGGATCCGGCCGGCCAGAATCTCGGTCGCCCCGAATTTCACGTTGTCGCCGCTGATCCGCCAGTCGGCGGCCAGCGCCAGCGTCAGCCCCGCACCCAGCGCGTAGCCGGTGACCGCCGCGACGGTCGGCTTCGGGATGGCCGCAACGGCGTCGACGGCCTCGGCGCGCACCCGGTCGGCGAACTCGGCCTCGGCCGCGCTCAGCGTCTGCAACTCGGGCAGGTCGTCGCCGGCCGAGAAGATCTCGTGACCGCCGAACAGGATCACCGCGGCGACGTCGTCGCGCCGCCCCAGCTCGGCGGCGGCGGCCGCGATCTCTCGGTAGACCTGCCGGGTCATCGTGTTGGTGGGCGGCCGCGACACCAGCAGGACGGCCAGGCCGGCGTCCTGCGAGCCGTCACTGACCACGACGTGGACGAACTCGCTCAATGCCGCCACCCCATGCCGCCCTTTTCCCGGGCCTGGTGGTAGCGGTCGGAGTCGAAGAACTCGAAGATCCAGTTATCCCCCTGGATCTCCAAATGTGGTTGCACCGGGACGATTTGGCGTTCGACGGCCAGCACTTCGGCGACCGTGCGTCCCGCGAGCGAGTCCAGCTGGGTCCAGGTCGGCGGCAGCAGGAAGCAACTCCCGGCCTCGAAGTCGTCGATCGCGGCCTGCGGTGTCGACCAGCCGGCCCGGTCGGATTCGGTGTTCTCCCCGTCGGCCCGCTGGCCCTCCGGCAGGGCGCCGACGAAGAAGTAGGTGTCGTAGCGACGGGTGCGCTCGGCTTCCGGGGTGACCCAGTTGGCCCACGGCCGCAGCAGGTCCGAGCGCAGCACCAGGTTTTCGCGGCGCAGGAAGTCCGCGAACGACAGCGTCCGGTCGTCGAGGGCGCGGCGGGCATCGGCGTAGACCGAGGCGTCGCGGACGATTCCGTCCGGGTCATCGGCGGGGCCGGCGAACAGCACCCCGGACTCCTCAAAGGTCTCCCGGGCCGCCGCGCACACCAGCGCCGCGGCCAGCTCGGTGTCGATGCCGAACCGCTGTGCCCACCAGTCCGGCGGCGGACCGGCCCACGCGATATCGGCATTGCGGTCGCGGTCGTCCACCCCGCCACCGGGGAAAACCATCGTGCCGGGGGCGAACTCCATGTTCGAATGGCGGCGCATCAGGAAGGTCTTCACGCCGCCGGGCACGTCGCGGATCAGCATTACGGTGGCCGCCGGCCGGGTCGGTAGCGGCTCGGGGATGGTGTTCATTCCAGCCTCCTCCGGTGCGCCGCGCGGGTACGGACCCGCCGCGCGAAGTACCGCCCGTCGATCACGTCCAGAGCGATCGACTGACCGAAAGCGGCCGATAGATTCTCGGCGGTCAGCACGTCGGCCAGCAACCCCGCGGCCACCACCCGTCCCTCCGACAGCAGCATGCAGTGGCTGAAGCCCGGCGGAACCTCCTCGACGTGGTGGGTGACCAATACCAGGGCGGGCGCGTCGGGGTCGGCGGCTAGGTCCGTCAGCCGCGACACCAATTCCTCGCGGCCGCCCAGGTCCAGGCCGGCGGCGGGTTCGTCGAGCAGCAGCAACTCCGGGTCGGTCATCAGCGCGCGGGCGATCAGCACCCGTTTGCGCTCCCCTTCGGACAGCGTTCCGTAGGTGCGGTCGGCGAGGTGCTCGGCGCCCAGGCTCTCCAGCATGTCGACGGCCCGTTGATGGTCGACGTCCTCGTAGCGCTCCCGCCAACGGCCCAGCACCGCGTAGCCGGCCGAGATGACCAAGTCGCGCACGACTTCATCGGAGGGGATTCGCTGCGCCAAAGCCGAAGAGCTGAGCCCGATCCGGGCCCGCAGTTCCGACACGTCGACCCGGCCCAGCTGCTCGCCGAGCACGAACGCGATGCCGGACGACGGGTGTTCGGCCGCCGCCGCGATGCGCAGCAGCGACGTCTTGCCCGCCCCATTGGGACCGATGATCACCCAGCGCTCGTCGAGTTCGACTGCCCAATCCAGCGGCCCGACCATGACGTGCTCGCCGCGTCGCAGCGAGACATTTCTGAAGTCGATCAGCAGATCGGGGTCGGCTTCGGCAGTGCCGGTTTCGGAGCTTTCGGGACCGGTTTCGGGCACCCGATCATCGTGCCGTACCGCGAGAGTGGGATGGCTGCCGGGTCGGTCCAGTGCGCACCTACTCGGGCGGAATCTCGACGCGGCGCACTTCGCCGTCGACGGCATCGGCGGCCTCGATCTCGCCGCGGGTGACGCCGAGCAGAAACAGCACCGTGTCCAGATACGGGCTGCTCAACGACGCGTCGGCGACCGCACGCAACGCCGGCTTGGCGTTGAACGCCACCCCCAGCCCGGCCGCGGCCAGCATGTCGATGTCGTTGGCGCCATCTCCGACGGCGACGGTCTGCGCCATCGGCACCCCGGCCTGTTGCGCAAAGTCCCTCAGCGCCTTGGCCTTACCGGGCCGGTCGATGATCTGGCCGACCACCCGGCCGGTGAGTTTGCCGTCGACGATCTCGAGCTCGTTGGCCGCGACGAAGTCCAGCATCAGCTCCTCGGCCAGCGGTTCGATGATGCGCCGGAACCCGCCGGAGACCACGCCGCAGTGATAGCCCAGGCGCCGCAGCGTCCGCAGGGTGGTCCGGGCGCCGGGCATCAGCTCCAGCTGATCGGCGACCTCGTCGATCACGGTGGCGGGCAATCCCGCCAGGGTCGCGACCCGCTCCCGAAGCGACTCCGCGAAATCCAGCTCACCGCGCATCGCGGCCTCGGTGATCGCGGCGACCTTGCCCTCGGCGCCGGCCTTGGCCGCCAGCATCTCGATGACCTCGCCCTGCACCAGCGTCGAGTCGACGTCGAACACGATCAGCCGTTTGGCCCGCCGCTCCAGGCTGTAGTCCTCGACCGCCACGTCGACGCCCTCGTTGGAAGACACCTTGTTCAGCGCGGTCCGCAGCGGGCCGTCGGCTCCCGACGGCACCGAGACCCGCAACTCCAGGCCGGTCACCGGATAGTCGGAGACGCCGCGGATCAGGTCGATGTTGACGCCGAGCGCCGCGACTTCGCGGGCCACCGCGCCGAACGCCCCCGCCGTGATGGGCCGGCCCAGCACGAAGATGGTGTGCGTGGACGGCTCGCGGATGATCGGCACGGCCTCGCTGCGCTCGATCGTGACGTCGAGGCCCACCGCGTGGATGGCGTCCTCGACGTCGTCGCCCAGCACGATGCTTTCGGCGACTTCCGGTGGACAGCACAGCAGCACGCCCAGTGTCAGACGGCCCCGGATGACGACCTGCTCGACGTTGAGCAGGTCGATTCCGTGCCCGGAGAGCGCGTCAAAAAGCGCCGACGTCACACCCGGTTGATCCACGCCGGTGACGGTGATCAGCACCGACACCTTGGGTGGTGTGTTCACTCGCGATTGCCGCCGCGATGGGCCATTAGCTGCGGACGTCGACGTCGTCGAGCTTGGTGACGTCGTGGCCCTCTTTCCCGTGGGACCGACCGACGTGCGACTCGGCGCGCATGCGCTCCACCATGTGCGGGTAGTGCAGCTCGAAAGCCGGCCGCTCCGAACGGATTCGGGGCAGCTCGGTGAAGTTGTGCCGAGGCGGCGGGCAACTGGTTGCCCACTCCAGCGAGTTGCCGTAACCCCACGGGTCGTCGACGGTGACCACTTCGCCGTAGCGCCAGCTCTTGAAGACGTTCCATACGAACGGGAACATCGAAGCGCCCAGGATGAATGCTCCCACCGTCGAAACGATGTTCAGTCCCTGGAAACCGTCGGTGGCCAAGTAGTCGGCGTAGCGGCGCGGCATGCCTTCGTCGCCCAGCCAGTGCTGCACCAGGAACGTGGTGTGGAAACCGATGAAGGTCAGCCAGAAGTGCAGCTTGCCCAGCCGCTCGTCGAGCAGCCGCCCGGTCATCTTCGGGAACCAGAAGTAGATTCCGGCGAAGGTGGAGAACACGATGGTGCCGAACAGCACGTAGTGGAAGTGCGCGACCACGAAGTAGCTGTCGGTAACGTGGAAGTCCAGCGGCGGGCTGGCCAGCAGTACACCGGTCAGTCCACCGAGCAGGAAGGTGACCATGAAGCCGATGGAGAACAACATCGGCGTCTCAAAGGTCAACTGGCCCTTCCACATTGTGCCGACCCAGTTGAAGAACTTGATCCCGGTCGGCACCGCGATCAGGTACGTCATAAACGAGAAGAACGGCAGCAGAACGGCTCCGGTGGCGAACATGTGGTGCGCCCACACCGCGACCGACAGCGCGGCGATCGACAGCGTCGCGTAGACCAGCGTGGTGTAGCCGAAGATCGGCTTGCGGGAGAAGACCGGGAAGATCTCCGAGACGATGCCGAAGAATGGCAGCGCGATGATGTACACCTCGGGGTGACCGAAGAACCAGAACAGGTGTTGCCACAACAGAACTCCGCCGTTGGCCGAGTCGTAGATGTGGGCGCCCAGGTGGCGGTCTGCGGCCAGTCCGAACAGCGCCGCGGTCAGCAGCGGGAAGGCGATCAGCACCAGGATCGAGGTCACCATGATGTTCCAGGTGAAGATCGGCATCCGGAACATCGTCATCCCGGGTGCGCGCATGCACACACAGGTGGTGATCATGTTGACCGCACCGAGGATGGTGCCCAGACCCGCGACGATCAGTCCCATGATCCACAGGTCGCCGCCGGCGCCCGGTGAGTGGATCGCGTCGGTCAACGGCGTGTAGGCGGTCCAGCCGAAGTCGGCCGCGCCGCCCGGCGTGATGAAACCGGCCATCCCCATCGTGGCGCCGAACAGGAACAACCAGAACGAGAAGGCGTTCAGCCGCGGGAACGCCACGTCGGGCGCACCGATCTGCAGCGGCAGCACCAGGTTGGCGAAGCCGAACACGATCGGGGTCGCATAGAACAGCAGCATGATCGTGCCGTGCATGGTGAACAGCTGGTTGAACTGTTCATTCGACAAGAACTGCAGACCCGGCGCGGCCAACTCGGTGCGCATCAACAGCGCCAGCAGCCCGCCGATAAAGAAGAAGATGAAGCACGCGACGCAGTACATGATGCCGATCAGCTTGTGATCGGTGGTCGTGATCAGTTTGTAGATCAGGTTCCCTTTGGGACCGGTCCTGGCCGGGTACGGCCGAACGGCCTCGAGTTCTCCCAACGGGGGCGCTTCGGCTGTCAACAGCTCCTCCAAACATCCATCCCAGACAGGGGTTCCCTCGAATCTTAGCCCCCGATCACGCCGCTGGCAGGCCTGGTCCTACAAACTGTCGTAATTGGCTCATCCGGGGCGCCGGGCCGAGCCGGCAGACCGGTTCCGAGCTGGCCAGATGTTAGCGTCGAACGCGTGCAATCCGGCGGTAGGCGACCCACCCTGAGGCCCATCAAGGGACCCGTCAAGCACCACCTGGTGGCCATCGCCGCGATCGCGGCGGCCGGGGTCATGGTGTGCAGCGGTTGCGGATCCGGGCAGTCCGGCTCCAAGGGGCCGTCGACCCGGCCGCTGGTCACACCCACCACGCAAATCGCGGGCGCCGGGGTGCTCGGCAATGACCGCAAGCCCGACGAGTCGTGCGCGCGGGAGGCGGCGCCGGCCGATTCGGGGCCGGCGACCCGGCAGGCCCACAACGCCGCGGGGGTCACTCCGGACTCGGTCCAGGTGCCCGCGGAGGCGCAGCGCATCGTGGTGCTTTCCGGCGATCAGCTCGACGCCCTGTGCGCGCTCGGCCTGCAGTCGCGGGTGGTCGCCGCGGCGCTGCCGGACGGTTCGTCGAGTCAGCCGTCCTATTTGGGCGAGGCCGTGCACGCGCTGCCCGGTGTCGGCAGCCGGAGCAATCCCGACGTGCGCGGGATCGCCGCGCTGCACCCGGATCTGATCCTGGGCTCGGTCGCGCTGACGCCGAGGACCTATCCGAAGCTGGCGGCGATCGCCCCGACGGTGTTCACCGCGGCACCCGGCGCGGCGTGGCAGGACAACCTGCGCATTGTCGGCGGCGCGACGGCACGCAGCGGCGCCGTCGACGGGTTGATCGGCGGTTTCACCCAGCGGGCCAACCAGATCGGCGCCTCCCACGACGCCGCTCACTTCCAGGCGTCGGTTGTCCAGCTGACCGATAACAGCCTGCGGATCTACGGCGCCAACAACTTCCCGGCCAGTGTGCTCAGCGCGGTCGGGGTGGACCGGCCGGCTTCCCAGCGGTTCACCGACAAGCCCTACATCGAGATCGGCGCGACCGACGCCGACCTGGCGAAGAACCCGGATTTCTCGGCGGCCGAGGCCGACGTCATCTATATGTCCTGCGCCACCCGCGCCGCTGCCGACCGGGCCGCAACGATTTTGGACAGCGACCCGTGGCGCAAGCTGTCCGCCAACCGCGACAACCGCGTTTACATCGTCAACGACGAGGTATGGCAGACCGGCGAGGGCGTGATCGCGGCCCGGGGCATCGTGGACGACTTGCGCCTGGTCAACGCGGCTATCAACTAGCGGCAGCCGGTCCGTACGCACACCTCGTCATAGGCTCATGTGCGGCACCCGATTGGCCTAAAACCGTTACCTTAGCTAAGCTTTTCTCGGACGCAATCGAATCGAAGAGGGATTTGCCATGAGCACTGTTTCCGCGTATGCCGCCACCTCGGCGACGGAGCCACTGACCAAGACCACGATCACCCGCCGCGATCCGGGCCCGCACGACGTCGCGATCGACATCAAGTTCGCCGGCATCTGCCACTCCGACATCCACACCGCCAAATCCGAATGGGGCGTGCCGAACTACCCCGTCGTCGTCGGCCACGAGATCGCCGGCGTGGTGACCGCCGTCGGCGCCGAGGTGACCAAGCACAAGGTGGGCGACCACGTCGGCGTGGGCTGCATGGTGAACTCCTGCGGTCAGTGCAGCAGCTGTAAGGCCGGTCTCGAGCAGTACTGCAAGCGGGGCGCGACCTTCACCTACAACTCCACCGACAAGGACGGCACCCCGACGATGGGCGGCTACAGCCAGGCCATCGTCGTCGACGAGAACTTCGTGCTGCGCATCCCGAACTCGCTGCCGCTGGACAAAGCGGCACCGCTGCTGTGTGCGGGCGTCACGCTGTTCTCACCGCTACGCCACTGGAAGGCCGGACCGGGCACGCGGCTGGCGATCATCGGGCTGGGTGGTCTCGGCCACATGGGAGTCAAGCTGGGCGCGGCGATGGGCGCCGAGGTGAGCGTGCTGTCGCAGTCGCTGAAGAAGATGGAAGACGGGCTGCGCCTGGGAGCCGGCAACTACTACGCCACCGCCGAGCGCGACACGTTCAAGAAGTTGCGCGGCAGCTTCGACCTGATTCTGAACACCGTCTCGGCGAACCTGAAGCTCGACGATTATGTGGGCCTGCTCGACGTCGACGGCACGCTTGTCGAATTGGGCATCCCCGAGCACCCCATGGAGATCGGGGCGTTCCCGCTGGCGCTGGCACGCCGCAGCCTGTCCGGGTCGAACATCGGCGGTATCGCGGAAACCCAGGAGATGCTCGACTTCTGCGCCGAGCACGACGTGACCCCCGAAATCGAGGTCATCGAAGCGGATTACGTCAACGAGGCCTACGAGCGGGTGCTCGCCAGCGACGTGCGCTACCGCTTCGTCATCGACATCTCAACCCTGTGACGCGCCCTCGGCCACGTCGTCGCGCCGCCAGCCGATCTCTTCGGCCGCGGCGGCGTGCTCGTCGTCGGGAGCAACCGAGCTGACGCTGATCCCGGCCAGCGGCCAGCCGGCGGCGGCCAGCGTGGCGGCCACGCGCTGAATGTCCTCTTTGCCGGGCTCGGTGTGGGTCACCTTGGTGATGAACTCGGCGATCTCGTCCTTGCTGACGACGCCGTCAGCTCCTGGCTGCGATTCCTTCGCGGCGATCTTGTGAGCGACCTCTTCGATCTGCTCGGGGGTTAGGGGGGTGCTCCGCAGCAGGGCGAACAAGGCCACCTGGTCGGGGCCGGGAACGCCTTGCGGGTAGCCGACGTCCAGCCAGCGGATCACTGATTTGAGGAATTTCGCGTGCTTGTGAGCATGATGTTCCGACACCCCACCAGTCTCACGGTAGGGGTGCCGCCGTGGCGTCGGACCTTGGTGACAATTCACATGCCGTTCACGACCTGAACATCTGGCGCTAGAAATCCGGCGTCGGCGGTCGGCGGGCCGTCCGGGCAAAATCCATTCTCTTTGCTGCTCCAGCGAATTACGATGAGCGAGCCGGGGGACGGCCCGGGCCCGGCCCGGCAGAACGGAGTGGTCATGTCTGGTCTCACGAGCAAACTCCTCGTCGCCCTGGTTCTCGCGTTTACCTCCGTCGCGACCGCGGGATGCACGATCAACTGCCCGGACGGCATGGGCGTCTGCGGCATTAGCTGAAGCCTCCCACGCCTGCGGCGGGTGCCCGGCAGACCGCATCGCGGTACCGCTAGCGGTGCAGCCCTGCCCTGGCCGCACACCGTTGGTCACGACCTGGCGGAGGGACGAACCCGGGTGGCCACGAAGTGGAAGCGTCGTAGTAGATGCACCTCAACGACGCGCCGCTGAGATTGGCGGCTTTCAGGTTGGCCCCATACAGCGCGGTCTGATCGAAGTTTGCCCCCGCAAGGTTGGCGCGATCCAAGTCCGCGCCGCTCAGATCGGCGCCCTCCATATCAGTTTCCGAGAGATCGGTAGCGACAAGATTCGCGTTGATGAGCCGGGCGTAATTGAAACTGGCGCGGTGCAGATTCGAGTTATTGAAGATTGCTCCCTCGAGGTTGGCATCGTCGAAGTTGGCGTTCGCCAATTGCAGCCCGCGCAGGTGTTGCCCGCTCAGATCAAGACCGCCGAATGGTCGCGGCTGATTGGGATCGGCGGTCGAATGGTCGCGGACGAATCGGAGATTTTCCAGCCGCAACGCGCGGTCCTCGCGAGCGTCATCGAGTAGGGCCTGTCCCTTGATGGTGCCGGCCGCCACGATCGCACCGGTGACCAGCGCGACGACAGTGGGAATGACGAGTTCGGTTAACCACCAACGTATTCCGTGGCGCTTTCGGACACCGTCCGGCGGCGGATTCGGGGAGGGCGCCGGCGTCGGCAGTGGGACGTGCCGGGGTCCTGGGCGGCCGGCCACCTCGGGCCGGTTGCGCCGCGGCCTACTGCATTCGCGGCATCCACCATTAAACGGAAGCGCTTGGGTTTTACGGTCTCGAACGTCGATAGCCGTTGCCATGGGCGGCAGGCTATCGGCGTTCGCCTAAGACAACGCAAAATGTGGGCATCCAGCTAGTTGCGCATCAGCCGTTCTCCTCGCGCAAAGCTTGCATCGCCAAGTTGTTGAGCAATTGCCGGCCAACATCGGTGCGTAACTGCGGCAGCATCGCGGAGACGACACCGGCGGCGGTGAGCGCGAGGCGGACCAGACCGTCCGGCGCGCTGGCCGCGTCGCCCAGCACCTCATACTCGACGCCGGGATCTTCCGCATGCTGTGCCATCGCCATCCGGGCCACCAGCCGGTTGTCGGCGTCGAGATCGAACTCATCGGCGGTGGACGCCGAAGTCAGGGTTTGGCCGATCTCCGCGATTTCGTTTGGTTCGCACAACTGAGCCACCAGCTGCCAAAAGATCGACACTGTGGCGCGGATCAACTGCGGAAGCCGTTCGCCCGGAAGGACCTCGTCGTCGATGATGACGCGCATGCCGGCCTCGTCGCCGCGCTCGCCGTGCTGAATCAGCGCCAAGGCGCGACGGAAGTCTGTTGCACCCACGGGATCGTCACTGCTCACCCTGCACATCCTGCCCTGACCTGGACTTGCCTAATTCTTGCCAAATTCACATGTGATCCATCGCACAGCGCATACACTCGTCCAACTTTCATTGCCGCACCCTAGGCGATGCTTTGACGAACGAGGACCGTCCATGGCCACCACCAACGCGATAACAGCGAACGCAGACCGCACCCCCAAAGCGCTTCAGATCGTGAAATTTGTCGTGCTGTTCTGTCTCGCGCGGCTTGTGAAGGTGACCGACTGGTGCGTTCCCAAGCGGTTCTCGAAAGTCGAGACCACGCCCTTTATCGACCCTTCCCAATTCCCATGGCACGAGCGCATCGTCGCGGAGTGGGTCACGGTGCAGTCCGAGCTGAAGGCCATACTGTCGGATGCCGAGACGATTCCGAGTCACCAGGACATCATCGAGACGGCGAAGCCGATCACCAACGACGATAAATGGCTCAGCCACTTTTTCTACATCTACGGCCAGCGCTTCGAAAAGCAGTGCGAACAATGCCCCGAGACCACTCGCCTGCTGCAAGACATACCGGGCATGAAGACCGCGTTCTTTTCAATCCTGTCCCCCGGCAAGAGGATTCCGCCGCACCGGGGCCCGTATCGCGGCGTCATGCGCTACCACCTCCCGCTCCTCGTCCCCCGGAGCGGCGAATGTGGAATCCGCGTCGGCGACCAGACCGCTAAATTCGAAGAGGGCGTGTCGCTCATGTTCGATGACACGTACGAGCATGAGGTGTGGAATGACACCAGCGAAACCCGCGTGGTCTTGTTCCTCGACATCACACGACCGATGAAGTTTCCATTCAACATCGTGAATTCGGCGATTATCGCCCTTATAGGGTGTTCGCCCATGGTGCGAAAGATGCGAAAGAAACAGCTCGCATTCGATCGCGGGATCTCGCCGTCGGCCGATACCGTGCGCGCGTCGAGTTAGCGCCGCGGTTAGAAGTCCCAGTCCTCGTCTTCGGTGTTGACGGCCTTGCCGATCACGTAGGACGAGCCCGAGCCGGAGAAGAAGTCGTGGTTCTCATCGGCGTTGGGCGAGAGCGCCGACAGGATCGCCGGGTTCACGTCGGTCTCGTCGCGCGGGAACAGCGCCTCGTAGCCCAGGTTCATCAGCGCCTTGTTTGCGTTGTAGCGCAAGAACTTCTTGACGTCCTCGGTCAGCCCGACCTCGTCGTAGAGGTCCTGGGTGTACTCGACCTCGTTGTCGTAGAGCTCGAAGAGCAGTTCGTAGGTGTAGTCCTTGAGTTCGGCGCGCTTGGTCTCGTCGACCAGCGCCAGGCCCTTCTGGAACTTGTAGCCGATGTAGTAACCATGGACGGCCTCGTCGCGGATGATCAGCCGGATCATGTCGGCGGTGTTGGTCAGCTTGGCCCGGCTCGACCAGTACATGGGCAGGTAGAATCCGGAGTAGAACAGGAAGCTTTCCAACAGTGTGGAGGCCACCTTGCGCTTGAGCGGCTCGTCGCCCCGGTAGTACTCCATCACGATCTCGGCCTTGCGCTGCAGGTTGGGGTTCTCCTCCGACCAGCGGAAGGCGTCGTCGATCTCGGCCGTCGAGCACAGTGTGGAGAAGATCGAGCTGTAGCTCTTCGCGTGCACCGACTCCATGAACGCGATGTTGGTGTAGACGGCCTGCTCATGCGGCGTCAGCGAATCGGGAATCAGGCTGACCGCACCGACGGTGCCCTGGATGGTGTCCAGCAACGTCAGCCCGGTGAAGACGCGCATCGTGAGCTGCTTCTCGTTGGCGGTCAGCGTTCCCCACGACGGAATGTCATTGGACACCGGCACCTTCTCGGGCAGCCAGAAGTTTCCGGTCAACCGGTCCCAGACCTCGGCGTCCTTCTCGTCTTGTACCCGGTTCCAGTTGATCGCCGAAGCGCGGTCGATCAGCTTCATGTTTTCGGTCACCAGAACCCCACTTCACACACTGTTTTGGCTGCTGAACTGCTTGCTGTTACTCGGACCACAAACACTACCCCTGGGGGCCGACAAGCCGGCGCAACACAAGAAGTTGTGTCTACGTGTCGCAGCTTTTAGTCCAATCCGGCGTGTTGCAACGTGTGCGTGAGGCCGTCTTCCAGCGCGCTCAGCGCGATGTCGGTCAGCCGGCTCAGCTCGTCGATGTCCTCACCACCTTTGCTCATCCACGCTTCCAGCGAGGCAAACACCGCGGTGGCCAAACTGTGTGCCGCGATGTCGGCGATCATCGCCCCGTCGGCCGTCGGCTTCGATCGTTCGTGGATGAATCGGCTGATCTCGTCGGCGACCTGGTCGCGCATCCGCCCGATGTGCGTGGTGATGATGTCCTGGTCGAGGTCGCGCGAGCGGATGGTGGCGGCTTCACGGACCATCGCGAAGTCAAAAGGGAAGGCGTCCACGGCTTTTCGCACCGACGCGGTGATGGGCTCGCCATGCGGGCGCAGTGCCAGCGCGCGAGCGAACCACTCGAACCCGATGTCGTAGTCGGCGAAGATCACCGCGTGCTTGGACGGGAAGTGCCGATAGAAGGTTCTCTCGGTCACCCCGACATCGGCGACGATGTCCGAAACGCTGGTTTGGTGCACGCCGTCGGCGACGAAGCGCTTCATCGCCGCCTGCAAGAGCGCCTGACGCGTGCGCTGACTACGAGATTCCACGTCGTCAGCATCCACCAAATGTCACCATTGACGCAAATATGTCACATGTGACATTGTGCCTCTGTCGACGGATTATCACCGGAGGAGTGAGCATGGCTGACTATGACGCGATCATCATCGGAGCAGGTCACAATGGTTTGGTTGCCGCGAATGTGCTGGCCAAGGCCGGCGCGAAAGTGCTTGTCCTAGAACGCGCACACTTCCTCGGCGGCATGGCCGCGACCCGCGAACTCTTCGACGGCTACAAGCACAGTGTCGGCGCCTGGGCCGTGCTGATCTGGCGCCAGGAGATGACCGAACGCCTGGAGCTGACCAAGTGGGGCTTCGAGCTGATGGATCAGTGGACATCGACATGTACCTTCGGCGACGCCGAGGACACCCCGTTCGTGATGTACAACGACCTGGAGCGGATGGGACGCCATCTCCTCGAGGATCACGGAGCCGACGTCGCGACCGGCCTCGGTGGGTTGTTCGCCCACATCGGGCGCTTCGCACCGTATTTCGTCGACTCGGCGTTCGGCCCGCCGCTGGACATCATCGAGGTGATCGCCTCCCAGCCCACGCCGCAGGACCGCCACGACTTCGCCCAAATGTGGTACGGCAGCACGATGGACACGGTCCGCCGCTTCCTGGCGCCCGACCAGGGCCGCTGCATCCAGGGCTCGCTGGCGGCGATGTCGATCGACGCGTTCGACGGCGGCCCGTGGACCCCGGGCTCGAATGCGTCGACGCTGTACCACTACCTGATCGGCGGCGGCAACGTCGAATACATCATGCCGCGCGGTGGCATCGGCTCACTGAGCACCGCGCTGTGCCGGCGCGCCGAGTCGCTGGGCGCCGAGGTGCAGATGAAGCAGCACGTGAAGGAAATCCTGGTCGAGAACGCCCGCGCCACCGGGGTCGAGTTACGCGATGGCACAACGATTTCCGCTGACGTTGTGCTGTCGTCGCTCGACCCGTACACCACCTTCGTGAATCTGGCCGGCGCGCAGAACTTTCCACCGGACTACATCCGCAAGATCAAGGAGATCAACTTCAACCTGGGCTACATTCAGGCCCATCTCACCATTGACCAAGCGCCGCAATGGATCGAGCGCCTGCAGCCCTACCTGCAGGACAACGGGCAATGGTGTCCGACCGTCGCTTATGCACCGTCGCCGGAATACATCAGCGACGCGTGGGAGCAGTACCGCAAGGGCATGCTGCCCGATGCACCTCCCACGTACCTGTACATCCCCAGCATGGTCGACTCGTCGCTGGCGCCCGAAGGCAAGCACAGCGCAACGATTTTCACGCCCTACTTCCCGACCGGGCTGGACGCCGACGAAAACCGAAGCTGGAAAGAGCAATACGCGGACACCTGCGTGAAAATCTTTGACACGTATGCGCCGGGCTTCGCCGACTCCGTCACCAACCGCGTGGTGTTCTCCAACCGCTACTTCGGCAGCACCTTCAGCGCACACGCCGGCGACTACTCGCATGGCCTGCTGCAGCCCAACCAACTGTGGACCGGCCGCGTGGTCGAGGGGGCCGACAAGTTCGCCACCCCGGTCGACGGGCTCTACCTCTGCGGACAGTGCACGCATCCGGGTCCGGGGGTGACAGGCATCCCCGGGTGGAACGGCGCCGAGGCCGCGCTCACGCACCTCAACGCGCGCGTCGCGCAGGCGTAGCACCTCGCGGATCACCGCCGAGGCCGCGACGTGCGCTAAGCGGGTCGGCCTCGATCAGATCTGAGTGATCGTGCAGTCATGGAAACCCCAAAGCTGAATCCTGTCGGCGTCGGTGGTTATCTTGATCTCGACGGGACCGCTCCCACCAGCCGGGACGATGAACGTGAACGTGGTGGGTCTGGCGTTGTCCTCGAAGCTGGCTGCCACGCCCGGCCCTGCGACGTGGTAGTACCCCGGGTAGTGCGGTCCTACGGCAATGCTTGTCGCCCGGCAAGTGACCAGAACCCCTCTCCCCGTCGGCGCATTCGCCAGCGTGAGCCGCAGATACGGCTCAAACTGCGCGTTGCCCGAGAAGGTTCCGACCGAGGCGAATGAATTGCTGCCAGCGGTGTAGTAGGCGACGGTCTCGAAATCGAGCCATGCGACTCCGTCGACCGCAGGCCGGCGCGGGCTCAGCGTGGCGAGGGTCGTGAGCGGGGCAAGATCCAACCCCGGCACCGCGTCGCCCACGGCGTCGAGAATCTCGCGTTGACCGACTGGTACTGCCACCACCGGAACGCGATTCACCTGCATGCCAGGCTGCTTCTCAAGCTCTCGCAGGCGAGCAACCAACGCCTTCGGCAGCGAAGCTGCCACACTCAAGTCCGACATTTCCTGCTCCTCTCGTGACACGTAATCCGTTGTCTCGAAAAGATTTATCGCGCAATCGGAACGCGAGATAGCGTAGTCGGCTACTTCATTCGGGCGATTGCGGCCGGTTGAGCAGGAGTCGGTGATGTGGAATCCGGTGGCCCCGGTCTCTTTGCAGCGCACTCCGCGCGATGTACCATTTGGTACATGTTTAACGAAGACAGCATCGAGATCGATGCCGCGCCACAGTTGGTATGGGATGTCTTCACCGATGTCGAGCACTGGCCCGACTGGACCGCGTCGGTGACATCCCTTGTCGGACTGGACGGACCCGGCCTCGCCGTCGGCAACCGGTTCGCGATCAAGCAGCCCGGCATGCAGAAGCTGGTCTGGCGGGTCACCGAGATCGACCCCGGTTTGTCCTGGACGTGGGTGCAACGCTCCCCCGGCTCGCTGGTGACCGCCCGCCACGACGTCACCGGTCAACCCGACGGCCGCACCCTGGTGCGCCAGCAACTCGACCAAAGCGGTCCGCTCGGAGCGCTCGTCGGGCGGCTGATGGCCAAGAAGACCCAGCGCTTTCTCCAACTGGAAGCCCGAGGACTCAAGGCCCGATCGGAGCAGCTCAGCCGCGTCAGTGGTCCGCACCCCTGACGTTGGCCGGCGCCGACATCTCCTCGACGCGCTGATCGACGAGTTCGCCGACGGCGGCATCGGCGACCGCTCACTGCGCGAGGTAGCCGGCGCCGTCGGCACCAGCCATCGAATGTTGCTGCACCACTTCGGGTCTCGGGAGGAGCTGCTTCTGGCAGTCGTCGAGGAGGTCGAGCACCGCCAGATGGGCCTGCTCTCCGAATTGCCGACGGATCCGGCCGAAGGCTTCGCCGCGATGTGGGCGGATCTACGCCGGCCCGAGCTACGCCGGTTGGAGCGGCTCTTCTTCGAGTGCTACGCGCGCGCCGCCCACGGCGAAAAGCCGTTCGCCCAAATGATTCCCGGCGCAGTCAACGACTGGCTGGGCGCGGTGGTTGCCACCGCGGAAGGGCCGCCAAACCCTGCGATGGTGCGACTCGGGCTGGCCGTCACCCGGGGGCTGCTGCTGGATTTGGTGGCCACCAACGACGACGCCGGGGTGGACGCGGCCGCGAGTGCGTTCGTAAACCTGTTGCGCCGCTGAACTATTTCGCTTTGGGCAACACCGAGATGAGCGTGTCGACGAGTTCCTCGGCATTGGTGTGCCACTTGTCCAAATCCATGTGGCCGCTCAAATCCAAACCCGTGATGCCATGGGCGCTGGTCAACAGCAGCGCCCCATACCGTCGCGCCTGCGCAGGACCCGTAATGCGACCCACGACGTCGAGAAACAGATCCTGCGCGCGTTCGGCCACCCGCATCGCCTCGGTCGGGTCTCCCGCCGGCGGGGTGAACATCAGCCGGTACAGGTGGGGCCGGGTGCGGCCGAGGGTGATCAGCGACAGTAGACCGGAGCGCAACGACTCCTCGGGTGAATCGTCGCCATCGACCAAAGCCTGAAGGAGGTCGCCCAATTCGCTCAACGCGTTCGTGGCCAGGACCGCGAGCAGCGATTCCTTGTCGGCGAAGTGGCGATACGCCGCCGAGTGCGAAACACCGGCCCGAGCGCCCACCTCACGCAGCGTGACCGCTTCGACTCCGCCGAGGTCGAGTAGTACCTCCGCGGCGTCGAGCAGCGAGCGGCGGGTCGCCGCGGCACTCTCCGCTCGTGTCGTCACCCGCCGAGCATAGGCCAGCGTTTCAGTTGACAATGTCAACTCAAGCGCCTAGCTTCAGTTAACAACGTCAACTCAAAGACCCGCCCCGGATGGAGACCATCATGAATTCATCGAATCGCGCCGACCGTCAGGAGCTGATCGTCGTGACCGGCGCGTCTACGGGAATTGGCGCGGCGACGGCTAAAGAGTTGGCGGGCAGAGGTTTTCACGTGCTAGCCGGTGTACGTCGCGACGCCGACGCCGACGCGCTAGTAGCTGACGGGCTTGAGGGGCTAGAACCGGTCATCCTCGACATCACGATGGAATCGGATGTGGCCGCGGTCGCGGACCGCGTCGCGGGCGACCCGCTGCGTCGGCCGCTGCGTGCGCTGATCAACAACGCCGGCATTGCGATCAACGCTCCGGTGGAAACCTTGCCGATTGCCCAGTGGCGCAAGCAGTTCGAGGTCAACCTGTTCGGCCACATCGCGATGACCCAGGCGCTGTTGCCGGCTTTGCTCGTCAGCTCCGGCACCGTCGTGAACATCAGCTCCGTCGGCGGGAAGGTGGTCTTGCCGACGTACGGCGCCTACGCCGGTTCGAAGTTCGCCCTCGAGGCGGTCAGTGATGCGTTGCGGCGTGAGGTCGCCGAGCTCGGCATCAAGGTGGTCGTCGTCGAACCCGGCGCGGTCAAGACCGAGATGGCCGAGCGCGGAATCGCCACCGCGGAGGGACTGTTGGCGGAACTGACCGCCGCCCAACTCGCACGTTACGGCGACCTCGCGGCCGCCGTCACGGCACAGGCCCGATCGTTCGGCGAGATCGGCGTTTCGAGCGAACACGCCGCGAAGGTGATCGCCAAGGCGGCCACCGCGTCTCGCCCGCGGACTCGCTACACGATCGGGCGTGACGCCGCGATGCTGGTGCGGATCAGCCGCGTCGTCTCCGACCGGGTGCTGGACCGGATCGTGCGCCTGAACCTGCGGTCCTTTGCCAAGCAATCAAGCGAACAACCCAGCGCTGCAACGGCTTCGGCCGACGTCTAGCCGATCATCACTCGGCGGTGTGGACGATCAGGACGTCGATCTTGGACCTGCGGGAGACCTCCGAAGGGACTGATCCCAGCAGCCGCCCGGCGACGCTGGCGAGCCCGACGTTGCCGACGACCAGCAGGTCAGCATGGGCCTCCTCGGCCAGCTGCACCAGCGCGTTGATGGGGGCACCGACGACCGACTTCTCCTCCACGCTCTGGGCCCCGGCTTTGCGCGCCCGGATCGCGGCTTCCCGCAGGATCGCGTAGTAGGGGGCCTCGCCCACCGTCCGGTAGTCCTGACCGTGGTCGCTCCCCGGCGGGATGGCGTAACGGCCCTTCTCCTCGGGGACGGGGGGATGCGCCGTCGCGACGATCAGTTTCGCGCCGTTATCCGCGGCAATCGCGGCCGCGCGGTCCACCGCACGTAGCGACGAGTCCGAGCCATCGGTGCCGACCACGACGGTCTGATAGGCGCTCAATTTCCCTCCCAGTGTCCCAGACGAAGGCTGAACTCCCAGACTAGGACGAATTGGTATTGGTGAATAGCCTGGGGTTTCTGCCTACTTGGCGGGGCTCAGCTCTGGACGGCCGCCGCGCGGTTGGCGCGTGAGCCGGTGCGCACGCCGAAGAACTCATACTCGTCGGGCTTGACCGAATGGGTCGCCCGCCAGTACTGCCAGGTGTAGCCGCCCCACAACACGGTGTTCTTGCCGTGCTCGTCGAGGTACCAGCTGCTGCAACCGCCGCTGTTCCACACCGAGCCCTTCAGCTGCTCCTGCAGCTCATCGTTGAACTTGTCCTGCGCCGCACGGGTCGGCGACAGCGCCTGCGCGCCGAATTTGTCGCACTTCTTGATCGCATCGCCGACGTAGCGGATCTGGGACTCGATCATGAACACCACGGAGTTGTGCCCCAGCCCGGTGTTGGGGCCGAGCAGGAAGAACAGGTTGGGCATGTCGGCGACGGTGATCCCCCGATGCGCGCCGATGCCCTCGCGGTTCCACCGGTCGACCAGGTCCTCGCCGTGGCGTCCCTTGATCTGGACGTAGGTGTAGGAGTCGGTGACGTGAAAGCCGGTGCCGTAGACGATCACATCGACCCCTCGCTCGGTGCCGTCGGCCGTCACGATCCCGTCGGGCGTGATCCGGGTGATGCCCTCGGTGATCAGTTCGGTCTTCGGGTCGGCGACCGCGCCGTAATACGTTGACGAGTTCAGGATTCGCTTGCAGCCGATCCGGTAGTTCGGGATCAGCTTGCGGCGCAGCTCGCGGTCCTTGACCGAGCGGCGGATGTTGTATTTGCAGTACACCTCAATGAATTTCAGCAGGTTCGGCCGCTTGGTCATACCGATAGCCAGCGCCTCCTGGCCCCAATAGATCGCCAGCCGCACCAGCGCCCGTAGCCCCGGAACGGTCGCCATGGCGCGGCGCACCGCAACCGGGAGATCCGGGTTCGACCGCGGGACCACCCACGGCGGGGTGCGTTGGTAGAGCTGAAGTTCGCCGACCTGCCCGACGATCTCCGGCACGATCTGGATCGCGCTGGCGCCGGTCCCGATCATCGCGACCCGTTTGCCGGTGAGGTCGACGCTGTGGTCCCACTGGGCGGAATGGAAAGCGGGACCGCGGAATTCGTCCCGCCCGTCGATCTCGGGGACCGACGGGATGTGCAGCGCGCCGGCGCCGGAGATCAGGAACTGGGCGACGTATTCGCGTCCGTCAGTGGTGAACACGTGCCAGCGGTGCTCGTCGTCGTCCCAATGGGCGCGGTCGACCAGCGAATTGAACTCGATGTAGCGGCGTAGCCCGTATTTCTCGGTGACTCCCTTGAGGTAGTCCCAGATCTCGGGTTGGTAGGAGAACGGGTTCTTCCAGTCCGGCTTGGGTTCGAAGGAGAACGAGTACAGGTGTGACGGGATGTCGCATGCGCACCCCGGGTAGCTGTTGTCGCGCCAGGTGCCGCCGATGTCGTCGGCCTTCTCCAGGATCACGAAGTCCACACCCTGCTGCTGCAGCTTGATGCCCATACCGAGGCCGGAGAACCCGGTCCCGATGATCAGCGCGCGGGTATGCACGGGCGTCGGGGCCTCGCGCCCCGGAACTGGGTTTGCTTCGGCTTGTGTCAATGCATCGGTCACGGTGGATCGGTCCTTCTATTGGCCTATCAGCTCGCGCGTTAGCCGGCGCACCTCATGTCTACCTCCGGGTGGCTAACGCAAATACCCAGTACCCAGGGTATCGGATACGACGAGTGTTGCCGATGGCTGTGGCGATGTCAACGCAGTCGCCGCTGCTCAGCTGGCCGCCGGGTTGCTTCGCACGGCGCTGTGCACCGGCTGATCGGGGTCAACCGCGATGCCCAGTGCCTCGGCGGTGCCGACGATGACCCCCATCATGATCGTGGTCAGATGGGCCACGAACTGATCGCGCGGCATGCGCCGCGGGCTGCCGGGTTCGCCCAACCACCACTCGATGGACGACGCGGCCGACCCGAAGGCCGCGTGCGCGGCCAGCTCGAAGGCGGCATGGTCGAGCTTGAAGTCCCGGAGCTCGTTGTCGAACATGTCGGCCATCGTCAAGGTGATCTGACGGCCCTCGTTCAGCGTGCGCACGGTCGACTCGGTGGTCGCTCCGGAGCGCGCCGAGATGAAGACGCGCAGCACGTTGGGATGCTGGTCGACCAGGGTGACGTACTCGTCGACGCTGCGCCGGACGATCTCGCGGGCCGAGTCGTTGGCCAGGTCGATCGACGGGAAGATCGCCGCCCACAGCATGTCGCGCAGCCGCTCGCCGATCGCCTGGAACAGGTCCGACTTGTCGTGGAAGTGGCGGTAGATCTTCGGCTTGGCGGTGCCGGCCTCTTCGGCGATCTCCCGCACACTGAGCTCCGGACCCAGCCGGTCGATCGCCCGGAACGCGGCCTCGACGATTTCGCCGCGCACCTTCTTGCGGTGTTCACGCCAACGCTCGCTGCGCGCGTCGACCTTCGCCCCCGGCTTCACGCTCGGGTGGGGTCTAGCGGGTCGGGGCATTCTCACCACATCAAGCACCATACCGCGCTGTAGCCGCTGACCTGCGCAGACTCGTCGCCAGGCGTCACAGCATGCAGGACACGCAGCCCTCGACCTCGGTTCCTTCCAGGGCCATCTGCCGCAGCCGGATGTAGTACAGCGTCTTGATTCCCTTGCGCCAGGCGTAGATCTGCGCCTTGTTGACGTCGCGGGTGTTGGCGGTGTCCTTGAAGAACAACGTCAGGCTCAGACCCTGGTCCACGTGCTGGGTGGCCGCGGCGTATGTGTCGATGATCTTCTCGTAGCCGATCTCGTACGCGTCCTGGTAGTACTCCAGGTTGTCGTTGGTCAGATACGGCGCCGGGTAATAGACCCGCCCGATCTTGCCTTCCTTGCGGATCTCGATCTTGGACGCGACCGGGTGGATCGAGCTGGTCGAGTGGTTGATGTAGGAGATCGACCCCGTCGGAGGCACGGCCTGCAGGTTCTGGTTGTAGATGCCGTGCTGTTGCACCGACTCCTTGAGGCGCAGCCAATCCTCTTGCGTTGGAATGCGAATCTCGGCCTCGGCGAACAGTTCCCGCACCCGCTCGGTGGCCGGCTCCCACACCTGCTCGGTGTACTTGTCGAAGAACTCGCCCGACTTGTACTTCGAGCGCTCGAAGCCACCGAACGCGTGACCGCGTTCGATCGCAATGCGATTCGATGCCCGCAGCGCGTGATACAGCACGGTGTAGAAGTACATGTTGGTGAAGTCGATGCCCTCTTCGGAGCCGTAGAGAATCCGCTCCCGGGCCAGGTAGCCGTGCAGGTTCATCTGCCCGAGGCCGATGGCGTGAGAGTCGTTGTTGCCCTGCTCGATCGACGGCACCGACCAGATGTGGGTCTGGTCGCTCACCGCGGTCAGCGCCCGGATCGACACCTCGATGGTCTGCGCGAAATCCGGCGAATCCATCGCCTTGGCGATGTTCAGCGAGCCGAGGTTGCACGAAATGTCCTTGCCCACTTTGGCATAGGACAAGTCTTCGTTGAAGATTGACGGCGTGGAGACCTGCAGGATCTCCGAGCACAGGTTCGAGTGGGTGATCTTGCCCTCGATCGGGTTGGCCCGGTTCACCGTGTCCTCGTACATGATGTACGGGTAGCCGGACTCGAACTGCAGCTCGGCCAGCGTCTGGAAGAACTCGCGCGCCTTGATCTTGGTCTTGCGAATGCGCGCGTCATCGACCATCTCGTAGTACTTCTCGGTGATCGAGATGTCGGCGAACGGAACGCCGTAGACCCGCTCGACGTCGTACGGCGAGAACAGATACATGTCCTCGTTGCGCTTGGCCAGCTCGAAGGTGATGTCGGGAATCACCACGCCCAGGCTCAGCGTCTTGATGCGGATCTTCTCGTCGGCGTTTTCGCGCTTGGTGTCCAGGAACCGGTAGATGTCCGGGTGGTGGGCCTGCAAGTAGACCGCGCCGGCACCTTGGCGTGCGCCCAGCTGATTGGCATAGGAGAACGAGTCCTCGAGCAGCTTCATGATCGGGATGACGCCCGAGCTCTGGTTCTCGATGTTCTTGATCGGCGCACCGTGCTCGCGAATGTTGCTCAGCAACAACGCGACTCCCCCGCCGCGCTTGGACAGCTGCAGCGCAGAGTTGATCGAGCGCCCGATCGACTCCATGTTGTCCTCGATGCGCAGCAGAAAGCAGCTCACCGGCTCGCCGCGCTGCTTCTTGCCCGAGTTCAGGAACGTCGGGGTGGCCGGCTGGAACCGGCCGTCGATGATCTCGTCGACGAGCTTCTCGGCCAGCGTGGTGTCACCGGAGGCCAGCGTCAGCGCCACCATGACGACGCGGTCCTCGAAGCGCTCGAGGTAGCGCTTACCGTCGAACGTCTTCAGCGTGTACGAGGTGTAGTACTTGAAGGCCCCGAGGAAGGTCGGGAACCGGAACTTCTTGGCGTAGGCCCGGTCCAGCAGCGTCTTGACGAAGTTGCGGCTGTACTGGTCGAGCACCTCGCGCTCGTAGTAGTTCTCCTTGATCAGGTAGTCGAGCTTCTCGTCCTGATTGTGGAAGAAGACCGTGTTCTGGTTGACGTGCTGCAGGAAGTACTGATGCGCGGCCTCGCGGTCCTTGTCGAACTGAATCTTGCCGTCGGCGTCGTACAGATTCAGCATCGCGTTGAGCGCGTGGTAGTCGGTCTCCCCCGGCAGCGCGTGGGCTCCGGTGGTTACAGGCTCTGCAGTGACGGTTGGTGGCACGTCTGGTCCTTCCAGAAATCTTCCAAGCCCGCGCGAACGGCGTCCACGTCGTCCGGGGTACCCATCAGTTCGAAGCGGTAGAGGTAGGGCACGCCACATTTGCGGGAAACCACGTTGCCCGCATAGGCGAATTCGGCACCGAAGTTGTTGTTGCCCGCGGCGATGACGCCGCGGATCAACGACCTGTTGTGCTCGTTGTTCAAAAAGGCGATGACCTGCTTGGGGACATAGCCACCGTTGTTGATGTCCGGCGTGGCCTTACCGCCGCCGTACGTGGGCAATATCAATACGTACGGTTCGTCGACCTCGATGCGGCCGTGCAGCGGGATTCGCGTGGCAGCAACACCCAGCTTCTGAACGAAGCGGTGGGTGTTCTCCGACACCGACGAAAAATAGACCAGGTTGCGCTGCGTGCTATCCATGGCACCGCAACCTCCTTACTTGCTCATCTACTACGTCAGGCGCTGAGCGCGGCTCCGGCGAGCGCCTTGATGCGATCGGGCCGGAAGCCCGACCAGTGGTCGTTTCCTGCCACCACGACGGGGGCCTGCAGATAGCCCAACGCCATCACGTAGTCACGCGCCTCGGTGTCCAAGCTGATGTCGACCTTTTCGTAGGCCAGACCCTGCTTGTCGAGCGCCTTGTAGGTGGCGCTGCACTGCACACATGCCGGCTTGGTGTACACGGTGATGCTCATTGAAGCCGCTCCTCTGTGGGGAAGGAAGGTCGGAAAATTTGCTATGGACTGGCAACTGCTTGGGGCACTACATCGCCGCTATGTTCAGCGATCCGTCAAGCTCCCAGATTCCCGTCCTGCGGCCCTCGGTTCGAAGCCCTTGCTTCGACGTGTTCGAGCCGATTCCGGGAGGTTCACTGGGCCGTGCTGGCTTGGCGAACCTGGGATCTGCCGGCCTTCGAAACACTACACCTAGTGGCTGACAAGATCTGCAGATACAAGATGTTCTGAATAACAATTCTGAAATTCCCTGGTCGTAAGCCATGTCACACCGACACGCCCCGGCGTGTCGCAGATCACAAACCCCGCCTGGGACGCCCATGGGTAGAGGTATAGCACCGGCCACCGACAACGAGCCCGCCGTCCGCACAGCTACCCGCCGCTAGCAAAGCCGCCAGCACGAGCTGGCGGCTTTAGCTATTCACTTCCTCGAACGCTGCTGGTCACCGGGCGGGCGGCTTGTTGGATACCGCCAAATTCAGCCGACTTCGGCCGTGAGCTTGCCAACCGCGTCACGCACATTGGCCACCAGCTCGGCATGCTCGGCGGCCGGCTTGCCCTCCAACGTTGCGAACGGCACCGACAGTTTGATGCCCTCGATCACCCGCGCGCCGGCGATGCCGAACGACTTGCGGGTGTCGTCGTGCGCCCAGACGCCGCCGTACCGGCCGAACGCCCCACCAATGACGGCCAGCGGCTTGTCTTTCAGCGCACCGTCGCCGAACGGGCGCGACAGCCAGTCGATGGCGTTCTTGACGACCGCCGGATAGCTGCCGTTGTACTCGGGCGTCACCACCAGGGCCGCATCCGCCTCGGCCGCCGCGGCGCGTAACGCAACCACCGGCGCGAGCGCTGCGGCCTCGGCATTCATCGAGTCGTCGATCTCCTCGTTGTAGAACGGGAGGTCGCCCAGCCCCTCGAACACGGTCACCGTGACATCGTCGTCAGCCACGTCAACCGCCAGGTCGGCGATTTGACGATTTATTGATGCCGCGCGCAGGCTTCCTACCAACGCGAGGACTTTGATTTCCGCCACTGTTTCGTTCCCTTCGGTTGATGGTCTACATCTTCGCATGAGTTAAGCGGACTATAGTCCGTTTTATTCCGGCCGCGTTAAAGTGCAGTGATGAGCGGTGTCGAGAGGTTGGGCGAATTGCCCGTGTCAGCTCGACGCGAGCTGCCCCAGGAGCGGGGTGACGCGGCGCGCAACCGGGAGCTGTTGCTGCAGGCAGCACGGCGCCTGGTCGCCAAGCGCGGCGCGGACGGGGTCACGATGGACGACGTCGCGGCGGCCGCCGGAGTCGGCAAGGGCACGCTGTTCCGCCGGTTCGGCAGTCGGGCCGGCCTGATGATGGTGCTGCTCGACGAGGACGAACGCGCCAGCCAGCAGGCCTTCCTGTTCGGCCCGCCGCCGCTGGGACCCGACGCGCCGCCGATGGATCGACTGGTGGCATTCGGCCGCGACCGCCTGTGCTTCGTGCACACCCACCACGCGCTGCTGTCGGCCGCCAAGGGCGACCCGCTTACCCGGCACGTCGGGGCCGCGGCGGTGCAGCGCACCCATGTGCGGGTGCTGTTGCAGGCGGCCGACACCAGCGGCGATCTCGATGTGCAGACCGACGCGCTGCTGGCCCTGCTCGACGCGGATTACGTTGAGCACCAACTGAATTACGGCGGCCACACCCTCGAGAGCCTGGGCGATGCCTGGGAGAGCCTGGCGCGCAAGCTGTGTGGGCGGTGACCTGACCGGATGGCCTCGCCGACGACGAGCTGGGTCCTGCATGTCGATCTCGACCAGTTTCTGGCCTCGGTCGAGCTGCGCCGTCATCCCGAGCTGGCCGGGTTGCCCGTCATCGTCGGCGGCAGCGGCGATCCCTCCGAACCGCGCAAGGTCGTCACCTGCGCCTCGTACCAGGCCCGCGAGTTCGGGGTACACGCGGGCATGCCGTTGCGCACCGCGGCTCGGCGCTGCCCGGATGCCACGTTCTTGCCGTCGGATCCGGCCGCCTACGACGCGGCGTCCGATCAGGTGATGGGGTTGCTGCGCGACCTGGGGCACCCGGTCGAGGTATGGGGCTGGGACGAGGCCTACGTGTCGGTGACGGCGGCCGATCCCACCGAGGTCGCCGAACAGATTCGTACGGTTGTCTTTTCGGAAACCGGGCTATCTTGTTCGGTCGGCATCAGCGACAACAAGCAGCGGGCGAAAGTGGCCACCGGCTTCGGGAAACCGGGCGGCGTTTTTACGCTCACCGACGCCAACTGGATGGACGTGATGGCCGATCGTCCAGTCGACGCGCTGTGGGGCGTGGGCCCCAAGACAGCGAAAAAGCTTGCAGCGCTTGATATCACGACGGTACGAGAACTGGCCCATAGTGATACCGAGCTGCTGACGTCCACCTTCGGACCACGTACCGGCCTGTGGCTGCTGCTGCTCGCCAAGGGGGGCGGCGACGCGGAGGTCAGCGCCGAGCCGTGGGTCCCGCGCTCGCGCAGCCACGTCGTCACGTTTCCGCGCGACCTCACCGACCGATCCGAAATGGACTCGGCGGTAACAGAATTGGCCAGGCGGGCCCTCGATGAGATCGTGGCGGCGGGACGCATCGTCACCCGGGTGGCGGTCACCGTGCGCACCGCTACGTTCTACACCCGCACCAAGATTCGCAAGCTGCCCGTGCCGACCACCGATGCCGACGTCATCGTCGCAGCAGCGCGCAACGTCCTGGATTTGTTCGAACTCGACCGTCCGGTCCGGTTACTCGGGGTGCGACTCGAATTGGTCATGCCGGCCTAGTTGCGCCGGACCGGGCCGAAGCGCCCGGGTGAAGATGACGTTCACCTGGCGCATCGCCACGCTGTAGGGCCACCACGCCAGCCGCTTGAAGGCGTACAGCGCCCGGATGTCCTGCGAGGTGTAGATCAGGTATCTGTTCTTCGCCACCCCGGCCAGGATCTTCTCGGCGGCCCTTTCCGGCGACACCGCATGCCCGCTGAACCGGTCGATCCACCGGCTGACCTTGGGGTCGTCGCGGTCGACGCCCGCGATCTCGACCGTGTCGACCAGCGGCGTCTTCACCGCCCCGGGCACCACGACGGAGACCCCGATGCGATGCCGGGCCAGGTCGAAGCGCAGCACCTCGGACAGGCCGCGTAATCCGTACTTGCTGGCGCTGTAGGCGGCGTGCCACGGCAGCGCGACCAGCCCGGCCGCCGACGACACATTGACCACACGCCCACCGCGGCGGGCCGCCACCATCTGCGGCACGAACGTCTCGATGACGTGGATCGGACCCATCAGGTTGATCGCGACCATCTTGGTCCACTGCTCGTGGCTGAGCCGGTCGACGGTCCCCCAGGCCGACACTCCCGCGATGTTCATCACGACGTCCATGCTCGGATGCGCGGCGTGGACGTCGGCGGCGAACGCCGCGACCTGGTCGTAGTCGGCGATATCCAGCACCCGGTGCGCCGGCACCTGTGCGCCCAGCGCGCGGGCGTCGGCCACGGTCTGGGCCAGCCCGTCGGCGTCGCGATCCGTCAGGAACAACTCGGCCCCGTGCGCCGCCAGCCGCAACGCGGTGGCCCGGCCGATGCCGCTGGCCGCGCCGGTGATCAGACTGCGCTTCCCCGCGAAATACCGCGCGGGTCCCCTCTGCGCCATGTGGGTGACGATACCGCCGGTAACGACTGGGCCGCGTTATCCGCGGCCGCCACCCCACAAGGAGTTCAGCCACAACTGCTCGAGAAGCCGGACCCGGCGGTCGAGATCGTCGTCGCGGCCGACGAAGATCGGGTCGCCGGTCAGCGTCAGGGAAGTGGTGCCGATCAGGGTGCGCACCAGCGTCGGGATGTCGTCGCTGATCGGATTCGCGGTCCCGGCTGCCATCTCCGCTTCGACGATCGCGACGATGTCCCGCAGCACCACCTCGAGCTGCTGCTCGAGCATGCTCTGGATTGCGACGTCGGTGTAGCGGGCGGCATTGCAGGCCGTCATCACCGGGTCGTTGTGCGCGTAGACCGCGGCGGCGCTGCCCACCATGCGCTTGGCGAACTGCTCCGGTGACTCGTCGGGCTGGCGGGGGGCGAAAAACTGGGTGAGTTCTTCGAGCTCTTGGGTGGCCTCGGCCACGATCGCCGCGAGCACCGCGTACTTGGAGTCGAAGTAGAAGTAGAAGCCGGACCGGCCCACCCCGGCCCGAAGACTGATGGTGCTGACGGACAGCTCCGCGAACGGCCGCTCCTGCAGCAATTCACGCACCGCGGCCATGATCGCCTGCCGGTGCTTGTCGCCACGCCGCCGCGTCGCCGGCTCGCCCGGTTCCGCGTGGCTGCTCATCCCCTGACCTTGCACCACACCACTCCAAAAGCAAACTTGACAGCCGTCAACTTTGTCCCGAAGGATAGTGGCAAGTGACGGATGTCACCAGCCCCGGGTCCGCAAAGGAGCGTCCATGCCCGCCACCATCAGCACCCCGCATTACCTGCTCGACCAGGCGAAGCGCCGGTTCACGCCGTCGATCAACAACTTTCCCGGCATGGGGATGGTCGAACGCAAGCTGCTGAGCACCCAGTTCCCGGAGCGGAAACTCGCCGACCCACCGCCGGGCAGCGGGCTCAAGCCCGCCATGGGTGACGCGGGGCTGCCGATCTTCGGGCACATCGTCGAGATGATGCGCGGCGGCCCGGAGTATCTGCTGCACCTCTACCAGACCAAGGGTCCGGTGATCTTCGGCGACTCACCGGTGCTCCCGGGTGTCTCCGCGCTCGGCCCGGACGCCGCGCAAGTCGTCTACTCCAACCGCAACAAGGACTTCTCGCAGCAGGGCTGGGTGCCGGTGATCGGGCCGTTCTTCCACCGCGGGTTGATGCTGCTGGACTTCGAAGAGCACATGTTCCACCGGCGGATCATGCAGGAGGCCTTCGTGCGCTCCCGGCTGGTCAACTATGTCGAGCAGATGGACCAGGTGGTGTCGCAGACCGTCGCCAACAACTGGGTGGTCAACGACGCGCGCTTCCTGCTCTACCCGGCGATGAAGGAGCTGACGCTCGACATCGCCTCGATGGTGTTCATGGGCCACGAGCCGGGCACCGACCACGAGCTGGTGACCAAGGTCAACAAGGCGTTTGCGGTTACCACCCGCGCGGGCAACGCGATCATCCGGACACCGGTGCCGCCGTTCACCTGGTGGCGCGGACTCAAGGCGCGCGAGCTGCTGGAGAATTACTTCCGCGAACGGGTCAAGGAGCAGCGGGCGACGCAGGGCGACGACCTGCTGTCGGTGTTGTGCCGAACCGAGGACGAGGACGGCAACAAGTTCTCTGACGAAGACATCATCAACCACATGATTTTCCTGATGATGGCCGCCCACGACACGTCGACGTCGACGGTGACGACGATGGCCTACAACCTGGCGACCCACCCGGAATGGCAGCAGCGCTGCCGCGAGGAATCCGACCGCCTTGGCGACGGACCGCTCGACATCGACGCGCTGGAGAAGCTGGAATCGCTGGACCTGGTGATGAACGAGTCGATCCGGTTGGTGACGCCGGTGCAGTGGGCCATGCGGCGTACGGTGCGCGACACCGAGCTGCTGGGCTACTACATACCCGAAGGCACCAACGTCATCGCGTACCCGGGAGTTAATCATCGGTTGCCCGAATTGTGGACGGACCCAATGAAATTCGATCCGGAACGATTCACCGAGCCGCGCAATGAGCACAAACGGCACCGCTACGCGTTCTCACCGTTCGGCGGGGGCGCCCACAAGTGCATCGGAATGACCTTCGGGCAATTGGAAATCAAGACGATTCTGCACCGGCTGCTGCGCAAGTACCGGTTGGAGCCGCCCCGCCCGGGCTACAAGTGCGAGTGGGATTACGGCGGCATGCCGGTGCCGAAGGACGGCATGCCAATTCTGTTGCGCCCGCTCTGAACTCGAGCATCGGCAAACTCAGGCCAACAGCCGATTGGCGCACGCGATCAGCGCGCGCAACGCCGAGTCTGTCGGGTCCTCGGACAGGCCCACAGCCCATTCGGCACGGATGCCGTCGCTGCCGCAGATGAACGTGGCCGTACACCCGTCCGAAGCCATCTGATGAAACTTCAACGTCTCGATCGCGATCCCGCGCTCGTGCAGCATCGTGGTGAGTGCGGCGATCGGCCCGCTGGCGGCAGCGGTCGAGGTGCGGATGCAATCGCCGACGGCGATCATCGCCCGGAAATTGCGGGCCTGTGGACCGAGCCGCCCGGTGGGTCGCTCGGTGTCGGCACACACCCAGTGCCCGAGCCGCAGCGGGCCGGCGGTGTGGCCGTAGGCCGTCACGAAGTCTTCCCACGTCATCGCGCCGGCCTGTTCCCGCAGGCCGCGCGGTAAGGCGACGCCGAAGTGATCACCGAACCATGCGTTGGCGTCGCGCCGGCGGGCAGGAACGCTGGTGAGATTCGGCGCCGGAATGCGCAGTGGCCTAGAAAAAGGCTGGGTAACAAGAGGCTGGGTAAGAGGCACGGTGTCGGTCTTCTCTGGTCATAAGGAACGACCGACGGTAGTAGCTTTCGACCCACAGCGGGGGGTCGGTCTGGATCAGACCCCGCTGCGGGTACTGGCTACTACGGCACTCGTGAGAAGACGCACGATCGCGACATTAGACGCCGTCCGTCCGTTGGTGCAACTTTATTTCGGGCAGGGTGTCCCGCATACCTGACCTAATCGGGTTTACACGGGTCGAATAGTGGCTATCCCGTCGTCGCTTAAATCCACCCCCTCAGCGGAAAGGCACAACGATGAAATCGACGGCAGCCGAGAAGGCGCTTGACGCGGCGGCCATGGCAAGAGGGTTCATCGAAGTGTTGCTGGTGCCGACCCGATTTTCCTCGGCGTGGGAACGAATCGCGGCCGCCCAGCACTGATCGAACAGCAGGTTTACCTGCGTCGAATAGCGGCTATCCCCTCGTCGCCTCAGCCGCGAGCGGCTATGCATCCCTCAGATGAAAGGCAACGACAATGAAGTCGATGACCTCCAAGAAGGCCCTTAAAGTTGCCGCAGCAGCGGTCGGGCTGGTCGCAGTGATGCTCGTACCGAGTGGGTGTTCAACGGCGGTGGGCGGCACGGGTGGCAACGGCGGGCTGACCATCTCCCTCTAGCCGACTTAGGCCGACTTCCGACGGCGCCCTTTGGAGCTGCCGTCGGCAGGTTTCCATTGCGTGAACGCCATACATTCGTGTCTTGCAGCGTCGTCACCACGCAAAATCCTCTATTGCGTTGTGCCAGTGCACATATGACAAAACCCGGACGTGAGAAACGTCACGAAATCTGGTTTACACGTGCGTAACAGCGGGGTATGCGGAGGTGTCCGTAACCGTAACGGCGATTTGTCCCCTCTCGGAAAGGCACGACGATGAAGTCGCAATCCACCAAGAAAACGCTTAAAGCCGGCGCAGCCGCCCTCGGGGTGGCCGCCATGCTGATACTGCCGACTGGATGCTCGACCGCCGCGGGCGGCGCGGGCGGTGGCGGCCTTGTTGGTGGCTCCAGTGGCGGGCTCTTAGGCGGAGTTATTGGCGGCCTAGGCCTCTGACCTTTCGGGCAGGCGGCCCGCTGGGAACCTCGGTTCCTGGCGGGCCGCCTTCCTTTTCAGCTGATTGGCCCGGCCGAAGAATTCAGCCGCAGGTATGCCTGAATCGTCGTTCCGGTGCTGGCGGTGTGGGTGCGGACCAGATCTGAGATGGCGTTGACCAGAAACAATCCGCGGCTGGCTGGGCCGGTCGGACCGGGGTCGAGGCGTCCCACCAGCGGATCGTCGAGGCGCCCGTTGTCGCGGGCCTCGCACACCAGGTGGTCATCGTCGCGCCAAAAGGCCAGCCGGCACGCGCCGTCGGTGTACATCAAGCTATTGGTGGCCAGCTCGGTGGCGACCAGTTGCAGGTCTTCGATGCCGTCCTGGGACAGTCCGACCCAGCCGGCGTAGTTGACCGCGAACGACCGCGCCGGGCGCAGGTCCGCGGATTTGCGGACCATGTAGGTCACGGCGCCCGGATTAGCGGCAAGGGGCTGGTTGCACTGCGCCAGCACGTCATCCGGCGCGTAGTCGGCGCTGGCTTGCAGCGAGCCGCATTTCCACAGCAGCGGATGGGTCGCACGGGCGCTTGCCAGCACATCGTCGTCCAGCCGTTCCGCATCGTAGAGACACAGCGCGGTCAGCTGGCGACCTTCAAACGCGCTGTTGACCAGCGCTTCATGCTGCTTGCAGGCCAAAAACTCGTCCGCCGTGCGCTCCGGCCAGCAAACCTGGCTGACAATGCGCGCGCGCCGGTCGGCGTTCTCCTCGACAAACGAGCCCTCCAACGCCAGAAATCGGCTGGGGTTGCGCGCGGCCTCGGCGATGTCGACCAGCTGCAGCCCGGCCGTCGAGCCCTCGCCACCCAGCGCGTCACGTATCAAGCCCAGGTAGTCCCCGGGCACCGCTACGAGGACCGGCTCGTCCAGCGCCAAACCTTCGAGCACGAAGGGCACCACTGTGTCCAGGTACTCCCGTTGCGAGTGGTAGAGGAGCGCGGAATGAACGAAGCCTTGACGCCCGTTCTCCGTGCCCCTGACCATTTCGGCGCTCCCGCTTTCAATCACCAATGCCAACCCCCTGCCGGACCGGCTCCCTTTACGTATCCCCGCGCCCCATTACCAATCCCAAGTACCCCGCACGCGCGTTCCCTACGCAGGAAAGTGATCACAAACCAGCCTCGAATAACCGGACGACGTCCGTCACAGCCACCAGGAGGCAGCGGCGTCGAGATGACGACGAATGCGGTAGCGCGCCAAGCTGTCGTCTCCGGCCGTGATCGCGTCGAGAATCCGCAAATGCGCGTGTTCGACGGCGGCGAAGTCATCCCGGGCGGGGGGCTCTTGCCCGGTGCTGGACCAGTGCCGGCGAAACAGCTCGACGATGATCCTCAAGAACAGGTCCAACAGCGCGTTGCCGGCCAGCTGCGCCAGTCCGATGTGGAACCGCAATTCCTCTGACGAGGCCTGGCGCGCATCATCGGCGATGTGCGGCGTGGCGACGAGCGCGGACCGGTGAGTGTGCAGGAAGGCCGCCACCTCGGGTTCGGCGCGGCGTTTGACGACCTTGACGACGTTGTCGATCTCGATGGCGTCGCGCACGCAACGCAGGTCTTCGCGGCTCGGCTTTCGGAATTGCAGGTACAGCGCGATGGTGTCGATGCTGGCCTGTGCATGGGGCTTGGTGACGACCAGCCCGCCACCGGGCCCGCGGCGCATCTGCGCGACCGAGTGGTATTCGAGCAGTCGCACCGCTTCGCGTAACACCGCGCGGCTCACCCGGTAGCGCTCCAGCAAAGCCGTCTCGGTGCCGAAGACCGAACCGACCTGCCAGCCGCCGGAGCCGATCTCGTCGCCGATGCTGGCCGCCAGCACCTCCGCCATCTTCGCGCGCGGAAGTCCGCTGTCGGCCGGCTCAGGTCTGCGGCCGGCCCGCCCGGCCCGCCCCGCCCCCGGGTGATGCTCTTGCAGCCAGGCGTTCACCGCTTCGACGTGTCGCTCGGACAGCGTCTTGGCACGGGCGGAATCGCCGGCGGTAACGGCGGCAACGATTTCGGAGTGGTCGTGGTGCATGTAATCGAGTGCCTCGATGGCCTCACTTGCCGAGTCGGTGCGCGACCGCAGGGCGTAGCGGGTGGTCAGCCTCATCAACACGTCGATAAACAGTTGGAGGACCGGGTTTTTCGACTGCTCCGCCAGCGCGATGTGGAACTCGTCGCGCGGTGCCGGCAGACCCGGCCGCCACTGTTCCGCGGCGCGCAGCACTCCGCGCAACCGCTCGATGCCGGCTTCGTCGATCCGCTCCGCCGCAAGCGAGGCCGCCAACGGCTCGAGCACCAGTCGCGCGTTGAGCAGATCGGCCAGCGTGGTGCCCAGGTATTCGAGATAGATGACCACCGCGCGAGTCGCGGGTCCCGCGTCCGGCTCGCTGATCAGCAGCCCGCCGCCCGGACCGCGCCGCGTCCGGGCCACCCGATGGTGCTCGACGAGGCGAACGGCCTCCCGCAGCACCGACCGACTCACCCCGTAGCGCTGTTGCAGCGCAGTTTCAGAACCCAGCGATTCTCCGACGGGCCAGCCGCGGCGAACGATGTCCGCCTCGATGTCGCGCGCAATCGTCGAAGCCAGCTTTTTTGTCCCGCCCGCGGCCGGCGCGGGACTTATCTGAAGCTCAATACTGGACTCCCACAAGCTTTCTCAGCAGGTGAGCAGCATGCAACCCGCGACCGGACCCCCGCCAACCGAAACCACGCCGACCTCGGGTCGCTGCGACACCTGCCGCTCCCCCGCCTCGCCGCGCAACTGCAGGCATCCTTCGTGCAGTGCCCAGTAGCCGTGCATGCGCCCGGCCGAGAGTTGGCCGCCGTAGGTGTTCAGCGGCAGTTGCCCGTCGCGGGCAATCCGCGCGCCGCCCTCGACGAAGGGGCCGGCCTCGCCGTCACCACAGACGCCCAGGGCTTCTAACCAGGCGATCGTGAGATAGGTGAAACCGTCATACAGCTCGGCAACCGCAAGATCGGCGGGTTTCAGATCGGTGCGCGACCACATCTGCGCCGTCGCATCCGACATCGCCATCTTCGGGTAGTCGTCGCGGTGGAACCAGCCACCGGCACCGTCGGACCCGCCGATCGCCTCCACCCGCACGGGCCGGTGCGGGCAATCGGGCCCGTACTCGGCGCTGGACACCACCACCGCGATCGATCCGTCGATGGGCACATCGCAATCCAGCAGCCCGAACGGCGTCGACACCAGCCGCGCCCCCAGGTAATCGGCCATCGTCATCGGCTCGCGGTAGACCGCAAGCGGATTCAGCGCGGCGTTGCGCCTGCCGTTCAGCGCCAACCAACCCAGCTGTTCCTTGGTGGTTCCGTACAAGTCCATGTGGCGGCGGCAGTTCAGCGCCAGCCAGTTCGCGGCCGAATACGCTTGGGCCGCAACCAGATCGTTGACGTCGTCCATCGCGCCGACGGCGGGGCGCTCCGCGCCCTCTGGTGTCTCGAACATTCGCGCCAGCGGCGGGGCGGGCGCGTTTTCCTCCTGCTTGACCGGCACTGTGCCGCCGAGCATTTGGATGGTTCGGTACACCACCACATGCCGGGCACGCCGCTCGGACACCGCGCGGCATGCCGACATCACCGGGCTCAGCAGTCCGCCGGTACCGAACCCGCTGCCGCAGTCGGCCGCATCGATATTGAGTTCGGCATTGACCTCTTGGGCCGGAGTGTCACCCAACGTCGCGATGCCGTCGATGTCGGCGGGCGCCAGGCCGGCGTCGGCGATGGCGCCGCGCACCGCCTCCATGGTGAGGTCGCGCCCCGGGATACCGGTCCGCCGGCCGATGCGGGAAATCCCGATACCGGACACGATCGCGTCTTTTTCGAAATATGTCATCTGCACCGCCCGTCAGAGGTGAACCCGTCGCACGCACCCGAACCAATAGAGTGTACTGTATTGCCCGTGTCAGCCGAGACGACATCACCGCTGCTCATCGAGCACTGCAACGATTGCTCCCGCTGGGTGCACCCTGCGTCCGGCGAATGCCGGCAGTGTGGCGCCACGTTGGTCGCGCGCCCGATTTCCGGACAGGGCACGGTCTTCACCTTCACGGTCAACCACCATCCGTATAACCCGGAGATCCCGGTCCCCTATGTGATCGCCATCGTCGAGCTCGCTGAACAAGCCGGGCTGCGGGTTGCTGCCAATATCGTTGACTGCGAACCGGATTCGGTGACCTGCGGAATGCCGGTCCGCATCCTGCCGGAGAAGGGCGCGGGCGGCGCGCCGTTATTCGCACCGGCCTAACGGGCGCGAGTCAGTTGATCAGCGGGTCGCGCGGCATGCCGAGAATCCGCTCGGCGATCTGATTCCGGGTCACCTCCGAGGTACCACCGGCGATCGACATGCCACGGGCACCCATGATCATCCGGCCCGCCAACGCGCCGGGTCCCTCGGTCAACGCGACCTCGGGCCCCAGCAGTGCCGCCGAGATCGCGGCCCCGTCCACCATGTGTTCGGCCAACTTGAGTTTGGTGACGTTGCCTTCCGGGCCCGGGCCCGCTCCCTCCACGCTGCGGGCGGCGCGGCGTAGGTTGAGCAGCCGCAGCGCGTGGTCGTCGGCGAGGAAGTTTCCGACGCGAATCTTGGCCCCCGCCAACTGATCTGGCCGCTGCTGGGCAAGGCCGATGAGCAACTCGTCGATGCCTGCGTAGAAGGACCCGCTGCCGCCGATGCTGACGCGTTCGTTGCCAAGCGTTGCGCGAGCGACCGTCCATCCCGTGTTCGGCGCGCCGACTACATCTTCGTCGGGAACAAACAGATCGTTGAAGAACACTTCGTTGAAGTCCGAGTCACCGGTCATCTGGCGCAACGGACGCACCTCGACCTCGGGCGCCTTCATGTCGACGATCACCGTGGTGATGCCGGCGTGCTTGGGTGCTTCGGGATCGGTGCGCACGGTGGCCAGCCCGCGCGCGCAGTAGTGGGCCCCGCTGGTCCACACCTTTTGGCCGTTGATCTTCCAGCCGCCCTCGACCCTGGTGGCCTTGGTCCTGATGGACGCCGCATCCGAGCCCGCTTCCGGTTCGGAGAACAGCTGGCACCAGACTTCGTCTTTGCGCAGCGCCTTCTCCACGAATCTTTCGATCTGCCAAGGCGTCCCATGCTGGATCAGCGTCAGAATCACCCATCCGGTGATCCCGTAGTCGGGGCGCTTGATGCCCGCCGCGCGAAACTCCTCCTCGATCACCAGCTGCTCCACCGAGTCAGCGGCGCGGCCCCACGGCTTGGGCCAGTGCGGCATCACGTAGCCGGTCTCGATCAGCTTGTCGCGCTGAGCCTGCTTGTCCAGCGCGGCGATCTCGGCGGCGTCGGCGTGGATGCGGGTGCGTAATTCTTCGGCCTCGGGCGGCAGGTCCAGACTGTTCTCCCGCACGCCGCCCGACGCGGTGCGATCAAAGACATCGGCGGCCGGTGCGTCGCCGCCGAACAGGGAGGAGGTCACCAGCGCCCGGCGCAGATGCAGATGGGCGTCGTGCTCCCAGGTGAAGCCGATACCACCGTGCACCTGAATGTTGAGCTCGGCATTGCGCGCGTAAGCGGGAAAGGCATGCGCGGCAGCCACTGCCGCGCTCAGCCGAAACTGATCCTCGTCCTCTGCAGCCGCGCGCGATGCGTCCCAGACCGCGGCAGTCGCCGACTCCGAGGCCACCAACATGTTGGCGCAATGATGCTTCACGGCCTGAAAAGTCGCGATGGTGCGGCCGAATTGCTGGCGCACCTTGGCGTAGTCGACGGCGGCCTCGACGCAGTCGGTCGCCCCGCCCACCGCCTCAGCGGCCAGCAGGGTCCGCGCCCGGGCCAGCGCCGATTGCCGCGCCCCGACCAGGACGTCGTCGGGACCGACGCTCACGTTGTCCAGCCGGACACGTCCAGAACGCCGGGTGGGATCGAGGTTGCCGGGCACCTCGACCGAGACACCGGACCGGCCGCGTTCCAGCACCAGCACGTCGTCGCCCGCGGCGATCAGCAACAGCTCGGCGAGCCCGGCGCCCAGCACGATTCCAGCCTCGCCGCTGGCGGCGCCGTCGGTGACCTTGACCCCGCTGTTCAGCCCGATGCCCGCGGTGACGGTTCCGTCGATCAGGCCGGGCAGCAGCCGCGACTTTTGTTCGCTGGTGCCATCTTTGGCGATCACAGCCGACGCGATCACGGTCGGGACGAACGGGCCCGGGGCGACCGCGCGGCCGAGCTCTTCGATGACCACGACGAGCTCGGGCAATCCGTAGCCGGAGCCGCCGTGTTCCTCGTCGACGTGCAGACCGAGCCAGCCGAGCTCGACGATGTCGGGCCAGAACGTGGGCCGGCTCTCGTCGGGGCTGTCCAGTAGCGCGCGCGCCGCGGGGCGTGCCTTCTGCGAAGTCAGGAACGAGCGAGCGACCTCGGCGAGCTCACGATGGTCGTCGGTAAGTGCGATACCCATGGGGACCTCCTCGCGCCAGTACCCGCCCCGCACCGTCGCCGGGTGGTCAGCCGGCCCCGCTCCGAGGGGGAGCGGGGCGGCTGCCTAAAGAGTGTACTTATTGCGCCCGGGCCTCTAGCGGCCCCCTGCCGGGGGTCTCTACTTGGGCGCGAAGCGCTGTCCGGCGTCCAGCCGCAGGCACTGCCCGTTGAGCATCGGGTTGTCGACGATGGCCAACGCCAGCTTGGCGTACTCCTCGGGCCGGCCCATCCGCTTGGGGAAGGCCGCGTCGCGGGTCAGCGTCGCCGCCATCTCGTCGGGAACCATCGAGGTCAGGCCGGTGAGGAACAGGCTCGGGGCAATTGCCAGCGCGCGGATCCCGATCGATCCCAGGTCGCGGGCCATCGTCAGGCACATGCCCGCGATCGCTGCCTTGGCGGCGGTGTAGGCGACCTGCCCGATCTGGCCCTCGAAGGCGGCGATCGAGGCGGTGTTGATGATGACGCCGCGCTCTTCATCCTCGGGCTCGTTCTTGGCCATGTGCGCGGCCGCCAGCCGGCTGATATTGAAGGTGGCGATGAGGTTGAGATCGATAACCGATTGGAAGGATTCGAGGTCGTGCGGGCCGGACTTGGTCAGCGTGCGCTTGGCGATGCCGCCACCGGCCGTGGTGACCACGACATGCAGGCCGCCCAGCTTGTCGACCGCGGTCTGCAGTATCTCCTCGGTGCCGGTGAAGTCGGTGACGTCGACCGGGTAGAACGCGCCACTGATGCCCTCGGCAACCGCTTTACCGTCGGAACCCTCGCGGTCGAAGATCGCGACATCCGCGCCGCGCTCGGCGAACAGTTCGGCCGTGGCACGACCCATCCCCGACGCGCCGCCGATGACGACGGCCTTCTTCCCATTGATCTCCATCCGGACGTCTCCTTTTTGGGTTGTCAGATCCTGTGCAATCTGTAACGTTACGTAGGAACGCTAGCGTGTCCGCTCGGACGGGTTGTCACCGAGCCATGCCAAGCTGACGATCGTGCTCCTTATCGAGGTGGTAGCCACGTCGACCGACGTCGGCGCCACATCGTCCCGGCTGACCAAGGTCGCGCGCATCGCCGAGCTGCTGACCCGCGCCGCACCGGACCGCGAAGTGGTCGCGATCGTCGTGTCGTGGCTCTCGGGTGAACTCCCGCAACGTCAGATCGGCGTGGGCTGGGCGTCGTTGCGGTCGCGGCCGCCGGCGGCTGCCGAACCGCAGCTCACCGTTGCCGGAGTGCATGCCACCTTCACCGAGATCGGCGCGGTCGCAGGCAAGGGATCGCAGGCGCGGCGTGCCGAACTGCTCGCGACGCTGTTCACCGCGGCGACCGAATACGAGCAGACGTTCCTGGTGCGGTTGCTCAGCGGTGAACTGCGCCAGGGTGCGTTGGCCGGAATCATGGCCGACGCGGTCGCCAGGGCCGCCGACATCCCGGCCGCCGCGGTCCAGCGTGCGGCGATGCTGGGCGGGGATCTGCCCTCGGCAGCGGCGGCGGCCCTGTCCGGTGGCGCCGTCGCGCTGCAGGCCTTCACCCTGCGGGTGGGCCAGCCGGTCGACCCGATGCTGGCGCAGACCGCGACCAGTGTGGCCGACGCGCTCGAACGCCATGGCGGCACAACGATTTTCGAGGCAAAGCTGGACGGCGCACGGGTGCAGATCCACCGCGCCGGGGACACGGTCACCGTCTACACCCGAAGTCTGGACGACGTCACCGCCCGGCTGCCGGAGGTGGTGGAGGCGACGCTGGCGCTGCCCGTCACCGACCTCATCGCCGACGGCGAGGCGATCGCGCTGCGCCCCGATGATCGACCGCACCGCTTTCAGGTCACCGCATCCCGGTTCGGCCGATCGGTCGACGTGGCCTCAGCCCAAGCGGCGCAACCGCTTTCGGTGTTCTTCTTCGACATCCTGCACCGCGACGGCGTCGATCTGCTCGATGCACCGACCACCGAGCGGCTCGCCGCCCTCGACGCGCTGGTACCGCCCCGGCAGCGGGTCGACCGGTTGGCCACCTCTGATCCCGATGCCGCCGCTGCCTTCCTGCAGGCCACGCTGGCCGCCGGTCACGAAGGAGTGATGGCGAAGGCGCCGGGTGCGCCCTACCTTGCCGGCCGTCGCGGCGCGGGCTGGCTCAAGGTCAAGCCGGTCCACACGCTCGACCTGGTGGTGCTCGCCGTCGAATGGGGTTCGGGACGCCGAACCGGCAAACTGTCCAATATCCATCTGGGCGCCCGCGACTCGACAACGGGCGAATTCATCATGGTGGGAAAGACTTTCAAGGGCATGACCGATGCCATGCTGGAGTGGCAGACGGCGAGGTTCAGCGAGCTCGCCGTCGGGTCGATGGACGGCTATGTGGTCCAGTTACGCCCCGAGCAGGTCGTCGAAATCGCGCTCGACGGCGTGCAGCGCTCGACGCGCTACCCGGGCGGGCTGGCGCTGCGGTTTGCCCGGGTCGTGCGCTACCGCGACGACAAGAGTCCGGCCGAGGCCGACACCATCGACAACGTCCGTGCGCTGTATTAATTCAGCCGGGCGACGCGCTGCGCATCGTCGTAGGGTTTGACCGTGACTGTGCACGACAAAGATGTCAGCTACATCCGCACCGATGACGACCTGCCGCCCGTCGCCATTATCGACCGCTCCCCCATCAGCCTCCGGCACAAGATCGTCTTCGGGATCATCGCGGTGATCGGTGCCGTCGCCTGGGCGATCATCGCGTTCATTCGCGGAGAGGCGGTGAACGCCGTCTGGATCGTGGTCGCCGCGATCTGCACCTACATCATCGGGTTCCGGTTCTATGCGCGGTTGATCGAAATGAAGATCGTCCGCCCCCGCGACGACCACGCCACCCCGGCCGAGATTTTCGACGACGGCGCCGACTATGTCCCGACCGACCGGCGGGTGCTGTTCGGCCATCACTTCGCCGCGATCGCCGGGGCGGGACCACTCGTCGGTCCGGTGCTGGCCACCCAGATGGGCTACTTGCCCTGCAGCATCTGGATCATCGTCGGCGCGGTTTTCGCCGGCGCCGTCCAGGACTACTTGGTGCTGTGGATCTCCACCCGGCGCCGGGGCCGCTCGCTGGGTCAGATGGCCCGCGACGAGCTGGGCAACATCGGCGGCGCGTCCGCGATCGTCGGCGTCCTCGTGATCATGGTGATCATCATCGCGGTGTTGGCGCTGGTGGTGGTGCGTGGTCTGGCCCAGAGCCCGTGGGGCGTGTTCTCCATCGCGATGACCATCCCGATCGCGATCTTCATGGGCTGCTACCTGCGGTTCCTGCGCCCCGGGCGGGTGGGCGAAGTGTCACTGATCGGCTTCTTGTTGCTGATGGCCGCGGTCGCCTCGGGGAGCTGGGTCAGCGAAACCTCTTGGGGCGCATCCTGGTTCACCCTGTCCGCGGTCACGGTCTCCTGGTTGATCACCGTCTATGGCTTCGTGGCGTCGGTGCTGCCGGTGTGGTTGCTGCTGGCGCCGCGCGACTACTTGTCGACGTTCATGAAGGTCGGCGCCATTGCCTTGCTGGCCGTCGGCATCTTTATCGCGCACCCGCTCATGGCGGCGCCCGCGGTGTCGCGGTTCGCGTCCAGCGGCGACGGCCCGGTGTTTCCCGGGGCGCTGTTCCCGTTCCTGTTCATCACCATCGCGTGTGGCGCGCTGTCCGGATTTCACGCGCTGATCTCCTCAGGGACGACGCCCAAGCTGCTGGAGAAGGAAAGCCAGATGCGCTTCATCGGCTACGGCGGCATGCTCACCGAATCGTTCGTCGCCGTGATGGCGCTGATCAGCGCGTCGATCCTGGACCAACACGTGTACTTCGCCCTCAACGCCCCCGCCGCACAGACCGGCGGCACCGCGGCCACGGCGGCGCACTACGTCAACGGACTCGGCCTGTCCGGAACTCCGGCGACCGCGGACCAGCTCAATCAGGCCGCCGCCAGCGTGGGCGAAAAGTCGATCGTGTCGCGTACCGGCGGGGCGCCGACGCTGGCGGTCGGCATGTCCGAGATCCTCTACCGGGTTTTCGGCGGCGCGGGCCTCAAGGCGTTCTGGTATCACTTCGCGATCATGTTCGAGGCGCTGTTCATTCTGACCGCCGTCGATGCGGGCACCCGGGTCGCGCGCTTCATGCTGTCCGACGCACTCGGCAACCTTGGTGGTCCGTTGGCCAAGCTGCAGAACCCGAGCTGGCGCCCGGGCGTATGGGGTTGCAGCCTGGCAGTGTGCGCGGGATGGGGCGGCATCCTGCTGATGGGCGTGACCGATCCGCTGGGCGGCATCAACACGCTGTTTCCACTGTTCGGCATCGCCAACCAGCTGCTCGCGGCGATCGCGCTGACCGTGATCACGGTGATCGTCATCAAGAAGGGGCTGCTGGCGTGGGCGTGGATTCCGGGCGTCCCGCTGCTGTGGGATCTGACGGTCACGCTGACCGCGTCGTGGCAGAAGATCTTCTCCGCGGATCCGGCGATCGGCTACTGGTCCCAACACGCCCAGTATTCGGCCGCCAGGCACGCGGGCAAGACCGCGTTCGGGTCGGCCAAGAATGTCCATCAGCTCGACGAAGTCATCAGGAACACCTTTATCCAGGGCACCCTGTCGATTCTCTTCGCGGTCGTGGTGATCATCGTGTTGGTCGCCGGAATTGTCGCCGCGCTCAAGACAATTCGCGGCAACGGCAGGCCGTTGACCGAGGATGACCCGATACCGTCGAAATTGTTCGCGCCCGCGGGCCTGATTGCCACCGCCGCCGAGCGGGAGGTGCAACGGCAATGGGACGCACCGCAAGCCTCGATGCCGTCCGGCGAGCGCCACGCCGGACAGATCTAGAGCCCCGAAGTTGCTTGCGGCGCCCTAAGATTGTGCGGAATGAGAGTCGGTATCGACTTCGGCACCACCCACACTGTCGTCGCGCTCGTCGACCGGGGTAACTACCCGGTCGTCTCCTTCGACGGCGTCGACGCCTGGCCTTCGCTGATCGCCGCCAACGCGGCCGGGGAGTTGCGCTTCGGTGTGGACGCCGCCGCCGTGCGCCATGATCGCCGGTGGTCGGTGCTGCGATCGATCAAGCGCCTGCTCAACGACGCCGGACCGCAAACCGAGGTGACGCTGGCCGGCCGCAGCTACCGGTTGACCGAATTGCTCACCGGATTTCTGGCTCAGCTGAAAAGCGACCTTCTGCAGCGCTCGAATGGCAGCCTGACACCGGGTGACACCGTCGAGGCGGCCATCAGCGTGCCCGCCAATGCCTCCAGTGCTCAGCGCCTGCTGACGTTGGATGCGTTCGTGGCGGCCGGTTTTCACGTCGTCGCGCTGCTGAACGAGCCTTCCGCCGCAAGTCTCGAATACGCCCATCGATACCGCTCCACCATCACCGCCAAACGCGAATACGTCCTGATCTACGACCTCGGCGGCGGCACCTTCGACGCATCGTTGCTGAAGATGACCGGGCATTCGAACGAGGTCGTGATCAGCGAGGGGATCCAGCGTCTGGGCGGTGACGATTTCGATGAGGCGATTGTGCGGCTCGTCTCCGACGGCGCGAAACTGCGCGACGTGGATGCCGGCGCGCTCGACCTGCTGCGCGAGGAGTGTGCGGTGCGCAAGGAGGCGGTCGGACCTCAGACACGCCGCTTCCTGGTCGACCTGACGGGGATCGACGCCGGGGTCGATCGACCACCGTTTTCGTGCGGCATCGACGACGTCTACTCGGCTTGTGGGCCGCTCGTCACACCCACGATCGACCTGCTCAACCGGATCCTGCACGACGGTAGCCGGGACGTGGCGTGGTCGGAGGTCGCCGGCATCTACGTGGTGGGCGGGGCCGGCGGCTTTCCCCTCATCTCCCGGATGCTGCGCGCCACCTTCGGCGAAAAGCGGGTGAAGCGTTCGCCACACCCGTTTGCCGCCACCGCCATCGGCCTCGCCGTATTCCTCGACAAGCAGGCCGGTTTTGCATTGTCCGAACGCTTTTCGCGGCACTTCGGCGTCTTCCGCGAGGCCGAAGCCGGCGCCGGCGTCGTCTTCGATCCGATCGTGGGCAAAGACGTCTCGCTGCCCGCCGAAGGCGATACTCCGCTCATCGTCCGGCGGACATACCGGGCCGCACACAACATCGGGCATTTCCGCTTCGTGGAGTGCAGCCGCCTGGTCAACGGCCGCCCCGACGGGGACGTGACCCCCTACGATCCGGTTCTGTTCCCCTTCGACCCCGCGCTCTACGACCGCGACGACCTCGGGCGCCAGCCGGTCGGCCGGTGGACAGACGGGCCGGATGTCGAGGAACGCTACGTCGTCGCGCCCAGCGGCGCGGTAGAGGTGACGCTCACGACGCAGCCGGGCGGCTTCATGCGCACGTTCCGCCTGGAGCGGTGTGCCGCTGCCGGGTAGTTCATGATATGGCGGCGGCTGTCGACATACTCTCCTCGAAGCCAATCGAATTCGCCAGCTCGCCATGGTCTTTCGCGTATATGCGGTAACTGGCCTCGTCGCCCTGCGCGCGGGCCAGCAGGGCCCGCAACCGCAGCATCGACAGCTCGTTGAACACATAGCCCGGGTCGGTGCGCACCGCGCTCAACCTGTCGATGACCGCGCCAACCTCATCCAGATCGCCGGCCATGCCTCGGCGCAGCAAAAGCTCTCCCAGCAGTTCGGCCGACATACCCAGGTAGAGCATCCCCGAGGTCGCATGCAAGTCGTCAACTAGGTTGCGGCACAACTTAATCGCTCCGTCAAGATCGCCGGCATCCGCTTGTGCACGAGCGAGGTGAGTGTCGATCGGCGGCAGCATCGTCATGCTGAGCCGCTCTTGTGCGCTCAACTCCCGAACCGCCGCGAAGAGCTCGAGCCCCTCTGCGGTGTCGGCGTTTTCGTGATGGATGAGCACCACGCCACGGGTGAACCGCGCGAAGCCCACGGTGAAGTCGTCGCCCGAACGTTCGGCGATGCGCACCGCTTCGGCGGTATCGCGCAAGGCGTCGTCGCCCAGCGCGATGGCCCCGTACATCACCGGCACGTACTTGTACATCGTCACCGTGGCGTGGGTGATCGCGTCGCATCCGCGCGCCATGGCCATCGCCTCGTCGGCGTAGCGCCGCCAGCCGGGTATTCCCATGGAGCACTTGATAAAACTGCACATCGCCGTGGCTATCGCCAGCGGCGATCCGACAATGAAGTTACCCGCGTTCGCATCGCCGGCCGCCAATTCGACCACCCGTTCGCCGACCCGCAGCGCCTCGGCCATCTCCCCGGCCTGACAGTGGGCCAACACCCCGGGATGGGACATGCCCATCAGCAGCGTCGGGTCGCCGATCGATTCGAGCAGTGCGATGTGCTCGGCGCCCAGCCGCGCGGCTTCTCGGACCTCGTTGTGCAACGTCCACGACATGACTTGCCCGGCCATGCCGAAGGCCAGTGACACCTTGTCCCCGGCTTGGGCGCACAACTCGTCGAGTTCGGAAAAGCCGGTGTCGGCCACGCTGCCCCCGATCAGCCACATGCTGGCGCACAACGCCGCCCGCGGTGCGATCCGCATCCCCAACACCTCGGGTTCGTCGCGCGGCAACCGATCGGCGACCCGACGGGCCCGTTTCCAGCTCAAATGTGCGGACGCGATATCGCGGGTGCTCAACCATGTCCCCGCACGGATATGCCAGTCGTAGGCATCGCGCAGGTCGCCGGCGGATTCCAGATGCTCGGCCACCCGTTCCGCATTGGCATCGACGGCGTCGGGATCGCGCTCCTGGATGATTGCGGCCAACCGCCGATGTAACCCGGCGCGAGCGGACCTGAGCTGAGAGTCATACGCGACCGAACGGATCAAGCCCTGACGAAAGGCATACTCCTGGGACTGGGGAGCACCGAGCACGGCGAGATGCGCTCGCCGAGTGACGATTTCGTCGATGAAATCGCCCTCGACGAGTTCGTCGACTCTGGCCTGCACACCCAGGCTGGTGAGCACATCGGCGCTGAACCGATCACCGATCACCGCCGCGGCGCAGAGCGTGCGCTTCGCCGGCGCGGACAGGCGATCGATCCGAGCGGTGACCGCGGCCTGAACCGTAGCGGGCACGGTGATGTCGGTGACCTCGGTGGTGCACCGAAAGGCCCCGGGCTGCCCTTCCAGCACACCCCGATCGCGGAGGTCGCGGACGATCTCCTCGGCGAAGAACGGATTGCCGGCCGCTTGCTGGGTGATCGCCTTCGCCACCGCGGCGACCGACGAATCGGCACCGATCAGCTCGCCGACCAACGCGGCCGTGTCCGAATGATTCAGCGGCTCAACGACAATGGACCGTGCCCCGGCGATCACTTTTAATGCGCCGCTATACTCCGGGCGCTGAGTGATGAGCAACACGGATCGGGTGTCGTGCATCTCGGCCGCAAGATCGGCCAGGATCGACTGGCTGGCCGGGTCGGTCCAGCGCGCGTGCTCGACGATGCACAGCGCGGGCCGCACCCGCTCGCGCACAATGCGGATGACCAGCGCGCTCAGCCGTCGACGACGCGCGTCGGGGTCGAGCGCGGCCGACGCGGCTGCTGGATCTCGGCTTCCGAGCAGGTCTGCGAGCAGCAACAGGTCCTGCTCGTCACCGTCAGAAGCGAGTTCTCGCAACGCCTCTCGGGCTTCTTGGGCATCCAGATCGTGAAAGCCGGTCAGCGAGCGGAGCAGCCGCGCGACCACCATGAACGGTATCTCGGCGCAGTGCGACTCGGCGGCCACCGAGACGACGTCCATGTCCCGTCCGGCCGCCACGGCCTCGACCTCGCGGGCCAGACGGCTCTTTCCGATACCGGCCGCGCCGGCCAGAATCACCGTGCTGCCGCGGCCGTTGATCGCACGCTGCAGAGTCTCGTCCAGTGCGGCCATCTCCGGGCGCCGGCCCACCAGAGCCGCTTCGACTCGATCGGTGCGTCCCGCACCGATCCCGATTAGTTGCCTCGCAACGACCGGGTCTTCGCGGTTCTTGATCCGAATCAGCTCCGGCTCGCCCAGCGACGCACAGTGCTCGACCAGTCTGGCGGTGGACTGACTCAGCATCACACCCCCCGGCGGCGCCGCCGACTCCATCCGCTGCGCCATGCCCACTTGCTCCCCGACGGCGGTGTAGCTCCACGGTTCGGCACCAACCGCACCCGCGATGACGCGCCCGGAATTCAGCCCGACCCGAAGGGACAGCGCGATCGCATCTCGGCGCTTGACCTGCTCGGCCAGCGAGGCGGCCTCGCGCTGAATGTCCAAGGCCGCCAGGCATGCTCGAACCGCATGGTCTTCCAGCGCGACGGGGGCGCCGAACAGCGCCATCACACCGTCTCCGTTGAACGAGTTGATCGTGCCGCCGTAGCGGCGCACCACATCGGATGAACGCCGCAACAGGTCGGACATGATTTCCCGCAATCGCTCCGTGTCCAAGGCCGCCGCCAGGTCCATGGAGCGCACCACGTCAGTGAAGATGACCGTCACTTGCTTGTACTCGGCCAGCTCTCCGACGGTTGTTGCCGGTCGCCCGCACTGGTCGCAGAATTTGGCGTTGGCGCGCAGCTCGGTCCCGCACGCCTCGCATGTCACTGCCGGCATCGCTAACGCCCCTGTCGGAAGAAACCGAGATTCAGCATAGGGGCCGGTGAATGATCTCGCAGGGTTGCCGAAACCGGCCCCGTGCCCGGTCCGGGTTGTCGGCGCCGTTACTGGAGCTAGCGTCGGATGACATGGCAGAGAGATCGTGACGCCCTGTCCACTCCCGAACGCCGCATCCAGAAGATGATGGGCTTTGTTCACCTAAGCAATACGCCGAATTCATGCAGCAGCACCGCTTTTCGAGGGGATGGTGGTCGCCAACAGGATAAACCTGACCGAGCTGTGGTTCTCGGTTTCTCATGAAGTGGTGGGCGAACCGGATCCGTTGATTGTGGGCCGCGCGCTGACCGGCTGAGCTAGAAAAGATGCGGTGCTGATTGCGCCACGACACCGAAGAGGACCGCCCATGCAAACCTGGCTCATTACCGGCTGCTCAACCGGACTCGGCCGAGCGCTCGCCGAAGCTGTCATCGATGCCGGCCACCATGCCGTCGTCACCGCACGAGACGCCGCAAAGGTCTCCGACTTGGCAGACATCGCGCCCGATCGGGTGCTGCCCATCGCACTGGACGTCACCGAGCCCGACCAGATCGACTCGGCCGTACAGCAGGCCCAAGAGCGGTTCGGCGGCGTCGACGTGCTGGTCAACAACGCCGGCTACGGTTATCGCGCCGCAGTCGAAGAAGGCGACGACGACGAAGTCCGAACCCTGTTCGAGACGCACTTCTTTGGCGCCGTCGCGATGATCAAGGCCGTCCTGCCCGGCATGCGGGCGCGCCGCAGCGGCGCGATCGTGAACATCTCCTCGATCGGTGCTCAATTGACGCCGGTGGGGTCCGGCTACTACGCCGCCGCGAAGGCAGCGCTGGAGGGGGTAAGTGGCGCGCTTCGCGGCGAGCTGGCCCCACTGGGCATTTCGGTGACCATCGTTGAGCCGGGCGCATTTCGCACCGACTTCGCCGGACGCTCACTCGTCCAGTCGGCCACTGTCATCGACGACTACGCCGGAACCGCCGGACAGCGTCGCAAGGAAAACGACACGATGGACGGCACCCAAGCGGGCGACCCCGCCAAAGCCGGCGCCGCGATCGTTACCGCCGTCGACTCCAGCGAGCCGCCCGCGTTCCTGCTGCTGGGGCCCGACGCGCTCGCGTTCTATCGCTACACGGCCGACGCCCGCGCGAGCGAAATCGCGAAATGGGAACAACTGACCGCCGGCACCAACTTCGGCTGAACGCCCGCGTCAACGCCGATCGTCGGAGGCGATGCGTTTGGCAAGCACCCGTGAGTGTTTCGCCACATAACCGATCAATCCGGGCCGGGTCAAGATCCCGTGGAAATACCGTCCATCGGCCGCGGGTGCCGGCGCCAAATGAACAGGTACGCCATCGAAACCGAGCACGACGCCGCGGTCACCCATATCGTGCCCTTTCGTTAGCTCGTCATGGTTGGCGCGCGCGCAGATCCTTGCGCAGAATCTTGCCTGTCGGCGACTTCGGAATCTTTTCGACGAACTCGACCTGGCGAATCTTCTTGTAAGGAGCGACTTTTCCTGCGACGAAGTCGATGACCTCACCTTTCGAGAGTGCGACGCCACCCTGCCGCACCACGTATGCCTTCGGGATCTCCTCACCCGAAACGTTGTGGATGACACCGACAACCGCGACGTCGGCGATACCCGGGTGGGTCAACAGGAGCGCCTCGAGTTCGGCGGGTGCGACCTGATAACCCTTGTACTTGATGAGCTCCTTGAGCCGGTCCACGATGTACACGCAGCCCGCGGCGTCCACTCGCGCCAGATCACCGGTATGGAGGAAGCCGTCGGCATCGATGATCTCCGCGGTCGCGGCAGCGTTTCCCAGATAGCCGGCCATCACATTGGGTCCGCGGAAGCAGAGCTCGCCCGGCTCACTCAAGCCCGAAGCGGGAACAGGTATTTCGTCCCCGGTCTCGATGTCGACGATCTTGCTCTCCGAGTTCGGCACGGTCCACCCACAGGAGCTGACGGGAGCCTCTACGCCCGCGGGATGCCGACCTTCCAGCGGAATCACGTGGCTGGCCGGACTTAATTCGGTCATCCCATATGCCTGCACGACGCGGCAGCCGAGTCGCTGCGTCACCGCCTTGGCCAATTCTTCGTCCAGCGGCGCGGCCGCCGACGTGAGGGTGTGCAGCGAAGACAGGTCGAAGGAATCGACCATCGGGTCTTTGGCTAACGCGACGGCCACCGGCGGCACGATGTAAGCCTGTGTGACGCGGTACTTCTGGATGGCAGCCAGAAATTCGCCCAGGTCGAAGGCCGGCATCACGATCAGCCGCGCTCGGTCTCGCAGCGCGGCACACAACAGCCCGGTCAATCCGTAGCTGTGAAAGAAAGGAACCACCGCGATCAGTGTCTCATCGGGACCCACGCCTGACACTGGGTGCAATTGGGCTACGTTGGCGACGAGGTTGCGATGGGTCAGCATCACACCCTTGGGTTTTCCGGTGGTCCCCGAGCTGAAGGGAAGCACCGCCACATGTGTCGCGGCATCGAAATCGATCTCCGGACCGCCACTGCCCGTTGGGTTTACGCAAACGTCAATATCGAGCAGCAGAACATCGATACCGGTGAGGCCGGCCGCTTCCTCGGCCTGCGTCCGAAATCGTGATGCCGCGATCAACAGTCGCGCACCCGAATCCCGTAACTGACGCACGATCTCGTCCACGGTGGACAACACGTTGATCGGCGTGGCCGTTGCGCCGGCCCGCAGGATTCCGTGCAGGGCCGCCGCGAACGCCGCACTGTTCGACGACAGCAGCGCCACTACGTCGCCCACACCGATCCCCCGCTGCGCCAATACGCCGGCGAAGGACTGGATCTGGGCGACCAGCGCGCGGTAGCTCAGTTCGGTTCCGGTTGCGGTCTCGACAAGGGCAACACGATCGCCGTCGGCCTCGCCGAGGTCGCCGAACACGTAGTCGTACACCCCGGTGTCCGGGATGACGACGTCGGGAAAGGGGCTTACGAAATTCATGATTCCTCCGCATCAGGGATGATTTCAGTCGCGGCCGGCTTAGATGATCTTGTCGGTCAGACCAATTGGGTTGGTGAAGATGACCTCGTGGCTTAGCGGCACCTGGACCCGCCTCGGCCACCCTGCAGACAACGTCGACATTCCTACCCCTCACACCAGCGGAGCGATACGTTCGGACACGCCCAGCAGTGACTTTCCGTAGATCTCGTAACCGACGAAGGAATTCAATGCAGCGTGTCGCGCCGCGACGTTGGCATCGCGCCAATACTGCTGCATTGCACTGGAATCGGCGAAGCTTCCCGCCCCGTGGACATTGATCAGCGTCTGTATCGCTTCGAGTACTTGCCGGGCTGCGTAGCCGCACTGCGCACGCGCTTGAGCACGAAGCGGATACCCCGCTTCGCCGTTGACGATCTCGCCCGCATCCAATGCGTCGGCGACCTCGTAGGCGTGCAGCCTGGCGGTCCGCAGTTTGAGTTCCGCCTCGGCGACCTGTATCTGCACACCCGCCGAATCACTCTGGTGGACAAAGGATGTGTTGGACAGTGACTTCGACGGAGCCGTTTGAAGCACCAGGTCGACAGCCGCTTGACCAAGACCGAGCAGCGGCCCCACCAGAAGCAGGGCGGCCATCGGCGCCAACGGAAGCCGATACCCGGATTCACTTCCCGACATCCCCCCGCTCGCCAATGTCTCGAAAGCGATCGCGCGGTGTTTCGGCACGAAAACCTCTTCGGCCAACAATGTTTGGCTCGCCGTGCCGCGCATACCGGCCGTGTGCCAGGTGTCGCGCAGTCGCACTTCGGACGCCGGCACGAAGCACAGAAAGGTCTCCATGCCGGCGTTGTCCTGATCGGGCACCACGACGCCAATGGATGCCCAGTCGGCATGCGGTGCACCCGACGCGTACGACCAGCTTCCGCTGACCGAGAATCCGCCATCCACCCGGCGCGCGCTGCCCGGGGCCAGTCCGCCGGCGATCCGGGAGTCGGGCGCACCGAAGATCTCGGATTGGGCCTGCTCCGAGCCATGCCTCGCCACGACCGCTGCCGTGGCTCCGATGCTCACCAACCATGCCGCCGATCCGTTTGCCTGCCCGAGCGTTTCAGCGATCTCGAGCATCGTCCGTTGCCGGGCGTGTACACCCCCGAATCGGCCCGGCTTGAGCAAGCGGAAAAAGCCGGCGTCGGTCAGGGCATCAATCGCCTCGTCCGGCAGCTTGCGCATGGCTTCACTTGCCAACGTGCTTTCGCGAAGCAGCGGCTGCAATCGCACCGCGCCCGCCAACAGTTCCTCGTGTGATGCGGGACACTGTGCTGGCGATGTAGTCATCTCACTCCGATCGCATATCCGAAATCCGTTGTCGGGTAACGCTTTCACAGCGAGGCTAGAGCCGCTAGAGCCGCGATACCTCTTATCAGTACAGTTCGCGCAACGTTTGAGACACTTTGCTACGCGTACTTAGGTTCGGCCTCCTACCGAGGCCGGCAATCCGCGAATTCTGGAAAGTGCCCGAACCGCAATCGATGTGACGTCCGCCACATTAAGCGATCCGTACAGGCACTCGCCGCGAATGCCCGAGTAGTCCGGTCAACCGGACTGCGAAGCAGCAGAAGCGGAGTTCGAAATGGGCGAGAAAAGCCAACCGTCTATCGGTACGGAACTCAAGACAACCGACGCCTTCAAGCAAGTCGCCAAATTCTTTCCGTGTCTGCAAACGCTCGGCCCCGCGGACCGTCGGAAGCCGTTTTCGCTGACCCAACGCGCCGGCATCGTCGAGCCGATTACGGTCATTGACCTGGCCTTCAACGTGGATGCCTGTATCCACTGCACTCACGACCGACCGTTTTACCAAGTCAATATTCTCGCGTCCGGACAAATGGAGCTATTCCAGCGCGGCTCCTCGATTACCTATGCGCCCGGTCTTGCCACTATTTGCCTGCCCGAGGGAGAACTGCGCGTTCCTCGCTGGCATGCGGGCTGCCGAATGATTGCATTGCGGGTGAGCCGCAATGCGCTCGAGGACACGCTCAGCGAGGCGCTCGGACGCCCGTTGACCACACAGATCGAATTCAAGCCGTCCATGGTCACCACCAAAGGGCCCGCCCGCAGCTGGATGCACATGTTCACCGTGTTCGCCCAGGAACTCTTTCGAACTGACAGCGCTCTGGCACAACCGCTGGTGGCAACGCCTTTCGTGGACAGCTTGCTCCATGCACTGCTGCTCGCCGCGGACCACCCCTACCGGGCCACACTCGCAGAACGTACCAAACTTGTTGCACCCCTTACTATTCGACCCGCAGTCGACATCATCGAGTCGGAGCCCCAGCTGCCCCTGACGGTTGCATCCCTGGCTGCCGAATGTCACGTCAGCTCGCGCGCCCTGCAGCAGAGCTTCATTCGCCACATGGGCATGTCGCCGACGACTTACCTTCGGCAGGTGCGGTTGAGGCGCGCACATCAGCAACTGCTCGAGTCCGATCCCTCGGTCGAAACGGTGGCCTCGATCGCCAAGCGCTGGGGATACTCCAACCCGGGACGGTTCGCCGCGGCACACGCCAGCCGATACGGCGAAACACCGGCGGCGACGCTGCGTCGGTCGGGGCGGTCAACCGCCCTGTCGCAGCACGGCGCCGCCACGGCGTAACCACCGGCCTGATCTCCCGACGGGACCCGAGAATGGCTTCGCTATTTTGGAGAGGGTTATTCTCCAAAGTCGAGAGACGGATTACGATCAGTACGAATCCGCCGTATCGAACCCCTCGCACAACGATCGGAGCCCAACATCGACGCCTGGATTCTCGACGCGGTACGCACGCCGCGCGGGCGGGGCCGCCCGGACGGCGGACTGCACGACGTACATCCGCAGACGCTGTTCGCCACCTGCCTGACGGCGCTGGCGAAACGTACCGGTTTCGACCCCGCGAACGTCGATGACGTGATCGCCGGCAACGGCATCCTGTCCGGTGACCACGGTGACGACATCGCGCGCCTGTCGGTTCTGCTGGCGGGCTGGCCCGAGACCGTGCCGGGGATGACGCTGAACCGCTTCTGCGGTTCGGGTCAGCAAGCGGTCACCGTCGCGGCGTCCTCGATCGCTGCGGGCGCCGACGATCTGGTGATCGCCGGCGGAGTCGAATCGATGTCACGGTGGGACGTCACGGCCGGAGTGCCGACGATCGACGGCAACAACGCCGACTTGCGGGCGCTCCATCCGACTGTTCCGCAAGGTATTTCGGCGGATCTCATCGCGACCCTCGAGGGTTTCACCCGCGAGGTCGTCGACACCTACGCCGCACTGAGCCAGAACCGCGCCGCCGCCGCGATCGACGAGGGACGATTCGATCGCTCCCTGGTCGAAGTGGCCACACCCGACGGTGCAGTCGCCCGCGACGAGCACCCTCGCCCCGGGACCTCCGCCGAGACCCTGGCGCGCCTGCGGCCGGCGTTCGCGGCGATGGGCGCGACAGGTGTCGACGGTGAGCACCGCACGTTCGACGAGATCTGCCTTCAGCGCTACCCCGGCATCGACCACGTCGACCACGTTCATCACGCGGGAAATTCCTCGGGGGTGGTCGACGGCGCGGCGGCCGTGTTGCTCGCGTCGCCGAACTGGGCGCGCGCCAACGGTGTACAACCGCGCGGTCAGATCCGGGCCGCCGCCGCGATCGGCAGTGAACCGATCATCATGCTCACCGCACCCGGGCCGGCCGCGCAGCGCTGCCTGCAGCGGGCCGGCATGACCGTGGCGGACATCGACCTATGGGAGATCAACGAAGCATTCGCCGCCGTCCCCCTCAAGACAATCCGCGACCTCGACATCGATCCCGACCGGGTCAATGTCAACGGAGGCGCGATCGCACTGGGCCACCCGATCGGCGCGACCGGCGCGATGCTGATCGGGACCGTCCTCGATGAACTCGAACGCCGGGACCTGACAACAGGACTGGTGACGATGTGTACCGGCGGCGGCATGGGCACCGCGACGATCATCGAGCGGGTGTGACCCGAATATGACCAAGCCGAGCACGCTCGACCTCGACCGGCCGCGCGACGGCGTCGTCGTCCTGCGGCTGAACCGCCCCGAGCGGCTCAACGCCATCAACGAGGTCATGCAAAACGAATTGACGCAGTTCCTAGCCGATTTGGCCGACGACAGCGCGGCGCGCGCCGTCGTTCTCACCGGCGCCGGTCGGGGCTTTTGCGCCGGGCTCGATGTGCGCGACTTCGGGCCCAGCATGCTCGAGGCCAGCGCACCCGCGCTGGACCGGATGCGGTTTCAGGAGGGGATGGCCGCACTGGCCGAAGCCCTGCGTGCGCTGCCCCAGCCCGTCATCGCTGCGGTCAACGGCCCGTGCGTGGGCGCGGGATTCGCGCTGTGCCTCGCCTCTGACATTCGAATCTGTTCGACGGCAGCATCATTCGGAAACGCCGCGATCCTGCTCGGGTTGTCGGGCGCTGAGATGGGCATGAGTTACCACTTGCCCCGCATCGTCGGGACCAGTGTCGCTGCCGACTGGATGCTCACCGGCCGTACGGTATCGGCGGCCGAGGCCGACCGGCGCGGTCTGATCAGCGAGCTCGTCGAGCCGGATCGGCTGACCGACCGTGCGGTCGAGTTGGCATCGCTGATCGCCGACCTGTCGCCGCTGGGCGTGCAGCTGACCAAGCGTGCGCTGCAAGTCAACACCGATGCGCCGAATCTGTCCTCGGCGCTGGAGCTGGAGAACCGCAATCAGGTGATCTCGCACGCCACCGAGGAAGCGGCCGCCCGCCGGCAGAAGTGGTCCAAGTGAGCGGTCCGCTGCGCGGGGTCCGCATCGTGATGATGGGCGGGCTCGGACCGGCCCCGTTCTGCGGGATGTTGTTGGGAGACTTGGGCGCAGACGTCGTCCGCGTCGATACCCTCGCGGGCGTTGACGGTCCACTCCCCGTCGACTACACGGTCCGCCGTAGCCAGCGCTCGGTTGCCGTCGACGTGAAAGATCCCCGCGGCCGCGACCTCGTCCACCGACTGGTCGCCGACGCCGATGCCTTCGTCGACGTGTACCGCCCGGGCGTGGCCGAACGGCTGGGCATTGGCCCCGATGCGCTGCGGACGCACAATCCTCGTCTCGTGTACGCACGCATGACCGGCTATGGCCAGGACGGACCGCTGGCCGGGCATGCCGGCCACGACATCAATTACCTCGCGCTGGCCGGTGCCCTGCACGGCATCGGCACCGCCGAAACACCCATTCCGCCACTCAATTTGGTCGCCGACTACGGCGGCGGCGGAATGCTGCTGGCGGTCGGCCTGCTCAGCGCGATTCTGGAGGCCCGCGAGTCGGGCGAGGGTCAGGTGCTCGACGTTGCGATGGTCGACGGCGTCGCAACCCTGCTGGCACCGTACTTCGGGATGGTGCCCGCCGGCACCTGGCGCGACCGCCGCCAGGACAACCTGCTCGACGGTGCCGCGCATTTTTACGGCGCCTACGCCACCGCGGATGGACAGCACATCGCTGTCGGCGCGATGGAACCCAAGTTCTACACCGAACTCTGCGATCGTCTTGGCGTCGACGTGCCGCACGACGACGACGAGCCGGACACCTGGGCCGCACACCGCGCGGCACTGGCCGCTCGCTTCGCCGAGAAGTCTCGCGGCGAGTGGGAACAACTCCTCGACTCACCGGGATGCTGTGCGACACCGGTGCTTTCGCTATCGGAAGCGCCCCGGCACCCACACCTCGTCACCCGGGAAACCTTCCTGGCCGTCGACGGGATCACCCAGCCCGCGCCCGCTCCACGCTTCTCGCGTACCAGGCCCGATGCGCCCTCGTCGCCGTCGTTGCCGGGCGACCACACGCACGCCTTGCTGCGCGAGATGGGATTCGATGAGCGCGCCGTCACCGAACTGGTGCACGCCGGCATCGTGGGACAAAGCGTGGCGCAAAGCGTTGACGAACGAAGGGAATGACTGATGTCGTGGGATTTCTCCACTGATCCGGAGTGGGCACAACAACTTGAATGGGTCGAGGACTTCGTGCGCACCGAGTGCGAGCCCATCGACCTGATCGTCAAGGAGTCGCACGACCTCAACGATCCAGTGCGCCAGGCGCTGATCCCCCCGCTGCAGGAGATCGTCAAGGACCGCGGGCTGTGGGCCACTCACCTCGGTCCGCATCTGGGTGGCCCTGGCTTCGGTCAGGTGAAGCTGGCTCTGCTCAACGAGATTCTGGGTCGCTCGGAATGCGCGCCGATCGTGTTCGGTTCGCAGGCACCCGATTCCGGCAACAGCGAGATCCTCGCGCACTACGGCACGCCCGAGCTCAAGTCGCGTTACCTCGAGCCGTTGCTGGATAACCGCATCGTGTCCTGCTTCTCGATGACCGAACCGCAGGGCGGCGCCGACCCGAAGGTGTTCACCACGTCCGCGGTCCCCGACGGCGAGCACTGGATCATCAACGGGGAGAAGTGGTTCTCGTCGTTCGCCTCGATGGCGTCGTTCATCATCGTGATGGCGATGACCGACCCGGATGCGCCGCCGTATCAACGCTATTCGATGTTCGTCGTCCCCGGTGACACGCCCGGCATCAACGTGATGCGCGACGTCGGACTGGGGTATCAGCCCGCCGGCGGCGGGCGCGAGGGCTACGTCCGTTACGAGAACGTGCGGGTGCCGGCCGATCACATGCTGGGCCCGCGGGGTGGCGCGTTCGTCGTGGCGCAAACCCGTCTCGGCGGCGGTCGCATCCACCACGCGATGCGCACGGTCGGCCTGGTTCGCCGAATCTTCGACATGCTCTGTGAGCGGGCCGTGTCCCGCTACACCCAGGGCGAGGTGCTCTCCAACAAGCAACTCGTGCAGGAGATGATCGCCGACTCCTGGATGGAGATCGAAGCATTCCGGCTGCTGACCCTTCAAACCGCTTGGAAGATCGATCAATTCAACGACTACAAGGCGGTGCGCGCCGATATCTCGGCGGTCAAGGCGATGATGCAGAAGGTGCTGCATGACGTGTCAGCGCGGGCGCTTCAGCTACACGGTTCGTTGGGCACCACGCATGAGATGCCGTTTGTGCAATACCTGGTGGAATCCTTCGTACTCGGCCTCGCCGACGGCCCGACCGAAGTGCACAAGGTGACGCTGGCCCGCATGTTGCTCAAAGACCGGCAGCCCGCGCCCGATCTGTTCCCCTCCGAACACCTGCTGCGGCTGCGGGCGGCCGCCGAGGCCAGGTTCGCCGACAAGCTGGCGGGCATCCCCCGCGGCTAAACCGCTTCGGTAGCGCCGTCGATCATGACGACGATTGCTGCGGCACCAGGGCAAGAACGGGAATCGTTCGGGTGGTTTTGCGTTCGTAGTCGGCGAAGCCCGGATACCGCGAGGCTTGAACGGCGTATGTCTGGTCGCGTTCGGCACCATGCAGTTCGACGGCGTGAACGTCGACGAGATCGTCCCCTACCTCAATCTTTGCGTCGGGGTGAGCCACGAGATTGTGGTACCACGCCGGGTTACGGTCGGCGCCGGCCGCGGATGCGAACACCAGGTAGCGCTGACCGTCGGCCAGGTACATCATCGGATTCACTCGTTCCTCGCCGCTACGAGCTCCCTTGCTATGCAACAGCAGCACCGGTGCGCCTTCGAACTGTCCGCCGAGCCGGCCGTGGTTGGCGCGGAACTCTTCGATGTTGCGACGGTTGAAATCGTCGTCGGTCACGATGCCTCCCCAAAACGCCTCACCCATTGAGTTATTGGATTGTATCCGGGCAGGCGGCTGGTGCTCAGACGGCTGTGGTCACGCCGACATAGGACAACACCACGTCGGACAGATCGGTCATTCGGGTCATCGTCGCGTAGGAGCGGATGAACGACTGGCCCACGCAACCGTCGATCTTGACGTGGAAGTTGCTGATCATCACCCAGGGATTGGAGCCCCTGAACTGCTTTTTGGTCACCGGCACGACGATCACGAAGCCGGGCTTGAGCCCCACGTTGATCGAGCCGCCCACCGGGGTGGAAAGCACCGGCAGGAAGTTTCCCGGTACGGGAATCAGGCCCGTGAAACCGAGCGACGGTGTGAGGCCGGCATTACCGCCTAACTCGACGCCGTTGGACGTGCTCATGTCGATGCCGCAACCGATCTCGTAACCCACTTCGAGGAGGCCCTGCGCCTGTTCGGGGCCCCGCAGCGAACCGACGAATATTCCACTGGACAGGTACTCGCGAGACGAGACGGCGGTGGTCAGGGGTGCCACGGGAACTTGCATCTCGTCCTTGGCGCCGAGGCCCAGGATCCAGCCGTCGGGTGTATTGACGGTCGCGGGAGGATTCGAGGGCACCCGCCCGTCGTTGGCTCCCGTCGCGGCAACTGGCTCGGCCTGTGGATCGCCACCCGCCGCCGGAGCCACGATCACCGACATCGCGACGCACGCGGCAACCACCGCAGCACGACGTACGACCAGGGCAATCGGCCTCACGGGCAACAAGGTATCCGCCGAAATATTCGAGGCGGAGAACTCGCTGGCCGGTCCGGCGAAGTTGTGTTGCGTTCGTAACTGATATGCGATGTCGGCCCGGCACGCTGGCCATGCCCCCCATAGCCGGTCAGATCGCTAGAATTGTGGGAGCGATACCCGGCAAACGACAGAGAGGGCGGCGATGAAGACTCGGTCCTACGCCGGCATGCTGCTTGCCGGCGCGATCGGCGCGGCGCTCGTGGGCGGTACCGGGGTGGCGCAGGCCGACCCCTCGACCCCGCCGATGCCGCCGACATTGAACCAACTGGAAACGGTGGACGATCCCGGACTGTTCACCAACCCGGCCGATCGGGGCCGTCCGCTGGAGAAGAACTGGGACGGTTTCGGAATGTATTGCCAAAATATTTTTGTCCGGTGCGGGTAATCGCCGCGCTCACTGCACCATCGACCGCGCCCGCTCGAGCAGCCGTGGCAACGCAGGCGCCATCGCTTCCCACTCTTCGCGCGGCGCACTCCTTCGGCGGTTGTGTTTGACGATCAGCGACCAGGTCGCCGCCGACTTGAAACAGGCCAGCGCGCTGAACCAGGCCAGGTCGGCGACCTCGTGCCCCAGCTCATCTTGGTAGATCGCGGCGAGTTCGGCGATCGGCGGTGCCATGCCGGCGGCGGCCGGAACACGTTGGTACGTCTCGGGATCGCAGTTGATCAGAAACCAGCCCGCATCGATTCGCGGATCACCGATCGACCAGATCTCCCAATCGATCACCGCATTGACACTCGCCCCAGCCGCCATCAGATTGCCCAGCCGGAAGTCACCGTGTACCACGCTGGGCGCGATAGCGTTTGGCGCACAACGCAATAACGCATCGCGAACACGCTGCCAGCCGGGGACGAGTGCCGCATCGACGGTCCGCAAGGTCTGGCACCAGCGCTCGACCTCCGAGACCGGATCGATGACCGGTTCCCCACCCAGCCCGAGACCGCTCGGCGACAGACTGTGCAGCGCGGCCATGGCCCGGCACGCATTGCGGTAGCGTTCGGCCATCTCCGGCGAAGGCGGGCACCCGTCGAACAGCGGCTCGACGCAGTCACCGTCGACATGGGACATCACGAACAGCGGCGGGATCAGGGGTGGATCTCCCGGATGCTCCCACAGCACCTCGGGCACCGGAACCCTAGTCGCGGCAAGCGCTTTGAGAATGCGGGACTGGCGCAACACGTCGCGGTGCGCGATCGGCTCGACCCCCGGCGGCGCGAGCTTGATGACCACCGGGTTACCGGATCGCGCACCCCGAAAGGTGAAGCTGGAAGCGCCACCGGCCAGCGCGGTGACGTCGGTGACGTCGGCAGCCGCGAGTCGCCGGCGCAGCTCGTCGAGATCGACCTCGACCATCAGCCGGCGGGCTGAAACCAGCCGACCTCGGCGAGGAAGGTCTGGGTATGCGCGATGCGACCGGTCAGGGTTTTCGGGTCTCCCGTGCACAACCGGAACGCCGTCTCGGTGATCAGCTCGATGTCCTCGGTGTCCGTCTTGGCCAGGTCGAGGGTGCCCGCCCCCGGGGTCGCGACGGGATTGGACGGAGCGGCGGCGTTGACGGCGATGCCGTCGTCATACAGTTCTGCGGCAAGGCTTTTCGTTAGCCGGTTGAGCGCGGCCTTGACTGTCCCGTAGATGCCGAAGCCGGCGGTTCGGTCGAATTCGGAGAAGGGCGGGCCGGGCGGGAGATCGCCGCCGACCGAGGTCAGGTTCAGAATCCAGCCCCGCCCGCGGTCGCGCATCGCGGGAATTGCCAACTGGCTCAGCTGCAATGGACCGAGGACATGCATTTCCATCATCAGCCGGGCACGCCGTTCGGGAAACGCGTCGAGGGGCCGTAGGAAGGTGACCGCGGCATTGTTCACCAGGATGTCCGGCGCGCCGACAGTGTCCACCACTTCACCGAACAGCCGCTCGCGTTCCTCGGCTTGGGACAGATCTGCTTGCACGGCGATGGCCCGGCCTCCCGCGGCCACGATCTCGTCGACCGTCTCGCGTAGCGATCCGTGGTATTTGGGATCGGGGTCCATCGTGCGCGCGGTCAGCGCGACCGTGGCGCCTCGCGCGGCCAACCGTGCGGCGATCGCCTTACCCAACCCTCGGCTGCTGCCGGTGACCAGGGCCACCAATCCGTCGCATCGTTGGTTCGCGGTCATCGTCGAGCCTCCTCGGGACGGTCCGGTAGACGGAAATGGCTTCTCCAATATAGAGAATGTCATTATCACTGATTTATCCGGACTACAAGCGCGGTGCCCGGGCACCGTGGCCTAAATCGTGGGGATTGCGTCTTTTTAGCCACTCACGACATGGCGAGGGCGGCCCTTACGTTCTGTTCATGCAGGTCATATCGACTCTTCCCGACACTTCCGTCGCACAAGCCGCCATCCGGCTGGCGCAGTCGACCGAGGCGGCGTCCGTCTTCAACCACAGCGTGCGCAGTTACCTGTTCGGTGAACTGGTCGCCGCACACGAAGGCATGCGCGCGGGCGCGGACTACGACGGGGACGCCCTGTTTCTGGGCTGCGTGCTCCACGATCTCGGTGCCGGCTCCGCGGCGGCGGGCAAGCAGAGGTTCGAAGTCGAAGGCGCCGACCTGGCGGCGGCCCTGCTGACCGACCACGGCTGCGAGCGCGCGCTGGTGGACGCCGTGTGGGAGGCCATTGCCCTGCACACGTCAATGGGCATCGCCGACCGGCGCGGAGCGCTGTGCCACCTGGTGCGCAGCGGTGTCGGCGTGGATTTCGGCCGCGACGCCGAGTTCATCGACGAGGACATTGCCGCCGGGATCCACACCCGCTATCCGCGGCTAGCCATGGCGAGCACGCTGATGGATGCGATCGTCGCGCAGGCACAGCGCAGCCCCGAGGCAGCGCCGCCCTACACCTTCCCCAACCAGGTGCTGCGTGAACGCCAGACCGACGGCGTCACCCTGCTGGAACTGGCCGCCTCGCATGGCCGCTGGGGCGACTGAGTCCGATTCAGCGTCGACGCCGAGCGTCGATCGAATAGCGACCCCCGCCGACAAAGACCAACAGGAAAAAGCCAAAGCAGAACAGAATCGCCGGCGTTCCGCCGTTGCCGGCCGGTGGATCACCGATGGGCCACCACGCCTTCGGTTGATGCATCCAGAAGTAGGCCACCGCCATGTGACCGGAAGCGATGAATGCCGCTGCGCGAGTGAATAACCCGGCACCGACCAGAAGACCCGTCACGAGTTCGATGACGCCGGCATACCAACCCGGCCAGGTCCCGACGTCCTCGGGCGATATCGTGCGGACGGGCCAGCCGAACAACAGCATCGAGCCATAGCCGGCGAACAGGAATCCATAGACCAACCGGAACAGGCTCAGCACGATCGGCGTGTAGCCGGCCAGCCGGTGGTCGAGTTTTGTCGTCACAAGGCAAACCTTACGGACGTCGTCCAGGTGAAACGTGGTGTAGACACATCCGTATGCAAGGAGGCGCATTCACATACCTGCTCCTGTTCGGCGCGATCATCGCGGAGGTGGTGGCGACCAGCCTGCTCAAGAGCACCGAGGGCTTCAGTCGCCTGTGGCCGACCGTGATCTGTCTGGTCGGCTACGGCGTCTCTTTTGCACTCCTGGCGTGGTCGATCCAGCGCGGTATGCAGACGGACGTCGCCTATGCGTTGTGGTCGGCGATCGGCACGGCCGCCATCGTGCTGATCGCCGTGCTGTTTTTGGGCTCCCCGATATCCGTGACGAAGGTCGTCGGCGTCGGGCTGATCATCGTCGGCGTGGTCACGTTGAACCTGTCCGGCGCGCATTGATCGCGCCGACGGTTTCGGTCCAGGTGAGCAGTCGCTGCCACAGCCGCAGCCGACTCGACGCCATGTTGTGGCAGTGCGCGCTGTGGGCCAACACAAACGTGGTGATGTCGGGGCTGCTGCAATACAGGGCCGCCTCGGCGCGCGGGTTCGGCGAGACGTCCACCGCGCCGTAGCCGAGGAGCACGGGGACGTCGATCAGCGCGGCGTGCTCGGCGACCACACCGGGAATCATGGCCGTTCCGAATATCCGCGGTACCACCGATTTCGTGGTCACGGAGTCGGCCGCCACGACATCGGCGGGGACGTCGTCGAGATGAAACCAACTCTGCATGTGCTCGCGCGGGCCTTCGAAATACGCTTGGGGAAGAGCCGAAAGGATCTCCTGCGCAAGCACTGCGCGGCCGCCTGCCGTAGCGGCGCGGGCAATGAACGCCGGGTCCAGGTTCAGCGGCGCGACATGCTGATTGGTACATCCGAAGATCGCCAGCCCCGTATAGCTGGGGAACAGTGCTTGCTGAGTGATCGCCAGGTAGCCGCCCAGCGAATGCGCGACGGCGACCGGCGGCGCGTGGTCCCCGGTTGCGGCGGGCAGCGCGGAGATGGCGCAGGCCAGCGCGGCAGCGATATCGTTGAAATCGAAATCTCTTGTGGGCTTTGAGCTTTCGCCGGTGCCCAACGGATCGACCGTCAGGACCGCGTAACCGTTCTCGGTGGCGAACTCGGCAAAGCTGTAGCCGCTTTGGCCGGCGACATGGAAATCCCAGTATTCGCGGCTATAGGTGCCACCGGGCAGGCAGACCAGCACCGCGGGGGCCGCGACGCGGTTGCGCGCCGGGTAGTAGGTCGCGGCCAGCGATGCCTGCTCCTCGATCACCTCACTGACATCGAAACGCAGCGGCGTTCGGACATGCGCAGAAGTCATGGCGAGCGTTTCCTTCGCGGTTGGTTCGCGACATCACACTAGCCGGGTGCAACCTCTGACATGCGCGTTCACCCGCCGTGACCAGGACTCCAAGGATTCGTGGAGGCCGGCGGGAGAACCTCCTCTCATGATCAGGATCGCGACCGTAGCCCGCGCCGCTGCCGTTGCGCTGCTGACCGGCGCTGCCGCACTGGGTCTGGCGACGGGCACAGCCCTGGCCACTCCCGGTTTCCCCGGCCCGTCCAGCAGCGGCGGCATCCTCTACGGCGATCCGGCGGCGGCCGGCCCGTTCTGGCGCTATCAGCAATACGACGACGACTGCGTCGAGATGGCGGTCGCCGACGTGGTCGGAGAACTGACCGGCACTCAGCCGTCCGAGGAGGAAATCGTCAAGCTCGCCCAGGCAACGCCCAGCAGCGTTCACCCCGGACCGATCTACAAGAAGCCGAAAAAGCACCATACCGGTGGAGGCACCTCGTTCGACGACGAGCCGACGCTGCTGGCGCACTACGGAATCCGCGCGGTGAGCATCGACAAGGAAACCGGCGCACCGACCCACGGCCCCGCCAGCATGAAGGCGCTGGAGCAGGATCTGGCCAAGGGTCGCAAGGTCATTGTCGGGGTCAACGCCGAAGTCATCTGGGGTGACCTCGTCGAGGACAAAACCTCGGACGGACAACCCGAGGCCAACCACGCGGTGGTGGTGACTGGTGTCGACACGGCGACCGGCCTCGTCCACCTCAACGACAGCGGCAGCGAGCAGGGCCGCGACGAGAAGGTCTCGATCGACGTCTTCGTCCGAGCATGGGACGGCAGCGACGATCAGATGACCGTCACCAGCTAGGTGCGCGGGTCGTCAACGGCGCGCTCAGCAGGCTGAGCAGCGCGTCGGTCACCTCGCGGGGGCGTTCCTCCATGATGTAATGGTCGGCGCCGCGCAGCCGGATCAGTTCGGCGTGCGGAATGCCCTCGGCCAGTTCGCGTGCGGTGCTGAACGGGATATAGGGGTCGCGGTCGCCCCAGACCACGGAGACCGGGCAGCGGATGGTCCCAAGCCCCTCCGCGAGCCACGGAACGGCGGGGACCTCGTAGTGGGCGAAGAATTCCCAAAACGTCCGCCTGCCCTGAGCGGTCCTCATCCAACCCAGGTATTCGGCTTCCAGCGCGGTGTCGAAGCAACCGATTTGGCGGTAGCGGGCCAGTGCCCGGTGGTGCAGCGCGGCCAGCGGAAATCGCCGTGCGGCCGCCGCTACCGCCGGGCGGGTGGCGATCCAGTGTTGGCCCTGCGAAAAGCGGTAGAACCACGGGCGGAAAATGCCGTGCGCGCGAGTGTTCAACAGGGCGAGCCGCAACACTCGTTCGGGATGGCGAATGGCATAACCCAGTCCGACGAAGCCACCGTAATCGTGGGCACACAGGTTGAATCGTTGCCATCCCAACTGCTGCGCAAATCGTTCGATCCACTCCACTTGGTTGCCGTACGTCGGTGCGGTCGACGGCGGATCGGACCGGCCGAAGCCGGGCCAGTCCGGCGCCACGACATGACGGCCGTCGGCCAGCGCCGTGATCTGGTGGCGCCAGCAGGACGCGCTCTGCGGGTAGCCGTGCAGCAACAACAACGGCTCTCCGCTGCCAGCGGCCACTCCGGACACCCTGCGCCCGTCGACATTCCACATGGTGGAAACGTATTCGAATTCGACTCCGCGCTACCCCACGCTTTGAGACGGACCGCGCTCCATTACCGCCACCGCAAGCAACTGTTGCCAGAGCAATAGTTTGCTGGCATTGTCAGGATCAAAGTAGCTGTATCACAACATGTCTCAAACCGCCGCGGTCGGGCGGGTGTCTGTGACGCGCTGAAATGGGGAAGGTCATGAAGATGCGGGCGGCTCGGATGCACGGATACAACGAGCCGCTGCGGCTCGAGGAGATCCCCGTCCCCGACATCGGCCCGAACGAGGTCCTGATCAAGGTGGCAGCCGCCGGCATGTGCCGCAGCGATTACCAATTGGTCGACGGCTATTTCCGCGAAGGCTTTCCGCTCACGTTCCCCATTACGCCGGGTCACGAGGTGGCGGGGCGGGTGCACGCGGTGGGTGCCGACGTGCCCGCATCGGCGGGGCTGGCCGACGGGACGCTGGTGGTGGTCAACCCGAACTGGGGTGATGGGCAATGCCGGCAATGTCACGAGGGCAATGAGCAACTCTGCGCTGCCGGACAGCTGGCGGGGTTCGGGCCGCCCGGCGGATTCGCGGAGTACATGCCGGTGCAATACCGACATGTCATCGCGGTACCGGAGCAGGCCGATCACACCCCGCAGACGCTGGCCCCGCTGACCGATGCCGGGCTGACGCCGTACCGCGGCATGAAGAAGCTTGCCGCGGCCGGAAAACTCGGCGGGGGCCGCACCGTGGTCGTCAACGGCATCGGCGGTCTCGGGGGCTATGGGGTGCAGTACGCCCGATTGCTCGGCGGCGGGGCGACGGTGGTGGCGTTCGCGCGTAACGACGACAAACTCGCCGTCGCAAAGGAAAACGGCGCCCATCACACCGTGAACACGCGAAACAAGACGGCCGAAGAGGTGCAGAACGAACTGGAAGATCTGACCGGCCGCAGAGAAGTCGATGCGGTGCTGGACTGCGCGGGAGCCAAAGAGTCACTGGAGCTTGGGTTTTCGATCCTGGGGAAGGAAGGCGCGCTCACCTGTGTCGGCCTGATCGGGCAGCAGGGCGCACAGGTACCCATATTTCCGTTCGTGAGCGGAGAGAAGTCGTACTCCGGATCGTTCTGGGGCAGCCACAACGACTTGACCGAGGTTCTCGCGCTCGCCAGCCAGGGGCTGATCAAACACCACATCGTCCCGGTCAAACTGGACGACATCAACGAGCGCTTGGATGCGTTGGGGCGCGGCGACGTGGTCGGACGCGCGGTCGTCATCTTCGACTGAACACCGCCTTTATCTCCGGTGCTGCCAGCACAGGCTTAAACTCGGACGATGGCTACGGGAGCCAGCCCGTTGGGTGAATACCTGCGCGCGCGGCGACAGCAGGTGCGGCCCGAGGATTGCGGGCTGGTTCCCGGCACTCGCCGCCGCGTCGCTGGTTTGCGCCGCGAAGAGCTGGCAATGCTCGCCGGCATCAGCGCTGAGTACTACCTGCGCCTCGAAGTGGGCCGCGACAAGAATCCGTCACCGCAGGTGCTTGATGCGCTCGCACGAGCCCTGCAGTTGGACGCCAAAGCCACGCATCATTTGCACAACCTCGCCAACCCAACCGGATCGGATACCCCCCAGCTGGTTGCACGTGCCTACGAGTTAGCCGAATTGATCGACCAGTTTTCGATGCCGGCCTTCGTGGCCAACCGGTACCTGGATGTGTTGGCGGCCAACGCGATTGCCAGCGCGCTGTCACCAGAGTTCACACCGGGACGAAACTTCCTGCGCTGGCGACTGTCCGAACCAGCCGCCCGCGAGCTCTACATAGATTGGGACGAGGCGACGGCTAGTGCCGTGGGCGGTTTGCGGGAGCTCAGCGGTCACTTTCCCAACGATGCTCGCATGCGGGCATTAACAGATGAACTGTGCGCTCTCAGCCCACGGTTCTGTGAACTATGGTTCGACGGCACGGACGTCGGTTACCACTTGCAGACCCGCCACTTCCGTCATCCTCTGGTCGGCGAGCTTCTTCTCCACACACACCGGTTGAACGCGCCGTATGCCGGCGGGGATCACGTGGTGATGTTTCGCGCCGACCTCGGCAGCGACTCGCATCGAGCACTCGAGAAGCTGCGATCTTTGTCGTCCTTGGCGGATTAGTGGCCTAGTCGCGTTGGCGCGCAATGTAAATCGCACTTTCTCCCGAAGCGCTCGCTATGCTGCGAGCTTCAATCGCCTTGACGCTGTTGGAGAACGCCTTACCCAAGGACCCCTTGCCGACGGTTCCCAGCACGAATGACAGCACCCGTCCCTTCAGGTTCTTCCCCTCGCGGACGATGACGACATCGATGTCGGTCGTTCCGCCTGGCTGCCGGGTGAGCGTGTAGGTGTAGCCGGAGGCTCCGCCGAACACATTGGAATCGATGGTCGTGAGCTTGACGTGATTCGGGTCCGACCAGTCGTAAAGCAATCGTTCCCAGATGCCGCCCGACCCCTCCGTGACGTCGGCCGCAACGGGGCCGCTGTCATGCACCGTCAGATAGGCATCGGCGCTGTTCTTGAAAATCTTCGACCGTCCCGGTCCGAAGTCGGTGAGCCCGGCGATGAACTGCTCGGGGGTCGACGTGGTCGACGCGTGAAAGTGGATGACGGACATGACAAATTCCTTTCTCAATGAGGTTGGGTACCTGCGCCAATCAGCAAGCTGCGCAGATTCGAAATTCCAGCGACCGGCGCACCAGCCGATCCCGATTGATACCTGGTATTGACAGGGACACTTTGGAGCCGAAACCTCGGCCTATGATCGATCGATGTCGGGCCTGCTTGATGCCGTGCTCGCGGCACACGGAGGACTTGGTCGCTGGCGCCAGTTCGATTCGATGGAGGCGACCATCGTCAGTGGCGGCAAGTTATGGGAGGTCAAGGGCCAGCCGCAAGATCCGACGCCGCGGAGAATGACTGTTGCGCTGCAACGCGAATGGGCTTCCGTACAACCATTTGGTGCGGCCGACCAGAAAACCGATTTCACGCCCGAGCGCATTACGATCGAAAAGCTCGACGGCCGAATCGTCGCCGAGCGGCACGACCCCCGAGAATCGTTCGCCGGCCACGTATTGACCACTCCGTGGGATCCGTTGCAGCGCGCCTACTTTAACGGCTACGCCCTATGGACCTATCTGACCACACCGTTCTTTATGACACTGCCCGGATTCGTGGTCAACGACATCGATCCCGTCGAAGACAACGGTGAGCGCTGGCCAGGACTGCAAGTGCGTTTTCCCGACCACTTCGCCAGCCACAGCAGCGCCCAAGAGTTCTACTTCGGCGATGACCACCTGCTGCGCCGCCACGACTACCGTGTCGACGTCGCCGGCGGGTTCGCCGCGATCCAATACGTCTACGACCCGGTGGAGGCCGACGGCATCAAGCTGCCGTCCAGGCGCCGGGCGTATCGCTGTGACGACAGCGGCCGGCTGATGCCCGACGAGCTCATGGTGTCGATCGACGTGAGCGACGTCCAGCTCAGCTGATCCGGCCGGCCTTCGCCGCCGACGACAGCGCCGTTTCGTCGCCAGTACGTGGGCTTGCGTTCACGCGGCGGTCGTCATTTTCGCGCCTGGTGTGCAAACACCGCTGACAGACTGACGAACTGCGCGCGGCCGGGCAGATCGGTGCGATACTGCCACCACATCTAGGGAGTAGGACTCACATGACCGATCTCGATCAGACCCCCTCCGACGCTGTGTCTGCCACCGGTTCGCGACCGGCGGAACTCGCCGAGCACTCCCGCACCGGGATGGGCGCCCCCGCGCTGCAGCGCGCGATCACCGATCACCTGCGTTACTCGATCGGCCGGCCGGCCGCGGCCCTGCGGCCCGAGCACTACTACCGGGCGCTGGCGCTGGCGGTGCGCGACCGCATGCAGGACCGCCGGGTGGCGTCGACGCAGACCTCGCTGGATCTCGGACGCAAGGTGACCTGCTATCTGTCGGCCGAATTCCTGATGGGTCCGCAGCTGGGCAACAACCTGCTGAACCTGGGCTTGGAAGGCGCGGCCAAGTCCGCGCTGGCCGCGATGGGCCAGAAGCTCGACGAGGTGCTGGCCTGCGAGGAGGAGCCGGGGCTGGGCAACGGCGGCCTCGGCCGGCTCGCGGCGTGCTACTTGGACTCGCTGGCCACCCTGGAGCGCCCGGCCATCGGCTACGGCATCCGCTACGAGTTCGGGATCTTCGACCAGGAGATCCACGACGGCTGGCAAGTCGAGCAGACCGACAACTGGCTGGATCGCGGAAACCCTTGGGAGATCGCTAAACCCGACGTCAACTACGTGGTCAAATGGGGCGGACACGTCGAGCACTACACCGACGACGCCGGACGCGAACGCTCCCGCTGGGCTCCCGGGCTGATGCTCAAAGGCGTCGCGTACGACACGCCCATCCAGGGCTACGGCGTCAATACCTGCAACGTGCTGACGTTGTGGAGCGCGCGGGCGGTCAAGTCATTTGCGTTGGACGCCTTCAACACCGGCGATTACTACAAGGCGGTCGAGGACGAGGTCACCTCGGAGACGGTCACCAAGGTGCTCTACCCCAACGACGAGCCGGAAGCCGGCAAGCGGCTGCGGCTGTTGCAGCAGCACTTCTTCGTGTCCTGCTCGCTGCAGCACGTCCTGCACATCATGGATGATCTTGCCGACGCGGGCGTCCGGGAACTCCCCCAGCGATTCGCCTTGCAACTCAACGACACTCACCCTTCGATCGGGGTCGCCGAGCTGATGCGGCTGCTGATCGACGAGCGGCTGCTCGAGTGGGAAGAGGCCTGGGACATCACCGTCGCGACGTTCGCCTACACCAACCACACCCTGCTGCCGGAAGCCCTGGAGACCTGGCCGCTGGAGATGTTCGGCGCCTCGCTGCCGCGCCACCTGGAGATCATCTACGAGATCAACCGGCGGTTCCTCAACGAGGTGCGCACCCGGTTCCTCGGCGACGCCGACCGCGTCCGGAGGATGTCGCTGATCGGTGAGGACGGCGCCAAGTTCGTCCGGATGGCGCACCTGGCGACCGTCGGCAGCCACGCGATCAACGGCGTCGCCGCGCTGCACTCGGAGCTGCTGAAAGAGAGTGTGCTCAAAGACTTCTACGAGATGTGGCCGGAGCGATTCAGCAACAAGACAAACGGAGTGACACCGCGCCGCTTCCTCGCGCTGGCCAACCCCGGGCTGCGCGAGCTGCTGGACCGCACGATCGGCGAGGGCTGGCTGACCGATCTCGGGCGTCTGCGCGGACTGGAGCCCTTCGTCGACGACTCCTCGTTCCGGGCGCAGTGGCGAGACATCAAGCGCACCAACAAAGCTCGGCTGGCCTCGTTCATCCGCACGGCGACCGGTGTCGAACTGAACCCGGAATGGATTTTCGACATCCAGGTCAAGCGCATTCACGAGTACAAGCGTCAGCATCTCAACCTGCTGCACATCGTGGCGCTGTACTACCGGCTCAAGCAGAATCCCGAACTCTCAATTCCGCCGCGGGCCTTTATCTTTGGCGGCAAGGCAGCTCCCGGCTATTTCTTGGCCAAGCGGATCATCAAGCTGATCAACGCCGTCGGAGAGACGATCAACAGCGACCCGGACGTCAACAAGTTCCTGAAGGTCGCGTTCATCCCGAACTTCAACGTGCAGAACGCGCACCTGATCTATCCGGCCGCTAACGTGTCCGAGCAGATCTCCACCGCAGGCAAAGAGGCCTCAGGTACCGGAAATATGAAGTTCATGATCAACGGCGCCTTGACGGTCGGCACCCTCGATGGCGCCAACGTCGAGATTCGCGAAGAAGCCGGGGCGGAGAACTTCTTCCTGTTCGGCCTGACCGTCGACGAGGTCGAGGCACTCAAGGCAGGTGGCTACCGCCCGGCGGATTACATCGACAGCAACGACGAGCTGAGCGCGGTGCTGAATCTGATTGCGGACGGCACCTTTTCGCACGGCGACACCGAGGTGTTCAAGCCGCTGGTGGACAACCTGCGCTACGACGACCCCTTCCTGGTGTGTGCCGACTATGCCTCCTACGTGGAATGCCAAGCACGCGTCAGCGCGGCGTGGCAGGACGGGGAGTCGTGGACCAAGATGTCGATCCTGAACACCGCACGCAGCGGCAAGTTCTCATCCGATCGCGCCATCGCGGAGTACTGCGACGACATCTGGAAGGTCTGGCCGCTGACGGTGAAGATCTGAGCCGTTCGGGGCTAGGGGCGCGGGCGTCTAAGCTTTCGGCATGCCGATTCTAGGAGACGCAACTACCGTCACAGCGCGATTGACGAAGTCCGCATCCAACGCATTGCGGATCCAACTCGCCACTTCCGACGGCAGTGAATTGGCGCGCGCCCAGCAAAAGGGCGGCGCGAGCGTGCTGTTCGGATTCAAGAACGGCGGCAAAAGCGACTACACCCTGTCCACCGCTGCGGGCGACGAACTTCGGATCGCGGTGGCAGGTACCACGACCATCACCCGACAGGATTCACCCATCGGCAGAATTGTGCCGGCCGACGGCGCAGCCAGGTTAGAAGACGGCGGTGGAACCGTTCTGGCGGTGGTTGCGCCGCACTCCGGCTTCAAGGCCGACCGCGCCTGGCATCACCGGATCCTGTCTCCCGCCGGTGACGAACTCGGTGTCCTCACCTTGATTACGGTGCACACCGGCTGGCACGACATCGATTCCGAGGCCATGCAATTGCTGTTCGATTACAACGTCAATGCCCAGAAGACCCCGTCGGCGGGTGCGCTGCTAAAACTTCGCGCGCGGGTCGCGCCAGAACTCGGCGACGTCATGGCCGCGGCGTGCGTCGACTTCTCTGTGCTGCCGCGCGGGTACGTCGCGTAAGGCGCGACGTGCCGTAGGACTAACCGATCTCTTTGGCGACGTAGACGATGATGTAACCCACCGGGATGCCGGTGCGCTCGGCGATGCATTCGCGCGCCACCAAGTCCACCGTGGCCCGGCGACTAGCGCGGGCAACAGCAGCTATTTCGGGGATCCGGACGAGCCACCCATCGGTCTCTCGAGTGATCTCGATGTCAAAGCACTGACCGACCTTTGGGAAGGTCACACGCTGAACGCTACGCGGCGATTGCGCACGTCGCAGGGTGGGCTGAATAAGCATTTGCTTTTCCTGAGTCGACAATGGGCCGCGCGCAAGAATAATGCGAAACGGTGCAAAACACCTAATCGGCCGACCCCACTGGGCTGTGGCTGTGATCTCGGCGTTGTGTGACCGTAATCAGTGGAACCCCGGCACGACGTGGCACCGAAACCAAGCCCGGTCACGGGTCGCGAGGCAGCCCCAACAACCGTTCGGCAATGATGTTCAGCTGCACCTCCGAGGTGCCTCCGTAAATCGTGGTTGCCCGGCTGGTCAGGAGGTACTGGGCCCACTCGCCCTCCAGCACTTCAGGATCGCCGATTGCGCCGTCGACGCCGAACGACCCCAGCCCGAACTCCGCGTAGTGCTGGGCGGTGCGCATCGAGAGCAACTTGGATATCGCGGCCGAGGGCAGCGCATCACCACCGGCAAGCGTCAGCAGCGTCGAGCGCAGATTGAGGACCTTGCCCGCGTGCCCTTCGGCGATCAACTGGCCGGCGCGGTTCTGCGTAATCTGGTCGAACTGGCCGTCGCGCATGAGCTCGACAAGACGGTCCAGGCTGGCGAGATTGGGGTTCTCGGCGCTGCCGATAGTCACTCGCTCGGCGGTCAGCGTGTTGCGGCTGACCTCCCAACCCCGGTTCACCTCGCCGAGCACCCGGTCGTCCGGCACGAACACGTCGTCGATGAATACCTCGTTGAAGAATTCGATGCCGGTGAGCTCACGCAACGGGCGCACGGTGACACCTTCGCTGGCCATGTCCAGCAGAAAGTAGGTGATGCCGTTGTGTTTTGGAGCGTTTGGCTCCGTTCTCGCCAGCAGGGCACCCCACTGCGCGTACTGGGCCAGGGTGGTCCAGATCTTCTGGCCCGTGATTCGCCAGCCACCGTCGACCTTGACGGCCTTGGTGGACAGGCCGGCCAGATCCGAACCGGCACCGGGCTCGGAAAATAGCTGGCACCAGATCATTTCACCGCGCAGCGTCGGCGGCAGGAAGCGCTGCTTCTGCTCTTCGTTGCCGAACGCGACGATCGATGGGACGAGAAAGCTGGCGATGCCCAGTATTGGGCGCCGAACGCGGCCGGCGCTGAATTCCTGCGCGGTGATGATCTGCTCGACCGGGGTGGCCGAACGGCCCCACGGCTTCGGCAGATAAGGCATCACCCAGCCGCCCTCGACGATCGCGGTGGTGCGCTGGTCGGCCGGGATCGCCTTGATGGCAGCGACTTCGGCGCGGACCTCCGCGCGAAGCTGCTCGGTCTCGGGGTCCAGGTCGATGTCGAGCTTGCGCACGCCGGTGGTGGTGGCGGTGTCGACGACGCGCTGCGGATAGTCGGCGGCGCGACCGAACGCGGCGACCAGCCCGAGCGCCCGGCGGTAATAGATGTTGGTGTCATGTTCCCAGGTGAAGCCGATCCCGCCGTGTACCTGGATGCAATCCTGGGTGCAGGTTTGGGCGGCGGCCGGGGCCAACGTGGCAGCCACTGCGGCGGCGAATTCCGCTGCGGATTCTGGCTTTTCGATCCCCTCGTCGAGGGCGCGAGCCGCGTCCCACACCGCGGCGGTGGCCCGCTCGGTGCGGGCGAGCATCTCGGCGCACTTGTGCTTGACCGCCTGGAACTGACCGATGGGCCGGCCGAACTGCTCACGGATCTTGGCGTAGGCCGACGCGGTGTCGGTGGCCCAGCGCGCAACGCCGACGGCCTCGGCCGACAGCAGCGTGGAAGCGATGGCACGCGCGGCGTTGGTGCTCAGGTTGCCGAGCACGCGGTCGTCGCCGACCTCGACGGCGTCGGCCCGGACATGGGCGACCGGCCGCAGCGGGTCCACGCTTGCGACCTGTTCGATGACGAGCTGCCCGGCGTCGAGCGCCACCCATACGGTGCCGACGTCGGTGGACACCGGCAGCACGAGCAGCGTCGCCTGCGCGGCCGCGAGCACCGAACGCGCTTGACCCCCGACCACCAGAACATCGCCCTGCCGCGTGGCCGTCAGCGACGAGTTTGCGCCATCCAACGCATACGTGGCGATCGCCGCACCCGACGCCAGGTCGCCGAGCAGCGTCGAGTCGGGATCGTGGGCCGCAATCAGGGCGCTGGCGATCGCCGACGGGACGAACGGGCCCGGCACCGCACCGCGGCCGAACTCGGCTAGGGCCACTGCCAGCTCGAGGATGCCGAACCCTTGTCCACCAACGGATTCCGCCAGGTGCAGGCCATGGAGTCCCTGGTCGGCGGCGGCCTGCCAATAAGGCGGAGGCGTGGCAATCGGTGTTTCCAGCGCTTGATGCAGCACCTCGGACGGCGCTATGCGCGCTACCAGCGACCGCACCGAATCGGCCAGGTCCTGGTGTTCGGCGGTGATCCCAATGGACATGAGGCTGAGATTACGCGGGCACATCGCTTTGTAACGCCCGGCCTGGTCATTTCCATGCGCGAGGCCCGGCGGTACGATCCGCGATGGCCCGCTGCTTCGAGTCCGGAGGACACATGGTCATCGATCTCTGGGTGAATTCGCTCTCCAAGGAGGCTGCGGCCGCGTTTTTGGGCAAGTCCGGTTTCGGGTCGGTCGAGGGGTTCTTCGGCGTCGATGTCCGAGACGGGATGACCCCCGTCGACCTCGTGGCGGAGATGGACCGGGTCGGCGTCGACCGGGCGGTCTTGAGCACCTCGCTGTCCACGGTGGACGACGACACTTTGGCGTTTGCCGCCGAGCATCGCGACCGGCTCTACCTGGCCACATCGGTCGATCGTCCGGCGCGGCCCCGGCAGCAGAGCATGGCCGTACGCCGGCGGGCCGCCGAGGGAACCGTTGACCTCGTGCGGGTGTCACCCCTGGTCGACCAGTACCCCCTCAACCACGCCCTCTACTACCCCATCTACGCCACCTGCGAGGAGTTGGGCCTCCCCGTCTCGATCAACGTCGGCATCCCCGGGCCGAGGGTCCGGTCGCGGTGCCAGGACCCGGTACTCCTCGAAGATGTACTGATCGACTTTCCCGATCTGGTCGTCATCGGCGCCCACATGGGCCATCCCTACGAAGAACTGCTCATCGAGTACATGCTCAAATGGCCCAACCTCTACCTTTCGAACTCGGCCTATCTGGCCAAGTACATGCATCCGTCGATGACCAAGTTCATGGGGTCACGCCGTGGCCGGGGTCGGGTCCTGTTCGCCTCGGACCATCCGTTCCTCCCCATGGAACGGGCACTGCAAGCCGCCCGGGCGCTGGCCCTGGACGACGGGCCGATGGCCGACTTCCTTGGCGGCACCGCCGAGCGCCTCCTGCGGCAGCCGGCACATGGTTGACCTGCTACCCGACCAGCTGCGGCTGATGGCATCCGCCTACCCCGACGAGGTGGCGTACCGGAACCTCGGCGACGGATCGTCGATCACGTTCGGCCGCTGGGAAACCGAGTCGAACCGGCTGGCCCACGGTCTGCAGGGCAAGGGCGTCCGGAAGGGCGACCTGGTCGCCATCGATCTCGAGGCGGGCCAGATCCTCGACTTCATCGTCACCTATAGCGCGGTGCACAAGATCGGTGCCGTGTCCGTGCCGATGAACAATCGGCTCTCGCCGCCCGAGATGCGGGCCATTCTCGAGCACGCCGAAGTTACCGCCATCGTGTGCAGTCGCGCGTTCGAAGACGCCGTCGCCCCGCTGTGGGGCTCGCTGGCGTCGTTGGCCGTCGTGGCTACCGTCGGTCCGTCGGAGCACGGTCGATTCGCCGACCTCGAGGACCTGAAGGCCGACGACCCCTCGGCCATCCAGGTACCCATCGACGAGACCGACCTGGCCGACGTGATGTACACGTCCGGCACCACTGGCATGCCGAAAGGTGTTGCCGTGCGGCATGGCAACGTCGCGTTGCTGCCCAACGCGCTACCGCGATGGAACGGATTGAAGTGGCTCAGTGCCACCCCGGTATTCACCTTCGCCGGACTCGGCTTCATCTACAACCCGATGAAGGCCGGGATGACTGTGCTCTACCTGCCAAAATTCGACGCCGGGCGGTGGCTCGACATCGTCGCGCGCGAGCGGCCGGTGATCGCCTTCGTGGTCCCGGCCATGGCCAGGCTCCTGATCCACCACCCCGAGTTCGACTCGGCCGATCTCTCGAGCCTGAAGCGGCTCGTACTCGGGAGCGCACCGCTTTCGCCGGACACCGTCGAGCGTTTACAGGCCCGACTACCCGGCGCCGCCGTTCTCAACAGCTACGGCATGACCGAAGGCGGGCACGCCACCTTCACGATGGATGCCGACGGCGCCCGCACGCGGCCGGGTGCCGTCGGGCGGCCCACGCCGCCCGTGGAAGTGCGCATCGTCGACGACCAGGAACAGATCCTGCCTATCGGAGAGATCGGCGAAGTCATCACCCGCAACCCGGCCGGCCATCGCGAGTACTACCGCAACCCCGAGGCCACCGCGCGCATGTGGGAGGGCGGCTGGTTGCACACCGGCGATCTCGGCCGCCTTGACGCCGACGGCTACCTCTACATCGTCGGGCGCAAGAAGGAGATGGTCGTCCGAGGGGGGATGAACATCTACGCAGACGACGTCGAGGCGGTCCTGCAGGCCCACCCGGACGTGGTCGAGGCCGCAGTGGTCGGTATTCCGCACGAGGTGCTGGGTGAGGACATCGCCGCCTACGTCGTCGTGCGACCCGGGGCGACACTATCGACCGCCGAGCTGCAGGGCTTTGCCGGCGAGCGCCTCGCCGACTATAAGGTGCCTCGCCGGGTTCACTACCTTGCGGCACTCCCGAGAAACCCCGGCGGCAAAGTGCTCAAGTCGCAACTGAGAGGCTGAAAGTACATGCAGGACCACAGATTTGACTTCGTCGTCGATGGAACGCCCGAAGAAGTTTGGGACGTGATGTGGAAACAAACCCGGGCCGGTATCCAGACCGACACCGTGAAGATCGAGATCCTCCATCCAGGGGACGAGGAAGGCAACGGGCTGGTGCGGCACTGCCACTTTCCCGTACCGAAGTATTTGCTCTCGGGCGGCAGGGCCCAGTCCTGGGAGTGGATCACCGAGGCCCAGCGCCCGGTGTCGTGGCGGTACGACGCCATCGGCAAGCCGCTGTGGTCGAAGGCCTCAGGCTGGACCCGGCTGGAGGATGTCGGGGACGGCAAGACCCGGGTCTACTTCCGCGAGACCTACGAGGTGTTCAACCCGTTGATGCGCGCCCTGTTCGAGAAGCGGGTCCACCACTTCATCTCCGACGGCAACGACAAGTTGATCGAAGCCGGATTGGTGCGCGCTCTCCAGAAGCTGCGCGCGCGCCAGGAGAGTGGCCCCGAGGGAGCGGCTTGATCGCATAGTTCTGAGCTGGATGTCATTGGTAGCCGGGCAAATCCGGCACACCGCTGGAGGTCAGCCAGCCACCGCCGTCGACAACCAGGACGGCTCCCGTGACGTACGACGCCGCGTCGCTGGCTAGGAACAGCACCGTCTCGGCAACCTCGGTGGTCGAGCCGGGACGCCGCAGCGGGTTCTGGATGGCGCGGTGCTGGTCGTCGCCGGCGATCCTGCGGACCCCCTCCGTCCCCGACATCGCGCCGGGGGCAACGACATTGACCCGGACCCCGTCGGGCCCCCATTCGATCGCGCAGGCGCGGCTGAACGCATCAACCCCGGCCTTGGCCGACACGACGTGCGCCTGCAGCGCCATGCCCCGGTACTGGATCGCGGCGCTGATGTTGACCACGGCGCCACCGTGCTCGCGCAGCCAAAGGTCATATGCGGCTTTGGAGACGTTGAAGGTGCCCACCAGGTCGATGTCGACCACCGCTTTGAATCCGTTGACGCTCAGATTGCTGATCGGGACGGGGAAGTTTCCGGCGGCATTGTTGACGACGACGTCGAGTCGACCGAAGGCGGCCAGCACGTCCTCGACGACGACCGAGACCTCGTCGCTGCGACGGACGTCGCAGACGCCGTAGACAGCCTCAATCCCCTCTTCCCGCAACGCCCTAACCGCGGCCTGAAGATTGGGTTCCTTTCGGCTGCAGATGGCCACGCGAGCGCCGTGCGCTCCCAAAACCCGGGCGGTCTCCAGCCCGAGCCCGGTAGCCCCACCAGTAACCAGCGCCACCTTCCCCTGCAGGAGATCTGTCCGAAATGGGCTCGGGCGCAGCGTCATTCGGATTCCAGTTCGGAGATGAGGTCGGCGAGGGCGAGGATCCGCTGAGCGTCGCGCACATGGAGGCTTTCGATCATGCGGCCATCGACGGCGATGACGCTGTTCCCCGCCTCCTGCGCCTCCTGGTAAGCCACGACGATCTTGCGGGCGTTGGCCAGCTCCTTTTCCGAAGGACCAAACAATTCATTCGCCGGGGCAACCTGGGACGGATGGATCAAAGTCTTACCGTCGAAACCCATCTCGCGGCCCTGCTGGGCCTCGGCCCGGAAACCGGCTTCGTCGGCGATGGTGTTGAACACACCGTCCAAGATGGCCTTCCCCGCCGATCGCGCCCCCAACACGGCCAGCGCCAACGCGGGCACCACCGGTGCGCGTCCGGGCACGTGCAGGCCATGCAGGTCATTCACCAGGTCGTTCGTGCCGACCACCAGTACAGCCAACCGATCGCTGGCCGCGGCGATCTCCTCCGCCCGCAAGATGGCTCGGGGCGTTTCGACCATCGCCCACAGCTGCAATGACTGCGGCGCGTCCAGCGCAGCGAGGGCATCGGCCAGCGCCTGGACCTCTTTTCCGGTCTCCACCTTCGGCACCAGCACCCCATCGGCGGCCGAACCGGCCACGGCGGCGAGATCGTCGTCGTGCCAGTCGGTGCCCGCGCCGTTGATTCGCACCACAACCTCGCGAGGTCGATAGCCGTCTGACGAGACGGCCTCACACACCTTCGCTCGGGAGTCGACTTTGGCGTCGGGGCCAACCGCATCCTCGAGGTCGAATATCAGCACGTCGGCCGGCAGCGATTTGGCCTTCTCGAGTGCTCGATCTTTGTTGCCGGGGAGATAGAGAGCGGATCGGCGCGGGCGGGGCGTCGGTGCCATGGGGTTAGCGTAGAGCTTTCGCCTCGCCCGCCCGGACAGTGGTGGCGGCCCGGATTACGGAAACGCCACGATTTTGTCGCTCAATTCGCGGCATTGTCGCGACGCGCGAAATAGGCCAGTGAGAAACCACGTTTACAGGTTTATGCTGATACACGCGGCGCAATGCCGACCAAAAAGGTAGGTCGAAGCATGAGCACGGACAAAGTTAACCGCGGCATTCTTCTCGCCATCATGGCGCTGGTAGCCATCGCCTACATCGCGCTCTACGAGCAAGCCTCAACCAACTTCAGGGTGTACGTGCCACTGTGTGTGGCGGCCTTGGTGGGACTGCTGGTCCACGACGCGGTGAGCTCCCACAGGCCCCGGAGGCACTGAGCCCTACGCGGGAAGCCCTACGCGGGCTGGTAAAGGGTTTCGAGTCCCTTAGCTCGAACTTGCAGCCGCGGTGACCTGCGGCGAGAGGCCTCGCGACTCCCACGTCGCGCAATCGTGATCTGAATCACCCATCCTTAGCGCGCACCGCACCGAATTACGAAATATGAGTGAACTCGAGCGCGCCGACGATCTGGCGGTGCGAGTCTTCTGGTTCCTTGGCGACCACTGGCTCGGCCACCACGCACCCACCGACGAAGAATTGGCTGAATTGCGAGCCGCAGCGCTCGGCTTCTCGGAGGCGGCACACGACAGCGACCCGGCGGTATCGAAAGCCGGCGACTTGGCCGACGCCGTCCTCGAGATGTTGTCCCCGCTGCGCACGCCGGACAGCCACGCGAAACTGAGGACCGCCAGCGAGGCCTACCAGCAGGCAAGGCTTGGCCAATGACCAGACAAGCCGGCGGCCGCGTCGATCGTCATTCGGCGCCCACACGCCCTGATGAAACCGGTGACGTCAACGGGCTCGCCGCGGTGTCCCCGCAGGCAGTGGGATGGTTCCGCTTCTACTTCGACGACCGCCGGTGGGAGTGGTCTGAGCAGGTGCAGCGGTTGCACGGGTACGAGCCGGGAACCGTGACCCCGACAACCGAGCTGGTGCTTGCGCACAAGCATCCCGATGACCGCGATCAGGTCGCGGCGACCATCGACGCCATCATGCACACCCGCGGGGCGTTGAGCAGTCGGCACCGCATCATCGACACCGGTGGCGCGGTGCACTGGGTGGTCATCATCGGGGATCAGTTCTTGGACGGTCGTGGCGTGGCGATCGGCACCCACGGCTTCTACCTCGACGTCACCCCGACGCACCTTTCACGCGAGGACGCCATCACCGCACGGTTGGGCGAGATCGCGGACAAACGTGCGCCGATCGAGCAAGCCAAAGGCATGTTGATGCTCGTCTACGACCTCGACGAAAACGCCGCATTCGAGTTACTCAGCTGGCTGTCCCAGGAAAACAATGTCAAATTGCGCGTCCTCGCCGAACAAATCGGTGCCACTTTGCGCGCAACCGCGGCCGGTGCAATCGTCGATAGAGCCATTTTCGACCATGCATTGATGACCGCACACCGTCGCGCCGATTAGAGCGAAACCGGTCGCGGGAACTTCTGCAGCACCGCCGACGTTGCTTGAGCCGTGACAGCAACGGGTTTTCACGAGGGCGAGGTGGCGACCCAACGCCGAGCGGGTGTCGAAACGGTCGCAAAACGCCTGGAGAACATGCTCGGTGCACACGGTTTGTCCGCCGGCGCGGCGCAATTCTTGACGACGCAGCGGTTTGCCGCAATCACCGGACGTGACCGCGAGGGGATGCTGTGGATCTCCCCGTTGTCCGGGCAGCCGGGGTTTTTGCGCGGCGCCGACGACCAACTGCAGATTTCGGCCGTTCCGCGCGAGGGTGATCCGCTGCACCGGTTGCCGGTCGGCCAACAGGTCGGGTTGATCGCCATCGATTTCGCCGCCCGGCGCAGAATGCGCATCAACGGCAGCCTCACCGAGAGCGACGACGCCGGCATGATGGTGCATGTCGACCAGGCCTACGGGAACTGCCCGCAGTACATCCACCGCCGCGACGTCAACGTCGCCGCGGTCACTACCACTTCGGAAATGCCAAGGCATGCAACGTCTTTGAGCGCCGTCCAGCAGGCGATGATCGAAGCATCGGACACCTTCTTCCTGGGCACAACGCATCCCACCCGCGGCAGCGATGCGTCGCATCGCGGCGGTCCCGCGGGATTCGTGCGGGTCGACTCCCCCGGACGGCTGTGGTGGCCGGATTACCCGGGCAACAACATGTTCAACAGCTTCGGCAACCTGGCGGTCGACGACGAGGCCGCCCTGTTGTTCGTCGAGTTCGCGAGCGGCGCCAGCCTGCAGCTGTCCGGTACCGCCCAGGTGGAGTGGACCCGCCCCGGCGCGGCCGGTGACGACGGTGGCGTGGGACGTCGTGTCGTGTTTACGGTTGGCTCAATTGTCGGGCTGGGAGATCTGCGTCGCTCAATGGTCGGTTAGCAGGCTCGACTTCCCTGTTGCGCCTTACGATCCGACGGTGGAGCAAAACGAGAAAACCCCGTCGGGCTCAGTGCCCGGCGGAGGTGAGCTGGTGATCCGCCTCGAGCAGCATCCACGCGCTCAGCTGTATCGAGAGATCGCGGCTCGGGTTCGGCGACGACGAGCGCGACGAGTCCGCCAGCTGGGTAAAGGTTTCCAGACCTGCCGGCGCGGTGACCGGGCGGTTCCAATGCGCACCGAACAGCGGCAGCCCGTCCACCTCGGCGCGGTTGCCCCAGGCCGCCCGCGCGGAGGCGTGCACGAGCTGGGCGGCGGTGGTGTCGCCCAGGGCCAGCGCGGTCTGGGCGAGATACCTGGCGAGGATGCCCATGAACAGCCCGGAGTCGTTCCCGTTGCACCCGGCGATCACGCCCCCGTGGGCGAGCCTGTCGGCGGTAGCGGCGACGAGCACCGCGGCGCGGTCACGATGGCTCGAATCGTTTGTGCGCAGGGCTAATTCGGTCTCCAGCCCGATGGCCACGCCCTGACAGTAGGTCAGCAGGGAGCGGTCCATCAGCCCGCTGGGTTCGTGCACGCCGTCGAAGATGAGGCCGCTTTCGGTGTCGCGCAGCCGGGTGTGCAGGAAATCGGCGAGTCGTTCGGCGCGGGACAGCTTGCCCAGGCGCGCCATCGCGATGCCGGTCGGACCGATCCCGGAGGTGCTGTAGTAATCGTGGCCGATCTTCCAGGGCACCGCGCCGACGGCCGGGTTCCAGCCGTTGAGCAGGGCGTTCCGCAGCTTCGGAACGGCATCGTCGAACCGGACGCCGAGCAGCCTGTCGGCGCGTTCGAGCGCCAGCACCAGCCACGACATGTCGTCGCAGTACCCGTTGGTCCAGCCGGTCAGATTGCGGGTGTGAATGCCGCGCGCGATGGCGCTGATCCGGTCGATGCGGTCGGGGGTGCGTGCGCGGTACGCGGCATCCACCGCGCAGTCCAGCAGGTGGGCCTGCCACCAGTAACACCAGCGCGCCAACAACAATTGGTCGAACAGGGACGACGGCCAGTGCAGCGTGCCCAGTTGCACCCCCGGCTGCCACCAGAGCGTGTGCACGTGTCGCTCCATGACCGCCCGCTCCGCCAAATCCGCCCGCTCCCCGGGCCCCACCGGGTCAGGGGCCGACTTCGCCGTAATCGCCGCCGCCTGCGTCGGCTGGTTCACGGCGGTGAGTGTGATCGCGCCCGCGATCGCGAAAAGCAAACCGCGCCGGCTGATCCCCTTGTTCGGGCGATCCATCCGCTCGAGCTCCCCTTTGCTGGACAACGATCGCGGCCGGAAACCGTGCAACTGATTTTATTCCGACATCAACGAAATCCTGAAGAGTCAGAAACGGGCGCGTCCTCGACATCTGAGACACGCGAGCACGCGTGACGGTAACCCTGCGGGTTCGCAGCAGGCGACAGTCCCGCGACTACGGTGCAGGCGGGATGCGATGCCCCTGCGCCAAGGAGCCCGGGTGGCGGATCGTGTTGCGCCCGAACTTGCGATTGTGCATGGGTTCGCGTGCCGACTTCTGGTGTTCGAGCTGCCGGATCAACTCGTGCTTGGCTTGGTGAATAGCGCGCGTGATGTCGGGGTTGTCGGCGACGGCCACCAGCGGCGGCAGACCGGGCAAGGTGGTTCGCAGCGTGACGCGCTGCTCCTTGCGGCCGCGGTTCTGCAACGAGACTTCCAGGCTGACGTTAAGCGGGTCCCACCGGCCCAGATGCGGCTCGAGCGTCGCCAACGCCTCCAGCACGTGTGGGCGTTCCTTGGACACGAATCCCGCGCCCATGTGCAGGACGTACTCGCCGAGCGGATTGTGCGCTCTGTTGGCGGACCTTTTCATCATGCTGATGGTGACCTCATCTCGGGCGATCTGGCTGCTGAATCATCGTGTCCAGCAGCTGCGGAAGTTGCGCGGTGGCGATGCCGATGGAGCGGTCGGCGATTCCGTAAGGGATCACCAGAGTGTCGGCGTGAACGAGCGCGCCGCAGGAGTAGACGACGTTCGGCACGTAGCCGTTCTGTTCGTCGTGGGCGGGGCTGAGCAGCGGGTGCCGCAACCGGCCGAGCACCCGGGCCGGGTCGTCGAGGTCAAGCAGAATCGCGCCGATGCAATACGTGCGCATGGGTCCGACGCCGTGGGTGAGCACCAGCCACCCCACGTCGGTTTCGATTGGCGGGCCACAATTTCCGAGTTGCAGCGCTTCCCATGGCTCGGCCGGCTGCTGGCACGGCGATGCGTTCGTCCAGACCGCCAGATCGTCGGCGAAGGCGACGGTGTTGGTCTCGCGGTCGGATCGCGACATGGCGGCATAACGGCCGTTTATTCGCCGGGGGAACAAGGCTAAACCCTTGTTGGCTGCGGCCTTCCCCACAAGCGGCCCGGAGGTAAAGCACCGGAAGTCCTTGGTCTCGAGCAGTTGTTGGCTGATATGGGAGCCGCTGTAGGCCGTATAGGTGGCGTAGTAGGTGACTGAGCCGTCGTCATCGACGAAGCGAACGAAACGAGCATCCTCCATGCCGGCCTGTTCGGCCTCCATCGACGGCCACAGCACTCGCTCGGAAACCGGTACGTCGCTGGGGAATTCGACGGCGTAGGACCGCCTGGCGATCGTGCGGATCAGGGCGGCCGTGAGCTCCCCGTGTCCGCGGGTGCTCAGGTGGGCCCGGAGACTGTCAAGCCGCTCGTCGAGGTCGGACAGCGTGAAGCGCTCGCCCAGCGCATTGAAGACGTAGTCCGCGGCCTCGCCGGCATTGCCGATGCGGCCCAGTTCGCCGCGGAACACCGCGGCGTCGAGCAGCGCGCCCGACACGCTTCCGGTGGTGGCGAAGGGGGCCGGCTCGTCTATCGTGGCCCGGCCCGCGGCGTCGACGACACCGGTGCGAAACCCGATTGACGAGCGGTGTCCTTCCCCGATCCCGCGCACGCTCATCACGAATCGCAGGCTTCCTGCTGCCGTGCCGGTCTGGTCAGGGTGGGCCACAATGCTGGGGTTGCACAGCGCCGCCCCCTCGATGGCGTACTCGCTGGTAAAAGTGGCGCCCAGCAACAGCATTCGCGCATCGGAGAGGTGTACGCCGGGATCCAGGCGGTCGGCGAGCTCGTTGGCGTGCCGACGGAACGTGCCCACGAGGTCACGGTGGCGTCCGTCGAAGCGGATGACCACATCGTCCAGGGACGACCGAACCTCGTCCTCGGTCAGGGCGAGGATGCGCTTGAGCACCACTCCCGCTCGTGACTCCTGCAGCTCGAAGCCCTCCTGGCCGGGCACGAAGAGCCGGGTGATCACCCGCGCCGGATTGGCCGCGACCCGGTAAGGTTCGCGGATGACGAGGCCGGTCCGCATCAAAGTCATTGTGGGACCAGCGAAAAGCGCTGTGCGTGCTGCAGGGTGGAGATCACCGCAAGGGTCGATTCGGCGCCCTGGTTGAGGTTGACGCACTCGGCGAGCAATCCGTCGAAACCACCACCGGTCTCCGTGTCCCACATGAGCAACCCGGAGTCGTTGGCGCCCTGGAACCAGGCGACGGCCGACCGGATCGCGTCCGGCCAAAGCGCCCGCGGTTCGGCGGCTGCGGCGCGTGCGCAGGCGTCGGCGAGGGTGGCCACCTCGATCGGCTGCTGGTCGAAGGCGGGCCGGCTGTCCTGCGGTCCCCGGCCGCCCACGGGGGTGGGCGAAAGGTGGCCGTCAATCGTTTCGTTGTCGAGCAGCCACTCCAGCAGATCCAGGCCACGCCGTTTCAGGTCCACGTCGTCCAGCGCGACGCCGGCAGCGATCATCGCCTCGGGGAGAATCGCATTCGCGTAAGTGAGCCTTGGCTCGGGCCATGGCCAGTCGGACTTGGTCTCGGGTCTCACGGCACTGGCGGCGTAGTCGGTGAGGAGTCGAAGGGCCGCGGAATTACCGGGCTCGAAGCCGAGCAGTTCGGCGGCGCCGACGGCGGCGAACGCCCTCGCGCGCGGCCACGGTGACCTGGCCTTGGCAGCGCGCTCGAACTGAATCACGGCCAGTCGGCGCACCAGGCTGACGCTGCTGTGGGCGGCGGCGGTGCCGAGCCCCCAGATGCAGCGGCCCCAGTGGTCGTCTGTGGTGGGCTGGTCGGTCCAATGTCCGGCCTGGTCCAGCCGGTTGCGGCAGGAGCCGTCGTAGTACTGCGCGTCGTTCAAGAACTGCAGGGCCTTGCGGGTGAGGCCCTGCACGGCACCCGATGCGTCGGGCTCGCGGGTGCTGACCACGAGCACCCTGGCCATGTCGTCGGTGCAGTACCCGTGCTCACGGCGGGGCTCGGTCATGCAGGCGTGTTCGAAGGTGGCGCGATGGTCGGTCATTCGCAGCAGGTGTGCGAACTCCGGGGTGGGCGCGGTGCCGGTCACGTCAGCGCGGACTGAGTAGCAAGCAGCCGTTGCGCCACGCCGACGTAGGCGTTGGCGACGACGGGCCAGGCGATGGTCGGGGCCAGCCCACGGGCTTCGGCGGCCATGGACTCCGCGACGTGCGGATCGGTCAGCAGCCGGCGCAGCGCTGCGAGCAGTGCGTCGGGTTCGTCGTGGGCGACGACGGTGCCCGCGCCGCTGCCGAGGAGCTCGACCGCGTGCGGGAAAGCCGTTGCCACGATCGGGCGGCCACTGGCGACGGAGTCCACCAGCACACCCGAGGTCACCTGGTCCTTCGAGTCGTAGGGCAGGACGACGACGGTGGCCGTCTGGATGAGCGCGGTGAGCTCGTCGGGGGTGCGGTACACGGGGTCGAAGAACACCGAATCGGCGACGCCGAGGCGTTTCGCCTGCGCGACAAGCGCTTCGCGATACCTTTCCCCCTGCGCGGCGAGGACCTTGGGGTGAGTCCGGCCGGCGATGACGTACCGCGGCGAGTTGGGCAGGTTCTGCAGCGATGCCATGGCGTCGATGACCCGCTCGATGCCCTTGCCCGGTCCCAACAGACCCCAGGTCAACATGGTCGGCCGGTCGGGATGCGGCACGCCGTTGGTCGTGGGGAGTGCCGCGCCGTGCGGAATGACGGTGACCTTGTGGCCGTCGACGGCGAAGACTGCGTGCAGGCGTTGGCGGGCCACCTCCGACATCACGATCACTTGATCGGCCACTGCCATCACCGATTCGAGCACCGAAAGTTGGTGCGGTGTCGGATGTTTGAGCACCGTGTGAACGACGACGATCGACGGGACGCGCAATCCGGCCATAATCTGGACGACTTCGTCTCCGTCGAGACCGCCATAGATGCCGTACTCGTGCTGGATGACGGCGACGTCGCTCTGGTTGAGGAGCTCGGAGGTTGCCGCTGCGGAGGAAGCCGAGCCGTTGACGAGCTCGCCGGCAACGTTGGGCTCCTGGCAGACGTCACCGTCGGCGATGCGCACGACATTGACGTCGGCGCCTCTGGCCGTTAGTCCGTTCACCAGGGCCGCGCTAAAGGTCGCCAGGCCGCATGGTGTCGGCGAGTAGGTGCCGAGGATGCCAAAGCTCGGCACGTACGAAAAATGTTGCATCCCAAAGGGAGCAATCAATGGCTGAAACAAAGATCGAACATTCAAAATTATCCCGACTGAGCGGTTAAAACGATGTGTCCGGCGTGAGCGGATGCTCGGGCAGATCAGCGTCAGAAGCTGAGCCATTCCGGATCGGCTGGGAGTACCAGCACTCTCGACGGTACACCCTCACCGGCGGAAAGGCGTGGTCGCGCCTTGTTGCCGGCATTCGTCAGGCTGTGCGCGGCACTCCTGGTCGAGTACAGCGTCGTCAGGAGATCCACAATCGGCGACATCGCGACCGCGTCACCCGTGCAGCAGTTGCGCGAACGGCATCAGCAGCGGTAGACGCGCTCGGCGTTGGCGGCGAAGAGTTTGTCGCGGGCGTCGTCACCCAGGCTGGAGGTGATGGCGGAGTAGGAGGTGTAGAGCTCGTCGAAGGTGCCGTGCATCCCGTCGACGGGAAAGTTGCTTGCGAAAAAACAGCGATCGACGCCGAATGCGTCGATGACGTGCTCGAGCCACGGACGCTGAACATCGACCGACATCGATCCCAGGGGCATGGCCAGGCCGGAGAGCTTGCACAGCACGTTGTCGCCGAGACCGGCGAGGGCATCGATGCCCTCTGCCCACAGCGCACGCTCTTCGTCGGAGCCGTTCCGCGGCCAGCCCGCATGTTCGACGACCACCACGAGGTCGCCGTGCTGCTCTAGCCCCTTGGCTGTTGCCACCAATTGATCGGGATGGGTCATCACCTCGTAGAGGAGCCCGCGCTCCTGAAGGGCGCAAAGCACATCCCCCGGGGGAAGGGAGGCTTCGGACACTCCCATCGGGCGGACGCCCCGAAGGCGAGGCGCTGCAAGCTGTTCGTCCACCGCGGCCACCGCTTGAGCGACAGTCTCCGCGGGCGGCAGGCCGCCGATGATCGCGTCTGGATGGCCGGCGGTGTCAGCGCGCCGGTCAAGCTCGAGGGTCTCGTCGATTGAGTGCCTGCCGGTGGCGGCGGCGACGTTGACCAGCTTCTCGACGTTCCAGCCGGCGGACTCGGCCAAGTAGGTAGGGACGTCGAAGCGGCGTGACATGCCCGAAACGTCGCCCAGGTTCAGCTGGTCTTGGCCTGCCGAGAGGTAGGGATACCAGTCGGTGCGTGCCGGATCCCATAGGTGCACGTGGGCATCCACGATGCGGGCGGGTCTGGAGGTCATCGCGGCTGAACCACCTCTTGCAGCGTTGCGTCGAACCATTGGGGCAACGCGGGGCCGCCGAAGCTGATGCTGCCGATGGGCCGCGGGTGGCTGCGCAGCCCGAATCGCCCTGCGCTCGTCATCAATTCGGCTCCGGCGAGACCGACAGCCTCCGGGCTGCACACCAGGTGCGCGACCAGCTCGGCGGGGACGTCGTCGGACTCCGCGCTGACGGCGAAGGGCAGGACCAGATCGGCGGTGGCCTTGCGTCCGGCTCGCGCGAGCTGCGCTGAGGCCTGGGCGCGGCTGCGGCCGCCTGCCGTGGTGGCCTCGGTGATGGTCACCAGGCGGATCGGGCGGTCCGCGGTCGCGGCGAGTTCGGCGACGGCACGCGTCCACCGGGCATCGGCGTGGATCTGCTGCACGATGTCGTCGTGTTCGGAGAGGATGCTCTCCCAGCCGCCACCTGTCGCCGCGTGCCCGCCCGCAAGGGCGACGACGACCGCATCGACGCCGGCCAGCGCCGCGGGCGAGTCGATCAGCTGACACAGCACGCCGCGCGCCTCAAGCGCACCCGACACCGCCTTGGCCACCTCAGGTCGGTCGGCGGCGACAGCACACGAGCGCACCGCGGCGATCGGGGGCTCGTCGGGGGGTCGCTCGTCGAAGACCGATCCGAATCGGGCATTGCTGCCGCCCCCGCTGACCTGGCGGGCCTCGGCCGGGGCCAGCGCGAGGGTGATCGCGGCCTCGATGACGTGCGCCAGGGAGGGCACGCCGTCGCTGCGCACCACCTCAAGCAGTCGGGGCTCCTCGATCACCGCGACTTCGGACCCGCCCGCAAAGAGCACCTTTCCACGGCATGACGTGAAGGTGTCGGCGACCAGGTGGGCGCCGAGCGGACCGAGGTGCTCGGGCGCGGGCATCGAGCCCAGGGACAGTCCGCCGGTAGCCGCGCCGCTGGTCGGCAGTGTGCCGCCCAGCGCGGCGGCCACCATGCGAGTAGCGGCGATCGGCGAGATGGCGTTGATGACCACGCCCTCAGGGGCGTGCCGACCCAGCTGCCAGGTGAGTGAGGCGACGGCGCGCTTGGCGCAGCCGTAGGCCCCGCCGTCCGCCGATCGCCACCCCGATCCGGAGGTGACACCGAGGATGTGGCCGCGCCCCGCCGCTGCCATCAGTGGCAGTGCCGCGGCGAGCACGTTGCGGTAGCCGTCTAGGTGCACCGAAAGGACGCTGAGCCAGTCGTCGTCGCTGCCCTTGGCGAAGCCGGTGGGACGACTGATACCTGCGACGTTGACGACGGCGTCGAGGCCACCGAACTCCTCGGCGAGTTCGCCGAACAACGCGCGAATTCCCGGTCCATCGGTGACCGACACCGCCGACGCCCTTGCCGCCCCCCCTGCTGCAACGATGCGACCGGCGGTTGTCTGTTCGGGTTGGGGGAGTTGTTGGGAGCCGTCGACCGAGACCAGTGGATCGAGAGTGACGACGAAAGCACCTGTGCGGCCGATTGATTCGGCGATGGCGGCGCCGATGCCGCCGCCGCCGCCGGTGACGACGACCAGGCGTTGCCGATTGCTCACGCCAGATCCAGCCCCGAGAGTTCGCCCGACGCAAGCCATCCCTCAAGCAGCTCACGGTAGGCGAAGTAGTCGCCGAAGCCCCGACCGAAGTTGCTGTCGCGGGGCCTTAACCCGCCCGGATCGCCCTCGTTGTTGATACGGGACGGCGTGCAGGCCGACATGACGGCGCTGGGGTCGACGTAGGTGTCGACGATCTGCCGGATCCAGTCAGCCTCGGCCTCGGCGCTCACGTCGAATACCGCAACGCCCTGCTTCTCGAGCAAGGCCACCACGCCGGCAATAACCTCTGCGCCCAGCACGGCGATCTGCGTGTAGTTGACGGTGACGACCGATTGTTGCCCCGGGGCGGGCATCACGAACATGTTGGGGAAGCCGCGGCTCATCATGCCGAACAGGCTGGCGGCGCCGTCGGCCCACTTCTGCGCGAGTGTGGTGCCGCCCCGGCCGACGATGTCGTGGCCGACGCGGCGTTGCAGTGGGGTGAGCTCGGCTTCGAATCCGGTGCCGTAGACGATGCAGTCGACGTCGTACTGCTGCCCACCGACGACCGGCCCGCGCTCGGTGATGTGCTCGATGCCTGCGGGGCAGTCGATGAGCGTGACGTTGGGGCGGTTGAACGCGCCGAAGTACTCGTCGTGAAAGCACGGCCGCTTACAGAGGTAGCGGTAGTACGGCTTGAGCGCGGCCGCCACGTCGGGGTCGGTGACCAACTCGTCGACCCGGCGCCGATGTTCCTCCATGATGGCGAAGTCGAGCTCCTCGGCGTTGCGCATAAACTCCTCGATGCTGGCGCCCTTTATCCGCGGCGGGTTCTGCACCGCCGCATAGTGATGCGTCCACCCGTCGTCGGTGAGGTCGGAATCGACCGGCCGGCCCAGCATGATCGACTGGAAATTATCCATCCGCGCCTTCTGCCAACCCGGCGCCAACCCCTGCGCGAAGGATGGATCGGTGGGGCGGTTTCCCCGAACCCCGATCGCCGAGGGCGTGCGCTGGAAGACATAGACGTGTCTGGCTGCCTCGGCGAGCGGCGGAAGGGCCTGCAGCCCGCTGGCTCCGGTTCCGATCAGGGCGACGGCCTTGTCGCCGAGGCCGGTGAGCGCCTCGCCAGGGCCGCCGCCGGTGTAGCCGTAGTCCCACCGCGCCGTGTGAAATGCGCGACCCGCGAAGCCGTCCATGCCCGGGATAACCGGGAGTTTCATGAGATTGAGAATCCCCACGGCGAGCACGTAATAGCGGCAGGAGAGTTCGTCACCCCGGTCGGTGTGGACCGTCCACCTGCCGGCGTTGTCGTCCCACGTGGCCCGGGTGACGCCGGTGTGGAACAGGGCGTCAGACACCAGTTCGAAGCGGTCTGCGACGGCCTGCAGGTGCTGGCGGATCTCCTCGCCGTAGGCGTAGCGCCGGGTGGGGATGTAGTCGAGTTCCTCGAGCATCGGAAGGTACTGATAGGACTCGACGTCGCACATCACGCCCGGGTAGCGGTTCCAGTACCAGGTGCCGCCGACGCCGCCGGCCGCATCGACGATCCTGATGCGCGCGATACCGGCCTTGCGGAGATGGGCTCCTGCGAGCAGCCCGGCGATGCCGCCTCCGACGATCACCACGTCGGGGTCGTCGGTGACGGGCTCACGCTCGAGGTAAGGGGTGAACGGGTCGGCGCGGTACCCGGCGATGGACTCGTCGTGGGTCAGATCGCGGATTGCTGTGCGCCCGGGGACCAGGCGCTTGTCGCGCTCTGCGAGGTACTTGGCATGCACAACTTCGGGGTCAAAGGCCATGACCCTCCCTTTCGCAGCGGCATCTGATGTTACAAAAAATACGGAAGGCGTAAATTGCTTCGCACGGGCCAGGACCCCAGGTCGACATGATGAAGCGCGCCTCAGCTGGTGCTGCGGTGCTGCCGCAGTGCCGGGACCGGAGTCCGAGGTACCGGACGGTGGCGGCGGAGCGTTGACACCATCGGCGTCGTGATGGGTATGTCACTGTGACCGACCGAGCTTCAGCATGCCTTCGCTCATGACACCAACTTCTGACGGCTTCCAAAACTGCTATTTGTATAAAAATAATAGAGAAACACTCGGCATCCCGGTGCACTGGGCCCCGACCGTAACGGTAACCGTTGCTCTAAACGGTAACTGTTATCGTTACCTCAACGGTAGTGTGACGATATCTCCCCGACTTTCACATCTACGTCTTGGGGGTGATGCGATGCACTGCATCGTCGATGCAGGGAGGCGAATGCCGACCGTGAGGTGCGGCATCGGCCTGCAGCACAAAACAACGACACGAAGGAACGGGCGTGCGAAACGCGATCATCACCGGCGGAAGCGGCGGCATCGGCAAAGCGTGCGGCCGCGAGCTTGCCGAGCGAGGCTACGAGGTCGTGCTGTGTGCACGCGGCGAGGCGGCGTTGAGCGCCGCTGCCGCCGAAATCGGCGCACGATACGTCGTCGCTGACGCTGCCGACCCGGCTAGCTTTGCCGCAGTGACTGCAGGTTTGGATCGGGTCGACCTGATCGTGCACGCCGCCGGCGTGCTCGGCGGCACGTACGCGCGCAAGCAATCCTTCGCCCAATGGCGCACGACGATGGCGGCCAATCTCGACTCATGTTTCGTCCTCACCCAGGCCGCACTGCCCCTGATGGCGCCCGGATCGCGCTTCGTGTTCATCTCATCGTCAGCCGCGCACGAACCGATGCCGTCGCGCACCGCGTATTCCGCCTCGAAGGCCGGCATGAATGCGTTCGCCCGGGCGTTGGCGCTCGAGGTGGATCGAGACGGCATCGCGGTACACGTGGTGACGCCGGGGCCGGTGCAAACCGAGATGCTCCAAGATGTTCCGTTCGAGATGTACGCCATCGGCGTGGCCGATGTGGCGAACGCGGTGGCGTGGCTCGACACCGTCGACCCATCTGTCGACCTACCCGAGATTCGGCTCAGCGCCGTCACCCGGGGACCTTGGGCCAGACCGCCCGTCGTGCCGATCGAAGTTCACCGGCGCGCCGTGTCGAGCTGACCGGACCGTTTGGGCCCTTCAAGGGCACCTCATCGAAGAGCCCAAATTGTCTTGCGATGCGTGTGCCAGCTCACTGCGTGACCGTCAAACGGCTCGGCGTTCCTCCTTACGGGCTTGACGGGCGAGTAGGCGGTCGCGTTGTTCCTCGAACTTGATTACTTGGCGTTGAAGGCCTTCCAGGTAGGCCGCGAGTTGCTCACGGCGTTGTTCACCTCGGGACGTGAAGTCGTCACGTTTGAAGATTCGCCATTTGCGTAGGTTCGGTGTCACGACGTCGTCAAGATGCTGGCGTGGGTCATAGATGCCGTGTTTGGCCATCAGCACGCCGTTGCGGCGGAAATTGGGCATACCCTGTCCGGGCATCCGGAAGTTCTCGATAACATCGGCAACCGCCTCAACGGCCTGATCGGGTGCGAGATCAAGCGCCGCGCCGCACATGTTCCGATAGAAAATCATGTGTAGATTCTCGTCGGCGGCGATACGTCGCAGCATCCGGTCTGCGATCGCGTCGTTGCACGCCTTACCCGTATTGCGGTGACTGATGCGGGTGGCAAGTTCTTGGAACGTGACGTAAGCGATCGACAGGAGAAAGTCGGTCTTGTGTTGCGCCTCTTCCTCGGCGGTGGCTCCGAACCCGTTTGCCACATGCTCCATGCGCGCCTGCTCCAGTGCCACCGGGTCAACGCCACGAGTGACGACGAGATAGTCCCGGATCGCGATCGCATGCTTGTTTTCCTCGGCCGTCCAACGGCCCACCCACGTTCCCCAAGCGCCATCAAGGGAGAAATTCTGAGCCGCCTGGCGGTGATACGACGGCAGGTTGTCCTCGGTGAGGAGGTTGGTGATCATTGCCGCCTTCGCGACCTCGCTTAGCTGCGACTGCTCCGGCGCCCAATCCACGCCACCCAGCTCCGCGAAATTACGGCCGCGATCCCAGGGCACATAGTCATGTGGATGCCACTCGACGGCCACTGATAAATGTCGATTGAGATGGGCTGCTGCGATCGGCTCCAGCTCGCGCAGTATCTCCGGATCGGTCAACTGTCTCAACATTGCACCTTGGCCTGTAGTCGCAGAAGCCCACGGCGAGCGGAAGTTGCCTGGCAATGCGTTCCGCGTCGTGGGTCGGTGGTTGCCGAGCCTCGCTGTGGCGGTAAGTCTCGAATTGGCCGACCGCAACGCTGCGGCTTGCACCGACCGAATATTACTGCAATCAGTGCAATATTGCAATCGATGCAAAAATACGGTCTATGCAATTAGAGCTGTGTGACGAGCGCCGCCGCTCTACTGTGTAGCCATGGAGCCTGCACCGGCCGGTTCGCATCGAGAGCAAAAGCGCGAGCGCACCAAGGCAGCAATCTTCGAGGCCGCCGTGGGTCTGTTCGAGTCGCACGGTTACCACGAAACGACCATCGCCGATATCGCCGCCGCCGCTGGCATCGCCCCGCGCACCTTCTTCAGCTACTACGCCAGCAAGGACGAACTGGTCTTTGACGAGGCCGAAAAGCGGATCGGCGCGGCGTACAAAGCGATCGCCGATCGCCGATCCGATGACAGTGCCGCAGAGGTGCTGCTGCGGTCTCTCACCGATCTCCTCGAGGCAGGTCACGACTTTGGGGGTAAGCACAGCGAGCTGCGGGCTCGGCTCGTCCAAACCGTCCCGGCCATCCGCGGGCGCGCCCTACAGCTTCAAGTCGACGCCCAACGCGAGATTGCCCGACTACTACACGATGCGTACTCCGACGAGCTGGACCAGATCACCACCGGCGCGTTGGTCGGCGCCTTCGTCGGCGCGGTCAACGGTGCCGTGCAAGCGATGTATGACACCGGGGTTCCGGCCGACCCCGAAACCCGGTCGGCCGTGTTGCGGCGAGCCGTCGAGGCCTCATTGCCCGCGTGGGCTACCCGCCCACGCTCGGGCGCGTCCTAGCCGCACAACAGACCCTCACCCCGCGGTGCGGATCCGCAATCCGTTGCAGAGCAGTCGATCTCGTCGTGGACGCTGACCAGTGCGACACCGGCGAGGCGTCCAGCCACGACCTAGATCGTCGCCTCGTATGCACGCCGGCATCACCAGCGCGCTTCGTTGCGGGTCCCGTCGGTGCTCACCATGACGGTGGTGCCGACGAGTTCGTGGGACTCGGCATCGGTGAGCAATTCGGGTTCGTGCACGCGAGCGAGTGCGCGACCGACCGCGGTATCGAGGACAACCAGTCCGCTCTGTGGCGAGCCGTCCCTGCCATGCGCGACGGTGTATGCCAGCACGTCGCCGGGCCCCGTCCATGTCGTCAGGAGCGGCTTCCGCGGCTGCGCCGCGTCGACTTCGGACTGCAGCACGGCGGGGTCCGGCGGCTCTGTCGGTCCCGATGTCGAGGACCAGACGGCCGCCACGTGCTTAGCCAGGTGCATTCCGACGCCGGTGATCAGCGCATGTCCCGGCCGCTGTCGCAATCGGTCGAAAGCGCTGGCGATGGCGTGCAATTGGTAGGCGCTGCCCGGTCCACCCGCGTACGGCAAGCCGCCCGTCACGGTCAGGCCACGCGGATCGTCGAGGGCGAGCCCGAGCGCATCGGCCCCAAGCCGTACCGACGAGGGGAAACAGGAGTACAAGTCGAAGACGTCGATACTGTCCAGACCGACGCCCGCCATGCTCAGGGCATGCCTGCCCGTGACCGCCATCGCTGCCGACCGGGACATGTCCGCCCGCTCAGCGATGCTCTCGGGATCCTCGGCGTAGGCCCAACCAGTCAGGTAGAGGCGCCGGTCTTCGCTGACGCCCAGCTCGTCAGCCTTCTCGCCGGTCGCCAGCAGCAGCGCGGCGGACATATCGACATCCATCACCGCGACCTCGTGTTTGGTGTACGGCCAGCCGACGTAACGATTGTCCGATGTGGGTGTCCCGACGGTTGCGGCATCCAGGGCGATAGGTCGCCACGCGTGCGGATTGTCGGCCGCGACCCGGCTCATCGCCGCCATCACGGTGGCGGCCTCGGCAGCATCCTCCGTCAGCGATGCGCCCAGTCGTGCCCGGCGGGCGGTGTCCCACAGCGGAAACGTCTCCCACGCCTGCAGTACCTGGTGGGCCGTCTCGGCGGGGTGCGGCGGCGTCCACGGGAACGGTGACGACTCGCGGTAGCTCCACGGCAGCCGCTCCCCGTTCTTCTTGGCCGTACGCAGCGTTGCCAGCGCCTCGCCGCCGACGATCAGTGCCAGATCCAGCTCGCCGCGTAGCATCGCCTCGGCGGTCTGGTTGACCAGCAGTTGCGGGGTGGTGCCACCGATACCGGAGTAGACCCGGTGCCGCGGCGAGGCGCCCAGTACAGTCGCGAGCCGACCCACCGGATCGTCGTAGGGCCACGTCTGGCAGTACACCACCTGAAGGGAATCGATATGCGCCAGAACGTCATTGGCGCCCGCCGCCGCGGCGGCTTCCCGCCCGCGGGCGGCCCAGCTGTCCAACGGTTCGGGCGCACCGCCACCGCGGACCGTATGCTGCGAGGCGCCGATCAGACAGAGTGAGCGCGGCGAGTTCGTGGCCATCAACGCCCGGACCACTTCGGTTGGCGTTTCTCGGCGAATGCCCGCGGCCCCTCCTTGGCGTCTTCGGTCGCAAAGATCTCCTGGGAGATCCGTGACTCGATCTTGTATGCCTCGCGCATGTCCACCTTCAGGCCTTCCAACACGCTGCGCTTGGTGGCCTGGACCGCGAGAGGCGCGTTCTTGGTAATGCGCGCGGCGTACTCGAAGGCCTTGTCCAGCAGGGCATCCTCGGACACGACCGCATTGAGCAGGCCCATCCCGTAGGCCCGCTGTGCATCGATGCGGTCGGCACACAGCAGCAACTCCATGGCCTGGGCGTACGGGATCTGGCGGGGTAACCGCACCGTGGTTCCGCCACCCGCGAACAAGCCGCGGGCGGGCTCCAGCACACCGAAGGTGGCGTGCTCACTGGCTACCCGGATGTCGACGCCGCCGAGCATCTCCATGCCGCCCGCCACGCACGGCCCGTTGATCGCGGCGATGATCGGCTTGTAGATCTTGCTGCCGCGCAGCACGGCGTCGGTGCCGTCCGACAGCGAGTAACCGTTGACCGAATCGACGTCACCCGCCTTGATCTGCTTTGCCAGCGCGGTGATCTCGGGAACATAGGTCTTCAGGTCCGCCCCCGACATGAAGCAACGTTCGACGCCGGTGAAGATCGCGACCCATGCACCATCGTCGGCCGCAAAGCGCTTCCACGCCTCCGCCAGCTGATGGAAATGCTCAAGATCACACGAGTTCTTCGCCTCTGGCCGATCGAGGGTAATGAGTACGACGTGTTCGGCGCTGTCGCGGGCCCCGAGTTGGTAGTGGACGGGCACAGGATCTCCTAGGTCGACATGGGCTGGGGGTAAGCCGCGATGCGGTCGTGGGCCACGAACTCCTCGTGGAGGTCCGCACGGTCCTGCGAGGTCATCAGACGGTATCCGTCCGCGCGCGGAGGACGCCACCAGACTTCGTCTTGGCACAGCCACGCCTCGCGTCGCAGTGGCTTTTTGTCGGTTTTGCCATTGCCCACCACTGGCAGCTGTGGGGTGATCCGCACGAACCGGGGCGCCCACTTGGTACCGAGATCGGCTTGTGTTGAAAGGAATTCGGCGAAGTCAGCCGGGTCAAACTTGTGGCCCGGAACCATCTCGACGGCGGCTAGTACCTGGTCGCCGGCCAGCGGATCCGGCACACCGACTACAGCGGTGCCGGTGACAGCGTGGTAGCGCGCGATGATCCGCTCAATGGGGGCGGCGGTGAAATTCTCCGAGTCGACCCGCAGCCAGTCACCGACGCGGCCGGCAAACCAGAAGACGCCGTCTGGATCCCGGTAGGCCAGATCCCCCGAGAAGAACGATCCATCGCGTAGCCGGTCGGCCTCGGCTTCGGGGTTGCCCCAGTAGCCTTCGAACGCCCCGGCCGCGTTGCGCCGAACCAGTTCTCCGATTGCGCGCTCGCCATTGGTCAGCCGTCCACCGTCATCGAATTGCGCCGTTTGGCATTCCACCCCGGCCTCGTCGAGGACGACGATGTCGGCACCGGCCGGGGCGACGCCAAGTGCGCCCGGCTTGCGACATGGCAGCAGAACGATGGCGCCTTCGCTTGACCCATACCCGCTTATCACCGCGGCCCCGAATCGCTTGCTGAAGGCGGCGGTGTCGCGGGGCGACGCCTCGGGTGCGAGCACGACGTACAGCCGATGGTCGCGGTCATGTTCGCTGGGCGGGGTCGAAAGCACATAGCTGAGTGCTCGCCCGACCGTCGAGGTGAACGTGACCCCGTACCGGCGGACATCGTCGAGCCACGCTGTCGCCGAGAACTTGTCGCGCAGGACAAGTTTCGCGCCCGCACCGAGCGCGGGAAACAGCGTCGCCGTCAGCGCATTGCCGTGGGTCAGCGGCATCGGGCAGTACAGCACGTCCTTGCGGCTCACCCCGGTTGCCGCGTCCCTGGCGAAACGCGCCTGGCTGCGCACCGCGGCCTTGGGTGCCGATGTCGATCCGGAGGTGAACAACAAGAACATCGGCGACGATGGCGCAGGATCGTCGGCCGGCAGGGGGGCACCGGTGTAGCCGGCCCACGGTTGGTCTTCAACGCGGACCACGTCGGCGTACAGATCGGCGTACATGGCGTCCGCAAGGACGAATTGACATTCCGTGTGCTCGATATCGCGCGCCAGCTCGGCACCGCGCCGGGCCGGGTTCACGCCGACGACGCATGCGCCGACGAGCGCGGCACCCAAGGTCTGGAACACAAACTCGGGCACATTGGGCAGCAGCACTCCGATATGGGGCGGTCGTGCCGGATCGAGCGTCGCGCGCAGCCACGCCGCCCGTACGGCCGCCTCCGCGACGACCTGACGCCAGGTCCAAGATTGCTCACCGTAGAGCAGACCCACATTGTCGTCCTCAGCGCGCGCCCGGACCAGGGCGGCAACCGTCAAATCTGACCGTTGCAGAGCGGAATTGGGTTGCGGCGCCACCGCACCAGGGCCGTTTTGCAGCGTCCCTTTTGGGCCGGGCACCGCCCGGTCACCGACGGATTCGCGAGATCCCGGTGTCATCCCCCGCGCACCTCGATCATCGCCGAGCGATTGACTTTCGTTGCGGCGGTGCGGGGGATCTCGTCGACGAACTCGACGGTCTTTGGCACCTTGTACGCAGCCAGCCGACTCTTGGCATACGCGATGATGTCTTGCGCGCTAGGCGCTCGGGCCGCGTCGCGGGGCTCGATAACGGCGTGCACCCGGCGTCCCCACTCGGGATCGCGCAGGCCGATCACTACGACGTCGGCGACTTCTGGATGATCGACGAGGGCGCTTTCCACCTCGGCCGGAAACACATTTGCGCCACCGGTGATGATCATGTCGGTTCGGCGGTCGGCGATATAGAGGTACCCGTCGGCATCAAGGTAGCCGATATCGCCTGCTGTTCGGAAGCCATCCTCGGTAGCGGGCAGCAGGGGGGCGCCGCCCAGGTACTCGTAGAGTCCACTCATGGGCGCCTTCAGGTAGATATCGCCCATTTCGCCCACCGGCGCGAGTGATCCGTCGGGACGCTGGATGCGGATCTCGGTGTCCCGGAATCCGCGGCCGACGCTGCCGGGGTGGGCGAGCCATTCGTCGCCGCGGAGGGCGGCCAGGCCAAGGTTTTCAGTCATCCCGTACGCCATCACGACCTGTTCTGGGCTAAGCAGTTCGAACCAGCGGCGCAGCAAGGTGGGGGGCATCAGCGCGGCCCCCTGCACCATCCAGACCACGCTTGAGAGGTCGCGGTCATCGATACCCGGCGTGTCGGCGATGCGGGCCAGCATGGTGGGAGTGGCGGTGAAGTTGGTGACGCGATACTTCTCGATAGCGTCGAGGGCACCTGCGGCACTGAACTTTTCGAGTATTACCAACCGATCACCGCTCAGCAGATACATTAACGTGTTGAATCCGTTGGTGTGATACATCGGGCCGGGAACCAGAATCGTCTGGGGCCGGTCGACGGTAGCCCAGTGCTCCAGGAAAGGCACTCCTTGCCGACCGGTCCAGATCGCCGGCTGCAAGTCGACGATCACTTTGGGTAGGCCGGTCGAACCGCTGCTGCAGATGCCGTTGATGGAGGGTGAGACCGCCGGCGGAACCGGTTCACCGGACTGGTTCTGCGCCGATGCCGCCATCGTTTCACGAGTGCGCGTGTCCAGTGTCACCGCGGGGCCGATGATCTCCAGCAATCTGTCGCGTTCCCATTCGGGCAGGTCCCAGCGCATCGGGATCGGCACGGCCCCGATCGTCCAGCATCCGAGGCTGGCCAATACCAGGTCAACAGAATTCGGTGTGGCGAGCACGATGTAGGAGCCGACGCATGCGCCGGCATCGACGAGGGCCCGCCCCCACTGGTTGGCCCGGCGATCGAGTTCGCTCAATGTCACGTTCGCGGCAGTACCATCGATCGCCACCATCGTCAGCCCGATCCCGTCGGGGTCGGCCAGGGCGCGGTCGTGGAGTCGCTGACCGAACGAGATTCCACTTTGTGCGACGGCCGGATGCGCTTCGGCTTCAACGGAATTAACGTCAGAGAGACCCATCAAGCTCCATTCGATCGTCATGTCGGTCCATCAGCGGCCTGGTCGGCGGTTACTTGGTCAGCGGATCGCGCGGCAGGCCCAGCAGGCGCTCGGCGATGGTGTTGCGCATGATTTCCGATGTTCCGCCGGCGATGGTCAGGCAACGCGAGTACAGGTAGGCCCCGGTGAGTTCCGGGGCCGCCCCAACCACCGCGGCCGTCCCGGCCAGTTCCATGCCGAGCTCGGTCTGATGTTGTGCGCTCTCGGCGGTGAGCAACTTGGCGACGTTGGCCTCCGGTCCCGGCGCGGCCCCTATGATGGCGCGGCTGGCCCGCCTGAGGTTGAGCAGCCGCAGGGTGTGCGATTCGGCGATCACCTCGCCGGTCCGGCCTACCAGCGCCGCGGCCGTCTCGGCGGGTGCGCTGTCGAGCAACTTGACCAGGTCGTCGGGGCTCAGGCCGGGAATGCCGGCGCCGCCCGCGATCGAGACCCGCTCGTTGCCCAGGGTGGCACGTGCCACCGCCCAGCCCCGGCCCTCCTCACCGACCACATCTGCGTCGGGCACGAAGACGTCGTCGAAGAACACCTCGTTGAACAGTGCGTCGCCGGTGAGTTCGCGCAGCGGCCGTACACTGACCCCCGGGCTGGACAAATCGATCGCCATCATTGTGACGCCGGCATGCTTGGGGGCATCAGGGTCGGTGCGCACGGTGGCCAGGCCCCACTGGCATTCCTGCGCCAGGCTGGTCCACACCTTCTGGCCGGTGACCGTCCAGCCGCCCTCGACGCGCCGGGCCGACGTGCGCACCGCCGCGGCATCCGACCCTGCTTCAGGCTCGGAAAACAGTTGGCACCATTGAGTCCGGCCGCGCAGCACCGGCTCTACCCAGCGCGCCCGCTGCTCGTCGGAGCCCGCTTGGGTGATGGTAAGCATCACCCAGCCCGTGATCCCCATCGTCGGCAGGTCGACGCCGTTGAACTCTTCTTCGATCACCAGCTGCTCGACGGCGCCGGCCTCCCGGCCCCAGGGCTTAGGCCAGTGTGGGACCAGGTAGCCGGAATCGACCAGGTAGTCCCGCCGTCGCTCGGCTGGCAGCGACTGCAAGGTCGCGACCGCCTTCCGCGCAGCCTGCCGGTAGCTGTCGGCTTCGACCGGCAGGGTGAACGAAGCACCCTGAGCCACACCGGCACGTTGGGCCGCCACGACGTCGTGCAGGGGATCGGCGCCGTCGGTGGCCAGAGCGGCCAACGTGCGGGACCGCCGCAGATACAGATGGGCGTCGTGCTCCCAGGTGTAACCGACCCCACCGTGCAGCTGAATGTTTGTCTGCGCGGCGAACACTTGCGCGCGGATGGCATGCGCCGCAGCCACCGCCCCAGCGAACCACGCACTGTCCAGGTCGCCCGAGCGCGCGGCATCCCAGGTGGCCGCGGTGGCCTGTTCGGCATTAATGAGCATGTTCGCGACGTGGTGTTTGACCGCCTGGAAGGTGCCGATCGCGCGACCGAATTGTTCGCGCACCTTGACGTAGTCGCGAGCCATCTCCACACACGCCCAGGCCGAGCCCACCGCCTCGGCGGCGGCCAGAATGCGGAACACGGTGCGGGCCTTGCGCCCCGCCCCACGCAGTACCCGGTCCGGCGCGACGACAACGCCGTGCAGCGTGATCGCGCCGACCGTACGGGTGCTGTCCAGTCCCGGCAATGCGGTGACACTCACCCCTTCGGCGGCGGCGTCGACCACGACGACGTCCTCCCCCGCCAACAGGACAAGCAAATTGGCCTCGGGCGCGCCCAGGACGGCCTGGCACCGGCCACTGGCCACAAGATCAGAGTCGACGGCGACGCCGCCCGAAAGGCCGAGTGCTCCCACCGCGCTACCGTCGGCCAGACGTGGAAGTGTTTGTGCGCGCACCGAATCGGGGGCGCAACGACCGATCACCAACGATGCCGCCACCGTCGGCAAGAACGGTCCGGGGCAGAGCTCATGACCCTGGGCTTCCAGGACGATCGCCAACTCCGCCGGGCCGAAGCCAGAACCGCCATACTGCTCACCGATCGCCAGTCCGTGCCAACCTAATTCGGCGGCAACACTCCAGATCTCACCGTCGGATGGGGCACCGCCGTTGAGCGTCGCCCGCGCGGCCGCACGGCTTTTGACACGGTTGAGCGCGCCGAACACCGACTCGGCGAGATCACGGTGCTCCTCGGTGATGGCCAGCCTGGAGTTGCTCATTGGGGATTCTCCTGCAGAGCAGGCAATTTGCTTGCGCTGACTATGGTTTGGAGCTCGACATACTCGTTCTGCCCCTCTTCGGCGAACTCCCGTCCAATTCCGGACTGCTTCATCCCGCCGAACGGACTCTTGATGTCGAGCATGTACATGTTGATGCCGTACGTCCCAGTCTGGACACTCGCAGCGATTTCCAGACCGTGCGCGGCATTACGAGTGAAGACCGATCCGGCGAGCCCGTACTCGCTGTCGTTGGCAATCCGCACCGCGTCGGCCTCGTCGCGGTACTTGATGACGGTCAACACCGGCCCGAAGATCTCCTCCCGGGCGATGCGCATGTCGTTGGAGGCATCCGCGAAAAGTGTGGGGCGGACGAACCAGCCGCGGTCGGTTGGACTGTCCGCTCCCCCGAGAATCAGTCGCGCACCCTCCTCGACACCGCTGCGGATATAGCCCTGCACCCGCCGCTGCTGCCGTTGCGTGACAAGCGGTCCGATGTCGGTCGTCGCGTCGGCCGGATCACCGACCACCAGGCCTGACATCATCTCGGCCAGTGCGTCGACCACATCGTCGTGGCGTTTTTCGCTGACCAGGATCCGAGTCTGCGCAACGCACGCCTGCCCGTTGTTCATCAGGCTGGCCATCTTCAGCGCGGCGACGGTCCGGGCTATATCGGCGTCGTCGAGGATGATGGCCGCCGATTTACCACCGAGTTCGAGGCTGACCCTCTTGAGTTGCTCGCCGCAGATCGCCGCGATGCGCCGGCCGACGGCCGACGAGCCCGTGAAGGCCACCTTGTCGACGCCGGGGTGGCGCACCAGCGCCTCGCCGACATCACCGCCACCCGGCAGCACCGACACCACGCCCTCAGGTAACCCGGCTTCTTCGATCATTTCAGCGAGCCACAGTGAGTCCAATGGGGTTTCGGGCGCGGGTTTGACGATGACCGAACACCCCGCAATCAAAGCGGGAACGAGCTTGGGGATGAGCAGACACTGGGGCACGTTCCACGGCACGATCGCGGCCACCACACCGATCGGCGCCCTGCGCAGATGGACCTCACCCAGCCACCCCTGGCGACGCTCCTGCCATGGGAACCCCCGCCCCACCTCGAGCGCGAACTGCATCATCGACAGCGGCCCCGTCGCCTGGCCAAGTCGGGAAAAGCTGCTGGGCGAACCCATCTCGGCGGTGATGAGATCGGCCATGTCGTCGACATGGCTCCCATAAACAGCGGCCAGTTTTTCGATCTTCTCCATCCGCTCCAGCGGCGACATCTTCGGCCATGGACCACTGTCGAACGCCCGGCGCGCAGCGGCGACCGCTTTGTCGACGTCGGCCGCGGAGGCGCTCGGCACTTCAGCGATGGGTTGCTCGGTGTAGGGCGATATCACCGAAATGCGTTCCGCGGCTGACGAAATCTCCCAACGGCCGCCGATGAACAGCTTGTCGTATGACGGAATCCTCACAGCGGTATCTTTCGCTCGGCCGGGCGCGGGCATCATTGAGACGCCAATGTCGACTCCTTTGAAGAGTTTTGCTCATACGATTGATCGGCCCATGCACGAAATTCCGTGATGGCCGACTCTCCCCGGGCCAACTGTGGCCGGTCGCGGAAGACCTTGTTCTCCCAGATTGGGATGTCCTGCTCGATCTGTTTGCAGAAATCGCGGACGAATCCCATTCCCATCCGGGTCATTTCGCCGGTCTCGGGTTCGGTGAGCACGAAGAATGTGTAGCGCGCATCGACATACTCACCGTCGATCGGGGTGACGGTGAGCACTGTGCAAGACCGCCCGAGTCCGTGATGTCGCACCACGTCGACGCCGATACCGAACAGCTGCGAGTCCACTGATCCGCTCACCGGTCCACGTGGGGTCTCGAAGTTCACTTCTGCAACCGCGCGAAACTCCGCTGGCCCACCGGTTTCCAGATTGAGTTTGCCAAACGCGGAAACACCGTGCACGGTCGCGAAATGCGCTATGTCGACAGTGTTCTCGAACACCTCTTGGGGATGGGACCGGAACTTCCACCGAGCCGTTTCCGGTGCGTGAAAGGTAAACGCCGCATCTTCGCTCTCCGGGATCTTCGGCAGTTCCCATTCCGGGTCGGCGCCGCTTGAGGAGTGCCAGACGAAAATCATGCCGGCCCGCTCGGCCGTGGGCCACGACCGCAGCCGCGCCACCCGGTTGACTGTCTTCGCATACGGGATGTCGACATTGCGGCCGTCGCCGTCGAATTTCCAGCCGTGGAAGGGACACACCACACAGTCCTGCGAGACTGTCCCGCCTACGCCGATGTCGGCACCGAGGTGCGGGCAATACGCGTCAAGCACCTGGGCTGCCCCCGACTCTCCGCGGTAGCAGATCAGCCGGGTGCCGAAGTAGTGCAGTGGGATGACCTCGCTGTTGTCGACCTCACGGCTGTAGGCAACCTGAAACCAACCCTTGGGATATTCCGCGAACGGGAATCGCGATTCGGCCCGGCCCGGCACCCGTGTCACCACCTTGTTACGACGCCAACATTTCTATTGATACTAACATAGTTAAAATAGCAGCCTGAGCTGTGGTCAGCTCTACGAGGCGGCCTTGGGAAATCGGCCGAAACACTCTGCGGGCCATCATCGTTGGGCAATCGGGCGGACACGATGGTGCCTGGAGTCACGCCAGCTCGAGCGCCGAATTTCTCACTGAACTCTCCAGCTATGGCTTCGACCGAAACTGTTATGGTGATCATTACGGTAACAGGTTACCGCATGCGATCTCGCGACATCCGGTCGAGAGGCTCCGCTCCATCCCACTCCCGGAGAAAGGTTTGACCGATGAAAGTAAGCGATATGGTGCTGGTCAGCGTCGATGATCACGTTGTGGAGCCGCCGGACCTTTTCAAGGGGCGCTTGCCCGCCAAATACGCGGAGCTGGCGCCGCAGTTCATCACCAATCCGGATGGCACCGACGTCTGGGAGTACAACGGCGAGACGGTCAGCAATGTGGCGCTCAACGCCGTCGCGGGCCGGCCGAAAGAGGAGTACGGGATCGAGCCGACGTCGTTCACCCAGCTCCGCAAGGGCACCTACGACCACAACGAGCGCGTGAAGGATATGAGCGCCAACGGCGTCCTAGGATCGCTGTGCTTCCCGTCCTTCCCTCAGTTCTGCGGGCAGCTCTTCGCTCGCACCGAGGACAAGGACGTCGCCCTGGCGATGGTCCAGGCCTACAACGACTGGCATATCGATGAGTGGTGTGGCAGCCACCCGGGCCGCTTCATCCCCTGCGCGATCCCCGCCATCTGGAATCCAGAGGTGATGGCCGCCGAGATCCGGCGAGTGGCGAAGAAGGGTTGTCACGCGCTGACTTTCAGCGAGAACCCATCCAAGCTGGGCTGGCCTTCCATTCACTCGGAGCACTGGGACCCTGTCTGGAAGGCGTGCAGCGAGGAATCGGTTGTGGTGTGCATGCACATCGGTTCGTCGTCTCAGCTGACCATCACCTCGCCCGATGCACCGATGGACGTGATGATCACACTGCAGCCGATGAACATCGTGCAGGCCGCCGCTGACCTGGTGTGGTCGAACGTGCTGCGCAAGTACCCGGATCTCAAGATCGCGCTGTCCGAGGGCGGCATCGGCTGGATTCCGTACTTCCTAGAGCGCATCGACTACAACTACGACCGGCACCACTTCTGGACTGGGCAAGACTTCGGCGATAAGTTGCCCAGCGAGGTGTTCAACGAGCACGTACTGACCTGCTTCATCGACGATAAGTTCGGGCTGGCCAGCCGCGAGTACCTGAACATGGACATGGTGACCTGGGAATGCGACTACCCGCATTCGGATTCGAACTGGCCGGAGTCGCCCGAGATCTTCGCACAGTCCGTCCTCACGCTCAGCGATGAGGAGATCGACAAGATCACCCATCTGAACGCGATGCGCCAGTACCACTTTGACCCGTTCACAGCGTTGGGCGGCCGGGAAAACTGCACGGTGGGTGCCCTGCGTGCGCAGGTGGAGGGCCACGACGTCGCAATCCGGTCGCAGCGCCGTGACGGCGACGACGGTTCGCACGCCACCAAGGCCGCCGACCTGATGAAGATGGCGATGGCACATTCCGACTAGCCAGAGTCCAGTGTCGAAACGAGACGCTATTGAGGTTCAGTTACCGTCCGGCCTACCGAATCGAATACGGTATCGTTGCCTTCGAGCGACCGTCGGGACAGAGCCAGCCGAACGCGCCGAACCTCGGCACCGATGGTTATCAGCTGAGGAGCAAAAGGTGGCCAAATCCAGCGCTGTCGCAGCGTCAGACGGACTGGGCGCCAAGCTCAAGCGGCGCCCGCGGGGGTCGCTAGACGTCGAGGACATCATCACCGGCGCGTTCGAGTTGGCCGAGGACGTGTCCGTTAGCGGGCTGAGTATGCCCGTTGTCGCCAGGCACCTCGGAGTACCGCTGACCAGCATCTATTGGCACTTCCGTAAGAAGGAAGACCTGCTGGACGCGATGACGGATCGCGCTATCAAGCAGTACCACTTCACGACACCGTTCGAAGGAAGCGGGGCCTGGCAGGACGCGCTGCGTAACCACTTTCGGAAGATGCGGCGCGTCTTTCAAGAGAACCCGGTGCTCTGCGAACTCGTGTTGATGCGCTCCGGCGAACTGAGTCCGGAGGCGACCCACGCTTCCGTCGACAACCTGGAGAAGGTGGTCAAGACGATGGTGGATGACGCCGGATTCAAGCCCGACGACGCATTGACCGTCTACCTTGCGCTGTCCGCACACACCCGGGGTACCGCGATGATCGAACGCCTCAACGCCAGCCAGCAGCAGGGCGGCCGTCGGCGCCTCACCGGAGTGACCACCGCGCACCCATTGCTCAACAAGCTGGAGACTAAGGGACACACAATCGACGACGTTGAGTTCGAGTTCACCCTCGACGCGATCATCAAGCGTGCCGACGACGGACTCGCGTTGGCCGCGAAGCGGAATGAACGTGGGGCGAAGTAGAGCCTGCTGGTGCTGATGAACCGCACGCTCGTCATCCGCGGGGCATGAGATGGCGCGTTTGCGCGTCGTGCAGTGGACCACCGGCATCGTCGGCGCCTCTGCGCTTCGCGCGATCCTCGACGACGACCGGCTTGAACTCGTCGGAGTCTTCGCCTACGGGGCAGAGAAAGTCGGCCGGGACGCGGGCAATCTGGCGGGGCGGCACGACACCGGGGTACTGGCCACCAACGACGTCGACACGATTCTCGCGCTAAGGCCCGACTGCGTGGTGTACATGCCGCACTGGCCCGAGGTCGATCTTCTCGAACGCATACTCCGCGCAGGCATCAATGTGGTTACCACGGCTCGCCTCGTGAGCGGCGAGCATTATCCGGCTGACGCGGGTACGCGCCTGCGGGCCGCTGCGGCGGCCGGTGGCGTCACCCTTGTCGGGACGGGGATGAACCCGATGTACGTTCCCACCCTTGCGCTCGCGTCCACTGCGATGTGCCGTGAGGTTCAGTCCATTCGCGTCACCGAGTCGCTCGACTGCGTCGGGTACGCGAGTGCGGCGATGTGGAAGGGCTATGGGTTCGGCGGTCCCCCAGACACCGAAAGACTTCGCGAGATCCTTTGGGCCGCTGAGCCTGACTATCGCGAGGCGCTCGACCAACTGGCCGGTGGGATCGGGCTGCGGATCGACGACTACGACCTCGCCGTGGAGTGCGCAGTCGCTACAGGCGACCGCGATCTGGGGTTCATGCGCATCGACGCCGGCACGGTGTGTGGTGTCGACGCGACGTGGACCGGCCGCAGCGAGGGCTCCCCCATCGCGCAAATGCAGACGGTCTGGACACTTGGCGGCATCTTGGGAGCTCGACAAGAACCCGAATGGAAACTGCTTCACGGCTACAGGATTGACGTGCAGGGCGAGCCCAACGTGACGCTCAAACTCGCGTTTCGCCCCGACGACTACGCCAACTTCGACATCGGTACGACGACGGCGATGCCCGCAATCAACGCGGTGACGGCGGTCGTCGCGGCACGCAGCGGGGTGCTGTCCATCGCCGAGCTCCCGATCGTCACCGCGCAAGGGAAAGTGCAGAAGCCGACCGCGTAAAGCGACTTCCTGCAATGAGTCGCAGCGGCCGGTAGCTCAGACGAAGTCGGAACCGCCATCGACGTTCACGGTTGCGCCGGTGACATAGCCGTTGCGCCGGGATGCCAGATATGTGGTTATGGAGGCGATTTCCTCAGGCAGGCCAGCACGGCCAAGATCGCAGGGTTGATGGAAGTTGTCGTCGATCCACTTCATCACGTGCACGGGGTTGCTGGCATCCAGGCCGTCGCTGGCAAGGATGTCTTTGAGGTTTTCCGTGAAGCTGGCAGTGACGATCGTCCCTGGACACACGCAGTTGACTAAAATGCCTTCCTTGGCAAGGCTTTTCGACAGATTTTTGGTCACGCTGCTCAGAGCCGCCTTGGATGCTGTGTACGCGACGATCCGTGGATTCTGCCGCTGAATCGAATGAGCCGAAAGGGTCACGATGCGGGCCCACTCTGCGGCGCGCAGCATCGGCAGCGATGCGCGGACCGACCGCACACCCGACATCGTGCCGAGCGCGAACGCGGCGTCCCAGTCCGTGTCGCTCATCTCCTCGAAATAGCCATCGCCCGGGCCGATGGTGTGCACCAGGCTGTTGAGTTGGCCCCACCGCTGCGACACCTGCGCGAACCCGTCGGCGATGGAGTCGGCGTCAGCCATATCGACGCTGATCCCGATGGCCTCGGGAGCACCGGCTGCGCGCAATGACTCGACCGCGCTGTCCAGTGCCACCTTGTCTCGGGCCATTACCGCGACGCTGGCACCCTCGGATGCCAGGGTCTGGGCAATGGCTAATCCCATGCCCTTGCTACCGCCGGTGACAACGGCTTTCGATCCAGCCAATCCCAGGTCCATCGTGACTCTTTCTGTTCGGTGCTGTTGTAGGTAATGGTGTGCAGCTATTCATGTGCCGGGCTGCGGATCGCCCCGAGCGGCAAGGACTTCCGCGACCGCATCGGGGCTCGCGCCCATTGCGCGCAGGCAGGCGCGCAGTACCCGCCTACGGACGTCAGCTTGCAAGGTATCTTGCGTGGCCCATTGCCGTTGGGTGCACGCCCACACCGCGCCTTGCACGATCTCGGCGTCTATCGGCGGATCGATATCATGAAACACGCCCTCACCCAGACCACGTTCGAGTTGCTCGATGAGCGGCTTCAGCATTGTGCCGAACGCCGCTTGAACGAGTTCGGGTGAGGTGAACATCAATGTTTGTGCCTCTAGCGACACCTGACGCAGGCTTGAGCCGATGCGGTTGTCGAAAGCCACATCGAGTCGCGCGTCAATCCAGGCGGCTACCGCGTCTATCGTCGTCGCGCTCGCTCGCATTTTGCGCCGCAGCCTGCGCGTCTCGGTGACAGCAGCTTCCATGAAAACCGCAGACACGAGATGGTCTTTGGATTCGAAATGCCGGTAGAAAGCGCGGGTGCCCAACTGGCACCGCCCAAGCACCTCGGCGATGTTGAGACCTCGCACCCCTTGCTCGCGGACAATTTGAGATGCGACCGCCAGAATCGCACGGCGCACATCGGGATCGGGACCCAGTTTGTCGCGCCGCCGGGCGACACGGCCGGCAGCGTGCCGACTGTTCTCTGTCACTGGTTCAGCCTGCGGCACATTCAAGTCCATCGCACGCTTACGCGCCGAAACCGTGCTGTGGAACGTGCCGTACGGGATCATCTGGCCGCGAACACATCGGGGAAACGACGTTCCAGTGTGTTGCGCACGCCGTCACGCCAGTGGACCGCGCACGCTCCGACGAAATGACTCGTGTGAGTGTGATATTGGCTGCGGCGCAACACACTCCGGTCAAGCTGTGGCATCGTAGGTGGCGAGGTATTCGGCGAAACTGGCCCGGACCCGGTCGGGCGTCAGGCCGTAGTCGGACAGGTCGTAGTCGTGCGCTCCGCGAGAGCCTGGTTTGTGCCCATCCGCCCACTGCTCAACCGAGCGCAAGGTCGCGTCGGTGAACCTCAGGCCCAGCTGCTTGTAGGCGCCCTCCAGCGTGCCGACCGGGTTGACTTGCAAATCAGCGAAGGAAACGTCGGCAAAACGGTTGTCGCCGAACCGCTTACGGAATTCCATCGCCCGCCGCACGCCCTCAGCCCAGCTCGCGAGCTGCTCGGCGCCGAGTTCCTCGGCGTCGTCGCGGTCGCTGCTCCAGCTGCGCACATATTTGATGAGGCTGCACACCGAAGCCATCACCTTGGCCGGATCACGGTGGCTCCACATGAATTTCGCGTTCGGATAGGCTTCGACGAGCGCATCGAGGGCGAAAATATGAACAGGCGTCTTGAGATGCCATAGGTTCGGCTTGCAGTGCCACTGCAAAAGCTTGAGAACCCGCCGGTGGAAGGTGTATGTCTCGCGCATGTCGCAGTCCATCAGCCACGACAGATAACTCGGAACGCGGACCACGCCGTCAAAGTGAAAGGTACGGAAGCTCATTCCCATCAGATCCTGACATTCGGTGGGCGCCGTCGCTTCCGAATTGTAGAGCGCCTTCATCAACGGGAACATTTCATAGAGCATCTCCGTGCCTGCTTCAGCCTGTGCGATCCGTGGATCGCTGTGCTGGGTGGCCTCCTCCGGCGGAGGCGTCGGCTGCTGTGATTCCCACATGCGCAGCGACCGGAACTGCGGATCGGCGGCCACCAATTGACTCAATGCTGTTGTGCCGGTGCGGGGCAAACCGATCACGAAGACCGGACCGTCGACGACCTCGTCTTCGATCTCAGGGTGCTGTTTGTAGGCGTCCTCTATCTTGAGACGCTGAATCAGGGCGTTGCTGATGGTGGCGTGCTGGATCACCCCGCCCATGTCGTTGAGGTCAGCCTCGGTATTCAGCGCCTCGACGGTCCGCTCGAGCCCCTCCCGATAGTAGGGCGAACCGAAATCGTCCAGTCCGGTTGCCGCTCGCGCGCCATCTTCGAGATCGTCAGCTGAGAATGTCACCGTGCGAACCTTTCGTGTACTGCGCGTCGCCGCGCCCTGAGGATTGCTTGCCGCTCTTCGGGTTTGACGATTTTGGTGTCGGCCGGGAGCGCCGAGGCGATGCTGTCGAACTTCACCACTTGCGCGTTCGGTGTCGGCGCTGTTTGCGTGCGCACGCAGCGCAGGATCATCGCTCCATTGCTGTGGCCCGCGGTGTCGAGCCAGTTCGCGACCCCGGGATCGCGGGCGCTCAGCACCACTCGCACCAGCCCATCGGAATCCACCGCCGCCTGCTGGGCGTTCAGGCTGGACTGATGGCGTCCATAGTGGATGGTCTCCCACCACGGATTGCCGAGCGAATAACTCCAGTAGACGCCTTCGGGCGGTTCGACCTCGAGGATCAGTGCCTCGTCGGGATCCAGCGCCCAGCGGCCGATCACGGGCCTGTTCTCGGCCGCGGCGCCCATCGCGCTGCGATCGATTCCTGGCAGAAACCCGTTGACGGGGGGCGCTTCGCCGAAGTCCAGGAAGAACTTCAAGTTGTCGTGGACGAAATCGCCCAGCGCGACCAGTTGCCGCGACACGGCGGCATCCTGTTCGACGGGGCGGTCTTTCGCGCGCGCCGGATCGCCGATTCGCTCGATCTGCAACGACGAGGGCACCTCGGTGTCCCAGTCGTAGAAGAAGTGACGCACCGTCAGCGTGGGATGCTCGCCTTCGATACGCATCCAGTTCCCGCTCCGCTCATCGGCGGACAAGATGACTTCGAAGTTTCCGTCGGCGTCTACCTCGAGTTCGTCGACCAGCGCATTCGACGTCGAAACGATGCCGTTCATCGTCTGTAGTCCGACATAGCGGGCGGTGCCGCGATTGCCATACAGCCGATAGCTCTCGCCGCCGCGCAGCGCCGATCCGGTGTACAAGCCGTCCGGGCACTCCATCCCCCAGGTGATGATGTCATCGGTGCTGGTGGCTCGGACGCCGAGGACCGGATCGGGGTCGACCCGCAATGCTGTGTCGATACCGGCTGCCAGCAGAACCAACAAATGCCGCATGCCCGCCGCCAGATCAACCCGGTTTCGGCTCACCGGGTCGGATTCGACGATCGCTGCGGAACTCGTCAGCCGCTCCGTCAAGTACGACCACGCCTGCGGCAAGTCCAGCTCATCCTCGCCGGGGCCGCCTGACATCGATGCCTCGGCAATCGAGAACGGCAGCCATGCCATTGGCTTGTCGCGATCAGCCACGATTCCTCCGCTTCCACCGCCCCGGGAGCCCTATCCGAAAATAATGTTTTCAGTTTAGGCGTATGCACTGTCACACGTGGTTGCGATGATTGTCAACGGCGGCAACCGAGCGCGGCCACTGCACACCCGCGATTTCGCCGGCATGCCACGCGCACTGCGTTGAGCCTCTGCGGTTTTCCCGATTCCGACGGGGAGACGCGCGCCAAAGAGCACCTGCGCTGCGACGGCGTTGCCCGCCCGCGACGACCTCAGCGGTTCGCCATGGGGGTGGTGACGCGCCCAACGTTCCGCAGCACATATATCGTTACCGTAACCTATACCGCAAGGATCACATCTGTTGATGCGGGAATCACGCGAAACTGCAGGGGAAGCGGGATTTGATCGGCCGCGGAAGTGGTCAATCAACCCAGGAAGGTGACCCGGTGAAGATACCGAACGTCCACGATCCATTGTTCTGGCAGGACCAACCCGATGATGAGCTTCGCGATCTCCGACGCACCTGTCCGGTCGCTGCTCATCAAGACGAGGACTTCTGGGTCGTCGCCGGCCACGAGGACATCTCGCGGATCAGCAAGGACCCGGGAACATTTAGCTCTGCCAAGGGCGTCCTGATCGGCGATCGCAAAAGGGAGGTCGCTGCGGCTGACTCGATCCTGTACATCGACCCGCCTCGGCACGTCACCCAGCGGCGAATTGTCAACCGGGCGTTCACCGTCCGTCGGGTGGCCGAGTTGGCGCCGGTCGTAGAGCAGCTAGTCAGGGACGCCTTGGACGCCATCGACCCGACCTCACCGGTCGACGCGGTCGATGCGATCAGCGCTCCGGTGCCGATCCTGATGATCGCGCACATGCTTGGTGTCCCCGCCGAGGACTTGCCGACGTTCCGCGCTTGGTCTGACGCAATCGCTATCGCCGCGACCGACCCCACCGATCCGCGGGCCATGGCAGCGGTTGACTTCTTTACGTACTTCAGCGAAAAGCTCGATGCCCGAACGGTTGAACCGAAAGACGACCTACTCAGCGCGATCGTGGCCAACTCCGAACTGACGCGGGCCGAACAACTCAGCTTCTGCATGACCCTGCTGGTCGCGGGTAACGAGACAACGCGCAATCTCATCAGCGGTGGGCTGGCCGCTCTGGCTGATCATCCGGAACAGCGCGCCAAATTGGCGGCCGACGAGTCGCTGATTCCTGCGGGGGTCGAGGAGATGCTGCGCTGGGTCACGCCGATTGTCGCTATGTCACGTACCACAACCTGCCCGGTCGAAATCGGAGACGAGAACGTCGGCGCGGATTCGTATCTCATCATGCTTTATGCCGCGGCCAACCGTGACGAGAAGGTCTTCGGCGCCGATGCACACGAGTTTGACGTGACCCGCTCGCCAAACCCGCACCTGGCGTTCGGAATCGGCGAACATTTCTGTCTAGGGGCACAGTTGGCGCGGCTGGAGGCCGGGATCGTTTTCACTGAAATCTTGCGCCGATGGCCCAACTACCGGGTGCTCGACGGCCGGCAGATGGGCGCGTCGACACTGCTGCGGGAAACCGTCAAATTGCCAATACTGTTTCAGCCCAATGAATGAGGCCACGCTGATGACTTCGGTCGATTCCCCGGAGATGACGCTCTTCGCGTCGACCACACGGGCGTTCCTCGACCGTGAAGCACCCATCGCCCGCGTGCGGGAACTGCACGAAGCCGGCACCTCGTTCGAACCCGACTGGTGGCGCCGCGCAACCGAACTCGGCTGGACCGCGCTATTGGTCCCGGAAGAATTCGGCGGTGGCAGCGTCTCGGGCAACGGCATCGGTGACTTGGCCCTCGTTGCCCGCTATCTGGGTCACACGGTCGCGCCGGGCCCGCTGCATCCGGTCAGTGCCGTGCTGACCGGACTCGTAGCAGCGGCCACGGGCGACGCCGTTGGCGGCGACCGACCAGATCATTCATCGACCATCGAGTCACTGGTCGAAGGCACCACCATCGCATCGTGGGCGGTGTACGAGCCGGGCCGCGGCTGGGATCCCCTTGCCGCCGAAGTCACGGCGACGGCCACCGAGTCCGGGTATCGGATCGACGGCGTGAAGGACCGAGTCGAAGCCGGCGGCGAATGCGACTTGCTGCTGGTTGTGGCCCGCGCTGACGATGGCTTGCGCCAGCTTCTTGTTTCAGCAGACGTCCCCGGGGTCAGCATCGAACAGGAACCGTCGATCGACCTGGTCAAGCACTACGCACGGGTGAGCTTCGACGGAGTCGAGGTTCCGGTGACGGCCCTGGTCGGCACAGCAGCACAGACACCCGTGATCGTCGATCGGCAAAGCCAGATCGCCCAGATCCTGCAGTGCGCCGAAGTGGTCGGCATCCTCGACGCGGTACTCGACTTCACCGTCCAGTGGGCGCTCGACCGCAACTCCTTCGGGCGTCCGCTCGCGTCCTACCAGGCGCTCAAGCACCAGTTCGCCGATATGAAGATGTGGCAGGAAGCGTGCCGGGCCACTACGAACGCGGCAGTGGCCGCCGTTGCCGAGCGTTCGCCGGCGGCGGCACGAGCTGCCAGCATCGCCAAGTCATATGTGGGCGAGCGGGCCGGCGTGATCCTGCAGCAATGCGTGCAATTGCACGGTGGCATCGGCGTCACGTGGGAGCACGACCTGCACGTCTATCTGCGGCGGGTGGCGCTTTACCGCTCGCTCTACGGCACGCCCGAGGAGCACAACCTCCGCGTGTATGCCTTTGAGGAAAGGCAAGCAGAAATGCATCGAGAAGGGTCTGGATCCGCGACATGACCAATCCGCAGCCAACCACGACCGAGTCATCGACGGCCGGGGCCACCGAGACGGTGGCCGAATTTCGCAAGCGGGCCAGGACCTGGCTGGCCGCCAACATGGCGCGCGCCCCGAAGAATCCCGCAGACTTGCCCATCCACCGCGACGAGGATGCGTCGTGGGCACGCGCCCGCGAGCTGCAAGGCATGCTGTTCGACGGCGGTTTCGCCGGCATCTGCTTCCCGCGTGAGTACGGCGGCCTCGGCCTGGATTACGCCTATCAGAAAGCATTCGACGCCGAATCGGAGGGCTACGAACTCCCCCTCATCCTCAATGCACCCAGTTTCGCCATCTGCTGCGCCACTTTGCTCGACACCGGATCTGAGGAGCAAAAGAAGGCACACATCGGGGCCGCGTTACGCGGTGAGGAGGTGCTGGTGCAGCTGCTGTCGGAGCCCAGCGGCGGTTCGGATCTGGCGGGCGTGATCACCCGCGCTGACCGCAAAGACGGCAAGTGGGTGCTCAACGGAGCGAAAATCTGGAGCAGCGGAGCCTTCGCCGCCGACTACGGACTGTGTCTTGCCCGATCCAACTGGGACGTGCCCAAACACGAGGGGCTAACGATGTTTTTAGTCCCGATCAACCATCCCGGCATCACGCTGCGGCGCATTAAACAGGTCAACGGCTCGCTGGAGTTCTGCGAGGAGTTCTTCGACAACGTGGAGCTCGGCGATGACGCAGTGGTCGGCGGAGTCGACGACGGCTGGGCGGTAGCCTCGCGTCAGCTCTTTCACGAGCGCCGCGCGGTGGGCAAGGGCTCCGAGTTTTGCAGTGGCATCGGCATCGAGAACTTCGACAGCAAACCCGCCGACCTTGTCGACTTGGTCAACCAAACCGGACAGGCAGGCAGCGAGCGGGCCCGGGAACTGGCAGGCCGCGCCCTTGTGCATCGCGCGGTCCGCGATCACCTCGCCGAGCATGTCTACCACGCCGTCCTCGACGGCTCGTTGCCTCAGGCCGGCGGATCGCTGTTGCGGCTATGCCTGGGCCTTACGGCGAGTCTGGTGTCCGACATCGCGCTGACGATCGCGGGCACGGCGGGCGTTGTCGGCACGTCGCCGGAGGCATTCACCGTCGGAGAGCGGTACCTGTCGCGTCAGGGTGACTCCATCGGCGGCGGCACCACCGAGATCGCGCGCAACATCATCGGTGAGCGGATCTTGAACTTTCCTCGTGAGTACGCCGCGGACCGCGGCGTCCCGTTCAACGAGGTACACAAGAACCGGGCCAAGTAACCAACCGCGGTCCTAAAGGATGGCGCTGACGTCCTTCGCCTTGGCGATGTCGTCCCAATCGATACCGAGTTCCATCAAAATCTCTTCGGTGTGTTGTCCATGCTCGGGTGCGCGGGCGGGTTCGGGTGGAGTCTCGCCGAACTGCACCGGGGCGGCGACCGTCCGATACTCATTGCCCTGATCGTCAACGTTCGTGACCAGGTAGCCGTTCGGTCCGGTCTGCGGGTCGTTGAGGGTCTCACGCGGTGTCGCATAGGACGCCCATACGCCCGGCTCGTCCTCGAGCGCTTTTTGCCAGTGCTCGAGGTCGTGTTCGGCGAACTTCTTGTTGAGGATTGCGACGGCTTCGTTGGTGTGGGCCACCAGGTTGGCCGAGGGCACGAATCGCTCGTCGGTGGCGAGTTCGGGCAGGCCGATCCGGTGACAGAAGCCGGCCCAGAACTTGTCGGGCTGCAAAAAGACCAGCTGGATCCACCGGCCGTCCTTGGTCTTGTAGCGGTTGACCACGGGGTTCAGCGCGACGCCAGGAGGAGCCCCCGGGATGCCGTCGGCGTCGAAGAAGTCGGCTACCAGAATTGATGGCGCGATGGCCCACATCGCCTGCGCCAGCAATGACGAATCGACGATGGTGGCTTCGCCGGTGCGCTCGCGGTGGAACAGCGCCGCACATACTCCGCCGGCCAGGGTTGCGCCACCCTGTAAGTCGCCGAAGGCGGGACCCTGAACGGCTGGATATTCGGAGCCGAACGGCGTCAGCGTGTAGGCCACTCCGCCGCGGGCGGAGTAGGTGGCGCCGTCGAAGCCGCCCTGGTTTCTGTCCGGACCGCGGACCCCAAGGCCCGATCCTCGCGCGATGATGATGTCGGGATTGAAGGCACGAATGTCTTCGACGGTGAGGCGCGCGCGCTCGAGGGCGCTGGGCAGCCAGTTGGTCAGCAGCACGTCGGCGGTCGCAAGCAGCCGGCCGAAAAATTCGCGGCCGATCTCGGATTTGAGGTCGATCGCGATGCTGCGCTTGCCCCGGTTGCCCAGCTCGAGCATGAAGTCGGCGTCCACTCGAGCGGCCTCGCGGGTGAATCCTCCGACGACAAGCGCCCGGCTGGGGTCGCCGAACTCGACGCTTTCCACCTTGATCACGTCCGCCCCCCAGTCGGCCAGTGCCACTCCGGCCGACGGCACATAGGTCCATGAGGCCATCTCGATAACCCGGACCCCGCTGAGTACGCGCGACATGAACAAACCTTTCGATAAGCCTGTCAAGGGACGTTGCGGGCGTTCGCCGCGCTCCGTTGACACGACGTTACCGTAAGATCTACCGTTATCATCACCAAAGACTTACCGGTACTCTCACCGAAGCGGCCGTAGCCATGCTGCCACAGCCACCCGCGGAGGTCGGGGTACCGGCTGTCCAAGGGCTGAAGCGCCAACTGGAGGGACGAATGGAGTTCACGCTGCCCAGCGCGCTGGATCCGCGTCCGCCTACGGATGCGGCACCTTGGAGCTGAACGTCCGGCCGGTCCCGATCCCAGACTCGGTGAGCGAGTTCTATTGGGACAGCGCTAAAAAGGGGAGCCTCGCAATCCAGGGGTTCGAGGGGATGGACCTGCTCCAGCATCCCCCGAGCGCCGTGCCCGAGGTACCTGGCGGCGGCCCACCACTCGACCAAATGGTCCCGGTCGCCGTCGAGGTCAGCGGGCGGGGAACCCTCTTCTCATTCACCATCCTGCGGCAGCCCTTCCACCCTGGGTTCGTCGACGCGATACCGCTAATGATCGGTCTTACCGAGCTGGACGACGCGCCCGGTGTCCGGATCCTGACCAACATCGTCGAGGCGCAGCCCGTCGAGCTTCGGATCGGGTTGCCGATGGAGGTCGTGTTCGAACGTCGCGGCGATATGGCGCTGCCGCAGTTCCGCCCTGTCCGAGAGCTTGCCTAGTGATCCCTGACAAAGCCGCCATTGTCGGCATTGGCTACTCGACCGTGCACCGAGAGAAAGGCGTCGACGGACGCCCCTTGGCCGTGGCCGCCGCCCGCGCCGCGATAGCCGACGCAGGGCTTCAGGTGCGCGATGTCGACGGGGTTTTCCAGTACGCCGGCGATGAGCACTCATACGACATGGCGCGGATGCTGGGGATCGAAAACCTGGTTGCCTACGGCGATTTCGCGCCCCGTGGCCCCGCGGCCCTCGGGTCGGCGCTCGGCGCGCACATGGCTGTGCTGTCTGGCGCGTGTGAGGTTGCGCTGGTGGTGCGCTCGGTGACCCGGGAGTGGGGCCACATCTCGATGGAGATGGCACTGCCCCCGGCTTCGGGGCCTTGGCAGTGGGATCTCCCCTACGGCGTTGCCGGCGGGATGATCCCGATCATGGCGATGAAGAAACGCCGGCGGATCGACACTCTCGGCGGAAGCGAAGAGGACTACGGGCACATCGCGATCAATGCGCGCCGGTGGTCGGGCCTCAACGAGCGCGCCGTCGTGCGCGAGCCGTTGACGATGGACGACTATTTCAACGCTCGCATGATCTCCGACCCGCTCCGGTTGCTGGACTGCGATTACCCCGTGACCGGCGCCTGCGCCGTCATCATCACGACTGCCGAGCGAGCCTGCGACTCACCGAAGTTGCCGGTCTGGATCGACGCCGCGGCGATGGGCACCGGATGGAAACCGGACTGGACCTATACCGACGATTTCCTCTTCGGCGGCACACAGCGCTGTGCGGAGACCATGTGGAAGCGATCGACCGTCACCGCCGCCGATGTCGACGTCGCCCAGCTCTACGACGGCTTCACCCATATCGCCCTGTCCTGGGTTGAGGCGATGGGCTTTTGCGGTGTAGGCGAATTCGGCGGTTGGGTCGACAAAGGCGCGACGATCGGCCCGGGCGGCGCCCTGCCACTGAACACCCAGGGCGGTCAGCTGGCGGAGGGCCGGTTGCACGGCCTGAGCTTCCTCGCCGAAGGTGTCGCACAATTGCGCGGCGAATGCGGCCAGCGGCAGGTTGCCGGCGCCGAGGTTGCAGTGGTCGCCAACGCACACGGACCGCACTGCGCGTCATTGGTGCTGACCAGATGAAGCAATGGAATTGGGGATCGCCCAGGAGTCGGCGGATAGAACGGCGTCGAACGTGTCGAGCTGTGCCTGAAAACAAAAACTGACCGCTACCGCCGAGTTGACGGTCGCGAACACAACGAACGAACAGGAGTAATGGTGGGAAGAGTTGAGGGCAAGGTCGCGGTCATCAGTGGCGCGGCACGCGGGCAGGGCCGGTCCCACGCGCGGCTACTGGCCGCCGAGGGCGCCGACATCATCGCTATCGATGTGTGTGAGGACATCGCGTCGAACGACTACCCGTTGGCCCGACCAGAAGACCTCGACGAAACCGCCCGCCTGGTGGAGAAGGAGGGCCGCAAGGCCTACACCGCGATTGTCGATGTCCGCGATCGGGCCGCGCTGTCGGCGGCCATCGATAACGGGGTGACCGAACTGGGCAAACTCGACGTCGTAGTGGCCAACGCCGGGATCGCGCCGCTGACCAAGGGCGGTCCGCGGCAGGCCTTCGTCGACGCCGTGGACGTCGACCTGGTCGGCGTTCTGAATCTGGTTCACGTCAGCCTCAAGCATCTCAAGGCCGGTGCGTCGATCATCGCCACCGGCTCGCTGGCCGCGTCCCTCGCGTCGCAGAACACCAGCGGGATGGACGCCGGCCCCGGCGGCGCTGGCTACGGCTTTGCCAAACAAGTGGTGTCCCACTACGTCAACAACCTCGCGTTGCAGCTGGCGCCCGAATTCATCCGCGTCAACGCCGTTCACCCCACCAACGTCAACACCGACATGCTGCACAGCCCGCCGATGTACGCGGCCTTCCGGCCGGACCTGGACAACCCCACCCGCGAGGACGCGGAGGCGACGTTCCCAATCATCAACGCCATGCCGGTTCCGTATATCGAACCGGAGGACGTCAGCGAGGCCGTGCTGTACCTGGCCTCCGACGCCGCGCGTTATGTCACCGGCCAACAGCTGCGCATCGATGCGGGTGGCGCAGTGAAGGCCATCCCGTGGTCGGGCTAACAGATCGACACGACTTCCAAGCATCGGTGCGGTGGTCGGTGTCGGATGATGTCGGCTCAGCACCGCGCGGTCGACCCCTGGTAGTGCGGCGCAAACCACCTATACCCACCGACGACTGAAAGCAGGCGAATCACTGTCAGAGACAATGAAATTCGGCATCACCCTGGCCAGGGCAAACTCGTCGCTGTGGCCGGAGTTGACGCAGCGCGCGGACAACCTCGGATTCGAGTCGGTCTGGATTCCGGAACATCTGGTGCTGCCGGTTCAGATGGCCGGCAGCCCGCACAAGGGTGATGAGCACCCGCCAATCCCACCCCAAACGCCGGTGTTCGACGCGCTGAACTACCTGTCGTTCCTGGCGGGCACCACACAGAACATTCGGTTCGGCACCCAGGTCTACAACATCGGTCTGCGTCATCCGTTCATCAGCGCACGCGCCGCAGCCACTCTCGACATCGTGTCGGACGGGCGGTTCGAGTTCGGCGTCGGCGCGAGCTGGCTACGCGAGGAGTGGGATGCCACCCAGTTGGATTTCGCCACCCGCGGCGCCCGGATCGACGAGACGCTGCAAGTGTGCTTCGCGCTATGGACGGAACCTGTTGTCTCCCACCACGGTCGGTTCTTCGATTTCGACGAGGTGATGTTTGAACCCAAGCCGGTCCAGCCGGGTGGACCGCCGATCCACGTCGGCGGTGACGGCGCGGCCGCGTTGCGGCGGGTCGCCCGCTACGGCGACGGCTGGCTGCCGATGAACCACACTCTGGACATGCTGCCGGCATCGCTGCAGAAGCTCGGCACGCTGTGGGACGAGCAGGAAAGATCGGGTCGCCCACAGATCAGCATCGGCCTGCCGGTGGAATCCACCGACGACGTGCGCAGGCTGGCCGACGCAGGCATCGACCGCCTGATCATCGCTCCGTGGCAGCGCACCAGCGGAGCGCTTGACGGAATCAGCCGATTCGCCGACGAGATCATCGGCCGGCTGTGAAAAGACGACCCCGGGGGGTGTGACCCGCTTTGGTTCAGGTTACGGTAGGAGTTACCGTAGCTGTGCGGCGGCCCGAAGAGGCCACCACCAGGTTGGCGGTGGGATACGGAGGATCCATGCAAAAGGCGCTCGCACCCGAAATTTCGACTTGGCCGAATGAGGAGCCCCAACTGCTCGGCAGCCGCTGCAGCGCGTGCGGCGCGACCGCGTTCCCCGTGCAGCAACGCTGCGCGAAATGCAGTAGCGCCCAGATGTCAGAACTGCCGCTTCCGCGGCGCGGGACTCTGATCGCCTGGACGACACAGGGATTCGCGCCTGGCGCGCCGTTCGCTGGCCCGACGGGCAACACGTTTACCCCATTCGGCGTCGGCCTCGTGCAACTCGATGACGTGATCCGGGTGGAGGCCAGACTCACCGAGAGCGACCCGGTGAAGCTGCGATTCGGCATGGAGGTTGTACTGACGATGGTCCCGCTGACCACCGACGACGAAGGTAACGAGATCCTGACGTTTGCCTTTCGGCCCGTGTAACGGATTCGCGCAGAAGGAGTTTGACAATGAACGACGTGGCCATCATCGGTGTCGGGTTGCACCCTTTCGGCCGGTTCGACAAGTCCGCGGTGCAGATGGGTGCGGAGGCGATCCAACTCGCGCTCGCCGATGCCAACCTCGATTGGCCAGACATCCAGTTCGCCGTGGGCGGGAGTCATGAGGTGTCCAACCCTGACGCCGTGACACGGCTCGTCGGACTCACTGGAATCACCTTCACCAACGTATTCAACGCGTGCGCGACCGCGGCCACCGCTATCAAGGTGTGCGCCGACACGATCCGGCTCGGCACACACGAGATCGGCATCGCCGTCGGGCTCGACAAGCATCCTCGCGGCGCGTTCAGTGACGACCCGGCAACCATGGCTTTGCCGCAGTGGTACGGCGAGAACGGGCAATTCGTCACCACCAAGTTCTTCGGCATGAAGGCCAACCGGTACCTGCATGACCACGGGATCTCACAGCAAACGCTAGCCAAGGTGGCTGCTAAGAACTTCCGCAACGGTTCGCTGAATCCGAAAGCGTTCCGCCGCAAGCCGATACCCGAAGAAGCGATTCTCGCCTCAGCGGTGCTGAACTACCCGCTGACCCAATACATGTTTTGTGCGCCGGACGAGGGGGCGGCGGCGGTGATCATGTGCCGCGGCGACATCGCACACCGATACGCGTCGAAGCCGGTGTATCTGCGAGCTGCTGAAATCCAGACCCGCCGTTTCGGTTCCTACGAAGTGCACGCGACCTCCGCACCAGTCGAAGAAACACCCTCGCCCACCGTGTACGCGGCACGGGCCGCTTTCGAGGCGGCCGGGCTGGGGCCAGCCGACGTCGATGTCATCCAGCTGCAGGATACCGACGCGGGTTCCGAGGTGATCCACATGGCCGAGGCCGGATTCTGCGCCGACGGCGACCAGGAGAAGCTGATCGCCGACGGGGCCACCGAGATCAGTGGTTCGATGCCGGTCAATACCGATGGGGGGCTCATCGCCAATGGCGAGCCGATCGGCGCGTCGGGGCTCCGTCAGGTCCACGAGCTCGTCGTGCAGCTGCGTGGCCAGGCCGGTTCCCGGCAAGTACCAGGGAAACCCAAAGTCGGGTTCGCTCAGGTATACGGCGCTCCCGGTACAGCATCCGCGACGATCGTTTCGGTCTGACACATGGCTACCTCAGGCCTTCACGCACAGCGTCGGCGAGAGCGTCGAGTATCTCGAGCAGCTCACCCGACTCGTCGTCGGATAGCACATTGAGAAGCGGACGCATCTCGCGATCCAGGTAGTCCAATGCGTCCTTCGTGTGCCGGCGCGCGATCAGCGACCGCAGCTCGTCAATCGCCGAGTCCAAATTCTCGGGCGCGGAGTCGCTACGGGCGAGCTGCGTTGCCAGGACGTCAACCAACTCCCAATCCCGGTACATCGCGTTGGTGGCCTCGGCGATTCCGAAACCTGTGACGGCCCGTCCCGCCATGGTCCCGCGATAGTGGTAGGGACCTTCGATGTATTCGATCGGCAGTGCGTGTGCGGGAACGCGAACAACAGGCTCGCAGGTCAACTCGAGTTCGAGTTCCTTGGAACTGATCCTGTGGCGGTCCGGCAAGTACCGTGCGCCTGAGGGCGGTCGTACCAGAGTGCGAATCTTGTTGGGCCAGCGCACATAACCGGTCGTGGTCACTTCGAGATCCTCGACGCACGCAGGTGCGGATCCGTCAGCGTAACTAGCCGTGACACCGCTAAAGGGCACCACGGCATTGCCGATTCGGCGGTCGAATTGCCGCCACACGCTCAGGTCGACGCCGTTGTCGAGGCTGATGGTGTGCCACTCGTGGGCTTGTCCGCGGGCATCGCCGCCAGTAGCCCCGCCGCCGGCATAGCGAGGGAACCACTGCCGGTCGACGTGGCCCGAATGCCCGACGACCTCTTCTGCCACGTCACCCCAGCGCAGCGTTCCCACCATCCGCATGCCGGTCTGGAAGTAGGAATAGGTGTCGTCCTGGAGACAGGCGACGATCTTGCCGTTGTACGTTGATCCGCCGACCGGCACCGGGGGACGTGTGGGCGTCACGTGCAATCGCAGTTCCATTCCGGCGCCGTCATAGTCGCGGCCGAAAGCTACGAAGTCATACGTGTAGGGCATCAGCTCCCCCGCGCTGTCGCGGCATGCCGCCCATACGGTTGTCCCCGCACTGCTGTCGTACCTTAGATCCAAGTAGCCCTCCGCACTGGTCAGCTTGGGGTGCGCGCCGGGTTCCATGTTTTTCGGCGGCATGTCGTAGTCGGTGAATGTGCCGTAGGTGGCTCGGTCGACATCGAACAATGCGAACGTGTGAAAGTCGGCGACTACGTCTCCGCCGGGACGGTTTCTGTTGAAGATCGCAATGAACGCAAAATGCCGCCCGGAAGCTTCGACCGTCAGATGCCCAGCGAGGTACCAGGTATCCGACTCGTAGTCAGGGTGAGTGCCTTCCGCGGCCGGGAAATCGAGCTGCGAGTCACTCGGCACCAGACGGTAGGGGTACCGGCGCCAGTCGCCCTGCATCGACTCGTTGATGTCGTCCATCCGCACTTGCCTCAACCTCGATGTCTCTTTACTCGTTGACGATTACAGTCCGGATGCCCGCGCCGCGAACCAGATCGTCGAACGCGTGGTTCACGTCCTCCAGCTTCATCCGCCCGGTAATCAGCTGATCCAGCGGAAGCCGTCCAGTTCGCCAGAGGCCGAGCAGGAGTGGGAAGTCGCGGCTGGGAACTACTGACCCGTATTGACAGCCGACCAGGGTCTTGCCATGCATGTAGAGGTCGTAGGCCGACAGAGAGATCAGTTCGTCAGGCGGCGTGGCGCCCACGATGCAGGTTGTGCCGCCACGGCGGGTGCCGCTGATCGCGGCCTCGATGGTGCCGCGGTGACCGACGGCCTCGAAGACGAAGTCCGCGCCTCGGCGGCCCGTAATCGACCGAATCTGTTGGACCACATCGCCGTCGGCCGGATCGACCGCTGCCGTGGCGCCCAGCGAGAATGCGGCATCCCGGCGAGAAGCAACCGGGTCGACCGCGATGATCACGGCGGCGCCGCGAACCTTTGCTGCCATCAGGGACGCCAGGCCGACGCCGCCGAGCCCGATCACGGCCACCGAGCTGCCGTGGTCAACCGGTGCGGTGTTCAGCGCGGCGCCTGCCCCGGTGGCGACGCCGCAGCCGATTAACGACGCGACCTCCAGCGGGATTCCGGGGTCGATCGGGACGACGGCCCGCGCCAGGCAGTTCGTGGCCGTTGAAAAACTGGATACGCCCATCGCCGTAAATAGCGGCGCACCCTCAGCGTCCGTGGCATATGGCATCGCGTAAACGTCGCGGATGGCATTTCGGCACAGGTGCACCTCGCCCTGCTGACAAAACCAGCACTGCCCGCACGCCGCCACCCAGGAAATCACCACGTGGTCCCCCGGTGACACGTGATGCACTTCGGAGCCCACCGCTTCGATGATGCCCGCGCCTTCGTGGCCCAGGACGCATGGTGTGCCGACCGGGAGTGCGCCGGTGGCTTGCGACAGGTCGGAGTGGCATACACCGCTGGCAGCGATCCGCACCCGAACCTGGTCGGGCGCAATCGGTGCGAGCGTGATGTCCTCGATGCTTAACGGCCATCCGATCGCGCGAAGGATGGCACCGCGTTCGGCCATGGTGTGCACCTCAATGTTGCGCGAGATCGGGTTGCGGGGCACTGACCCGTGGCGGTTCTCCCGGAAGAGCCTTCACGGTTTCCGGAAATCCGTAGAGAGCCATAGCGTTACCGCGCATGATTCGTTCACGCTGGTCAGCCGGGAACCGATGCACCGCCCACGTTGGAGCGTCGAAACTCCAGTGCGGATAGTCGGTCGAGAACATGACGTTGTCACCAAGATCCATCATGTCCATGTACTCGCGGAAGATCCCAACCTGCACCTCCTCGAGCGGCTGAGTGGTGAAATAGACATGCTCCCGGACGTAGTCCGACGGACGGCGACGCACGTGCGGCAGGTCGGATCGACGCTGCTCCCAGATGCGATCCATCCGTGACATCGCCGGCATCGCCCAGGTGAAGCCGCCCTCCACGAATACGACCCGCAGATCGGGATGCCGGTCGAACGCCCCGTCGAAGACCAGGCTGATCAGGTGGGACACGTAGAGCAGCGGCCAGGAGGCGAAGAAGTCATGCCAATGGGCAGGATTGCCGACGGGGTAATGCGGAATCAACTCGAACGGTGTTTGGCCCATCAGGTGGGTGGCAACGGGAAACCCGTTGCGCGCTGCCGCCTCGTAGATCGGGTCGAAATGCGGGTTGCCGAAGGGGATTCCTCTGGTTTGCGGGGTGATCAACACCTCGGCCATATAAGGGTGGCCGGCCCAGCGCTCGATCTCCCGTCCGGACTCCGCGGGGGTTTGAGCACTGACGCTGATCGATCCCCGCCAGCGTCCATGCCAGTTGTTTTTGCCCAGCCAGATGTCGGCCAACCAGTCGTTGTGCGCGGTCTTCAGGACGTGCTCGGCCTGGGGAAGCTTTGCGTCACACATGGGTTCGAGGACAGCGATGCTCACCCCTGCGTCCAGGAGAAGTTGCTTGGCGGCGAAATCTGGGTCGGTGCCAGCGAAGCCGCCGTTGGGTGGCATCGAGTCAACCCGCATCGAACTCGTCTTGAACGCTTCAGGGGTGTCGTAAAAGTGCGGGAGGGGCGTCTTGGCATTCCCGGTCGGCCAGATCTTGTCGACCCATTCGGGCGGTGCATACGACTTGATTATGTCGGTCGACACCGGCAACGGATGTACATCAGTGTCTACGATGGTGACGGCTACCTCGTCGGCGGCGATGTCGGACCGGGGCCGTTCAATGGTGGTCATGTGACCCTTTCCTTCGTGAGCGAGGCGAGGCCGAAAAGGTCACTCGCATTGCGCCAGAGCACTTTTTCCCGTTGCACGTGATCGAGTCCGGTGACCGCGTCCTGCGGTGACGTCGTTGACCAATGCGGGTAGCTCGACCCGTACATCAGCAGGTCTGCCTTGTCCGAGAAGTCCAGCCATCGCTGCGCCTGCGAGGGATCGGTTGGTCCGTCGAATGCCGATGAGCAAAACCGGACATGGTCTTTCAGATACTGGCTCGGGTATCGGTCGACCCATGGCGTCTGATCGCGGTTGGACAGCCAGAACGTATCCAGCCGCCAGATCAGTGGCGTCAGGATGTCGTAGCCGCCGTCGGCGAACGTGAAACGCAGGTTTGGGTGGCGTCCGAAAACGCCCTCGACGATCAGCGTCGCGAGGTGGACGAAATAGTTGAGGGGCATGAGTGCGGCATAGCCTGGGTAGGTGTCGGCATGGCCGGCGAACGTCGGCGCCCGGTCGACGCCGTTACCGCCGTTGATGTGCACGGCCACTGGGAGGCCCTGGGCGGCAGCGGCCTCCCAGATCGTCTCGAACATGGGCTTGCCGTAGGGCTCTCGGGACTGCATCGGCACCCCCACCTGGACCATCTTGGGGTGAGCGCCGAGTCGCTCGATCTCGGCGACCGCACCGCGCGGATCTTCAGGGTTGACTCGGATGGTGCCGAGCAGCTTTCCGGTGGTGTCGGTATCCAGCCATCGCTCGATGAGCCAGTCGTTGGTCGCCGCGCAGATGCGGCTGTTCAGCAGGTAGTCGGCGATGTTCCCCCGGGTGAGCGGGTTGAGGATGGCGAGGTCCACGCCGCCTTCGTCGAACAGATGGCGGCACACCGTGTCACGGTCCGAGCCTGGGTATTTCCCGTCGTAGAGGTCGGCGCGATAATCCCCACCCGGGGCCTGGTACCACTGCTGCTCGACGTCGGGAATAGCGCGTTGCTGGTACGCGGACGCGATGTATTTCCGGATCTCGGCGTTATAGCGGAAATGCGGCTGAACATTCGTATCAATGATGAGACTGGGATCGCTCATGCGGTCAGATACACCGTCCCATCGGTTATCTCGACGGCATAGGTGCGGGTTCGCCTGCGTGGATGCGCAACGGTTTTGCCAGTAGTGATGTCGAATTCCCACTGGTGCCATGGACAACGGATGATCTTGCCGTCATTGACTCGTTTTAGGTGGCCGGGTTCGTCGGGTGCGTACTCGTTGGTTCCGCCGACTAGTCCCTCGCACAGGGGCGCGCCCTCGTGTGAGCAATAGTTCGCGATCGCATACACGGTGCCGTCGATGTTGTATACGCCGACGCCAAATTTCCCTACCGGCACGATCTTTGAGGCGCCAGGAGGTAGTTCGTCGAGTGCGCACACGGCGTGCCGTTGCATCATGGGCGAGTCCCGATCGCGGTCGCGCTCAGCTGCTGGACGAACTCGGTGATACCGGGGGCGAGCAGCGGCCACCGCTGGAACGGTGAAGCACCGCTGGCGAATGCATTGTCAGCGGATCCGCCTAACAGGGTTGCGGGGCCGAAATCGACCTCCCGCAGCAGACCAGCCAGAGCGTCGGCCCACAGCGCGGACTCTGATTCCGCGTCGAACGACACGCTCGAATGCCCGCAGTTCGGCCGGTCCCACAGCAGCACGCTGAAGCCGTTTTCGGCGAGGGCTTCGCCGAGTTCCCGTATTCCGCCGGCCTCCATTCCATAGCGCCCGCCCGGCGTCAGGACGATGCGTGGACCTTCTCCCAGGATCTCGAAGGCGATCTTCAGGGCACCGACCTGAGTCTCGGGCACCTTAACCTCCTTGTTGACCGGGCAGACCTGGACATGGGCCAGCACGCCTTGCGCAGGCAAAATACGATAGTTACCATGATCGTTACCGTTAACGTTACTGTTAACAGGTAGCCCGCGGCAACCCGCCCGGGAGGCTGCCCATCAGCTTCAGGGTGGCGGCCATGCGGCGCGGCTGTCGGCCCGCCCCACCAGGAGGACCGCCACCGAAGATGCCTTACGTCATCACGCAATCCTGCTGCAAGGACGCGTCTTGCACCGCGGTCTGCCCGGTGAACTGCATCCATCCGCGACTCGATGACGCCACATTCACCACCGCGGAAAGTCTTTACATCGATCCCGATGCTTGCATCGAGTGCGGGGCGTGCGTCGAGGAGTGCCCCGTCGACGCCATCGTCGCCGACGACGAGTTGACCGACTCCCAGCTGCGCTACCTGGATATCAGCTCGGCTTATTTCCAGAGCCGCACGCACAGCGCCGACGACTTGCGCATGACGGTTCTGCGCCCCGGCGCCGATCTGTCCGGGATTCGGATCGCGGTCGTCGGGTCCGGTCCTGCGGGCATGTACGCCGTCTGGGAATTGCTCGAACACAAAGGCATCGCGGTGGACGTCTACGACCGCTCATGGGCACCGTTCGGGCTGATTCGCACGGGGGTGGCTCCCGATCACCCGGAGACGAAATCGATCACCGACCTGTTCGAGCGCGCCGCACGCAAACCCAACGTGACCATGCACCTTGGCGTCGAGGTCGGCACCCACGTCTCGCATGAGGAGTTGTCGGGCGCCTACAGCGCCGTTATCTACGCCACCGGAGCCTCTGCAAACCGCACGACCGGCCTGCCCGGCGCGCATCTCAACGGCGTGCATTCGGCGACTGGGTTCGCCGGCTGGTACAACGGCGATCCCGACCAAGCAGATCTGGTATTCAACCTGTCCGGCGAACGTGCGGTCATAATCGGCAACGGCAATGTGGCACTCGACATCGCACGCGTGCTGCTCACCGATCCCGCTGAGCTCATAAACACAGATATCGCCGAGCACGCCCTGAAAGCATTGAGCAAGAGCAACATCCGTGAGGTTGTGATCGTCGGGCGGCGGGGTCCTGCTCAGGCGGCGTACACCAACCCCGAACTGATCGCCCTGCTCGACCTCCCCGGAGTGGACGTGATCATCGACCCCGGCGACGCGGTCATCGATCCCGTCACCGCACAGCAGCTCGCGCAGCCGGAAGTCGAGCCGGCTGCCCTCCTGAAAGCTGAACTGGTTCAGGAGATTTCGCGCCGGCCGACCACTGGCGCGACACGGCGGATCGTCTTGAAGTACCGGCGTTCACCGACACGCTTCTGCGGGGCGAAGCAACTCTCCTCCGTCCGCCTGGCCCGAAACACGCTGGTGTCCAATGATGACGGCCGAATCAGAGTCCAGACAGGTCCGGAATCCGACGAACTCAGCACCGGCCTGGTGTTCGAGTCGGTCGGACACCATGGTGTTCCAGTCAAGGGCGTGCCCTTCGATTTGGCGCGCGGCGTGATTCCCAACCACCGGGGCGGCGTGTTGGCATCGCCCGGGGGCGAGTCGCTCCCAGGCGTCTACGTGACGGGTTGGATCAAACGAGGTCCATCGGGTGTGATCGGCAGCAACAAGCGATGCGCCCGGGAAACGGTGGCGCATCTGGTGGCAGATGTGGCGGCCGGCGCGGTCGTCCCGGCCCCCGACCAGAGCAGCTTCCGCGAGTTGCTGCGGCAGCGACAGCCAAACGCCATCGGCTTCGATGGCTGGCGGCGGATCGACGCCGCCGAGAGGCGGACCGGCCAACGGACGGGACGACCGCGCATCAAGCTCACCGAGCCCGCGGCGATGTTGCGCGTCGCGACCCAGGAGGAACAGTACCCGCCGGACCGGCCGGGCCTGAATGAGAGCACGAGAGGTTCATACACACACCAATGATGCTTGAACACAGCGATTTCCGTATTCGAGGCGCCCGCCGGGCTAGGAGGATGATTTGACCGTTTCACAGGTTGTTTTCGACCCGTTTTCTGACGATTTTTTCAACGCGCCATATGAGACCTACCGGCGGCTGCGTGATGAGGCCCCGGTCTATTACAACGACGAGTACGATTTCTACGCGCTGACCAGGCACGCCGATGTCGCGGCCGGATTGAAAGATTTCGAGACGTTCTCGTCGGCACGTGGAATCGACCTCGAAATGGTGCAGTCTGACAACCCGGTGCCGCCGCTGGTCATCATGATGGACCCGCCCGCACACCGACGGATGCGTAACCTGGTCAACAAGGTCTTCACCCCCCGCGCCATCCAACGTCAACAACAGATGGTCACCGAGCAGATCGAGCGGTTCCTCAGCGCCGCCGACCCGGAGAATTTCGATGTGGTGCAAGACTTCTCCGCGTTGTTTCCGGTCGAGGTGATTACCGGGATGTTGGGTGTCCCGGCAGAGCTTCGCCAACAGGTCCGGCTGTTGCTCGACAAGCAGCTCGAGCGGGAATACGGCAAGATCGGAATGCCGGAGGCCGGACTTCAGGCGGGTATCGAGACCGCGCTGATGTACTACAACATCATCCAGGATCGCCGTGCCGAGCCGCGCGACGACATGATCAGCTCGCTGATCGCCGTCGAGGTCGACCGTGAGGACGGCACCAAAACCAAGCTCGATGACGTCGAAATCACCGGTTTCGCATCGCTGTTGGGCGGGGCCGGCGCCGAGACAGTGACCAAGCTAGTCGGCAACGCGGTCGTCACCTTGGCTGAGCACCCTGATCAGTGGCAGATGTTGCTCGATGATCGCAGCAAGATTCCGGCAGCCATAGAGGAGCTGCTGCGCTGGGAAGCACCCGCCCAGTATGTGGTGCGCTACAGCATGAAAGAAGTCGAGTTGCACGGCACCACCATCCCGGCGGGCAAACCCGTCATGCTGGTCGCGGGTTCAGCGAACCGGGACGAGCGCGCCTTCACCGACGCCGATACCTTCGACATCGAGCGTGATCGCGGCGAGGCGCAGAACCTCGGGCTGGGCTACGGCATACACAGCTGTCTGGGTGCCGCATTGGCACGGATGGAGAGTGCTATTGCGCTCGATAAGCTGCTCGATTTCATGCCCCGATATGAGATTCAGCACGACGGGTTGAAACGCGTCGCCATGACGAATGTGACTGGCTGGCACAACGTGCCGGTGCGAGTGCAGCGATGAGAGTCGATATCGGCTTTGGCCTCTGTGAGGCGAACGGCATATCGGGACCACCATTGGATGCGACTACGCTCCCTGCGGGTAACCGCACGGAGCAATCGGCAGGTATGCCATGGGACTCGATGAGGACACGTGAACGTCTTGAGGTCTTGTGGGCAAGCTGATCGGATTGTTCTAGGAGAAGGGCGCCCTAAGTGGTCACCCGCGAGCCGGAATCTGGCTCTGATCGCCCTGGGAGCCTCCGCCGAGGCTAATCGGCTATCGAGTCTGGGTCTAGCCGGTCGACAGGCACGCCGTTGATGTAGGTGGCTCGACCCATGCCCATGGAGAAGTCCGAGGACTCGACGGTCATCAGGTTGAAGAAGACATCCTCCGGGCGGACGCGGAGCTTGTCCTGCAATTCGCCCACGACGGCCTTATAGAACGCGGCCTTCTGATCGCCGCTAGCGACATCAAGAAAAATCAATTGGATGAAGATGCAATTCTCGGACCGGTAGTAGCTCAGGTAATCCGCGTCGAACAGGAAGTTCTCCGGCTTGTGCTCTGAGATGACCTGGAATCGGTCCTCGGGAACCCCAAGGCAGGTGATCATCTGCTCGTACACAATGTCGGCGATCGTACGTCGGTACTCGGCGGACTTGCCTTCAATGAGGTCGATGCGGGCCAGAGGCACAGTTGTATCCTTCCACTCGGTTCGTTGCCGCAGAAAAGGTCCCGGCGTTGCTTGCATATGGAGTCATTTTGATAGCGGCACACCGGATTTCCTAGCTCTGACAACGTCGCGAGGCCTCGCTGGCGCTTTCCCGGCACGGCGTTGAGCTTCGCGACGTCCACCTGGACCGACGTTAAATGGATTCTTAGCGATAGTTAGAAGCGCTTGCCTGTTCCATCCAGTCCCATAGGGCCCGCTCGCGATCGGCGTCGTATGACTCGCCGGAAGACGCCGTGGCCTGGGTGCGGTGTATGTAGGAGCCGGTGGGAGCTGTTGTCACACCGAGGATTACGTCGGCGAGTTTGCGACCTGCGACCGGTGCGGTGTCGACGATGGGCGTGGCCTCCAGAACCGGAATGATCCATTTCATCAACAGCGGGAGTGCACCGCCTGCATCTCGGGAGAGCCCCGTGCCCGTCACGAGACTCGGGTTGTAGGAGACGATGTCGATGCCTTCAGGTAGTCGGCGGGCCCATTCGTGTACGAGGTGGATGCCGGCCAACTTGCTCGTTGCGTAAGCGCGGCGGCCTGCGCGGACGTGGCCGGGCCGGTTGAATGCGCCCGGCTGGGAGAGGACCTCGGGAGTTGACCATCGGGGTGGGGGCAGCGTGCCGCCGGTGTGCCGGAAGTCGCCGAAGTGAGCGTCGCTGACAGTGACAACGATGCGCGCCGGTGCTTGAAGGTGCGGGTGCAATCGTCTCAGGAGCAGGTGGGTCGACAAGACGTTGACGGCGAAGGTCGTCTCGTACCCGTCGACGGTGGTGTGGAGCGCGTCGGCGAGGTGGACGCCGCCGTTGCAGACGACGCCTCGAAGAGCGGGAAGCTCACCGGCGTCGAGGAGGTCCTCCAGCTGTGCTGCGGCATTTTCGATGCTTGCCTTGCTTGCGAGATCGGTGCCGATCATCGACACCTCGGGTGAGATCTCTTGCAGGCGGGGGAGTGCCTCGGCGCCGGAGGTTTCTCGCGCTAAAAGCACTAGGTGAATCTCGGGACTGCGGCGCAGGATGTCGCGCGCCGCTTCGAACCCGATTCCCCGCGTGGCGCCAGTCATGACGATGGTCTGGGTGGTTGCGCTCATGTGCTCAATGTGCGGGACCTCGTGCGGGCGGGCAAGGCCTTGTCGAGCCTGGTACCGGCAGGGCCATGCTTGTTGGGTTCCGCCGCACATGGCCGAAGGCACAATAGTGGCGTGCAGGCCACGTGACGAGCAATGACCGGGCGGACTTCGGGGAGTACTTGCGTCGTCGACGCTCTCAGATGGCGCCCCCGGGTCGGCCGGGCGGCGCGCGGGCGTCACACCGGCGGGTTCCGGGGCTGCGCCGCCAGGAGCTGTCCGATGTCGCCGGAATCTCCGTCGAGTACTACACACGCCTCGAGCAGGGTCGTGCGCCGCGTCCCTCCCGCGAGGTTCTCGCGGCGTTGGCAAGAGCCTTCGAACTTTCGGGCGTCGAAAGGGCCCACTTGTTTCGACTCGCCGGTGAACTTCCCCCCGAGCCCGACGCTCCCGACACCGAGGTACGTCCGGGTCTGCTGCGATTGATGCGCAGTCTCGATGACAGCACACCGATCACTATTCACGACGGACACTTGGACCTGTTGGCGCACAATGCCGCCGCAGCAGAACTCTTCGGGCCGCTCTCTATCGGAGGGCCGTATGGTCGCAACATTGTCTACCAGTGCTTCACGGCTGCACCACTTCGCGACGTCCTCGGTGAGGACGGGACCGACCAGCTCGCAAGCGAGTCCACGGCTCAACTCCGCTTGGCGCTGAGTCGGTACCCCGATGATGGGTATCTACAGTCCCTGTTCGGCGAGCTGTCCGCAATCAGCGCAGCATTCCGCGCCCATTGGGAGCGTGGTGAGGTCGGCGCGCGGCGGTCAGCGGTCAAGCGACTGCGCCACCCGACCCGTGGCTGGCTGAGTTTCGACAGCGAGGTGTTACACGATCCCGAGCGCGACCATTGGGTGATGCTCTATACCCCCCGCGACACCCCCTGACCCTGCGACCCCGGAGCGATACCGCACACATCGAATACTGCATCTCCGAAAGTTCGTGTGCCGACCGCGGCCTGAGACTCCAGTGATGTCCTGACTCAACAGGTTTAGCCTGCGGCGTGCAGCTGACGGCCCGGCATCGGCATCACCCACGCCAACACCCCGGTACTGATCCTCGTCGCCGCCACCACCGTCACCGTCATCAGCAAAACCGGCCACCACGTCCTAAGCAGCCACCACATCGACCCCGACAAAAACTATTGGCGCAACCAAAACAAAAACCCCGGCCGATGGCCGGGGAATCTGTAACCCATGTCGCGACTCAGAACAAAGAGTGGTCCTCCGTGAAGCTCTTTCGAACCAAAATGGACACTTTGTCAAATTAAGTAGTTTGGCTAGCTTTCTTGCCCATAACAACAGGGGTCAGGCATCGCCGCAGGTCAGGGCTACGGTACCGCGAAAGTACCGCATGACCCGCCAACTCAGCCGGGCCGAGCTGCAGCAGATCATCGAGCTCTACCGCTCCGGTCTGTCTACGTACAAGTTGGCGGCGCGCTTCGGGACGAACCGCCACACCATCGCCAGCCATTTAAAGCGCGGTGGAGTGACGCTGCGCTCCCCATACGACCGGCCGACTTAAGCCGCCCGCCGGTCCTCGTCGTCGAGGTCCTTTTTGGCAATGGCGATCGCTGCCTTCACGAGCAGACGCAGATCCGGTTCCGGTCGAACAACGCTGCGGACGATGATGCCCTGATTACCCCCGACCAGCATCGTGTCTCCGCGGCTGAATCTGGCATAGGCCCGGCCGGCCCGCTGCGGCAACGACGGATCGGCCACCTTGACCGCGCGCCGATGGACGAGCAGCTCGGATTCGGTCAGGTCCGACGCCGGCTGGTAAAAGCGGTGCAATGACCCGCCAGCTGAGCCCGGCCGAGTTGCAGCAGATCATTTGAGCTCTATCGGCTTGGCACGTCCACCTACAAGCTGGCGGCACAGTTCGGAACGAATCGCCACACCATCGCCAGCCACTTGAAGCGGAGCGGGGTGACGCTGCGCTCCCCCTATGACCGGCCACGCTAAGCCGCACGGTGGTCCTCGTCCTAGATCTCCTTTTAGCGATGGCAATCGCCGCCTTGACCTGCAGGCGCAGATCCGGTTCCGTTCGGACCAAAGCGCGAACGGGCAGTACCCGGTCTGCGACCGCGTGCACGCTGACATGGTGTGGTAGTAGGGAACCGAACGGGCGAGTCTCCCGGTCAATTGGCTAGGTTTGCCATCAGGCGGGGCAACTTCACTCGCTCGACAAGCCGAGGGGCGCGCACTGGAACTGGGGAGTCAATGAGGACCGAATTCTTTGGGCGGACACCCGAACAGTGGGATGAGTTCGTAACGGCCAGCACGGACCTGCTGCTGGAGCACGGAACACGGATCTACTACAAACAGCTCAACGACACTGTGGCAGAGCGAACCGGGCTGCGGCCGTTCAACCTAGACGACATTCACGAACGTTCGGCACTTGGGCACGTATTGGGCGATGTCAACCATCGCACCATCGATGACATCGAGGCCGTCATGGGAAAGCGCGCGATGCTCAGCGCGCTGGTTTGGTTAAAGGAAGGCAGAGACCAGTTCGGCACGGGCTTTTACAAGTGGGCCGTGGACAACGGTCTGTTGCCGCCGAATCCAGGTGACGACGTACGGCTTGTATTTGCGGCTGAACAAACTGGTCTCGCGCAGAGCTATTGCCGCGCCCGCAGAAGGCGCAGGAGGGGCCTAGTCGGTTGATGGACATATATCGGACCTGCGACAAGGACGTTGATTGTATGACAATGGCGTGATCTTGTTCAGCAGAATTCGAAGCCCAGGTCGCTGATTCATCGTCACAGTTAGCCCTGAGTCAGTTTATTCCGAACACAATGTTGCCTGGTATGTAAGTTGATGTTTCTGTGGCAGATGGGTCGTGACGATTCGTTTCCTCACCCTGTCCTCCAGAAATCGATATTTATTCGTATGCCGGAAATCGCGATCCGAGAATTATTCCCCATTGCCTTATTGACTCCCGAGCGTCACCGCGATTCTCCGCCGCAAGTGCAAGATCCGCACGATCACGAGCCGCACCAAGCGCCGCGTTGACCAGCGTCCGATTGGTCGAGGTCAAATAGGTCGAGAGGTCTCCACCGTAACCGGCGGGATCCTGCACGCTTAAGTTGTACTGATTGTAATCGAAGAACAGCCGCAGAGCCTCTCGCCGATTGGTACCGAGAGTTGCGAATGTGCGAGCTGCCATCATTTCGAGATGAAATGAAGATAGATACGAGCTGTGTGCCTTATTCCACTGCTTAGCAACCACCACGAAGCGTTTCAGATTACCGCCCAACTCACTGTTTCGACGGTTTACATAGGTTTCATGTTCTATCGGATTAGTGGACAGCCAGCCTCCGCTGCCGTCCGGTATTTTATAGTATCCATCTGAAATCTTCACGACAGCAGCCACATCAACCACCAGTCCATCTGAATAAAATAGACGGACCGCCTGACCACGCGCGCCGATCTTTTTTACCGTAGAGCTCGCAGACAAACTACTTCGGACTCGATACAAGAAGTCAGTCGAACTGTATTGATACGTCCTCTGCCACAAGTCATCGTCGACGTGCAGATGAACAAGAAGATCCATATCATCGAACGGTCGGCTTGCAGTGTGACGTCCGAGCGAACCGATCAGCTTGGCGGACTGGAACTGTATCGTTGCCGTTGAGGGGAATGCGGCTTTGAGTGTGTTGACGACGTTCGTACGCCTATCGCTAACCTTCTGACTTATTGCGTCATCTTCTTTGATGGCATCGTAAAACTCGTCAAATGCCTGCGCTGTCGTCGTTGCCATACGCCTATTCCCCTTTTGCCCTCTTTGCTAACTGGTTGGCTGCGGACTTCATTGCAAGTTCATTGCGTTTGCGCGACACCCAATAGACCGAGTCCGGTACCTGTGGAGCGTTCCGCCGAAGGTCAAACAGTCTGCCTTGCCAGACCAAAGCATCCTGAGGATCGAGACCACCAGCATCCCCCGCAATCCGCTGTTCAAGCGTTGTCACAAGGTCCCTGCGATCCACAGCAGCGCGGCGAAGGCTCCGCCAGTACTCCCACACATCCAGAAACGGAGGAAGAAGGGGCATCACGATTCCAAGGATGAACTGTGCTGCCGTCAGCTTGAACAAAATGCCAGCTGCAATAAGGGCGACAGTCCACACGGCCATGCCGAGGACCCATACTTGAGCCGTCGCCTTGAGCAATCGGTCGGAATAGGACGCGTTCGCGCGCTGGCAGATCGCGACCGCCAGGAGTCCGTCCTGGCTCGTGTCGATCGGATACCAATCAGTGAGTTTCTGTTTATCCGCCCTGCTAAGGACGTCAGCATCGGGGCCGGCGAGAAGTGATATTTCTTCAAGCGACGGCAGCGCAGCGCGGTCGCCGCTCGACGGCATGCCGAAAATGAGCTGATCGAAGACTTCTTGAACGGCAGCCGCCTGTTCAACTTTTCTCTGCTCCAGCCTCGACAGAGCAGTCCTGCCGATGAATATCCAAGCACCGGCCACTGCACCGGCAGCCACCGCCAGGTTAGGCCAGACCACCGAAACCACCGGAGCAACGATGGCAATCACCAGCATGCCAAGCCAGCGGAGCCCAAGCCAGCGCTTCGATTGTGAATACAGTCGGCGTTGTGCCAGCAAGAGTTGCAAAGCCTCAGCAGAATTCTGGCGGTCGGCAATCTCCCGGCCAGTCGGCGGAACGTACTCGTCCTGGTTCTGCGAATTCAAGATGCCACCTTTCTGAACACTTCGATTTGCGCTCATTATATTATATTCTAAATTGTGCAAGATTTTGACTAGTATTCATTTATGCACGTAACTGCAGACGCTTTCGATCGCGGCATAAATAGCGCGCGATCCACTTGCGAATAGCTTATGCTTAAAATCAACAACCTACTCACGTCGATACGGCCAACCGGCCCGACTGTCGCGGCTTTGTTCCGAACCGTCTGTGACCATGAGGATGAGCACCCGTATCAGCTTGCGCAATCCCTACTTAACTCCATCGGCACGAATCTAGTACTTCGGCAACGCCAATAGATTATCCGTCCACTCGTGGTCTGCATATGTGCGAATGTATGCAGGTAAGTGCTGTGGATGCACCGTTCCGACATAGGCGTACAGCGACCGATTTGTTTGGGAGCGAACAATCGCCTTATTCGCATCGGACGTGTCTAACCATTCGACCATCGCCTCACGCGTGGCCCTCTTAGTCTGCCCACTCCCATTCACGTATTTCACCTCCGCGATGTGCTCATGGCGTTCGCCGCCAACCATATGCCGCTCAATTATTTCAATCATTTCTGCCTCCGAATATTGTGATTACTGTGGACGAATATGCTGTACTACGAAAACCACGACGAGAGCACTATCAGTGCACCAAGGCAAGATAGGACATACCGCGGAGCCTCCGACACGTATTAACGCATCGTTTAATTGCGGGCACAAACAAAACGAATCGAGCTTACTGGAGCTACTCTTCCATAAATGGGCGATGTGAAACTGGACCTACCGGCGCTTCCGTCTCGCTTGGGCCAACGCACTTCCTGCAAGCGATTTCACTGCCGCCGAAGACCGCGAGCTGCGAAGAAGTTTTGAAGCTGTCTTCGCGACTCTGCGGCTGGTTTGCTTCGCGCCCGACGATTTCCGAGCCATCTGATACCTCACTCAGCCCTGCGTCGATCTGATGCCACTAAGACGTGCGAACGCCGCGACACCGATCCAAGCCATGGCACTCGCCTCAGGACCTCGACGGTGCCAGCCGCAGAGCATTCACCGCAGCCCAACAGGATGACATATTCAGAGCGCCGCGGCAACCGGGGTACTTGTCGCCTCCAGTCCGGCGTGATCGACCCAGCAGTTAGTCCACGCGAACAGCAAGTGATGGTTTGAGTTCGCGCCTTTTGTCGACGCACGCCCGTACGCTATGCCCCGAAAGGTGGTCGGGGATGGCTAATGAACAACTCAAGGACCAGGTCCTCCGGTGTGCTGATGACGATGACTCGCTCAGCGAGCAGGCGCGCCTCGCCTTGTTGGCGGCCTTCGAAAACCCCAATGAGCTGTCGGAGATACTCGGCGGAGAGCAGGCGGCATCGAGTATGCCGACACCCCTGTCAGCGGAGGAAAACCAGCGCCCAACCCCGGTCGGCGCGTTCCTGACATCAATTGTCGTGCGCGGGTTTCGAGGCATCGGCCCGACTACGACGGTGCCGCTGCAGCCGGGGCCAGGCCTGACAGTCATTGCCGGTCGCAATGGGTCAGGAAAATCGACTCTCGCGGAAGCGCTGGAGCTCGCATTGACTGGCGTGAACTCCCGCTGGAGGGACAAGACCGCAGTCTGGTCGCAGACCTGGCGAAACCTGCACGCCGGCGAACCCGCAGAGATCCGAATCGGCATCGCGGAAGAAGGCTCTGGCACAACGGTTATAGGCGTTGACTGGCCGAAGGGCGCCGAGGATGTTGTCACCGAGAAGAAGGCTTGGGTTCAGCGGAGCGGCCAAAAGCGCGAACCAATTGACGTTCTCGGCTGGAACCAAGCACTAGAGATGTACCGGCCGATACTCAGCTACGACGAACTTGGCCAGATCTTGGAGGGCAGCCCAAGCAAGTTCCACGACCAGCTCTACAAGCTGCTCGGTCTTGAGCAACTCACCGATGCGATCGGCATCCTCGACAGCGAGGTGAAGTTGCAGAAACAACCCGGCGCAGATCTCAAGATCTCGCGGGATGCACTCAAGATAACCCTCGCGGACCACCAGGATCCGCGTGCTGCGACCGCGTTGACGCAAATCACCAAGTCGAAACCAGATCTTGATTCCGTGAGACCACTGATCACGGAGGGAGCTCGTTCAACGCTTCCGCCCGCCTGGCAACAGGCGCAGCAGCTCTCCGCACCGTCCAGTGAAGCTGTTACTAACGCATCTACGGCCCTGCGATCGGCAGCCGCGACCGAGCAACAGCAGACCGCCCGCTCCGACGCACTTGCCACTGACCGCAGCCGACTACTGAGCGCCGCGCTTACATACCACCGCAATCATGGCGATCAACCGTGTCCGATCTGCGGTGAGGGGTCGTTGGATGCAGAGTGGGCAGCGTCGGCGCAGCGCACTGTAGAACTCGATCAAAGCGCTAACCGGGCACTGACCACTGCGCGCGCTGCAACCGAAGCGGCGCGCCGCGCTCTGATCGAAATCATCCGCGCGGTTATTAAACCCCCGGTCGCTGACGACACTATGTCCACTCTGAAGGCCGCCCATGACGCCTTCGATCGATGGTCGAATTTTCCGATCGGCGATGATGCCGCGCTCGCCGAGCACGCCGAGGCTGCCCTGCCGCAAATCGATCGTGCCTATAACGCGCTCCGTGACGAAGCGTCCGCTTTGACCAGTGCCAGAGAGGACGCATGGGGGCCCATTGCCATCCAACTCGCGGAGTTGATCGGTCGTGCCGAAAAGGCAGCCGAGGCCGCCCCCAAACTCAAGATCGCCACTGACGCGCTGAAATGGCTGCAAGCGAACGCTAGTCAACTCCGCAACGAGCGAATCGCCCCTCTGGCCGAAAAAGCTCGAGCAATCTGGGCAGCACTCCGTCAGGAAAGTAATGTCGACCTCGGCGCCATCCGATTGGAAGGACAGAAGACTCATCGCCGAGTAGTACTCGAGGCTGCGGTCGACGGCGCCGAGACTGAGGCATTCGGCGTCATGAGCCAAGGCGAGCTGCACGCCTTGGCACTTGCCGTCTTCTTACCACGAGCTACCTTGGAGGAGAGTCCGTTTCGCTTTGTCGTCCTCGATGACCCAATTCAGGCGATGGATCCATCCAAGATCGAGGGCTTCCTCGAAGTGCTGAACGAGCTCGCCGTCGACCGGCAAGTCATCGTCCTCACGCACGACGACCGGTTACCGGCAGCGATCCGAAGGTCGAGAGCACAAGCTCGAATCCTTGAAGTGACACGCGGCGCCAATTCTCTGGTCGCGGTTACCGATTCGAGCCGACCAGCAACTAGGCTGCTCGATGACGCCTACGCTATCGCGGCCGACGACGCGGTTCCCGACGCCATCAAGAAGGCGGCAATTCCGGTGCTGTGCCGGGAAGCCCTGGAATCTGTCGCGTGGGACGCCTTCTGCGCCGCGGGACTTATTGGCGGTCGGTCTTCCGCCATCCTGGAGGCAGATTGGCAGGGACGAACAAACACACGCATGCGCGTTGCAAGCGCCGTGGATCCGTCGGACCCCACTGCGGTCGATAAATGGATAGGCGGCGGGAGTGCCCGCCAGGCCGCTATGGCAGTCGCCACCAAAGGAATTCACGGCGGCGTACAGGACTATAAAGTGGCCGTCCAGGTGACCAAGACCGCAGTCAACGACCTGAGCCGCCTGGCGCGATGACCGACCGCGAGGGGTTACTCGCTTACGCCGACAAACTGTTGAACGGCTCTATCGACCTGGGATCCCGCAACGCGCGAACGGCGGCACTTCTCGCGCGTTGCGCTTTCGAAGACTGGCTGAACGAGCAGTGCACTACCTGGGCTCCTCCGTCAAGCTATCCCAAACCGACGACTGCCTCCAGGCTGATAGTCCTCGGTGCTCTGCGGGGCACCGAAACGGGAGAAGAGGCGAAGCGACTATGGGCAAGCCTCAGCCGAGCCGTGCATCACCACGCCTACGAGCTTCAACCGTCCATGGCCGAAGTGACATTTCTGGTGCAACGGGTTCGCTCCTTGCACGGAGTGAACACATGAACATGCGGACAGCCCGTGAGTTTTCTTCCGCCATCCCCGCCCCGTCAGCGGTGCCACATTTCCAAGTACGTCATCGATGCCGACATCAAGGACGCATTTGGGAGGTCGTGCTGAACGAGATGAGCTGGAATGCGACCCATGTTGATGGTCGAATCCGCGGCAACTTGTCGTGAGTGTCGGCTACGTTTGGGCTCGGAACAGCGCCGGAGGGGAGCCGAGTAGGAATGCCGAGCGAACTCGACAGAGGTGCAATCAGGAATAATCTTGACGGGTTCGCACACCGTTGGCGCACGAAGATTGACTCATGGTCACCGACCGAACGTGGGCATTCTGAGTCATCGCACGCGCAGACGTTCTGGTCGGATCTATTGCGCCAGTTCGGCGTTATCCCCGAACGCTTCAGCCTGTTCGAGCACGATGCCAAACGGGCATCAACGGGCAATACAGGGTCGATCGACGTGTTCTGGTCCGGTGTATTCATCGGTGAAGCCAAGTCGATCAGCAACGACTTGCAGGCGGCCTTCGACCAGGCGCTGGATTACTTGTCGGGTGGCTCGATTGCGCAACATGAGTGGCCCAAGTTCGTGATTGTGACTGACTTTGAGCGTATCCGCGTCGACAAGCTGGGTGACGCCTCGTGGTCGTTGGTCATCCCACTCAACGAGATCGCAGATCATGTCGACCAACTCATTTTCCTGGCTGGCCTTGAAGTCATCACGAAGAAGGAGGAAGCCGACGCATCAATTCAAGCATCGAAGCTGATGGCTCAGCTCTACACCGCCATGGTTGGCGAGGACGCAGACGAGGGGGTCGGTGAGGAAGCGCCAACAACGGCCGCCGAGGAAGACGAAGCGGTGCAGTATGCGTCGATGTTTCTGACCCGCGTGCTGTTCATGCTGTACGGAGACGACGCGGGCCTTTGGGAAGAGGACCTGTTCTACAGATTTGTCACTTACGACACTACTGCCGATAATCTCGGCGGCCAGCTATTCAGCTTATTCAAGGTGTTAAATACTGTTGAGATAAAACGGAAAAACGTTCCCGCTTCGATGGCGGCGTTTCCATTTGTCAATGGGTCGCTCTTCAGCGACAAGATGGATCCACCCTTTTTCACCCCGCAGATGCGCGAAGCGCTCCTTGCCGCCTGCCGGTTCAGGTGGACGCAGATCAGCCCGGCATTGTTCGGTGCGATGTTTCAGCTTGTCAAGTCGAAGAAGGCACGACGACAGCAGGGCGAGCATTACACGTCAGAGGCCAACATTCTTAAGGTCATTGGTCCGCTATTCCTCGACGAGCTCAACGCGCGCGCCAATCGGCTCATTACAAACAAATCGACGACTATCAAGGAACTTCGCGAGTTTCGCGACTCGCTTGCCCAACATATCTTTGTCGACCCCGCCTGCGGATCAGGCAACTTCCTCAACATTGCTTACGCGAGGCTGCGCGAACTCGAAACACGGGTCATCGTCGCGATCCGGGACCGCGAGGGGCAGACAGGCATGTCACTCGATGCAACGCTCGAAACCAAGGTCACGATCGATCAGTTTCACGGCATCGAATTGAATTGGTGGCCAGCCAAAATCGCTGAAACAGCTATGTTCTTGGTCGATCATCAAGCGAACCGACAACTCGCGTCGGCGATCGGAGCTGCACCGAACCGGTTGCCGATCACGATCACCGCCCACATCCATCATGCTGACGCGCTTGAGGTCGACTGGTCGGACTTGATTCCGGTGCCGAAGGGTAGGACATACATCTTCGGCAACCCGCCATTCATCGGCCACGAGACGCGCACGAGCGAACAAGCCGCGCAGTTGCGCAACCTTTGGAAAACCGACGAGATCGGTAGACTTGACTACGTAACGGGTTGGCACGTAAAGACATCTGCCTTCCTGACAGATAATCCAGGCGACTGGGGCTACGTCACCACTAACTCCGTAACACAAGGTGACCAGGTTCCACGGCTATTCGGCGCGATTTTCGATGCCGGATGGAAAATCAAGTTCGCCCACCGCACCTTCGCTTGGAACTCGTTGGCTCCCGGCGCAGCAGTGGTGCACTGCGTCATCGTGGCGTTCACCAAAGACCGTACGGCCAAGCAACGATTATTCGATTACGCCACCGTAAAATCCGACCCTATCGAAGTACGCGTTGAGCGGGGTCTTAATGCTTACTTGATTGATGGCCCAAATGTGTTGGTGACAAAGGCAAGCAAGGCGCTCTCAACCGAGATTGCAAAGGCCGCCTTTGGCAACATGCCCCGCGACGCCGGCAACCTGTTGGTCGAACCTGAAGATTACGAAGCGGTCATTGCCGACCCGATAGCAGCCAAGTACGTTCGTCGGTTTCTCCAGGCGAACGAATTGATCTACAACGAGGACCGATGGTGTCTGTGGCTGGCTGGCAACGACTTCGATCCCGGCGACATCGCTAAAAGCCCGGTCTTGAAGAGCCGACTTGAAGCTGTGAAGGCATTTCGATCCAAGAGCACGGCCGCGAGCACTCGCGAGATGGCCAACACACCATACCTATTCGGACAACGCTCCCACACAAATACCCCGCAGATCGCGATTCCGCGGCACGTTGCGAATGACCGGCGGTACTTTACGGTGTTACGTGTCGGCCCCGAAGTAATCATTGGCGATGCCAACTTCGCGATGCCCGACGACACAGGATTGCAGTTCGGCCTGATTTCGTCGTCGATGTTCATCACCTGGCAGAAGGCGGTGGGCGGTCGCATCAAGTCTGATCCCCGTTTCGCCAGCACGCTTACGTGGAACACGTTTCCGGTTCCATCGCTGAAGCCAGCTGAGCGCCAGCTCATCGCCCTCGCAGGTAAGGCCGTGGAGTCCGCTAGGGCACTCCACCCTGAGCGGTCGTTGGCCGTCGCGTATGACCCGCTCGCGATGGACCCGAAGTTGATCAAGGCGCACGATGATCTCGACCGGGCGGTCGACAAGGTCTTCGGAGCTACAAAGCGTCTGAGCACCAATGTGCAGCGGCTCGAGCTGCTTTTCGCGAGCTACGAACGGCTCACCACGAGCCAGACGGAAGCTCACGAGGCGAAGTAGAGGGTCGAGCGGCCACGTCGGGTTTATCCAATCGTCGCCGATTTCCATGAATCGATCGTGCGCGGCCGAACAGCATGACGCTTGCTACAGACGGCCTTCGGGAATCACCAAAGGCCAGAACGAAATCCAAGCCGCTGGCGGAACTCCTGGATCTCCGTATACCCCGGCTGCTTGACCTTCGGGCGCCGGATCGGCTTTGCAAACGGGTCGCACTTGGCGGCGTAGTCCTGGCACCAGCTCATCCACTCGGATGCGGCTGCACGATCGTCGGGGTCGGTGATCTGTTCGACCCGGGCGGCCATCTCCGCTAGGTAGCGTCGGAGCCGTCCCGCCAACTCCCAGTGGTCGAGGTCTGCCTTGAGACGTTCACCAAGAGCGTGCTGGACGTAAGCCTCATGGGCGAGTTCTTCTTCGCGGGCCTGCCGAGCCTGCCGCTCGATCTCGGCGCGGCGTTCAGCATCCTTACCCTCGGCGTCGACGACAGCCCATCGCTCGAAAGTCATCATCACGTCCGGCAGCCGACTCTGTAACGACAGCGTCTTTGTCTCGGTCCAGGACTCCTTGGAAGAGAAACGGCTAGTGGTATCGACCGCGATCTTCAGGCGGTTCGCCGGAACGAAGTCGTACTTCGGAGGCCGGCTCCACGAATAGAGCTTTTGTCGTTCCAACTCTTCACGCGTCGGCGTGTGGTCGACCCGGTCCTGCGGTTGCCAAATATGTAGCGAGCACTCGATGTCACCCACCGTGAAAATCAAGTCGCCACTGAGCTTGGTGTTCTCGTGGCCATAACCGCGGTAATTCTGGCGCGTCACGCGCACGGCGTAGCCGCGGGCATCCGCTTCGCGGGCCAGCGCATGCAACAGCCGAAAGGCTCTCCCCCGCAACTCTTTTTCGATGGAGTCGAGTCGCTTCTCATCGCGCAACGACGCCACCGCCGGGTGCCAGCGCCCGATCCGCTCGGCTGCAACGACGTGCGACGGCGGTTCCGTCTGCCAATCCGACACCGACGAAAGCCGAAAGACGACATGGTGATACGACTTGCCGCGCGCCATGACGACTTCTTGACCGTCGGGCGCCATTCCCCGGCGGTTGATGATGCCGACCAGGCTCCGGTAACTGGTGGTGTCGTCTTTCGTGTCGCGTTCCAGCATCCCGCCCGCATCGATGATGTCCTTGATCAGCTTGCGGGTGGGAGTTAAGCCTTCGCGAGGCGTCGGCTTTTTGGTCCGGCCGGCAAGCTCGTCTGAGGTGAGGGGCGTCACGGGTCGCTTGGCAACCGCCGCCGGTCTCACGGGGGTATCCAGATCCACGAGCTGACTGCGACGCCGCTTGGCGAAATGACCAGGCGGGTAAGTACCGTTCGCCAGGTAGTACTCACCGGCTGGCAGGACGGCGGCGCTCCAGGTACCGCCGCGCTTCGATACCATCGCCAGACGCCGCGAGGCGAGCGCGTTTGCGGTCGTCTTGAAGGTGAAGTCGGTCCACCGGCCGTCAGGGCAACCGTCACTGATCCAACGCAGGACTTCCACCTGACGCTGATTGAGCGGAATGTCGAGTGCCACGTGGGAGATTGTCAGCTCCCCCGGTCGAGGACCGCGAGCCGGGAAGGCTACGCGCACGGTTTCCTCGGGACGAACTGGTGATCAGTTGTGCCGCGGCAGGTAGAGCACATCCCTTTGAGTGCGATGACAGCATCGGAGAGCGAGAGCGGGACGGAAGCGAGGTTGCGGTGCCTGAAGAGTCGCCCGCCAGCTGACGTGTGACGACCGTCATCGATCGATGGACGGGTCGTCCAGGCCAAGTAGGCGCCACAGCAAGCGGTAGCCCCCGCCGAGCACGCCCAACTCTGCACATAGCTTGCGCACTCGCCGGATAGCGGCGAGATTGTCAGCTTTGGTGGTGGGGTTGTTCGTATAGGCCTGAGCAAGCACCCCTTTTGGAATGCTGTATTTCGCGACCAACTGCGGCGAAGGCCGAAGCATCATTCTGGCCATGACCGACAGGATGATCGGCGCCCCTACACCGAGCTGGAGTCGGCCATACCACTTGAGTTTCGTTGCCCGTGTCTTGAGGTAGCTCCGCGCGAAGGAGAGATGACGGGCCTCCTCGGTGACGTGGATTCGCATCACCCGTTCGAGAACCGGCGGCAGATCGTTATCGCAGCGCAGAACCTTGCGCTGGACGTAATCGATTGGCTCTTCACCGCCGAGGACGAATACGAAGAACAGCGGCGGGAACCGCTTACCGAGCGCGATGACAAGGCGCGCACCCAGACGGGCATAAAGCGGCAGCCGGGCGGCATCAAAACCGCTGCGGTTGACGAATTCCTGGAACATCAAAGAGTGCTGACACTCTTCGATGACCTCGTGGTAGGCATACCTGAATTCGGGGGCACCATTGGGAAGCGTTCCGGCGAACTCGAGCAGTCCCTGCTTGAGGATCCGCTCGAACTCGATCCCGGTCTTCATCATCGCCACGGCGCCATCGAGGCCAAGGCCCAGTCGTTGCTCCGTCGGCAGAGATTGGTACCACTCCGTGCACGCAAGCGGATCATCTGACGGCAACTCCCAGCGGGGGTCCGTGCGATCGATCTTGAACTCGGCGGAATCCCAGTCGATGTCGCCATATGCGTCGAAATGGTGGGTGACCGAAAGGGCGGACAGCCGCGCAAGCAGTGCCCTGTACCGGCCGGCGTTGCTATCACGAACGTCACTGTGTTCGGGCAGTGTTGCTGAAATGGTCATGAAGGTAACGCTAGGGCGCCGAACCTGGTGTTTCGTCCGACTGCGGTCGTGAAAATCCCTCCTACCGTGGGTGGAGAACCCCTCGTCTTGAAGGACGATGCGAATGTCGCTTGCTACGTCTTAGGCTAAGGAGGTGAGCGTGATCGAGAGGGTGGCGGACTATGTGCGTCGCCGCTCGCGTGAGATGGGTATCGATTATCCGGTCGTGTATTTCGTCATCTCTTGGGTCGCCCAACTGGCTTCGTTTGGTCTCGCCGCCAGCCAGCGAGTAGTTGCCGGAGCACCGTGGATTGCCGTCTTGGCCGCCGCGATCTGGCTGACCCAGCTGATCGTCTTCTGGCCGAAGAGCTCCGCCGAAAACCTGTGGTGCGCGACCGCGCAGATTGGCGCAACGGTGGTCCTGTTGGTGCATCCGATCGAAAAGGACTTGGCACCTGTCATTCTCATTGTAACCGTCGTGACGATTTCGGCCATTGCGTCGTTTGCAGTGAGCGTAGTAGTCACCATCGCCGCGCTGATAACGCTGGCCGTCCCGACAGTCGCGGGCACGCTCGATTGGGGAATTCCCTATATGGCCGGTGTTGCGTGGGGCGCATTGGCAGGGCGCATGATGCTGATGCAACTGCGGCTTCTGTGGCGTGAACGCGACGCGCGGGAGGCCGACGCGGAACAGGCGGCAGGTGAAGAGCGCCGCAGGATCGCACGCGAGATCCACGATGTCATCGCGCACTCCCTGAGCATCACGCTGCTAAACCTCACGGTTGCCCGCCACGCCCTCCAGCAAGACCGCGACATCGCCGACGCGATCGAGGCGCTCGAAGACGCTGAACGTGTTGGGCGCCAAGCGATGTCCGATATCCGTCTTACAGTTGGGCTGTTAGGCACCCGACCGTCAGGTCCGACACCCGAACCCGGCATCGACGACATCGCCGAGCTCGTCGAGGACTTCCGGCGCGCAGGGATGATGGTCCATTACGACGTCGATGGCGCTCCCCAATGGGCCTCGGCAGCAACTGGACTCAGTCTCTACCGCATCACACAGGAGTCGCTGGCGAATGTCGCCAAACATGCTCCCGGTGCCGAAACTAGCGTCCACGTCGCTATCACGAACGAGTCGGCGACTGTTCGCGTCGCCAACACTGCTTCCCATCCGTTGGCCGTGTCCGATGCCGGATCCGGCATCCGCGGTATGCGGCAGCGTACCGAGATGCTTGGCGGCTCGTTTCGCGCCGGACCGGTGCCACCGGGATGGTTGGTTCACGCCGAGGTACCCACAGACGGCACCGGAGTGCGGTCATGAGCACGGATGACATCGCGGTGCTCCTAGTCGATGACCAGGAGCTAGTACGTTCCGGGCTGAGAAGAATGCTTCGGCCCAAAAGTGGTTTCAAGGTGGTCGGTGAGTGCTCGGACGGATCCGAAGTGCCTGCCGCTGTGGCCCAGTTCGAACCCGACATCGTCGTGATGGACCTGCGAATGAAACACGTGAGCGGGATCGAGGCGACCCGGTCGATTCAGGCGCGGGATCACCCACCGCCAGTCCTCGTTCTTACGACGTTCGACGACGACGAGCTGTTGTCGGGTGCGCTGCGTGCCGGTGCCGCAGGCTTCATCCTCAAGGATTCGCCGGCTGAGGAGCTCATCCGAGCTATTCGGGCTGTCGCCGACGGCGAAGCGTTCCTCGACCCTGCGGTTACCGGCCGCATCCTCACGACCTACCGTGCGGCAACGCCACGTGGCACAACAGCCTCCGTCGAGCAGCTGACCGCTCGCGAACTCGATGTGCTCGCACTCATCGGCCAGGGACGCACCAATACCGAGATTGGCCGGGAGCTGGGAATTTCGGCGTTGACTGTTAAGACCCACGTCGGCCACATCTTCGTCAAGCTCGGACTACGCGACCGCGCGGCAGCAATCGTGTATGCATTCGACCGAGGCATCGTAATGCCAGAGTGCGACGGCTGACTCATGAGATGACGAGTCCGAGCAGTCGCGGGGCACTTTGCGCCACTGAACGCAGCCTCGCTGATTCGTCCTCCGAACACGTTGCACAGCACAGCGTTTGCGCGCAGCGTCAGTCGCAGCCGATTGTCCAAGAACTCACTTCTGTCGTCGTCGTTGGGCTAACTCGCGGCGACTGCGACTGCGACTGCGACCGCGACCGCGTTGAGCTGACGTTGGCAGTGCGACGCCGCAGGCGAGCGCTGGCAACTCGGCGGTGCGCTTGCGCTCCGTGGCCGCAACCGACGCGCCTGGCGTCACCCACAGAGTGAAGGACCAATCATGTTGAATCCCCGTTGCATAACCGATCAGTAACTCTCGACGAAGACGATGCAATGTGATCGACCGAACTTCGGGAGGGTTGGGCGGTCGAGACAAGGTCATCGGCAGTGGGCGCGAGACAGCAATCGGGGCATTATGACGACAATCACGGGGTCGGGGCAGTTCACAATCAATGCGGCAGCAGATCGAATCGAGAGCAACGAATGGTTGCGCGGATTCATCGACCGATACATTGCTGCGTGGAGTTTGAAGGACGGCGCAGCGGTTTCGACGTGCATGACAGAGGATGCGATTTGGCACGAACCCACAACGGCGAAACCGGTCGAGGGTCGTTGCAGGGTAGCTGATTTCGTCTCGGAGACAGTGCGTACCTTTCCGGACATCTGCCACTCTAACCCGTTCCCACCCGTAATCACCGCAGACGCGAAGGCTGCACTCGTGCCGTGGCGGATCACTGGCACTCATCTGGGCGTGATCGATCCACCCGGATTCGCAGGGACAGGAAAGACCATTGACGTGTTCGCGATCGATATTTGGCAGTTCCGGTCCGGACTGATTTGGCGCGGACAATCGATATGGAATCTTGCGGAGATGCTTCAACAACTGGGCATTATGCCGGCGCGTGGCAGCGCAGCCGAACGTGCGCTCGCCCGAGCTCAGCGATGGCGGTCGAAAGTCGGTTTGTAGCAATGTCGGACGTGAAAAGGCCAAACAAACATAGATACAACAGGTCCCATCATCAGGGATCCGCAACACAGATAAGGAACACAATGCTGAAAATCAGTCGCATGAGTGTGCGCCGACAAGCCGTCGGCGTCTGTCTACTCGCCGGTCTATCTACAACGACGATCATGGCGCCAACGGCGTCCGCAACGCCTGACTGCAGTCCTGCCGCATTGAATAACACCGTCACTTCGGTGACGAGCTCGGCCCACCGGTACCTCGACGTTCACCCAGAAGCCAATGCAGTGGTGAAGGCAGCGGAAAACCAACCGCGCGCGGAGGCGGCAACCAATCTGCGTACCTACTTCACCGCTCACCCGCAGGAGTACTACGACCTGCGGGGCATCCTGGAACCGATCGGTGACATTCAGCGCCAGTGCAATACAACCGCGCTGTCACCATTCTGGGAGTCGGCCTACAACGAGTTCATGGCCGGCTGACCGTCGCTGACAACTCGCCACGCTCTCCATCCAAGGCGCTGGTGTATTGGACCCGTACCCTAAGTAGTGGCACCACCTGGTCGCGACGTGGTCTAAAGTGGTGCGCTCAGGTATTGCACTCGGCTTGCACGCGTACCCGTCCATCTCAGGTCGGTGCGCGGTCGGCACCGACGTACTGCCGCGGCTACTCCCGCGCGCTGGCCCGCCAGTTACTACGACCCGCGCCGAGCCAAGAATCTGTCAACCGTTGATGTTGATCGTTCCGGTTAGCCTGATCGCTTACCCGATCCTGGCGCCTCGCCGGCGCGGTGAAGTTGTCCCCCACCCGGACCACCATTCATAGTCGCAGATTCAGTCGCGACCTTCTTGCAGCCGAGTCTTTGGGCGAACCGGGGGGTGGAGTGCACCATCGTCTCGATCTGGCCGCCCATACCGGATCGGTCCACGTCGTCGCTGTGTGGTCGTTGACGGCTTTGAGACAAGGGCCGGCGAACAGCTCACATGGGAGCCGCTCGTCGGAGCGCGCCGGATAGGCCATTGAAGTCGCCGCCCGGCAATGAATTACGTTGCCCTACCGGTTTTTACGATAACAGCCAGCTCACACCATCAGCGACGCCGCAATTGCCGCGGCCGCAACGAGAGTCGGCCGACGCCATAACCGCGTGAGTGTGCTGCGAGCAACTCGTGTCGTCAGGTGCTTCGCCCTTGTGCTGGGGGACGGAGCCGTGAGACGTCAGTTAGTTGTTGGGCCTACGAAGCATGAGTTCAATGGGAGGGGCACCTAGCGGTGTGACCTGTTGCAGGGTGACGAAACCATGTCGTCGGTAGAGTCGCGCGTTGTCAGCAGTCGACGCTTCGAGGTAGGCAGGCAAATTCCGTTCATCGCAGAGTCGTTCCACCTCGGCTAGGAGTGACGCACCGACTCCCTGTCCTTGCGCCGCCGGAACGACGCCACCGTAGGGCAGGTAGAAATGCGGTTCGCGGGGATGTAGCCGCTCAAGCACAGTAAGCATGCCGAAGGCGTGGCCAAGGCGGCGTCGAAAAATCCCTGCATAGCCGAGACCATGACGGGCCTGGGTATGCATCGGTTTCCGCCAGTGACCTGGTGGCAGCATCAGCAACGCCCCGAGGTTGCCCGTGGAGTCGGTCGCCACGAAACTGCATAGGTGAGGCAATATCAGGCGCGCCTCGACGGCGAAGAATCGCTGCAACGCTTCTGGCCGCCGGCCGGGGTCGGGAACCAACCACCCGTATAACGGGTCATTTTGGAATGCTTCGGCCAATACGTCGGCAACGGCATGGCATTGCGATTGGCTCGCGCGGGTGATCCGTCGCCCGTGATCGACGGCCTGCGGTGTCATAGTGCACTCCCTATGTAGCGCGCCCCCCACAGTGGCGCATCTAAAGCAGCGAGTCGGCAGAGATCCTTGCAGCATTTACATTCTGTTCTCATAGTCACGTTCTTTCGCTCCTTCTTAGTGATCTTTCCTTTAGGCTAGGGTCGACCATCGTCGTAAAAGTCTGTGCCACAAGGCCATCGAGCGACGACCGTGATCGATCCAAAGTAACGCTTCGCTCGCCTGTACATATACGCCGCTTTCTTAGCGCCAGTCCCGTCGAAGCGCTGTGCAGACGCGGGCCCGCCAATGCCGGCTCCGGTAATCACGAGGTTCATGCCGACTTCGCCGTGAATTGCAATGGCGGCGTTTTCGATTCAATCGGATGGACAGCTGCGCTGACCCGGCGTGTCCAAGGCAAGCGTGGCAACCACCAGTTGGCACGTCCCATTAGCTTGACCAGTGCGGGCACCAAGAGCATACGCACGATGGTGGCATCGATGAAGATGGCCAATGCCATGCCGAGCCCGATGATCTTAATCATGCTCACACTCGACGACCCAAGTGCTGCCGTGACGATGATCATCAGTGCTGCCGCCGCTGTGATGACTCGGGCTGTTTGCGAAACACCCACCCGCACAGCCTCTTCAGTTGTTGCTCCGTGCTCGTGGGCCTCCATCATTCTGGACATAAGGAACAACTCATAGTCGGTGGACAGCCCGAATACGGCACCGATGACCACGATCAACGACGGCAAGGGCAACGGACCGGCATCTGCGCCGAAGAGTTCGGCACCGTGTCCATCTTGGAAGACCCAGAGCAGAATGCCGATCGTGGCTGCAAGGCTAAACATCGCCATGGCTACCGCCTTGAACGGCAATACGATCGAGCGGAATGCCATGAACATGATCAGCAGCGTCGCACCAAGCATGACCGCCAGCATCAGGGGGATGCCGCCCACTATCGCAATATCGCTGTCGGCGCCGCTCGCGTTCTCGCCCCCGACGAGGACAATCGGACCGGGTGGGCCGGAGATGTGCCGTAACGATTTCACGGTATTCCTCGCGGCCATCGTGAAGTCTGGCTTGGACAGCACAACGTGCAGCAGAACGAAATCCTTTGCCTTGGACTGCACAAGAACAAAGCGGACGCCGTCGGCTCGTCGGGTGGCGGACATCACCTGGCTCACCGCTTCTTGCGACGGCGGCGCCCCATTCTCGCCACGCACCATGAGCGTCGCTCCGTTGGTGGCATTGGGAAACTCCGATGTCAGTGTGGACTGAGCGATGCGGACGGGGCTACCCGTTGACAGGCCGCTGATATCGACCTGGCCGGGTTTGACGCCAAACAGAGGCCCGGCCAAGACGAGCAAGACTCCGACGACAACAGCTGCGGCAATTATCGGACGTTTCATCACCCGGTCAGCGACAGCGCTCCAAAATCGCGCGGTCCTTGCCTCGTTCAGCCGCTGCGCACCGCGCCCGACTGACAGCGCGTTTATGCGGTGGCCAAGGATTGCCAGGACAGCGGGGACCGCGGTGAGCGAGATAAGCGCAGCGATATCAACCGCCGCGATCGCGCCAAATCCCACTGACCGCAGCGCTGCAACGGGGGCTGCGAGCACTCCAGCGAACGCGCACGTCATCAAAAGGGTCGAGAATGCTACCGCCCGTCCGGCGGTCCGAACCGTTCGCTGTGCGGCGACAACCGGCGAATGTCCGTCGTTAAGCTCTTCGCGGAACCGGCTCACCAGAAACAGGCCGTAGTCGATTGCGAGGCCGAGTCCGAGCACAGAGGCAACGTCAAGCGCGAACGCGCTCACGTCGGTATAGATCGATATCAGCCGCAACGCTCCCAGAGAGCCGAAAATTGTAAGGCCGCCAACGACAACCGGAACCGTCGCGGCGACGAAGCCGCCGAAAATTACCAGTACGAGAAGTAGCGTCAAGGGAACTGCCACCGACTCTGCCAGCATGACATCGCGTTTCGACTCGGCGTTGTATGCATCGGTGACCGCACTGATTCCGGTGAACTGGGTTCGAATTCCAGGCACGGTCAGTTCGCGCGTGAGCTTCATGTACGCCTTGAGTCTGTCTCCATCACCGCCTCTGAGCGAAAGCACTGCAAGAGCCTTGGTTCGGTCAGTCGAAACGAGCGCCTGACGAATCGGACCCGACGCCGTCCAATACGACTCGATTGGTCTGGCAAGCACGTCAGAGCTCACAGCCTTGAGTCGATCGAGGACTTGGGGCCGTATGTCCTCGAGCGAGCGCCCCGCGGGGGCCGTATAGATCGCGACAACGTCTGGTGTCTGGCGGCCGAGATCCGACGCTATCAGGTTGTCCACCTGCGCGGACTCGCTGTCGGGGTCGGTGTAGCCGGCCAGGTTCAGTCGATCAAGCACCCCGAGTCCCCACAACCCGCTCAGCAGGACGACCACTACCGCCATGACCGCGACGAGCCAAGGCCGTACGAGGATGAGGCGAGCCCATGTTGTCATTTTTGCTCCCGAAGGTCAGCGGCGGACATTCGCGCCCGCGCGGTTGTTCGATACAGGGCCGAACGGGCGAACACGCCCGTTCCGCCCCTCGGCATGAGTTCGTCGCGACGGAGTATCACGTAATCGCGGAGGAGTGTGTTCGCCAGACAGTCGCCAGGGTGAGCAGCAACTCCAATCAACCCGGTCGAAGCGCGAACTGCGATGGCCATTTGACTCCTCCTCACGTGTACAGCGCTACCTAGGTCGTGCGAACTACTTTGTCGAGTTCCTCGACCGCCGTTTCCAATTGGTCGGTGGTGTGCTCGCTTGTCGCGAAGAAACGCAGTCGCTCCTCTCCTTGCGGCACAGCTGGCGCGAGGATCGCATTGACATTGATTCCCGCTTGAATCAGCTTGACCGACGCCAAAGCGGCGCGCCCGATCTCGCCCATGATCACGGGAACGATCGGTGTCCCTTGTGCGACTCCTGTTTCAAATCCACGGTCAATGAACAACTTCCAAAGATGGCGCCCGTTCTCCTGCAGTCTCTGGACACGCTCTGGCTCCGCTTCAAGCACCTCGAGCGCGGCCAGGGCGGCGGCGATCGCCGAAGGCGCCGGCCCTCCTGTGAACATGCTCAATCCTGGTGCCGAATACTTGAAAGCCATGACAAGATCGCGCTTTCCCGCGAGGAAGCCGCCGCAGCTGCCGAGTGCCTTCGACAACGTGCCCATCCAGATGTCGACCGCGTCGCCGGCAAGGCCGTACACCTCGCGCATCCCAAATCCTCGACCGCCGAGAACGCCGAAGGAATGTGCTTCGTCGATCATGATCACGCAGTCGTATTTCCTTGCCACCGCGATGAGCTCTGGCAGCAGCGCTGTATCGCCCTCCATGCTGTAATGGCCCTCGAGCACCACCATCGCCCGCTCAGCGCTACTCCGCGACATCTTCAGCACCGCCTCCAGCGAGGTCGGATCGTTGTGTCGGAAGTTGACTCGTCGGCACCCTGCCCATTGCGTACCGGACACCAAACTGTTGTGCACGAGCGAGTCGCAGAATGCAATATCGCGCGGCCCCAGCAAGTAGCCGATCACCGCCGCATTCGTGAGGTATCCGCTCGTTGTCGCAATCGACTCCTCGACGTCGTAGGCGCATGCGATGCGCCTTTCGAGTTGTGCGTACAGCGAGATTTCGCCCGACACGACTCGGCTGGCCGACACCGAGGTGCCGTAAGTATCGATGGCGGCTTTGGCGGCCTCGGAAACATGCGGATGGCCGGATAGCCCGAGATAGTTATAACTGCTGAAATTCACCAGTTCGCGGCCGTACTTCTGCACAGTGGTCGCATTGACTCCCTCGTGCGGTTCGAGGTACGGGTTCGGGAGGCCAAGACGCTCGATGTGGGAACGAAATTCCAGACGGTGTCGCGTAGTTACCACTTCGGGGTGGTCGTCGAACGACGCCGGCCGACGGGTCCTGGTGCGTGTGTGTACGCCGTTCCTGTCACGGGTCAATGCAAGTGATTCGATGCTCATGCTGCTTTCGCCTCCTCCTTGTTCTCAAGTTCTGCTGCCATCTTGTTGCCGATAGAGGAAAGGCCCAGCCCAAGACCGCGAGCCATCTCCACGGGCGAGAGTTCGACGCCGATCAACTTGCTGGTTCGGGCGGCGAACTCGACCGCCATCAACGAGTCGATTCCAAGTTCCAGCAGCGGGGTCTCCACATCCACGGCGTCGGTGGATACGCCCAACACGACTGCCATGACTTCGGCGAGCGCGGCTGCAACGGCCGCACCGCGCTCGTCCGCCGGCAGTGACAAGATCTCGGCCCTCAGTGCCGCCGCACCGTCCTGTTCGGCGGCGGCTCCAGTGGCGAACTCGGCGAAACGTGCTGAGTGCGTCACCGCGTAGGTGGTCGCGACCGCCATACGCCAGTCCATATCGACGATCGACACGTGCGAGAGATCGAGGCGAAGACATTCGGCAAGGTAGTCGGTCGCCACGTCCATATCAATCGGCTGCAGGCCTACGGCCGACAGATACCGGACCGTCTCTTCGTTCGCCTCGGCCATGCCGCCCCCGGACATCGAGCCCCAGTCGACGCACAAGGCTGGCTCGCCGCGAGAACGCCGGCTGTGTGCCAGCGATTGCAGAGACGCATTCGCGGCCGCGTAGCACACTTGAGGAAAGCCACCAATCAGACCGCTAATCGATGACCAGAGGACGAAGTGGTCGAGGTCGACCTCCATCTCGTGCACCGCGTGATCCAGGTTCATCGCGCCGGCGACCTTGGGCGCAAACACATTTGCGGCGACCTCTGCAGTGATTGACTTGACGGGAGAGTTGTCCACCACCCCGGCGGCGTGGAACACACCGCGCAACGGAACGCCCCTGCCTTTGGTCCGCTTGACCATAGCCGCGACCGCGTTGTAGTCAGCGATGTCGAGACGCTCTTCTGTCACCTCCACACCGGCGTCGGCGAATGCAGCCATCTGATTCTTGGCTTCCACGCTCGACGGACCGCTGCGCCCGACCAGAATCAGGTGGCGCGCACCCTCTCGCACGAGCCAGCGGGCTGTCGCCAGACCGAACGCGCCAAAGCCGCCGCTAACCAGATAGGCAGCGTCCGAACGGATTCCGACGGCGGGGATTTGTGGGCGCAGTTTCGGCGCAGGCTCGTCGAGGTCGAGCACGACGCGTCCAATTTTCTTCGGACGCGCGACGGCGTCGAACGCGGCAGCAACATCGTTGATCGAATACATGTGATACGGCAGATGCTGGTAAATCCCCGCCTTGAACTTCTCGATCAACTCGACTGTTTTGGCGCGGACAGCCTCCGGGCGGAACTTCATCATGCGATCCAAATCAAGCGCAATGAATGTCAGATTGTGATCGAATGGACGAAGATCGATGACGCCACCGCTATAGATGTCAACCTTGCCAATATCGACCACTCGCCCGAATTCGGCTGCAACCCTGAGGTTTTGCCGGACGATTTCACCTGGTGCGCTGTTCAGGACAACGTCAACACCGCGCCCTTCGGTGATCCGCATGACGTCATCGACAAAGTTCATCGATCGCGAGTCGATGGCATGGTGTGCGCCAGCCGCCAGTACGTGCGACCGGCGCTCCTCACTTCCGGCCGTGGCAATCACCGTGGCGCCAAGCGACCGGGCAACTTGGAGGGCGGCGAGTCCGACGCCACCGGCGGCGCCATGAATGAGCACTGTTTCGCCGGCCCGAATGCGAGCAGAGTCGACCAATGCGAATTCTGCGGTGAGGAAGGGAACGTTCGAGCTGCACGCCCCGGCCTCCCATGCGCCGGGCAGAACCGTTGCGAAGTTCCGGTCGATCGTAAGGAATCGACGAACCATGTTGCGGGCGCACACACCAACCCGATCGCCGACAGCGACATCACTGACTCCCGGACCAATCCGTACAACGGTCCCAGCACCTTCGAGGCCAATATCCATACCGAAGAATGTGTCTTCCATATCCTTTGCCGTGAGGACGCCGAGCACTTTGAACACGTCCTTGGGGTTCAACCCGATCGCCTCCATCCGGACCTCGATTTGTCCGTCCAGCGGATCGACCCGACCGACCTCACGCCATGCCAGATCCTGCAGCAAGCGACTGTCGGGCGATTCCAGCGCGAACGACACCTCCGGATCATTGAGAGTTCGCAGTTCGTCCCGGGACTCAAGGTGCTCGACCAGGTTCTTTCGTACGCGAAGGACCCACCTGGATCCCAGAGACAGGCACACCTCGTCCGATTCATCCTGTCCCTCAGCGGTTCTGAGGGCTTCAGCGACGACTTCGTCGGCGCTCGTGTCCGGCCCGGTGTCGATCAGTCTCCATTTCGACATCGGTTGCTCGTTCAGCAGCGAACGCCGCGCACCGACGAGCGCCGCATGCGCCATGTCGGCCTCGACACTGCTGCCCGGCAGGCAGAACCCGTACGTGGTGACGATGGCCGCCCGGATGTCGAGGGCTGGCCGGTTCGATTCGTCGCCTCCTGCTGTCGATTGATCCAGCAGGGCGCTGGTGGCCCTGGCAACGCACGCCACCGCGGTGACGTTGGCAGATCCGTCGAATCCGGTGCCTGCAACGACGATAACGTTGGCCCGTTCGGTTCCGCTCGCCGCGATTCCGTCGCGCAACATCGCTGCGATATCGTCCTCCAGCCGAGGCAGCAATGGATCCGAAATTCGGTGTGATCTAGCGTTGGGATGCCTATCGGCAATCGGCGCAGCCCACGGAGACGCGACGTCACCCAGGGCAATAACAAGAGTGAACTCGTCGGCGGCATCGGCCTCGGCGGTCAGCGGGTCAAGGCTGTCGCACAGCTCCCATCTCGGCTCGTAGAAGAGCTGGCCAAGCCGGTTGCGGATCGAGGCCGGTGGGGATACCGGCCGGAATTCGACACCCGTCATCGCCACAATCTGACTTCCGTCGGCATCGATGAGATCGACATCCGCCAGCAGCGGATCGATGCCGCGGCGGCGCACCACCACAGTTGCCGCCGATCTCGGAATGGGACCGAAGCGCCGTACGGAGTGAACCGAGGCGGGGACAATTGCGCCTTTGGTGGCCGTGCCAGATCCAGCGCCAATCGCTGCGACACACTGCAGTGCAACATCGAGTACCGCTGGATGTACAAGGTGCGCAGTATCTCTCGCCACTGAGGTATCGATCGTCGCAACGACAGCATCGTCGCCAACCCGCGCCTGTACTATCCCCTGGAACGCACTGCCGTATTGAAGTCCGTGGGCCGCAAGTGCCGGATACATGTCCCGACCGTTGATGACGATCGTGGCGTCGCCTTCCGGTGGCAATTCGACATCGGCCGACCTGACCGGGCCCTCGACGAACCGGCCATTCGCGTTCATCGTCCAAACGGTTCCAGTACCGGTGCGGGAGGAGATCGTGAAGCGTTTGGTTGCATCCTCGACCGTGAGTCGAAGAACAGGGACATCGTGGGGATCGATCACCAGCGGAGTGACGAATCGAATGTCTTCGAGTGCGAGATCCTCACGCCCAGTGCGGATCGCAGCTGCGCTCAGCGCGGCGTCGAGGTAGGCGGCACCGGGAAGGACGACCAAACCCTCCACGACATGGTCCTGCAACCACGGCAAACCTGCGACGGAAAGGTCCACAGTCCATTCCGACGCTGACGTCTCGCGACGCTGACCCAGCATCGGAAAGCGGGAGTCCGACGCCATACGCTCGCGCACCACGCTGTCCGACTCGGTCCAGACGTGAGTCTTCTGCCACGGATAAGCAGGCAGTGCCACATGGGGGTTCACCGACGAGCCACCCGGTACCGTCGATCCGTCCAGAGCTCCGGCCGTGTACAACTCGGCTATCGTGTGGCGCAAACTAACGAGATCCCCCTCTTTGCGGCTCAACGTGCCAATCGATGCGCCGGTCTCGCCGGCACGCACGAGCATCTCTCGAATATTCCCGCTCAACACTGGATTTGGGCCGACTTCGAGGAAAACGCGGTAGCCGCCTTTGACAAGGCTGGTGACAGTATCGGCGAAGCACACTGGTTCTCGCACATTCCGGCACCAGTAGTTCGCGTCCCATTCCGGGCCAGAAACCGGACGGCCGTGTACGGTCGAATACAGCGGGATGGACGGTGTCTTAGGCTCCACATCAGCTAGCGTCGAACGTATCTCATCGAGGATCGGATCCATCAGATGGCTGTGGTATCCAACCTCAACTTGCAGGAGGCGCGCGAACACCCCTGCCTCCGCGAGCTTTTCGTACATGCGCTCGATTGCTTCGCGGCTCCCGGCTAGGGTTACGGCCGTTGGACCGTTCACGGCGGCAACCGAGATTTCGTCCCCCGCGGGGATCTCAGCCACAGCATCCGCCGGCGTCAGTCCAACGGCAAGCATTGCTCCGGTCGTCGTGGCCTGCAACCGAGAACGGTGATAGCTCACGCGTACCGCATCTCGGAGACTGAGCGCGCCGGAGACGTACGCCGCGCTGACCTCGCCCACACTGTGCCCGACCACCGCCACCGGGTGCACTCCCAGTTTCGCCAGTTCCGCAACGAGTGCAACTTGGACGAGGAAGTTTGCAGGCTGAGCGATCTCCGTATTGGTGACCTTAGAGTCCTCTTCGGCCCGAGAAAGTTCCTCGACGATCGACCAGCCCGCAATCGCGCCAAATTCGTCATCGATGACGCGGGCCATCCGCGCGAATTCACCGTCTGCCTGCAACAGGTCACGACCCATTGCCCACCACTGGGGACCCATCCCGCTGAATACGAAGACGGGCTGCGCGGCATCGCTGGCGATCGCACGCGTGGGCTGACGACCTTCCCCTTGCGCGAAATTCTGCAGCTTGGTCAGTAGATCGTCGGTGTCCGAATAGTCGAACGCGCTTCTAAATTGATGATGCGCCCGCCGTGTCCAAGCCGCAGCGACCAACGAGTCGAGATCGGCCCCGGCTTCCACCAACGCTGCAAACCGTCCCGCCAGCTCGCGCACTGCAGCCGGATTCCGAGCTGAGATCGGCAGGACCGGAAAGGTCGCGGCGGTTGCAGCACTCTGGGGCGGTGCGGCCGCCAGAACGGCGTGCGCATTCGTACCGCCGTAGCCAAAGCTATTGACAGCCGCGAAGACTTTGTCGCGTCCATCGCGAATACGTTGCACCTCAGTCGGGATGCTGATGTTGAGATCGTCAAATGGAATGTCAGGATTTGGGTTCTCGAGCCAACCTTGCGGCGCGATCGCGCGGTGGTGCAGCGTCAGTGCTGTCTTGATGACTCCCGCGATTCCTGCCGCAGCCTCCAGGTGTCCGATCGATGCCTTTACCGATCCGACGGCCAGTGGCTCCTGCCGGCCAGGGATATTGCCATAAACCTTTCCGAGAGCAGATACTTCGAGCGGGTCGCCGACGGGAGTTCCGGTGCCGTGCGCTTCGACATACGCGACGTCATGTGGTTCGACCCCTGCATCTGCGCAGACGCGCCTCGCTAGATTCTCTTGAGCGATGGGATTTGGGACAGGTATCGCCGCCGTCTTTCCGTCTTGATTGACTCCCGTGCCGCGCACCACGGCGTAAATCCGGTCACCGTCTCGTTGCGCGACGTCAAGGCGCTTTAGTACGACCACTCCTGCACCTTCACCACGCCCGTAGCCGTCGGCGGACGCATCAAAGGCCTTACTACGGCCATCGGGAGATAGGAACCGCCCCTTGGACATCGACACGTAGGCCTCTGGTTGCGTTATTGAATTCACACCACCCGCGAGCGCAAGATCGCATTCGCCGGTGAGGACGGCCTGGGTGGCCTGATGAAACGCGACCAAGGACGAGGAGCAAGCAGTATCGATCGTCATGCTCGGACCTTGCAGGTCCAGGACGTAAGAGATTCTGTTGGATAAGAGCGTGAACGTGTAGCTCATCGCGGTGTGACCGGAGATGTCCATCCGCGCTGCCATACCACATCTTTTTATGGCGTTGTCAGCCGTGAAAGCCCCGATATACACACCCACAGGACGGCCGGATACACAGGCGGCAAGGCCGGCATCGTCCAACGCCTCCCACGACACCTCAAGTAGAAGCCTCTGTTGGACATCCATGATAGAGGCTTCGCGTGGGGAGATTCCGAAGAACTCGGGATCGAAATCCCAGAGCGAGTCGGTCAGGAAACCGCCACGGCGCGTGTACATCCGACCCGGTGCATCAGGATCAGGATCGTAGTACTTATCGACATTCCAACGGTCGGCTGGGATGTCGACGACTCCATCGCCCTTGTCCAGCAGGAAGTTCCAATAACTCTCAGCGTCGTGAACGCCACCGGGAAAGCGGCAGCCGATACCGACAATTGCTACCCCGTTCATGCGATCTCCATTCCAATGCTTGTGTACGTCAACGCTTGGTAGGTTAGGAACAGGCGGTAATGACGCGGTTACGGCGTTTAGTGATCGATTGATCGAAGGGCTCGGCATAGTTGCGAAAAGACTTCATTGCCATGTTCTTTCGCGCCGTTACCAGTAAAGATCCGCGTTCCGTTGGCAAGTGGGATCGCGATGGTACTGGCCAGCGTCGGTGACAGCCCACACATCCACATCCGGATAACGGGACTACCCAGCCGATGCGCGCAGAGTGCAACGCAAACACGCAAATGCACGTCATACGATTGGGCTGCGCCTGCCGTTGAAGCGCATGCATCCGCGGCCACCGCTACCACGTGCGTGTGCTCAGCGCGGCGACCTCTGCGTAGGAGCCGGTGCACATATGGCGACTTCGCGACCACGAGAGGCTGAGTCACCGTGAAGGCGTTCGCGAGACGACGGCACGCACTCGTGGGCAGGGACGGGTTGTGCGACGGCGAGGCGATACGCGGCCACCGTTGCGGGTTCCGGTGCGACACCGAGATCTTCGTTAAGCCGGTTGGCGCACAATAGAAACCAGCTCCGGGCTCGCTCGTGTTCACCAAGTCGGCCATGCAGTGCGATCAGTGTCCGGTAGCTTGCTTCGTGGTGACGATCGAGGTCGAGCGTTCGACGGCATAATGCGATCAATTCGGCAGTGTCGTCGTCCTTCTCTGCGATCTGCCGCAAGGCTTGCAGGGCACGCAGAGCGAGTGATTTCAAATACTCGCGATGCTCGATCGCCCAATCCCAAGCCTCACCCTCAAGGAAATCACCCGTATATAGGCACATGGCATCTGAGAGGTCGCGCCATGCCACATTAATGCGACCCGACCTGACGGCACGTAGACCATCGATCACCAGCCGCTCGAATTCCGTGACGTCGAGCCAGACATCGTCTAGTTCGAGGATGTAGCCGCTGCCGCGACACAAGAGTCGCATTCTTCCCGAATCGTCGCGGCTCGCACCAAGCGCACTGCGCAGCCCGTGGCAAGCTACCTTCAGCGAACTCGAGGCACTACCCCATTCCGCGTCGGGCCAGAGCACCTCATACAGGCGATCACGCGTTACGAGTCTGCCTCGGTGAATCAAAAGGTATTGGAACAGGTTCCGCGATCGTCCAGCTCTCCACCGAACCACCGGTTGCCCGTCAATCTGGGTATCGAATCCGCCAAAGAATCGTGCGGTCAGACCATACGGCGGGTCAAAGTCCTCCGAGTCGTCGATCGGCATAGAAATTGTCATGGTTGAAAGCCTTTGGGTTTGCCCATCCGCCTGCCAGCGGCTGCATACCGCTCAAAGCAACAGAAGGTCGCGGGCTTCGCCGACCGCGTTCGGATCGAAAACGAATCCTCTCCAATCGCGTTCGTCCAGTCGACATGTCGTGCATGCGTTACACATGCGGTCTCCCCGAAGACATCCATATCGCGAAGGCGAGATCCGCCAGTGCGAGCTATGTCCGCAGTACTACTGATCGAAGTAGCGCTTGCTGTCTTTCTACCTAAAATCGTTGCACTCACTTTTATTCCCCCTGACTCTTTGGTCCTGCCTCGTTGTGGTCTTTATCCGAGGTGTCCAGCAGCGATACGGGCTTTACGGCGGGTTTCCCTTCCCGCGCCCGTACGGCGAATCCGTTCTTGGAGGCGTCGTTCGGGTCGCGGACGCTCGGTCTCACGAGGCGACGAGGTCGCGCAAGCTGGCGGCAACATGTCGCACAGCCTTTTCGTCGGAGGGCCGGCGGCAACGTGCTCGTTAACAGTTAACATGCGGAATGCCTCGACTCCGTCATGCGAGTTGCGCCACTGATCGGCGAACATGCGGCCTCCGGCAAGGCGGAGCGGCCTACCGGTGATCGCTATCGGCTCATTGCCGCACAGATCGCTCATCATCTACCTTGGGGATCGAGGGGGTTGTTGTTTATTTGTCTGTCTGCCAGCATTCACACGGGATATTGGATCAATTCACGCGGAATATTACAAATCTAATTGCGCGCTATATACCCGGCGACTCTGAGCTCAAAACGTAAGAGCGAGGCCTTGGTGATATGAGAAGGACCACAGCGGCAAGCGTGACGAAATCAATGGACCATCGGGCGCATCACATGCACAATATCCCGCCCTTTGGCGCCCTGCGATGCGCGCAGAAGCTGTCGAATTGCGGCTGAAGCCCAACTGGGCCAGTGCCGATTGCAATTGGCAGGTCGTAGGTGGCTAGAGGGTTTCTTGGCCAGTCCGTTCGCAACGGGTCGGGCTGCGGGATGAGGGCCATTCCGCAAGACTTGCGCCCGGTTATAGAGCTGTGGCACAACAGTTTACCGCTGAGATGACGGCACTATGCGCCGACGTCGCCCCTCGTCGTAACGTGCGGGAGCTTCGAGATCGGGGCCACGATAATTGCCAGAGAGGATTCGACCATCCGCGACACCATCATTCGTGAATGATTGGCAGTCGCAAGCAACTCGCCAGAAGCAGCACCTCGATTTTCCCGAATTGCGGCGCCTTTTCACTGCGGTCCGGACAAGATTCAATACGGTGGCACACAGCGCCTTCTGCGTCGAAGGCTTTTACCGACGAAGCGTGTGGATGGTTTCGGAGAAGTCAGCGCGGCATGTTGAAAACTTGGTTTCAAGGGTCGCCACGATCGGGCTTTGCTTCTTTCTGAACTCTTTCGAATAACGTCAGCTGACTGCGTTGCAGTTATCGCGCTCGTGACCGGTTACGCCAGCACCGTGTTTCACCGCCATCCGGTGCCGGTAGACCACTTCGGCATGATCGTTGACGAGGCGCTGGATGCGGTCAAGCACTTCCCGCAGATCACGTGCGCTACGGCTGACCTGGATCTCCCACCCGGTTGGCAGGTCCGTCGGGCTCGCGGCTCTGCTCCCATACGCAGAAAACAGCTCGGCGGCAAGCTTTCGGGCATGGTCAGCGAAGTCGTTGCTGACCGACAGCAGCACGCTGCGCAGCTCGGCGGCGGCAGCCAGTGCCTGGCGGGACGCCACGCGCGCCCTGTATGCGGATTGGCGGCACGCTTGCGAGCAATAAATTTGTGGTCGACCGATCTCTGGCGAGTCGAACATCTGGCCGCACATCCGGCACGTCGGCCTAGACGGCCAGGATATCGCGATGGCCGAGGTGGTACGCATCGGCGTTATCCTTTCGCCGAGATGGTTGGCAACTGTCCGGGACTTGATAGCACTTTGCTGTCTACCGAGGTCGTTACAGCCGTTCCTGGTGGGGGATTTCGGGCAGGACGACGCCGTGGTCGTAGGCGTAGACGATCGCTGCGGCGCGGTTGCGCACGTCGAGTTTGCCGAAGATGCGCCTAATGTGGCCTTTGACTGTCACTTCGGAAATATGCAGCTCGGCGGCGATTTCGGTGTTGGTGCGAGCCCTTGCAACGAGCCGCAACACATCGAGCTCGCGAGCGGTCAGTTCGCTGGTGGCGTCGCCGTATGTTGCGCGCGTGGCTGTCCGGTAAGTGCTTAACACCCGCGAGGTCACTGCAGGGTCGAGATAGCTTTCACCTTTCGCGACGGAACGCACAGCTCGGATCAGCTCCTCGGCCAGGGAGTCTTTCAGCACGTAGCCGGTCGCGCCGGCGCGCAACGCCCTTGATAACAGCTCGTCTTCGTTGAACGTGGTTAGTGCAAGCACCGGCGGGCCGTCATGAATCGCGAGCTGACGAGTCGCTTCGATGCCGTCGATGCGCTTCATCCGCAGGTCCATCACCACGACGTCGGGACGATGGGCTGCTACCGCGTCGAGCACCTGGTCTCCATCGGAGCATTCGCCGACAATGTTGAACCCATCCTTACGCCGTAGAATCCGGCGCAAACCGGATCGGACGAGTTCCTGGTCGTCGACCAATAGCACCGCGACCTCCCCAACGTCGGCATTCACGACAGCCACGACCCGTTGCGGCTCCCGGGGCTTCCGTTGCTAAGCGGAATGTCGGCACACACCAACCACCCGTCGACCGACGGACCTATATCGATAGCTCCGCCCAGCAGTTCGACCCGCTGGCGCATCCCGCGAAGACCCCGGCCTTCACAGGTCGGGGTAGCGCTAACGGCTATCGGTAGCTTGTTGACAATCCGCAATACAGCGGAGCGCCGCGAGATAGTGAGATTCATCGACGATTCCGATTCAGGAGTGTGTTTGGCAATGTTGGAAAGCGACTCCTGGGCGATGCGGAACAACGCAAGACCAACAGCAGCTGACACCGCATCGGTGGACCCGCGCATATGAAAAACGACTGCAAGGCCAGCGCAGACGAAGTCATCGACCAACTCTGGAATATCACCAATACTCGGTTCGGGCGCGAGCTTCATGGGCGCACTGTCGAGAAGCCCGACGGTGCGCCGGATATCGGTCATCGCTTGACGACCAAGCTGCTCGGCCTGCTGCAATGCCTCTACGGCATCATCGACATCGCGATCTTGCTGCAATCCCCGGCGGGCGCCAGTGACGTGCAGGAGTGTGACGCTCAGTGAATGGGCGATGACGTCGTGCACCTCGCGCGCGATGCGCCGGCGTTCATCGGCGGCGGCGTGCTCGGATATCGCCAACTGAGCCTGCTGTTGCTTGATGAGCAGCTGTTGCTGCACGCGCATCAAGTACCCGACCAGCCACCCCATTGCGACGAAACTCAGGTACAGCGCCACCGCGTCGAGCCGGTGCGTCGCCGATGCAATCGTCAGCATTGCGGCGGCCGTCGCGGTGGCCAACAAGCCACCGAAGGGGGTTGTCAGTGCTCCGACCACACAGACGCCCAGTACCAGCAACAGCGGCGCGAAATCGGCAGTCACGGGCGTCGAGGTGGCAAACAGAAAAATGCCGGTGGCTGCAGACAAGGTCGACAACATTAGTGCCGAGCTGAAACTGAACTTGATTCCCGAACCGTAAAACAACGCCAACGGCGAGACGGCGATAGCAACTGCGATCAGCGCGGCCGGTTGGTCAGCACGCTGACGCTGTAATGCCGCAGCGACGACAATCAGCACCACGCCGACGTGGACGACGATCAAAAACGACCACCGGTAACCCGGTGGGATTAACTCGCCACATCGGCGGAGTCGATGCCGTATGTGCCCTGCCAGCGCAGTCAGCATCGGCTCATATTACGATGCCGGTCCTCCGTACCACACCGTTCTGCGGGCGGCTTGGCTTCTCCGCCCCTGGTAGGGGCTCTCTCCGCCCCTGGTAGGGGGTGACTGGGATGATGCACTGCTACCGGTCCGGGTGTCTGCCTCGGCCAGACCCTCCCAACGCCCCAGGGCGCGAAAGCCCCGACATGGCGAGGTTCCGTTTACTGGGCGGTGAGGATCTCGGCGGACTTCAATCTGAGGATGCTACTGGCGCGGTTGCTGATCTCGCACTTATCGCGTTCGCTGGGGGTGGCGCAAATGTTGCGTTCCCGGCCGGTGCGCAGCATGTCGTTCTGCAAACCTCACTGTTTAAGCGACACTTCGGACTCAACAGCACTCCAACACTGTGCCCCGAGATGGTTGACCCGGAAAGGTATTCCGAGAGTTCATCCTCGCCCGTGTCCGCCTGTTCCAGCGGCGAGGGTTTCGCAAAGGGGGCAGCTTGGTATCGGCTCCGGTCTGAGCGAGCGCTTGATCCGGAAATCACTGCTCAGAATTGGCCCGGAACCAACACATGGTCTAGTTGCGGCGGGTACGTAGGGAATTGATTTGTCCCTCACAGTCTGAACATCTCACGGTGCATAGCCGGTTCCTCGACGAACGCTTCTCGGCGCGGCGGATAGTCGTGCCGCGTTGGTCGCGGAGGTAAGGTAAATCTGCCGAGGACCAAACGTACGGCCGCGTAGGTGTGCACCAGATTAGCCGCCCAGGGTCGCGTACTTGTGTGCTGCAACAAGGCAATAGCGTCGACATCGCAGTTGGCCGGCGCGTCAGGACCGAGGCCGGATGCCAATGTTTGACCGTTGGCCGTGACGTCCTTATCGCCGTGAGTGCGATCGTTTGCACGCTCGATGACGTCTAGATCGGCGTCAAAGTCGATGTCATATGCCATGATTCGACGCTACGAAATCAGCGACACGATTCGCATCGTGCCCAAGTCGGTTTCTTGGAACCCCACCGCGGTATGAGATCTCCTACCGCAGTAGCAGCATCTCGCCCGTCCGGGGGCACGGTGCGACACGTCCGAACGCCGACCGACAATCTACTACATCTGTAGAGAGATAGCGGCGAAATCCGCCCAGCATAGTGCGCGGATCCTCCCGAGACCGCTCCTCCGCCACGCAGGTGCGCGAATCGCAGATCACCACTCTGACATCATGTTTCGGCGGCCTTATCTCCGACAATGGCGATGCGATTTCGCTCAACGATGGCGGTGGCGCGGTCATGATCGTATGCGGCGACATCGATATCGATCCCTTGGTCGCCACCCGCGAGCTCAACAATGAGGCGGCACGTCCGCCGATCAACACCACACGGACCCCGGTCCCGACGAGGCAATCGCACTGCAATCCGCGCTGAATCAGCTCGCCCCTGAGCACCGGCCGTGACTGGGAATCGCACACCGATCGCCACCACCTACAACCCCTGCGCGGACCTCTCGACCATCCTCGTGACTGTGAGGATGTGTCCGGCGGGACGCCAGGCACGGTGTCCACTACGGTGCCCGCCGCGTTAGAGACCTAGTTGCTTTCGGAGAGCGTCAACATCTGATTGAGCCTTGTCGAGGATGTCTTTCGCTGCTGCCGGGCGGTAGCGGTAGGTCTTGTCGTCTTCGATGATGACCAGGTGACGGTCTGCGCCCAGGAGCTTGTGTGCCTTCGGGCCATTGCCGTGGGCCGCGCATTTGCGTGGATGGTTTCGTCATCGGTGGTGCCGATTTCGAGATGACCACCCGCCTCGACGATGGCCTTCATCAGCTTGCGGGTCGGAGTCAACGCTTCAGGCGGCGTCTTGTCTTTGGACTGACCCACATGTGTGTCTGGGGCGATTGGCGTCACGGGCCGCTTGGCGACCACTGCCGGCTTCGTTGGCGTATCGAGACCTACGTGCTGGTCTCCACGCCGCCTGGCGAAATGCCCGGGCGGGTAGTGACCGTTCGCCAGGTAGTACTCACCAGCCGCCAATATGGCTGCGCTCCAGACACCGCCGCGCTTCGACACCGTCGCGAGGCGCCTGTAGGCGAGCACGTTTGCTGTCGTCTTGAGGTGAAGTCGGTCCACTGGCCATCAGGACAACCGTCTCTGATCCATCGGAGAACATCCAGTTGCCGAGTATTGAGCGGAGTATCCAGTGCCACAAGGCATTCCATCACTTGTCGACAGGTGGCGTCGACACCACCTGTGCGGTGTCAGGATCCGGTGGCTTGCGCGCGTCGGAACTCCTGCACCTGGCGCACGGCGTCTTTGACTCCGAGATTGCCCTTGATGACCCGCATGATGATGGTGTCGCGGGAGGGATCGATCCGGCCGAAGCCGATCCGGAGTTCCGCATCGGCAGCCGCCAACCCGGCGCGCGACAACTGCACCGCGACATCCGGGTGCTCGCCGCCGGTCAGCCGGATCCAATCGGCCATGTCGTCCAGCCAGGTGAGCAGCCAACGCTTGAGGAGACGCTCTGCGCGGTCAGTCTCCTCGGGCGTGTAGCGACCGCGCCGAGTCCGGCGTGGATCGATCGCGTACTGATAAATAGCGCTTTCGATCGCACCTGGCTCGTGGCGCGCCGATGCGGCTGAACGACTTCGTCGCGCAGCCTTCGCCAGCGCACCCTCGAATCCCCCATCATCAGCCAAAGTCGGATGCTCGATGTCCGCCGAAACGCCATAGTCCTGATCGTCGATACGGCGCGGCGGAGAGCCTGCGAACTTGCGCCGCAAGCGATCGGCAACTTTGGCATCGACAGTGCTGCTTGCAGACTTGACGAACTCGCCAAGCTCATTAAACTCGGCCAACACTTGTTTCGCGGTCAGCCCTAATTCCTTCGCCAGCTCGTGAACACGAATACCCACAACCAGAAGGATATGCGGCGGGTCCGACATACACGAGTATCCGAGCCGTGGCCTGGCTGATCGTCGCGCAACATCCGCGTCTTGAGCTGCCCCAACGACTGTTGAAAGAATCTTCGGTCACACGCCCGCCAACGGCGCCAACAGTATTGCGTCAGCCGCGGTTTGGCTGCTCATGCCACAGCAGACCGCCGGGCTCAGTGGAACCGATGCCGTATCCGGTCAGCCACAAGCCGTAGTCCGTCTCGTACCAGTCGACCGACCCCTCAGCCACGTCGCCCGTGGGGTAAGGATTGCTGTCCTCAGGCTCTCCACGATGTGCAGCAGTCCGGCCAATGCAAAACGGGCACTCATCGTGGTCATCGAAAAACTCCAGCGCCTTGTCCGTGATCCGCAGCTTCCTGCCGTCCGGCAAGTCAAAGTCCTCGTCGTCACTCTCCGAGCCGTCGTCCATAAAGCTATCGTCGCAGCCACCACCGACAGCACGCCGAATCGATTCACGACGGTTGCCAACCAGGTCGTCAGTTCATCCTTCGTGGCTGAGCTGCAGCCCAACGTGCTCGGCAGTTTCGTGATGCCAGCGCTCATGACGGCCGAGTTGCACACGCTGCGCCCCTTGCTCGACCTTGATGTCGTCCAGTTGGGCCATCACGTCATCGAACCGGCGATACATCTCGTCTGCGTCAGCTTTCTTCGCTAGTTCCGCATCGAGTTTATCGAAGCGTTCAGTCACGTACCTGAATAGTCTGGAGAATTCGTCTTGCGTCATATCTAAACCAATTATATTGCAAATCAACGACCTTGGGAATATTGGTTTGAATCTACTTGCAATAACGACGGACTCATCAAAACTCAAAGGGCACCGCGCATTGGATGCGCGGCGGATGACTTGCTAAAGCTCCCAGGTGAAGCTCGGCAGAACGTCCGCGCGTATCGCGCAGACATACGACGCTTTTGACCCCGGTGCGGTGTGGGGTACGAGGATGCGAAATCCGCTGTTCGTTTCGAACGGCTCTTGCCAGGCGAGCGGTTGGCCCTTGTCGGCAACCAGTTTGAAGTAGTTCTCGCTAAATGTGTCCGTCCCAAGGCTGGTAGGGCCGATCATAAAGCGGGCCTGACGTTGTAGGTTCGGATCGTATTGATAGTCATCGTCGGCGACTGCCCCCGTGGGCTCGCTTTTGAGGCGACACAGTCCTGGGGTGCGACGCCCTGGACGGGCGAGGGTGAAGATCGAGATTGGGACCCGCCCCGAATCGGTGATGGTGGTATGCCAGACGGTCCAGGTGGTGAGGTTCACCTCTTTGAACACCTTGATCAGTCGGGCCACCACGAGTTTGAACATGGCCTTGGCCCCAAGCGCTATTAACGCCACCAGTGGGTGCACCACTGCCGAAAGCGCTGTCGCCGCCAGCGCGTCGCTGGGAAGCGAATTGACGGCGCGCCCGACCAGCTCCTCAATCCGGTTGCGCGAGTTGTCGACTTGCTCACCGATCAAGTCATTTATCTGCTCCTGCTTCGCCTCCACCCGGGCCGCGATCTTGCTCGCGAGGCGTACCCGTGGCCCCTCCATGAGGTGCAGGGTGAACGCCCACGCTCCCGTCGGCGAACTGAGGGAATCCCAGTAATACGACGGGTGTTCGTCGTCGATCGTCGCTCGATACCCACCACCGGCACCAACTTGGCCGGGTCGTTGCGCGTTTCCTTCAAAGCCGACGAAAAGTTTGTGACCGTAGGTCGCCTCGAGTGCACCCACGTGGTCGCCAAAAAGATAGGGGTGCGCGACCCGCGCGCAGTAGATCGGCTTTCGACCGCCGAGTGCCGATGGCCGCTCAAGCGAGCATGACGCCCTCCAGTGGAAGGAACTGCCGGGTTTGGCTTTCTCCTTGAGCCATTTGAGAGTTTGGTCGTAAATGTTTGCGCTGCGCTCGGATGTCCGGCCCGAATCGATAAAGCTGCGCGCGGCGGTGTCGACATAGTTGCGCTCGTTTGTGAATAACTCTGCATCGGCTTCGGCGGCTTCCGCCACCGCGTCCTGCACCACGTCGGCCAGTGCCTGGGGGGTCAGCGGAAGCGTGTCAGCTGCCAGCGCCACGCGAAGGCTGTCAATCGCGCTCGGTGACATGTCCAACAACGCACCAAGGCGGTCGACGTAGAGCGGCATCTGCTCCTCCAGCACACTCCGAGCCAGATATGCGCTGGCCGCCATCAAGTCCGACAGGGCCGGATTACTGTCTGCGACGATATCGGCAAACGCCAGCCATCCCTCAAACGGCGCCTGGAATACTGGCCCGGAACTCTCCGACTCAAATGAGGTCGTGGCATCTCTCGCGACGGGGTCAACAATCGTCGTGCGTTCCTCGTAGTGCGACGTCATTGTGCGCCTCCATATGCCGCCCATCTGCCAGACAATCTGATCACGCAACATCTCACCGAATGGCCAATTTTGGGCAAACGTTCATTTACCATTCCGAAGTTGGAAGATGACTCCCTGCGGTAAGCAGTGATAGGAGCGTTGCGGACGGCCTGCCAGGCCGCAGCTTGCCCCCAGGGCAATCTGTATCCGCCAAGACGGACGACGACCGCAGGCCCCAGGGCCTTCCGCGATCAAAGCCCTTATCGTTGCTTTGACTTGCCGCGCCGACGCGTGGCTTGAGTAGTCGGTTGGGGAAGCTTCGCCCAGTCCTTCAGCCATTCGTTGGGGGCGAATGTCTTGTCCTCGTAGTGCTTTTGCAGCGCTGACGTTGATTGTGCGGTCATCTTCGATGCTGCGATCTCTTCGCCCCCGCCTTCCTCCCACGCTGAACGCCAAAGCACGGCCAAGGTTCGCGCGCCATCCGCGAGCCGCGCAACGGTTTTCGGGCCGAAGGCTTTCCATAGCGCTTCCGTGCGGCCAGCGCCGGGATGGCTGTCGTAGGTGTCGAGGATGTCATGCGGGGCGATGGCCTCAATCGTCCGCTTCATCAGTGCGACGACCGTCTCGGCGGCGTGGTCCGAGCCGGTGATCAAGTTTGGGCCGCCCTCGTCACCGGCGTGGTAGCCGTCGAGAGCTTTGTTGACCCCGGAGACGACTTCTGGGGCGAACTGGTCGAGCATTTTGGTTTCGTATTGCCCGTGCACACCGTCGTCGGTGGGGTCGTCCGGTTCGCCATGGTGCAGCCGTGACACATGCAGCGGCTGGCAGGCATCGCCGACATAATGGGCCAGCACGCCGGCCGCCGCAACGTATAGCGTGACGTTCTTTTCGCGCACCGCGTTGACCATGATGTCGTAGAGCTGGGCTACCCGAAATGGCAAGGCGCCGCGATGCTTATCTTCGGGCGGCCTGGGCAGATCGTTATAGAAGTCGGTCCAGCCCTGCGGTGCACGCCATTTCGGATCGCCGTTGTCCCACAGCTCCAATAAGGTGCTGTGGTCGGCGACGCTTCCACCTGGCTCGTCCATGTCGGCGAAATGACTCGGCGCATCCTTGGGTCGCGTGTTGCGCCAGACCAGATCAGGCACGTCGGCCAGCGCGACGAATTCGTCGCGGTGCGCCGCCGACGGTAGCTGGCCTTTGGAGATGTCGTCGTCGGACACGGCAATGCGGTCGAGGTTGGCCGTCAGCAGCGTGGCGAGCTTAGTGCCGGGTTGCCCGAGTGTGCAGGCCGATGCGGCGATCTTGTAGTGCCCGACCTTTCCCCAACAGAGGCTGTGATCGGCGAGCGAGTCGTCGTTGAGCAAAGTGACGCCGAGCGTCTGGGCGACGCCGGCCAGGGTAGAGGCCAGCACGTAGTCGGTCGGTTGGCCGCCATCGGCATCCAGCACGACTTGGCCACCCCACTGCATCGCGAGGGGGCTGACCACCGGTAGTTCGTGTGACGCGAACTGACGAACGTGGGGTCCGCCCGGGACATTGGAATCGGCTTCTTCATCCCATACCCACACGGCGCCGGAATCGCCTGGGCGCGAGGCGATGTCGTCGTCCTCGGTGCGCGAGCCAATCAATAATTCGGCGATCTCGTCGACCCCGCCGACGCTGCGCCAACGGTGAAACAGGCCCAGGATGGAGCCGCGCAGTGGTCCGCTCGCCGCACCGGTTGCCTTCACCGGGCAGCCGATCAACGACAGGCCGACAGTATCGACGTTCAGGTCGATCAGGTCGCTATCACACCGAGCCCATACAGCTGGCTAGTCCAACCGTCGACCGAGTCCAGTTCCACCAGCCCGGCGTCCACGTCGAGCTCGGCGCGGGTGGCTGCGATGCCCGGATACAGACTCTGCAGTGACCGGCGCGTTGCCACGCTGGCGACACGACCGATCGGTACCGTGCGGCCCTGTTGCGCGACGGTCACCATCGACCGGGCAGGTCCCAGAACGTGGCGCGACGTCAACGCGTAGACACGCGAACCGTCGGTGACCAGCGCCCCGATCGTGCCCATCCGTCGCCGTCCCTGCTCATCGGCGAACAATGGCAACCCGGGCCCCTTGGTGATTGATCCGAACCGCAGCTGTGGTTGGCGACCGGTGCCGCCAGCCAATGGCGTCTGCACCACGCACGTCGGAACCTGACGCCCATCGGGCAAATACAACCGGTTGGGTATCACCTGATCGATCCCGTCAACGCCCGGTGGATCGACCATCCACTCCCGTACAAAGACCAGCACGCATGGCCACGACCATTTAGTGATCGCGCTGTTGGCGAGGGTTCGTGGCTTCTTCGACCACGACGGGCTCCCGGCACCGGGGTCGGTGAACCGAGGATCGTCGCGGCGAATGAGGTACCGCCCCAATGCCGTTCCCACCACGTTGGTCAGGTTGGCTAGATGGACGTGGTAGGCGTCACGCGCATCGGCCAGATCCCTTAGCGACAATGCTTCGAAATCCACGCTGCGAGCAAATCGGCTGTTCACGACCATCCCCTTTAGCCGTGCAGTGATGATGGGTGGCTGTCGCGGTGCTATCGAAGCCGGTAGCAGCCGCTATGACTATCTCCGCACTCCAGGGAGCCGATTTGCCACAAACCTACCGAAATTTCACGTGCTGTTTCATTTGACGCTGTCGAGCAAACTCTGCTAGGGCGGAGTTCGTAAGACTCTGCACATCCACCCATTCAATCCCTCAGCTCGCATAAACATGGCTCAAAACGACGGCGACAGGTCATGCGGACTCGGTAACGGGGATTCGCCGCTCGGTGAGCGCATGAGCGATTGTGACGCTCCCGGCGGCGATTTAGACACGCGGCCAATTTCCGTAAGTATGGAAGAAGTTGTACGTGGTGGTATCCCATTGCCGCCCCTCATTCCAGACACGGAAAGGCGTCGATGTCATCCACTGCGTCGACTGGATTGCGTTGCAGCGGTTGTCACCATTGTCGTAGATACCGGCGCCACTATCGCCGGGAATGATGTCAAGATCGTGCTGGTACCGAGTGCCAAAGGAGGTGCCGGTGAAGCTTCCGCCTTTGACCCACGGCGAAGGAACCGGTTTGTCGCTTGGATAACCGATGCACGTCTTCGAACCGTCGAACTTCTGGCCAGTCCCGAACCAGCCAGTCTGGTCGCCAAGGCGCGGCCTCGATGGGCTGAACTCCAAAACGGCGAAGTCCCAACTCCAGTCGCCGCTGTTCCAGGGCCCCTGTTTATTCCACGCCCCGGGGAGCGTGAGACTGTCGGCGAGGAAGCTGCCGAAAGGAGCAGTTGGCGCCACCGTGTCGGCGCCGAAGATAATGCTGGCGGACGTGATCCAGCCGTCGTTGTAGAAGCAGTGCGCGGCGCACAACGCCGTGCTCGGACCGATCATCGTTGCTGTACAGCCCTGCGATAGGTAGGCGTTCGCCGATCCGGGAAAAAACCGCGGATTGTCAACCCGTCGTCGATCGTCTGGACCGACGACAAAATACGGTCTCGCGAAGGCGCTCTTGCCTCCCCACGACCCTGACGTATTAGGAACCTCATCCATCGCCAGAATGAGATCCGCGACAACGTAATCCGGTTCCTCTAGCTGGTACTCATACGTCCCCACGAGTCGCCGAGGCTGCAGTTTCTCGGCCAATTCGTCTCGGCTCATGGTCCGCGGGTCTGGCGGTGGCGACTGGCGGTCCGCCTCGACGATTCGCCGCTGCTGCTCCATCTCCGCGATGTTGACTTCCTTAGGCTTGATCTCCTCCACCGCGATCCAGCGCCGACCATTTGCATCTGTGAAATCAGCGCCCGCTGCATGTTGGGACGTCGGACCGAGCATCACATGCCCCGAAGCATCATCGTTCATTGTTGGCCTCCCTAAGAGTGGTGATGGCGAAAGTGTGCTCCGTGCGCCAACTCATAGGCATGCGTAGTCGACTACTTGATTTGCACGAATGCGTTTGTCGTCCAATCGAAGCGAAGTCAGACGTGCATCCACGGAGCGGTCCGTGCATCTCTGCGTTTCACTCCGTATTCGCCCTCCGGTTCACAAATCGTCCCGCAGGTGCAACGATTCCTCTGATGGCTGAACACGATGCCGCCCAGGCCATGGAACTGGTCCGGGCGCTATGCGATTAGCTGGGCAAGATGAACCGACGACTTGTCTGGCTAGAACACCACGGCTCCAAAATGGAGGCTGCAGCGCTGCGACGAGATGTCCACCAAGCGCAGAGCCACATCAATCGCCTGGAAACCAAGTATCTACGCGGAGACGAGCACAGATCGGAGGCTCAGCTCACTCGACAGGCTCTGTGACGCGTACGTACGGGCGGCTGTGACGCGGCGCTGTCACGACAGCCACTCAGTCAGGTTATCCGAATTTGTATCTTGCGTGCGGACTCGATCATGGCGTCAACGGCGATCTCAGCGAGCCGGTCGGCATCGACGACCGGTAGTGCGGCGTCGTCGCAGATCGCACGGCTGATATCGGTGATGAGGTAGGTACGAATATCGTTGACGCGTTTGGGCGGGGCAGCTAGCACTACGGCGTGGGCATACTTACCGCATGACCAACACCCGCGTCGACCTGGCCGAGAAACTGAACCTGTTGTCCGAGTACTGGTCGCCAAAGACCGTTGCGCAACTGAATGATTACGAGATCAAGGTCGTCAAGATTCAAGGCGAATTCGTCTGGCATAGCCACCAGGACACCGACGAGCTTTTCCTCGTTCTGTCGGGCCGGCTGACGATCCAACTCCGAGACCGCAATATTGTGCTTGAACCGGGTCAACTGTTCGTTGTTCCGCGCCGGGTCGAACATTGTCCGATCGCCCATGAGGGGGAGGTTCACGCCGTGCTCATCGAGCCGATGGGGACAGCGAACACCGGCGACGCCGGCGGGCCCCTCGCTGCGACCCGCGAGACCCTCTAACGACGTATCCGCCAACCGCGCAACACCATCCGAACTCCACGGAACCACAATCGTACCGGGAAGAATGCGGTGCATGGAGGAACACGATTTTGTGGCTCTATCGCGCGACGGTTATGACCGCACAGCTACTGCGTACGCTGAGCGGTTCCGTCATCATCTTGACGATAAGCCGATCGATCTGGCGATGGTGGGTGCGTTTGCTGGCTTGCTCGCGAAAGGCGAGAACAAGCGCGTCGTCGACGTGGGGTGCGGCAGCGGAGTGCCGACTGCCTTGTTAGACCGCCTTGGTGTTGAAGCGTTCGGGATTGACTTGTCTGCGAAAATGATTGATGAAGCACATTTTTTCGTCGTCGACCTCAAGACGTTGAAGATTGGCTGGTGTGTGCAGGATTTCGTGTCTATGCCCAACTGGTGCGCCAACCCGATGACGACGGGTTCGAATCCACCCCGCACGCCTATCTCATTGCACGAAAGACCTAGCGGGACAGCGGAGTTAGTCGGCGGCGGCGCAGGTTTAGGCAGCGGCCAAGTGCGGAGCACAGCCCGCCGCAACGACGGCAGATGGTCAGGGTTGAAGCCCCTAGGGTTCTGCCCGCATGGCCCACGCGGGAACTACCAGGTTCAGGATCGCGGAGCTTGGTCGCGGAGGTCGATGTTGCCGCCGTCGCGGGTAAACCCTTGCTCGGGACGCAGCGTGTAGTTCGAGGGGATGTCAGCGGTCTTGTAGTAATTGTAAAACAGTTCGGCGGCTTCATCGGCCTCGAAAATCTCGTGACGACTGCGCATTTCGGTGCTGCGCGGCAAAACGATCGGAACGTCAAGAGAGGCATCGCCCTCGTCGTGGGGATGGCCAACGACATAGCGCACCCAGTCGACCCCCCACTGCGACCCGCCCGCCTTGCAGATCTCGACCGTCAGCGTGTCAGCGCGTCCGGCCGCCTGAATGTATTCCCTATTGCGACCCGCGGCCACGGACTGGTCGTAGTCCATCCCCGGTCCCAAGGCCCACAGCACCAGCGCGAATCGATCACTACCGTTGAGACGGCTCAGCCGTGTGCCGAACTCGCCGACGTCAGCGTGGCTGTCAAAAACGACGACGTTGCCGTTGCCGTACTGCATGACATGGGTAGCGACCGCCACGAACACATCGTATAGGGCTGCGCCGACGTCGTCTGCCCTAGGACGGCGCGAGGCATTGCCATGACTGGGTGACGCTGAAGCGAACAGATTCGGCCGTCCCGTTAGTCCGGCACCTCCGTCGGTACGTGCTGGCCACCGATTCCGAGTCCGGGGATCCCAGCCCCTCCGCCGCCACCTCCGCCGAAGCCGCCGGAACTAGGTCTGGGCGCCACCACAGGTGGAGGCGGCGGCGCAACGGGTCGCGGCGCGACAGGTGGAGGCGGCGGTTCCGGCACGCGGGGCGGCAGAGGCTCTCCGACCCTTGGCAGCGGCTCGGGTGCGAACTGCGGGGCCCGCAGTTCGCGGGTGCCGATGACTTCGACGGGTTGGCCGTTCAACGTGCCCTTCGCCGGGTTTTGCGGCGAAACTTGACCGTCGAAGACCCGCTGATTTGGGGAAAGGGAGGCAGTGCCGGACTTCACTTCGATCCCGGTGTACTCGCCGGGGTGGCCGGGGACGGGCTCGAGGGCGTCGTAATAACGATAAATTGGCTGTCCCGTCTGAGGATCGATAACGGTCACTCTGATTTGCTGCCTGAGCAGTTGCCTACCCGTTGCAGCTTCTTCGTCCTGGAGCGCCTTTTCTGCTGCTGCCGCGCCATCGGCGCTGCCGGTGTTGCCGTCGCTGTATTGGCCGAGACCGTTCCGTCCGGGGTAGCGAGGATTCGGGTCGTATGGTCCCGGCGGGGGCGGGTCTTGCTTCCAGTGGTTGTCCACGGCGTGCACATGGTTGTCCTTCGGGGGGCTGCCGAAGGACGGGTTTTGCGGGAAGGTGTCGCGGATTCCGGCTACGGCGGCGGTGATTTTGCCGGCGACTTGTTGGTCGAGGCCGACAAGCTGTGCAGCGCGTTGACGGATGTCGGCGGCGAACGCTTGCGCTTGAGCTTGCCGGGCGGTCCGCTGCGCGGCCGATCCGCCGGTCATGCGATCGGTGACCGAAAGGTCTTCGCCCACTTCGAATCCGGCGGCGCGGGCGTCTTCGACGGCGTATCGCACGCGGGAGCGGGCCGCATAGAGATCTGAGGCCCCGCTGCGCGCGACGCGGGCCGCTGCCTGTAGCTGGTCGACTGCTGCGCTGGTCGTTTGAAGGTCGGCATGTGTCGCGGAGCGCAACTTTTCGGCGGCTTCGCCGCTCCAATCGACCGACATGGAATCTCGCCAAACCCGTTGGGCCACCCCGTAGCTGCGTTCACTCACACTGTCCCAGTGAGCGGCTGCTTCGGTGAGATGGTCGGTGGGCCAGGACAGCAGCGCTGAGAGGGCGGGAACTCCCGCGACCGCGGTCATGGCTACACGCTGGTCACCGACGGAGCCACCGCAGCAGCCTCGGCGGCCGACTCAGCTTCGTTGGCGAGATAGCCAGCATCGGCCGCGGTGACCCCACTGACGCGTGTACCCACCCGAGCGGCCAGGCCGGCGGTGAACGCTGCGACATCAGCGTGGGCGGCATTGACGGCGGACGCGCTGACCTGACACGACAACCCCACCCCCGCTGGCGCTGCCGTGCTGGTTAGTTCGCCCACCGCAGCATCCCAGCGAGTGGCCATCGCCTGCACACCCGCAGTGTCGACACGCAACGTCGGCTGCATAAGCGAAGTGTAGGCAAGCGAGCCTTGCGCGAACCAGTCACCACCATGACCGCTGCCAGCATCGATCTCCGCGATTCACCGGGATGACCCAACTCGGTGCTCATGCACAAGGGCCGCATAACTGACCCGGCGGACTTCACGTCAGGCCGTCATCATGACGAGATGCGCTTCTATGTCACGCCCGTACCGTCAGAACCCAATGGCCGACACCTCAGAACGTATCCCTCGACTGGACTCACCGGTTAGTCAACTGAGCGGTGATATCAAGCGCGGCGCCAGGGTCATGATGGTGGTCGGTCGTGTTTCGGCACTCGCCATAGAGGATGATTTGTCCGCGAGTGTGGTCAGACGGCAAAAACTCAAATTTGCGGTCACGCCGTTTTTGTTCAGGTTAGTGCCAGTGCTGTCGACCGGCGGGGCGCCTTCGCTCCCGCCGGTCGGCGTCGCCGAACGGATGTGCTAAAACTACGCGTCCGGGTCGCCTTTCCCATGATTAGCGGTCAGGGGTTCACTCGGCGATCCTGTTGCGGGTGGCAGCAGGTTGTCGATGCACGCGTACATGGTGAAGGCATGTTTCGGACTGATCGGGACTAGCGGCGGCGGACCCAGAGTACGGCGACCAGGGATTGCCTGCCCCTTGCACTCCAGGCAGCAAACCTTCGGTCACAACCTATGGTCCCACGGACCTAGATCGGGACGGAGGCCTGAAACGATGGGTTGTCACAACAACGCGCGTGAGCGCCCCGGTACGTGACCGACATGACACAACAGGGCGGAGTCGAGCACGGCTGGCTCGTGTTGTACTTAGTACCAGGCAAAAGTCCGGTTGTCGAAACACTCGTCAAGCAAGGGGGTATTGTATTGGTAGCCCCGGCTAGAGAGAGGGACCGATCATCGTTCTGGCGCCGGTTCGTTCCCCTTCGGGCGTCGACGACAATCCCTGGGTGAACCTCTCTAGCAAACCGTAATCTTGACATAAATGCCAGTTAGATGCTCTAATTAAATGGATGGAACAACTGAATATAGCCAGGTCATTAAATAGCAACAGACCGCCCGAGCTTGCCGAGCTGGGCCGCCTCCCGCCGAACCAACTTGAAGGGATCGATACAACGATGACGACTCCGTCCGCTGAGGCCCTTCTGCTCGATGCTATCCAGGCCGACGAAGACTACACACCGCGCTCAATTGATGAATCCGCACAGGAATCAGCGAAACGGCTTGAGGCTATTAAGCGCGAACGCGCGATACGGGACGCTGAGCGCGGTGCGAAGCTGCTCGCTAAACGAAGTGCAGCCAAACGAAGCAAGCGGAGCTAGGTTAGCTGGACGTCGAGCGCCCTCTCTCCGAGATCTGTTAGATCCTTGACGAGGTTCTGCATCTTGCCTACGTCATTGTTCGGTAACGCGGTCTGATCTTTCGCGCACGACGACACCAGCGTGATCGCCCCGGCGAAGAGGCGCATGTCGTCTCGGTCAAGGTAGATAGGCACCGCCAGGAATGACTGCCAGTAGGAGTCCTTCGATAAGCCCAGCTCGGCCGCTCCGAGGTGCATCACGCGCCCTTCGGTGAATGACCGGACAGTTGCGCGGCTTGAATTGACGGCGAGGTCCGCACGCTTCATGGTGGTCCGGTCCATCGGTATGCCCATCGACGAGGCCCAAATTTTCAGTTGGCGCTTATTCCGTACATCGTCGCGGGCCCAAATCTCTAATTTAAATGACTCGTCGTTTCGCGCATTGCGATAGTCAGCCGCAATATCTCGAACTTTCTTACGCAGGTTTCTATGCACCCCGATGGTATTTTCTGCCGTCGCCGCCTCGACGCTCCAGCTTTCCCACCAGCGAAGCAGACGTTGGTCGTAGGCAAATTTGGAGTCTGCTTTCAAGTACTCCCTTGCGCCATTGACCGTACAAACGGCCAACTCTTCAAAGAACTGGGCGGTTTGGAATTTGAAATCCACAGGCAGCATCTTGTCAAGGCCGAGGCGCACACAGCGAGAACCAATATGCTCAATTAATCTCGCCATTGTGTCTCCATCGACTCCGGATATACCGAAGGATGAAATAGGGGTAAGGTACACACGATACTGAGCGCCCTTCCGCTTGTTATCTGCATCAAGCGCGAGGGCCTCGATTAGTGGTGGATCGGTGAGGCTTGCACCTACGATGACTAGTGCAGAATCTGCTAACCGTAGATATCGAAGTAGGACTTCTACTGTCCGGCTACGCGTCTCCGCATAGTCCAATTCGTCAACGACGATCGTACCTTGGGGCGAAGCCGACTCGGGCAGTCTCCCGTGCAAGTACACAAGGTTGATGTCGGCCGACGGATAGCTATTTGGCACGCGAGGCCCCAAGACGTGCTTCTTGTACGATGGAGCGGGTTTCGTGCGAGTCCTAATGCGACTAAGCTCTTTTTGGATCTCTTTTTCTAGGTATATATCATAATTTGTGGTGATAAGAGTCACTTGAGACCCGATGCTGGTTGCGGCAACTGCATAACGCGCGATATTCGTTGCTAGAGCGCCACTCTGCCACCCACTTTGTTCGTACAGTTCATTTCGTAGCCAATTGTGAATTTTCGATCGACACTCAAGTTGTTTCGGATATCGCACTTCGCAGTAGCCAGTAAGGATAGTTGCAAGCCTCTGCGCATCTATCAGTTGCGGCAACGCTTCAATGTCAGCTTCGCTGATGTAAAGGTCGTCTCGGTTCTCCGGCTTCGTGGGACGGAGTGCCGATGATATCAACTTCTTCCAGCCCAGGCCCGTCCTGTCGATCGTTACGCCCGCTCCACAATACACAATGATGTGCTGGCGCTTGACGATCTCGGCTACGGACTTTTTGGTCGTTTCGCCCGAAAAGAAAGGTTGGGGACTACGTTCGAATTCTTGATCGCTCATGACAAGACCGACTCTCCATTCCCCATTTGTTTCGGCGCGCTGTTGAAATCTCGGCAGACTTGGGACATTTGCGGTCCGCCAGAAAACGGGATCGCAGCCTCAGATCTCCACAAAGTCGGGCGGTACACGCTGCTCGATACCGTGGCTCCAGGCTTTCTGGCCAGGCAGCTCTGACTGTTGTCATAGGAGGATTGTGCCCGACAAGTCGGTGGCCGCACCGCAAAATCGAGTAAGGCCGGGAGCCTGATGAGCGACGCCTTACGTTAATGTCCTCATCGGGATGCAATTCGAGAGGACATCTGGCGAACGCCCCAACTGCGGCGAGGCGCATCCGGATCCGCGTCGCATGCCGATCGCAGCGGAAGGAAATCGGATGACGACGACTAGCCGAGAGCGTCCTGCGACCCAGAGGGTCGGCATCTTGGTCTTTGACGGTTTCGAGCCGATCGACGTGTTTGGATTTGCCGAAGCCTTTTCCATCGCACGCTTCCTTGGCCAAGGCTATGCCGCCGAACCGCCGTACCCATTCGAGACCGTGCTGATTGCTAAGCAGGTTGCGACGGTGAAAAGCATCAACGGGCCCTCGGTCATGCCGGACTGGGACTTCGCGCGGGCGCTCAAGGAGCCGCTCGATGTCCTCATGGTGCCAGGTGGCGGAGGTGTCTGGCCGTTGCTTAACGCCGAGGCGGATATTGAAGGGGTCGCGGCGCTGCTGGACTGGATGCGTGCCATGGACGACAAAGTGCACATTATGGCGTCGGTATGCGTAGGTGCCGCCGTTCTGGCGAAGTGTGGCTTCTTGGATGGCTTGCCCGCCGCGACGAACCATGGCGCATTCGCGTGGGTGGCCCAGCACGGCCCGCGCGTGCTCTGGGACAACGTGGCGCGATGGGTCGATGCCGGCAGATATGTCTCTTCTGCAGGAGTCTCTGCCGGCACCGATCTCGGCTTCTATCTGGTATCGCGGCTGGCCGGCCGAGCAGTCGCCGAAATCGCAGCGATTTCGGCCGAATACGATTGGCACCGCGATCCCTACCAGCCGATCTGCTATCCGCAGCAAGCCAGCATTCCGGACACCGATTAATGGACTCTCGCCTGCGCTGCTGCGCGGCGACGCCTTTTGCAACGACGACTCGACGATCACGAGGGGACCGACTAACTACCGATCGCCGCTATCTCTGCTGGGAGGGCTCACTGGAATCCGCGGCCGACCACTGGCACCGCAGTGCCCAGCATGGGCGCGGCGGTGGTCGGCAGATCGGAGGCGAAGCTGACCGCTACGGCGGCTACCGCTGCGCGCGGAATCGTTTGCGCCGGAAGGAAAGCCCCGTCCTCGCTGAGGTCGTCGATTAACTTGTCGATCAATTCCTTGTTGACGCCTGGCATCACGAACAGGTGGGCATAGTCGAGGCTGCTATCGCTTTGGTATGTCTCGGTGGAGAGCGAGTATTTGAAGACCAGCGAGTCGGCGGGCTTGAGGAAGCGGACCGTCAGCGCCAGCGGGGTGCGAGCGACGTGCAGATCCCTGTCGAGTTTGTTGGCGAGAGCGGTCAACTCTTGGACGGCATAGTCGGCGACTTGCAGGGCTTCCAGCGCCCGGTCCACCTGATCGGCTTGCGAGTAGCGTGCCAGGTGTTCCCACAGCAGCACCGCGGAGAATCCGTTGCGTGATCCGGCGAAGGTTGTGTCCGGGCTGCCAATGTATACGGGTATATCGGGTGGCTGGAGTTGATATTTGGTCTTGGTCATATAGACGCCGCACGGCCATGGAGCCCCGATCCATTTATGTCCACTCATCGAGATGGAGAACACGTGCTCGATGGCGAAGTCGAAGTTGGGGATCGGCGGCAGGTTCGCCACCCGGTGGCCGCCAGCTTGCTTCGCCATGCGCAAGTAGGGCAGGTACGCTGCGCCCAGGGCGCCGTCAACGTGGATCCAAAACCCGTGGCGCCTAACGGTTTTACCGTGCGGCGTGCCATCGGGCAAGTGCAGAACGCGTTCGTACATACCGTGATTGCGCATGATCTGGACAATGCGCGGCTCGATGTCGCCGACGGGGTCATAGGCCCCCTTGAAAGTGGTACCGGCGTTCAGACTGATCAGTGCGGGATACCCGCGGGCGGCGAAGAAGTCCACTAGCGCGCACAACTTGTCCACGTCGATAGAGCCGGGTCCGCTGTCGCCGTCGACCGACGGTACTTCGTCCGGCCATGGCCCCCCGAACGGACATTGATCGGCGTACAGGCTTTTACCGAGCTGAGCGAACGTTGGGATACCTAGTACCCGCACCACTTTGGTCAGCGAGTAGTGCGTGTCGGCCGAGTAGAACGCGACGGGTGTGCATTGGGTACCGGTGTCTGTGCCGTTCTGTTGGCCGACTTCCCCTTCTGTCACATCCGCGCTGTCCACCGGAGACGCCGCGATCGCCGAGACCCAGAGCAATCGGGTCGGATCGGTCGGGTCGAGGACGAGCGCACGGCCCTTGAGATAGTCGCGAGCGTTCCATAATCCGTAGAGGTTTGCTTCGGTCGACCCCATGCTGAGCAGGTATCCCCAGTACGACTCGCCATCGTCTGGGCTGTGCGGGGTCTTGGCGCGCCACAGTCGCGCGAAATAGTCCAACACGTCGCGCTCGAACTCCTTACTGTTCACGGTGAAGTTTCCTTCGGTGAACGGATCTCCGAGGTTGTTGACATGATGGTCAAGCATCCACGCCAGCTGCTGGGAGTATTCGGCGTGCTGGTTGGCCTGATAGCCGAGGAAGGAACCCCCTTGCCGCTCGATGTACTGGCGGTAGGATGCGATTGTTTCGTCGCGCTGATCCGGTGTTAAGCCGTTGTCGCCCAGCGAGTATGGCCGCTCCCAACGGCCCGGTTGCCCTGTGTCCGCGTCTGGGCTGACGACGCCGCGGAACGATGACAGGTAAGACGGGCGGGACGGGCCGTCCACCCTTTCGGGTTTTCCGGCGCCGCCGCGGTCGTCATCACTGATAACGTCGGTCATAGCTACTCCCGGTTGTTTGTGTCCGATTGACTTGGCGCCCTTAGCTTGTGCCGTCAGGGCTGAGTGTCGACTGCGCGGACCGCAACGGCGCGCACCACGTCGGCTTGCTGTTCGCGAATCAGTCGACTCAGCGGGGCCGGCACATCAGACCGCGCCAAAAAGGCCTTGGCGGCGTCGATGCCATCCTGGCTGATGTCCCACGTCGGGTAGAGGCCGGTGACGATTGTCGACGCGACGGCTTCGGGTCGGTTGTTCCACACCGCAACAAGGGAATCGAGGTAGAAGTAGCGAACCGTGTAGGGGGCAAGCAGTTCTCCCTGGCCGGGCGCGGCGAATCCGGCGGCGAGGGCGCGGGCATCGCTGTTGCTGATGTCCTCGGTTTCCAGCACCTGACGCCAAACCCTCTCCTTGTTCTCGGCCACAGGTTGCGCCGCCCTGGCCTGCAGAGCGTTCAGGCGACCGGTATCACTTGAATCTCTCTGAGACTGAGCCTCGATGAACCGGTCTGCGTCATCGATACCGGCGGTGGCCAGCGCGATCACGAAGCGCCAGCGAAGGTCGTCGTCCAGCCGAAGACCTGACAGGCCGATCTTCCCCAACTGGTTGGGATCGGTGACGTCGAGCAAGGCGGACAACACCTCCGTGTGCCGGGGGAACAACACCCCGGAGCGTTGCCGCTCCTTGAGGCGGTCTGCGCCGAGCCCGTTGATGAAGACCAGCTGCTCATCGGATCCGGCTTCGGCGCCACGGGCGAGTTCCAGCAGCCTGTCAGCGAACGTGGGCCAGCCTTGCGCGCTGGCCCAGGCCGGCTGAGCATAGGAAGCCAGCGTGGTCTGCGTCTGCAGGATCAGATTTTGGACGACGGCCACTTCATGTTCGGCGTGCACCGTCGATGTCACCAGTGCCGCGAAGTCGCGCGGCCGCAATGCGCCGTTGCGAGTCATTTCCCACATCGTGGACCAAACTTGGGCTCGGGGTAGCGAGTCGGCGATGTCGCCGATGCGGCTCAACGCGGTGTCCAGCGAGCCTGCGTCCAGGTGCAGTGAACAGTAAGTGTCGTCGTGGTCGTTGACGAGAATGAGTTTCCCGCGCGCAACCCCGTGTAGTTGCGGGACTTCGGTGCGAGCGCCGGTCGCATCGACGGGGATCGGTTTGCCGACGAGGGCAAGCTTGCCGGTGCCGTCGTCCTCATATTGCGCGATCTGGATTCGCTGCGCGCGGGGTTCGCTACCTCCGGGCTGGGCATGGGTTTGGTTCACCGCGAAGCGAGTGAAATTGCCGGAGTTGACGTCGAAGTCGGCGCGCAGCGTGGTCAGCCCGGTGGTCTTGAGCCATTGTTTGGCCCATGCGTGCAGATCGCGGTCCGTGGCTTTTTGCTGTAGCGCGTCAAGCAGGTCCTTCAACGTGGCGTTCCCGTAGGCGTGGGCAGTGAAATAGTCTCGCAGCCCACTCAGGAAGTGCTCGCGCCCGATGTAGGCGACGAGCTGTTTGAGGGTGCTGGCGCCCTTGATATAGGTAATGGGGTCGAAGTTGGCGTAAACGAAGTCGAGGCTGGGCACGTCGTCGGCCACCGGGTGGGTTGTCGGCAGCTGATCTTGCCGGTAGGCCGTGGGCTTTTGCACGTTGGCGAATGTGGTCCACGCTTCGGCAAAGTCGGTGGCTTCGGCCAGGCACAGGTTGGACGCCCAGGTGGCAAACGATTCGTTAAGCCACAGATCATCCCACCACTCCATCGTGACCAGGTCGCCGAACCACATGTGTGCCATCTCATGCAGCAATGTCTCGGCCCGCCTGGCTTTTTGGGAGCGGGTGACCTGGCCGCGGAAGACCAGGTCGTCAGTGAACGTGACGGCGGCGACGTTCTCCATGGCGCCGGCGTTGTAGGCGGGACAGAACACTTGGTCGTACTTGCCGAAGGGATAGGTGACGCCAAAGTTGCTGTGGTAGAAGGCGAATCCTCGCTTAGTCAAAGCGAACAGCTGCTCGGCGTCGCGGTCCATGTTGTCGCGCAGCGATTTGCGGCAGAAGATGCGCAGCGGAATCTCAATGGCGCCGGGCTTGTCGGTGTAGCTGTCAGCCCAGCCAACGTAGGGTCCGGCGATGAGGGCGACGAGGTAAGTGCTGATTCGGGCGGTCGGTGCGAACTTGTGCACCTTGGTGTTTCCGGCGGCGTCGATGTCGACGGCCAGAGTATTGGCGACCACCACCCAGGCTTCGGGAGCGACTACGGTCAGCTCGAAGCTGGCCTTGAGGTCGGGTTGGTCAAAGCACGCGAAAACTCTCTTGGCGGCGGCCGTTTCAAACTGCGTATAAAGATAAATCTCGTTGTCGGAGGGATCCTGGAAGCGGTACAACCCTTCTCCGTCATGGGAGTAGGTGTAGTCCGCCTCCACCACGAGGCTGTTGTGGACCGCGAGGTCCGTCAACGTGAGGCCCTGATTATCGTCATAGCCCGTGATGTCGATCGCGACGCTGTTGAGGACTGCGCTACGCACGGCGCCTGAAGCACCGAGCACCATGTCGATGAAGGTTCGCGCACCGGGCTGCGCAGTGAATGACACCGTGGTGGTGGTGTGGAAGCTGTCGGTGCTAGAGGCGCCGTTGCAGTCGGCGAGATCGATGAGAATTTGGTAGCTTTCGACCTCGATGGCTTTTGCCCGCGTCGCCGCGTCCTGCCGGGTGAGATTGGCTGATCGGCGCGTTGACGGGTCGCCTACCGGAGGCGCGGCGCCGGGATCCACTGTTGTCATCGCAACGTCCTCTCCTTCGGGTCGCCTGCGTCGGTGGGATGAGTCGTGGCGTGTTGCATTACTGGTTGATCGTCCTGCAGTGAAAGTATCGGCGGTCACCGTCTCTTGTGCGAGTAGTGTGGTACCTGTTGTCCTGCCAACCGCTGCCCGGGCGGGCCCGGCGTTGTACGTCGCCCGAGGCGGTGCCGGATCGCCCAAATCCGCAGCACTCTGCAGGCGAAGTGACCGACACGCAGACGGCGGACCCGAGAAGGGCGGCTCCACGGACAACGGCAGGCGAATTCTTGCCGACTCGGCTCGCTTAAACGACTGACGTCAGGCACGCGGTGAGGTGAAATGGGAAGGCCCCCGCAGGCGATCCTCCGCGGGGCCTGTCGAGAACTCCGTCCGCATCAAAGGGGATTCGAAGTGAACGGCGCACAACCGCGCGTTCGGCGATCGATCTGGGAACTGCAAGACGACTACATTTCCGGCAAAAAGGAGCCGCTGGAAAAGCTGTGGCGGTCCTGGAAAGCCATCCAGGAGCTGCCGGCAGATGACCCGAAGTCGTTTTTCAAACTGGCGGGTTACCACGGCGAACCGTTTCGCGGCGCCGGCTGGGGTAGCTCACTGTATTGGGGCGGCTACTGCCACCACGGAAACGTATTGTTCCCAACCTGGCATCGGGTCTACCTGTTCATGCTGGAAAAGGCGCTGCAAAGCGTGCCGGGATGCAACGATGTCATGCTGCCCTACTGGGATGAAACCAGCAACGATTCCCTCAACCACGGTGTCCCCTGGGCGCTGACCCGAGAGCACGTGGAACTTGACGGGCAGACCATCGACAATCCGCTGCGGTCGTTTCGCCTCACGGCCGCAATCACAGACCACATCGCCGATGATGTCGCCGACTACAGCAAGCCCAAAGGCTATGAGACACAGCGCTACCCGCGTTCGGGTCTGGTCGGGCCGAACGACAGGGACAACACCGAAAAGCACAACAGCCGCTACCAAGATCACGACGATTGCGTGACCCTGCTCAACGAGAACGTCCGCGACTGGCTGGCCGGGCACGTCGTCATCGACGGACAACGAACAAATCGGGGACAGGTGGCCGCGAAGTACCGGCAATGCCTTGAGGCTCCCAACTACACAGTCTTTTCCAACACCACGTCGGCCGCCGAGTGGAACGGCAATCACGAACCGAGGGTCATCTCACTCGAAGCGCCGCACAACAGCATCCATCTGGCCGTGGGCGGATTCGAGGTGCCTGGTCAACCCAGTAGTTCGCCGATCTCGGGCGCCAACGGTGACATGGGTGAAAACGACACAGCCGGGTTTGATCCGATCTTCTTTTTCCACCACTGCTTCGTGGACTACGTGTTCTGGACCTGGCAGCAACGACACGGTCCGGTGGAGATCATGGCCGAATACCCCGGCACCAATTCGGTGGACGGCCAAGGCGCTACCCCCGGCGTGGCCCCCAACTCATGGCTCGACTTAGACAGCCCGCTCAATCCGTTCTGCCACGACGGTCGGCCTTTTACCTCACGGGATTGCCTGGACACCGAACGCCAGTTGGGCTACACCTACAGCCCGGGTTCACTGGCCCGTGCCGGCGCGGCCGCGGCGGTCGCAGCACCGCGCGCCCCGGCGAGGGTCGTTGCCGTCTCCGGGATCAACCGAGCCCCGGTGCGCGGGTCTTTTCTTGTTTCGGTCTTCGGCAACGTCGACGGACGCCGGGTCCACCTGGGAACCGAGGCGGTGCTCAGTCGCTGGAACGTGCAGTATTGCGCCAACTGCCAGACCCATCTGGACGTCACGACCTACATCGAGGTCCCGGTCTCGGGCACGCCCGCGATAGCAGCGGTTTCCGATGCCGCGCTCGCCGAGCCGTCCACCTACGACCTCCAAGTCACAACGCGTGACGGCGACTCCATACTGCCGGGGTCCGCATCTCCCGCCGCGGCGGCCCTAACGGCCAGCCCACCGACTGCCGCATCGCTTGCGCTTGCCCACTCACGGCTGGAAGTGCATTAGTTCAGCGATGGAGGCACCGACACGAGGGCGTCGGCTGCGAGGGTTCTCACTAACAAGGAGTTTCGATGAATGAATCCCTTTTCACTGAACCCAACGTGGCGCGATATGTGTTACGGGCGATCCGTGATGAAGGCGTCGAGCACGCTTTCCTCGTCACCGGATACAAAATTGCGCCTTTCCTGTCGCAGTTCGACGAGGCGAAGGTCACGCCGATCGTGGCCTGCCATGAGGCGGGCGCGGTGTACATGGCGGACGGCTACGCACGCGCGACGAAGAATTTCGGTCTGGCGATGGGCATCGGCGGTCCCGGCGTTACGAACATGGTCACCGCTGTTGCGGCGGCGTATTCGGATCGTTCGCCTGTGTTGATCCTGGCCGGCTACATCCCTTTCACCTTGGAGGGACAAGGCGCATTCCAGGACTCGAGTAGCACTGCAATTGAGGATCGTCACCTGATGTGGGCCATGACCAGCTTCGCTGAAGTAATTCCCTCGAAGGACCTCGCCGGTTCCTTCCTGCACAAGGCCGTCAAGGCAATGAAGGGCGTGGAAAATCGCCCGGCCTTTCTCTCCGTGCCCCGCGACCTACAGCTGCAAAATCTGCCGTACGACTACACACCCCTAAACAGCGTGCAGGCTCCGCGCATCCTCGACGCGGATGCGGCAGCCAAGACACCGGACCTTCTGTCGCATGCGACTCGGATCACGATTCTGGCCGGCAACGGCGTGGTGTGGTCGAACGCCGGGGAGGAGATCGCATCCTTCGCTTCGGCCTACCAGATTCCGGTGGTGACCACGCTGCGGGGCAAGGGCGCGATCCCCGAAGACCACCCGCTCGCGATGGGCGTCTTCGGCTCAGGAGGCAGCCTGTGGTCAAACCAGGTGGTAATGGGATCGAGCACGACGGGCGCCGGTTCGGAAGTGTTAATTGTGCTGGGAGCCACGCTAAATGAACACAACACGCACGGATGGATGGATGCCTTCGTGCCCAGTAAGGCGATGGTTCGCGTCGACATCAACCCGAACACCGTGATCGGTAAGGAATACCAACAGCTCTTCGTCATGGGTGACGCGCGCGCCTTCATGGAATGGCTGAAGACGCATCGTGCGCTCTATCACGACTCCCTGACATCGACAGTGGGGGCCCGTCGGTCGTGGCTCGATGCCATTCGCCACACGCCGTACCACGACACCGAGGCGGACCGGACCTCCGACGCGGTGCCGATGCATCCTGCCAGAGTAATCGCCGAAATGCGCAAAGCCGCGCCCAGAGACACCGTGGTGACGGTGGACTCCGGCGCGCACACCTACTTCACCGGCCACCACTGGAAGAGTTATCACCCCAATGAATTCGTGCTGCTCGCCACGACAGCCCCCATGGGGGCCGCCGTGCCGATGGCCATCGGCGCCAAGATCGCCCGGCCTGGGCAGCCCCACTGCGCGGTGGCCGGTGACGGCTGCATGCTCATGCACGGCATGGAGATCCATACCGCCGTCCGTTACCAGGTCCCCGTGGTTATCTTGGTGATCAACAACAGCGCGCTCGGAAACAACTACTTGGCCGCCCTGCACCAAAGTGCCGAGGCCCTCCGTTTGACCGAGATTCCCACGGTGGATTGGGCGGCATTCGCCAAGAGCCTGGGCGCCGACGGGGTGGTAGTCAAAGACCCAGCGGATCTGCCTGCCGCCTTTGAGCGCGCATTCAAAGCGGCGGGACCGTTCGTGGTGGATGCCCGCTGCGACCCGAAATGTCCGACGCCCAATACGCAGGAAGCCCCATGGGTCTAGCCGCAAGCCCGGACCTACCTTCACGCGAACCTGGACATACCGCTGCCTGCGGGTGGTGCGGCCGCCCGGTTTCTGGGCTGGCCCAACCGATCTCCGCGTGTGACGTTGCCTGGTCAGACCATCGTGCGCTGGCGCCAAAATGGCGCGCCTGCCCATCGCCGTTCCAGCCCGTAGAGGTAGGCGCGGTTGGCGAGGTAGTCCTCGAACCTGGCGGCGACCCGCTCGGTGTAACCCCAAGGCGGCGCGCTGCAGCTGGCTGCGGCAGCGATCACCTCAGTGGCATCGGCAGCGTCGGCCAACGCCTTGAAAATGCCTTGCGCGGCAATCGGATCCAGCGAGGATGCTGCATCGCCGATCGCAAGCCAGCGGTCCCCCTCGACCCTGTCGAGCGTCGCGGAGGCAACCGGGTAGGTGCGGAAACGCTCCTCACCGAGTCGGCATGCGTCCAGGCGCGGCGCCAGCAGCGTGGTGCAGCCGAGCAGCTCACGCCACCGGGCATAGTCGGCAAGCCGCGCGCCACGCGCTGCGTGCCGGTCGGTGACCAGCACCGTCACGATGCGATCGTGCGGAAGTCGCGCGCAGTACCACCATCCCTGCGCGGTCGCCTCGACGAGGGTCTGCGCGGTGAATGCCCCCGATCCGATATCCGCGAGGCGCACGATCGCAACCATGCGGTCGTGCGTGCAGCGTCTCGCGCCCTGCCGGCGGGCAAACCAGGCAGCACAGCCGGTTGCGTCGACGACCCAGGCGGCGCGAACCCGCCGCGTGCCCTGCGAGCGGTGCCGCAGCGTCACGATGAACCCGTCATCGGCGGCGTCCACAGCAACAGCCCGCGTCGCGGTCCACATCGACGCTCCCGTCTCCCGCGCCCGCGCCCGCAGCATCGCTTCGAATCGGGGACGATCGATATGCCACGCCGGCCCGATGGGGTTGAGGATGAAATCGTTGTACCCGGGCTTGTTTCGGCCCCAAAACGACACGCTGCCCGGGCAGCTGCAGTGCCCATCGGCACGAAAGACGTCGCTGAGACCAAGCCGGTCCAGGGCAAGCAGGATGTCGGGCGGCACACTCTCCCCGAAGCGTTCCACCGTCTCGCCACCGGCTTCGGCGACGACGACGTCCAGCCCAGTCCTTAGCCGAAGGTCGATCGACACGGCCAACCCGGCCGGCCCACCACCGATGACGAGAACATCACACCGGGTGGCGATCCGGTGCCCCTCAGCTCAACCCAGCAGCGGCGGAGGGGTCGTTGGCGTTGAACGGCCAGTCGGGCACCACATTGACCGACTGCCCCGCGGTTGGTAGGCGGCTTTCCGCCTCGAGGTAGAAGTCCGCCGGATAGTCGTCGCCGGTGATCGCTGTGCCTTGCAAAACGATGCCGATCCGATCCCACTTCTGCACGGAATCCAACGGATCCTGGAAGGTGGCCGTCGTCTTGGGATCGGTGGTCAATGTGCCCGGGCCGCGAATGGACCAGACCTGATCGGGCAGCACACCGCCGACCACGTCTGTCGCCGGGTACACGGCGTCGGGCCGCTGCGACGGCCACGACCAGTAGAGCGTCAGCTCGTTACCGTTGGTGGTGTTGACGCCCGCGGTGTTGATCTTCGTCTGATGGATCGAACAGGAGTTGTAGTCGGTCTGCCAGGGGATCGCCATGAACTTGGAAATATCGCCGGGCTCTAGCCCCTCGGTCTTGCGGAAAGGGAGCCAACCGACGGTCAGGACCGGCTTTGGCCTCCCATGCTCGTCTAGCTGAAGCTTCTCGTATCTACTGGGGTCGTATGCGTACTTGACCCGGAAGGGCCCGCAACGCGATGTCCGCCAATCCGTCTGGTACATCTCCGGTCGACGGATCGGGTGGCTGACCTCGATGCCCGGCACGTAGCGTCCGCCGAGGCAGTTGCTCAGCGCCGCCATGTCGAGGTATTCGCCCGGTCCGAGCTTGCTGCCGGTGCCGGTGCCGAGCTTGTCTTTGCTCCACTGCTTGAGGAAGAAGTACTGGGTTTTGGTCACCGTGAGGAAGGCCTGCCCGGCATCACCCAGCGACAGCGGCATCAACGGGACGCCCACATCGAGCTCGTCCTTGTTCGGGTCCCGGATGTAGGCGAGCCCGGCCATGATTGTTTCGTCCGCCTTGTCGTCGGCTTTGATCTGCTCGACCGCGTGGTGCGCCCGCACGGCCAGCTCAGGCAGATTCGCGGTCCACCGCTGCAGGGCGGCAGCGCGGAAGATCGGGTAGATGTCCGCGTCGAACGACGGATGGTAATCGTCTTGGTAGGCGCCTTCTCTGCCTTTTGCGGCTATTTTGTAGATCTCCGGTTGGAGGTCGAGCTCGCGCACCCAGGTGTCGTAGACGTCGTCCCAGACCGACACCACGTTGCGAATCTGGGGTGCGTAGGCGGGGTCGGTGCACACGACCCAGGCGCCGACGGCTTCCTCGGGTGAGTGTTCGTCGTCATCGAACAGAATCGTCGCCGACACCGGGCCGTCGGCGGCGTCGTCGAACCACCCCCCGTTGTTCAAATCGCCGGTGAGCGGCATCGGCTGCCCGTATTCGTCGTGCCACGCCGCCGTCCGGCCTTTGCCGGGCAGCACCAGCAGGCGCCCTCTTGCGTCGGTCGTCAGCTCGCCGAGGGTGTCGAGCGGTCCGCTGGGTTGGAACAAGGGGTCATCCGGGAAGGACTGCTGCGGGAAGGACTTTGGGTAATCGTTGCGCTCGCTGATGCCGCCATGTCCGTCGGAATAGCTGACCGGTGCCGTCGGCTCGAACGAGAACGAGACCCGGCCACCCACGCTGGACATGATCGCGCGGGGCCCGGGATCGATCACCAGTTTTCTCACCCGCGTCTCCGGGTCGACCGACGTTCCGTCGCCGTACTCCTCGGGGTTGCGCAGTTGCGGAACCTTGGGGCCGACGTAGACCTCCTCCCCGCGGGCGTTCACCTTGTATTCGGCGTAGGCCTTCACCCCTTGGGCGTTGACCACGTTGTAGGCGTTGGCTTTCTTGTTGGCCAGGTGCACGGTCCAGATAACATCTTTGACCCGCCGGCCGTCGGGCAACGTGTCGCCCTTCACGATCTCCTTGACGGGCCACTTGCTGGGGTAGGTGTCTTCGGTGTCTGGGTGTTCGATCGTGTAGGCGAAGATGCGGAAGCGCGCGGCTTGGCGTTTCAGGTTGCCGTCGCGGTCGCGCAGATCGTCGCTGGTGATGGGCTTTTCGGTGTCAGGGTTGATCGGCAGGCCACCGACCGCGTCGCTATGGGGGTCCGCTGGCATGGGCAGCCCGGCGCTCGTCTCGGGAGACAGGTAGTAGTCGTTACTGGTTCCCAGGCGGGCGAAGTTGATCGCCGGGTGAAGCTTGAAGACCGTTTTAGCTTGTGGAGCCGTTTTGGCCTGTGAGGTCATAGAAACTCCTGTCTGACAGATCGATGGACGCCAACTGCGGGGACGCCAACTGCGGGGACGCCAACTGCATGGACGCCAACGGGGTCGTGTCGGTGAACTTCGGGGTCACGCCGTTTCTCCAGCAGGTGAGGATGTTGGCGCCGAGCGTCACCATCAGGGGAACGAAGTCGTCGGGGTGGTTGCCGGCGAACAGCTCGTTGAGCGCTGTGACGAACGCCGCGAAGTTGTCGATCAGGATCCGCTCGAGGTGGCCTTGGGCGGTGGTGTATTTGTCGGGGTCGGTCACCGGGACAGTGTCGGGATAGATCTTGGGAAGAGGCTTGTGCTTGCGGATCTGGCGGAACTTCTCGTAGTGGCTGAGCGTCGGATACCGGTCGTCGGCGGTGTTCTCATTCGGCCGGTGGATGGGGTCGTCGGCCTTCGCCGCCTCACCTTGGTCGCGGATGACGTCCAGCAGCATCAGGACCTGCGCGAGACCTGCCTCGCCGCTCGAATCCACCGTCACGCGGGGCAGCCGGCGGTAGAAGGCCGAGAACATGTCGACCTGTCGTCGGCCCCCCACGATCGGGGCTGACTTCAGCTGCCTCGCGCCGAATTCGAGGGCGTCGTAGAACTGGCCGATGCTGTCGTACTCGGTCATGTTGCTGCGGTATGCGGGTTTGGATCCCGTCGACCAGTCCGGGAACTCGATGAGGCACATGGTGTTCACGCGAGATTTGTCGAGCGGCCCGATCGCGGCGTTGCGCGGTTTGTATTCGTCTCTGGGGTCAGAAACCGCGGTCGGGGTCGACGATGGAGTGAAATCGAATTGGAGATAGGGGACCTCGTTGGGCTCGTAGGAAAACCACGCGGGGTTGAGCCATGGGCTGCGGCCGTACGCATTGGCGACGTTGGCGACCAGTTGCAGGTGCAGCATCTCCTGGTGAAGCACCGACTGGAGATGCTGGTAGGCCAGGTTCGCCCGATCGACAATCGAGAACATCGCCGCCATGTAGTAGGGGATCGTCCACGCTTCGAGAAAAGCCGCCATCTGCAGGTGACCGCACAAGGCGTCGAGTGTCCACTGGTCTTCCGGAATTTCCGGCATGACGCTTCCCCTCGCTTAGCTCGACGCCTGGGCCAACCCACCTCGTATCGCAAGCCGGATGGCGCATGCGAATGCTAACCCGATTTAGAGGTGATCGGATGCAATCCGACCCACTAACAATGCTGTCACACGGCGTTTATCTTTCGTTTCCATTTCGCTCGATCGGATCGCGTCCTTGGCGGGATGCTGTGACTAATTACTTAGCCTCAAAATATCCGGGCGTGGCGGTCCGGAAGTAGCGTTCCTTTCCGAAAGGATTGGCCTCGACTCATATCACCGTCTCGGCGCCATGAAAATTGGGATGAAAGTCGAGCGGGAAGTGCTGCCCGCGCTCAGGGTGAAAGTTGTGCTTGAGCGTAAATGATCGCGATATACCGGGCTGGCACGCGGCTTGACATGCGCTCCTTGCATCACGCGAGCGGTCCGTCGGGCTCGTCTGCTAGGGGTTCGCAGGAGGTGACATAGCCGGCGTCGACGTTGGTGGCCTATAGCTCGATACTTATCTTCGGTCCTCTAGGTCGTCGCACTGGCGTGAGCGGTTTGAAGGATGCGTTGCCGGACAGGGATACGTTGTCGGCGAGCCAGCCGCACGCGAAATAGCAGAAGTCTGCATTGGGGTGGTCGCGATAGCGGCCGCCGGTGTCGTAATCGTCGGCGAGTAGACGCAATTGGGCCTCGATGGCTGCGCGGGCATCAGCCATCGTGCCACTGGCTAGTTTGGCGACGCCGTTGACGATTGCGTCGCCGATCGGGTCGGACATTCCGTGTGGCGGCAGGACTGGGACAGCGATCGTGAAGCCTAGCCAGGCGACGATCCCCCCGTTGTTCACGGCATTTGGTCCGAGGTTTCGGCCCGTTTTGCAAGCAACAGACACGACCGCTTTGCCTTTGGCGGCCGAGACGTTCGACCCATCAACGGTCACCGTCCCACTTGTCGTCCACTCGTCGCTGGTGCCGTGTCCGAAGTATAGGACAAGCCGTGCGGTTGGTTCGGCGAGAGCGGCGAGGATATTCACCGTGTTCGCTGGTGAACAATCGTTGACGCACGTCCTTTCGGTGTGCAATCCCTGGGCGAGGTCGGCATTGAGGCGGTTGTGCCAATTCGCGGCTAGCCGGGCGTTGCCGTCGTCGCTTGGGCAGACGCCCACATATTCACCCATTTTCGTGGTACCGGGCGGATTGGTAGAGGCGGTTCGTGACGCTCTCGATGCCTTCCCGGCGCACCGCATGCTCAAGCATCTCCAAGAAGGCGGTGCCGTCTGCGTTGCGCGGGTCTCCTATCGCGTCGAGCAGCTCATGCGGTGTCAGCAATTCGCTGTCTTGCAAAAACATTCCGCCGCCCTGCAAGAAGCCGAGCACCGGCACGTCCGGTGTGGCGTCTGCCCAAGTGGTGAGAGCTCGTGTGAGTTGAAGGAACTCGTCCGTGGTGAATGCCATCGTGCTCGCTCTGCGGATCCGCGGTGGGCCTATCGGTCTTCGGTGTAGACAAGCCTCATTGTAAGCGGCGAGTTCACCGATGTCGGCAGCCGCTTTCGGCGAGCGATTCTTATTAAGTCCTGATTCACCGATCAGCCGCCACAACCCGCTCGTCCGACACTCATTGTCAGAGTAGCGTCTATGGGCGCCACGCGCGATCAACAGCAGGCGCTCTCGCGAGCGTTCTCGGAGGTGAACTATGGTCAGGAAGCGCATCATTGCCTACTACATGAATGAGGCCGAAAGCGATGCCGCCCACATGGCAATGCCGGACGCGGAATCGACTGATTCCTACGTCGTTGGCGAAATTGACGAGACGGCCATCAATGGCCTGTCGGCACAAGGTCTCATCATCCAGGAGATGCCTGATGCCGCACCGCCGCCGCTTGGTGTTCTCTCACCGTCCCTGATGGCCGCCGCTGACAGCCAAGTAGAGTTCGTGCCCGAGTTCGATCCGACGCGGGCCAACATCTACACAATTTTGCTCGCCGGCCCGCTTCTTGAAGCCTGGCGGCAGCAGTTTGACGCCCTCGAAGTCGAGATCGTCGAGGCCATCGGCCCGCAGACCTACACCGCAGTACTCGGGCCGACGCAGCTTGGCCCAGTCAGTAACCTGCCTTTCGTCGTCTCGCTACATGTGCATGTCGAATCAGAGCAGGCACCACCGATCCCGGAGTCACGGTCGGGACCGCCCGTCGACTCCGGCTCCGCCCGGATCGTGACTTACGATATTCGCCTCAAATCGCCCGAGGACGCCGACCAAGTGCTGGCCCATCTCGCCGGCCGCGAAGCGATTGTCGCCGGAGTCCGCGGACACAAGATGCGCATTGTTGTCAAAGACGACTCGCCGCTGCTTTCCGACTTGCGCGCAATGCCGGAGGTCTATCGGCTGGAAGAATATGTCCCGCCCAAGCTCAGCAACGACCGGGCGCGTGCTCTGCTCGGCATCGACGCACCCACTTCGGGCAATCCGACGACGGCGACGTCCAACATCCCGTTCGACGGCCGCGGCCAAACCGTCGGCATCGCCGATACCGGCCTTGATGACCGGCATCCCGATTTCCAGGGGCGGCTTGTCGGAATATCGGCCCTGGGGCGGGTTGGCGACCACTCCGATCCGATTGGCCACGGCACCCACGTGGCGGGCAGCGTCGGCGGCGACGGGACCGCGTCTGCCGGGAAAATCATGGGCATGGCTCCGGCAGTCAGCATCTTCTTTCAATCGATTCTTGACGCCCAAGGACGGCTCGGCGGGCTGCCGTGGGATCTCAACGACCTCTTCGACGAGGCCTACCAGGCGGGCGCGCGCATTCACAACAACAGCTGGGGCGCCGCTACGGCCTCGCGCTACACCTTTAACTCGACCGAAATCGACGAGTTCGTCGATTCGCACCGCGACATGACCATCGTGATCGCGGCCGGCAACGAGGGCACTGCAAGACAGCCGTTCAACAGCAGGCCTGGGTTCGTCGACTGGCTCTCGATCGGCTCTCCGGCGACCTCCAAGAACGGCGTCACCGTGGGGGCGAGCCAGACGGATCGCACCAGCGGCGGGTATTCCAAGCTCACTTGGGGCAAGGCTTGGCCCGCAGATTTCCCGATGGCACCGATCGCGACCGAAATGACTTCGGGCGATCCGGAGTCGATGGCGGCCTTCAGCAGCCGCGGCCCTTGCGACGATCGCCGAATCAAGCCCGACGTGGTCGCGCCCGGCACCAACATCTCTTCGACGAAGTCCTCGCGGGCGCCGCTGGCAGAGTTCTGGGGAAGCGTCCCCGGCTATAACGGCCGGTACGCTTATATGGGCGGAACCAGCATGGCAACCCCGATCGTCTCGGGCTGCCTGGCCCTGATTCGCCAGTATTATGTCGACGAACGCGACAGCGACCCTTCGGCGGCGCTGCTTAAAGCAACGCTCATCAATAGCACCCGACGACTTACAGGATCGACCGCCGTCGCCGACTTTGCGGCACTGCCAAACTTTCACCAGGGCTTCGGCTGCGTCGACATGCGTTGGGCACTACCCAATCCTGGCGCGCCTGATCTACGGCTGGAATTCCGCGACACATGGAAGGACCCCACCCAGCAGTTCACTTCCACGGGGCAGTCGTTGCGGTACGTGATTACCGCTGGGGACGCTCGTCCACTGCGGCTCTGCCTCGCTTACACCGACATTCCTGGGCGCGCGTTGCAAAACGACCTTAATCTCTTCGTGCAGTCACTGGCCACCGGCCAGAAGTGGGTCGGCAACCAAGATCTGCCGATGCGGCTGTCACCGGTCGATGCCGAAAACAATGTCGAGATCGTGCGCATCGATGAGCCGCCGCCGGGCGGGTACCTGATTCAAATCGCGGCGACCAATCTACTCAGCACGAAGGGGCAGGACTTCGCGCTGGTGGTGACCGGCGACCTGAAGTCCGGCATCTCGGCATTCTCACGTAGCTCATCGACGATGGCGTCGCGACCCGGCACTTGACCTTCCTTGTCGCTGTCTCCCCCGTGATGCGGTTAGCAACGCCACCAATGCAATGGGCGATCACCGACGACCAAGCAATCGTGGCGGCATTCGTCCTAGTGATGGCCCGGGGTTCGGGGACGAGCAATAGCCGGGCCTCTCCGCAACACCAGAAAGGCGCTCCAGGACCTTTCTGTTGCTGCGGCAGCCCTTCGGGAATCGGCAACAGCATTACGCGCGAACCGAGCTGTCGTTCTATCGGGGATCGGGTCAACTCACCGCCGCGAGAACGTAATGCGGTCTAGTTCGCGCTGGCTGCCCTGCTCGTAGAACTTGGCGAACCACGGCTGTGCGGCACCGGAGATCGCTATCGGCTTTTGTAGTTGCAGCGTTTCCTTCTTCGTCGCTGCCACCTGAGTTTTCGGCTGACCGGATTGCTTCATTCGGTCCCGGAAGTTGAGGTGATCGAACAGGGTGAGCGCATCAATCGCGTACGCGGTGGCCACCCGCTGATTCTCAATGGACAGCAGATGATCGCCGTTTGCTTCTTCACCCGAGGGCGCGAAATTGCTGGATCCCGTGTAGACCTTGGCGCCCGGCTGATCGAAGTCGACGACAACAAACTTGTTGTGAATGTTGATGCCCGCGCCGCCGGACCACTCGGACTTGAACGGCTCGGGAGCGTGCTTGGACAGGTAAGCGAAGTCGACCAGGCCGATCTCGCCGTCGGGTTTGTGTATTTCCATACCTGTGGCTTCGTTGACAATGCCGTAGCTGAACACGGGCCGACCCATCAAGTTATCCAACGCTTCTCGCACGGGCCCCGATTTGGTCTGGTTCATGAAGGCGAACGAGTAGAACACGCTCGACGTTGCCTGCTGGATCGCTCCACCGACCGGTGCCAATGACAGATTTGAGGACTTGTGCGGGGAGAAGCACACCTTGATGGTCGGCTGCCCCGACTTCTTGACAGCCTGCCACTTGGCGGCCAGGTCGACGTTAGAGAATCCGGCCATGTCGCCGAAGGCTTCGTCGAACATGTCGGCGAACAGTGCTGCCACATCGGGGTCGGTGAAGACGTACATGTTGTTGGCCTGGATGTAGAGGCCGCGGAAGGAGAAGTTCGTCGATCCGCCGAGCACCCGCAGCGGCGCGCCGTCGCTGAGGCGGCGGGCGATGAGCACCTTGTTGTGCTGCAGGTTCTGGAAATGGCCGCGGTGCACGTTGTCTTGCCCGGCGCTGGCAATCAGCCGGGTCGCCGCTTCGGTCTCTGCCGTGCCAGCGCCACCGTGGCCCTTGGAGTCGTCGATGATGATCCGCAACCGGTTACCGAGCGCCTCGAGACGCGCGAGAATATCGGGTTCGTTGAAGTCGTAAGCCATCGCGTCGATGCGCACCGTCTGGTCGTTGACTGCCCAGTCCAAGTAGTCGAACAGCAGCCGATAGGCCTCGAATCCCAACCATGCGTAGATATCAAATTTCGCGGTGACTTCCGCCTTCTTGGCGGTGAACTCCAAACCTTGGTCAGGCTTGGCCGGGATGATGTCGTTGCCGAACCCAAAACGGGCCTTCTTGTCCTCAAAAGCCTGCGAGGACGCGAAGTTTCGGGTGAAGCCCACGTCGAGGAATCCCGGAAGCGTCACCGGCCCAAGCTCGATCGGCAGTTCGATCGACAACCCCTGCCTCAGGGTGCTGTCCGGGTTCATGTGCATCTTGGTCACCCGGTAGGTGTAGATGCCGGTCTTGGATTCCCACGGAAAGTGCACCCACCGAAAGGTCTGCAGCGGGGCCTCCAAGGTCGGGAAATTGCGGAAGCCGTCGACCGCATCAGGAGCGTCGAACGACAACCGGTTGCGCAAAGTCTGAAAGTCGGTGCTGTCCGGATCGCGAAACTCGACGGCGAAGCCGACGAAGTCATCCTCAGGCTCGTCGACATCGAACCCGAGCAGGCATGCCGACTCCCCGCGCCATAGCTTGACCCGAAATCCGCCAACTTCATTGAAGGCCGAGAAGTCACTCATGGCTACCTTTCTTAACGATGGTGTGGTGATGGGCGGCCTATCCGCTGCCGATGAGCCACCAATTCGAATGTGGTCTGGACGTCCCGGCTCTCACGGTCGGCGTAGCGACACACCTTGGGGCTGGAAAGATCTGGTGCGGCGTTCCGACCCGCGGACTAACTGTTCTACCCAGTCCTTGGCGCGCAACGGCGACCACGGACAACCTCAAATGTGCGGTGGCCGAATGGGATACAGACGGTAAACGCCTTGTGGATATCAACCTGCTGCCATAGGGGTAAGTGACAACGACCAGCATCGCAATCCTCCGGCAGGCTGATGATCGACCTCTTACATCGTCATCGCAGGCGAAGGCGCCCACAAGAGTATTCCGCTACCTACTTATGGCTGTGCACGCACCAGGACGAACCGGCTCATGAGTTAATCCACCGGAAGCGGTAAGCCGCATCTCGCGTTGAGTTGCGTCGACGTCCGGGCGGTCACGGCGCATACTCCTCGGGTGGACGATCTGGAGCCGCTGACCGGCCCCGAGGAACAGCTCCTGGAAAAGCTGCGAATGGGTGAGCCGTGCACATTTCTGAGGGACGGCGACGTCGGTGACACTGAGGTCGACAAGGCGAGCTGGGGCGACGAACGTCTCGTCCGGGCAGCCGTGCTGAAGTCGTTGCTGTCGAACGCAGCGAATGCGTGGGGTGTCAGCGCTGGCTCGGCCGTTGACTTGTGCGGGGCCGTGGTGAAGGGCGATCTCAGCGGGTTCGAGGGAAGTCAACTGCCGCCAATCCGCTTTGACTGCTGCAGATTCGATGACATCGTGGACCTCAGCAAGACGACGTTCACCAGCGACGTCAGCTTCCGGGGAGCGACGTTCACTGATGGCGTGAACTTCGGCGATGCGACTTTCAGCGGCGGCACGGGGTTCGATGCAGCTATCTTCAGCCGTGACGCCGATTTCCGGAAAGCAACGTTCACAGGGAAAGCCGGCTTCAACGGCACGACCTTCGAGGGCCACGCGATGTTTGGCGAGGCGACCTTCATCGATGACGCCTTTTTCAGTACAACGACGAACGGCGAGACAAAGACAACGTTCAAGGGCAACGCCGCGTTCCAAAATGCAGTCTTCAGGCGCACGGCCATGTTCAGCGAGGCGACCTTCGAGGGCAACGCCTGGTTCGACGGCGCAATCTGCACAGGCAACACCTGGTTCACGAATGCGAGATTCGCAACCGACGCCATATTCAGCGAGGCGACCTTCACCGAAGCCATCGGGTTCCTCGCAGCGACCTTCCTTGGCCTGGTGGATTTCACCGGTGCGCTGGCGGACGAAATGCGCTTCACCAGAACGGTCTTTTCCACCGCCGAACCCGGGCCGTGGACCGCGTCCAAGGTTCTGCTCGACCAGGCAGTACTAACTGTTCGCAGCCGTATCCCGATAACTACGATGACATTAGACGCCTCCGGGCTGCAAGCCCGAGAGGGTGCCGATCTTGTTCTTCGTTGCCCAACAGTCGATCTCGGCCACTCCGAATTCATCCGCCGCAGTCTAATTTCCAGTCCGCCAGTCGCACAAGGGATTCCGGACCGTTTGCCCCAACCACCGGCGGATAACTCCCCCCGGGAGGCAGCGCGGGCCGAAGCGGCGACAGCGATGATGAACCTCAGAGCGAAACTCGAAAAGGAGTTGTCTGACTCGCAGACCACTGCCGCCGAACCGAATGCCCTACCCGTGACCGTTCCGCACGAGGCAGTCCGCAACGGACCGCAGTGTCGCGTGATCTCACTGAAAAGAGCGAATATCAGCGAACTCGTTCTGTGGGACGTCGCCCTCGATGACTGCGAGTTCGCCGGAGCACTCGGCTTGGACAAGCTTCGCGTCGGACCCGGCTGCTCGTTTCGGTGGACGCCGAAAAAATGGAACGGGCGACCGATGAACCGACGCCGCATCCTCGCCGAGGAGCTGAAATGGCGCCGGGCACATGACCGCAGCCTGAAGGCGCCGAAGGAGAAGATCGATTTTCCGCCAGCGCCTGATATCTCCGAGGTCTACCGCGATCTTCGAAAGGGGCTTGAGGAAAGCAAGAACGAGCCGGGTGCCGCCGATTTCTACTACGGCGAGATGGAGATGCGCCGACTCGCCGGCCGCGAGCCCACCGCCAGCGATACGACCCGCCGACGCAATCCGCCGTCGTGGGCTGAGCGAATCCTCCTAAGTTTGTACTGGGCAGCCTCCGGATACGGGCTACGCGCCTCCCGCTCCATCATGACGTTTGTCGTGCTTCTCACTGCGGCAGCATTGGTATTCACCGTACCGACCTTCAGAAGCGCGCCGCCACAACCAATAGAGATTGCCAAAGTCGACCTGAAAACCGGAGCGGTGACGAACAAGGCGCCGCCTCCTCCGAAGGTGCTCCCGTTTTCGACCGCGCTCGAATTCGCGGCCAGGGAGAGCATTTCACTGCTTCAAAGCCGCGGCAGCTCCGACATCGCACCGAAGGGCTTCGGCACGATTGTTGATTTCATCCTTCGCCTTGCCGGCCCGGTACTGCTTGCGCTGACACTTCTCGGGCTCCGCGCCAGAATCAGGCGATGAGTTTGCGCGTCCAATAACCCGGGGCAGCCGGCTTGATAAATAGCGGCGCGTCAGCCCGACGCTAACCGTCGCTCGGCACAGGTAGTCCACGCACAAGCTCGCCCGCATCGATCCCGAGGCCCTCGGCAATCTTCAGAATGTTGTGCAGAGTTAAGTTGCGCCGGCCGCGCTCGACCTGGCCGAGATAAGACCAGTGGAGCCCGATCGCCTCGGCGGCCTTCTCCTGGCTCAACCCAAGCTGGTGCCGCCGCGCCACTACACGACGACCAAATTCGCGGGTCGCTGGCGAGATCGGCGATTCGGATGGGGCGGGCATTCCCCAACCCCATAGGTAGCAAGACTATCTATCCAGAGACTATGAATCCCAATACTTTGAATCCTGGTATATTTCTCCTGCCGTGGACCAGCACAGACGGATTCACCCCGCCATTGCCGACCCACGGTGCGCACCGCTACCCAATTGCCGAGACCAGAGGGGGTTCACCATCGTCATTCGGCATCATCTCCGTCAGGGCCGCCTTGCCAAAGGCGATCCTCACGAAGACAGATTTGGGCCCACAGCCGAATTGGCAAGCGCAGACTACCGAGCGGTATCGGCATGCACATGAACCGATTTCGCGATTTGGCGCCGACGATCCACCGCCAGCGGCTCGTCATAGAGGGCTATCCCAAGACACCCATCACCGATGAGGATATAAAGCGGTTCCTCTCCCGGCTGTCGCATGAGCTGGACATGAAGGAACTCATCGAGCCGGTGACGCACCGCAGCGACACGTACGGCTGGGCCGGCTGGATTCACTGGGAAACATCGGGTGCCCACTTTTACGCGTGGGAACAGCCGCTGCTCTTCTTCAGTGTCGACATCTATACCTGCAAGTCTTTCGAGCCGGACAGGGCAGTGCAATTCACGCGGCGCTTTTTCGAAGCGCGCGACGTCACGGCCAAGGAGTTCTGAATGTCAGGCCTGGCCGCCCAGGAGCCGTGCGCGACGTTCCGCTACGACCTGCCCAGTGAGGACATCGCCGCACTCACCGAAAAGCTGATAGCGACCAAGCTTTCGGCTACGGACGACGGCGTGGTGTGCTACCGCGTGTCAGGCCGCAGCCCGTACTCCGACATCGGCCGCGCTGTTGAATGCCAGGTGTTCCGTGACGCCTTCCCCGGAAACGACGCGGCGTTCATGACGAGAGAGTACGGACCCTACGAGGGCGCCAGCTTTTTCTTCCTGTCGGTCGATAGGGAGAAGAAGACGCCAGTCGGCGCACTGCGCATCATCCGCTACTCCCCGGCGGGACTCAAGACCCTCAACGACCTCGCCCGGCCAGACTCCCCCGTGCAGCTCACCGCCGCTGCAATCCAGTGCGGTCACCAGATCGACACGTTCGAAAGTGTCTGGGATATCGGCACGTTCGCGATCCTCAGCGATTACCGGCGCAGCGGCGCCAGCGTGAGCCTGCAACTCTACCGCGGCATGTACGCCACGGCGCTCGAGGAAGGCATCGACCACCTGATTGCGATCTTCGACAAACTGCCGCTGCTCGCCGCCACCGAGTACCTGGCCATCCCCATCGCGCCGCTGTGCGGCACGGACTACTTTTCCTATCTGGGCTCCGCAGAGAGCCGGGCAATTTACGGCCACATTCCGAGCTTCGAGCCGGCAGTGAGTCGGCGCTTGATCGGGGCCAAGGACGACCCAGACGCCGTGCGGGCACTCCGCAGGCTTCGTGACGGCACCGATGATCACTTGCTGCTATTCGACAATGACTATAAAAACTAGTTAATCTATCGTACTATTGTTTTTGATGGATTTGCTTATCCTCGGCCTGACTTGTATTACCAATCTTACGCTTGGATCTATTGTCGTCTTGCAAAATAGTCGCGGTGGTATGCAGCGCTCGTTTGGCCTGATGACGGCAGCGATTTGCCTTTGGATCATTGCCAACTACTTAGCGAATAATCCGTTCGGCAACAGCGTCGCAGTCGCCGATATCTCCAACCGGCTGGCGTATCTCTTCGCCGGGCTGCTTGTTTTCTCAGGCGTGCTGTTCACGTATTACTTTCCGGCGCGCCGCCGGCCACGTAAGGCCGAGGCCGCCATCGTTACCCTCAGCGGCGTCCTTCTGTGCGGCCTGTCGCTGACCACCTACGTCAGCGGGGTCGTCAGCCGCGACGCGTTCGGGAATCTGGCCTTCTCGATAGGGTCCGGCCTCTGGCTCTACATCGTCGTCTTTCTTGCCGCCGTCGGTTATGCGGCGTGTAACTTGCTCGTCGCTCCCGGAGCACGCAGCAAGCGGACGAAGCGCCAAGCCCGCTTCGTGTTGTTCGCGTTCGCCGCGTCAGCACTCACGGGACTCGTCCTGAACGTCATTCTCCCTGTCGTGGTTTCCACTTGGCACACAACGCGATTCGGTCCGCTGGCGACCATCATCCTGGTCAGTGCAATCAGCTACCAGATCGCACGGCGTGGCCTGTTCGACATCCGCCTCGCCACCGTCAGGACCGTCAGCTACGCGGCGAGCCTGCTGACGCTGTCAGTCGTGTACTACTTTGTCGCATACCTGATCTCAGCGACCGTTCTCGGCGGCCATCTCGCCCGCGTCGTCGATACCAACCCGGTCACCGTCATTCTCGTGCTGGCCTTCGTGCTGGCGTTCCTGTTCCGGCCGGTCAAGCGCTTCTTCGACACGGTAACGGACGACATCTTTTACCACGATCGCTATCAGGTCGAAGATTTCTTCGCCCGGTTCGGCGAGCTGCTCGCGTCCGCCGCCGATCTACGCGCCCTGCTGGAACGCGCCGCGGCGGAGCTGGCGGCAACGTTCAAGGCAGAGCAGGCATTTTTTCTGCTCTATCACGCTGATGAGGTGATCGCGCGGCACTTGTCGGCCGGCACCTCCGGACATACCGCGCTGACGGCCCACAATGTTGCACTGCTCGATCACTACGCCGCGGACGACGGCCGGTCACCCCTGATCGTGAGGGAGCTGCTCACCGACAATCATGGCGCCCTACGGCGAATGCTCCGGCGCCACCGCCTTGCCGTGGTAATGACACTCCGCCACGAAGGGGCAGTCTTCGGCTACGTCGCGCTCGGCGACCGTCTCAGCGGCACCTACACGAAGCGCGATCTCGACACGCTGGTCGGCACCAGCAACGAACTGGTCATCGCGATCCAGAATGCGTTTTCGCTCCGTCGGGTGACAGACCTGAACGAAACGCTGGAGCAGCGAATCGACGCCGCGACAAAGGAATTGCGGCGATCGAACGCCAAGCTGAAGCACCTAGACGAGGTCAAGGACGAATTCATGAGCATGGCAAGCCACCAGCTTCGGACACCGCTGGCCGGTGTCAAAGGCAACCTCAGCATGGTGCTCGAAGGTGACATGGGGCCGCTTCTGCCACAACAAGAGCGGGTCCTGCAAGACGCCTTCACCTCAAGTGACCGGATGGCGGGGCTGGTTGCCGACTTCCTGAACGTATCGCGGATCCAGACAGGCAAGTTCATGATCGAGAAGACCTCATTCGATCTGCGAACCGTGGCCGAGCAGGAGGTCGATCGCCTGCGCCAGATGGCCGCCACCCATCACATGAAGCTGCAACTCAACGTGGAAGGAGACGATTTCATCGTCATTGCGGACGAGTCCAAACTCCGGCAGGTCATCATGAACTTCATCGACAACGCGATCTATTACTCACATCCGGACACCACCGTCAAGATCAACCTTGTCAGGACGAAAGAAGCGATAGACCTCACCGTCGTCGATAACGGCATCGGTGTACCCAAGGCCGAACAGGCGCGGCTGTTCAAGAAGTTCTTCAGAGCCAAGAACGCACGCGCGCAGCGGCCGGACGGTACGGGTGTCGGGCTGTTTCTCGCGCAGAAAGTTGTTGCAGCGCATCATGGAACGCTGATCTTCAGCTCAAAGGAGGGCCAGGGAAGCACCTTCGGCTTCAGCCTGCCGTGCGGGACTCCTGCATCGGCGGCACGATCAAGGTGAGAGAATGAAAACGGCGTCACCGGGCAGCGGGGCCGAGGGTCGTTAGGCCGCCTGGAATATTTGCTTGCTGGCGGTTAGCGCGCGGACGGTATTACTCGGTACGACGACCGGCTCAACCCGGTAAGGCGCCAGTCAAGAGCTGGGCAGCTGAGTTCGGCACGACCCACGCGACCGGATAAGACCTGCCGCAGGCGCGATGCTGGAAACCGCCGAACGCCACGGCACGCGACGCGTGGTTAGTGACGCATGTCAACGAAAATTCGGGCGAACCATCCAACGAGCGTCGTCACAAATCCTGTCAATAATGATTACGCCACGGGTCCCCCGTCGGCGAACCTGGAACCCAGGCCGGACTCGCTTTAGCACGACTATATGCATCAGCTATCAACGCTCGGACCGGCTCCGTTGCTTCCGCCAGTGTTGAGCCAGCTCGATGATCTGATAACTGCTTTGTGCGGGCCCTAATCGTGCCGAGGATCGCGGCGGAGAGCTCTGCTTCACCGATCCTGCCCTCGGCGTACAACTGATCTGTCGCTACAATTACGGCATTCAGGGGCTCCACCCGCCCGTATGGTGCCACATCCTTGTATCGTAGGCTGATATCAAGAATCGCAAATAGCGCTATGCGTATGGTGTGTCGAGCTGCGGCATTTGTTGATAGCGATGAGATGACGCGCGCTAAGTGATATTGACATGCGTGACGCCCGACATCGAATTTGGGCTGACGCACCAGATTATTCTTTGCGGTGTTCCTAATGTAATGCGCGATATGAAGCGAGATTGCGATACGGTCTCTCGGAGCGTTGGTGCCATAGTAGCCAAGAAGCGGTATCGTCCTGCGACGCCATTCAGCTGGGCCTTTACGGTCCGATGGCCATCGGTGCCCATACGACTTTGGAACTAGACTCGCCAGCTCTCCGATTAGTTTTCCAAGAAGTAAACGATCTCCACTGCTGAAGGCTAACTGAGCTAAGTCGTGAAACGGACGAAGAGGGTCCGTCCGGGTATAGTTGAGGCCGTCACTTGCAAGTGCATACCTATATTCGCCGTCTTCCCGCCACACTCGGGCCAAACGATAGTTCAGAAACTGCCTTCTTGAGGATTTCTTGAGAATTACTCTCGCCACGGCGACAGTGTCAAGATTCTCAATTTGACGAAGCCCGACCGGAATGACTAGACACGAGACATAAATCGTGAGCGCTATCTGGATTTTGATCAATTTATCGGGATTTTCACCAACGGTGAGATACAGAATGCTCAAAGTACCGATCACGCCCGATGCAGCCAGAGACGTGAGCATAACGATCGCATCGTAGGTCGGGTAAAGGCTTCTCAGGGCGCTATTCGTTCCCCCTGTCGGTCGCGTGTTAAGAGATAGGAAGAAGATCGCACTGAACAGACCACCGAGTGTCGCGACCGTTCCTAGCATCGCCGTCGCAGCAGCGGTCAATGTCGATCGGTCAGTCGATGACATCGCCATGCTGTTTCCGGTGAATAGGAGTATTAACGTTGTGATCAGCGCACAATTTGCGAACCAGAACGTTGTCCGCCGTAGCATAGTTAGCGCCATGAGACCTCTTACTAGCGATCGAGGTATTCGCGTAGCCGCGTCGCTGTGCGCAGAACTAGATCAGGAATTATAACAGGCGCTATGTATCCCTGGGCGGCGTAGCTATATAATCGATCTAACTCAGAGACAAGACGTCGCACATATTCGTCCCGCGGACGGTCGATAAACTCTAATGGGCGCCCAATAGGAGGACATGCAGTGACGTCGACAGCGGGAAACTGCTTACAGAATGTCGCGATACATCTGCGCATCAAGAAAGGCTTCGATACAGCGATAATTCGCTTTGGTTCGAGACCAATCTCCGCTAATTTCGCCATACCGTACGCCACATTCTCACCAGTGTTCGAGGCCGCGTCCTCGATGACAATCGAATTGCGCGTCACACCGCCGCCAACCATCCTGTCCGCGAATGTCTGTGCTTCGGACTTCTCGAAATGCGCAGAGTAGGCACCTTGCTTTCCGGTGACAAGAACATCACTAGCGGCCCCCTCGCACCATAAAGCTGCCGCACGTTCTGGGACTTTCAAATCATTACCGCCAAAAACAAAGATGCAATCGTGTCTGCCGCGAATGGAGTCCTGCGGTGCAAGAAATTCCCATAACGGCATCAGTAATGCGGTGTACTCGTCGCTGGATAGACCGGGTTGATTCATAGCTAACATTAGCTTAAGGCTTCGAGGTTTGAACGTCAATCGCAGTTGGAGTCTAGACACCCGAAAGACATTTAGGACGACGCGAGAGGAAGGCCTTGTCTCTAACCTACCAATTGGGTGCGGCGGATGACCATAACACTTGGTCGCACTCGACACTGCACCAAGGCCAGGGGTCACCACCGTGTATAGCATCTGCCCAGTGCTATCGCGACAAGAAGTTTCACACTCACTCGATAGAAGCACTGGTAAAGTTTCGCATCTAATACCATATAGCATCCGCGATATTAATTGACAATTCTTCGATTTGAATTCAAAATCACAATTGAATGTATCGTGACGGTGCGCCATATATACCACTTATTTGCCCTTCGCCAAGAGAAGCTGGTGGTTGCCCGATTTCTCCCGAGAACTTTCATCTAGAAGTCGACGACACTCAATTGAGTTACCAACCGGTCAAATCGGCGACGACCGATATTTTCGGGGTGTGGTACAGCAAAGAATACTGGGACATCCGCAGTACGGGGACCGCAATATTGTCAGTGCCAGCGGACTCCGATCTTGCCGAAATGGCGCGGAGGCTCGACCCGAAGGAGGAGGGCAACGCCAACACGAGGCGAGTCGGCAAGCTGCTGTGTGAGCGCGTCATGCACTGTCGAGGGATTACCGAGGACGGCCAGTGCTGGGCGCTCGGAACCCAAGCCGTCGCGACTGTTATTCGGCAGGTCACGCACGAGATAGCAGTACCCCGGAGGACCAATGACGGTGGGCAAGGAAGTCACTCCTCAGAGTGTCCGCCGCTCACGACGATTGACAGCACCAAACCGAGCGCGTAGCGATCTGGGAAGTACTCCCAACCTTGATCGTCCACCATCTTCCAATGCACTTGCGAGGCGCCCGCCAGGGGCTGGGAGCGCACGGGCACCGTGATGTCGACCTCCTCTCCCGGTTGCGTGTCTGGAATCCTCACGCGCGAGAGGGAAGTCGGCACGCCGTGCCCTGTCGGTGACCCACGGCGTGCTAGCCACCGGCCAATCCACGCGACCGTGCCGCTATTGCGGATCCGCCAAGTCTTTTCAAATTCGTGGTAGGGAGGCATGAGCATGCCATCTGGGATAGTGATGTCGGCGACGAAGGTTGATGCGTCGCCGGGGATCGGGTAGTTCGGCCTTTTGTCCATCGGCAGTCGTTGTGGCGGCCGACTTTCTGTCAGCATGGCGTTGTATAGGCCCCAGGCTTGTCCATCACCACGGAATTGTTCTTCATAGAAGGCCACGATCTTGCCGTTGGCAGGGTCGCGGCCTTTTTCGACGTTGTTCAGATGGGTCGCGCTGACACCTATGCGCCGTGCCGCTTCGGCCTGCGACATGCCACCTGCTTTGCGCAGATATCGCAGCTGCTGGCCAAGGGCGAGCTGGGCGCCGTCTGATCGCATACGCCAAGGATCGTTTGGAGTTCGCCAAAGCTCAAGGGCCGGTTCTAGCTTCGCCTTACGGCGTCAGATAGACGTCACAAAAGTGAAGGAGCTCTTCGACATGGCGGTCCCTGTAATCCGTCCCTCGACCAATCTCGTCGCGCAAGTTCCCGAAGGCTTCACCCGCGCCGAGGGAAAACAACTGACGCGGCTTCAGAACGCTGAGCTGGCTCATGGCCTGGTGACGGCCACCCGCGTCCAGGCCGCTGCCACCGTCGCCGGCATCGGCTTGCAAGCCGCCGGGATGTTGTCGCGGGAGGCCATATTCCAGGCTGACGGCGACCCTGCGACCGCGAATCGTCTGAACTTCATCGTCGACCAGTTCGCCAATTACGTCGGCAACGAAGTCGCCCGGTTCGGACGGTGAGGGCGGCCACCATGACTATCACACTGTTAAGCCCAGCGAACCCTCCGGGGGACGACCCCCACGAAGCCAAGACCGTCTTCAACCAGGTCATGCAGTCCACCGCTGCGCTGACCGAGGCACTCGCGGCGATCGTCTGCCGACACAGCGATTCCGCACCAGTCAGCAGCGACTACGTTCAGGATCTCCTCGCGGTCTTGTCCACGGACATACTCGACTGGATTTGGCGGTGGCCGTCATGAGCACCGCTGCGGAGTTCCTGCTCACCTGGGTTGCTTACTTGACCGTGGCAGCAGCCGTATACGCAGCCACACTCCTCGGAATGGACGCGCTGCTGCAGGCGCGGGTTGCCCACCACCGTCACCGAGCGGCGCTGATTCGGATCAACAACGAGGCAGCGCTGGCCGTGCAGCGGATCGGCGCCGCGTTCCTGGTCGCGCGCCAACTGATCGGTGACGATGCCACCGAGAGCCGAGGAGGTCACCGATGATCACCCTTGATCATGGTAATCGCCTCGCCGCTGCCGACGAGATCACCGACGCCAGCCAAGTTCTGGGCGATTTCATCGTCCAGGCCGCCGAACGCACGGCCGAGGAGGTTGGCTTCGGTTACGTCTTAACCTCAGACGCACCGGACAACTATTCCGCGCTGGCTGCAGCGTATGAGCGAAGCGCCACTACCGGAGCCCCGCTGCCGGTCTCCTCCGACCACAGCACGGACCTCATCTACCGGTCACCGGATATCAATGGGGCGCTGCGTTTCTGGCATGACGTCAACCACGTCCGACGTCGGCTCAACTTCGGTCTCGTCGACGAGCTCGAACTATCTCTCTGGCACCTCGGCGAACTGGAGACGGCCGGCTATTCCCGAGGCTGCTTAGTATGGCGGCTGCTCCATGCCGATCTCACCGGACAGGCATATGTGCAGGCGTTCGCCCGGCGATTCCCCTTGGGTCAGCGCCGCTTCGTGACCGGTTGCGTCACCGCAGGTTTCGATCACGGCCTGCTCGCCGAGCTGCGAGAGGCGGCGCCGACGTGAACCCCGATCCGAGTCATTGGGTGGGCCGCCTGACCGGCTGGTGCTTCAACATCCTTGCCGCTGCGATCGCACTCTGGTGTGCGGTTAAGCTCATCACTGCCATGTGGCCGACATTGGCCACAATTGTCGGAATCGCGACGATTTTCGTCGTCATTATTCGCATTGTTGTTTATTACACATCGCAGAAATATTGACGAAGATGCTCACGCCTACCTCAGTAAAGGTGCAGCTCAACAGGTTAAGCGGCCAATCAATACTATTGCATAATTATCCACTTTGTTGCATAATCCAAACATACCTTTGATTTAAAACAAAGGCAGCAATTAACGAAACCCCAATTCCGAAAGGAGGACACCTATGTCTAAAACAGGAGAAATCAATTACCGTCGCGGCGAACGAAACTTCGAGCGGCACATCACCGTTCGCAGCATCGACCGGGACCCGCCGGATCTGCGCAAGCTGAGCCGCGCGGTCATCGCCATCGCCCTGCGTGACGCCGAAGCCCAAGCCGCGGCTCTCGCCGCTTTGAAGGGCAGCGTCGACTCCGCCATCGAAACCCCTTCGGCGACAGACAAATCTGATAACACGGAGCATCCGAATGCCTGAGCCGCGCGACGCCACGGCGTCGGCCGGTTCGCTGGTCTGGCAGCAATTGTTCTGGCCGCAGCCGCTTTCCGAAGCGATTGCGTTCGGACTGCTACGCCACTGGGCGGCGCAAATCCACGCCCCGCAACTCATCTTGGAAGCGCGCGCCGACATCACCGGCGTGGAGTACCTGATCGGCAGTCAGCTCCGGCATGCAGCGGCCGTCCGCCGTGCTGTCGAGCAGCTGGCCGATGGCGCCATCGTCACCTCGTTCGAGGCCGACGATCGCCACGACGTCGCCACCGTGCGCCGTATCCAGTTGAGTACCAACGCCCGCCAGCTCGAGCCCGCCGACGCGGTGGCATCACAGCGCTCCATCCTGCACGCCCTGACCGCAGTAGGGAAGGGTGAGCGCCTGACCATCCAAATCGTGCTCGGACCGCGCCGCCATCCCAAGGACGCACCGGCCGCACCGACGCGCGACAACCAGCCGGTGGTGTCCAAACTGCTGCACGGCGTCCTGACCGACACGCGCCCCGGCGCCCGACAAGCCTTGGCGCACAAGCTCGGTCAACATGCCTTCACCGCCGCCGTCCGGCTCGGCGTCCAGGCCCCAACCGCCGAGCGCCGCAAGTCACTGCTGCTGGGCCTCGCCGCCGCCATCGGCACCACCGAGGCTCCCGACGTCCGCGTCACCCTCCGCCAGGAGAAAGCCGATCGGATGAATACACCACGAGCCTCGTGGTCAATGTTCACCCCGTCGCAGCGCCTGACCGTGACTGAAGTCGCGCGCCTGACCGGGTGGCCTATCGCTGACCACGACGAGCACTTCCCGGGCCAGCCGCCGCTGCATCCGCGTCCCGTCCGGCCAAGCGCCACAGTCCAATCCGGGCAGCGGGTCGTGGCCGAAGCCTCGGCACCCGGCGCCGGCAGCCCGATCGGCTACGACGCCGCCGACGCGTTGCGCCACACCTGGGTCATCGGACCCAACGGGGTGGGCAAGTCGACGCTCCTGCTCAATCTGATTCTGCAGGATCTCGAGGCCGACCGGCCCGTGGTCGTCATCGAACCCAAGGACCTGATTGCCGATCTGCTGGCGCGCATCCCGGAGAAGCGCAAGGGCGACATTGTCTTGCTCGACCCCTTCGATGAGGCACCGGTGGGGATCAACCCCCTCGACGCGGCCCACCGCCACGGCCGCTCCCCCGAGGTCGTCGCCGACAGCCTCTTCGGCACCTTCAAAGCTATCTGGGGCGACAGCCTGGGCCCGCGCAGCGCCGACATCCTGCGCAACTGCCTCACGCTGCTGGCGAGCCGTGACGACGCCTCGCTGGTGATGCTGCCGCTGCTCCTCAGCAACCCCGGCTTCCGCCGCCGCCTGACCCGGAACGTCATGCAGCAGGACCCGTTTGCCGCCGGACCGTTCTGGCAATGGTTCGACAGCCTCTCCCCCGAGGCCACCGCCACCACCATCGCCCCGCTGAGCAACAAGCTGCGTCCGCTACTGAGCAAACCCCTCAGAGACATACTGGCTCAGCAACATCCCAAGTTTAACGTCCGCCAAGTCCTGCGCGAGAAGAAAGTGCTGTTAGTTCCGCTCCAGAAGGGTGTCATCGGGCCGGAGAATGCCCAGCTGCTCGGCGCCCTCGTGGTGGCGGAGCTCTGGCAAGCCATCCGCGAACGCGCCGGCAGCCCTGAAGCCAGCCGCGACCCGGTGATGGTCTATATCGACGAGGTCCAGGACTACCTGCGGCTGCCAACGGATCTCGGCGACGCACTGGCCACCGCCCGCAGCCTGGGTGCCGGCTTCCACCTGGCGCACCAATACGAAAAGCAGCTGCCCGGAGCCATGCTCGACGCCTTTCGCAACAACGCCCGTTCCCGCATCTGCTTCCAGCTGCAGGCCGGTGATGCCAAGGAAATGACCGCCGGCCAATCGGTGCTCACCGTCGAGGACTTCACCCGGCTGCCGGCCCACCACGTCTACGCCAGCCTGGTCCGCGACAACGCTGTGCAGCCCTGGGCGTCCGGCGTCACCAAACCCGCACCGGTGCCGAGCTGCGACCCGGCCGACATCCGCCGCCGCAGCCGCGAGCGTTACGGCCAACCGGTTGCTGACATCGAAGCCAGTTTCACCGCACTCGTCGACACCGCCGCAGAAACGGACAGCACCAACGACATTGGCGCGCCGCGACGCAGCCGGAGGCAAGCATGAACAGCTACCCCCTCGCTTACCCCCTCGCGCCAAAACCGCGCGGCCGATCACACCTGGCAGACGCGCAAAACCGTCCGACAGGGTCGGGGAATAGTGGTGCCCCACGGGGCACCACAACGCCCGCCAGACGGTCCCCAGCGCGACGCATCTCTGCCACCGGCATCGATGCCATCGCCAGCCACCTCACCGACCGTGACCGCGCCATCCTGCGTTCGGTCCAGCAACATCGGTTCCTGACCGTCCGGCAGATCCAATCCCTGCATTTTGCCGATCTCGCCCCAACGTCAGGCCGCCGCACCGTCAAACGTGTCCTTGCCCGCCTGCGCGATCTGCGCGTCTTGGGAGCCCTGATGCAACGCGTCGGCGGCGTCCACGGTGGCTCGCAGGGACTCGTCCACTATGTCGATGGCATCGGCGACCGCATCCTGCGAGGCCGCTCCGGACGTGACGCCCGCCGGACCTACGAGCCCAGCGCCCGCTTCGTCAACCACCGGCTGGCCATCGCCGAACTCCACGTCGCGCTGATTGCCGCCGACCGTTGCGGCGAGCTGAAACTGACCGATGGTGCCGTCGAGCCCGCCACCTGGCGCACGTTCGTCGGCGTGGGCGCCGCCCGCCGCACCCTCAAACCCGACCTCTATGCCGAAACCGCCACCGAGGGGGATCTTGTCCACGCCTGGTTCATCGAGGTCGACCTTGGCACCGAGCACATCCCGACGCTGCTCGCGAAATGCCGGGAGTACGAGACATATCGGCAGACCGGGATCGAGCAAGACCGCCACGGGGCCTTTCCGCTCGTCGTCTGGTCAATCAGCCATCCCGAACCAGCAAAGGCCGAACGCCGCCGCCAGGCGCTGGCCGATGCCATTGCCGCCGACGGCAACTTGCCGAGCGCATTGTTCCGCATCGTCGCCCCCGAACACGTCATTTCGCTCATCCGCAACGGAGGTGCCCTGTGAGCGCGTCCAACCAACTGGCCCGAAACCGGATCATCGTCGGCGACGCGATCGACCGGTTGCGCCGTCTGCCGGGTAGCTCTGTCGACAGTGTCGTCACCAGCCCGCCGTACTTTCGCCTGCGCGACTACGCCGTTAAGGGCCAGCTCGGTCTCGAGTCCGATGTCGACCTGTGGGTCAATCATCTGCTGACGCTCAGCGCTGAAATCCACCGCGTCCTGGTCCCGACCGGCACCTACTGGCTCAACCTCGGCGATGCCTATTCGAGCCACCCGTCCCAAGGCGCCGATCGCAAAAGTCTGCTGATGGCACCCGAACGCGTCGCGATGCGGCTGCAGGAGGCCGGCTGGATCATCCGCAACAAAATCGTCTGGGCCAAGCCGAATCCCGTGCCCAGCAGCGTGCCAGACCGCCTCAACTGCACCTACGAAGTCATCTACGTCCTCGCCAAGCAGCCGACGTACTTCTTCGACCTCGAGGCCATCCGGCAGCCGCACCTGTCAGCAGTCAACCGGAGCCGAGCGGCGAAGCCGGGCAGGCCATCACCTGACGCGTGGCTCGGACCGAACGCCATGGCCGCTTCGGGCCTCCATACGCTGAAAAGCCAAGGACGGGTAGGGCATCCGCTCGGCAAGAATCCCGGCGACGTCTGGACGATCGCGCCCGGCCGCTACCGCAGCGCCCACCACGCCGTCTTTCCGCAGGAACTCGCCGAACGCATGATCGCGGCAGGCTGCCCCGAAGCCCGCTGTGTCCGCTGCCGCCAGCCATGGAAGCGCCGCGTTATCCGATCAGTTGGCGGCAGCGCCAGCCGCAGCGCGCTCGTTCCGACCTGCCAGTGCGGCGACCGGAGCGAACCGGGACTGGTGCTCGACCCGTTCATGGGCAGCGGCACTACCGCCGTCGCCGCCGAAAACCTCGGCCGCGACTGGCTCGGCGTCGAACTCAATCCCGTGTTCGCGGACGTTGCTCGGGAACGGATTGCTGCCACCCGTCAGCACTCCCAGATCCCACCACCCGAGAGGGCAGCCGCATGAGCCGGCGGCTGCCTCGTCGGTGTCATGCGGCCGTACGAGTAAGCGCACTAAGCGTTTACCGGCCGCACAGCACCGAGGAGGTCGCTATGTCCACACCCGACGAGTCCACCAAAGGCGTCAAAACCCTTGGCATCAAACTCAAGTCGGACGTCCACGCGCAGCTGAGCTTCATTGCCCAGCTACGCGACGGCACCATCACCGATGAAATCCAGATCGCCATTGCCGAGCACATCGTTCGCGCCAAAGAGGATCCGGAACTGGCCAGCAAGGCAGCTGAGGCACGCGCCGAAATCGAGCGCGAAGCCGCAGCCCGCCAACAGGCCATCGCCACCTTGTTCGCCGACGGCGGCGAACCCGGCACGACCCGCCAGGGCCGCGCAGTGAAGGGAGGTAATTCACCGGCAGCATGACCGTGCCCTCGTAGGACACCGCGTCGCTTCCGGCGCACCATGGGGCCGGCGGGAAGCAGATCGAGCTATCAGGCTCTCTGCTTCCCGTCCGGCCCTCTTACACCAATCACGCAAGAAAACGAACCGCCAAGAAGGGAGTTGACCATGTATGAAACATATTTGTCCACAACATAATCCGAGACCAGCGCTGACACCTGCATCCGCTCGCCATCAGCATCACCATCCGTACGCGATCCCCGTCACGCCGATCGGGGACACTGATCTCCGACTCGTCGGATCGCCGAGGATACGGTCGGTCGCGCCGCGACCTCGTTGCGCAATCTACAACGCATACCAGGCGAAAATCGCTGCGGCGGATATCGGCCGTGACCGAGGACAGCCTGTCCTTGCCATCCATTACGCTAGTCTCACAACGTATTTCGCAATTGAATTTGATAAGTTGTTCATTATACAATGGATAATACAAAGGGAGACAAGCGAAATGAATCCCGCTCAGACGGTTCAGTTGATTAACCTAATCTCCAAGAAGCGTACAGAATGTGGCTTAAGCGTTGCTGAAGTGGCCCGCCGTGCCCACCTCGATGTGGGTGCCGTGTGGCGTATCGAGCAGGGCATGATCGCAACGCCGAAAGCCGAGAGCCTCAAGGCGATCGGATCCGTGCTGGGCATTCCGTCCATCGACCTGTTCACGATCGTCGGGTGGATACGGGCCGAGGATCTGCCGGGCGTCGCGGTGTACTTTCACGCCAAGTACCCGGCTTTGCCCGACGAAGCCATCCATGCCATTGATAGCCATGCGGTGGCGGTCGCCAAGGACTATGGGGTCAACGTCGATGCACCCGAGGGCGGGACACGCGATGGCAATCAAGGACGCCGAGAGGAAGGCTGACCGTGAACGACGTTGCTTCTGGCGAGGCACTCCCTTACGCCGGGAATACCAAAGTCGCCGTCTCCTACGCCCGTGTTTCGACGAAGGATCAGGCGCAGCGCGATGGCGATCCCGAGGGCTACTCCTTGCCAGCGCAACTTCAGGCCAACCGGCGCAAAGCCGACTCGCTCGGCGCTTCGGTAATCGAGGAATTCGTCGAGCGGGGAGAGTCGGCAAAATCGGCGGATACTCGGGCCGAGCTGCAACGCATGCTCGCGTACATCAAGGAGCACCCGGTCGATTATGTGATTGTCCACAAGGTAGATCGCTTGGCTCGCAACCGTCTTGACGACGCACAGATCCACGTTCTCATCCAGAACGCCGGGGCGGTCCTTGTCTCGGCGACGGAGAGCATTGACGAGACGCCGTCGGGGATGCTGCTTCACGGGATCATGAGTTCGATCGCCGAATTTTATAGTCGCAACCTCGCAAACGAAGTCGTCAAAGGTATGGAGCAGAAGGCCAAGACGGGCGGCACCCCCGGCAGAGTGCCGCTCGGCTACCGCAACGTCCGCAGGATCACCGATGAGGGCGGCGAAGTCCGCACCGTCGAGGTGGACCCCGAACGCGCGGAGTTGATCACGTGGGCCTTCACGGCCTACGCCAGCGGCGACTGGACGCTCAAGCAAATGACCGAGGAACTCGAACGCCGCGGGCTGACGACCCGCCCGACGCCCCGGTCACCGGCACGGCCCATCAGGTTCAACTCGCTGCACAAGATCCTCACCACCCCGTATTACAAGGGGGAAGTCACGTACCGCGGCATCCGCTATCCGGGCCGCCACCAACCGCTGATCGACGAAATCACTTGGGAGCGTGTGCAAGACGTCCTCTCGTCGCACGCGACCGGCGAGAAGCAACGCGAGCACCCGCACTACCTGAAGTCCAGCATCTTCTGCGGCAAGTGCGGGAGCCGCCTAACCATCACTAACGCCAAGAACCGGCACGGTGAGGTATACCCCTACTTCATTTGCATAGGACGACACCAGAAGCGAACCGACTGCACTCAGCGCGCCCTGCTGATCTCGCTGGTCGAAGAGCGCATCGAAGAGCACTACGAGCAGTTCCAACTTGATCCAAAACTTCGCGACCCGATCGAGAAGACCCTCGTCGATGAATTCTGGTCCCAGCGCATGAAGCTGCGGTCCGAAAACCACCGTCTGACAACACAGAAGGAGCGGCTGACCAACGAACAAGCCCGGCTTCTGCAGGCGCACTATGCCAACGCCGTGCCGCTCGATCTGCTCAAGACGGAGCAAGACCGGATCGCACGCCAACTAGCCGACATCGATTCGCGCTTGGACGCCGCAGCGATTCAGTTCGACGAGCTTGAAAAGCACCTCCAGAAGGCCCTGGACTACGCATCCAATGCCCATAACGCCTACATGCAGGCCGGACCACAAGAACGAAGACTGCTGAATCAAGCATTCTTTACGCGAATCGAGGTGTCCGAGGACGACATTAAATTTGACCTTGCTGAGCCGTTCAAGACGCTGCTCAGTGGAGAAATGGCCGCAGCCGCGCAACACCACGCTGCGCCACAAAACACCCCTCCGCTGACTCAGCCAAGACGCCGATCTGATCTGACCGCCACCATCCTTGACCAAGAGACCGAGAAACCCGCGCACGTGGGCGTGGGTTTCTCGGAGGCAGGGCCAACTGGTTATTTTTTGGGCACGGGTTTGAAAGAAACCGTTTTGGTGGAGCTAAGGGGATTCGAACCCCTGACCCCCACACTGCCAGTGTGGTGCGCTACCAACTGCGCCATAGCCCCGAGAAGTTGTGCCAATCGAAGCTACACCACTGGCCACTGTCCATCAAAGTTGCTGCTCAGGCCGCATCGAGCTCGGCCTCGGGCGGTAAGAACTCCAGCACCGGCCGCGTTTCCGGCGACACCACCCAACCGAAGGCCGCAATCACCAGCACAATTCCGCTGATCGTGAAGCCCCAGCTGTAGTCCAGCTGCTCGGCGACCCAACCGACCGCCATCGACCCGACGATCGCGCCCAGATCCGTCACCATCTGCACCGCCGACACGGGAAGGCCCGCGCGCGCCTCACTGCCCAGAATGTCGGCGACCGCGGCCTGCAGCGGCGACATGAAGATGCCCGTCGTCGCACCGCTGACAAACGCCGCGACCATAAACGCCGGCAACGACGACACGAGGCCCAGCCAAACGGTCGCCACCCCGGACGTCGTCAGGCCGATGATCAACAGCGTGCGCCGGCCCATCCGGTCCGACAGGTAGCCGCTGGGGACGACGGCCAGCGCATTGCCGCCCGCGAACGCCGCGAGCGTCCAGCCGATTACGCCGACGTTGCAGTGCATCACGTCGGAGAGGAACAGCGGAACCAGCGCGATGCGCAGCCCGAATGCCGACCACCCCGTCGCGAAATTGGACAGCAGCGCCGACCGATACGCGCGAACCCGCAGCGCCTGTCGCATCGTCACGGTCGACCGGGTCGGGGGCGGCGGCGCGGCCAGCGCCGAATTCCGCAGGCTGTAAAACAGCACCACCGCCACACCCAGCAGCGCGACGCCGTACACGACGAACGGCGCAGTCAGCCCCCAGCCCGCGGCCAGGCCGCCGACCGCCGGCCCGCCGACCGCGCCAATCATGAATGAGGTGGTGAACAGGCCCGCGATCCGCCCGCGCGCGTCGGCCGGGCTGATGTGGATCATCAGTCCCAACGCCGAGACATAAAACATTGTCGACCCGATGCCGCTGAGAACACGGAAGAGCAGTAGTTGCCAATACGTCTGGGAAAACGCACACGCCGCGGTGGAAAATGCCACGATCAGCAAACCACCGATATAGATGCGCCGCTCACCCAACCGCTGTGCCAGTAACCCGCTTACCGGTGCGAAACACAGCCGACTCAACGAAAAGACGGTGACCAAGAAAGTCACCGCCTTAATGCTGACCCCGAAGGTTCGCGCGAAGGTCGGCAGCGCCGGCGATACGACGCCATAGCCCAGCGCGATCATGATATTCGCCCAGCTGAGTATCCAGACTTCCCGCGGCAGCTGAACAGAACGTGATCCGCGCCCCCCTGCGCGGGCACGACAGAGGGTAAAGGTCACCCAATGACTTTATTAACTACCTCGCGCGCACTTTCTTGCACCTCGGCCAAATGCTCGGGCCCGTTGAAGGATTCCGCGTAGATCTTGTAGACGTCCTCGGTGCCCGAAGGCCGCGCAGCAAACCACGCATTGGCCGTCGTCACTTTCAGTCCGCCCAGCGCGGCACCATTGCCGGGCGCGGCGGTCAGCTTGGCGGTGATCGGCTCTCCGGCCAACTCCGTCGCGGTCACCTCTTCGGGCGACAGCTTGGAGAGCCGCGCTTTTTGCTCGCGGTCAGCGGGCGCGTCGACCCGCGCGTAGTACGGCGTGCCGTACTTGTCGGCCAGCTCTTGATACCGCTGCGACGGTGTGGATCCGGTGACGGCCAGGATCTCGGAAGCCAACAGCGCCAGGGTGATGCCGTCCTTGTCGGTAGTCCACACCGATCCGTCGCGCCGCAGGAACGACGCCCCCGCCGACTCCTCGCCGCCGAAACCGATGGTCCCGCCGATCAGGCCGTCGACGAACCACTTGAATCCGACCGGCACCTCGACGAGTTTGCGTTCGATGCCGGCGACCACCCGGTCGATGATCGACGAGCTGACCGCGGTCTTGCCGACCGCGATGCCCGCCGGCCAGGACGGCCGATGCGTGTAGAGGTAGTCGATGGCCGCGGCCAGATAGTGGTTGGGGTTCATCAGCCCGGCGTCCGGAGTGACGATGCCGTGGCGGTCCGAGTCGGCATCGTTGCCGGTGGCGATCTGGTAGCGGTCCCGGTTGGCGATCAGCGAGGCCATCGCATTCGGGGAGCTGCAGTCCATCCGGATCTTGCCGTCGTGGTCGAGCGTCATGAACCGCCACGTCGCGTCGACCAGCGGATTGACGACGGTGAGGTCGAGGTTGTGCCGTTCGGCGATTGCGCCCCAGTAATCCACGCTGGCCCCGCCCAGCGGGTCGGCGCCGATCCGAACTGCGGCCTTGCGGATCACGTCGAGGTCGACCACGTTCGGCAGGTCGGCGACATAGGCGTCCATATAGTCGTGGCGCTGAGTACTCTGCAGCGCGCGGGCCAACGGAACCCGCTTTACCCCTGAGCCCCCAGCACGCAGAATCTCGTTGGCGCGCTTGGCGATTGCGTTGGTCGCGTCGGTGTCGGCCGGGCCGCCGTTGGGCGGGTTGTACTTGAACCCACCGTCGTAGGGGGGGTTGTGCGAAGGCGTCACGACGATCCCGTCGGCCAGCGCTTCGGTCCGGCCGCGGTTGTAGCTGAGGATGGCGTGGCTGACCGCCGGAGTCGGCGTGTAGCGGTCGGCCGAGTCGATCATCACGACCACGTCGTTGGCGGCCAGCACCTCGAGCGCTGACACCCACGCCGGCTCCGAGAGGCCATGCGTATCGCGTCCGATGAACAACGGCCCGGTGGTGCGGTGCGCGGCACGGTACTCGACGATCGCCTGAGTGATCGCCAATATGTGGGCTTCGTTGAACGCGCCATTCAGGGCCGAACCGCGGTGGCCCGAGGTGCCAAAGGCAACCTGCTGGGCGACGTCGTCGGGGTCGGGTTGGATGGAGTAGTACGCCGTGACTAAATGGGGTAGGTCGACGAGGTCTTCGGGCTCGGCCGGCTGACCGGCTCGTGGGTTGGCCATGTCTACAGATTGTGCCCGTGTCGGACGCGCCCGTCGCTCTACGCTGCGTAGCGCATTGGCAAACGAAAGGGAACCAACGAGTGGCACGACCTGACTATCGCGAGTTGGGTGCGGTTTTCGCCGGCGGAGCAGTGGGCTCGATGGCCCGCGCGGCGGTGAACACTCTTGCCCAGCCAGACCCGGCGACGTGGCCCTGGCCGACGTTCGCGGTCAACATCGTGGGTGCTTTCCTGGTGGGTTTCTTCACCACCCGCCTGCTGGAACGACTGCCGCTGTCGAGCTACCGGCGCCCGCTGCTGGGCACCGGATTGTGCGGTGGCTTGACGACTTTTTCGACGATGCAAGTCGAGACGCTGAAGATGCTCGAACATGGTCATTGGATGCTGGCGGTGGCCTACACCGTCACCAGCATCGGGCTCGGGTTGCTGGCCGTGCATCTGGCCACCGCTTTGGTACGCCGGGTCCGGGTGCGCTCATGACGGCGACGATCTTGGTCTGGGCAGGTGTCGCGCTGATCGGCGGCATCGGCTCGGTGTCACGTTTTCTCGTGGATCGCACGGTCACCCGCCGGGTGGCACGGCCGTTTCCGGTCGGCACGCTGGCGGTGAACATCAGCGGCGCCGCGCTGCTCGGATTCCTCGGCGGCCTGGCGTTGAGCAAGGACGCGGCATTGCTGACCGGCACCGCCTTTGTCGGCGCGTACACCACCTTTTCCACCTGGATGCTGGAGACCCAGCGACTCGGCGAGGAACGCCGGATGTGGGCGGCGGTCGCCAATATCGTGGTCAGCGTCGTGCTGGGCATCGCCGCGGCTCTACTCGGACAATGGTTGGCGGAGCAGCTATGAACCAGCCCTGCCTGAAATTGACCGCGTACTTCGGCGAGCGCCAACGCGTCGTCGGCGACGACAGCCGCTTTCTGGCCGACGCGATGTTCGATCTGTTCGGCGCCAACGACGTTGCAACCAGCGTGATGCTGCGCGGTATCGCCAGTTTCGGGGCGAGCCATGAGCTGCGCACCGACGTGTCGTTGAGCCTGTCCGAGGATCCCGCGATCGCGATCGCCGCGGTCGACACGGAGCCCAAGATTCGCTCCCTGGTCGACGAGGTATCCGCGCTGACCGGCCGTGGGCTGCTGACGCTGGAGCGGGCGCAGCTGGTGACCCGGCAACGGGGTACCGACGCGCTGGGCGCCCTCGACACGCACAACGGCGACGCCGCGAAACTGACGGTGTACGTCGGCCGCCAGAAGCGCGTCGCCGGGAAGGCCGCGTACTACGCGGTCTGCGACCTGCTGTATCGGCACGGATTCGCCGGTGCCATAGCGCTTCTCGGCGTCGATGGCACCGCACACGGACAGCGCCGCCGGGCGCACTTCTTCGGCAGCAATGTCAATGTCCCGATGATGATCATCGGCATCGGGTCGACTGAGCAGGTTTGCGCTGCCGCAACGGAATTAGCCGATGTGTTAGCCGATCCGCTGCTGACGATCGAACGGGTTCGATTGTGCAAGCGCGACGGTGAGATGTTCGGACGCCCACAGCAGCTGCCGATGACGGACGACCACGGACGAACCCTGTGGCAGAAGTTGATGGTGTATACCGCCGAAGCCACCCGGCACGACGCGCTGCCCATCCACCGCGCCCTCGTGCAACGGCTACTGCATTCGGGAACGGCTCGCGGGGCGACGGTGCTGCGCGGCGTCTGGGGATTTTATGGTGACCATAAACCGCACGGGGACAAGCTATTTCAGATCGCGCGGCGGGTCCCGGTGATGACCATCATCGTCGACACCCCCGAGTCGATCGCGCGCAGTTTCGAGATCGTCGACGAGGTGACCGGCCGCCACGGGCTGGTCACCAGCGAGATGGTTCCGGCGGTGCTGTCGCTCGACGAGACGCGACGCGTCGGCGACATTACCCTGGCGCAGCACGACTACTGACGCCAAACCCATTCGCGTACAGCATCTTAACGGTGCGGATGACACAGCGGGATGAGGGCTTTGTCCTCGTCGATCAGCTGGCCCATGCTGGTGTGGTAGACGGCTTGCCGGGTGAGTAGCTCATCGGTGGACCGAGGTGCGAACGAGTCTCGTCGCACCTCGGTCACCAGCGCTACCGCATCTGTGGAGATCTTGGCGATGCGGTGCAGATGCGGTGCGAGGTCCGACGCTGACACCTGCTGCGAGTAGGCGACAAGCTGATCCGACCAGTCCTGGTACTTGTCCAGGCCGGGGCCGCCGGGAGTGATCAACGAGGCATCGAGCATGTCGGGGTGCTCATGGATGAAGCCCACCACCGCGTTGGCGGTGCGGCAGTCCCGGCTGGGCTGGCCCTGCCGATACACCGCGAAAACCCCCGCGAACACGGCGGCGACGACAACCACGGCAAAAGCGATCCGATACCGCAAACTTGGCGGCGGAGCGGCGGAGTCGTGCGCCTGCGCCAGCAGCGCGAGTGCTTGCGGGCTGGAATCGGCTGCCGAGCGCAGTAGCTCGAGGCGTGCGGGCAACGGGCGTGCTTTGTGGATCGCCCAGGCCATTCGAGCCGCCACCAGCAACGCCAACCCGATCCAGGTCAGCCCGGCCCGCGCATTGTTGCCGACGAATTCCAGCGTCGCGGCCACCACCCACAAGACCGGCACGACCCACGCCAACCTTCGCTGCCACCGTGGCACCCGGCGCTGGTAGGCCATCGACAGATTGCCGATCCGGATCGCAGCCGCCAAAACGACCGGGTCCGTCGGAATCTCACCACGACGCAGCGCCTTGCCGGCTTGCAAGCGTTGCGCCAGGTCCAGTCCGGTCACGGTCAGCGCATAGCTTTGCTGAATGGGGCGCCGGGCACGGGTCATCAGCGCGGTCACGATCATGCTGAACACCAGGATCGACAGCAGTGGCCAGGTCCAACCGGAGGCCGCGAAGCCGGGCAGTCCGAGCGCACAGATCACCGAAAGCGTGACCGTGAAGATTGCGGCATTCACCAGCCACAGCACCCACCACGGCGCCACCACGAGCCGAGCCCACATGGCTACTCACTTTCGCAGAGACAGATCAGCTCTCGCGGGTCCGGGGCACGTCGTCGGGGGTACGGGGCAAAACGTACAGTGCCATCCGCCGGTTGGACATGTCGTGCTCGCCGAGAAATACGCAGCCGCCGCGCTCACAGAACTTGCGCGCCACGACGTTGCGGTGGTCGGGATCGAACATGATTCGGCGACATTGCGGTTCAAGGGTGAAGAGACTGACCAACAAGTGCGGCAGCAGATAGCTGACGTGTCCCTGACTCAGGTAATCCAAATCGGCTACCGCGACGTGTAGGCCCAAATCGTAGGGATCCCACTCGTATCTCGCCGCGATGGAATCCTTTGCTGCCCTGTAGAGTTCGAGATAACCGCGGTCTATCCCGTCCAGGCTGGCCAGCAGGGGGCGGGAGAAACTGCTCTCGAGTTGCGCACGCAGGTAACGACGCCAGCGCTCAGCCGGCCAGGGATACTCCCACGATTCGGCCAGGTGCGGTCGGTTCATCCACGCGGAGATCATCTCGGCATCGGCGTCGGGATCGGCGAGACGCAGACCGTACGGCTCGGGCAGTTGCGGCATCGGCGGCGGCGCGACATTCCGGACCTCTGCGCTGATGTCGGTCAGTTGCCGGGGCAGGATCACTTCAAAATCTGTCATGTCTTCCGCGCAGCCTACCCCCCTCGTCGCAGGCCTAACTGCGATTTTTGATCCACCGATCGGCAAGCGCGGCAACCCAGCCGGCGACCGCGTCCGCGCGCTCGGGCGGGGACGCGACCAGGACCAGCTCGTCGACGCCTAACTCAGCTAACGCGTCGACGTCGCGGTCACGCGGATCGCGCAGCGCCACCGCCAACCGCAGCTCGGCACGGTCGCGACCTGCCTCGGTGCAGCACCGATCCAGCTTGCCAACGCAATCGCGCACCGCCGCCACATCGTCGAGATTGAACCCGTACCAGCCGTCTCCCCAGCTTGCTACCCGCTGAAGTGCTGGATCGCTGTTGCCACCCAACATAATTGGGATGCGACGACCGCGAACCGGCTTGGGATTCACCCGGATCGAGTCGAAGCGGACGAACTTCCCGTCGAACGAGGCGACGTCGTCGCGCCACAATGTGCGCATTGCGGCAACGTATTCGGCCGTGCGCGCCGCGCGATGCTCGAATGGCACTCCGAGAGCAGCGAATTCCTCTTTGGACCACCCGACCCCCACGCCCAGCTTCAGCCGCCCGCCGCTCAACCGATCCAGGCTCGCGGCCTGCTTGGCCATTACCACCGGATTGTGCTCGGGCAGCAGTAAGACGCCGGTCGCGATCGTGATCCGCGACGACGCGGCCGCGGCGAATGCCAGCGCGACCATCGGGTCAAGCCAATCAGCTTGTGCCGGAACGGCAATGACGCCATCATCGGAGTACGGGTAATGCGAGGCCGATCGGTCCACCATGACGACGTGCTCACCCGCCCAGAGAGTGGCGAAACCGCTTTCGTCCGCGCAGTAGGCGACGGCATCAATCACCGCCCGATCGGCGCCGGCCCCGATTCCCAGCGCGTGCAATCCGAGCTCCATCGCACGATCGTCTCACGCCGAGTTTCAGCGGCCCTTGAGCAAATTCGCCAACACCGCCGCGTGGCTGCCGTCCAGGTCGCGGGTGGCGCTGACCAGGGTCACGACACCACGTTTGGTCAGCTCGCGCAGCTCGTCCAGCGCGGCCTTGTCGCTCAGTTCCGCCTGGTAGCGCGACGCGAATTCGTCGAAACGATCCGGCTGGTGGTGGTACCACTCACGGAGTTCTTTTGACGGCGCAACGTCCTTGCACCAGATGCCCACCCGTGGGTCGTCCTTGCGGATTCCCCGCGGCCAGATGCGATCTACCAGGACGCGCTGGCCGTCGGCGGGGTCGATGTCTGCATAGATGCGTTCGACCCGGATGCGGCTTTTGGCGCCCACCCCACCAGCGTAGCCATGGCAGCGAAGAGAACCGCCGCGTCGATGCTCGTAGTCTGGACGACGTGAGTGTTGCATCGGAGGTCAGCGTCCCCCTGCAAGACCGCTTCGCCCGCGAGCTGCCCGAGATGGGTGTCCGCTGGCAGTCCCAGACGACACCGGCCCCGCAGCTACTCGTCCTCAACGAGTCGCTGGCGACGGGACTCGGCCTCGACGCCGCCTGGCTACGGAGCCCCGACGGCCTGCGATTTCTCGTCGGCAACCTGCTGCCCACCGGGGCGGTTCCGGTGGCCCAGGCCTACGCCGGGCACCAGTTCGGCGGTCTCGTCCCGCGGTTGGGCGACGGACGGGCGCTGCTGCTGGGTGAGCTGTCCGACGGGTACGGACGCGTTCGCGACATCCACCTCAAAGGCTCCGGCCCGACTCCGTTCGCGCGCGGTGGCGACGGCCTCGCGGCGGTGGGCCCGATGCTGCGCGAATATCTGCTGAGCGAAGCGATGCACGCGCTGGATGTGCCGACGACACGCTCCTTGGCCGTGGTCGCCACCGGGCGGCCGGTGCAGCGCGAGACACTCCTGCCGGGTGCCGTGCTCGTCCGCGTCGCCAGCAGTCACCTCCGGGTGGGCAGCTTCCAATACGCGGCCCTTGCCCGCGACGTCGACTTGCTGCGGCGCCTCGCCGACCATGCGATCGCCCGCCACCATCCCGGGGCGGCCGACGCCGAACATCCTTACCGCGCACTGTTCGAAGCGGTGGTCGGTGTCCAGGCCGCCCTGATCGCGCGGTGGATGCTGATCGGATTCGTCCATGGGGTGATGAACACCGACAACACGACGATCTCCGGCGAGACGATCGACTACGGTCCATGCGCGTTCATGGAGGCTTACGACCCCGACACGGTCTTCAGTTCGATCGACCAGTGGGGGCGTTACGCCTACGGCAATCAGCCGGCCATCGCCGGGTGGAACCTGGCCCGGTTCGCCGAGGCTTTGCTCCCCTTGCTCGCCGACAATGTCGAGGAGGGAATCGCGTTCGCCGAGCAGGCATTCGGCGTATTCCAAACCGAGTACGACGCCACCTGGTCGTCGGGCATGCGTGCCAAACTCGGATTACCCCCAAGCATCGAAGCCGGTGCCCTCGCGCCGCTGGTCGACGAGTTGCTGCCCCTGCTCAAGGAAAGCCACGTCGACTACACCTCGTTCTTTCGCCACCTCGGCCAGGCGGCCCGGGGCGACGCTGAACCCGCGCGCAGTCTCTTCCTCGACCTCGCCGGCTTCGACGACTGGATGTCGCGCTGGAGAGCGTTGGGGCCCGACGCCGAATCGATGGATCGCGCCAACCCGATCTACATTCCGCGTAACCACCTGGTCGAGGAGGCCCTGACCGCGGCGACGGCAGGCGATCTCGGCCCGGTTGAGCGGCTCCTCGACGCCGTGACCGCTCCCTACGACCAACGGCCGGGCCTGGAGCGCTACGCCAGCCCGGCCCCCGAAGATTTCGGCACCTATCAAACCTTCTGCGGCACTTAGCTTTACGTCAGCTTAGCGAACTCGGCGTGTAGCTCATCCAAATGGCGAAGCGTCTCGTCGCGGGGCTCGGTCGGCAGCTCCACCAAAACCTGCTCGACCCCGATATCGTGATAGCCCGCAACGGCTTTCGCCGTCGATTCGCCCGCGTGAATATTGATCACCGGCACGTCGTGCCCGGCCACCGCGCGCAATTCTTCGAGCTGACCCGACAACGCATCCGGCGAGGGGGCCATCGAGAGCCAGCCCGCATTGAGCCGGGCGATGCGCTTGAAGCCCGCCGGCCCCCCGCCCAGGTACAGCGGCGGATACGGCTGCTGCACCGGCTTGGGCCAGCTGTAGATCGGGTCGAAGTCGACGAATTCCCCGTGGAACTCCGCCTTCTCCTGCGTCCAAATCTGGATGATTGCGTCCAGCCGTTCGTCGACCACGCGTCCTCGAACCGAGGGATCAACACCGTGGTTGGCGATTTCTTCGCGCAGCCAGCCCACACCCACGCCGAAGCGAACTCGCCCGTGTGACACCAAATCAAGCGATGCGACTTCTTTGGCCGTGTGAATCGGATCGCGCTGCGGGACCAGGGCGATACCGGTGCCCAAAAGCAGGTTCTCGGTCGCGACCGCCGCCGCCGTCAGCGCCACGAATGGATCCAGCGTGCGGTAGTACTTCGGCGGAATCGGGCCACCGCCCGGGTATGGGGTTTTCGCATCGACCGGGATGTGCGAATGCTCCGCCAGAAACAGCGACTCAAACCCTCGCTGCTCGAGCGCGCCGGCAAGCTCGACGGGGCCGATTCCCTCGTCGGTGACAAATGTCAGGACACCAAACCCCATGCTCCGCTCCCCTCGTCAACCTTCGACGGTCACCAGTCAACCGCATCGAAGCTCGCGTGTCATCGGATCAGATCCCGGGTGAGCCGAAGTCGTGCGACAGTTTCGGAGATGACAACAGACGTTGCGGTGATCGGCGCCGGGCCGAGCGGACTGGTCGCCGCGCGTTGGCTGTTACAGCAGGGATTTGAGCCGACCATCTTCGAGCAGGGCCCGTCGCTCGGTGGGCAGTGGGCGGGCTTGGAGGGCCGCAGCGGCGTGTGGCCGAGCATGCACACCAACAGCAGTCGTACCGTCACAGCCTTCAGCGACCTCGCGCACACGACGGACCACGTCTATCTGTCCAACCGCGAGGTCCTCGACTACTTGCACCGCTACGCCGACACGTTCGGGCTCACGCCGCGCATCCGGCTCGGCACCCGGGTCGAACTGATCAGACGAGACCCGGCCGGCTGGGTGGTGACCTTCGCCGGCACAGACCAACGCTTTGAACGAGTTGTGGTGGCCAGTGGGCGGTTTCATGCCCCCGCCATCCCTGCCGTGCCGGGGCTCGAGACCTTCTCCGGCCCGGAGAGAGCCATCTCCACTTATCACTACCGCGATGGATTGACCTATCGCGGCAAACGGGTTCTCGTCGCGGGCTGCGCGATCAGCGCCCTGGAAATCGCGTCAGAAGTCGCCGAGCTCGGCGCGGCGCGCGTCGTCGTGACTCAGCGACGGCAGCGCTATATCGCGCCGAAGTTCACTGCGGGAGTCCCCTCCGACCACCGGCTCTACACCCGATACGGCGCCTTGGCGACCGAGAGGCTGGCCGCGGCCGATGTCGACCAAATGCTCAAAGAGATCGTCGTCGGCGCCGCGGGCAGCCCGGCTCAGTACGGCGCACCCGCACCCGACCCCTTGTTCTCCACGGCCGGCCTGACGCTGAGCCAGCACTACCTTCCGCTCGTTGCCGAAGGCCGAATCTCCGTGCGGCCCTGGATGAAATCCGTCGCGGGCCCAACCGTGACTTTCGCCGACGGGCATGCCGAGGAATTCGACGGGATTGTCTTCGGCACCGGCTACCAGCTGTGTCTGCCGTTCCTGACTGACGACATCCAGGCGATCCTCGACGTCGACGCGGTGCACATGGATGCCGACCGCTACACCTTTCATCCCGACCTACCGGGCTTGGCATTCATGGGCCTGTGGGACCAGTCGGGCGGATACTTTGTGCCGCTGGAACTTCAGGCCAGATGGATCGCCTACACGTGGGGCGGCGCGATCCCGGCAATCAGTGTTAGCGGGCAACGGTCGGCGATCGATGCCTATCGCGCCAGTCGAGGAACACCGCAGAAAACCCGGATGGACCTCGCGGCATTGATCTTCGCCCGCGCCGCCGGAGTCGAGCCCAGCCTGGATAACTGGCCGCAGCTGCGCCGCGCACTGCTGTTCGGCCCCCTTGCGCCGAGTTGTTTCCGGCTCGAGGGCCCGGACGCCTTGCCCGACGCGGCCGAGCGGTTCGCCCGCGACGCCGCCCGCTTCGGCGCCATCACCTCAATCGACATGACTGAGCGCGAACAGAGCCAGTGGTCGCAGGTCCAAGCCGCTGACCCGGTAGCGGGCCTCAGGCCGCCGACGTCTCCACCGCTTTAGGCCCGCGCCGCGCCGCGCCCCACAGCCCGACGCCGATTCCGACGACGGCGCCGCCCAGGCCGATCAGCTGTTGGGACCGCCTGAGCTCGCTGTGGACACTCAGCCCACCCAGCAGATCGGCCGCGTCGGCCCCGCCAGAGGCCAGGAACCAACCGCGAGTGTTCTTGCCGCGCAGCGCCGCTGAGGCAAGCAGCCCGCCGATCAACGCGTCGCGATAGCCCATCGATCTCAGCAGGAGTCGCGCCGTCGGGGTCGGCTCCCCCGGGTCGCCCCAGAGCTTGTTCGCGCCAAGGGGGTCGACGAGAAAATGCACACCTGAAGCGAGTCGGATACTGCCCGCGATAAGCGCGGCACGGTCGATCGGCATGGCCGCAGCCTATCCCTGCCTCACCGGGCCGCGGTAACCCCGTCCGCTCCCGCGCCGACGGCGTGTTTGGCAAGGCAGGCCGCACCGGGAGCGCAGCTTTCCACGACCGCCTGTAGCTCGTCTGCGGTCAGCCGACCCGAGGCGCCGGTGAACTTCGGGTCGATAACGCTGGTGCCGAATTCGAGCCACTTCGGGTCGGCTTCGACATCCAGGAAACTCGCCAACTGGACCAGGGACGAATGGGTGTCGGCGACCAGGTCCGCGTAAGACAGCGGAAGGTAGCGGTCTGCGGACAGGTCGGCGAGTTCGGATTCGCCGGTGACGATCAGCTCGCTCCACATCCGGCCGAAGCGGGTGATGGGCAGGTTCTGGCCCATCAGGGTGTCGACCTCGCAGGTGTCACCGACCAGAGACGCGAGCTCGATCGGTATCGCCGTCGGATCCAGCCGCAGACCGGGGTGGCGACGCTCCGGGTCGAGATCGAGAAGCTCCAGCGCGTCTTGAATCAGCGCCATCAAACGAAATCCGGTGTGCTCGCTCATCGAGACCGCCGTGTCCGGACCGTTGCGGTACAGGTGCACGAACTTGGCATCGGGGAACGTCTCGCGTAGCCACGGGACGCTGCTCAACGACATGGCTGACCGCTCCACCACGACGGTCCCACCGAAATGCCTTGCAAGCCAGGCGAAGAGTCGCTCATAGTGCAGCCGCGACGGCTGCTCCGGCCACGTCGGAACCTCCGCGGCGAGGGCATCGAACACGCCGTCGGGGTCCGACGACAGATGCGGCAGCGTCATCATCGAAATCGCGGGGATCCCGGTCGTGTTCGCATCGAATCGGGTTCCCTGCAGTCGCGGATAGACGAACTCCGGCATGGCAGAACCACCCCGGACCATGGAGTCGAAGATCGGGTGCGGCTCGGCGAGCATCCGCCAGAACTGTTCGCCCGACAGGATGTAGTCGGCCGCCGACGACGCGCGCACCGACAGGTCGAACTCGTTGAGGCTGAGCACATCCGGGTGCGCGGTGAGGATTCGCGACAGTGCGGTCGATCCGCTTCGTCCCACCGTGACAATGAATGTCAGCCCTCGAATCAGGGGCGCCGCGTCAGCGCTATGCGCAGTGACGTCGAATGGGCCCTCGACTGAGACCAGGGGTGCGACCGTCGACGCCGACTCCCGGGGTTCGTGCTTCTCGGGTTTGATCGTGAGGTAGCGCTTGTACCGGCCCACGCTTCCCAACAGATAGTCGAAGTCGACGATCGTCTCGCGGTGTGGCTCGCCAATGACAGCTCGCGTACCGGCCGTGTCATAAGTCCGGCTGTGCCCCAGGTAGGGAAAGAACCCGCTGGCCCACCGCAGCCGCCGTTCCAACAGATTGGGATCCTCGATCGGGCCCTCGACCAGCGTCAGGGGGATCGGCGAGAGCGCGTTGAACAGCTCCACCAGCGTTTGCACCGCGACGTCGTGGTGGTGGGCGACGTGGTAGGTGCTCAGGCCGTCCGGGGCCAGCCGCATGAGGCGGACCATCTCGTCGGCGGCTTCGTCGGCCGGCATGTAGTTCAGATGGCCGTTGAGATCACCACTGAGTCTGATCGACATTTTGGTGCGCAATGGCCGCCCGGAGACTGAGAACAGGCGCATGCCGCTGTCCGCGGACGTCGATAGAAAGGAAAGCGGGTGCAGCGGGAAGTCTGGATGTGGTGGGCGATCGACGATCAGGGCGCTCGGCCGCAGCACCACGACCCGGCGCCCCGTGCGCTGCGCCCAGGCCCGCACCAGCGACTCGGACTCGAATTTGGACTGCTCGTAGTTGTTCTCGAAGCCTTCGGCGTCCCCCAGCTCCGTTTCGTAGATCAGACCCGACTTGCGCTTCCCGGCGACGAAGGCGGTCGACACATGGAACAGATCCGGCTCGCGCGATCCGGCCTCAGCAAGTTCGAGAATCCGGGTGGTTCCGCCGACGTTGGTAAGGCGCAGGTCGGCGAGGTCGGCGTCCAGCTCGATGCTGCCCGCGCAATGGAGGATGGCATCGGCACTGTCGGCAAGTTCCTGGAATCGGTCCTCGGATAGCCCCAGTCTGGGCGCGACGAGGTCCACCGGCACGACGGTGAATCGGTCGCACAGCTCCTGCTCGGTCCACACCTGCCCATCGGTGACCGCCAGCGGCAGAGCCTTGCTGATGCGGGCGATTGGCTCCGACTGCGGCCGGGTAAGCAGCGTGAACGTGTCGTCCCCGCGAAGGAGTTCACCCAGGATGTGAATCCCAAGAAACCCGGTCGCGCCAGTGATCGCCCAGTGCATTGACACCCGTCCTCGCGCGAAACTTCGCGCCGAAACAGCCCGAATACCCCCCTCGCGAACTTACTTGCCCGGCAGAGGTGCCGCCATCCGATACGCCAACTTGAACGCGTTACCGCAGCTCGTAGGCCTGCCGAACGCGGGCGAGACCTGTCGGCAGCCGTAGGTTGTAATAGGTTTCCTGTCGTCGCCGATTCATCAATGAGAGACTTTGGAAGCGTTGCCTGGACATCACCTGCTCTCGCGGCAGGTTGACGCATCACCAGAGGAGACAAAAACTAGTGACAGCAGCTGCTGGCGCGTCGGGGAGGACAGCGTGGTCCAAGGGGATCACGGCTGACGTGAACGCCGACAACTTCTGCTGGTTGAGGGCCGCATGAGCGATCTACGCGTGGGCGACGAACGTCGCACGCCTTTCGTCGCGCGGACGATCCATGCGTTGTCCGTGCCCATCATTTTGGCGTGGCTGGCGCTCACCGTGATCGTGACGATGGCCATCCCCTCGCTCGAGAAGGTGGAGCAAGAGCGTTCGGTATCGCTGAGCCCCAAAGATGCGCCGTCAATCCAGGCCATGCAGCGCTTGGGCAAAGACTTCAAGGAATCCAATTCCGACGCCTTGGCGATGATCGTGTTGGAGAGCCAGCAGCCGCTGCGCGACGATGCTCACCATTACTACAACCAATTGCTCGCTCAATTGGAAAGCGATCCGGAGCATATCCAGCACATTCAGGACCTCTGGGGAAATCCGGTCACGGCGAGCGGCGCGCAAAGCGAGGACGGTAAAGCCGCATACGTGCAGCTGAAGCTGGCCGGCAACCAGGGCACCAGCCTGGCGAATCAATCAGCCGACGCCGTCCGCGACATCGTGAACCGGATTCCTCCACCGGCGGGGCTCAAGGTCTATGTCACCGGCCCCGCGCCGCTTATTTCGGACCTGAATCACAGCGGTCAGAAGACAATCCTCAAGGTCACGCTGGTGAGCCTCGCGGTGATCTTCATCATGCTGCTGCTCGTCTACCGATCGCTTATCACGGTCATTCTGTTGCTGTTGATGGTCGGAATAGAACTGCAGGTGGCGCGCCAAATCGTCGCATTCCTTGGGGATATCGGCGCCATCAGTCTGTCTACTTTCGCCGTTAATCTGCTGATCACTCTGGCGCTCGCCGCCGGAACCGACTACGGGATATTTTTCGTCGGCCGCTATCAAGAGGCACGCCAGGCCGGCGAAGATCCGGCAACGGCCTATTTCACGACTTACCGAAGTACCGCCAAGGTTGTCTTGGCGTCCGGGTTGACGATCGCCGGATCGGTTTTCTGCCTCAGCTTCACCCGGATGCCCTATTTCCAAACGATCGGTATCCCCTGTGCGGTGGGCATGCTGGTGGCGGTGGCGATTGCGCTCACGCTGGTTCCGGCCGTGCTTGCCATCGGTGGCCGATTCGGCCTGCTGGAGCCCAGACGAAGGATTACGGATCGGCGCTGGCGCCGGATCGGCACCGCGGTCGTCCGGTGGCCGGGTCCGATTTTTGCCGCAGCGTGCGCGGTGACGCTGGTCGGCCTGCTCGCCCTGCCGGGATATACGACCAATTACCACGACCGGGTGTATCTCCCCGAGGACCTGCCGACCAACCAGGGATACGCGGCCGCCAATCGACACTTCCCGCTGGGCCGGATGTTGCCCGAGTTCGTGTTGATCGAGTCCGATCACGATATGCGCAATCCCTCGGATTTCCTGGTATTGGAGCGACTGGCCAAGGGTGTACTCGCGGTTCCGGGCGTTTCCCGCGTGCAATCTGTCACCCGGCCCTCGGGGACCGCGATGGCGCACACGACCATCCCGTTCCGGTTCGGCGTCATGAACGCAAGCCAATTGGTGAACCTCGAATATCAAAAAGCTCGCATGAACGACATGCTGACGCAGGCCGATGAGCTGAACAAAACGATCGGCATCACGACGACGCTGTATCACCTGATTCTGCAGCTCAACGCCATCACCCACGACCTAGCCGGCAGGACGCACGAAGTTCAGCAGATCACGGGCGAGCTAAGAGATCAGATTTCGAATTTCGAGGATTTCCTGAGGCCGATCCGCAGTTACTTCTACTGGGAAAAGCACTGCTACGACATTCCCGCGTGTTTCGCGATCAGGTCGCTTTTCGATTCGTTCGACGGTATCGACGCGATCAACGACAAGCTGGGCGAACTAGTGGTTAACCTCGACAAAATCGACGTGCTGATGCCAAAACTGGCCGCCGAGCTGCCGATTCAGATCGAAACCATGAAGAGCATGCGCAACATGATGCTGACGATGCATTCCACGATGACCGGAATCATCGGTCAGGCCGACTCGCAGGGCAGTATCTCGACGGAGATGGGCGAAGCCTTCGACGCGGCGAAAAACGACGACACTTTCTACCTGCCGCCGGAGATTTTCAAGAACCCCACCTTCGAGCGCGTCATGGGACTGTTTTTGTCGCCGGATGGCAAAGCGGCGCGCATGACCATTTCGGATAGGGGCGATCCCGCTACTCCCGAAGGCATCGCCCGCGTCGCCCAGATCAAGACGGCGGCCGAGGAGTCGCTTAAGTCCACACCATTGGAGAACACCAGCATTTATGTCGGCGGCGTCTCCGCGACCTACAAAGACCTACACGACGGCTCCCGATACGACCTGATGATCGCCGGAATTGCTTCTCTCTGCCTTATTTTCGCGATCATGCTGATGATCACGCGAAGTTTTGTGGCAGCGATGGTGATCGTGGGGACGGTAGTGACTTCGCTGGGGGCGTCCATCGGATTGTCCGTGCTGCTCTGGCAGCACGTCATCGGGCTCGGGCTGGAATGGCTCGTATTGCCGATGTCCGTCATCATTCTGTTGGCGGTGGGATCCGACTACAACCTGCTGCTCGTCTCCCGAATGAAGGAAGAACTCGGCGCCGGTATCAACACCGGCATCATTCGGGCGATGGGCGGTACCGGAAAGGTCGTCACGGCCGCGGGCCTGGTCTTCGCCGTCACGATGGCCTCCATGGTGGTCAGCGACCTGACGGTGATCGGCCAAATCGGGACCACGATCGGTCTGGGCTTGCTGTTCGACACCCTGATCGTGCGCGCGTTCATGACGCCATCCATCGCCGCGCTGCTGAGACGCTGGTTCTGGTGGCCGTTGAAAGTGCGGCCGCGGCCGGCCAGTTACCTGCTTCGCTCCGAAGGGCCCCGTCCGATGGTGCGCGCTCTACTCGGCACCCGGGCGCCCGACTAACACCCCGAGTCGTCGTTCGCGGCCCGTACCATGGCCGTCATGTCCGAGCCGGTACCAGCTACCGACAAGACTGTCGGGCTCGACGGCAGCGAGACCGTTGCCGCGCCCACTTCCGTGGAGCCCGAGGCGGCCACGTCGACGAACTCGGCCGGGTTGGCGTGGTCGCGCGGCGATGACGACGTCGATACCCCGAGCGATGCACCGAACCAGCGTCAATCGTGGCGTGCTACCTGGCGCACCGCCGCCGCCCTGCTCGCGGTCGGGCTGGTGATCGCCGGTGCGATTGTCCTTGGGCGCTCGCTGTTGACCACGCATCCCAAACCCTCAGCGCCCTCACCTACCGCGGCACCGACATCGAAGGCGGCCCCGGCTCCGGGAACGGCATCGACAGCCGCCCCGTCTTCGATTGTGTCGACACCAGGTCAGGACAATAAATACGTTCAGGACCTCAACGACCAGGGAATCTCCTTCGCCAATCCGGACGCCGCCATCTACAACGGCAAGATGGTGTGCGCGAACATCCGCCTGGGCATGACGGTGCAGCAGATAATCGCAGATTTCCGGGCCACCAACCCCGCGCTGGGCAGCCATGCCGAGACGTACGTGACCATTTCGGTGCACGCCTACTGCCCGCAGAACAGCAACCTGGTTGGCAGCGGGCCCTAGCGAAATCGCCCCGCCAGCGACAACAGCTGCACGACCGCGACGCCTGCAAGAGACCCGCACTCATCGTGTCCCCGCCATTGCGTTGGAGGGTACCCGATGTCACGACTTCGGGGTGAACTCGATGTGCAGTGCTTCCAGCCCGCGCAGGATGTACAGCGGAACGTAGCTGAAACGACGGTCCCCCGGTGGACCGTGCTGGGCTTCGTCGATCCGAATATCGTTGAGCCGGTCCAGGATTCGTTCGATCGTGACGCGACCCTCGATCCGCGCCAGCGGCCCACCGGGGCAGCTGTGCACGCCTCGCGCGAACGCCACGTTTTGGCGTGCGTTGGGCCGGTCGACTCGCAGATCGGCCGGGCAGTCAAAGTGGCGCGGGTCCCGGTTGGCCGCACCGGGCAGCAGCATCATGGTTGTGCCCGCGGGCAATTCAACGCCGCCCAGGGTCGTGGTGGTGCGAGTCAACCGGAAGTCGCTCTTGATCGGGCTTTCCAGCCGCAACATCTCCTCGACGAAGTTGGGAATGCGATCGCGGTTGCTGCGCAACGTATCCTGCAACTCCGGATCCTCGGCTAAGATGCGAAGCGCGCTGGACAGCAGCCGCGCGGTCGTTTCATGGCCCGCGATGAACAGGAACGTGGCAATACGGACCAGATCGACGACCTCGGGTAGCGAGCCATCCGGGAAACATTGGGTGGCCATTTCGGTCAAGATGTCCTGGGCGGGGACCGCTCGCCGGTCGCTGATGTAGGTCGTGAACCACTTGTCCAGGTAGGCAAGGGGATTCATGTTCACCGAACCGTCATCATCACGCTGCGCCCACGCCGGGTCCTCCGCGGGACCCGTGCCGGCGAGCAGTTCACGAAACATCGAATGATCGGCCTCGGGCACACCCAACAGGTCGGCGATGACCAGCAGCGGAAAGGGCTGGCCGAACGCCGAGGCGAACTCACAACGCCCGTCGGCGATGAACTCGTCGATCAGTTGATCGGCGAGGCGCCACATGAACTCTTCGTTCTCCTTAAGCCGCTTCGGGGTGAACAGCCCGTTGAGCAACGCGCGGTGCGCGGTGTGCCGGGGCGGGTCGAACGAGACGAGGTGCTCACTCATCGGAAATCGATCACGGTGGGATTCGATGAGGTCGGAGATGTCGTCGCCGGAGACGTTGAACGGCAACGGGAATGGCCCCAGGGATGAGTTCACCGCGGAATAGGTCGCGCTGTCCCGGTACACCTCGACCAGTTCGTCGTAGCCGGTCACCGCGACGACGCCACTGCTGGGCACGTGCATCACCGGGCACTGCGCGCGCAGAAACTCGTAATAGGGGTATGGATCTGCGGCCACGCCGGAATCGCTGAAGAAGTTGACTTCGCCGAAGTCCCTCATCCCGCGACGTTAACACTACTTACAACTAGTGTAAAGTGTGTAAATGTGGACGGCGTCGACACAGCGGACCCGATGCGTGAACGCATCCTGCGGGCCACCTTCAAGGTGCTGTGCCGCCACGGGTACACCAAGCTGAATTTGTCCGATGTCGCCGGCCAGGCCGGCATCTCGCGCCCGACCCTCTACAAGTTCTTCTCGTCCAAAGAGGACCTGCTGTCCGCCTTCAGTCTCTTCGAATTGCATTTGCTGCGTGCGGATTTGGGTCGAGCGATCGAGGGCCGAGCCGGTAGTGAGAAAGTCGAGGCCCTGCTGCAGTTCCTGGTCGGCTTCCATGTGTCGTACCAGATGCGGGGGCTCATCGAAATCGAGCCGGGTCTGGTACTAGACCAGATGGCAAGAGCACTACCGGCATTGGTCGAGCTGGTCGCGCCCGCGCTGGCCGGACAGGTCCGCGACCCCGAGGTCGTGGCGATGACGCTGGTGCGCCTGGCGGTATGTCACTACCTTGTTCCCGGCTACGACGATGCCCGGCTACTCGATCAACTACGCGCCGCCGCGGGAGTACGGTAACCGGCCATGGGACGAGCGGGACGGGTTCAGGGCAAGGTAGTGCTGATTACCGGCGGTGCCCGCGGCATGGGCGCTTCCCACGCGCAGGCGCTGGTGGCAGAGGGTGCCCGCGTGGTAATCGGCGACGTTCTCGACGACGAAGGCCACGCGGTCGCCGAAAAGCTCGGGGAATCAGCGCTTTTCGTTCATCTTGACGTCGCGGATGCGGATCAGTGGGACCAGGCCATCGACGCGGCGGTGACGCGATTCGGGCGGCTGGACGCGCTGGTGAACAACGCCGGGATCGTGAAGCTGGGCTCATTGCGCGGCTCCTCGGTGTCCGACTGGCACCGGGTACTCGACGTCAACCTCACCGGCGCTTACCTGGGGATGCGGGCCGCGATCGAACCGATGATCGCCGCCGGCGGAGGATCGATCGTCAACATCTCGTCGGTGGAGGGATTGGCGGGCAGCGCCCACCTGCATAGCTATGTGGCCGCGAAGTTCGGGCTGCGCGGCATCACCAAGTCGGCCGCGGTGGAATTGGCGCAGCACAACATCCGAGTCAACTCCATCCACCCGGGCCTGGTGCACACCCCGCTGAGCCAGGGCGTCACCGAGGAGTTCATGCAACCCATTCCGCTGCGCCGGGGCGCCGCGCCGGCCGAGGTCTCCACCTTTGTCGTGTTCCTGATCAGCGAGGAATCCGCCTACGCCACGGGAGCGGAGTTCGTCGTCGACGGTGGCTTGACGAGTTACGTACCCGCCAAGATTTAGAGCGCCGCTGCAGTCGTCGAAAACGCTGTCGCGGTGTGGAGTGCTGCACTAGCCTTCCCGGCGTGAGGAGCCATCAATGACATGGACCAGCCTGCTCAAATCAGCCGCGATCGCAGCGGCACTCACCGCGCTGGCGTCGCATACACCGGTCGCGCACGCCGACCCCGACCCCATCTCCGTCGCCTCGTACCTGGCCACCCTGAACTCGTACCAAGTCCCCTACGACAACCCTGGACGCATGATCGACATCGCAAACAACGTCTGCTTCCAGGCGCGCGGCGGGACAAACTTCGACGCTATCGTCCCGAGGGTGGCCAGCGATGGTTACGCACCTGGACAAGCCCGCATTGTCATCGGGGCCGCGGTTATGACGTTCTGCCCCGACATGCAGCCGGCCTTGGATCGGTGGATCGAGAGCCGGTAAACCCCATCGTTGATCACATCGGCCACATCGGCACCGAAAGGGTTGGGCTAGAACACTTCTGAGATGCGATATCGCGTGGGCTATCGCAATTAGAAGACGGCGAACCAGATCGCGATGTATTGGCAGATCGCCGCGACCGCGGTGCACGCGTGGAAGAACTCGTGATAGCCAAATGTCCTCGGCCACGGGTCGGGCCAGCGCAGCCCATAGAACACCGCACCGATGCTGTACAGCGCGCCGCCGACGGCCAGCAAGACGGTCGCGGCGACGCCGGCGTTATGCAGGATCAACGGGCTGTACCAGACCGCAACCCAGCCCAGTAGCAGATACAGCACCACGCCGAGCCAGCGCGGCGCCGACGGCCAAAACAGCGTCAGCGCAATTCCGGCCGCCGCGCCACCCCACACGACCGCGAGCACCACGTACCCCGTCCCGCGTGGCATGTCCAGCCTGGCGAACGGTGTGTAGCTGCCGGCGATCAAGACAAAGATCATCGAGTGGTCGAGCCGTCGCATCCACTGTCTGGCGGTCACCGACTCCCAGTAGACGCGGTGGTAAATGGCGCTGACGGCGAACATCGCCACAATCGACAAGGTGTATGTCAGCGTCGAGTGCCCGGCCCGCTTGGATTCCAGCGCCCACGAAAGCGCCACCAGCGCGCTACCCGCAAAGAAGGCAGCTACGGCGCAATAGACGTGGATCCAGCCACGTAGCCGTGGCCTCGCAAGCACCGCCGAATTGCTTTGGTAACTCATTGTCCCCCCACCGGTGACATCGTCCTGCCGTAGCGTGGGCAATGGTTGTGTCGCACCTATGAATTACCTGTACGCGCGTGACGCGAGAGCCGGTGATATGTTCCGGCCACGACGTTGCTGCCGCGCCCAAGGAGGTTCGTTATCCGGACGAGCATCTGGTTTCGCTGGATGGCCAGGTACGGTGCACCGCGCGCGTTCTTGGCGGTGCAGGCTCGCCGCGGACAACCCTTGGCGCGGTTTCTGCTGGGGCGAGCCCGCGGAAGCGAGATGTATCGCCTGGTCGAGGACATCAGGCAACAGGGCCGCCTGGTGCGACGGCCGTTCGTGTGGGTGAGCGCCGACCACGAAATCTGCCGGATGGTGTTGCGCGACGATCGGTTTGGGGTGACCAACATCGTGAATGCGCCTATCCCGCAGCCTTTTCCAGCATTGCTGGAACGAACCGATCCGGGCCTGCCCAACCCGGTGGAGCGTCCGGCGATGGTGATGTCGAATCCCCCGGATCACACGCGTTATCGGCGCTTGTTTGCGCAGAGCTTCACGCCACGGGCCATCGACAGGCTCGGCGCTCGAGTCGAAGAGATCACGGCGGAACTGCTCGATGGTTTAGAGCGCAATCCCCGGCCCGACCTGGTCGCCGATTTCGCGACGGAACTTCCGGTCGCCGTGATCACCGAGATCCTGGGTTTGCCAGTCGATGCGCGCCCGCAGGTGCGCGAATGGGGCTACAGCTTGGCCCCGCTATTGGATTTCGGCACCAGTTGGAAGACGTTTCGCTTCGCCGTCGAGCGTCTGCGGGAGGTCGACCGCTACGCCGCCCAATTCATCGAACGCGCGCGTGACGGTGAGTCGCGCGACGATCCGTTCAGCCGAGTGGCCGCCGGCAGCGAGCTGACGCATCGCGAATTCGCCGCCAACGCTGCGCTTCTGGTCGGCGCGGGGTTCGAGACGACAGTTAACCTGATCGGCAATGGAATCGTGCTGCTGCTTCAGCATCCCCGCCAGCTAGCTCTCTTGCGCGACGATCCGGAGCTGTGGCCGGCGGCAGTCGAAGAGATTTTGCGATTCGAAAGCCCGGTGCAGATGCTGGTGCGTACCGCGCGGCGCGACGCCGAGGTCGCCGGGGAGCACATCCGCGCCGGCTCGATGTTCGTGCTATTGATGGGCGGCGCCAACCGCGACCCACGCGTATTCAGCGACCCCGGCCGGTTCGACATCACCCGATCCAACGCACGAGACCACGTGGCGTTCGGTTCAGGCATCCACGGTTGCCTCGGTGCGGCCCTGGCGCGGATCGAGGGCGTCATCGCCCTGCGCACCCTATTCGAGCGATTCCCGAGCCTGAGCCTGCGCGAGCAGCCCGAACCACTCGAGCTGGTCACCTTGCACGGATTCAAACGCCTACCAGTCGAATTGCGAACCCGGCCGACCGGAGAAGCGCAGTCCGTCAGGTAGCGCCGGCCACGAAATTCCAGACCGGATCTACGATGACGCCGGCGGCTGGGTAATCAGTTCCCCAGCGTGTTGGGGGCAGTAGGCGTTCACCGCGATCGTGGTGAACGCGACCGGGCTGTCCCCCTTGAATGCAGGATTGCTCTCCTCCAGGTCCTTGATGACCTCGGTCTCGGGCATGCCTTCATCCATTAGTTTGCATTCGCTCCTGCCAACCCCGATGGCGACGGCCGGCGTCTGATACGTGATGCCGGCGTTCTTCAGCTCGGTCAGAAAGTTCGCATCCGGACCCGGATCAGCCTGTGCCGGTGCGGCAACGGCGATGACGGCAGCAAAACTCGCAAAAACGATAACCCCTCGCATCGCTTCATCTTCCTACAGGCTCGCGCCGTTGTCTCGTCGACCGTATTTGGGATCGGTAGTCGCGGCCGCCCGATGTACTCATCGCAATCGCAAGGCCACCCAGGCAGCGAATGTGCAACAAATCGGGACAACGAAAGGAGCCCCGCCGTGACTAGCCTCTATGCGCTCAAGCCGTGGTTCACCAAGCGGTTGACACCCATCGTCGACGCCGCCGTAGCGCGGCGGGTCTCGCCGGATGTGTTCACCGCTGCGGGCGTGACCGCGGCCGCTGCAGCCGGCGTCGCGGTCGCGTTCGGATGCTGGCCACTCGCGACGCTGTTCATGGTGCTGCGGCTGGCCGGGGCCAACCTCGACGGCGCGGTGGCCCGCGCCCGCGGCGTGAGCCGGCCGTGGGGTTTCGTCGTCAACGAGATCGGCGACCGCACGGCGGATCTGTTCGCGTTCGGCGGCCTAGCTGTGTGGGCGGCCCGGCAGCACGGCCCAGGACTGAATTGGCTGTCTTGGCTGGTGTTCCAGGTGCTGGTCGCCGCACTTGCCGCGACGCTTCCCACGTTCGCGTCGCTGGCCGCGGCGGCTGCAGGCGCAACGCGCCGCAACGGCGGCCCGCTGGGCAAGACCGAGCGTTGCCTATTCGTGGTGCTGGGCACGGCCTTTCCGGTCATCATGCCCATCCTGCTGGCGCAGCTGGTGAACGGTTCACTCATCACCACGGCGCTGCGACTGCGTGCGGCACACCGCGAGGTCAAGGCCCAACGACCTCAGCACGTGGTGTTGGTGGAGCACATCGATGCGGTCACGCAGCCGATCAACACGATCACCCAGCCGCTGAACTTCGTCACGCAACCCCTCACCGGAGTGGCGGCATGACCGCGACCCGGATGCCGAGCGTGCTTCGGCACTGGCTCTGGCGGACCGTGTGCGCCGCCTCGGGTGGACTGACCGTGACCGGACGCTGGCGCGCGGCGGGTGGTTGCGTCGTGGTGGCCAATCACAGCTCGCATGCCGACTCCGCGGTGCTGCTGGCGGCGCTTTCGCCGGCAGCTCGTCCGGTGATCGGGGCGGCGGCCGACTACTGGTTCGCCGTGCCCGCGCGGCGCGTCATCGCCACCTCACTGATCGGCGTCCTGCCGGTGCGGCGATCCGGTGACGGCAACTACGCCGAGCTGCTCGCAGCGGCCGGCCCCGCGCTGAAGGCCGGGCGCGCCGTCGTCATCTACCCCGAGGGGACCCGGTCGACCGACGGCACCATCGGGGAGTTCCGGTCCGGTGCACTGCGACTGGCGCGCGATTGCGGCGTGCCGATCGTTCCCGTCGCGATCGCGGGCACCGCCGACGTGCTGCCCAAGGACGGCCGCTACTCCCCCGCCCCGATGCACGTGCACATCGGCGCGCCCCTCGACCCGCATACCACGTCGGCCCCGCAGCTGCGGGCACGCGTGCTGGCCCTGCATGCGGAGTCCGGGGCCGACGTCGCCGACCGCTATGCCCTCGCGTCCTGAGATGACGATCATCGAGCACTACCTCTCGTTCGTGCACCGCGATCGGCGGATGCCGCTCAACGTCGACTTGGGTCCGCTGCACATCCACCTCTACTCGCGGGCCGTGTTTCTGCTGTGGGTCACGGTGGCGATCCTGGCCCTGGCCGGCATCGTCGTTCTGGTCTCCCGCAAGCGGGAGTTGATCCAGAAGTGGCGCACCTGGGCGCTGATCGCGCCTGCGGTCGGCCTTCCGGTGTGGATCGGCCACGGCACCACCGCCGCGCTGGCGGCAGGACTGGCCGTTGTCGCGGTGGCCGAATACGCGCGATTGGTAAGGCTGCGCCGACTGGATACCTGCGTGCTGGTCACGCTGGCGGTGCTCTACCCGATCGCCGCCTGGTTGCGTCCGTCGCTGTTGCAGCTCGCTCCCGTCGTCGTGCTGCTGTGTGCGGTGCCCTCGGTGCTCGGCGGCGACGTCGAGCACGGCGCCAAGCGCACGGCTTTCGCCGGGTTCGGATCGGTGTGGATCTGCTGGTCGCTTGCACACCTCGTCATGGTGTGGCCGGACGCGTATTTACTCTGCTTTGCCGTGGCGGCCACTGACGTCGCCGCCTGGTGTGGCGGAAAGGGGTTGCGCCGCATGGCTTGGGCGCGTCGGCCGTTGTCCCCATTGAGCCCCAACAAGACGGTCGGCGGGATGGTCGGGGCGATCATCGGCGCGTTCGTCATCCTCACACTGTTGGGCACTATTTCGATCGGACTGCTCGTCGCCGTCTCCCTCGGTGGCCTTTTCGGCGACCTGCTGGAGTCCATGCTGAAGCGACAGGCCCAGGTCAAGGACGCCGGCTGCTGGCTGCCGGGCTTCGGCGGTCTGCTCGATCGGATCGACTCGTTGTTGCTGGTTCTCCCATTGGCCTACCTACTCGGATGAGGAATCTGATGACCTGTTCTCTGGCTCCCACGATCAGCTCCCGCATCTCGCCGGCCACCACGGTCGGCGGACTGGACGTACGCGACGTGAGCCTTACTCTAGAGCGCAATATTGTTGCGCTGGAGCGGATTTCGTTCACCGCCCGCCCCGGTACGTTGACTGCGGTGATCGGCCCTTCGGGTGCGGGTAAGTCCACGCTCGCCAGAGTGATCACCGGAGCCGCACGTCCGACCAGTGGCGCGGTGGCATTGGACGGGCGCGACCTCCACACCACACGAGCGTCGCTGCACAACCGGATCGGGATGGTGCCCCAAGACGACGTGGTGCACCCTCGGCTCACCGTCAGGCAGGCACTGGAGTTCGCCGCGGAACTGCGGATGCCCGCCGACACCGCCGCCTGCGATCGCCGTCAGGTGATCGCGTCGGTACTCGAGGAACTCGAGCTGACACCTCACACCGCGACCCGCATCGAAAAGTTGTCGGGCGGGCAGCGCAAGCGTGTGTCAATTGCCTTGGAGCTGTTGACACGTCCCTCGCTACTGGTGCTCGACGAGCCCACGACGGGGCTGGATCCCGCACTGGACCGCGCCGTCATGACGATGCTGCGCCGGCTGGCCAACGCGGGTCGCGTGATTGTGGTGGTGACGCATTCGTTGACCTTCCTTGATGTGTGCGACCAGGTATTGCTGCTGGCACCCGGCGGCAGGACGGCATTCTGCGGTCGTCCGCACGAGATCGGTTCGGCCATCGGGGCCAACGACTGGGCCGACATCTTCAGCATCGTCTGCGCCGATCCCGACGGCGTTCGACGGCGCTTCACCGAAGACGTCGGATCGCACGCCGAACTCACGGCGGTCATCTGCGATCAGCCCGCGCAGCCGGATGAACCCGCGCGCGCCGGCCGATGGCGCCAGGCATGGACGCTCGCACGCCGGCAGGTCCGGCTTCTTGTCGCCAACCGTGGTTATTTCGTTTTCCTCGCCGTACTGCCGTTCATCGTCGGCCTGTTGCCGCTGACCGTGGCCGGCCACGCCGGACTCGGCCACGCGGATGGCTCAGTGCCGCTTGAGCCGAAGCACGTCATTGCCTTGACGAGCTTCGCCGCAATCCTGATGGGCATCACGCTTACCGCGCGCGACCTCGTCGGTGAACGCGCGATCTTCCGTCGCGAGCAAGCGGCCGGATTATCTTCCACCGCATATCTTCTGGCGAAGATCGTGGCTTTCGGCGGGGTCGCGATGATGCAGTCGGCGATCCTGGTTCTGATCGTTACGGCACCCGGGATCGGGAAGCCGGGGCCGTCGAGGGCGGCGGTACTGGGCAGCCCGATGTTGGAGCTCTTCGTCGACGTGGCGGCAACATGCGTGGTGGCGATGGTTGCGGGGCTTGCGATTTCGGCGTTGGCGGGCACCAGCGATCAGGTCATCGCGCTGCTGGCGATGACACTGATGGCGCAGCTAGTGCTCGCCGGTGGGTTCATCCCGGTGACGGATCGCCCGCTGTTCGAGACCCTCGCCTGGTTCACGCCCGGGCGATGGGGCTTCGCGGCCACCGCGGCGACGGCGGACCTGACGCACCTCGTGGTGGGAATCGCGAACGATCCCCACTGGCACCGCACCGCGCCGGCATGGCTTTTGGACATGACCATGTTGGGAGTGCTGGCCGCCGCCTTCGCCGGCTTCGCGTGGTGGAAATTGCGACCCATAGTGCGAGCCTGATCTAAACGTCGTAGTAGAGCTCGAATTCGTAGGGCGTCGGCCGGAGGTTGAACGGCGCAAGCTCGTAGTCGCGCTTGAAGCTGATCCACGTCTCGATCAGGTCGGGCGTGAAAACTCCTCCCTCGGTGAGGTATTCGCTGTCTTGCTCCAACCGGTCGATCACCGCCGCCAGTTGGGTGGGCGCCTGCGGGATCTCCGCGGCCTCCTCGGGTGGCAGCTCGTAGAGGTCCTTGTCGACCGGGGGTGGTGGCTCGATCTTGTTCTTGATGCCGTCCAGGCCGGCCATCAACTGGGCCGCGAACGAGAGGTACGGGTTGCCCGACGAGTCGGGAGAACGGAACTCCAGCCGCTTGGTCTTCGGGTTGGTGCCGGTGATCGGGATACGCACACACGCCGAGCGGTTGCGCTGGCTATAGACCAGGTTGATCGGGGCCTCGTAGCCCGGGACGAGCCGTTTATAGGAGTTCACCGTCGGATTCGTGAAGGCCAGCAGCGACGGCGCGTGGTATAGCAGGCCACCGATGTAGTGCCTCGCGGTGTCCGACAGCCCGGCGTATCCGGTTTCGTCGTACATCAAGGAGCTGCCCTCTTTCCACAGCGACTGGTGGCAGTGCATGCCCGAGCCGTTGTCACCGAATAGCGGCTTGGGCATGAACGTCACGGTTTTGCCTGCCTGCCAAGCGGTTTGCTTGACGATGTACTTGAACATCTGTAGATCGTCAGCCGCGTGCAGCAATGTGTTGAACTTGTAGTTGATCTCGGCCTGTCCACCACTGCCCACCTCGTGGTGTCCTTTCTCCAGAAGAAAGCCGGCGTTGGTCAGATGGGTGAGAATCTCATCGCGCAGGTCGACGTAATGGTCGGTGGGGGCAACCGGGAAATACCCACCCTTGGGACGGACCTTGTAGCCGAGGTTCGGGCTGCCGTCGGCCTCGGTCGCTTCTCCGGTATTCCACCAGCCGGATGTCGCGTCCACCTTGTAGAACGAGCCGTTGGTGCGTGAGTCGAAGCTCACCGAGTCGAAGATGTAGAACTCGGCCTCCGGGCCGAAGTACGCGGTGTCGGCGATGCCGGAGCTGATCAAGTAGTTCTCCGCCTTGCGGGCGACATTGCGGGGGTCGCGCGAGTAGACCTCGAGAGTGAAAGGGTCGTGCACGAAGAAGTTGACGTTGAGCGTCTTGCGGGCACGGAACGCGTCGATGGTCGCGGTTTCCGGGTCGGGAAGCAACAGCATGTCCGACTCGTGGATCGACTGGAACCCGCGAATCGAGGAGCCGTCGAACGCCAAGCCTTCCTCGAAGACGTTCTCGTCGAAGGCGTAGATCGGAATTGTGAAGTGCTGCATGGTGCCTGGCAGGTCACAGAAGCGGACGTCGACGTACTCAACGTGCTCATCCTTGGCGAGTTTGAAGATGTCGTCGGGCGTCGTTTCGGACAAGGACTGCTCCTTTGTGTAGTGGCGCGACAGCGCTTTCTACGCCTCAACTATTTCGTCCGCGTGACAAACCCAAGTCGAACCTGTTGCACCTCAAAAAGACTTGTGGGACATCGCCGTTGACTTCTTTCGCCCGGCTCCTTCAGGTGGCGTGTTTCGGCGTTGTAGCCGATAGTCATATGAGCCAGCGGACGCTGGTGTCAGCGGAGGCGGACAGAACGACAGCGCAGAATGGGCGAGATCTTTCAATTCCATCGCGAAATAATCGTCAGCGGCGACGACCCGCTGTCGAAGACGATCGCCGAAGAACTACGCGGCGCGGGCGCGCGGATCATCAAGATCAACACCGCAGCCGATCTTCTGGGTGCCGGGGTACATCGCGCGCGCGCCGTCGTCTGCGCTGGACCCAATGACGCCGTCAATCTCGAAATTGCCTTGTTGGCAAGAGAATACAGCCCGAATGTCCGCGTGGTGGCACGTCTGGCCAACGACGTGCTGCGTGAAGCGGTGACCGCCGTCAACGGCCCCGGCGCGATCTTGGACGTCGCCGACCTCGCGGCACCATCCCTCGTCGAGGCAGTGCTGTCGCGTAACGCGCACCAGTTCGACACGGCCGGTATCGAATTCGTCGTCTGGGGATCCGAGGCGCCCCACGACGCGACGCTCCGCGAGATCTACGCCGACCTGGCCCCGGTGGCGGTGGTTCACGGCAAGAACTCACCCGCCCCCGGCGAGGTGGTGCCATGTCCCGGGCGGGATCTGCAGGTCTATGCCGGCGACTGGACCTCGATGATCGGCGTCAAAGACGAATTGGAAGCCCGCGGGATCGCGGTGCCTCCCGCGACCGCGACGCGCTCGCGTCACTCCCGGGTGCGGCGCGCCATCGATGCCGCGCGCGCGATGCGCGACGACGTGAACCCGCTGCTTTTTCCGTCGTTGGCCTTCGCGCTGTTCCTCACGATCGGCTCTACCGCCGTGGAGCACTTCACCTATCAGCACCAGCAGATGTCGTGGATCGATGCTCTCTACTTCGCCTCCGAGACCATCACGACCGTGGGCTACGGCGAATTCAATTTCGGCCAGGAGTCCGTTTTCCTGCGGCTGTTCAATGTCGGGTTGATGTTCGGCGGCGCGATCGTCACCGCCATCCTGGTCGCATTTCTCGCCGACCTGATGCTGTCCCGGCGCTTCGTCCAGACGGCCGGGCTGCGCCGGGCACGTCACATGCGCGACCACATCGTCGTGATCGGCCTGGGCTCCATTGGCGTCCGCGTCGTCAGCGATCTGACGGCCGCCGGATACGACGTCCTTGTCATCGAACCGAACGTGAACAACCGCTTTCTGTCGACCGTTGCCGAACTCGACGTTCCGGTGATTTTCGGTGACTCGGCGATGCGCCAGACGCTGGAATCGGCCCGCGTCGATCGCGCCCGCGGAGTGGCGGTGGTGACTCAGGACGACATGGAAAACATCGAGACCGGGATCGTCTTGCTGGAGATCCTGGGATCCGATACCAAGGTGCCGATCGTCATGCGTGTTCAAGGCCGTGCGCTGGGCACCGCGGTGAATCGACGGTTCGGTTTCGAAAACGTGCGGTCGATCGTCGACCTGGCGGCCCCGTGGTTCATCGGCGCGGCGATGGGCCTGCAGGTGCTGGGCACGTTTTGGGTTGGGCAGCGCTCCTTCATGGTCGGCGGAATGCTCGTGGCGGCGGGCAGCGAGCTCGATGGTCTGCGAATGGTGGATTTGTCCACCCAGACGCGGGTCATCGCGATCACTCGACCGGAAGGGCCGATTCGGCTGCGACCCCGCCGCGACGCCCTGCTCAAAGCCGGCGACACCGTCTATGTCATCGGCCCGTACCGCGAGTTGATCGCGACGCTGCGAAAGGGCCAGCCTCCGCCGCTGACCGCCGTCAACGGCGAGCGCGCGGCGACATTGGCCGCGGCGCGTTCGGCGCACAGAACGGACGTGCGCCTGCCCAGATGGGCGCCCGACCGGGAGGCTTGAGTCGCGCGGGGCTGGTCGCCGCGCACATATAGTCGGATGGTTGACGGTGCCGGCGGAGGCGTATGGACATGCCCTTTGACGATGCAAGTGCGTCGCGCGTTTCGGCTGCCGAACACGCGGATTCGCTGGTTGCCGCCGCCCGCAGCGACCCGGCGGCGCGGCTGGCGCTGCTGCGCCGACTCTACGAGGTCCCGCATGGTGTGGATCGGGGCTACCTGCCCTACCGGCGCGCGGCATCGGCGTTCATGGGATGGCAGCTGCGTCGTGGGCTGCTCAACCCCCAGGACGACGCGTGCCCGGGCAGCCCGTGGTGGCGAGCTGTGAACGAGACCCTGTTGCGCGACACGGCCGAGGCCCGGGCTTTCGCGTTCGGGCATCCGGGCGAGCCCACTTCGCCCGCGGTCGGCACTCACCTCGACTTCATCCGGCAACCAACCGCACGCAACTGGTACCGCGCGCACAACGCCTCGATCGCCGCGGCCTATTTGGCCAACGAGGCACTGGCCCGTCAGGAAACGCGGGTGGAACGGTTCTTCATCAACGTCGTCCTCATCCGGGTGCTCTACGCCCATGCCCTGGTGGCCGCGCCGCGCCTGGCCCTGGGCTGGCTCGCCCCGTTTGGGCGCCCCCTCGGCGACCCCCGCTTGGGCATGACCGGGATCTTCTTGTCGCTTTCGCGCATCCTCCCGGACCGCTATCCGCTCGGCGATGACGCGGAAACGTACATCGCGCTCGAGCATGGCTTCGGCCACCTGCTCGACGTCGGAGTCATCCAGCCCAGGTGGGGTCGCCTCTACGAGTGGTCCTCGGACGAGCTGGGCCGCCCGGGGCTTCGCGACCTGTTAGCCGGTAACACGCCGGCGTATGCGTGGGACAGCGAGGACGCCGAAATCTGGCAGTTCACACCGTCCCGCTTGGCCCGTGCCGCACGTCGAGTAATACCGGCCTGAGCTTTCTCAGTGGTGCCGCGCAGATTCGAAACCGCTTTTCTGCCAACGATTTTGGGGTCAGGCGTCACGCCTTAGCCGCCGTAGCTGCCAATCTTTGCGGCATACTCATCGAGCAACCGAAGCGATTCGTCGAGCGGCCGGCTGGGCAATAGCAGGGCTAGCCGTTCGAAACCCAATCCCTCGGCCGCGCGCCAATAGTCGGGGTCGGCCGGAGTGCCGAACATTGCCAGTGGCACGTCGCGTCCGCTGCCCTCACGCAGCTGATCGATGCGATGGCGTAGCCGCTCCAGTGGCAACGGGTTGGATATCCAACCGGCATCGTGGCGAATCACCCGCTTGACGGTGGCGTCGGAGTCGCCGCCGATGAAGATCGGCGGGTGCGGTTTCTGAACCGGCTTGGGGCGCTGGTAGGAAGCGTCGAAGTTGACGTACTTGCCGTGGTACTCGGCGGGTTCGGTTGTCCACAGCGCTTTGATGGCCTCGATGCGTTCGTCGAGCAGTGCGCCACGGGTCTTCGGGTCCGTGCCGTGATCGCGCAACTCTTCGATGTTCCAGCCCGCGCCGACGCCGAACACGAAGCGGCCGCCCGAGATCAGGTCGATGCTGGCGGCTTCCTTTGCCGTGATGATCGGATCGCGTTGGATCAGCAAGGCGATCCCGGTGAACAACTCGATGGACGAGGTCACCGCGGCCGCCGCGGCCAGCGTCACAAACGGATCGAGCGTCCGATAGTAGATCGACGGCAGTTCGCCACCCAGCGGATAGGGAGACTCCCGGCTCGCCGGAATGTGCGTGTGCTCCGCAATCACCAGCGAGGCGAAACCCCGCTCTTCGATCGCGCGTGCCAGCGACAACGTGTCGATAGTGTCGTCGTTGACGAACGTTGCGATTCCGAACTTCATGGTCGCCCTCATCTGTCGCCGTTGGACTGCCCTCTGTCGTGATGGGCAACGCCCGCAAGCACGACGCTAATCCCGATGAGGTGTCTGCGGTATCGGTCGGGTTGCCGTCGTCCCACTAGCCACACTGGCCTCTAGCGTGAGGAGGTGTCGTTGTGCCCACCTCCGAGCGACACGCCTCGCGACACGGCGATTGTCGCTGTGAGGCGGGCACATTGGGCACCGACCGGCAAAGCGACTGAGGTGAGTGCTACAGCGGTTCGCCAATGTCGGGCAGTAATGAAATGTCTTCGGGCTGGCCATTACGGAAAAGTGCGGCAAGCTCACGCACCCGCCTTTTCGCCCAGTCAGCATTAAACTTGATATTCGTACTTGAAGCGCTCTGTGCGGTCGCCAACACGTTTTGCTGCTTGGCTCGTCACCACGCCTTCCGTGTACCAGTAGAGAAGGTCATCAAGGCTGCCTACCCGGTCGAAACCTAGTTTGCCGCGCTCGTAGTACGTGAAGTGATACGAGCCGTCATCGGCGACGTAGATATTCAGATCGTCACGTGTCCGGAACCCAACAGGCATGGGTCGAACACCGAGCTTCTCCGACAATCGATCAATCTCGGCTTGAAGTTCCGCAGATTTACCATCCAGGCGTTCAACCACATCCCGCTCCCTTACCGGCCTCGAAACCCGCGTGGAATCCAAGCTGAATCAACAGAGGTTCGAGAGTGGATCGGACTTCCCGCCAAGAACTCTTGTGTCATATCCGGCCGCCCGTCACCTTGTCTCCCTATTCCGCAGCCGTCGACCGGAGTGCGTCATGGGCGGCCGCAAAATGCACCTTGAAGAGCGCCTCTAGCCAGGACATCACTTCGTTGTCGTCGGCATCGAGTCCAGGCGTTGCCAAGGCGTCATGCGCGTCGCTGAGCAGCAACATGAACTGCCATTTCTTTGATCGGTTCACCAAGCCGAATTCGTTCGGTGCATCGAGCGGTGCGAGCATGAAGTCTATCCCGCCATCCCGGGCCGACCAACAAATCTGGAGTTTGCAGTCTTGGCCGCGGTAGTAGACGGCCCATGCCGGGCGACCTCCGTAAATCTCGGTATCTTGTATCTCGTCAAGCTTGAAACCGGCACGCGACAACGTGGGCTCCAAAAACCGTTCCAGTTCAGCTGGTTTCATGGTTACCTGCCTCCTACATAAACCCATACGTTCCCGCGCTGCTCGTACCCGAACGCCGCAGCGTTGTTTTTCAGGAAGTTAATCTCAAGAGCTGAGTAAGATCGTCTCTGCACGTTGGCTAACTGTTCAACGCTATCGAATCCCTCAGGCAAGGCGAATTCGATGCGGGGCACAGCGTTCTCCATTTGACCGCGAAGGAACTCCTCGTTGACTTGCCATACAAGGCCCCGAGATTCAGATTCACCCAGTCCATAGGTCATCGCATCCCAGGCCGGGTCGCCGGTGCTGAAGAAGATTCCACCCTGACCCCTGGCTTCGCCAATGTAGCCTGCCTCCAAGCCACCGAATTTACCCAGAACAACCCGATCTGGATTGTCGCCAACGTAGTGAGTCGACATTTCCGCGACTTGCCGAGCGAGGTTTGTGGTGGGCTCTCCGTGCGTAAAGGCGAAATTGAGATCCTGCCCCGCTTCCCCCGCTAACGGGTGGAAAGGGATTTGGTGTTCGAAACCGACCGCCGTATGCGGTAAATGCGTTGGGCCATAATCGATTGCGGCCGCTGCGTCGATGTCGGCCAGTTTGCCTACGCCTGCGACTTCCGGACCGAAGAGCATCGCGGGCAAGGACACCGCGGCATCGGAGGCCTTGCCGCCCAGGTAGTAGGCCGCGCTCGGCGAGTTCAAGGCATTTTGCGCTTCGCCGATGACCGCCCCCGCTGGGTTTTGGACAGTCTCGACGGTGCCTTGGACCATTTGCTGCCACGCCTCGAGCGCGCCCGGCAGTCCGCGATTTCCTACGCCGAGAAGGTTGTGAACACTCTCTTCAGTTGCAAACCAGCGGTCACCGAATCCTTCGCCAAAGCCCGGAGGCGGCCCTGGCTTTGGCGCGGGAGGCATGTAGGGCGGAATTCCGCCCTGATCGATCCATCGCTGAGCACCGGCCACCGCTTCGTTCACGCGTGCCTCGATCTGATCCGGCGGCACGCCATCGCCAAGCATCACCTTGCGCAACAACGCCTTAGCGCTCTCCAACTCTGCTGGACTCGGCTGAGGCAGCGGAACCGGGCCAGCGGGCAACAGCATCTCGTTCAACGACCGCGGTTTGCCGGCTCGTGCGGGAACCAGCGGCCCCTTCGGAAGCGGCGTGCCGCCCGGCGCCACGGCTGCCGGAGCCGGTGAGTCCTTCGGCGGGGCACCACCGGGCCGCGCGTCCGCCGGCATCAACAGGTCTTGCCACGTCTTCGGCTTGCCGGCGGGAGTCGAGGGATCCTTCGGCGGAGCACCTCCTGGCGGAGCGTCCGCGGCGCCAGGAGGCAACAGCATGTCTTGCCAGGTCTTCGGCTTTCCCTCGGGCGAAGGCGGCCCTTGCGGCGCCGGAGCACCACCTGGCGCGGATCCGCCGGCATCCAGCGAGACAGCCCCGACGGCCGCGCCGATCGCGGTGGCCAGCTCGTGGTCGGCGGTGTGCGCATGCACCTTGCAGGCACTGAGCTCTCCCTGCAAGGTCTGCAGCTGGTTGAAGAGGTCGATTCGATTCGGCGGAATCCCCTTGGGACCAACGTCGATTCGCCAGTCCGGCGTGATGGACCAGCCGTTAGCCTGAGCGGCCCCTTCGATCTGATCCAGCTCGCGCTTGCACGCGCTCACGTCCGCCTCGGCCTGCGACACCGCCGCCGCCACCTGCCTGGATTCCGCGCCGTCGGCCTCGATGTCGCGGCGAATCTTGCCCACGTCGACGCGAAAAGCGTCCCCCGCCTCACCCTGCCAATCGGCCAGCACGTTGTGGGCCTGTTGCAGGCTCTCCCCCAAGCGCTGCAACGTATTAGCGCGCCCGGTGGCCGTCTCGAACACCGCGCGAATCGCGTTCAGATCCCAGCGCTTGACGTCGGCAGGGGTCAGCGACGCCACCCGGCTACCCCTATTCCCGCACCGACCTGAGCATGCTGGCCGAACCGTCCTCGTTCGTGGAGAAACCGACCATCGCTTCGGCGACGCTCGTCCCCAACCCACCCACCTGGAGCTTGTGTTGGCTGTGCCGGGCCTCCCACCGGGCCGCGAGCTGACCCAGGGCAAGCTGCGAGGACCCGATCCAACCCGGCGCGGCCTCGGCCAGCCCGTCTTCGTGTCCTACGAAGTCCATAGCGGCTTCGCCGAACCCGTTGAGCACATGGTTGCTACCAACGTGCAGCGCAACGAGGTCGACATTCAACTGATCAGCCACGATGACCCCCCTTCCGGTCCCCACACGGTGCCGTGAAGCTTAGCCCGTTTGGTGACGTCACGCCCTTCACCCTGGCTCGTCCGCCCTGGTGCTCTGCATGAGCGACCGTGACGGGTTCAATGGCGGAAAGCACAAGTCACTGACCCTGCTCGAGCAGCTGGGCCGTACGATTCGCACGCTGGACGGGAAGCGCCTTTGGAGGTTTCGTGAGTCAACACCATCCCCTTGACCGATACGCGGGTTCCTGGGCGCTGGTTACCGGCAGTGCCGGCGAGCGCGGGCTGGGCTTTGCTTATGCGCGCGAAATTGCCAGTCGCCGAATCAATCTCGTGCTCGTCGACATACTGGCAGAGGAACTCGAGGCCCGGGCCGCGGCGCTTCGAACCGAGTACGGCGTCGAAGTCCGCACTATCGCCGTCGATCTGGGCGACTTGTCGGTCTATCCCACAATCATCGACCAGCTCGCCGACATCACCGTCGACATCCTTATCTGCAATCACATGTTCACCCCGAAGGACACTCCCAAAATCCTGGACATGTCGTTGGACGTTCACAACGCCATGATCGATATCAATGCGCGCGGTTACGTAAACCTCATCTACCCCTTCGCACATCTGATGACGAGGCGGGGGCGTGGAGCCATCGTGATCGTTTCGTCGGGCGCCGGCCTCATTCCCGCGCCGTACACCGGCGCGTACGCCGCCAACAAGGCTTTTCAAACCGTCTTCGGTGAGGTGCTGTGGTACGAAACCCGCGGTACCGGCATTGATGTACTGGTCATGTCCGCCGGCCTGATGGACACGCAAGGCGACGCTTTATCGCAGTATCCGCGGTGGCAGATCGCCGACCCGCGAGACGCGGCGGCCGAAACGCTGAGGGCCATTGGCCGTAAGCATCTCGTCATGCCCGGACGCCCGAACCGCTTCGTAACTCTGCTCACCACCCGGTTGCTGCCACGTCGCCGCGCCGTAGTGACGATGGGGCGCTTCATGGAACGTGGGTTGGGGAAGGACTAGCTGGGGATCTTGGCGATCTGAGCGTCGGACAACTTCACGACCTCGCCGGGCAGCGGCCGAGCGAAGGTGTGAACGGAGTCCAGGAACGACGGGCTGCTGCCTTCGGTCACCGCCCAGTGGAGGAACGCCTGCAGCGTCTGTGCCGTGGCGGGATCCTTCTGGTTGCTGTACACGACCGCGTACAGGTAGTTGACGATCGGGTATCCGTCCGCGGCGGGCCCGTTGACCAGCGAGATCGCCTGGTTCGGCGGGGTCTGGGAGGCGAAGCTGGCGGCTTCGGCCTCAACGCTGTGAGCATCAGCCAGCAGGAAATTACCGGCAGCATTGCCCAATTGCGCCTCACCCAGTCCCTTCTGCTGGGCCACGTCGATGTAGCCGGTGCCGTGGTAAGTGACACAGCCGGGGCTCGCGGCACAGCCGTTCAGCATGCCCGCTTTGCCTTCGGCATCGTCTTCAATCTGCGCGCCCGGTACCGCGGGAAACTCGACCGTGGTGCCGACGCCGGGCGACTTGCCCCAGCCGTCGGGGTCTTGCTTCGCCAGGTATTGGGTGAACAGGAAAGTGTCGCCGGACCCGTCGGAACGGTGTAGCGGAATCACCGCGGTGGCAGGCAAGTTCACGCCGGGGTTGAGGGCTGCGATCTGCGGATCGTTCCAGGTTTTGACGGTGCCCTGGTACATCGCCGCCAGCACTTTGCCGTCCAGCTTGAGGTGGTCAGTGAGGCCGGGCAGGTTGTAGCTGACGTGCAGCGCCGACACGGCCACGGCGATGTTCATCAGCCCCGGGTGTGCGGCCAGGTCGCGTTCGGACAGGTAGGCGCCGGAGGCGCCGATGTTTACCTCGCCGATAGCCGCCTGCGCGATTCCGAAATCGGACACGGTGCCGTCCGTCGTGATCGTGACGTTCGGATATTTCAGGTGATAGGCCGCGGCCCACGCATCCATCAAGGGGTAGAGGTCCTTGGAACCGGTTTCCCACAGCGTCACCTTTGACGTCGGGGGCGCAGTGGCAATCGTCCGCGTTGGAGCCTGCGACGAACCGGCGGGTTTGCCCGACCCGCAGGCCGCGGCGACCAAGACCAGCGACACCACAGCGAACATCATGCGGAAACGAATCTTCACGTCCTCACCCTTGTTTTCGGCTACTTGCCGCACACGTACTGAGGCAGGCATCGACGACGTGCTCGACGTGCGGACCATACCCCTTCAGATTCTGCTCCGCCCTAGCCGCCAATGCGTCGCTCACCCGGGTGCGCAGTTCGACGCCGTTTTGTCGTCGCTCATCTCTATCATCGGCTCATGCATAGGGCGTTATCGATCATCGCCGCCGCGACTAACTTCCGGGGCCTGCCAGACATTTCCACTGCATGAAGACCGCGTTCGTCTTTCTCCCGCTCTACTTCGGGCTTCTTCTCGGTTTCTTCACACACCGCGTCGCACTGGGCCTGGTAGGTGCTTGTTGTGGCCTGCTTTTCGCGGGCTTGATACAACCGGCCTACCGTCGATCGCGGCGGCGACTGCGGACCTATGCGGGCATCGGGGAAATTGACGCGATGGAGGGCGTGGAGTTTGAAGACTACGTCGCCGCGCGAATGCAACGCGCGGGCTGGGAGGTCAGCTTCACCCCTGCGGTGGGCGACTACGGCGTCGACCTGATCGCGCAAAAGGACGGCCAGTATGCGGCGATCCAATGCAAGCGGCACGGCAAGACGGTCGGAGTCGCGGCCGTCCAGCAAGTGGTAGCGGGTGCGCGTCATCACGGGTGCACGCGGAGCATCGTGGTGAGCAATCAGGAGTTCACCACAGCCGCAAAGCAATTGGCCAACACACACGGCTGCCAATTGATTGGCCGCAAGGCGTTGCAGAGCTGGGTCCCCGCGCCCACAGTAAAAGCGTTGCGCGACTGAGGATTTAGATCAGGGCGTCAAGCGGCGAAGTCGCCGACGATCGTCATCTTGTTGCCATCAGAGGCGGTGGCGAAGCCGGCTGCGGTGTATGCGCAGTTCAGGATGATCGCGCGGTGTGGAGGGCTTTGCATCCACAAGTCGAGCGCTTGGCTCGGATTCGCGGCGGATCCGGTGCCCCAGAAGACGACCTCACCGCTGTAGGGGGTCCGATATCCCGCGTCCGTGATACGCACCTGCGGTGACGAGCCGTCCGAACCGATATGACCGTTCACACCGTTGCGCAGCATGTCGTTGGCATGCCGCTGCGCTGCTTCTGTCAAACGCGGGTCGTCGCCAATCGCGCCGCACCCTTCGCGAACCCGGCTGACGCCGCTGTACAGCGCGGTCCCCGAACCGTCGGCGCGCGCGGCAAAATTACCCGTCCCGGGCGCCGTTACGAACAAGGCGCCGAGCGAGAGCACGGCGATAACCTTGACTTTCATCGTCATGTTGCCTGCTGCCACGCATTGTTTTTCGGTCTTTGGCGGGCAAACGTTACCGTCTCGTGACCATGGAAGGTAGAGACCGGCAATCCGTTCGCTACGCGGACGCTCTACCAGGCAGTACGGCTTGACAGTGCCACTTAGTGGGAAAAGGAAACTGACCAGGAGTCATGGTCCTGGCTAGTAACTTCTCGCTGGGGCTACGACAGACGGAATCGATCGCGGTGCGCGCCCGCCAGTGCACGGCCAGGGCCCCGATCGTGGGCTGGGTGCCGGTGTCCGGCGAAGACGGACGGGCAATCGTGGCTGGACGAGATCCGCTGACATGAAACAGATTTCATGTCGGGCATGCCAGGCGCGAGCGTGCTATTCCGCTAAACAGTGGAGCGGGTACCCGCGTTCGCTACGCAAGTCACAGATGTGGGCTATTCTTGTCATGAGGTTGAGTTCACAGCCTGTGGACCGCCCGGTAGCGCATCCGCTAATTCTCCGCATTGATCACGGATCTTAACGACTGGCTTAAGCCTCCTTTCGATTCGATCGAAGCGAACCGAGCCCACCTTGAACCCACGATCGAAAAGAGAACCACAAATGATCGCTCCCCTCGCTCGGCACGCAGATAACTGCGGCTTTACGCCCGACAGTTCCATCGTCCATTGCAACGGTGCCCTAATGCGCGCTCATTGCCGCGACCAGGCGACCATCGTGAAGATCACTGGCGAGATCGACGCCACCAACATCGACCGCTTCTCCGATTACATCCGCCGCTTCACTGAAGGGGCAACCGGCCTGATCGTCGACCTCAGTGGGGTTGAGTTTCTTTGCGCCAGAGGGATTTCCGTTCTAGTCAGGCTCAACAACGACTGCCATATCACGGGAACCCGGTGGGCAATTGTAGCCAGCCCAGCTGTCAGACGGCTCCTACACATAGGTGTCCTGGGCGATGTGTTGCCTACGGTTAACTCCGAGCGCCAAGCTCTCAAAGCTGTTGCTAACCAAGGGATCACTGCCCTAGCGGCGTCATAATCACGAGCGTGATCGAAGGCCGAACCCAGCCCGCCGCTGGGTTCCCGCCCCGGTGAGCCTGAGGCTTACCGGGGCGGTTCGAATGAGGACTACGCGCCTTGACCGCACCACACATCCGTCGGCGGGCGCCTAAACGCCGAGAGAGCAATCTCTCACAAATCGAGCAAACACCGATCACGAGTAGAGCCGACACCGATTACGAGTAGAGTGAGCCCTGGTTGACAGTCCAGCCGGCCCGGAGCACGTCGCCCCTCCAGCGGCAGCGTGAGAGCAATCGCTCGCGACCGGGCAATTCGGTGTTTCCTCCTCGAAAGTTCACAATGCACGCGCGTCCTAAACGGACTGTCACCCGGCACTCCCCCACGCGGGAACCTGTCGGCTCGAAGGCTTCGACAGCTTCGACGGTGGAACGCCGGATGCCCCTTAACGACGGTGCGATCTCGTACACCAAGGCCGGAACCGGACCAGTGGTACTACTCATCCATGGTTTGGGCGGCACCCGCCGCACCTGGCAGCACCTAATCCCCGGCCTGGCGCGCACCCACACGGTGATCGCGCCTGATCTTCCTGGCCACGGCCTATCCGACCCGCCAGCCGGAGACTATTCGCTGGCCGCGCATGCCTGCACGATGCGTGATCTGCTGCTCACCCTGGGCCATCCTCGGGCGAACATCATCGGCCATAGCCTCGGGGGCGGTGTCGCACTCCAGCTCGCCTATCAATTCCCGGAACGCATCGAGCGCGTCGTCCTAATCAGCAGCGGCGGTCTCGGCGCCGAAGTCACACCCATGCTGCGGGCAGCGACCCTCCCCGGCGCGGACACCGTCGTCGCCGGGCTCAGCACGATCCCGGCCGCGCTCACCGAACGACTCTTCGGCGCCCTACCCGCTCTCGTCGGACACTCTGATACCCGCGTGCTCGCCGGCGCGCTGCGCGGGTTGACCGACGACCAGCAACGACAAGCGTTTCTGCACACTGCCCGCACCGTCGTACACCGTCGGGGGCAGACGGTTGGGGTCGGCCACCAACTGGGCCTCCTTCGGGAAATCCCGTTGCTGGTCGCCTGGGGCACGAACGACAAAACCATCGCCCCGCACCACCACGATGCGTTCGCCAAACGTGTCCCCCACGCGGTGACCGCGCAGATCCCCGACGCGGGACACTATCCGCACGAAACCGCTCCGGCACAGCTACTTTCGGCGATACAAACCTTCGTCGCCGCGACCCAGCCGTTCCGATACGTCGAGAACAGATGGGTGCAGCTGCTTTCCTCCACCGAGCTGGCTGACACCCGCCACCCCGCGACCCCGCCCAGGCATGTCGCTTCCTGCGACCACCAGGTACGGCAGTGATGGCGATTTCAGACGTAGCCGAATACGCCCACCTGAGCGCCGCAGACGTCGAGGCGCTCGCCCTCCAATTGGACGCTATCCGTCTCGAGATCGAGGAATCGCGCGGCGCCAGCGACAGGACCTACATCCAGCGCACCATCGCGTTTCAGCGCTGCCTCGACGTCGCCGCCCGCATCGCGATCGCGACCAGCAGAACCAGGCCCGGGTGGATGCTGGGAACGCTCGCTCTCGCAGCGGCAAAGAGCATCGAGAACATGGAACTGGCCCACAATATCGGCCACGGCCAATGGGATTGGATGAATGACCCCGAAATCCATTCCACCACTTGGGAATGGGACATGTCGGGGCCGTCATCGCAGTGGAGGTACTCCCACAACTACCGGCATCACGTCTTCACCAACGTCGTCGGTATCGACGACGACCTTGGCTACGGCGTTCTGCGGGTCACCCGTGATCAACAATGGAAACCCAGCAATCTGATGCAACCGCTGCGCCATCTGGTGCTGGCGCTGGTTTTCGAATGGGGTGTCGCGCTGCACGGGTTCTACTCTGAACGAGATCGTGCGCAGACCGACGCCGAGAAGTCCGCTTGTGCACGGGATCTGCGCGGAAAAATGGTGCGTCAGGCGGTCAAAGACTACCTGTTGTACCCGGTGCTCGGAGGGCGGCGCTGGCGGCGCGTCCTAGTCGGGAATGCGCTGGCCAACACGCTACGCAACCTTTGGGCATATGCGGTGATCTGCTGCGGTCACTTCGCCGACGGAGCCGAGAAGTTCACCCCTGAGACCCTGGAAGGCGAGACCAAGCCGCACTGGTATCTACGACAAATGTTGGGCAGCGCCAACTTTCACGCTGGACCGGTGCTCGCGTTCATGAGTGGAAACCTCTGCTACCAGATCGAACATCATCTCTTCCCCGATCTGCCCAGCAATCGCTACGCTCAAATCGCGAGCCAGGTGCAGGCCATCTGTGCCGCTTACGATTTGCCCTACACCACCGGCTCGCTGCCCCGGCAATATTTGCAAGTGCTGCGCACAATCGTCGAACTGGCTCTCCCCGACCGGTCTTTGCGCGCCAAATCCGATGACGCTCCCGAGACCGCGTCCGAGGAGCAAATTCGCTGCGAATTCTCGCTGACAACCACCGTCTGAATCGCCGCGACCCAGCGAGAGGCCGTCGCGGGGGGCGCCCTTAAAGCTTGTCGAGTCGGGGAAAAAGGATTTCCTGCGCCAAGAGCTGCAGAGCGGCTGCGATCGGAATAGCAACGAGAGCTCCGACAATCCCCAGTAGTGAGCCACCGATCAAGGCGGCCACCACCGTCATGAGCGCCGATACCTTGACCGCTCGCCCGATGATCTTGGGCACCAAGAGATAGTCCTCGGCGAGGCGGAACACCACGAAGAACACGATGGTTCCGACACACACCGGAAGTGACATAGTGAGCGCGACGGCCGCGACGACGACACCGGCGATGGTCGACCCGACGACCGGGATCAAGTCGAAGACGGCCACAAAGATGCCCAGCAACAGCGGGTAGGGAACTGAAAAGGCCATCAGCCAAATGAAGGTGGCGACCCCGGCGATGATCGAGATCAACACGTTGCCTAGGACGTAGGCGCCCACCTTGGCGAAGACCTCGTCGCCGATGAGGATGGCGCGGGGTCGCCGGCTGTGTGGCACCAGCCGGTACAGGGTGGTGCGGATGCGGGGCATGTCGACCAGGAAGTACACCGTCAACACCGCGACTATGAGTATGTCGGCAACTGCTTCGAAGACGGCGGTTCCCGCACTGACCACATCGTTGAGGATCGACCCACCCGAGCCGTTGACGCCGTCGGTGATCCGCTGCTGCAGATGGAAGCGGTCGTTAAGCTTGCCGACCGCCGAGGAGTGGTCTTGGGCCTGCTGAACGTAGTGCGGCGCTTGGTGTATCAGCTCGCCCGCCTGTTGGGCAAGCGGAGGAATCGCGGCACCGACGAAGGCGCCCAGCAGCGCCAGGAAGATGGCGAACACAAGCGTGGTCGCCGCCCACCGCGGCAGCTTGTGGTTGACGAACCAGGAGGCGGCCGGTTCAAGACCGAGCGCAAGAAAGAACGCGACCCCGATGAGGACCAGGATCGAGGACATGGATTCCAGGACACGGACCGCCCCGTAGGTAACGGCGACACCGGCGGCCGCTGCCATCCCGACGAAAAACGGGGATCGCCGGTCGAAGCGGCGTCCCGGCCGGCCGAGGGGCTCCTCGTCGGAACTCATTTCGGCAGCCATCGTTTCCGCCTCGGCGACGGGACCGTCCTGCTGGTGCGGTTGGGCGACCAGATCGCGATCTACCTCAGTGTCGCGGCCCTCGGTAATGAGATCGTTTTTAACTCCAGCCATTGGCGCCTCCGCTAATCCGTCCGCCGACAAACTCCGCAGTCGCCGAGTACCCGTTTCCCGAGCGGCGAACAGGTGAGTTTCGATCGGGTGCACGTCTTGTGCTTGCGTTCCTGTTATCGGGGTATTCGCCAACGGACGCAGAAAATTCGGATGTCCGACAGCGCGGCTACCGAATCGTCTCCTTTTCAACGCCCACATCGCCTGGAGAACGCATGCCCGCACCACGTAAGCCCGACCAGTCCAGTCCAAAGGTGACCAGTCCGACCGGTGTCACCAACGGCCAGAAGCCCGACATCGATCCTCGGGCCCAGTCCGGTGAATTCCTGACCACCGCGCAGGGCCTGCGGCTGCCCGACACCGATCACTCGTTGAAGGGCGGAGACCGCGGTCCGACGTTGTTGGAGGACTTTCATCTGCGGGAGAAGATCACCCACTTCGATCACGAGCGCATCCCGGAGCGCGTCGTGCACGCCCGCGGGGCCGCAGCGCACGGCGTGTTCGAATCGTATGGCACCGCGAAGTCGGTCACCAAAGCGGGATTCCTCGGCAAGAAGGGCACGAAAACCGATGTCTTCACCCGCTTTTCAACCGTTCTAGGTTCGCGGGGTTCGGCCGACACGGTCCGTGACACCCGAGGGTTTGCGGTGAAGTTCTACACCGAGGAGGGCACCTTCGACCTGGTGGGCAACAACATTCCCGTTTTCTTCATCCAGGACGGTATCAAGTTCCCTGACATCATCCACGCTGCCAAGCCTCAGTCTGATCGGGAAATCCCCCAGGCGCAGTCCGCGCATGACACCTTCTGGGACTTCGTGTCGCTGCACACCGAGGCCACCCACCACGTGTTGTGGAACATGAGCGATCGGGGTATCCCGCGCTCTTACCGGACGATGGAGGGGTTCGGAGTGCACACCTTCCGGCTCGTCAGTGCCACCGGAGAAACGAGCCTGGTGAAGTTCCACTGGAAGCCGGTCGCCGGAGTGCATTCCTTGGTGTGGGAAGAGGCGCAGATCGCCGCTGGGTGCGACCCGGACTTTCACCGCCGCGACATGGCCGACGGCATCGAGGCCGGCGCGTTCCTCGAGTTTGAGCTCGGTATCCAGGTGATGCCCGATGACGGCAGCGACAGCTTCGAAGGAATCGACCTGCTCGACCCGACCAAGCTAGTTCCTGAGGAGCTTGCCCCGGTGCAGCTGATCGGGAAGATGACCTTAAATCGCAACCCCACCAACTACTTTGCCGAAACCGAACAGGTCGCCTTCCATACCGGCAACCTGGTACCGGGTATCGAACCCACCAACGATCCGCTTATGCAGGCCCGATTGTTCTCCTACCTGGACACCCAGCTCACCCGGCTCGGCGGCCCGAACTTCGCGCAGCTGCCGATCAACCGGCCACACTGCCCGGTCAATGACATGCTCCGCGACGGGATGCACCAGACCGCCATCCACACCGGGCTGGCTCCTTACCACCCCAACAGCATCGACGGTGACGAGCCGCTGCTGGCCACCGAGAAGGACGGCGGATATGTGTCCACCCCCCGGGTGATCAAAGGATCCGCGGTACGCGCACAGCCAGCCTCCTTCGACGACCACTTCTCTCAGGCGACGATGTTCTACCGCAGCCTGAGCCCGATCGAACAAGCCCACGTGGTGGAGGCGTTCACCTTCGAATTGGGCAAGGTCTACGAGCGGGACATCAAAGAGCGCGAACTGCAGGTGCTGGCCAACGTCGACACAGATCTGTGCGAACAGGTGGCCGCGGGTCTGGGTTTGGCGGCCCCGAAAGGCAAGCCCGCGGAGGACGTCGTCGTTTCGCCGGCGTTGGTGCAGATACTTGCCGAGCCCGGACCGATCGATGGACGCAAAATCGGCATCATCGCCGATGCGGGCTCCGACCTCGCCGGCGTGTCGAAGGTGGTGAAGTCGGCCGCCGGGCTCGGTGTCACCGCGCTGGTGATCGCCCCCGTCGGTGGCGTCTTGAAGGCTGGTCGTCGCAGCGTCACGGTGGACCGGACGCTGTTGACGGCGCGGTCGATCGAGTTCGACGCGCTCGTCGTGGCCGACGGTACGACCGCGACCGCCGATATCAAGCTGGTTGTCCTGCTTCAGGAAGCGTTCCGGCACTGCAAGGTAATCGCGGCGTGGGGCGACGGCGTCGCAATCCTGAGCGCGGCGGGGATCACTCCGGCGGACCCCGGGATAGAGATCGCCGACACGGTTGACGCGGCCTTCACCGCCGCGCTAGCCGCCGGATTGGGACTGCACCGCGCTTGGGACCGGGCCGGCCTGGTGATGACCTCGGCCGCGCCCCCAGCCGGCTGAGCAAGCCGGCGCGGACGCCCCGCAGAATGCTTACAGGACTTAGCAATTCACTCTGATGCCTTAGGAGACACTTGACATGAAGGCAGTCACCTGGCACGGCAAGCGCGACGTTCGCGTAGAGACTGTGCCGGATCCGATCATCGAAGAACCCACGGACGCGATCATCGAAATCACGTCCACCAACATCTGCGGGTCCGACCTGCACCTGTACGAAGTGCTAGGCGCCTTCATGAATCCCGGCGACATCCTGGGCCACGAACCGATGGGGATCGTCCGCGAAGTGGGTCGCGATGTGAACAACCTGGCGGTCGGCGACCGGGTCGTGATCCCGTTCCAGATCTCCTGCGGCAGTTGCTATATGTGCGACCAGCAGCTCTATACCCAATGTGAGACCACGCAGGTCCGCGACCAAGGGATGGGTGCTGCTCTATTCGGATACTCCGAGCTCTACGGCAAGGTCCCCGGCGGACAGGCCGAACTGCTTCGGGTGCCACAGGCTCAGTTCACCCACATCAAAGTGCCTGAGGGGCCGCCGGATTCGCGATACGTCTACCTGTCCGACGTCCTGCCGACCGCGTGGCAGGCCGTCGCCTACGCCGATATCCCTGACGGCGGGTCGGTGACCGTGCTCGGTCTCGGGCCGATCGGCGACATGGCTACGCGCATCGCCGCGCGCTTGGGCTACGACGTCATCGCGGTCGACCGGGTCCCGGAACGATTGGCCCGAGCCGCGGCCCGCGGCTACCGCACCGTCGATCTGGAACAGGCCGGTGACAAGGTCGGTGACCTGATCCGCGATCTCACGCACGGCCGCGGCACCGACTCGGTGATCGACGCTGTCGGGATGGAGGCGCACGGATCACCGGTCGCCAAGCTGGCCCAACATGTGACGGGCCTGCTGCCCGACGCATTGGCAAAACCGATGATGCAGAAGGCAGGTATCGACCGCCTCGGTGCGTTGTATTCCGCGATCGACATCGTCCGCCGCGGCGGCACGATTTCCTTGATTGGGGTGTACGGCGGAATGGCCGACCCCATACCGATGCTCACCTTGTTTGACAAGCAAATCCAGTTACGAATGGGTCAGGCCAACGTCAAGAAGTGGGTGGACGACATCATGCCGCTGCTGGTTGACGACGACCCGCTGGGTGTCGACAGCTTCGCCAGCCACACCCTGCCCTTGGCCGAGGCGTCGCACGCCTACGAGATCTTCCAGAAGAAGCAGGACGGCGCGGTCAAGATCATCCTTAAACCCTGAGCGGGAAACGCCCTGTGCTTCAGTCGAATTCGCTCGCCTGGTGTTGTGAATTAATGTTCCCCTAAAGCCTACGCCGCCGGGATTGCCCCCAGCGTCACGGGAATCGCCATGTCAGATGTACGAACTACCGGCCCGCAGCGTCGAGCTGGCCTTGGGTCGCCTGCAGCAACTCCTCCCAGGACCTCTCGAATTTCTCGACCCCGTCGTTCTCCAGCGCCAGGAACGCATCACGCAGGTCGATACCGACGGCCTCGAGGTTGTCGAACACCGACTGGGCGGCCTCGGATGTCCCGGTGACGCTATCGGCGGTAATGACTCCGTGGTCGGCGACGGCGTTAATCGTCTTCTCCGGCATGGTGTTAACGGTGTTCGGGCCGATGAGTTCGGTGACGTAGAGGGTGTCGGAGTAGTCGGGATTCTTCACACCGGTCGATGCCCACAGCGGGCGCTGCACCCGAGCTCCATCACCCTTGAGAGCTTCGTAGCGGTCGCCACCTTCAAAGACCTCTTGGTACGCGGCGTAGGCCAGTCGGGCGTTGGCCACCCCGGCTTGGCCGCGCAGCGCCACAGCCTCACTTGTGCCGATGGCTTCCAGGCGTTGGTCGATTTCGGTGTCCACCCGGGAGACGAAGAATGATGCGACGGAGTGGATGGTGGACAGGTCGTGTCCCGCCGCTTTGGCGGTTTCCAAACCGGCCAAGTAGGCGTCCATCACGAGCTTGTGCCGCTCGACGGAGAAGATCAGCGTGACGTTGACCGAGATGCCTTGTCCGATCACGGCGGTGATCGCCGGCAGGCCGTCTTCCATCGCGGGAATTTTGATGAACAGGTTGGGCCTGTCGACGATCTTCCACAGCTCGACGGCTTGCGCGATGGTTTTGTCGGCATCGTGCGCGAGCCGCGGATCGACCTCGATGGAGACTCGGCCGTCGACACCGTCCGAGGCCTTCCATTGCGGCGTGAGCAGGTCGCATGCCGAACGCACGTCATTGGTGGTCACCGCGCGAACGGTCGCCTCGACGTCGGTGCCGTGCTTCGCCAGTTCTGAGACTTGAGCGTCATAGGCGTGACCCTGGGACAGAGCTGCCTGGAAAATCGACGGATTGGTGGTCACGCCGACGACGCATTTCGTGTCGATCAGCTCGGCGAGGTTGCCGGACGACAATCGCTCTCGGGACAGGTCGTCCAGCCATACCGATACCCCGGCCGCGGATAGAGCGGCGAGGTTGGGGTTCTGAGTCATCTTCGTTACGTGCCTTCCTAGCGACGAGAACTGTTGTATTACAGGTATTTCCGCTCAACCAGTCAAGCCCCCGCCAGAGCGTGACGCTGCTGGCGGGGGCGACACTGAACGCAGGAGCTACGCGACCCGCCCGCGTGTTGCGGCAGGTCCGGCGACGACACCGGTGTCAGCGTGGTTGCGGCGCTTCAGTCCGGCGAGTCCGAACAAACCCGTCAGGCCGAGAAGCCCCCACAGCCCTGTCTTGTCGCTGTGTTCTTCGGTGTTGTTGTTATTGCTGTTGTCCGCCAACGTCGTTGTGGTGGACGAAGGCATTGGTGCACTGGCTACGGTGGCGTTAGCAACGCCTGCCCCGCCGAACAACAGGGCCCCCGAGGCAGAAATTACCGCAATGGTCTTACGCATGTTTACTCCTGACTGGTTTTCTCGATCGACAACGAGCTGGGCTGACCGAGAGCGAATTCGCGAACCAGTGTGTTCTAGTCCATGCGAAGGCGATGGAAGCAAAACTTCAGCATCGCAATGGATAACGTACCCAGCGAGAGGCTGCCGAAACGCACCACCGAGGCAGTTTTCGCCGCGTCGCCGCTGTTGAAGCCTATCTGGCGCTGGTGGTGGACCAAAGCGCCAGCGCTGTCGGAGGATTCAGTTGCTGTCGTTGCGCGTTTCTATGACACGGTTGGCAACTTCGGCAAGTTTGGTTTGACTCTCCTGCGATAGCAGTCGCAACATCTCGAACGCACGCACGTCATCGACGCCGTAACGCTCCATGATGATGCCTTTGGCTTGACCAATACGGTCTCTGGTCGACAACGCCACTTGCATCTGCTCGCCGTGACGCGTGGCCAAAATCCCTGCGGCACCATGGGCGGCAAGCACTGCGCCGGTGGTCTCGGCATCGGTGTCCCAGGCGTTGGCCCTGAACGAAAACAAGTTCAGCGCGCCGGCCGTGCGGTCTGCGGTGTACAGCTTGAAAGACAGGCCACTCAGCACGCCAAGCTTCACAGCCGCAGGTGCATACCGTGGCCAGCGCGACTCCGTACGGAGATCGTCACTTCGCACCACCGTTTCCTGAAGAGCGGCCTCGGCGCAGGGCCCTTCGCCGAAATCGTGCTGCAGCCTGTCGAGTTCGGCAGCCAAACCGGCGGTATCTGCCAAAGACTCGAAATCTCCGCCCTTTTTCACGAGCAGAATTCCCGAAACATCGGCTCCTGGTATTAGCTCCACGGCCGTCGCGGTTACATCGTTGAGTATCTGCTCGAGAGTGCGAGGCGCGGCAATCATGCGTGCAAGCTCGGCCATCCGCACAGCGAGGTCGTGCCGGCGGGTCGGGTTGGAAGCGTCCATGTGATCCGTTTACCCACGATTTAACCGGCAACGCGACCAGCCATCGGAAACTCATCGACGGATGCCACGGGAGCACGTGCACTTCGGGCCTCTGTCACGGCACCGTGATGCGCCGCCTGCAGGTCACGGGTTCATTACGATCAACATTGCGGTTTCGTAAGGAGCTCTTCGTCTTTCTAAGAAATCTCAGCAAATGGTGAGCATATTTTGTTGTGCGCGTGACACATGGGCCCGCTGTGGTGGCGGCAGCCCGCGTTAAGTGGCGATGAAAGGTTCGCGTGTTCGTTCCATGCGAACGCCGCCTTATCTGCTCCCGCTACTTTGGATTCCGGGACGAGCAGTGTTCCCGGCAATCAGTCCAGATCAATGCGAAGGACAACACTGATCATGAAAATCAGCAGTATCGTCGCGCGCCGGCAGCTAGCCGGCGTCAGCGCCGGGTGTCTGCTCGGGGGAATGGCGATGGGGATCGCCGCTGCACCGCTGGCGGCCGCAGCACCTGACTGCAGTCCCAGCGGTGTGAACGCCACCGTTTCCTCAGCGACCGGCTCGGCACAGCAGTACCTCGCCGGGCATCCGGAGGCCAATCAGGTGGTCATGGCGGCCTACGGCCAGCCGGCTCCACAGGCCGCGTCCAGCCTGCGCGGCTACTTCACCGCGCATCCGAACGAGTACTACGACCTGCGCGGCATCCTGGCGCCGATCGGCGACACCGAACGGCAATGCAATGTGACTGCGCTGCCAGCAAATCTAGAGTCGGCCTACCACGAGTTCATGGCTGGCTGATCCCGCCCCGAGCGACCCGCCACGATGCTGTGGCGGGTCGTTCTGCGTTGGGGTGCAACGCATTACGGACGATCTAATACCGCCACCGAGGCCTCAGCGATCGACCCCTTCATGACCGGAGCGGACCAGCGCGTTGCCGGGAAGCAGAAACCCGGGCAGCTCGAGCTTTCGGACCGCCCGTAGCGCCCCTGAAGGGACTACCCGTTTGAAGAAGACACCGGCGTCGAACGCAGTGCGTACTTCCTTGACGTAGGAACTCGGGATGCCGAATCGGATCAGGCCTTGGCTGACGTCGACGAGGTCAGCCCGCCGAAAGGTCTCTACCAGCGCTGCGTGGGGTCGGGCCGGACCGTACCTGGAGAGTCGATGATGTTCGGCAATGACGAGCGCCAGTTCGTCGGACCAATTCTCCCGGCCGGTCTCTCGCAGCCACGCGTCCTGCGTCTCGATCGACGGCACTAGATAGTCGAGCGTGTCGAACGCGGCCAGGTCATGAAACGCTGCGGCGATCGCGAGCTTGTCGTCGCGGTCGGGTACGGATGGAGCGAGCGCGCGGGCGAAGTTCACGATGCGGTAAACGTGCGCTTTGTAGGCGTCGTAGCCGGCGTCGTCGCCGCGAGCGTGCTGGCGGTGAGACTCGAGGATCTCGTCGGCCAGGGGCAAGCTGCGGAGAATCTCCGGCGTGGTCACGGCTTGAGCGTACGTGCGGTCCCGCCGTCCTCCACTGGTCATACTGCCGGGAATCGAAACCGACGCGTTAACACCGGGTCAAAACGTCCAACTCTTTTTCGGGTCGATGACGCTACGCAAGCGTCCCCTATATGTGAGCATGTCCGGCGTGGGCACGCATCGATCGACTCGACTCGCGGGTTGGGCATGCGGTATGGGCCGCGCCGGCAGGGCAAGGGTCGCGCTGGCGGTGATGCTAGCGATGTCGAGCGCGGCCTGCGGGTATTCGAATTCACCCCCTAACGCCAGCCCGTCGTCGGCGGCGGCGCCGACCACGGTGGCCCATGATCCGGCACAGTATTCGGCGGGCCCTTGCCCGGCCACGCCGCAGCCCGTCCCCGAACTGCAACGGGCGCACTGCGGGGTGCTGGTGGTTCCCGAGAACCGCACCAAGCCCGGCGGGCGCACTCTGCGGTTGCCGGTGGCCGTCATTCCCGCGGAAACCCAGCCGGCGGCCGCGGACCCGATCGTCTTCCTTTACGGCGGGCCGGGCGGGGACGCGATTCTGAATGCCCCCGGCTCCGAGGGTCCTAGCTTCAACCACAATCGGGACATCATCCTGATGTCGCAACGCGGCACCCACTCGGCGCAGCCCTCGCTGACCTGTCCGGAACTCGATCAGTTCATCGCTCGCCGAGTGGGTTTGGTATACGACGCTCCGTCGACCGGCGACGAATATGTGAAGGCCGTGAAGGCGTGCCACGACCGATTGGCCGGCGGCGCCGACCTGTCCGCATTCAATTCCATCGAGAGCGCCCATGACCTGATCGATCTGCGCAACGAGCTGCACATCAATCAATGGAATGTGTTCTCGCACTCCTACGGCACCGAGCTGGCATTGATCTACGCCCGCATGGATCGACAGGGCATGCGGTCCTTGGCTCTGGACGGATTGACACCGCCCTCACTCGCATCGCCAGCGTGGACCTGGGGCAGCGCGCGAGAAGCATTCGACAACATGATGAGTGCGTGCACAGTGCAGCCGGCGTGCCAAGCGCGCTATCCCGGACTTGGCGACGCCATCATCGGGCAGCTCAATCAACTTGAGGCACATCCGGTTACCACCACCGTCAAAGTCGACGGAGTTGGTGACACCAAGGTGGTCATCGACGGTGGGGCTTTATTCAGCAGCTGGCTGGTCCCCCTGGGCACCCACTTTCCTGCTGACGTGCCTGCCGCGATTGACGAACTCGCGCACGGCAATCCGACGCGCATCGCTCAGCGTCTGGCGAATACCTATGCCAATCCCAATGCCGTCGGGATCATGGCTTGGGGCCTCACCCTCAGCGTCTGGTGCAGCGAGTGGATTCCGTTCGAGTCCGAAGCCGACCAACTCCAAGCGGCCCGGCATAGTTTTGCCGCGTTGCCCGACTCGATGCGGGCCCAGGCGCCGCAACTGCCCTTTTTGCGCAAGGCGTGCGAGGCATGGAACGTGCCCGCGGCCTCCGAATGGGTCCGGGGGGTCACTGACAGCGACGTCCCGGCGCTAGTGCTGTCAGGCAGCTACGACGGGCAAACGGGAGCTGCGTCGGGTCAGTATGTCGCCCAGCGTCTTTCGCATTCCACCGTGGTGACGGTCCCGGGCGTTGCGCACGGGATCTACGTCGATCCCTGTGGAGCCGCGGTCGTCAATTCGTTTTTCGACAATCCAGGGCGGCCCGACACCGGCTGTGTCAACACGACACATCCGCCGGACTACTCCGTCAATCCCCCGCCATCGTGACGCCGGCACCGCAGGCATCGCGGCGCGCCGTGCTGGGTGGGGCCCTAGCGGGAGCCGCGGCTCTGGCACTGTCGTCGTGTTCGTCTAAGCCGTCATCCGCGCCGACGACCAGCAGCACGGCGACCGGCCTCAATGCGTCGTTTGACGAGCTGGGCGCCAAGATCAACGCGGGCATGAAGGCCTACGCGATTCCGGGTGTCGCGGTTGCGATTTGGACCGGCGGGCAGGAATACGTCAAGGGCTACGGCATCACCAATATCGACCATCCGACACCTGTTGACGGCGACACTGTCTTCCGAATCGGTTCCACCACAAAGACATTCACTGGTACGACGATGATGAGGTTGGTAGATCAGGGCAAGGTGGATCTGGACGTGCCGGTGCGCCACTATATCCCTGACTTCGCGGTGGCCGACGCGTCCGTCGGCGCCACGGTGACGGTGCGCCAACTGCTCAATCACACCTCAGGCTGGAACGGTGATGATGTGCAGGACTTCGGGCGCGGCGATGACGCGCTGACGCGCTACGTCGGCTCGATGACGCGACTAACGCAGCTGACTCCTCCCGGCAGCGTCTTCGCTTACAACAATGCAGGTTTGGTGGTGGCGGGGCGGATCATCGAGCTGGTCAACGGATCGACGTACGAGGCGGCGGTGCAGGACTTGCTGCTCGACCCGCTGCAACTGGGCCGCACGCACTACTTCTCAGATCAGATCATCGGCCTCAACGTCGCGGCGGCGCACAATGTGGTCGACGGCAAAGCGGTTGTCGACACCGACTTTTGGGCCTTCCCCCGCAGCTGCAACCCCACCGGCGGGTTGATGTCCACCGCGCGAGACCAGCTGCGCTACGCGCGGTTTCACCTCGGCGACGGAACGGCACCCAATGGCACCCGGCTGCTGAGTCAGCAAGCGCTGCTGGCGATGCGCTCGAACCCGGGCGCCGGCGGAACACTGCAGGTAGAGCTCACCGGGATGGGCGTGACGTGGATGCTGCGGCCCTCCGCCGAGAACGTGACCATCGTCCAGCACGGCGGCACCTGGAGCGGGCAGCGGTCGGGATTCTTCCTGGTGCCCGATCGCAACTTCGCCATGACCGTGCTCACCAACTCCGAGAGCGGATCCCAGCTGACGACCGACCTTTTCGCCGGCGACTGGGCGTTGCACAGCTTCGCCGGGATCACCAACCTGCCGGCATCACCGCGACATCTCAGCGACGCCGATCTGACACCCTATCTAGGGCGGTACATCGCCCAACAGATCACCGAATCGGGCGACCTGGAGCAAGCTGTCATCGACTTCCGGGCAGGGGACGGTCAACTCGTCGGCATCATGGGCGATGGCAAGGCCAACAACGCCCCGGACGACCAGAACAGCACCAAAATGGGCCTCACCTTCTATCGGCCCGACTACGGACTCGACCTCGGAGCCGATAACAAACCCACAGGTACGCGGTCCAATTTCGTTCGCGGCCCGGACAACAACGTCGCCTGGTTCCGCTACCACGGACGCCTGTTCCGACGCCAGTAGAAGTGAGGCGGAGATGGCGGACGGGCGATGTTTGACCTGATCGTGCGCGGTGCCCGCTTCGGCACTGCCGACGGGCTGCGATCGCCGAGCTTGCGCAGCCGTTATGGGGCCTCAAGGCCGGGCGTATGACCTTCCGGCGCGAGCGCCCGATGCTGCTGCCGCCGGGTTAGTGGCCGGCCTCGATGGCGGCAACAGTCGCCGCCGCATCGGACCCACAGATGTGTTGGAGGTTCACGGGTCCCACGGCCTGTAGATCGTTGATGCGCCGCTTGAGATCCCCCGACGAAAGATGGGCGTACAGGTTTGCGCCCGGACATGACGTTGCGGCCAGGTCGCGGTGGCCAGCCAGGGTGTCGGTGGCGATGTGAAAGGTTTGGGTGGCCCAGGCGAACGCCAAAGCGGCCGAGTGGAGTTGGGCCTCCGGGACGACTTCTTGGTCGAAGTCTCCTTCGCAGAGGACCAAGAAGTGGCCTGTCGTGTCGTAGTCCGTTGCGGTGTCACCCGCGATCTGTGGCGTGCGCAGTTCGTAGATGTTGCCGTCGCGGTCGATGCCGACGTGATAGGCGATGTCGACCCATCCCTTTTGGTCTTGGTGGTAGCGCTGATCTTGGCGGAGGCGCCCCGGGGCGTTGCGGTTGTCGCCGAGGACGACGGCCTCGTGATGCAGGGTCATGCGAGTGATGGTGTGCGACCTCCCACCGGGGCGGGCGGGACGAGCACCCCAGGCATCCCGGCACAACATCTCGGCCGACGCTGCGCTTACTGCGCGCGCGGGTGCGGACGTTGGCGCAGCAGACGAAAGCGCGGGCGCGATCGGCGAAGGCGGCGCCCCTGGCAGACTCGGGCGAGGGGCGAAACCGGCTACCGATTCCGAGCACCCGCCCACGAGCGCTGCGGCCCCTGCGCCACCGACCAGCCGGAGCAACCCTCGCCGGCTGATCGGCTCGGGGCCGGCGCCGCGCCGACCGGAAGAGACAGTGTCCACTACGGACACCATACGAAGCTCCCACGGCCGCCGGGGATGCAACGGCGAAACGCGACTGACCCCGACCAGCTACCAGTTGCTCGGCGAGTAATCCTTCAGGAAACAGCCGCGCAGATCTTCGCCGGCCTCCCCACGAACGATCGGGTCGTACACGCGGGCGGCACCGTCGACGAGGTCGAGCGGGGCGTGAAACCCCTCCTCGGCTAGCCGCAGCTTCGTCGGGTGTGGACGCTCGTCGGTGATCCACCCCGTATCGACGGCGGTCATCAAAATGCCGTCCTGCTCTAGCATTTCGCCGGCGCTGGTGCGGGTGAGCATGTTCAGGGCGGCCTTCGCCATGTTGGTGTGCGGATGCCCCGGACCCTTGTATTTGCGGCTGAACTGCCCCTCCATCGCAGACACATTCACGACGTACTTGCGGCGGGCAGGTGAAGCGGCCATCGCCGGACGCAGCCGGCTCACCAGAATGAACGGCGCGGTCTGGTTGCACAGCTGAACCTCGAGCAGCTCCATCGGGTCGACCTCGTGCACGCGCTGAGTCCAACTGTTGATGGCTGCGATATCGGGCAGCAGGCCACCGGCGTCGATTGCGGTGCCCGCCGCGATCCGGTCCGGCGACGCGCTTCGAGCGGCGAGGGCCAATTCGGTTACGGCGTGCGGAGTTTGGTGCTCTGCGAGGCTTCCGGCAAGTGCCGCGGGATGGGCGTCGCTGACGCGGTCGAATGTGATCACGTCGACGAGTTCCGGCGCCGGGGTGCGCTCGGCCTCGACGAGCGCCGCGTACGAGCCGGGGGCTCGGCGAACTGTCTGAGCGGCGTTGTTAATCAGGATGTCCAGCGGGCCCTGCCCGGACACGGTGTCCGCGAGCGCGACGACCTGAGCCGGGTCGCGTAGGTCGATGCCCACGACGTGTAGCCGATGCAGCCAGTCGGCGCTATCGGGCATCGTGGCGAAGCGGCGCACGGCGTCGTTCGGAAAGCGGGTGGTGATCGTCGTGTCGGCGCCGTCGCGGAGCAGCCGCAGCGCGATGTACATGCCGATTTTGGCGCGGCCACCCGTGAGCAGGGCGCGCCTACCGGTGAGGTCGGTGCGCGCATCGCGCTTGGCCCGGTTGAGCGTGGCGCACCCCGGGCACAGCTGGTGGTAGAAGGCGTCGACCACCGTGTAATGGTTCTTGCAGATATAGCAGGCGCGTGAGCGGCGCAACGTGCCCGCGGAAGCGCCGATCGCAGTCGACACCAACGGCAGGCCCTGAGTCTCGTCGTCGATGCGGCCGGGCGCGCCGGTCGCGGTAGCGGCGACAACGGCGCGGTCAGCGGCTGCCACCGCGTCGCGCTTCGCATCGCGGCGGGCCTTCTTGACTGACTTGAATATGTGCGCCGTGGCCCGACGCACCGTGACGGCATCGGGGTGCTCGGGCGGCAACGACTCGATGTCGGCCAGCACCTGTAGGCAAATGTCGAGCTTGTCGGGGTCGATCGCGTTCACGTGGGAAGACTACGGCGTTCGTCGTGTCAGCCGCATACGGCATCGCGGCGCGGACGGCGAGGTCGCGGATCGGCGCGGCGGTAGATTGCCTGGGTGAGCGATGACCGGGTTTCTGTTCAGATCAGCGCCAGCGGCGTAGCCGATGTAGCGATGGTTCGCGCCAGCAAGCACAACGCGCTCGACCAGCCGATGTTCGAAGGGCTGATCAAGGCCGCCGAGCAGGTGGCTTCCGATGCGTCGATCCGCGCCGTGGTCCTTCATGGCGAGGGCAAAAGCTTCTGTTCGGGGCTGGACGTCGCCAGTTTCATGGCGGGAAGCGGGGGTACCGGTGTCCTGCTTTCTCGTGACGAAGGCCGGCTCGCGAATTTCGCTCAACGGGTGGCCTACGACTGGTCGCTCGTGCCGGCCCCGGTGATTGCCGCGATTCACGGCAACTGCTTCGGCGGCGGTCTGCAGATCGCACTCGGCGCCGACATTCGGATCGCGGCACCGGACTCGAAGCTGTCCATCATGGAGATCAAATGGGGACTCGTGCCGGATATGGGAATCACGCAGTCACTGCCGCGGCTGCTACCGATCGACGTCGCCAAGGAATTGACGTTCAGCGGGCGAATCGTCTCCGGCAGTGAGGGATTCGCGCTGGGGTTGGTCACCCGCACTGCAGCGGATCCGCTGGCTGCGGCACTGGAGTTGGCCGCGGAGATCGCGGGGAAGTCGCCCGACGCCGTCCGCGCCGCCAAGCGGCTCTATGACCAGACCTGGCCCGGAAACGACCCCGCGGGCGCGCTGACCTTGGAATCCGAGCTGCAATCTGGGCTGATCGGTTCACCCAACCAGATCGCGGCGGTCACCGCCGGGATGTCCGGAGAGCCGCCGGTTTTCACCGATCCGACATCGTGAACTGAGGCCCAGGCAGGCGAATTACGCTAGGCCGACTATGTCGAAGAATCACACGACGACGACGTCGTGCACCACGCCCCCGGAATCGACAGCTTCACTCTCCCCGCACACGGGAGCCTCATCGGAGGCGATTACACCAGTCAGATACCGCGCCAACGCTGTTGGTGTCGGATGATCGAAGACAATTCTGGTCGGTAGCTTCAGGCCGCTGATCGATTTGAGCCGGTTCCGGAATTCGACGGCACCCAGCGAATCGAAGCCCAAATCCTTGAACTCCTGATCTCCACCAACCGCGTCCGCGGAGGTGTATCCCAGCACGGCGGCCGCGTGCGAACACACGATGTCGAGCAGTTCGCGTTCCTGTTCGGCTGTGCTCATCGACGCGAGCCGCTGTCGAAGATTAGAAGCGGATTCGACTGCGGCAGCGGTGCGCCGGGTGGCGCGGATCAGACCGCGGAACATCGGTGGCAGTCCCGTGCCCGCCGGATCGGACCGGATGGCGGTGCGGCTGATTTGTGCCGACATCACGAACGAGCGTGCTTGCCAGAGCGCCGCATCGAACAGCGCGAGGCCGTCCTCTGAGGACATCGGGATAAATCCCATACGAGACAGGCGGGCCCGATCGCGCTCGTAGAGATGCCCTGTCATCCCGGTGGCTTGTGCCCACCATCCCCATGCCAACGACACACCCGGCAGTCCTCGGTGCCGGCGATGCTGCGCGAGCCCATCGAGAAACGCGTTCGCGGCCGCGTAATTGGCCTGACCCAGGGAACCGAACAGGCTGGCAACCGAGGAAAACAAAATGAACGCCGACAGGTCCATGCCCGCGGTGAGTTCGTGCAGGTTCCACGCGGCATCGATCTTCGGCCGCAGCACCGCCTCCAGGTGGCGTTGTGTCTGAGCCCCGAACACGGCGTCATCGAGCACCCCGGCGGCGTGAATGACCGCGGTCAATGGGTGTTCGGCAGGTAACCGGGCCAGCAGCGCCTGCAACGCATCCCGGTCTGCCGCGTCGCACGCCGTGATCTGTACGGACGCGCCGAGCTCGGTTAGTTCGGACTCGAGCGCGGCAGCACCGTCAGCCGCCGGGCCCCGCCGGCTGATGAGCAATAGATTGCGCACGCCATGGCGAGTCACCAAATGCCTCGCCAGCAGCGCACCAAGCACACCTGTGCCACCGGTAATCAACACCGTGCCTTCGGTGTTCAGCGGCGTGGGCACGCTGAGGACCAACTTGCCGACGTGGCGCGCACGACTCAAGAATCGATAGGCATCCAACGCGTGTCGGATGTCCCACGAATGCGCCGGAAGGGGAGCCAGTTCGCCGTTGTCGAAAAGCTCTACGAGTTCGCCGAAGATCTCCTGGGAGCGGTCGGGACCGGCCTCGAAGACATCGAAAGCGCGATATTGAACGCCCGGATGCCGTGCGGCGATCTCGTCGGATGCGCGGATGTCGGCCTTGCCCATCTCGATGAATCGCCCGCCGCGCCGCAGCAGTCGCAGCCCCGCGTCGATAAATTCGCCGGTCAGCGAATTGAGTACGATGTCAAAGCCCGCTCCGCCGGTAGCTTCGGAAAATTTCTGCTCGAACTCAACCGTGCGCGAATTCGCGATGTGGTCGTCGTCGAATCCCATGCCGCGCAGGCGTTCCCATTTAGCCGGGCTGGCCGTCGCGTACACCTCGAGGCCCCAACGCCGGGCCAGTTGCACCGCCGCCATACCAACCCCACCGGTCGCGGCGTGCACCAACACCCGCTGGCCCGCGCTGGCATGCGCCAGATCTGCCAATCCGTAGTACGCGGTGAGGAACACTGCCGGCACCGCCGCTGCCTGCGCGTAGGACCACCCCGACGGGATCGGCGCGAGCATCCGATGATCAGCGACGACAACAGATCCCGCGCCGAAGAACATACCCATCACCCGATCGCCAGGGACGAACCGGACCACATCCTCGGCGACCTCGAGCACGACGCCGGCACCCTCGCCGCCGACGTCGGCGTCAGGGTCCGGGTATACACCCAGTGCAGTCAGGACATCCCGGAAGTTCACTCCAGTGCTCCGCAGGCCGATGCGCACTTCACCGGACTCCAGGCGGCGATCGGACTCAGGCCACGGGCGAAGGAAAAGGTTCCGCGAATCCAGCGTGCCGTTGCCGAGGGTGCTGAGTCGCCAGGTGGCGTCCGCCTCAACGAGTTGCGCGCTCCCGACGCGCTCGTCGGAGAGCCGCGATAGCCGCGGCGCAAAGCAGACGCCATCGCGGAGCGCGAGTTGTGACTCATCACGACTCATGGCTTCGCCGACCGCCACATCGGCTTGGGACCAGTCGTCGATATCGACCAACCATATTTGGCCGGGATTCTCGGCCTGTGCGGCACGCAACAACCCCCATACAGCGGCCTGACCGAGATCGGCGACGTCTTCGGATGAGTCGATCGCGATCGCCCCGCAGGTGAGCACGACCAATCGCGCGTCGTCGCCACGGTCTTCGTTTGACAGCCAATTCTTGGCTCGATGCAGCGCATGTGTCAGCGTCTGTCGGGTCCCCTCGGGCAGCGCTAGATCGGTTGCAACCGTTGTCAGGCAACGCAATACGGTTACGTTATCCGTAACGATCTCTTCCGTGCCGCCCTTGGGCGTTGCGAGCGCAACCCAATCAAGTGCATACAGTGCATCCTCGGCCACAGTGCTCACGCGAAACTGACTGGGAGAGACAGCTTTCAGGGCAAGCGAATCGATACGGCCGATCGAACCTCCCCGTGTGTCCATCACAACGATAGAAATCCGGTCGTCCTCGTCAAACGCGATCCGTGCCCGCACCTGCGTTGCTCCGACCACATCCAGTGAGACGCCTTGCCATTCGAACGGCAGCCGGGCGGCCTCCGATGCCGCCAGGATGCCACCAACAAATGCCCCGTGCAGGACAGCATCGAGTAGCGCCGGATGCAAACCGAACCGGCTCGCGTCGGACCTCTGTTGCATCTGCTCCGGCAGCATCGCCTCCACGAAGACTTCGCCGTTATGACGCCACGCCGAGCGCAAGCCGCGGAATGTCGGGCCGTACTCGTATCCCCGGGCAGCCAGCGCTGGATACAGCTCGGAAATATCGATACGTTCCGCGCCGGCAGGCGGCCATTGTTCGATCTCCGCGTGGCCGGTGGGCACGGCGTCCGGGCCGAGCACACCCTCGGCATGGCGCGTCCACCGCCGCTCCACACCATCGTCGATTCGCGAGTAGATTCCAACCGGACGCTCGCCGGACTCAGTCCACTCACCGACGACCACTTGTACTGCTACACCGCCGTGTTCGCCGACGACCAGCGGAGCCAGCAGAATGAGCTCATCCACCCGCGGGCTTGCCGCGTATTCGCCCGCGTGTAGGGCCATCTCCACCATGGCCGCACCCGGCACTAGCACCGTCCCGAATACCTTGTGGTCGGCGAGCCACGGGTGAGTCGCGAGCGATAGTCGGCCGGTGAGAATGATTTCATCCGAATCTGCCCGCACCACAACGGCACCGAGTAGGGGGTGCTCCGCACCGGTGATGCCGAGACCGCTCGCGTCGACGACTCCGGGGCCGGGGTCCATCCAGTAGCGCTTGTGTTCGAACGCGTAAGTGGGCAAGTCGATGTGACGCGCGCCAGTGTCTTGGAACATGGCCGCCCAGTTGGGCGATTTCCCGTTCACGTGGGCCTCCGCAGCGGAAAGTAAGGCCCTCCGCATGCCGCCTTCATTGCGTCGAAGCGTCCCGACGACGGCGTGGTCGTCGCCGTAGTCCTCCAGTGATTCTTCGATCCCGATCGTCAGCACTGGATGCGGGCTGGATTCGATGAAGGTGTCGAAGCCGTGCTTGTGCGCCCATCGGACGGCCTGGTGGAATAACACCGGTTGGCGCAAATTGGTGAACCAGTAGTCGCCATTCAGGCTTGACGTGTCCACCTCCGTGCCGGTGACCGACGAGATAAACGCGATATCGCCGCTTCGCGGCCGCAGCCCTGACAGCGACTCGCTCAGTGTCTCCCGCAACTGATCGACCTGAGCCGAATGGGAGGCGTAATCGACGGGAATCCGCTTGGCCTGCACCTCGTCCCGCTCGCATCCGGCAATGAGCTCGTCCAACGCCGCCGCATCCCCGGTGACGACGGTCGAACACGGACCATTATGCGCGGCAACGGAAATCGATCCGGCCCACGGTTCGATGAGCGCGAGAACCCGTTCAACCGGTTGTGCGATCGAGACCATGCCACCGGATCCCGCGATTTCAGTGAGTGCCCTGCTACGCAACGTGACGACCTGCGCCGCCTCCCGCAACGAAAGGGCACCTGCGACGTAGGCCGCCGCTATCTCGCCCTGCGAATGGCCGATGACCGCATCCGGTTCGATCCCCTGCGCTCGCCACTGGGCCGCCAGCGACACCATCACCGCAAACAGGACTGGCTGCACGACATCGACCCGGTCGAGATCCGGGGCACCGGCGCCCTTGCAGACAACCTCGAGCAGCGACCAGTCGACAAACTCAGCGAAAGCCTTGTCGCAGAGCCGCATCTGGTCGCCGAACGCCGGCGCGGAGTCCAACAGTTCGACCGCCATGTCCGTCCATTGCGATCCCTGACCGGGGAAGACGAAAACGGTTCGACCTGTGGCAGCGGCGTTTCCGGCGACCACGTTGGGTGCAGGTACGCTGCCGGCGATCGCCGTCAACCCGCTCAACAACTCGTCACGGTCGGCTCCGACCGCGACCGCGCGGTGGCCGAATAATGCCCGGGTGGTGATCAGCGAGTACGCCACATCGCCCGGATTCAGGTCGGGGTGCTGCTCGACGAAGGACCGCAACCGAGCCGCTTGCTCAGCCAACGCGGACGCCGACTTCGCGGATAATATCCAGGGGACGATGACCGGACGCTGGGCCGCCGACTCTTCGGTGGCAAACTCCGCGGGCGCCTGTTCGAGTATCACGTGAGCATTCGTTCCACTGATGCCATACGACGACACGCCGGCGCGGCGCGGCTGGTGCGGCTGGTCGGGCCACGCGCGGGCGCTACCGACCACCTCGATCGTTCCGGACGACCAATCCACCTGGGGTGTAGGCGAATCCAGATTCAGCGTCGCAGGCACCACCCCGTGCCGAATCGACTCGATCGCCTTGATCATCCCGGCGACGCCTGACGCCTGCTGCGAATGCCCGATGTTCGATTTGACCGAGCCGATCAGCAGTGGCCGCGCAGCCGAGTGCGCATTGCCGTATGTGGCCTGCAGGGCCCTGGCTTCGATCGGGTCGCCCACCTTAGTTCCTGTGCCATGCGCCTCGACCACGGCGACGTCGCCGGCACTCAGGCCTGCGTCCGCCAGGGCTCGCCAGATCACCTTTTGCTGTGCCGAACCACTCGGGGCAGACAGCCCGTCGGAGGCTCCGTCCTGGCCGACGGCGCTACCCCGGATCAGCGCTATCACTGGGTAACCGAGGCTGCGCGCAGACGACATCGTGGCCAACACCAGCACGCCGGCACCCTCGGCGACGCCGAACCCGTCCGCCGCCGCGGCGAATGGCTTGCATCGGCCGTCTTCGGCCAGCGCGCCGTGCCGCCCAAGGCCGACGAGGATGCTCGGTGAGCACACCACGGTGGCCCCGCCCACCACCGCTAAGCGACATTCGGCCGACCGCAACGATTGCATCGCGAGGTGTACCGCCACCAGAGATGACGAGCAGGAGGTGTCGACCGTGACCGCTGGGCCCTCGAGCCCGAGCGTATAAGCCACTCGGCCCGACGCCACGCCGGTCGTGGTGCCGGTCGCGAGATAGCCGGCAAATCCCTCGGTTTCGTCGCAGATACGCGGGCCGTACTCCTGTCCGCCCACACCGAAGAAAACCCCGGTATCGCTGCCGTGCAGTGAATTCGGGTCGATTCTGGACCGCTCCAGAGCCTCCCAAGCCGCCTCGAGTAGCAGTCGCTGCTGGGGGTCAATGGCTTCGGCTTCGCGCGGGCCGATCCCGAAGAACGCCGGGTCGAAATCACCTACATCTGTGAGGAACGACCCTGCCCGGACATAGGTGGCCCGTGGTGCGTCGGGGTCGGGCCCAAACAGTGCGTCGAGATTCCATCCGCGGTCGGTCGGAAACTCCGAGTTCGCATCGCGCTCCTCGATTAGCAGCTGCCACAGATCGTCCGGGGAGTTAACGCCGCCCGGGAAGCGACAGCCCATGCCGAGAATCGCGATCGGTTCAGCGCCGCGCTCATGCCCATCCGTAAGGCGGTGGTTTGGCATGTCGCTCCGTTCGGTTCGGGATTATTTCAATGACGCAGTGGGCCTGATTTTTCACAGCAGTTTCATCGGCGCCGGGCGCCTGATCGCCATTCGGAATCACAGACTTCCCCGCGACGCGATGAAGAAAGTGAGCACTTTCTCCGCTTAGGTCCTCTGGAAGTCGCCATACGTGCACGCCCGCGCGAAGCTACTTGACGCAGCTTGCCGGGCCATGCCCTCGACTCGAGTCTCCCCGCCGTGAACTCGCGCCCAGTCTCGCAGCAGCGCGAAACCAAGCCAGACACCCGACACTACCGTCCTCCATCGACGTGGAGGCGGTTTCGGAGAATTCAACGCTATGACCAGCGAATATTTGGTGGAGCTGCCGGAAATCGAACTCGGCGGATGAACCGCTTTGAACAGCGAAAATACCGACATTCAGTGCGCGAAGCACCCGAAACTACGTGGGCGCGACCTGTGGATACGTGAACGGGCGATGCGAGCACCAAAGATCCGTCCGACTGCTTAGCGTGCTCGATCCAGTCAACTGGAGACGCGCAGACTCTTTCGCTCCTCAAGCTCATCTTCGGTAACCCATTCGCGCAGCGGTTGCCCGGGGACGCACAACAATGTGAGGACGAAACGACAAGGAATGTCGGTGCGGTTATTCGCGTCCTGATAGTGGATCACGTTGCCGCCGGGTCCCCAGAACGCATCTCCGGCACGCACGACCCGTGGCGCTTCACCCTCTAGCTCGAACAACATCTCGCCGTCAATCATGTAACCGAATCCCGGACCGCCGGGAACCCGATGTGGCGGGTAACCAGGGGCGCCCGGTGGGTGGTTGATGACGTCGCATCCCGCGACATTTGTTATCCCTCTTGTCGTTGCGAATCGAACACATCTGTTGCGCCCCATGGGATTTCCCTAGCTGCTAGAGTTTGCGCCGATCCAGTCGGCGTATCGAGTAGTGAAGATGGTGGCGTTCTCATCGGGTGCGAGGGTGCGATCGTCGATCACCGCGCCGAAGTATGGCGCCCGGGCATCAGTCAGGACCCGACGTTGGTCACCATTGGCGGCGAGGCCCATGCGGACAAAGTCGTCCATTCCCATCGCTTCGGGTCCCGCGATCTCCGTGACTTCGTTGGTCGGACGCCCGACAGCCGCGCCGGCCACGGCGGTGGCGACATCGTCGGCGGCGATGGGACGGAACAGCGCGTGTGGCAGCCTGACGATGTCTCCGTCCGTCGCGGAATCGGCCAAGCCGATGGCGAATTCGTAGAACGGAGTTGCTCGCACGATCGAATATGGCTGACCCGAATCTGTGATCAGGTTCTCCTGGGCCGCTTTCGCGGTGTTGTAGCCGCTATCCGGCATGATCTGCGCGCCCACTACCGACAACGCGACATGGTGTTTGACTCCCGCTTCCTGTTCAGCAGAAAGAAGATTCCTGGTCGTGGTTGTGAAGAAATGCATCACAGGTTCATCGTCGAACACTGGTGAATCGGCGACGTCGACCAGGACATCCGCCCCGGCGACGGCGTCGGCGAGGCCTTCGCCGGTGAGTGAATCGACACCTGATCGGCGTGAGGTGGCGACCACGTCATGTCCCTGCGCGCAGAGCTTGGTCGCTACTTTCGAGCCGATAAGCCCACGACCGCCAATGACTACGACCTTCATGATGACCCTTCAAAGTTTGTGTTGGACTGGCTAATTCACAGCAGGGCAAGTTCTCGCGCCCGGCTCACTGCCGCGCTGCGGTGCTCAACGCGGAGCTTGCGATACACGGCGCGCTGGTGGGTCTTCACTGTATTGAGCGAGATGTATAGCCGCGCACCGATCTCGCGTCGCGATAACCGGGTGGATAGCAAGCGAAGAACCTCGAGCTCCTTGGGGGTTAGCTCCTCACCGACCGCGCAGCCGCGCACGCCGCTGTTGAATTCGTTGACGGATTCCGCGGCGATCAGGTCAGCATTGCGCGCGATGTCACCGGCAGCGACCAGGTGGCGCTCTGCCTCCTCGATGAGGCCCTCGGCCTCGAACCAGGCCGCGGCTCGTCGGTGCAGATCGGCGACGAGATCGGGCTCGCTGCGACGCAGCTCGGTGCGCAGCAACTCGGCGAACAGCTGGTGGTAGCGATACCAGTGACGGGACATGTCCAACGGCAGGACGAACAGATTTTCGCGCTCGATCTGCTCCAAGACCGAGGCCGAGTCAGACGTTTGCAGCATCGCGTCGCACAGCGCACCGCTGAGTCGTCCCAAGAGCGAGGTCCGCAGCAGAAAGTGCCGGATGTGCGGCGGCTGACCGTCTAGCACCTCGGCGATCAAGTAATCGACGATATGACGGTTGTCGCCGGCGAAGGTCTGGATAAATGCTTCCGCGTCGGTGCGACCGGCCAACGACAGCCCAGCGAGATACAGTCCCGCGGCCCATCCCTCCGTGCGGCGAAATAGCAGTTGAACTTGTGCGTCTGTCAACTTCAAGCCGAGCACGCCGTCAAGCAGGTCCGCGGCTTCGCCGGCCTGGAAGCGCAACTCCTCGGCCCGCAGCTCCAGCAGCTCGCCGCGGGCCCGCAACCGCGCCAACGGCAGCATGGGATCCGAGCGGGTGGCGATGACCAGCTGAAGAGTCTGCGGCATCCGTTCGACGACAAAACCCACCTGCTCGTGCACGGTCCGATTTTCAACAAGGTGATAGTCGTCGAGGATCAACGCGATCTGGTAATCGATGGCGGCCAACGCGTCGAGCAGGGTGGGCAAGACCACCTGCCGAGGGTCGGCACCCATCTTGATGAGCTCCAACGCACGCGGCGCCACACCCCGGCTGGCCTCGCCCAGCGCCGCGATCGCGCAGGCCCAAAATCGCGCCGGATCATTGTCGGACGCATCGAGGGACAGCCAGCCCCGCCGACGGCGGTCATCGGCTCCGCTCGCCCATTGCGCCAGGAGCGTCGTCTTGCCCCAGCCCGCCGGCGCGCTGAGCAACGTGAGCTTGCGAGAGGGTTCCGCCGAAAGCTTTTCGATCAGGGCCGCCCGTTCGATGAGCCGAGCGCGGATGGCGGGTGGCGCCGACTTGGCGGCAAGCAGCGCCTCCGGCCCGCCGGCTTCCCTCGGTGCCTCGCCTTCGTACCCGAAGAGGGTCGGCGTGACGCACAGCAGATCGGCGAAATTAGAGCTGCCCGCGACAATCACGCTTCGAACGCTAATCGCGGTGTCGCGCCGATCGTGGGCCACTTAGGCACGACGAGATGGGGCCAGTTGAGCCGCATGATTTAGGGCAGCAGGCGGATCAGAGCGTCCAGCGCCGCTGACCATGCGCTGGGCGCGGGCGCTGCGAACCCGATCACTAAGCCGTTCCGCTTGCTGCCGTCTTCGGGATGGCGAAACAGATCAAGACCCTCCACGCCGAGCCGGCGCCAAGCGCGTTGACGCGACAGCGCGCTCTCGTCGGCCCCGGCAAGCTCAAGCATCACGTGCAGACCCGCGGACATTCCTGCGACGGTGGTCGTCGGTGATGACCGGGCAACCGCGGCGACGAGTTGCTCACGGCGGCGCCGGTACTGGGCGCGCATTGTGCGAATGTGTCTGTCATAGGAACCGGATGCGATGAATTCAGCCATCGCCAACTGGTCAACAAAGCTGGAGGTCTCCTCGCGTTCACCCCTTTGCCGGCCCACCGCATGGATAAGTCGGTCTGGCAGCACCAGCCACCCGAGCCGAAGCCCCGGCGCCAGCGACTTGCTCGCCGTCCCCATATAGATGACACGTTCGGGATCGATGCCGTGCAGCGCACCGACAGGGCTGCGGTCGTAGCGGAATTCGCCGTCGTAATCATCTTCGATGATCAGTCCGCCGGTACGTCGCGCCCAATCAACGACCGCGGCGCGGCGGTCGGGATGCAAAGGCACGCCAAGCGGGAACTGGTGCGACGGCGTGAGCAGCACAGCGCCGGCGTCCGCGATGCCGTCGAGAGCCGTGACGTCAGCGCCATGAGAGTCCACTGTCAGCGGGGGGCAGCGCAACCGCGCTCGAGCGAGCGACGCCCGCTGTGCGCGCAGGCCAAATGCCTCGTTGGCAACGGCGGCGACGCCGGCTTCTGCCAGCGCGCGGGCCACGAGGTTCAATCCTTCAGCGGCGCCGCTGCAGATGACGATGTTGCCCGGTCGGGCCCGAACTCCCCGAGCACGAGCAAGGTACTGGGCAAGGGCGCTGCGGAGCTCCGGCCGCCCATTTGAGTCGGTGTAGCCGAACGCCTCGAAGGGTGCAGTATTCAACGCGCGCTTGACCGCACGACTCCACTCCGTCCGTGGAAACGAAGACAGGTCTGGATGTCCCGGTCGGAAATCGTGGTCCAACTGGGGCTGTGTCTGTCGCATCGGGGGTGACGCGACGGACCGGACGACTTCGGCCGCGCGTTGGGCAACCAATGTGCCCGAGCCATGTTGCGATGTCAGCCACCCCTCCGCGATCAGTTCGGCGTACGCACGAGCAACGGTGTTCCTCGCGACACCGAGGTCGGCGGCCAGCGCGCGACTCGAGGGCAACTGGATGCCCGGCACCAATCGGCCCGAACGGATCGCGTCGCGAATGGCTTCCATCACACCGTCACGTACCCTGCCGCCGGGGCGATCCAGGTAGAGATCCAACCCGGCGACCAAGCCTTGTGATCCGGTCGTTGCGTGCATGTCAGTGCTCGTGTTCGTTACCCACGACGCTCCCCACGTCGGTGATCCCGTCCAGGGCGTCATCCCTCCTAAAGCGACACTAAGACTACGCCGGACAGTGTCCGCTGTATTGCATCGCTCGCCCAGTGATGCCTTTGGAGTCACCCGGGTGAACTAACTCGCCGGGTGATGACGACTCACCCGTCGTCGGTGAATGCTGGCTCAGCAGATGACGAGCGGAGGGCCAAGTGCAGCCGACGATCTACCAAATCCGCATTCGAGGGCGCGTGACAGAGCGGCTGGGGTCCGCATTAGAAGGGATGCGGTTCGAGGCGGGTACGACCGAAACCACTTTCACCGGTGAAATCCGCGACCAGTCACAGCTTTACGGGCTCCTCGACCGGGTCCGTGACCTAGGCCTTGAGCTCGTCAGCGTACAGCCGCTGCCCGCGGCTGACCCGACAACAACCCACAACAGGAAGGACCTGTAATGCAAGCCATCACTGTTTCAGATCATGACGCCGGTGTCGCCGGCCTGTCGCTGACAGAACTGCCCTACCCGCAGGCGGCCGACAACGAAGTCGTCGTCCGGGTACACGCAGCGGGTTTCACACCCGGGGAACTTGACTGGCCGCACACCTGGATCGACCGCGCGGGTCGTGACCGGACACCGAGCGTGCCCGGCCACGAGCTGTCGGGCGTCGTAGCTGAGTTAGGTTATGGCACCACACTTTTGAGTGTCGGTCAGCGAGTGTTCGGGCTCGCCGACTGGGCCCGCAACGGCTCGCTCGCGGAGTACATCGCTATGGAAGCCCGTAATCTCGCACCACTGCCGATGGACATCGACCATACTGTCGCCGCGGCGCTGCCGATCTCCGGATTGACCGCCTGGCAAGGCCTGTTCGACCACGGCCGCCTCGCCGCTGGACAAACGGTTCTGATCCACGGCGCCGTGGGTGGGGTCGGGTCGATCGCGGTGCAGCTGGCGCGTGAGGTCGGTGCGCGGGTCATCGGCTCCGGCCGGACAGCAGACCGAGACCGGGCGTTGGAGCTCGGTGCCCACACCTTCCTCGACCTGGAGACCGAAAAGCTGGAGGATGCAGGCGAAGTCGACGTGGTGTTTGACGTGATCGGCGGAGAGGTCCTCGAACGATCGATCGATCTGGTGCGGGCCGGCGGAACACTCGTCACCATCGCCGAGCCGCCGAAGACTCAACCGCACGATGGGCGGGCGATCTTCTTTCTTGTCGAAGCCGATCGCAGCCAGCTCTCCGAGCTCGCCACGCGAGTACGGGATGGCCGCCTCAAGCCCGTCGTTGGCGCCGTGTTGCCACTCGCCGAAGCTGCCGCCGCTTTCACTCCCGGCAAGCGCATCCCCGGCAAGACGGTCCTGCGCGTCGCCGGAGAGTGAAAATGATGGCCCGAAAGATATCGCTCGGCGCACTGACACTTGCGATGACGCTTGCGCCTACGGCCCATGCCGAGCCGACGCCACAGAATGCGCGTCAAAATCCGGTTGTCCGAACAGTTTTCAATCAACCTACCGATGTTCCGGGCAAATCACTTGAAGCAGTGACCGTCAGCTATCCGGCGGGTGCCAAAAGCGAGGCTCATCACCACGCGAAATCGGCGTTCATCATGGCGTACGTGATCTCGGGAGCGATCCGCAGCCAAATCGAAGGTCAGCCTGCGCGCGTCTATCACGCGGGTGAGACGTGGACTGAAGATCCCGGCGCCCACCACACGATCAGTGAAAACGCCAGTGCCACTGAACCCGCTGAACTACTCGCGGTCTTCCTGGTCGATACCGGAGACGGCCCGCTCACCACCGACGACACCGAGCCGCCTCGCTAGCGGCGCGAAATTCGACGGCGCTCTCAGACAATGCCGATGATCAACGCACGCAACGGATCTGATGCCCAGTCAACGTCACGTGCCGAACGGCCCCCGCAATGACGTTGCGCGACGCGGCACCCACCAGCCGGGCAATGGTCGTCGCGGTGATGGTGTCGATGGTCGCGTTCCTCGACTCCACCGTGATCAACCTGGCTTTGCCGGCCATCGAGCACGACCTCGGCGGGGGCCTGGCGTTCCAGCAATGGATCGTCGACGGCTACCTGTTGGCGATGGCGGCCGCGATTCTGCCCGGCGGCTCCATCTCGGATCTGTTCGGACGCGTTCCGGTGATGCGGTTCGGGCTGCTGGCGTTCGGGGCGGGCTCGGTTCTGGCGGCGGTTGCCACCTCACCGGCGATGCTGATCACCGCGCGCGTCATCCAGGGCCTGGGTGCGGCGTTTCTCGTGCCGAGCTCGCTGGCGCTGATCAACACGGTGTTCGACAAAACACACCAGTCCGCGGCGATCGGCGTCTGGACCGGGTGGACCGCAACCGCCTTCGCGTTGGGTCCCCTGCTGGGCGGACTGTGCGTCGATTTCCTTGGTTGGCGTTGGATTTTCGTGTTGTCCGCGATCCCCATGGCGGTCGGGTATGCGCTGACGTTCTGGCTGTGCCCGATGTCGGGGCGAGTCGAAGGAGCCCGAGTCGATACCGCCGGGGTGGGCCTATCGGCGGTAGGGCTGGCCGCGACCGTGTATGCGTTGATCGAATCGCAACGCGATGGCTGGACCGACCCGATGGTCATCACACCATTGGTGATCGGGATTGCCGCACTGGCCGGCTTCGTGGGCTGGCAGCGCCGCAGCAGCCTCCCGATGCTTCCGTTGCCGCTGTTCACCTTTCGCAACTTCGCTGCCGCCAACCTAGTCACCGCGTTCGTCTACGGCGGACTGACGCTGGGCTCGCTGGCGATTGCTTTGTACACCCAAGAAATCGGCGGCTACTCAGCCACCGCGACGGGGCTGGCCACCCTGCCGATCCCGGCGCTGTCGTTCGTGTTCGCCCGTCATGTCGGCCGCATCGCCGCGCGGGTGGGACCGCGCGTCTTCCTGATCGTCGGTCCCGCCGTAGCGGGAACCGGGCTCCTGCTGATCCGCCCGAAACCTCATGGATTCCACGCGATTACCGACCTGGTCCCCGGGATGACCGTGCTGGCCATCGGGCTGGTCGCGACCATCACACCGCTGATGTCGGTGACGCTGGCCTCGGTTCCGACCGAATACAGTGGCCTGGCGTCGGCGATCAACAACGCCGTCTCGCGGCTGGCCACGCTGGTGTCGATCGGGTCCATCGGCTTGATCAGTGTTGGCTCGGCGAGCGCCAGCGGATTCGCCCACGTGTTGGAGGTGAGCGCCGCACTATTCGCCGTGGGCGCGTTGTGCGCGGCGCTGTTGATAGCCAATCCCCCAGCCGGGTACCAGCCTGTGCCCTGCGATATCGCGGCGTTGTGCCGCGACCGTCCCGGTGCGCAACCCGCGCTGGCCAGCAGCCCCTCGGCCGCGGCCGAACCATCCCCTCCGCCCTGATCGTTCACCCGCTCAACGGCAAGAATGGCGGCCACCGCGGGAATCAACTTAATCACGATGGCGTTCGCCTAGCGGTGGCCTACGCGACGAAATGCCTTAATATCAGCCGATCGAGAACTCCTAAGCGGAGGGCACGGTGATGACGATCCTCAAGCGTGCATGGGTTGTGCTGGTCGTGGTCGTGGCGGTGATCATCGGCGGCGTTGCGGTGGACCGACTGCACGACGTCTTCCCTGGACCCGGTCTGGCCAAGCCCGATCCCCGCGATGCGACCCCGCCATACGCAGCGAAGACCGCGATCTACGAAATCCTGGGACCACCCGGGACGACCGGCGTCGTCAACTGGATGGATGCCGACGCCCAGCCTCAGAAAGCCAACTTCACCACGTTGCCGTGGTCGCAGACGATCGTCGCGGAAATGCCCGGCATCTTCGCCTACGTCGTCGCCCAAGGTGACGGCCCCACCATCAGCTGCCGGATCACCGTCGACGGCAAACTGGTCGATCAACAGCAGGTCAACACCCGAAACGCGCAGGTTTCCTGCTTGGACAAGTCCGCATGACGGACAATCCGAGCGACACGAGCGACACCGACGAGATTCCCGTCGCGCCGCGCGCCGAAGTTGAGCGCAAACCGCGCATCGCCCACACCATCCGCGTGTTGGGGCTGCCGATCGTCGTGATCTGGCTGCTGATCGCGGTCGGCGTCAACGTCTTCGTCCCACAGTTGGAGAAGGTTGCCGAGGACGTCTCGGTGCCGCTCTCGCCGTCGGACGCGCCTTCGGTGACCGGGATGAAGCACATCGGTGAGAAATTCAAGGAGTACGACTCCGACAACCTCGTCCTGGTGACCCTGGTCGGTGACAAACCTCTCGGCGAAGATGCTCACCGGTATTACGACGAGCTGGTCAAGAAACTGCGGCAGGACACCAAGCACGTCGAGCATGCGCTGAATTTCTGGGGGCAGCGGTTTACGGCCTCGGGTGTCGAGAGCTATGACCACAAGTCCGCCTACGTCCAGGTAAACCTGCGTGGTGACCAGGGCGGCGCCGTGGGCGACAAGTCGGTTGACGCGGTTCGCCAGATCGTCGCGGACTTGAAGCCGCCGCCAGGGGTGAAGGCCTACGTCGCGGGTCAGGGAGCCCTGACCGACGACACGATCGTCGTGGGTAACGCGAGCCTGTTCAAGATGACGATCATCACCATCATCATCATCGCGATCATGCTGATGTTCGTCTATCGGTCCATCGGCACTGTGCTGCTGACGATGGTGATTCTGTTCGTCGGACTGGCCACCGGCCGAGGCGTGGTAGCGCTGCTCGGCGACACCGGCATCATGGGGCTGTCGACCTTTGCCGTCAACCTGCTGACGGCACTGGCCATCGCGGCCGGGACCGACTACGCGATATTCATGGTGGGCCGCTACCAGGAGGGTCGCGAGCGGGGATTAGACCGCGAAGCCGCCTACTACGACACCTTCGCCGGGGTCACCAAGGTGGTGCTGGGTTCGGGTTTGACGATCGTCGGGGCGCTGGCCTGTCTGCATTTCACCCGGCTGCCCTACTTCAGTTCACTGGCGTATCCGTGCGCAATCGGTCTGCTGGTGGTGGTGGCCGCCGGGGTGACCCTGACACCGGCGCTGATCGCGTTCGCGAGCGGCTTCGGTCTGTTCGATCCGAAGCGAAAGTTCAACTACACCCGGTGGCGGCGCCTGGCGACGGCCATCGTGCGGTGGCCGGCACCCATCCTCGCCACCTCCGTCATCCTGGCGATTGTCGGCGCCCTGGGATTGTCGGGCTTCAACCCGCGCTACAACGACCTGTACTACCTACCGAAGAGCGCATCCTCGGTTCAGGCGTACGACGCGGCCGATCGACACTTCACCCAGGCGCGGCTGAACCCGGACCTGATGATGATCGAATCGGACCACGACCTGCGCAATCCGACCGACATGCTGGTCCTGGACAAGATCGCCGGAGCCATCTTCCGGGTGCCCGGCATCGAACGCGTGCAGAGCATCACCAGACCTCTTGGACCGCCGATCCAAGATGGATCAGTTCCGTTCCAGCTCAGTGTGCAAACCGCGCCGATCCGCAGCAACCTGAACTACCTCAAGGACCGCGTCGGCGACATCAAGAAGATCACCGGCTTCCTCGACACCCAGATCACCCTGTTGGAGCGCCAGTACGCGGTGACCCAGAAGCTCGCGGACGCCGCGGACCACAGCTCGAAAACCACGGGAGAGACGGCGGCCATCACGGACGAAATCCGGGACCACATCGCGGATTTCGACGACTTCTGGAGACCGATTCGCAGTTACTTCTACTGGGAGAAGCACTGCTACGACATACCCATGTGCTGGTCGCTACGCAGCCTGTTCGACGCCCTCGACGGTTTCGATCAACTGGCCGAAAAGTTCCACGCCCTCACCAGCGACCTCAACAACACGGCTACAGCGACGCGCGAATTGCTGGCGATCATCCCTGAGAATATCGCCGTCACCAAGGCGATCCGCGACACGACTCTGACCATCTACAGCACGTTCGACAACCTGGTCGATCAGTTCGACCGGCTGACCGACACGAACGCCGTGATGGGCAAGTCCTTCAACGACTCTCAGATCGAGAGCCTGTTCTACCTGCCGCCCGAAATCTTCCAGAACCCGGACTTCCAACTGGGGCTGAGCTTGATGGTGTCGCCCGACGGCAAGGCTGCTCGCTTCATCATCACTCACTCGGTGGATCCGGCGACGACGGAAGGAATCGCGTCCGTCGACAAGGAGCGCAACGCGGCCAAGGAGGCACTGAAACTCACCTCGCTGCAGAATGCCGACATCTACCTCGGCGGTACGGCCGCAACGTTTTACGACATCGCCAACGGCGCTAAGTACGACCTGCTGATCGCCGGGATCGCCTCGATAGTGCTCATCTTCATCATCATGGTGATCGTCACCCGCGCTTTGGTCGCGGCGGGCGTGATCGTCGGCACGATCGTGATGTCGCTGGGGGCCGCCTTCGGGTTCTCGACACTGATCTGGCAGCACCTTCTCAATTTCCAGTTGCACTGGGTAGCAACCGAATTCGCACTTATCGTGCTTTTGGCGGTGGGGTCGGACTACAACTTGATGTTGGTGTCCCGAATCGAAGAAGAGATCGGAGCCGGCCTGAAAACGGGACTCATCCGCGGGATGGGTCTCACCGGCCCGGTGGTGACCGCGGCCGGTCTCGTGTTCGCCGTCACCATGGCCACGATGATCACCAGCGATCTCCGGGCGATCGGCCAGTTCGGCACGACGATCGGACTCGGCCTGATGTTCGACACCTTCGTCGTCCGAACGCTGATCACGCCTTCGATCATGGCGGTGATGGGACGTTGGTTCTGGTGGCCGAAGCGGGTACGGGTCCGGCCGGCCAGCCAGATGCTTCGGTCCGTCGGGCCGCGCCCGCTGGTTCGTGCACTGTTGCACCAGCCGCGGCATGCGGTCCCCGTGGAGCCGCAGACGTAACGTCTGGCACAGCACGCGAGCGCGCGGTTCGGCGTGAATCGAGCTGGGACGTAACGGTCTACGTTTCGCGCCGCGTCGCCTTGGCGGCTTCGCGTCGAGCCTTCTCTTTCACGTGGGTCGAGCAGTTATGCGACAGATCGCAATAGAACTGTTCACTGCACTCATGCGAACAATAGTTTGATGCGTACGGATGCCAGTCGGGATCGGACAGGTCACGCCGTCGTTCGTTCGCATCGAACGTGTGGCCGCAATGCACGCAGGTCTTGATCTTGGTCTTGGCCTTAACCATAACGGTCAGAATACGCGCCTTGACCTTAGAAATCGGTGCTGATTTCAGAACGACGGATTGTTAGCGGACGCAATTGACGCAACCGCAAATTGCCGACGGCACAGCCGAATCCATCCGCATCCATCCACGCTTCGATTCGCGGCGGCGCACTAATCACCCGGGTGAACAGGTCGTTCGGGTGATGACAGCTCACCCCGCCTGGCCCCAGTCTCAGTACGAGCCAGAACACACGGGATTGTCACCCCGTTTGTGGGGCCGCCGCCCCGGCCGCGGACATCGCGCGTTGTCGCGCAGGACGGCGGTCCAGGCAGAGCCGTCAGGAGAACCAGGAAGGCACCCCGAATGCATTTTGAGGCTAGGAAGGTCGTTGTTGTCGGCGGCAGCGCCGGCATCGGTCGGCAGGTCGCCATCGACGTCGTCGATCACGGCGGGAGCGCGGTGATCGTCGGACGCTCGAAAGCGCGCGTCGACGACACCGTCGCTGAGCTGACGAGCCGGCGTGGCCAAGCCTGGGGCATCGCCGCCGAGCTGACGGATCGGGCTGCGGTCGCGGATGCGCAGCGAGCGCTTTCCGAGCATCACAGCGACACGACGCTGCTCGTCAACGCGGCCGGATTCTTCATCCCGAAGCCGTTTCTCGAGTACGACCAACAGTTCTACGACTCGTACATGGAGCTCAACTATGCCTTGTTCTTCCTGACGCAGACCGTCGTTGGCGCAATGATCGCCAACGGTGAGGGCGGCGCCATCGTCAACATCGGCAGCATGTGGGCACATCAGGCCATGGGCGTGACCCCATCGGCTGGGCACTCAATGCAAAAAGCCGGGCTGCATGCGCTCACCCATAACCTGGCCATCGAGCTTGCCGGGCACAAGATCCGCGTCAACGCGGTGGCACCGGCCGCCGTCAAGACCCCCGCGCTCGAGCGGTGGGTCCCGAAGGACGAGATCGACGCCACGCTTGACACTTTCGCGCCGTTGCATCCCCTGGGACGCGTTGGCACGCCCGCCGACGTTGCCAACGCCGTCACCTATTTGCTCTCCGATGAGGCCAGCTGGGTCACCGGCGCGATTCTCAACGTCGACGGCGGCATCATGGCCGGCCGTAACTGAAGGAGGGCTGAAATATCTTGGCGCGCCGGATGATTGATAGTGAGACGGAGGGGTTGCTGTGGCGATCGATATCTTGAGGCCGGGCGGCCCGCCGGCTAAGTCTGTCGGCCGCACCGAGGGCAAGTCCGTGTTCGTTGGGACGATCGGTGTCCGCCATATCGTCGATTGGGCTCAGGCACAAGGACGCTTCGCCGTCCTCGAGCACCCGATGTCACCGCGAGCCCTAGCCTCGGCGCTTCATCGCCACCACAACGAAGATGAGTACAGCTGGATCATCGAGGGACGCGTCGGCGCATTGCTCGGCGATGAGGTGCTGTACGGCGAACCCGGCGACTTCATTTTCAAGCCACGCGGCCAATGGCATACGTTCTGGAACGCGGGCGATGAGCCCGCCCCGAGCTATGCAAACGCTTCGGCTTGAAGTTGCCGGGTCTACCGATTTGATGACCAACCTCGGGATTCGCAATTCCTTTGCACACCAACACATTACACACGAATAAGGAGTATTGAGATGACCACCATTACCCCGATCCTCACCGGAGTAGGCGCTCACATCGCTCCCGGATACGCTGACGCTGTCGCCGTATCCGGTTGCAGCACACAGATTTTCGTGTCCGGGACGCCCGGGCTGCGCGAAGACGGCACTCCGCCTGAGGACTTTGTCGACGAAGCCCGGCTGTGCTGGGCCAACGTCGAAAGCGCGCTCGGCAAGGCCGGCGCCAAGCTCAGCGACATTGTCAGTGTGCGCCAATGGCTCACCAGCCGCGACGATCTGCCGGCCTACCTGCCCCTGTTCACTGAGATCATCCACCACGAACCGGCCGCCATGCTCTCCATCATCGACGGGCTGGTGTGGCCGAACCTGCGCCTGGAAGTCGAAGTCATCGCCATCCTGCCGGCAACTGGTGCCTGACGCCGCCGTCGTCGCCAGCGGGTTACGTGGTCGGCTCCAGGCCAGCCGCGTGAAATGGTTCTTGAATCTGTTCGCATCCGTTCGACGTCAGATCGTTGGACTGAGTCCGTTCGACTTGGATCATGGCTCGGCGTGGACGGTTGTCGAAGAGCAGTTGGGTGACATCCGGACGCGCGTAATGGCCCACCGGATCGAGGAAGTTCTTCGCGGCGTCGATGGCTGACAAGTCGATGTCGGCGAACACCAGCCCCTCCTGCTGTGGATCGAGTGGTTCGGTAAGCAACGAGGTGTCGGGTCCAAAGATCCGTGCAATCCCACCTCCGCCGGTGTAGATGGGGCACCCACCTCCGGTAGCGGTCGCAAACGTTTGTGCGCCTGCGTCGGTCATTATTTGCGAGGCCAACAACACGAAGGTGCTGCCCTCGTGGGCATACGTCCGTGTCGCGGAAATGATCGCCTCGCTGCTGAGCGCAGGGACCTGACCGAGGACGCCGAGACACGGCCACCCGGCGACGTGTACCTGTTCCTTCTGCGCGTACATGGCGAACTTCGACAGCGGCTGAAGGTGTTCGAAGCAATTTAGCGTTCCGAGCCGGCCGACCGGGCTGTCCACCACCTGGAGGCCGCTGCCGTCGCCCTCGCCGAATAGCGCTCTCTCGATATGCGTTGGCTTGAGCTTACGACGATGAAGCAAAACCTCGCCGTCGGGGCCGATCAGAATCTGCGACATGTAGAGGGACCCGCCGTCCTTCTCCGAGAAGCCGACGACCACCGTAATACCAAGCCGCAGAGCGCATTCCCGGATCCGGCGGATGGGTTCACCGTCCACGGCAGTCGAGTTTGCGTGATAGCGGGCGACGAATGCGGCTTGTTCGTACACGGGATGCGACCAGAGAAAGACCGGATAACCGGGAAGCCAGGTCTCGGGAAAGCCGACGAGTTGTCCCCCGCCCTGCGCTGCTGCCTCCATCAGCCGCAACGTTTTATCCGTCGTTGCGTCGATATCCAACCAGACCGGCTCGGCTTGAACGGTCGCCACTCGATGCACTGTCATGATCGGCCTCATTTCTCGACTACGTGGTCATGTGCATCAAAACCCCGTTGATTGGCCGATTATTCGGACGTCGTCACTGTCCATCGCCCGGACCCGCCGAGCTTGTGGGACTCGTTGGGGTTACCGGGCTCGTCGAGGTGGCAGGACTCGTTGGGCTCACGGAGCTCGTAGGCCGCACCGGGCTCGTAGGACTGGTTGGGGTCGCAGGACTGGTTGGGCTCACGGAGCTCGTAGGACTCGTTGGGCTCACAGGGCCCGTAGTAGTCGTGGGCGTGGGAGTCGCAAGGCCTGGGCCTACGCCACACCAGTCCGCCACATCTTTCGGGTACTGCTCGAGCGGTGGAGGACAACGCTGCCCCGGCGGGAAATTGGCGCCGGCGTTGAGCAGATCGCAGGGCACATAGACCTGCTTGCCCGTTTGAGTGTTCGTCAGACACTTCGTCGGCGGCTGGCCATGGGCGTTGACGGGAATGATGGCCGCCGCCGCCACCGCGGCGAGCGCCCAACCAAGACGGCGATAGGTCATGAGAGCTCCTCATTCTGGCTACCAGGTTCATCACTGGAGTTCACTCGTGGTGATCCCGTCGGGCGTGCGCAACGTGACATCGCCGTCGTATGACGATTAAAGCCGCTCACCCCAGGCATAATCCAACCCACAGGCTTAGCTGGGGCGCGTACCTAATTTATCGCTTTGAACAGTACATTCTCAGTGGAGCTGGCGGGAATCGAAACCGACGCTCTACCAGGGCTAGATGCTCTCTGAACTGCGGGTTGGTTCCATTTCGGTGCAGTTCAGTCCCCCTCGCTACCTGCCGGCTTCGCCATCGAGTCTTGACGGCGCCAAGAGCCCCCATAGTCATCGGGGAAGCGGCAAATATCCTCCGCGAATTCGCTGTGGTGCTGAAAGAGAAATCCATGTGCGGCGTCAGGATAGAGCTTCGTAACCTCGGTTGACGTGCGACCGGACTTTCTAGATCGAGCGCTGCAGCATCACTTGGCCATTGTCGGCCAAAACCACTTGCACTGAGGCGATTTGGTTGACCGTCGTCGAAATGGTGCCGGCGGGTGTTGCCGTGTGGCCTGGGATCGCCACCCAAGTCGCCAGCCGGGTTTGGCTGCCGTCGCGACCGACCACGACCAGCGCCACCGTGTTGTGGTGGGCATCCGGCGGAGCGATGCACACGAACTCCAGCGCGATGTATGTTCCCCACTGCCGGCTGGTGAGCGATACCGTCGAGGCGAGCAGGGTCGTCCCGACCTGGGCCATCGGCTGCGCCGACACGGTCGTCTGCGGCGCCGGAGCGTTCGTGAAATAGCTATGAAAGCCGATGAATACACTGATCGTCAGCACGACGGCCGCAGCGGCCGATGCTGTCCAGGTCGTCAGGCGGGTTCGGCGCCGGACCCAGCGCACCGTGGCCAACAATGATGACAGCAACGCCGGTGACATCTGCGGTGCCTCGGACGCGTGCCCGGCCTCGTTGATCGCGGCGACGGCCTTGCGGTCGAGCTGGGACAGTATTGCCGGGATGCCGCTGAGTTCGGCGACGGCCTGCCGGCATGCTGGGCAGTCGGCCATGTGCTCCTCGAATGCGCGCCGATCGGCGGCTGACAGGGATCCCAGCAGGTAGGCGGCATCCCACATCGCGTGGCGGTGGTTGTCATCGACGAACACATCCCGGTCATCGGGCGGGCCAAGTCCCTGTAGCGACGTCATCATTGCACTCCGTCTCCAGCCGCCCTCGAGCACTGGGGACCAAACACGCGGGAGGACTGCAGCGCGGTCTTGGTTTCACACGAATCAGATTGCTTCACTTGGCCTTCGGGGCCGATGAGCGGCCGATAGGTGGTAGGGATGGCATCGTGTCACCGCTCCCTGCAGCGTGAGTCGGAGGGCCTGCACGGAGTGGTGCAATCGGAAAATCACTGTATGTTCGGCGATTTGGAGGTCGGCGGCGTTTCCAGATCCACTCTGCCGGCGACTCTGGGCACTTGATCACTTCTTGCTATTGATACGAGTCAGACATCCGGCAAGTTCACAAGTCGGGACCGGCCACCTACTGAGATCATCTACGGTTCCCGCACGTAGACCGTAACTTTGTACTTTGGCTGGTCGGCGTACTGGTTTGGTCTGATTTATCGGCAACCGCATGATCGAGACGCGCGTGGGCATTTCGTGACGATCTCATGGCTGGAGGTTGCCGCCGACAGACGTGCTCCAAGCGGCCATCGGCCGCCGACCATTTCGGTCGAGAGTACGCTCAATTGGCGGTCCGTTGTTGGTGGCCACCCGCGCGAAGGAAGCTCTGCCGTAGCGATTTTGGACGCTGTGCCCGTTCCACCATCCGTGCCTCAGAACCTGGGATAAACTCTCCGGCCGCTGTCAAATTGCTGTCAATTCAAGGTATTTCGTCGTCCGCTTAGGTGAGCTACAACACGATCCGGCGCCGATTGAACTTATTCCCAGACGACTACGTCGAGCCCAGTAGATAGACAACATCACTCCTGCAGTGACAAAACAAACCTGGAGCCGAATATGAGCGCTTACATCACCGCCACCGGCAGCTTTCTGCCCGGCGACCCCGTGCCTAACGACGAAATCGAGGATTACATCGGCAAGGCGGGACGCTCGACCTCTGATCTCAAGGACATCACTCTCGCCAACTGCGGCATCAAAACGCGCCACTACGCGATCGACAAGAAGCAGCAGACGGTCATCTCCAACGCGGCGATGGCAGCCAACGCCGTTCGGAGCGCAGCCGAGCGCGCCGGCCTCGGTCCCAACGATGTCGAATTGCTTTGTGCCGCGACCACATTGCCGGACCTGATGGCGCCAGGACATGCCAGCATGGTGCACGGCGAGCTGGGCTACGGCCCACTCGAAATCGCAACCCTGCACGGGATCTGCAGTTCAGGGATTATGGCGCTGAAGAACGCCTACCTGCAGGTGGCGATCGGTGAGAAGCGCACCGCGATTAGCGTGGCCAGCGAGTTCGCGTCCCGCTTCTTCAAGAACTCCCGTTATGAGGAGATGGGCGTTGTCGCCGAGGAGGGGACCCTCCCACTCGAAGCCGCCTTCTTGCGCTACATGCTCTCGGATGGGGCCGGCGCAGTGGTAATCCAGGACGAGCCCAAAGCCTCTGGCATCAGCCTGCGCATCGACTGGATCTCGCTGACGTCGTACGCGAACACCGAGAAGACGTGTATGTACGGTGGCAGTCCGGACACGGGCGCCACGAAGTCTTGGGGGGACTACGCGAACGCGTCCGAGGCCGCCGCCGACGGGGCGTTGGTCCTGCGACAGGATCTTTCCCTACTGCCACACCTGGTGAAGGTTGGTGTCGACGAGTATGACCGCCTGCTCCGACTGGGCAAATTCGATCCGTCGACACTGACTTGGATCCCAGCACACTATTCGAGCGAGCGAATGAAAGACACTGTGATGAAGGAGTTCTCGCGACGCGGCATTGACGGTGGCCGGCCCGAAATGTGGTACAGCAACCTGACGAGTGTCGGAAACATCGGCAGTGCTTCCATTTACGTCATCCTCGACGAGATGATGGAGCAGGGCCTGATCAAGGACGGCGACACGATGCTGTGCATGGTCCCGGAGTCCGGCCGGTTCGCGGTCTCGTTCATGCATCTCACCGCGGTGTCGTCGGAAACCCCACGGTGACCGGGGCGTCGGAAGCCGGCCCGACCGAGCGGCTGCGCCATCGGGCAGTCGTCTATCTGTACACGCAGACGGGGCAGTTGCGCGAGACGGCCCAGGCATTGACCGCCCCGCTGGAGGCGCGTGGGTGGGACATCCGTTGGGTCGACGTGCGCCCGCGTGACGCGTTCCCGTTCCCCTGGCCAATTCGACGATTCTTCGGAGTGTTTCCGCAAGCGGTGGATCCGCAGGCGCTCGTGGAGCTCGTCGAGCCGGCGGGCGGCTTCGACTCGGCTGCAGACGAATTGGTCATCCTGGCCTACCAGGTGTGGTACCTGGCGCCCTCGCTTCCAATCCGATCGCTGCTGAAAACACATCCCGAGGCGGTCCGTGGCCGCACCGTCGTCTCGCTGATCGCATGCCGCAACATGTGGTATTCGGCGGCAATTGAAGCGTCCGGGCTGCTGCGATCCGCGGGCGCCAGGCGCGTCGACGTAGTCGCCGCCACCGATACGCGAGGGTCATCGACGACCCTGGTGACCACTCTGCGCTGGCTGCTGACCGGAAAACGCGCGCCGTTTCTATGGTTTGGGCGGGCCGGGGTCGGCGATGACGAACTCACCAGGGTCGCCGCCGTCGGGCAGTGCATCGCTGAGTCGCGGCGATGCCCGCAAGATGCGGCGCCCATCGTGCCTGCGTTGGCTGCGGCGGACGTCCTTGCCGGCACGGCGTTTCGTAGGTGGGGCGCAACCGTCAGATCCATGCGCCGATTCGGCGGTACCGCGCACGCAGCGACTCTGCTCACGTTCGTCCTCAGCCTGGGGATCGCCATCGTGATTGGTCTGCCGTTGCTCGCATTCGCGGCAGCCGTGGGCGGTGAACGCTTCGCCACCCGCGTTCGCGGGTTCGTCTACGGTCGGATCTCCTTCGATCTGCCGGTATTCGACCAGGTGGTGAGCGCATGACTGGAGCAGCAGCCCGTGCCGGGACGACCGGTAGCGGCGAGTCTGGAAGGGAGGCAACGATGACCGCTGAGACCCTCGATTATCAGGACCTCGTGGACTGGCTGTCCGCGAAGGTGGCCGGGCAGCTCAACGTGGCGCCGGACACCATCGACATCGACACCCCGTTGGCCGATTACGGAATTGACTCCGCCGCGAGTCTGACGCTCTGCGCCGACCTGGAGTTCGAGAAGGGAATCCCCGTCGAAACCACGATTGTGTGGGATTACGCCACCATTGATGCCATCGCGGCGTACCTCGTCACCGAGCGGGTGCTGCCATGATCCCGATCGCCGTGGTCGGGGTCGACTGCCGCTTTCCCGGCGCGCCCGACAAGGACGCGTTCTGGCGGCTGCTGCTGGATGGCGTTGTGGCCGGCAGCGAAGTGCCTTCGCAGCGTTGGGATGTCGACGCCTACTATCGCGCCGACGGTGCTCCCGGATCGATGAACACCCGGCGCGGCCATTTCATCGACAATGTCGACACATTCGACAACGACTTCTTCGGGATAGCGCCCGTCGAGGCGGGCGCGCTTGACCCGCAGCAGCGCCTGCTCCTGGAATCATCCTGGCGCGCAATCGAAGATGCCGGAATCGACCCGCGGTCGCTGACCGGCACCCCGACCGGGGTCTTCGTCGGCATCATGTCCAGCGAGTGGAGCAACCTGCAAATTCTCGACTTCGCCGGACTCACGGCGTTGCGCGGCACGGGCAGTGGCTATTTCATGACTGCCAACCGCATCTCCTACCACCTGGGCCTCACCGGACCAAGCGTGGCCATCGATTCAGCCTGCTCTTCCTCATTGACTGCCGTACACCAGGGCTGCGCGGCACTTCGCTCGGGCGAGGCCGATACGGTTATCGCGGCCGGTGCGAATCTCATTCTGACACAGTCGCTTTCGATCTTCTATACCCAGGCAGGGCTGTCCGCGCCGGATGGTCGCTGCAAGCCGTTCGGGCTGGGCGCTGACGGCATCGGGCGGGGCGAGGGCGTGGCCGCGGTGGTGCTGCGCCGACTCGACGACGCCCTTGCCGACGGGCAACCGATCTATGCGGTCGTGAAGAGTTCGGTCACCAACCACGACGGCCGCAGCAACGGCATCACGGCCCCGAGCCGCCGGTCTCAGGTGGAGCTGATGCGCCGAGCGCTGAGCCTGGCCGACGTCGATGCCGGCCAGATCGGCTTCGTCGAGGCGCACGGCACCGGCACGGTGCTCGGCGACATGATCGAAGCCAACGCTCTTGGCGACGTGCACAAGACACGAGTCGGAGAGCCCTGTCTGCTCGGTTCCGTGAAGGGAAACATCGGGCACACCGAGGGCAGTGCGGGGATCGCGGCGTTCATCAAGACGTGCCTGGCGTTGCACCATGGCGTGCTGCCCCCGACGGTGTTCGGCGACAGCGCCAATCCGGCCTTGCGACTGGCCCAGCACGGTCTGCAGTTGGCCGACGGTCCACGAAAGCTACCGGTGAACGGCACGCTGGGCGCGGTGAGCTCGTTCGGCCTCGGCGGCAGTAACGCGCACGCGATTCTGGAGACGGCCCCGGCCACGGCGCTGCCCGTCCCGGGTGCGGCCGGGGTCCTTACCATCTCAGCGCCGTCAGCGCAGGCGCTGCGGCGCAACGCCGAGTCGATGACGGCCGCGCTGGAGACCCTCGACACCACGCAGGTGGCCTCCTGGTGCCGCTCGACCAACGTCGTCAAGCGATCAAACCGGCATCGCCTTGTCGTTGCAGGCGATCGCGACACCCTGGTTGACGGGATTCGCCAATTTACGGACGGCGCCGGTGAGGATCTGGTGTCGTCGGCCCCGCCGCACCGGGCCCCGGCCAGCGTCGGGATCCTGTTCTCGGGTCAGGGTTCCCAGTACCCAGGCATGACACGGCGACTCTACGATGCTCATCCGGTCTACCGGGAGAATCTCGACTCCGCGGCTGCCGCCCTGGATCCGCACCTCGGATCGGATCTGCTCGCAACGATGTTCGGCCGCGCAGCCGGCCTTGATCACACCAGCCTCGCGCAGCCCGCGTTGTTCGCCGTGTCCTACGCGCTGGGAAAGACTCTGCGAGACAGCGGAATCCGGGTGACCTTCGGGATCGGTCACAGCGTCGGGGAGATCGCCGCAGCCTGCGTGGCCCGTGTGCTCACCCTCGACGCCGCCGCCAAGCTCATCGCGACGAGAGCGCGATCGATGGGCGCGTTGCCCGCAGGTGGGGCAATGATCGCGGTCGACCTCGGCGTTGAGCAGGTGGAAGCACTCGTCGCTGAAGAGCCCGGGTGCGGGATCGCGGCGGTCAATGGGCCGCACTCCCTGACCATCTCCGGGGACCTCGACGCCGTGGCACGAATACAAACACTGGTCCGGCAACGGGGCGGCAAAGCGGTCAATCTGGCGGTGTCGCACGCCTTCCACTCGCCGCTCATGGAGCCGATGGTGGCCGACTTCCGGCGCGAGATAGCCGGCCTCGAGCCAGCACCCGCCGAATTTCCGTTGTTCTCCACGGTGCTCGGCCGCGAAGTCAATGGCACCGAGATGACGGTCGACTACTGGGCCGCACAGATCTGTTCTCCGGTGCTGTTCTTCGACGCGGTCCAGGCCGCCGTCAGGACCGGACGCGCCGACTATCTCGCCGAGGCCGGTCCCAAGTCAGCGCTGCTCACACTCGCCCGACAGGGCGGGCTCCCGCCGCAGACCCGCTCGCTCACGTTGTGTAGCGGCCCGGAGTCGGACGGGACAGAACTGCTCGGTGTGGCTGCCACGTTGATGCGCGACGGCTACTCACCCGATTTGGCGGCGCTGTACGGCGGACCGGCCGGGCCGCCGCAGCGGATCCCGCCCTACGTCTTCGATACCTCCAGCCGGTTCTGGTTCGACGGCCCGATCACCTACCCTCGACGGCCGGTGCAGACCGCCGAGGCTCAAAGTAGCGGTCCAGTCGACGAGCCTATGGATACCGAGCAACCGCAGACCGGTGCGGAGGGTGGGGTTCTCGCGCTGATCGCCGATGTCGGCGGCTATTCGGTCACCACGCTCAGCCGATCCAAACGGCTCGCGGACGACTTGGGTTACGACTCGTTGCTGCAGCTTCGCCTCCTGGACCGGCTGCGGGCGGAATATCCGCCACTACACGACATCTCTGTCGCCGAGGTGCTGCCGAGGATTCACAGCGTCGGTGATCTCACCGACTTCGTGATGGAGCGGCTCGATGAGGCCGGCACAGCACGATGACGCCCGTCGAATTGGTGTGCTTTCACCACGCCGGTGGTGGGGCCGCGTCGTTTCATCCGCTGCGCCGAGCGCTGGCGAACATCGGCGCCGAGGTGGCATTTACCGCCGTGACTCTGCCGGGACGGGAGTCGCGCCGCGACGAGCCCCGCCATGTCGACGCCGAGACCTGCGTGCGGGCGCTGGGCGGCGAGCTCGACGAGCTGTTGCGCCGGCCCCACGTTCTGCTGGGTCACAGCATGGGCGCGACACTCGCGTATCTACTGGCGCAACAACGCATCTCATGCGGCCTGCGGACACCGGAGGCGGTCATCGTCGCGTCCTGCCGCGCCCCGCACCTACCCCCTCCCCGGCTTGATCTGCAGCTGCTCGGCGATTACGCGCTAGCCACCGAGCTCGCGCGCTATGGCGGGCTGCCGACCGAAGTCCTGAACCGACCGGACTGGCTGGCGCTGCTGATGCCCACCGTTCGTGACGATCTGCGGATCTGCCAGTCCCACTGGCGAACCGATGCGCCACCGCTTCCGTGTCCACTACACATCGTCGGGGGAATCGGCGACCCGGTCGCGCCGCCTGACACGGTGGCCGCCTGGGCGTCGCACTCGGTGCAGCCTCAACCGGTTCGCTTTTACCCCGGCGGCCACTTCCTGTTCCGTTCGCCGGAACCGGCATTGGTAGCCACCATTGCGCGTGTCGCCGAGGAGGCGGCACGGGAAAGGAACTTACTCCCGTGAGCGTATTAACCCGCGAAATGTCCGCCGCAGCAAGATTTTCGCCGCGCCACTTGACCGCAGGCACGGTCGCCGACCCAGTTCGCTTGACCTGGCGTGAAGTCCACGAACAGGCGAAACGGATGGCCGGCGGTCTGGCCGCGCGGGGAATACGCCGCCAGGGATCGCTCGCTGTGCTGGCCACCGATGCCGCTGATATCGCGCCGCTCGCGCAGGCAGCCTGGCTGAGTCGCGCCGCGGTGACGATGCTGCAGCAACCAACTCCCCGCACCGACCTGGCGGTCTGGCTGGAAGACACGGTTCGTGCGACTGTGATGATCAAGGCCGACGTGGTCGTCATCGGGGAGCAGTTCCTGGGTGCACTGGATCCGCTGACGGCTCAGGGACTACAGGTCTGCACGGTCGAGTCCTTGCGTCGCGCCGACCCGATCGAACTCGACATGTCGGACCACGCCGCCGAGTCGGATATCGCATTGCGGCAGTTGACATCCGGATCAACCGGCGTGCCCAAAGCCGTCGAGATCAGTCACGGCAATCTCGCCGCGAATGCCGTCGCCTTGCACGACGGGCTGGAACTCGACATCAACACGGACGTGATGGCGAGCTGGCTGCCACTGTCGCATGACATGGGGATGATCGCCTTCGTATGTTTCCCCATGCAGCTGGGTATCGAAACCGTCGTCGTCCCACCGGAGGAGTTCCTCAAACGGCCGCTCGTCTGGGCGGAGTTGATCAGCAGGCACCGCGCGACCATCACCTCAGGCCCCAATTTCGCGTACTCCGTGCTCGCTCGCGTGCTGCAGCGCGCCGACCCGGGCGCCATCGACCTTTCGTCGCTGCGTATCGCGGTGAACGGAGCCGAACCGATCGACCACCGCGACATGACCCACTTCTCTGCGATCGGCGCGCGCTTCGGACTGAGCCCGACGGCGCTGACGCCCGCCTACGGACTCGCCGAAGCCACATTGGTTGCGTCGCTGGGGTCGGCGCACGACCAGGCGACCATCGACCAGGTCTCGCGGCAGGCCATTGCGGAAGCGCACCGCGCGCAGCCGATCCAAGACGGCTCCTCGGATGTACAGCGTGTGGTGTGTGTGGGGTTACCGGTGACGGGCCTGGATCTGCGGATAAGCCGGAACGGAACAGCGTTGGCGCCCCGAGAGATTGGCGCAATCGAACTAAGCGGCCCGATGATCGCCGAACGATATCTCACCTCCGACGGTCTAGTGCCACTGGCCACCGACGGGTGGTTCGACAGCGGAGACCTGGGTTACCTCGACGAGGAGGGGCGACTCTATGTCTGCGGTCGCACAAAGGATCTCATCGTGCTGGCCGGCAGGAATCTTTATCCGCACGATATCGAGCGCGCGGCCCAGAGCGTCGACGGCGTGCGAAAGGGCTGCGTGATCGCGCTACGTGTCGACACCGATCGAGAAGGCTTCGCGGTGCTGGCCGAAGTACGCAACGCGACCGACGATGAGGCGCGCACACGGATCAGCCGCGAGATCGCCGCCCGGGTGAGCAGTCAAGTCGGGCACCGCCCGCGTGACATCCTGTTGTTCCCCGCCGGCGCCTTGCCGAAGACACCGTCCGGCAAGCTACGCCGCAGCAGCGCTCGAGCACTGCTCCCGACGTACACCCCCGCCCCGACTATCCGCGAGCCGGTTGGGCCTCAGGGGGATCGCAGATGAGCGACACCTGCGATGTGCTTGTCGTCGGCGCCGGACCGGTGGGCGCCACGGCGGCGCTGCTGCTTGCGAGCTATGGCATCGACTGCACCGTGGTGGAATCACGCCACGAGCCACAACGCCACCCCGCTGCGCACGTGCTCTCGACGCGGTCGATGGAGATTTGGCGCGAGATCGGCCTCGAGCGCGACATCCGCGGATTGAGCGCCCCCATCCACGAGCTGCGGTGCATCGCGTACTGCACCACCTTCGCCGGGCCCGAGCTCGGGCGGGTGCCACTGGCCGACTTGCCCGACGCGCAGATGGATGCGATCGAATCGATCAGCCCTACCCGCAGTGCACACCTACCCCAGAACGTGCTGGAACCGCTGCTCTGGCAACGCCTGCGCAACAGTGATCGCATCAATCTGTGTACCGGCTGGCGGTACCAGTCCCACACCGACGGCCCAGACGGCGTCGAGGTCACTGTCGCCGACACCACTGCCGGATCCCGCCGAACGATCGTGGCGCGCTACGTCATCGCGGCCGACGGTGCAGCCAGCACTGTGCGGCGTGCGCTAGGGATCACGATGGCGGGCCCGATCCTTCAGAACGTGGTCAGCGTCCTTTTCTCCGCCGATCTCGAGGCTTTCCGCCGCCACCGCCGCGGCCCGGTCATGTGGACCCACACCGCCAAGGGCCTGGGCGCCACCATCGTGCACCGGGCGCCGGACGACCTCGTTTTCCAGATCCCCTACTTTCCGCCGTTTGAGTCGGTGGCAGACTTCACGGCTGCTATCTGCCGCAGGCACATAGGCGATGCGATCGGCGATCCCGCTGTCCGCGTTGACATCAAGTCGATCCAGACGTGGGCGATGACCGCCCAAGTCGCCACCGACTACCGGGCGGGCCGCGTGTTCCTGGCTGGCGATTCCGCGCACCGGTTTCCGCCCACCGGCGGGCTGGGACTTAACACCGGCGTCGCCGATGTGCACAACCTGGCCTGGAAGCTCGCCTGGGTCCTCGCCGGGCACGCCGACGAAGCACTGCTGGACACCTATGACCGAGAACGCCGCCCGGTCGGCGCGGCCGCCACCGCCGACTCGGTAGCCAACTTCGACGGAATGTTCGATGTCGTTGCCGCACTGGGGTTACCGCGCCGTGCAGTGCGCATGCTCCCACAAGTCGTCGCTGCTATTCCGGAGTGGGTACCGCGACGTCCCGTGCGTGCCTTGATCCGTGGGATTACCGCGCTGGGATATCAGCGGTTTCGCCTGGCCGAGTCGCCGGGCCGGATCGGTCAGCGGATCCGCCGCCGGACCGCGGCGGCGATCGCAAAGCAGGGCCCGCACTATCGCAGCTGGGGACGCGACCTCGGGGTGCGTTACGAGCGTGGCGCCATGATCGGCGATCGACTGTCGCCACCTGCCAGCGACCCAGAGTTCTATATCCCCTCTGTGCGCGCCGGCGGCCGGCTGCCGCACATCTGGATTGAGGACGGTGATCGGCGGGTGTCCACTCTGGATCTGGTCCACCACGACGACCTGACACTACTGGTGTCCGAAGCGAGCCATTCCGTGTGGTCGATTGCGGCGGAAAGGCTTTCGTTGTCGGTGGTGCCGGTCGGCGATGCTGGGCACGACATATTTCACACCGGCGTCGCTGGCGCCGATCCGGACGCGCTGCTGGTACGCCCCGATGGCCATATCGCCGCCGTGCTGCACTCGGAGCGGGATGGCGTTCCCCTGCTGCGGCGAGCATTGCACGTCGTCGGCACCTTTGCACCGAGCCGCAAAGGACTGATCGCATGAACGACGTTGCGGCACCAGCTGTCGAGCTGGTGCTACTCACCCACCGGCCGGCGGAGATGACGCAGTGGTGGGCGGCATTGCTCGGCGGGACTCCCCGGCCGCTGAATGCCAGGATGACCGCCATCCATGGCGACTACCTGCGGGTGGTGATCGAGCGTTCACAGATCGCACTTGACTACCATCCCGAAGCCAGTGGTGTCACCGCCATTAATCTGGCTATGAGGGATGTGCAGGCGGCATGTCCGGCATTGAACAGGTTGAGCCAGTTGGGTTCTCATCCCCATCGCGCGACCGGTCAACCCGGGGTGACAGCCCTCTGGTTCCGCGATCCCAATGGCACCGACATAGCCCTGCAACTGCCTGTGGCCATCGGGCACCATGCCACCGCAGCCGGTGTATGGCCCGATGAGGTGGACCCCAAAGACGTGCTTGCCTATATCAACAGCCAAACATCAGCCACGATCCACCAGCCGCCCGAATCGGAATAGCACGCCGTGTCACATCACACTATTCGGCCGAACGGACCAGACGCCCGAAGGGAGACGATGGAAGTCCTGGTACATCACTAGGCGCCGAAATACTATGTGAGCTCTCCATTTTCGGCTGACGCTCGCGCAACCGCTCGCTCTAGGTCAAGGTCATGGTCACTATGTCTACAAGAATTCCCCCCACAAAATTGGTGCGACTCGTTGAGCGTGCTCGCCATCGTCTGGCACTGATCCAGCTACGGATGGTCCCGCCCTATGCGGCGATGATGGAGTTGATCGTCAGCGCCTGGACGTCACAAGCCATCGCGGTAGCCGTGGAGCTCCGTATCGCCGACGCTCTCGACAACGGGCCGATGCGGTTGGAAGAGTTGGCGTCTCGGGTGGAGGCGGATCCCGACGCGCTGCGCCGACTGCTACGGGCATTGATCGGCCGCGGCATATTTCGTCAGCGCCGTGACGGTCGCTATGCGCTCAACGCGCTCGCTAAGTCGTTGCGTGCCAACGCTCCGCTGTCGGCGGCGGCGATGGCCCAGATGGTGGGTTCGCGCCAACACCGCGAACATTGGAGCTATCTAGTAGACGCGATCAGAACTGGCAAGGCGGTTCTTCCGGTCCTGCACGGCATGGAAGCCTTCGACTACCTCGTCGGGCAGCCCGAGCTCAATGAAGTTTTCAACCGCGCCATGGCCGACACCACCGAGATGGCGGTGGATTACCTGATGGCCGCCTATTCGTTCGACGACTACCAGACCGTTATCGATGTTGGCGGTGGGGTCGGCCGCCTGCTTTCTGCCATCCTCAAGGCGACCCCGACCGCGCGAGGGGTTCTCTACGACCTGCCGCATGCCCTCGCCGAAGCCCCACCAGTGTTGCGTCAGCACAACGTCACAGATCGAGTGGAGTTACTGGAGGGATCGTTCTTCGACAGCGTTCCCACGGGTGGCGATGTCTACGTGCTCAAGATGATCCTGCATGACTGGCCCGACGACAAGGCGGTTGAGATTCTCCAGAGCGTCCGCTCGGCGGCGAAGGTCGGCACAAAGGTATTGGTGATCGATTGCGTGATCCCAGACCACGATCGCGAATTCTTCGGTCATTGGACGGATTTGGAGATGCTGCTGCTGCAGGCTGGACGCGAGCGAACGGTGCCGGAGTACCGCAGTCTTCTCGAGCGCGCCGGATTCCGGCTGACCCGATGGGTGCCCACTGCCTCACCACTGAGCTTCGTCGAGGCCGAGGCCGTCTAGTTCAGATGTGGGGATCACACTGACGGCATTGAACAACTCAGGGCGTGCGACCGTTGTGGTAGTAGAAGATCGCAGTATGTCGACACCGCAGTGGGCGAACAGCGAGATAGGTTGCCTGTCCGATGATTTGGACGGCAGCACCGAAACGAAAGGATGATTCCCGATGACGTTCTCGCTGGCCCTGTCCGATGAACAGCAACAACTGCGCGATTGGGTGCATGAGTTCTCCCACAAGGTAATTCGCCCGGCCGCGTTCGACTGGGATGACCGCGAGGAGACCCCGTGGCCGATCTTGCAGGAGGCCGCCGGCATCGGGCTCTACGGCGACGACATTTTGATGACACTCCTGGGAGACCCGACTGGACAGGGCTTTCCGATCCTGGCCGAGGAGCTGTTCTGGGGTGACGCCGGAATCGCGCTGTCGATCATGGGAAGCACGCTCGCCGCCGTTGGCATCATCGCTTCCGGCACCGCCGAGCAGATCGCGCACTGGGTGCCCCAGTGTTATGGCACCGACAAGGACGTCAAGGTGGGCGCGTTCTGTTCGTCAGAGCCAGAGGCCGGCTCCGATGTGGCGAACATGCTGACCACGGCCAAATATGATGAAGCGTCCGATGAATGGATGATCTCAGGCCAGAAGGCGTGGGTGACAAACGGTGGCGTAGCCGACGTTCTGGTAGTCCAGGCGGTGGTCGAACCTGGACTCGGCGCACGCGGACAGGCGGCGTTCGTCATGAGCGCCGACACTGCCGGCATTGCGGCGCCGCGGAAGCTGCGCAAGCACGGTTTGCGTGCCTCAAACACCGCGGACATATTCTTCGACGCCGTGCGGGTTCCGGGCGGTGCCCTGCTCGGCGGCAAAGACAGGCTCGACGAGAAGCTCGCGCGTGCACGCGAAGGTCGGAAGACGTCCCAGCAGGCGGCGATGGCAACCTTTGAGCTGTCGCGGCCCACCGTCGGGGCGATGGCGGTCGGAGTCGCCCGTGCGGCCTACGAGTACGCACTCGACTACGCGAAGGAGCGGGTTGTCTTCGGGCGACCCATTATCGAGAAGCAAGCCATCTCGTTTCTCCTCGCCGATATCGCCACCGAGATCGACGCGGCGCGGCTGCTCGTCAGGCGCGCGGCATGGATGGGCGCAACCGGTCAGAAGTTCGCCTCCGCGGAGGGGTCAATGAGCAAGCTGAAGGCCGGCCGGGTAGCGGTGTGGACGACGGAACGCGCCATCCAGATCCTCGGCGGAAATGGTTACACGCGCGAATACCCGGTCGAGCGGATGCACCGCGACGCTAAGGTCTTCGACATCTTCGAGGGAACCGAGCAGATCCAACAACTGGTTATCGCCCGCTCGATCAGCGGGCTCCGGTTGCAGTGAAACCGGCAGGTTGGCCCAAAGCCCACCGGAACACGCCCGCGCCGGCTTCAACGGACGCTGCGAGGAAGCTGACGCCCAAGCCGCGTTCCGACGCATCTGCCGCGAACCCATCGGGCCGTTAGCCGAGCCCTGGCAGCTCGGCCCCCCGTTCGCTGCTGTGAAGAGACCTACATCGGCGCCGGCCTTTTTGACGGCGTCCTTACCCACGGTGGCGGGCGATCCGCCCGCTGTGGCTGAAGCGGGCGGCGCGGCGCTGGATGCGGTGCATTTGTCCCCGGGTGCGGTGTGGCCGCCCGGCCAGGTGCATCGGGTCGGCGTAGAACACCGTCTTGGTCACCTCGACGATTACCAGGTAGACGATCGTGAACAGGACCAGCGCCGCGAAGAACAGCCACGGCAGGGTAGTGAACCCGAGTTGGTGTGCCAGCGGTGAGACGGTGAGCGCAACGCCGATGACGACGACCGCGAATGCGGCCAGTGTTAACACCAGACCGGGTCTGCTGCGGACGAACGGCACCCGCCGGGTGCGGATCGCGAAGATGATCAGCGTCTGGGTGGCCAGCGACTCCACGAACCAGCCGGTGCGGAACTCCACCGGCCCGGCATTCAGCATACCCAGCATCAATCCGAACGTCAGGAAGTCGAACAGCGAGCTGATCGGACCGAACGTCAGCATGAACCGGCGGATGAACGCGATGTTCCAGTGCGACGGTGCGAGCAACTGCTCCTCATCTACCCGGTCGGTGGGGATCGCCAACTGGGAGCTGTCATAGAGCAGGTTGTTCAGCAGGATCTGGCTGGGCAGCATCGGCAGGAACGTCAGCACCGCAGAGGCGGCGGCTGCGCTGAACATGTTTCCGAAATTGCTTGAGGTGCCCATTAGCACGTACTTGATGGTGTTGGCGAAGATGCGCCGACCCTCGGCCACACCCATCGCCAGCACACTCAGATCCTTCTCCAGCAGCACCACGTCGGCGGCGTCTTTGGCAACGTCGGCGGCGGTGTCCACCGAGATCCCGACGTCGGCCGCGTGCAGGGCTAGCGCGTCGTTGACGCCGTCGCCCAGGAAGGCGACCGACCGTCCGGTGCGCCGCAACGAGACGATCAGCCGTGCTTTCTGCTCGGGCGAGATCCGGGCGAAGATGGTGTTGTCGCGCGCCGCGTCGTCGAATCTGGCGTCGTCGAGGGTGTCCATCGCGGCGCCGGTGACCGTGCCCTTGGACGGCAAACCCAAATCGGCGCATACCTTTTCGGCGACCTTAGGATTGTCCCCGGTAGCCACCTTGAGTTCGATGCCCAGCGCCGCCAGTTGTGCCAGCGAATCGCGCGCCGCGGCCTTCGGCTCGTCTGCGAACACCAAGAAGCCATCCAGCACAAGGCCGCATTCGTCTTCGGCGGTGAGCGCGGTCAGCTCCGGCGCGGGCTTGCTGGCCACCGCCACCACCCGGCGGCCGCTGGTGAACAGTGTGGCCAGCGTGCCCTGCGCCGCGTCGGGTACCCCCTCGCATTTCTGCAGCACTTGCTCGGGTGCGCCCTTGACCACCAGCACGCGGCTGCCGGCGTCGTCGAGGAGTGTTGAGGTTGCCCGCCGAGCATGGTCGAACGGCAGCGTGGCGACTCGCTGGACGCCTGCTGTCAGCAGGCCCTCAGCGGCTGGGGACTCCCACAGTGCGGTGTCCATCGCGTTGGCGCTGACACCGCCTGATGCTGCGTCGACGTCGGTGGCCAGCAGACCCGCGCGCAGCACCGCGTCATCGTGCGTACCGGCCGGGTCGACGGCATCGACCAGGCTGATTCGGCCCTCGGTCAGGGTCCCCGTCTTGTCGGTAATCAATATGTCGATGTCGCCGAGATCCTCGATGCAGACCAGTCGTTTGACCAGAACCTTGAGCCGCGCCAGCCGCCGCGATCCGGTGGCCAGGCTGGTGCTGACCACCGCGGGCAGCAGCTGCGGCGTGATACCCACCGCGATCGCCAGCGCGAACAACACCGAGTCGATTACCGGCCGACGCAGCAACAGGTTGGTGACCAGGATGAGCACGGTCAGTGCCAGCGCCACCCACAGCAGCAGGTAGGAGAATCGGCGCAGACCGGCTTGGAACTCCGTTTCGGGTTGCCGTACCCCCAAGCCGGCGGCGATACGGCCGAACTCGGTGTTCACGCCGGTTGCGTACACAACACCGAGGCCCTCGCCGGCGCTGACGATGGTGCCGGCGAATGCCAGATCGGTCGAATCGGCCAGGCCCGCATCGGCATTGACCGGCGGCGCCGACTTCTCCGAGGCCGCCGACTCGCCAGACAAGATGCTCTCGTTGCATTCCAGGCCATTGACCTCGATGAGCCGCACGTCTGCGGGGACCACTTCGCCCAGGGCGAGCCGGATCACGTCACCGGGCACCAACACGGTCACATCGACCGTCGTGAAGCGCCCGTCGCGGCGCACCGCGACCGTATGATGTACCCCGGAATGTAGTGCAGCCGAGGCGCGTTCGGCGCGATACTCGTTGACGAAACCCAGCCCGATACTGGCGGCCAGGATGACGCCGATAATGATCGCCTGTTTGCTGTCGCCGAGGAAGAAGGACAGCACGGCGGTGGCCGCAAGCAGCCCCAACACCGCGCTGCGCAACTGGCGCCCCAGCACAGCAATCGCGCTCACCCGATGAGTGCGAACAGCATTCGGGCCGTCGCGCAGCAATCGGGCCGATGCCTCCGCGCCAGACAGCCCGCCTTCCGAGGCGTCGAGCCACCGCAGCACCTCAGCGACCGGTGCGGCCCCCACCCGCCCGGTGGTCAGCGTCGCGTGTTCATCCTCAATCGTTGTCACCGCGTGTCCTTGCTAGCGCTGATTCGATGAGCAGCGTGCTCTCGGCAGACGCTTCTGCCTCGACGCCCTCATTCCAGCCACCGCCCAATGGTGTCAGAGGGCGCCCTTGATGCCGACGCCGGTCGAGTTCAGGGATCGGGTCAGCAAGGCCTGTGGCCGGAGAACAAGTTGGACTCACTGCTCGCTCAGATGCCACATCGCGGCGGCAAACGAGATCGCATCCTTCGACGACTGACGCGCGCTTACTTACCGGTGAAACGGGGCTCGCGCTTAGCCGCGAAGGCGGCCAACCCTTCCTTGGCGTCGTCGGAACGCATCACCTCGACGACCAAGCGCTGCTCGATCCCGCGGGCATCCTCCTCGTCAATCCACCCGCTGTTGATCACCGAGGCCTTGGCGTTGCGGATCGCCAGCGGGCCGTTGGCGGCAACGCGGGCCGCGAGTTGACGTGCCTTGTCCAACGACTTGCCGGTCGGCACCACATGCCCCACCAAGCCGAAGTGGTAGGCCTCGGCGGCGGTGAGCGGTTCGCCGGTCAGAATCATCTCCATCGCCTTGGTATAGGGGATCTGTCGCTTGAGCCGCACGGTCGACCCCGCTCCGGCGATCAACCCCAGCTTGACCTCGGGCAGGCCGAAAACCGCGTGCTCTTCAGCGATTCGGATGTCGGTCTGCTGCAACATTTCACAGCCACCGCCCAAACATGGCCCGTTGACAGCGGCAATCAGCGGCTTGGCCAGCGAACGGCTCAGCAGCAGACCCTCACTGATGATGCTGCCAACGGATTTGCCCTCCGGAACCAGCGCAGAACCCTTGCCGCCCTTGGCTCCCCGGACCATCCACCCGTCGGCAAGGTCGCCCCCCACACAATAGGACGATCCCTCGCCCGTGAGGATGGCGACGCGGATGCCATCGTCGGCGTCGATCTCGTCCCAGGCCTGCGCCATCAAAGTGATCATCGCCGGCGTCAGCGCGTTCTTGCGACGCGGGTTGTTCATCGTCAGCACGACGACGCCGCCGTCACGCTCCACCTTCAATTGCGGTTCGTCCGCCTGCGATTCGTCGGCCACGTTAGCTCCTCCACCTTCCGGTCGACACCCATACCCACGACGGCATCGACCTTCACTATCTATCAAGGCTGCACGGGAAGGGACGGGGCCTGTGTCCGCATAGACGACATCGCCCACAGAATGCTCATGACCACGAGGTAGGCGGCGGCGTAGCCGAGAATGGCTGGGTTGGAATGGCGCACAGCCTCTTGGTCGTCGTCGCGGCGCGACCGTCGCCGTTGGTTGAACAGGACAACGGTGGCGATAACGGCGTGCACGGCCAGTTCAGCGCGGTAGATGATCCCGACCACGATCGTGCTGTGCGATAGCGCGCCCGCGATCGTGGCGGGCAGCGGTAGCACCGCAGTTTCGTTTTCGAGCCTTGACGCCGTCAAGAGCGAGCTTGCGGGGTCCACTCGGTGCCTTTGGGCCTTCAGCTTGCATCTCTTCGGCCCTGACAGTCACGGCCTCCTTTGAGTGATTCTGCTGGTGGGTAGATAGCCGATCAGAGAAGAACTGGAATGTGGCAACCGTCGCGTGGCGCGATACTGGTAGGCGTCGATGGCTCAGCAGCATCGCTGGGAGCCGTCCGCTGGGCGGCCCGTGATGCAGCGCTGCGGAATGTGCCGCTGGCTCTGGTCCATGTCGTCGATGCCCCCTTACCGGAGTGGTTCGAGGTAGCAACGCTGGCCGGCTTCAGGCAATCGCAGCAACAGCGGGCACGCGATTTCATCGAGTCGGCGATCGATGCCGCCGAGGAGAGCGCTCGTGAGTGCGGTCCAGTGCAGATCGATAGCAAGGTATTCACTTCGGCCTCAGTCCCCGCGCTGGTCGACCTGTCCACAGGGGTGGCGATGGTCGTGGTCGGCGATAGACGACATAGCGGCGAGTTGGCTCGCAGCTTCCTGGGCTCGGTGAGTTCGGCATTGGTCTACCACGCGCATTGTCCAGTCGCCGTGATCCACGACGACGAAGCCACGATTGGTTGTGGTGCGCGCGCGCCGGTGCTGGTGGGTATCGACGGCTCACCGGCATCGGAGGCGGCGACTCGTATTGCATTTGAGGAAGCCTCCCGACGAGGTGTCGCCCTGGTGGCTTTGCACGCCTGGGCTGACTCCCGGGTGTCCGGCTCCACGAGGGTGTTCCAAGACTCCAAGTGGGACGCTCAACTAGCCGAGGAGGAAGAGACGCTCGCTCAACGGCTAGCGGGTTGGCGCGCCAGTTATCCCGACGTGGCGATCCATCGCAGGATCGAAATTGGTGATCCGGCACGTTGGCTGATCGACGCCTCCGAACGGGCGCAACTGATCGTGGTCGGCAGCCACGGCTGCAGCCGACTCAGGGGCAGGTTGCTGGGATCCGTCGGGGCTGCGGTGGTCAAACGGGCCAAGATCCCGGTGATCGTGGCGCGCCAGTCTTGACGGCGGCCGTTGTGGGTTAGCTTGACCCAAAAGTGGTAGCAGGAAAAGAAAACTGGCCAGGGCTTTATGGCCCTGACCCGCAATGAAGAAGGGCCGCATCTCTGCGGCCCTTCTTGTGGAGCTGCCGGGAATCGAACCCGATGCTCTACCAGGCATTCTGCATTCTGAACTGCTGTTTCGTCACGTCTCGTTCCCGTTCAATCCCGCTCGTTACCTGCTGCTTCGTTTCGTGTCTTGACGGCGTCAAGAACAGTCACCGGCGCCCGCGAGTTGCCGACCCATAGGCTTCGTGGTCGCAGTCGCAGTCGCCCAAGGCGAGCGTCGACTCCCCTGTCTCCTCTGCGTCACCATCACCCTGGATTCACCTCATGACGTAGGGGAACTGCGGGTGCGGATGAACGCCGTGCAGATCTCGGTACGACGGCGGCTGGCGCTCTCCCTCGTCCTTGATCCCGTACTTGACGGCTAGCTCCGCACCGATGAGCGTCTGCCCGCTCAGGTCCGCGAGTTCTGGGTCGTCGTAAAGCCTTGAGATGACATGGCCGGTGAGCTCCGGAGTCTCGGCCGTGTCGAGGATGTGGCCGAGTTTCCCTGGATTCGTTGCCACGATCTCCCGCACCCGCTGAGTTAGCAGTGACCCCATCCAGATCGACACGGCAGCGATGCCGGTCCCTTCGAAGTCCACCGCCATGTCTGCCGCCATTTTGTCGGTGCCCGCTTTGGGGACCCCGTATGCGGGACCGAAGGCATAATGGACCGCTCCCGAGGAGGACGTGAAAACGACGAGACCTTTGCGCTGCGGCAGCATCAGGGGCACAGCGAATACGGTGGCAACGTAGCTGCTTCGTAATCCGACAGCGAGTGTGTCGATGACATTGAGGGGCTCGTCCCAGAACTTCGTCCGTGCCATCATCTCGTCACGAATGATCGCGGCATTGTTGACCAGTACGTCGATCTTGCCGTGTTCGCGACCGACCCGCTCGAAAAAGTCCTTCACCTGTTTGTCGTCGGCGTGATCGACGCGGACTGCAATGCCATTGCCGCCCAAAGCATTTACTTGTTCAGCGGTTTCTTGGATGGTGCCGGCAAGTGCGGACTCCCCGGAACTTTCGGTGCGACCGGTGAGGTACACGGTGTAACCGTGGCTACCCAGAGCGCTTGCGATACCCGCGCCGGCTCCTCTGCTGGCGCCGGTGACGACGGCGATACGGTTCGTGTTCGAGACCAATTGTTCTCCTCGTTCTGCCAACCCCCGACACCAGCCCGATCGGTCACGCCATCTACAGAACTGCCCCACCGTTGACGCCAATGACTTGACCGGCGACGTAACCGGCAGCGTCTGAACACAAGAACGCACACAACGCCGCGACGTCCTCGCCCGTTCCGAGCCGTCCTGCCGGGATAGCTTTCGTCAAGACCTCGGCGGGCGGCAGTTTCTTGGCGAGCTGCTGCTCGCGCAACATTGGCGAATCGATGACGAACGGCGGCACGGTGTTGATGCTGATCCCCCGTGATGCGTACTCGCGGGCAACCGTTTTGGTGAGTGCGATGACGCCGCCCTTAGTGGCCGAGTAGTGGCCTTGGCCGACCGCACCCTGCTGCCCCGCGGCGGACGAGATGGTCACGATTCGGCCCCATTTGGCCGCCGCCATATCGGAAAGCGCTGCTTGTAAGCAAAGAAATGTGCCTGTCAGATTGACTGCCAGGTAGCGGTTCCATTCCTCGAATGTGATCTTGTCGAAACGGGTGAAGCCGGCGATGGCGGCACTAGTGACAAGGATCTCTACGGGGCCGAAAGTCTGTCGCACCGTCTCAAAGGCTCGAGTAACGGCGACCGGATCGGAAACGTCGACCTGAACGCCGTGGGCGGTGCCACCATCAGCTTGTAGCGCGCTGGCCACCTTGTCCGCGGCTTCGCCATTGAGGTCAAGGACGGCGACCCGTCGACCGTTTCGACCGAACTGGGTTGCGATCGCCTGCCCAATGCCGGATCCCCCACCGGTAACCACCGCTACCCGATGCGCCGTACTCACAGAGTCCTCCTGCTATACAGTCGTACTGCACCTTCTTTGTACGACTGTATAGCACATTCAAGGACGGCGGGTAGCACGTGAATACGCGAACTCTGATGTCATACAGGCCAGGATGACGCGCCGCCAGACCTCACTGACGCGACCGAGATGGCCTCCGCCCGCGGCGCGTTGATCGGGTCTCGATGGAGTCGAGATGCTTCTCGATCGCCTTGACCACTTCGTTGTGCGCGCCATCGACTCCGACCCCCTCCTCGAGATTCAGGAACTTAGGGATACCCGTCACCAGCAGAGCCACCGCCCCCAGCGAAAGACCACCATCGAGGCGCGCCCCTTTGCCGAACTTTCTCGCAAGCGCCTCGACTTCAATCGCCCGCACCTGGTTCGTGACATCGGCGATGGCGGACTGAATCGACTTACGGTGGTTGCCCAGCGCCAAGAACTCGGTCATGAGGGCGCCGCTTGCTTCGTCCCAGCTGAAGTCCCACAGCGCATGCAGCGGATCGTCAGAGCGGGCTTCAAGCGCCTTGGCCAACACTGCGAGGTTGCGTCCGGAGTAACGCTGGATAGCGCCGAGAAAGATGTCGTCAAGGGATGGGAAGTAGTACTGCACGAGGCTTGGTGTCACCCCAGCCTTGGTGGCCAACGCCCGGTAGCTCACGCTGGCGTAACCCTCCTCCAGCATCAGCTTCTCTACGGAATCGAGAAGCAAATCGCGAGTCTTGGATGTTTCCGCGCCGACGCGACGGGGCGCTGCTGCCATGGTCACCTCACTTCCAGTTGAAGCTATTTTCACACTCGCCATCCGCTGTACACTCGTATAGTCTCACAGTCGTGCGCTGTTGCCGTGCTTAACGGCCGCGGCGCCCGACGACCAGGAGACGCATGACTGCCGACACCGACCTCAGCATTCTGCGGCGCGACGTCCGGTACTTACTTGATCGCACCGCAATTCACGACTGCATCGCACGGCACGCACGGGGTTGCGATCGCCACGACGCGGACCTCATCAGCGCGGCATACCATGAAGACGGCGTCGACGAGCATGGCTTTGCGGTCAACTCGGGACCCGACTACGGAGACTGGGCCAACAAGACTCACGCCGAGACTTCGATCGTGCATACCCACAACATCACCACGCAATCGATCGAGATCGACGGCGACACTGCGCATGCCGAGAGCTACGTTATCGTCGTCCTCATCGGTCCCGATGGTGGCAGCGCGCAATTCATCACGGGCCGCTACTTGGATCGGTTGGAACGTCGAGATGGCGAGTGGCGCATAGTTGTTCGCCGGTCAACTGTAGAGGGAATGTTTCTAGCCGATGCCCGCGTGTTGCATTCGAGATTCTTTAGGGAGAAGGGTTACCTAGTCGGCACCCGCGATCGCCAGGACTTGTCCTACGAACGGCCGCTGACGATCACGAGCCCGGCGCCGGCCCGCTGGTAGATGATGAATGGAGCCGAAGGGAACGAAGCCGCGATCTGCGTGGGTCAGAACGTAGTCGTCATGCTGGTGTTCAAATGCCAGCAGGCCCAGGCGCGCCGTGCATGTACAGCGTTTGACCCGAACAGAAACTCGATGCATCGGACGCGAAGAACAGCACCCCATATCCGATTTCATCTGGCTCGCCCAGGCGCCCCAAGCCATTTGTCATGGCGATCGCCTCGGGGTCGAGCCCATAGCGGGCCGCGTCGTCCGTCAACGTCGCTGCACGTACGGCTCCCACGGCAATCGCATTGACGCGAATACCCTTACGAGCCCAGGCGCCCGCCATCGACCCAGTTAAGTTGTTGACGGCCGCCTTCGCCGCACCGTACGGGGCGGCGTGCGGCATGCCCAACAGGCTCGCTCCAGACGAGATGTTCACGATGGCGCCCTTGCCTTGCTTGATCATCGGCGTGGCCGCGGCGCGGGAGAGATACCAGACGGCACCGAAGTTGAGGGCGAGTGTGCGTTCGAAGTCGTCGTCCGGCCACTTCAATATGGACTTGGTCTCCGCGCCGCCCGCACAATTCACCAGGATGTCAATGCGGCCAAACTCCTGCAGCGTTGCGTCGATAAGTCCCTGACATGCTTCGGCAGTGGTGACGTCGGTGGACACCGCGATTGCTCGCCTCCCAAGAGCTTGCGCCTCTTTGGCGGTCGATTCGAGCGGATCGGGACGACGACCAGCGAGCACGACATCGGCTCCATGCTCGGCGAGCACCAGTGCCGAACCTCGCCCAATTCCAGTGCCACCGCCCGTGATCAGCGCAACCCGACCTTCGAGAGAGAACCGATCGCTCACCTGACCATTCCTCCGTTCGTGTTGACTGTACGATCGTACAGCAGATGCTATATGGTCGTACAGTAGCGGATGAGGAGAGACGTTGAGCGAGCAGCTTTATTACGACCCGTGGGATGTCGAGATTGATCTCGATCCCTATCCGATCTACCGACGACTACGGGACAATGCACCGCTCTATCACAACGAGCGCCATGACTTCTGGGGAGTGAGCCGTTATGCCGATGTCGAGGCGGCCCTTAAAGATACGAATAGGCTTAGCTCAGCCAAAGGCGACATCCTTGAGGTAGTCAAGACCGATCCGGTAATGCCGCCTGGGGTTTTCATCAATGAGGACCCTCCTTTGCACACCATCCATCGTGCGTTGGTATCGCGAGCCTTCATGCCGAAGAAGATGCGGGCACTTGAAGACAAAGTGCGCACGTTCTGTAAAACCTGCCTCGATCCGCTGACCGACAGGCAGAGCTTCGACTTCGTCATCGATCTGGGGCGCGAACTGCCGATGCGCACGATAGGCATGCTCGCCGGCATCCCCGACTCCGAACAACCATCGGTGCGCGCCGAGGCACATCGCGTCCTGCGGAACGAGCCGGGCAAACCCCTGTCGGTGGACAAAGACCACTACTTCGACGGCGACATGTTCACCGAGTACGTCGCCTGGCGCGAGAAGAATCCATCCGACGATCTGATTACAGAGCTACTCAACGTCGAGTTCGAGGACGAGACCGGGAAGACGCGTCGGTTGACCAAACAGGAACTGTTGATATTTCTGACGGTCGTCGCAGGCGCTGGCGTGGAAACCACGGGTCGATTGTTCGGGTGGATGGGCAAAGTGTTGGCCGAGCATCCCGATCAACGCAAGGAACTCGTCAACGATCACTCCCTGATCCCTGTCGCAATCGAAGAACTCCTGCGCTTCGAGCCGCCTGGTCCACATGTCGCCCGGTACGTCGCAACCGAAGATGTGTCGTTCCAAGACCAGACGGTACCGGCCGGCAGCGCACTGCTCATGATGCTGGCCTCCGCCAATCGCGACGACCGCCACTTCGATGATCCCGATCGCTTCGATATCCACCGAAAGCCCGGCGCGCACCTGACCTTCGGCCGCGGAGCCCACTTCTGCGTGGGAGCCCCTCTGGCCCGACTGGAGGGCCGGGTGGCACTGGAAGAGGTACTCAAGCGATTCCCAGAATGGCAGGTCGACCTTGACAACGCCCGCCGCTCGCGCACGTCGACTGTGCGGGGGTGGGACTCTATGCCCGCAATCGTCGGCTGACGCCGGCTAGCTCGTACGACAGAGTCCGGCCATCCTGGTATTGCCCGGGCCGGAGGCGCGCGCACCAACCCGGGACAGCAGGGCCATGAATGTTGATGAAATAAGAAAACTGGCCAGAGCTTGTGGCTCTGACCAGCATCTTCTTGTGGAGCTGCCGGGAATCGAACCCGGGTCCTACGGCATTCCCTCAAGGCTTCTCCGTGCGCAGTTCGCTATGCCTCTACTCGGATCTCCTGATCACGCGAACTAGCCAGGATGACGATCCCAGTCGCTGTTTGATGTCCCCACGGGTCCCGCGACCGAACCCGTGGGTGGGTCCCTCTAGCTGATGCCAGGGTCCGGGCCGAGGGCGCTCCCGGTCTGACAGACACGCAATCGCTTAGGCAGCGAGAGCGTAGTCGCGCTGATGAGAATCGGCGCTTATAAGGTTGCAACGACGCTTACGGTGGTCTCTTGCCTGCACCGGCACGCTTCCCTTGATTCGATGCGCGAAGTCGAAACCGTTCAGCCCCTTGTCTTGTGTTTTCGCGCTCTATCTTTTTGCACCCACCGCTTTTCGGCAGGACACTCCATTGTACGGCCCTACCAACCAGCGGCAACGGAATTATCTTCCCGTGCCAGGCTGCGGTCAGATCACGAAGTTCAGCCGCTCGACGATCCGTGCCGCGACGTCCCTGTCACCAGCGAGTTCGACGTCTTGCGGGCGCGCGGGGCACATCGGGCGCCCGCCGGCGAGCCGGGTGAACTGCAGCGCGTCCACCCGCACGGTGGCGGTCGGCTCCTGCTCGCCGAAATCAGCCACCACCTGGGCGCGCCCGTCGACAGTGACGCGGATGCTGCGCGCCAGCGGACCGGTCAGGTCGAAATGGATGCGGGAACCGTCGGGCGCTTTGGCGAGTTTGCCGACGACGAAGCCCAGGGTGGCAGCGACCTCATCCAGCGATAGCCGCGACGCCGCCCCGGCCAGCTCCGCATCCGAGGACGGCCGCTGAATCGCCAGGCGGATGTCTTGCTCGTGCATCCAGCAGTCGAAGACCCGGATCCGCATGAACCGTCCATAACTCTCCGGCCCCGCGGGCGTGATCGTCTCGGTGTTCCAGGTTTCCTCGGACATGTCCTGCAGGACCTTGCGGCGACCTTCGGTCACCACGCGGAATTGCTCGAGAACACTGCCACTGGATTGGGTGCCGAGGTGGCGGACCCAGCACTCGTTCATCGCCCCGATGTCGTTGCGCACATGGTCGAGCGCCTTGACGTCGATGTCGGGTTCGGGCGCGGCGATGCCCGCGAGGAACGATTCGGTGCCGATGATGTGCGACACCACGCCTTGCACGTCCCAGCCCGGCAGCGGCGTCGCCGCCCGCCACTGCGCCTCGGGCAACCCCGCGAGCAGCGCATCGATGGAGTCCCACACCGCGAACAGACCGTTCAGCACGTCGGACTTGTCGAGAATGGTGACAACACGCGTGGCCATGGTCGGATGCTAGGCCGATTAACGACCGAACGTTAGCCCCACTCGCGTCAGAATCAGGCCCGCGATCGTCAACATGACCGCTACCGCGGTCGCCCAGGTCAATCCACCGAAGGCGGTAACCCAGGCCCCGAGGCCGATCACGAGCAACGCATGGACCAGGCGGGCAACGACAAAGCCCCGCTCCCGTAAGACCGACACGAGCACTGGGCGGGGTATGGCGTACAGGAGCCGACCAAGAATGACGATCAGCGCCGCGGTGAGCACTCCGGTAGCCACCCGAAGCGTCACCGTGGAATGACCGTCGTCGTGGCTGAACCCGACGAATTGGATCAGCACCGCCAACACGGTGGCAACGACCGTCAACCGGCGCAACATCTTCGCGAGCACCGCGCCGATATTCCTGCGGACGAGGTCGCCCAGTGCCGGATCGCTGCCCGCGGCACCGAGAAACCCGCGCAGGGCGTGGCCGAACTTGCCGCGCTGCAAGCGATTGACCGCCATATTGTTCAGCGCCGCGGCATGGCTTGCATCCAGCGCCAACGCCTGCCGGTACGACTCGGTCGATTCCCCGATGCGGCCCAGATCATGCAGGATCGAGCCCCGCAGCACGAGCCCGTCGGGACTCGCGGGGTCAAGCCGCAACGCCTCGTCGACGACCACCAGCGCCGAATGCAATTGGCGGGACTTTTGCAGCAGTCGAGCGTAAACCCGGTGTTGCAGAGGCTCATTCGGATGAGTTTTCACTCCCTGCCAAGCCATCCACAGCGCGTCAACGTAGCGGCCGAGGCCATCGAGCGACAACGCGTAGATCCGCATGGCCAATTCGTGCTGCGGTGCGACAGCCAATGCGGCGTATGCGCTGCGCGAGGCGCCGTCATAGTTTTCGAGCAGGTATTCAGCGCGCGCATGTTGAGCTAATAGGCCGGGATCGTCGGGGTGCTGCGACAGCGAACGCCGCAGAACATCCCGACCGCGTTCATAATTTTCGGTGTCGAAGTACGCCTCGGCAATGTGAATGGCTTGGTCGGCTTGGTCGACACCGGGCTCCGATGTCATCGACGGTTACCTAATTTTCCTGCGCCGCAAGTATTTTGCCAGATCGTCGTAGGTCCCGTCGTTGTTGGCGAATTCGACGATGTTGCGCGCGACCTCGAACCACGGCCCGGTGCTGGGTCGGATCTGTGCGGCCGCTTCGTCCACGTCGGCCATCGTCACCGGGCGAACCTGTCCGCTGCGCATCGACGCCGACATTGCCAATTGCGTTGCGCTGTCGCATATATGCGCAAGATCGGCACCCGAAAAGCCATCGGTACGCTTCGCGATCGATTTCAAATCGATGCCCGCGACCGGCCGATCTTTCAGGTGCGAGCGCAGAATCCCGGTCCTGGCCTCGGCGTCGGGCAATCCCACGAAGATCATCCGGTCGAACCGGCCGGGCCGCCGCAGCGCCGGGTCGACGTCCCAGGGCGCATTCGTGGCACCGAGCACGTACACCCCGTCGTTGATCGACGTGGCCGAGTCCATCTCTTCCAGCAAGGTGTTGACGACGGGGCGCATCCCGGAGCTGCCACTCAACGCCGAGCGCCGATGACCTAAGGCATCCAGTTCGTCGAAGAACAGCACGCAAGGCGCGTTGCGGCGCGCGCTGTCGAAAACCGAACGGATGCTGCGTTCGCTCTCCCCGAACCAATGGTGCAGAACGTCGGCGATCCCCACCTGATAGAAGTTCGCCCCGAGTTCACCGGAAATAGCTTTGGCGATATAGGTTTTGCCGCAGCCGGGCGGCCCGTAGAGCAACAGGCCACCGCGTGCCGAGACCTTGTATGCCTTCATCAACTCGGGATTGCGGATCGGGCCGAGCAGTGAAAGTTCAATCTGCCGTTTGACATCGGTCATGCCCGCGACATCATCGAGCCGCACTCCACTGCGCTCCAGGACGTCGAAGTCGCCTTCGTTGACGACATCGGCGGGCGCCTCGACGAAAGCCGGCTCGATGATGTCGGCGACTTGCCGCTCGGCGCTAGACCAATCGAACTGGGCATCGCCGGCAGATCGCCCCGTCACGGGTGCCCCCTCGGCTGCCGACTGCGCAGGCGCCGCAAGCGCCGTGCTGCAGCGCTGTACCAGGCTCAGCGCGTTGGCGTTGCCGGCGTCCTGACTCAGCGCCGCGCTGCAATGGCCCAGCGCCTCCGCGTAGCGCCCCCGGTCCGCCAGCAAACCGGCCAGATGCAACCGCAACTCGACCACATCGGGGCTGCGTTCCACGGCAGCGGCCAGCTCCCGAATTACCGGGTCTTCACCCAACGTTTTCTCCCGACCTAGTCCCGCCGGGACCATAGTAGGTCGCGCGAGCGAAGTTAGTTGGCGGCGATCATGGCCACAGATCCCATGGCCATCACCATGCCTATCCCCTGCCAGCGAGAGACTCGCTCACGCAACACCATCATCGCCAGCACGACGGTGGCTGCCGGATACAGCGAAATCATGATGCTGGCCAACGACAGCAGCCATGACTGCAGCGCTATCAACTGGGTCACCAGGGCACAGATGTCCAGCAAGGCAATGGCCAGCGCCAGCTTCATCGACTGGCCCCGCGGCAGCCGCAGATTACGTCTCGAGGCGGCCAGCACGGTGATCACCACAGTGGCAGACAGCCGAGCGAACATCAGCGGCCAAAGCTTGGAGTCGTGCGGCGACTGGTGCAAGAACACCAAGTCCAGCCCGAACGCACACCCGGCCAAAATCGTGAGCCAGGCCACTTTCGGCGTGAAACGGAACTGCGTCTTGCCTTCGACCGTGGCCTCACGACTGACCAGCATCACCGCGACGATGGCCAGCACGACCCCCGCCGATGCCGCCGGGCCGGGCCTCTCCCCTAAGGCGACGCCGACCGCCACGGGTACGGCGGCGTTGAGCACGCCCGCCAACGGCGCGACCACCGAGATCGGGCCGGAGCCGAGTGCGGCGTAGAACGCCCACATGCCGAACGCCTGACCGACGCCGTACAGGCAGCCCCAGAAGATCGCACCGGAATGAATCGGCCCGCCCACCGCGAGGGCCAGCAGGCCCAGCAACACCGCCTCGACCGGGTACGCGGCGAGCATCACGCGCAGCGCCGCGACCCGCCGAGCCGCTACGCCGCCCATAAAATCGCTGACCCCGTACGAGACGGCGGACAGCTGCGCGTAAGCGGCTCCGATCAGTTCATACCCTTTGCTCGGCGACCCAGTTCACGTAGTACTTCACGCTGGGCGTCACGGCGCGCCATGTCCTGACGCTTGTCATGTGCTTGCTTGCCTCGCGCTAATGCGAGTTCGACCTTGACCTTGCCCTCGGAGAAGTACAGCGAGAGCGGCACTAGGGTGAGGTTACCATCGCGGATTTTTCCGATGAGCGTGTCGATCTGTCGCCTATGTAACAACAACTTTCGATTGCGACGAGGATCATGGTTCGTCCAGCTACCGTGTTCGTACTCGGGAATGTGCAAGTTACGCAACCACACTTCGCCATCATCGACGGTTGCGAACGCATCGGCGAGCGAGGCTTGTCCTAGCCGCAGACTCTTCACCTCGGTGCCGACTAAAGCCACTCCGGCCTCGAAGGACTCCAGGATCGAGTAGTTGTGCCGCGCTTTGCGATTGGAGGCCACAATCTTTTTGCCGGCCGGCTTGCCGCCGTTCGCCTTGGCCCCACTGGACTTTTCGGCCACAGCTAACGCCGTACGTACAGGCGCAGCGTCGCGTAAGCCGTCAGTCCGGCCATCGACACGCCGAGCCCCAACAGAATCGGAGAGATGTAAAGGATGTCGGCGTAGTCAACGCGCGCAATCAGATTGGCTTGGTAGAACTGGTTTAACGCGTTGTCCAGGAACAATGCGCGCACCACCAGCAATCCGCCAACCGCGATCCCCACGCCGAGGGCCGCGGCGAGCATCGCCTCTACCAGGAACGGCAGTTGGGTGTACCAGCGACTGGCCCCCACCAGTCGCATGATCCCGATTTCGGTGCGCCGCGTATACGCCGCAACCTGAACCATGTTCGCAATCAACAGGATCGCACCGACAGCCTGCACCAATGCAACGGCGAACGCGACATTGCTCAAGCCGTCCAGGACCGCGAACAGCCGGTCGATCAGGTCTTTCTGATTGAGCACCGAAAGCACCCCGGGCTGGCCCTGCATCGCGAGGTCAAAGTCCTTGTGCTGCTCGGGATTGTTCAACTTGACGATGAACGACGCGGGAAATGAATCCTTGCCCGCAACGTCCTTGTACTGCGGGAACTTTCGGATGGCGTCGTCGTAGGCGTCCTGACGATTAAGGAAGCGAACCGATTTGACGTCATCGCGGCCCTCGATCTTCGTCCGCAACGCCTTACACGGATTAGTGCTGCACGCCGGATCATTGGCGGAGACGTCTTCGGTGAGGAACACCTGCGTCTCGACGCGGTCGAGGTAGATGGCGCGCGAGTGCTCGGCCAACCGAACCACCAGTAGACCGCCGCCGAACAGGCCGACCGAAATCGCGGTCGTCAGGATCATCGCGACCGTCATCGTCACATTGCGACGAAGACCGGTCAGGACCTCGTTGAATAGGAAGCCGAAGCGCACTAGCGGTCCATCCCGTAGACGCCACGCTGCTCGTCGCGAACCAGCCGGCCCAGCGACAACTCCACCACGCGCTGGCGCATCGAGTCCACGATGTGGTGGTCGTGCGTCGCCATCAGCACCGTCGTCCCGGTGCGGTTGATCCGCTCCAGCAGGTCCATGATGTCGTTGCTGGTGTCGGGGTCGAGGTTGCCGGTCGGTTCGTCGGCCAGCAGCACCAACGGCCGGTTGACGAACGCGCGCGCAATGGCCACCCGCTGCTGCTCACCACCCGACAGCTCGGTCGGCAACCGATTGGCCTTGCCGGACAGCCCAACCGTCTCGAGCACATCGGGCACGACCCGGTTGATCTGATCGGCGCGCTTACCGATGACTTCCAGCGCGAAGGCGACGTTTTCATACACCGTCTTTTGTTGTAGCAGACGAAAGTCCTGGAAAACGCAGCCAATCACCTGACGCAGCTTGGGCACATGTCGCCCGGGCAGCTTGTTGACGTGGAACTTCGAGACCCGCACGTCTCCGGTGGTCGGCGTCTCCGCGGCCAGCAGCAGCCGCATGAACGTCGATTTGCCCGACCCCGACGGCCCGATCAGGAAGACGAATTCACCCTTGTCGATTTTGACGTTGACGTCGTCCAACGCCGGACGCGCCGACGCTTTGTACTTCTTGCTGACATGGTCAAGGGTGATCATCACGGCACGCCAGTGTAGCGGTGAATTTCGCTGAACCGCGAAGATCAGCGCGCCGGTGGAGCCGTTGTGGGCGACGGCCCCGGCCCCGGCATCGGTTGCTGTGGGGGTGGTGCAGTGGGACTCGAGCTGGGCGGACAGAACGGCGGCGGCAGCAGGCAGGGCAGCTGGAACGGTGGCGGTGAGGTGGTCGTCGGGGGCGGCGGCACCAGGGTGGTCGGCGTGGGCGGCTCGGTGCTCGTCGGAGTCGGGGCGAACGTCTTGCTGGGTGCCGGCATCTCCACCCTGGTACGCGGTACCCAGGTGTAGTTCGGGTCCGGCACGAAACCCGGCGGCACTACCTGCGGAGCGGGTGGCTTGGGAGCCGGCTCCGGGCGGTTGGCGTCATAGACCCACCAGACGGCGAGAAAGGCGAGGATCAACGCCACCGTCGAGGTGCGCATCCGGCCACCGAACATGTAGCGCGGCCAGCGGCGGTCCTCGTCGCGGTGCTTCTCGAGGACGTTGAGGGTCAGCTTCACGGTTTCACCGACCCGTGCGCGACCTCGTGTGCTGCCTCTGCGGCCTGCGCGGCGGGGACGCCGGGGTCGTCCTCGACGACGCTCACCGTCGCCTCGGCGGTCGTGACGATGCCCGCGCGGCCGAGTGCCCGCATGACCAACACCCGCAACTGACGGCCCGCCTCGAACTGTTTGCCGGGCAGCGTGCGGGCCACCATGCGCAGCGTGACGGTGTCGACCTCGATGCTTTCCAGGCCCATCAGCGTCGGCGCGTCCAGCAGCAGTTCACCGAGGAGCGGGTTGTCCAGTGCGCGGTCGCACACCTCGTGCAAGACCTCGTTGACCCGGTTGAGGTCGGCACTGGTCGAAACGGGGATGTCCACCACCGCGCGCGCCCAGTCCTTGGACAGGTTGACCGTTTTGACGATCTGACCATTGGGGATGGTGAACAATTCGCCGTCCGACGAGCGCAGCCGGGTCACCCGCAGCGTCACATTCTCGACGGTGCCGCGCGCTGGGGCGTTGATGCCGCTGACCGTCAACTCGACCAGGTCACCGAAACCGTATTGCTTTTCCACGATGACGAAGAACCCCGAGAGCAGGTCCTTGACCAGTTGCTGGGCGCCGAAACCCAGCGCCGCACCCACCACGGTGGCGGGCGCTATCAGCCCACCCATCGAGAATTGCAGCACGTCGGCGACCTCAACGACGCCCCAGATCGCGATGATCACGATCGAGACCCACTGGATCACCGAGGCCACGGCCTGGCGGTGCTTGGTCGCCTCCGAGCGCACCAGCGCATCGCTTTCGGCGAAGCCGACGTCGAGCTGCCGGGTGACCTCCTGGGCGACCCAAGTGACGAAACGGACCGCCAGGATCGCACCGATAAAGACCATGACGATGTGCAGACCCTGGTCAAGGATCCAGCCACCGATGTGGCCGTGCCAAAAGTTGTGCCACGGCTGCGTCATCGCGGTAGCAAGAAGAGTTGTATTAGTCGTCATCTTTTCGGTTGCGCCACCGGATCCCCGCTTCCAGGAACCCGTCGATGTCCCCGTCCAAGACGGCCGCGGGATTGCCGACTTCGTACTCGGTCCGCAGATCCTTGACCATCTGATACGGGTGTAATACGTAGGAGCGCATCTGGTTACCCCAGGAGCTGCCGCCGTCGCCTTTCAGCGCGTCCAGCTCAGCACGTTCTTCTAAACGCTTGCGCTCCAACAACTTTGCTTGAAGAACTCGCATCGCCGCAACTTTGTTCTGCAATTGCGACTTTTCGTTCTGACAGGTGACCACGATACCGGTCGGGATGTGCGTGAGTCGAACCGCCGAGTCCGTGGTGTTCACCGATTGACCGCCGGGACCGCTGGAACGGTACACGTCAACGCGCAGATCGCCTTCCGGAATATCGATGTGATCGGTGGTCTCCACCACCGGCAGCACCTCGACTTCAGCGAACGACGTCTGACGCCGACTTTGGTTGTCGAACGGGCTGATCCGGACCAGCCGATGGGTGCCCTGTTCCACCGACAACGTGCCGTAGGCAAACGGCGCGTGCACGGCGAAGGTGGCGCTCTTGATCCCGGCTTCTTCGGCGTAGGAGGTGTCGAACACCTCGACGCCGTACTTGTGTTGCTCGGCCCACCGGATGTACATCCGCATCAACATCTCGGCCCAGTCCGCGGCGTCCACCCCGCCGGCGCCGGAGCGGATGGTGAGCAGCGCCTCGCGCTCGTCGTACTCGCCCGACAGCAGGGTGCGCACCTCGGCGGCTTCAATGTCGGCACGCAAGGCCTTCAGCTCGGTGTCCGCCTCGGCCAGCTCGTCGGCGCCGCCCTCCTCGGCGGCCAGCTCGTAGAGCACCGGCAGGTCGTCGACCCGCTGCCGCAACTGCTCGATGCGGCGCAGCTCACCCTGGGTGTGCGATAACTCGCTGGTCACCCGCTGCGCGTTGGCCTGGTCGTCCCACAGTTTGGGATCGGATGCCTCCTGCTCGAGCTTCTCGATGCGGCTGCGCAGACCGTCGACATCGAGCACCCTCTCCACCGTGGTCAGGGCGGAGTCGAGAGCGGCGATATCGGCTTGACGGTCGGGTTCCACAGCCGACCACGTTACCGGCGCGCTGGTCCGCCGCGAATGCTCAGGTCACGACGCGCAACACATCGACCACCTGCCGGGGTCCACCGTCTAGCATCGAATCACCATCTATGTGCGCCCGCGACTGCGACGCCCAGCCCGTTCTCAGCCCCTCGCGTCGCAGCCGGGCATGAACAGAAGGCTTGGGTATGCGTCGATTCCATGTCGCCATCGTCGGCTCCGGACCGTCGGGGTTCTTCGCCGCAGCATCTTTGCTGAAGGCCGCCGATAGCTCCGATGAGATCGACGTCGCGGTCGACATGCTCGAGATGTTGCCGACGCCGTGGGGGTTGGTGCGCTCCGGCGTCGCGCCCGATCACCCCAAGATCAAGTCGATCAGCAAGCAGTTCGAAAAGACTGCCGGTGATCCGCGCTTCCGCTTCTTCGGCAACGTGGTGGTGGGCGAACACATCGAGGCCGCCGAACTCGCCGAGCAGTACGACGCCGTGATCTACGCGGTCGGGGCGCAGTCCGATCGTTCTCTCAACATCCCCGGTGAGGAGCTGCCCGGCAGTGTCGCCGCCGTCGATTTCGTCGGCTGGTACAACGCACACCCGAACTTCGAGCAGATCTCCCCCGATCTGTCGGGCGCCCGGGCCGTGGTCATCGGCAACGGCAATGTCGCCCTCGACGTCGCACGAATTCTGATCACCGCCCCCGACGCGCTGGCGACCACCGATATCGCCGATCACGCGCTGGAATCGCTGCGCCCCTGCGGTGTGGAAGAAGTGGTGGTCGTCGGCCGGCGCGGACCGCTGCAAACCGCGTTCACCACGCTGGAGTTGCGCGAGCTCGCCGACCTCGAAGGCGTCGACGTCATCGTCGATCCCGCGCAGCTCGACGGCATCAGCGACGAGGATGCCGAGGCCGCGGGCAAAACCACGAAGCAGAACATCAAGGTGTTACGCGACTACGCCAACCGCGAACCCCGCCCCGGGCACCGCCGCATGGTGTTCCGGTTCATGACCTCGCCGATCGAGATCAAGGGTGACGAGCGGGTGGAGGGAATCGTGCTCGGCCGCAACGAGTTGGTCGCCGACGAGAGCGGGCGCGTAGCGGCGAAGGACACCGGTGAACGCGAGGAGCTCCCGGCGCAATTGGTCGTGCGCTCGGTCGGTTATCGCGGCGTGCCCACCCCGGGTCTGCCGTTCGACGACAAGAGCGCAACCATCCCCAACACCGACGGCCGGGTCGACGGCCGCCGCAACGAATACGTGGTCGGCTGGATCAAGCGAGGGCCGACCGGCGTCATCGGCACCAATAAAAAGGACTCCCAGGACACCGTCGACACTCTGATCGACGATCTGACCGGTGCTGACGGAGCGTCCGAATTCCCGGACGACCACGCCGGCAAACTGGCCGACTGGCTGGCCTCGCGCCAGCCGAAGCTGGTCACCTCGGCGCACTGGGACATCATCGATCGCCACGAGCGTGCGGCCGGCGAGCCGCACGGGCGTCCGCGCGTCAAACTGCCGAGCCTGGAGAAGCTGCTAGGGATCAGCCACGGCTGATCGCGCAATAGCGTTGGGGCTGAGCTCGATTCAGCGCCTGAGGACAACGAGGCCCGCGCCGGCGAGCAATGCGACGATGGCTGCGGCGATAGCCCACCCGGCGCCGGCAAGCCACCAGATGACGCCCAGCACCGCGAGCGCGGGCGACACCGCGAAGAGCACCAGGACCGGGTGCTGCCGGATCACTTCAAGTGCACTTCTCGCCCGGATCGGGTCGATGTCTTTGCCCGCCATGGCTAAAGAATGCCATCTCAGAAGCACAATGCAAGAAGATCCTGCGGCGACCTGGCACCACAAGCGATTTCGCCAACTAGCCCGCGGGGGCCTCGGGCGGGGCGAATTTCCAGTTGTCGGGATTCTTCGAGGAATACACCACCTGATGCAGCTCGCCCATGCTCGGCCATTGGTCGACGTCGACCGCCATCCGCCAGTAGACGGGGAACTCGTTGACGGTGGGTCCATTGATGACCCCTGCGATGGTCACGAATTGCTCGCCAGCGACGTCGGGCCGCGGGCTCACGCCGGTCACCAACAACGTGCCATCGAGGAGCTCACCGCGCGGGCCGCGCGGGATGAACCGCTGGGCAACAAATCCCCCCAGCACCGCGACGAGCAGAAGCAGCAGACCGAATTCCCACACGCCGCCATCGTAGGACGCCCGACGCGACGTTCGGCGGAGTTGACCTAGGACCCTACTGTCGCATTCTGATTCGCCGTAGCGTCGACTTCGAACTGCCGAGGAAAGGTGAGGTCGATGACGGATGAACCCGCGGTCGTCTTGTCGGAAGACGAGAGTTGGCGCAGGTTGGGCGGCGTCGCCCTGGGCCGACTGGTGACCAGTTTCGCCGGTGAGCCCGAGATCTTTCCGGTGAACTATGCGGTGCAAGACCGAACGGTGCTGTTTCGCACGGCCGAGGGCACCAAATTGTTTTCCGCCGTGGGGCACAACGTTGTGGTGTTCGAGGCCGACGACCACGACGTCGCCGAAGGCTGGAGTGTGATCGTCAGGGGCCGCGCCCGGGTGCTGCGCACCGCCACGGAGATCGAGGAAGCCGAACGCGCCCAGCTGATGCCGTGGACCGCAACAGTCAAGAAGCATTACGTCCGGGTGACCCCGACCGACATCACCGGGCGCCACTTCACCTTCGGCCCGGAACCCGACCTGAACGCAAGCTTCGCCTGATCCGGTCAGCTCGCGAGCAGCGCGTCGAGTTCCTGTGCGTCAACGCCGGTCAGCCGACGGTGCATCGCCCACGCGATCCTGGCGGCCTGCAGTTTGGCCCGCTCGGCCGCCGGCCCTCGATACATCTCGTCGACGGTGTCGCGCCAGACGGTCAACCAACGCACGAAATGCTTGCCGGACAATGGAGTTCGCTGGTGAATGACGCGGTGAGCGGTGAGTGCGCTGCCGCGGTAGCGCCCCGCGCGAAACAGCACGGTCTCCCAGAAATCGCACATGGTTGGGATGTGCGCGTCCAATCCCTCGGACCGCAGCTCGGCGAACGGCTCGATCAGTACCTCGTCGATCAGCACCCGGGCGTAGAAGCGGCGCAACAGGGCCTCGACGTCGGCGCGGTCGACAAGATCCTGCATCGTTACATCATGGCGTTGCAAGGATTAGCGGCGTGAGGGCCAAAAGTCTCTTCGTGCCCGCCGTGGTAGGACTGCTGGCATGAGTCAGGACGATCTAGCGTTGGCGATGACGCTTGCCGACCGGGCCGACATCCTGACTCGCGACCGGTTCGGCGCGCTGGACCTGCGCGTCGACACCAAGCCGGACCTGACCCCGGTCACCGACGCCGACCGCGCGGTCGAAACCGAGGTACGCAAGGTGCTGGGGCGCGAGCGGCCCGACGACAGCGTCGTCGGCGAGGAATTCGGCGGGAGCACCACGTTCACCGGCCGGCAATGGATCATCGACCCGATCGACGGCACCAAGAATTTCGTGCGCGGGGTTCCGGTGTGGGCCAGCTTGATCGCATTGCTCGACGACGGCGTCCCAGTGGTCGGAGTCGTGAGTGCTCCGGCGCTGCACCGCCGATGGTGGGCGTCCCGCGGCCACGGCGCCTTCGTCTCCGCCGAGGGTGCGCTGCCGCGGCGTCTGTCGGTTTCCTCAGTGGCACAACTAGATTCGGCGAGTCTGTCGTTTTCCAGCCTGTCGGGCTGGGCCGACCGCGGCCTGCGGGACCGCTTCATCGAGCTGACCGACGCCGTATGGCGGGTGCGCGCGTATGGCGACTTCTTCTCGTATTGCCTACTTGCCGAGGGGGCCGTCGATATCGCGGCCGAACCGGAAGTCTCGGTGTGGGATCTGGCCGCGCTCGACATCCTGGTGCGCGAGGCGGGTGGAACGTTCACCGGGCTGGACGGCGTCGCGGGCCCACACCGCGGCGACGCTGTGGCGACAAACGGCCTGCTACACGAGCGCGTGCTACGCGACCTGGGTGTGAACTAGCTAACAAGCGCGCTTTATCTTACTCCGGAGTAAGATAGTCTCCTGACTGCATCGCCCCAACGACAGAGGCTGCTGAAATGACGGACACCGTTTCCGGCTCAAACACCTCCCGCCCGCGCGGAAAACGGCGCGGCCGCAAAACCGGCGTCGGGATGCAACCGCACAGACGCACCGGGATCGACATCACCCTGGCGCTGCTAACCCCGCTCGTCGGCCAGGAATTTCTGGACAAATACCAGCTGCGCGACCCGCTGAATCGGGGTCTGCGCTACGGCACCAAGACGGTCTTCTCCACCGCCGGCGCCGCCTCCCGGCAGTTCAAACGGGTCCAGAACCTCCGCAGTGGACCCACCCGGCTGAAGTCCAGCGGCAAGGACTTCTACGACCTGAGGCCCGACGACGAACAGAAGATGATCGTCGAGACCCTCGAGGACTTCGCCGAAGAGGTGCTGCGGCCCGCGGCGCACGACGCGGACGAGGCGGCCAGCTACCCGCCCGACCTGATCGCGAAGGCCGCCGAACTCGGCATCACCGCGATCAACATCCCCGAGGACTTCGAGGGCATCGCCGCACACCGCTCGAGCGTGACCAACGTGCTGGTGGCCGAGGCGCTGGCCTACGGCGACATGGGTTTGGCGCTGCCCATCCTGGCGCCGGGCGGCGTGGCATCCGCGCTGACCCACTGGGGCAGCGCCGACCAGCAGTCCACCTATCTGCCCGAGTTCGCCGGCGAGAATGTCCCGCAGGCCTGTGTGGCCATCGCCGAACCGCAGCCGCTGTTCGACCCGACCCGGCTAAAGACCACCGCGGTGCGCACGCCGAGTGGATACCGGCTCGACGGTGTGAAGTCGTTGGTCCCGGCCGCGGCCGACGCCGAATTGTTCGTCGTCGGAGCGCAACTCAACGGCAAACCGGCGCTGTTCATCGTCGAGTCGGGCGCCAAAGGCCTTACCGTCAAAGCAGATCCGAGCATGGGCATCCGTGCCGCGGCCCTGGGCCGGCTCGAGCTTTCCGGGGTGTCGGTGCCGCTGAATGCCCGGCTGGGCGAAGACGAAGCCACCGATGAGGACTACTCCGAAGCGATCGCGCTGTCCCGGCTGGGCTGGGCGGCGCTGGCCGTCGGCACCTCGCACGCGGTCCTCGACTACGTCATTCCGTATGTAAAGGAACGCGAGGCATTCGGCGAGCCTGTCGCCCGCCGCCAGGCCGTCGCGTTCATGTGCGCCAACATCGCGATCGAGTTGGACGGGCTGCGGCTGATCACCTGGCGCGGCGCCGCGCGTGCCGAACAAGGCCTCCCGTTCATCCGCGAAGCGGCCCTGGCCAAGCGGCTCGGCGCCGACAAGGGCATGCAAATCGGCCTGGACGGCGTGCAACTGCTCGGCGGCCATGGCTACACGAAAGAACACCCCGTCGAACGCTGGTACCGCGACCTGCGGGCCATCGGCGTCGCCGAGGGCGTCGTCGTTATCTAGCTCCGCACTAGCGAAAGATCAATCATGGCAATCAATCTGGAACTGCCCCGCAAGATGCAAGCGGTGATCGACAAGGCGCACCAGGCCGGCGCGGAAATCATGCGACCGATCGCGCGCAAGTATGACCTCAAAGAGCACGCCTACCCGGTCGAGCTCGACACACTGGCCAGCCTGTTCTCCGGGGCCGCCGAATCCAACGCGATGGGACTCGCGGGAGCCGAGGCGTTCCGTAGCAGCGAAAGCAAGGAAGAAAACCGCAACGGCGCCAACATGGCGGCGGTGCTGCAGACGCTGGAGGCTTGCTGGGGCGACGCGGCGATGATGCTGTCGATTCCCTATCAGGGCCTGGGCAACGCGGCGATCAGCGGCGTGGCCACCGACGAGCAGCTGAACCGGCTGGGCCGGGTCTGGGCCGCGATGGCCATCACCGAACCGAGCTTCGGGTCCGACTCGGCGGCCGTGTCCACGACCGCCAAGCTGGACGGCGACGAGTACGTGATCAACGGCGAAAAGATCTTCGTCACAGCAGGTTCGCGGGCCACGCACATCGTGGTGTGGGCGACGCTGGACAAGTCGTTGGGCCGCCCGGCAATCAAGTCTTTCATCGTGCCGCGCGAACATCCCGGTGTCAGCGTCGAGCGACTGGAGAACAAGCTTGGCATCAAGGGCTCCGACACCGCGGTGATCCGGTTCGACAACGCGCGGATCCCCAAGGACAACCTGCTGGGCAATCCCGAAATTGAATCGGGCAAAGGGTTTTCGGGCGTCATGGAGACCTTCGACAACACCCGGCCGGTCGTCGCCGGCATGGCCATCGGAATCGCCCGGGCCGCCTTGGAGGAGCTGCGCAAGATCCTGACCGCAGCCGGAGTGGAAATCGACTACGACCGGCCCGCGCACGCCCAAAGCGCCGCCGCGGCCGAATTCCTGCGGATGGAGGCCGACTGGGAATCGGCCTACCAGCTGACCCTGCGTGCGGCCTGGCAGGCCGACAACAAGATCCCCAACTCCAAAGAAGCGTCGATGGCCAAGGCCAAGGCAGGGCGGGTGGGCACCGACATCACCCTCAAAGCAGTCGAATTAGCCGGCACGGCCGGCTATTCGGAGCAAACGCTGTTGGAGAAGTGGGCACGCGATTCGAAGATCATGGACATCTTCGAAGGCACCCAGCAGATTCAGCAACTCGTGGTCGCCCGCCGCCTGCTGGGCCTCTCGTCCGCCGAACTCAAGTAGCGATCGGACGCGGAGGGCCGGCCTCGTCGCGCCCGAGCAGATCGAGCTGCCACCACGCAACGTCGTGCCAGGCGCCCAGTTTCCACCCCACCCGCCGGTAGTGACCGGCCGGGGCAAAACCGAACGCCGCATGCAACGCGTTGCTGGCCTCATTGGGTTGCGCGATACCGGCGAACGCTTGCCGAAAACCGCGCTCTGCCAACCGATGTAGCAATTCGGCGTAGAGCATCCTGCCGCCACCGGCGCGTCGCGCATCCTGGGCGAGATAGACCGTCGTCTCGACGGCCCACCGATACGCGGCACGCGGATTGAACTGTTGCGCATAGGCATACCCGAGGATTTTCCCGTCCGCCTCGAGCACCAGCCAGTCGTGCAGCGCCAGCGCCCTCGCGATGCGGTCCGCCATCTCCCCTGCCGTCGGCGCGTCGGTCTCGAACGAGATCGCGGTGTCCAGCACGTAGGGCCGGTAGATGTCGGCACACGCCGCGGCGTCGGCCGCGGACGCGCGTCGAACGCGCATCAGGCGGCGACTGCGTTCAGCTGCTCGCGGGTGTCGTCGTCGAGCTCGATCGAAGCGACGTCGAGGTTCTCCTCGAGATGCCCCAGCGAGGAGGTACCCGGAATCAGCAGCACGTTGGGCGCCACGCTCAGCGTCCATGCCAACGCGACCTGCGCGGGCGTGCGCCCGAGTCGCTCGGCGGCATCGCGTACCTGCTCGTGACTGAGCACCGGGTTCGGCTGCATGAATGCCGCGCCCAACGGGAAGAACGGAACGAAGGCGATTCCGCGCCTGGTGCACTCCTCTAGCACCGCCGCCGAGTCCCGGTGGATGAGGTTGAAAGCGTTTTGCACACAAGCGATCTCGGTGCGGTCCAGGGCATGCAGCAGGTGTTCGCGGTTGATGTTGCTGAGCCCGATGCCGCCGATCAATCCCTCGTCACGGGCGTCGATCATGACCGAGAGCTGGTCGTCGAACAGCTGGTCGGGGCCGTCGCTTTCGAACAGTCGCAGATTGACCGCGGCCAATTGGTCGACGCCGAGCGTGCGCAAGTTGGTTTCGATGTCTCGGCGCAGTTCCGCCGGCTCCTCGACCGGCAGCCAGGCGCCGGCATCGTCGCGCCGCCCGCCGACCTTGCTCACCAAAGCCAGGTTGTCCGGGTAGGGGTGCAGTGCCTCGCGGATGAGTTCGTTGGCGACGTCGGGACCGTAGATCTGGGCGGTGTCGATGTGGTTGACGCCGCGTTCGACGGCCCTGCGCAGCACCGCCAGCGCCTCGTCGCGATCGCGCGGCGGCCCCATCACACCGGGGCCGGGCAGTTGCATCGCCCCAAACCCGACACGGGCTACCGAAAAGCGACCAAGCGGAAACTGATCCATACGGTGAGGTTAGCCGCGCGCCGGGGACCCCTCGGCGCGGCGTCGGCCGATGACGCCCTCAGTCCACGCCCGGTCTTCGGTGTAAAGCGCTCCGTCCTCCGATGGCACCCGTTTGCCCTTGCCGGCACCCTGGCCCTGACCGCCCTGACCGCCCATCGGCATGCCACCCATACCGCCGCCCGCCCCATTCAACTTGGCGTACCCGGCCGGGACCTGGATGCCAGCACCCGCGGCCGCTGGAGCCGCAGCGGCTGCCCCGGCTGCCGCTCCGGTGTTTGTCCACGCTTGCAAGGGCAGTTTCGGAACGGCGGCCCCACCGCCGCCGCCGCCGAATGACGCCGGTTTGACCGGCGCCCCTTTCGGCAGGCCCTTCCCCGCTGCAGGGAGCGGCGGCACCGCGGCACCGTTCAACGCCGAACTGTCGGGCGTTGCCGGCGTTCCGCCCGTCGGCAGCGAAGGCATCGCGGGCAGGCCGGAAAGGCCGTCACCCGAGTTCAGCCCGTCAGTCAGGTCCCCCAAATCGAGGTCGCCGGAGCCAGCTCCGAAGTCGGCTATGCCGACGACGGTCGGGAACATGCTTGGATTCACCGGCGGCAGGGGTAATTGCGCGTTGTCAACGTAGATCTTCAACGCCTCTTCCGACTTATCCTGCAGGACTTGATACCACTCAACCGCGTAATGGACGTCCTGCGGAGCGTTTTCGACATACCACTTGTACCAATAATCGCAGTTCGATATGTCGAAGGGTCCGGGGTGTTCTCCGGGAATGTAGCTGATGTCGCTATCGCCGTTCGGATTGTGGTAATACGAACCGTTCGCGGCCCGAAGCTTTTTCTGGGCGTCGACAACTGTGAGTGCCTGCTCACCGAGCTTGCAGCACAGTTGCACCATCCCGAATATCCATTGCCGCTGTTGTTCGAAATTCGACTCGACCGCCGCCCGGGCGTCACCCTCCCAGTCGAGAAACGGCCGGAACCGGTACGCCTCCTGCTGGAGCGCCAGTTGGAAGGTGGTCCATTCGTGGGCAAACGCATGGAAGGCCGCGCCTTGGTCGCCGTTCTCGATATCCATGACCGCCTGCCTGACCGCGTAGTACGGGTAGTCAAACGGTGCGGACATCGGTATTGGCGCAGGCGGGTTGAACGACCAATCTTCGTCCGGGCCACTTCCGCTCGCGGAGGCCGGCGTGAGGTTCGACATGGACCCTTCGGTGTTGATCGCGTCCGCCCCTCCCTCGTCGACCTCTTGGTAGGCCTTGGCCGCGTCCCGCAGGGATTTCGCGAGGGATTTCCATTCCCTTGCACAACCCTTCAGATAAAGGCGGATGGCATCGGCGGAAAGTGCAATCTGGGTGGCCGCATCCTTGGTGTAAGAAAGGGCACACGGCGGGGCCGGGTTGATGGCCGGGATGGTGGGGAGCGGTTGCTCGAGTTCGGCGGCACGGGCCATCAACTCTTCGTATTCGACGCTCAGCGTCTGGGGCTGTGTCATGGCAGACCGTCTCCTTAAGAGCGCGATTCGAAAATTTGGCGTTTTGGCCCTCGTTGGCGTCCAACACGCATAACTATTCCGGCGCAGCCAGCCGAGGTCCCTCGCGCAAATGTCGGGTCCGGTGGATGAGATGTCCTCCCCCATTTGGGGGAGGAAAGTACGCACCGGTTGGCGCAAACCCCCTCCTCGCCGCCTCCGCCGGGCAAGAATGAGGACGCGCCTGTCGTCGGGGCGAGCGCACACGTGATCTCCGAGAGCCCGTGGAGCGCAGCCGATGTCACATCAACCAGACCGCGTCAAAGTGATCGTCGCCGATGACCACCCGGTAACCCGGGACGGCATCGTCCGGGCGCTGAAGGCGAGCGGGAAGATCGACGTGCTCGCGGAATTGGGCGACGGTCGCGCCGCGCTGGCCGCGATCCGCGAGCTAAAGCCCGCGGTGGCGCTGATCGATTACAAGATGCCCGAACTCAACGGGCTCGACGTGATCCGGGCGGTGGCGCGGGACGATTTGGGCACCTGTGTGGTGTTGCTCAGCGCTTTTGACGACAGCTCGGTCATCTACCAGGCCCTCGCCGAAGGCGCCGCGGGCTACTTGACGAAAGACTCGGACAGCGAAGAAATCGTGGCCGCCGTGCTCAAGTGCGCGAAGGGCGCGACATATCTGCCGACGGAATTGGCGGGGGCCCTGGCGGGTGAGGTGAAAGTTCGAGCCCGCGGAGACTCGGCGTTGTTGACACCGCGCGAGAGCGAGGTGGTGCGCATGATCGCCGCAGGCATGTCCGTCCCACAGATTGCCGCACGGCTGTTTGTCTCGCCGAGCACGGTGAAGACGCATGTGCAGAACCTCTACGACAAGCTCGGTGTTTCCGACCGGGGAGCCGCGGTGGCCGAGGCGATGCGACGCCGGCTGGTGGAGTGAACTCATCCGGGCAGTGGCAACTCCATGCAGACGTGTGTTCCCGCCGCGACGTCGACCACCCGCAGGGTTCCGCCGGCGGCCTCCACGCGCGCCCGCTGCGAAACGAGACCGATGTGCCCGTCGGCGAGGCGGCGCATCGCAATGTCACCGGTCATTCCCACGCCGTCGTCGATCACATCGAGATGGCATGCTCCCTCGCGGATCTTGAGCTTCACCGACGCGTGCGTCGCCTCGGAGTGGCGGACCACGTTGGAAAGCAACTCGCGAACCACCCCAAACACCATCGGGTCGGTAGCGTTTCGGCCCGGGTGATCAATGTCGGTCGTGATCGCGATGCCCACCCGGTCACCGGTGAAAGCGGCCAGCTTTTCCACCGCGGCGCCCAATCCGACTTGCTCGAGCACGGCCGGATGAAGCTCGAAAGTCGCCTCCCGCAATCGCCGTGAGGCGTCGTCGAGACTGCCGACCGCTCGGTGCAGCGGCTCGGCGGGCGTCTTCTTGGCGAAGTCGACGATGTCGCGCCGGGCCGCCAGGACGTCCTGTAGGGGCCCGTCGTGGATCGCTTCGGAGATTTCCCGGCGCTCGGTTTCCGAGGCGGTCATCGTCTCGGCGAGCAACGCATCGCGGGACGCCGTGATTCTGGCTAGTTCGGCGACGTAACGTCGGCGGAACAGAACGGCGTGTAGGGCTGTGCCACAGATGAATCCGTATATCGCCACGATGACCAAGGTCTTCGGCCAGCCCAGTTGATGCGGAATGACCGGGTCTTGAAGTATCGACGCGGTGAATGCGACGAACGCGAAGGTCAGGCCGACGGTGGCGCGCCACCCCGACAGATCCAGGGCGACCATGCGCGGCACCATCACCAGCAGCAGCAGCGGAATGTGCCCGCCGGGTGACAACAACTTGTAACCGACGATGAACACGACATCGACCATCGCGAAGAGGAACAGCGTGCGGTCGGTGGCCATCGACCGACTCGCCGGGGAGTGCGCGAAGACCAGAATGCCCGTCGCAATGAGCGCGTACACCGTGACCACCGCGTCGTCCGGTGCCCAGCTGATGAAATCCGTGTGGACAAACGAGTCCGCGATCATGATCGCTACGACGACCATGCGTTGTACCGACGCGACCCGCAATGAACGCCAACGATGTTCACTGAACACCGCGTCCAGCTCCGTGTCGGTGGTCCCGCCGCGCAGGGCCTTGCGAATCGTCCCGGACTCTGACACTTGCGACGGCTTCACTGCCATCCCCTAGATCGGCGGCCTGACTCGGGCTATGACCCGCCAAAGCCTATATGGGCGACTGAAAAGCGACCAAGCGAAAGCTCGGCGCCGGACGGGGCTAACGTCGTCGTATGGACGCTTTTCAGGCGCTGGTAGCCCGTCAAGACGGTGACCGGATCAGCGCGTCGGTCGAAACGCTGCGCCCGTCCGACCTACCGCCCGGTGAAGTGACGATTCGGGTGCTGTTTTCCAGCGTCAACGTCAAGGACGTGGTCGGGGTTTTGGACCGACTGCGTGCGGGCAGCTACTCCGGCCGCGCAGTGGTACGTGTCGCCGGCGGATTCTGAGCTGGCAGTAGGCTATTCGAGCGCTGGCCGGAAGATTCCGGCCCGATCAATGACGGAGGCGACATGCGCGCAGCACGGGTGACTCGGCTTGATGGTCCAGACGCGATCGAGGTGGCCGAGGTCGACGAACCCACCGGCGACGGGATCGTCGTGGAGGTGCATGCCGCCGGTGCCGCGTTCCCGGACGCGTTGCTGACCCGCGGCCTCTATCAATACCGGCCCGAGCCGCCGTTCGTGCTGGGAGCCGAGATCGCCGGGGTCGTACGATCGGCGCCGGACGGCGCACACGTGCAACCCGGCGACCGGGTTGTCGGCCTGACGATGCTCAACGGAGGCATGGCCGAGGTTGCCGTGCTCTCCCCCGACCGGGCGTTCAAGCTGCCGGACAACGTGAGCTTCGAGGCGGGCGCCGGCCTGCTGTTCAACGACCTGACGATGTACTTCGCGCTGACGGTGCGCGGCCGCCTGCAAAAGGGCGAAACCGTGCTGGTGCACGGCGCGGCCGGCGGGATCGGAACCTCGACGCTGCGGCTGGCGCCGGCGCTCGGGGCGTCGCGCACCATCGCGGTGGTCAGCACCGAAGAGAAGGCCCAGATCGCCACCACGGCAGGCGCGACCGACGTGGTGTTGGCCGACGGCTTCAAGGACGCGGTGAAGGAATTGACCAACGGCCGCGGCGTCGACATGGTCGTGGACCCGGTTGGCGGAGACCGGTTCACCGATTCGCTGCGTTCGCTGGTTGCGGGAGGACGGCTGCTGGTCGTCGGCTTCACCGGCGGTGAGATTCCCACAGTGAAAGTAAATCGGTTGCTGCTCAACAACATTGATGTTGTCGGTGTTGGCTGGGGCGCCTGGACGGGGACACACCCCGGGGCGTTGGACGAGCAATGGGCCGGACTCGAGCGCCTGCTCAGCTCGGGCCAGTTGGCTGCGCCGCAGCCGGAGGTCTACCCGCTGGAGCAGGCCGCCGCGGCGGTCGCGTCCATGGAGAATCGCACCGCCAAAGGAAAAGTCGTCCTACGCGTCCGCTGAACCCGTGGTTCGACCGCCACCGATTCCGGCGGAGGGGCGCCACGCTTTGCCCGCCTCCGAGCGACAACGAACGAGTCGGGAGCGGGTCCAGCCATACTTGTCGCTGTGAGGCGGGCAAAAAGCCGCACCCTTGTGCCCGACCAAAAGAGAAAGTAATGTCACTTTTAGTTTTATCGGCCTGACGAACCCGCCCACCACCCGGGAGTCACCATGGAATCCTTCATTCACCTGCGCAAAGGCAAGACGCCGCATCGCCTGCACGCCGACCTTGACGGCCTAAAAGACGACGAGCTCGGCCGCGGCGGATTCACCGGACGGACGGCCAACATCTACCGCCGCCACGACCCCACCGCCTACCGATCGTCCGGACCGCTGCGCCCGGTCGACGTGCTGTCCAGCGAGCTCAAGCCCAGCGATGCCACCGACGCCAACGGTGGACCGCTGCTGATGTTCAGCAACGACGACTGCCGCGTTCTGCTGAGCCGTCGGCACGAACCGATGCCCTACTTCGCCCGCCACGTCGACGGCGATCTGCTGTCCTTCGTCCACCAAGGCGCCGGACTACTGGAGACCGAGTTCGGTCCGCTGCGCTACCGGGAGGGCGACTGGGTCTACATCCCGAAGGCGTGCACCTGGCGCCAAGTTCCGGATCGCGAAACCACGCTGTTGATGATCGAGGCCACCGACGAGTTCCGGGTGCCACCGCCCGGCCCACTGGGCCGGCACTTCCCGTTCGACCCGTCACAGGCCACGATTCCCGAGCCGGCACCGATCGAGGACGACGGCCGCGACGAGTACGAGGTTCGGCTTGTTCACGAGGGCGGGCCGACAACGCTTACCTACCAACATAATCCGATCGACGTCGAAGGATGGCGCGGCGACAACTTCGCGTTCACCTTCAACATCGACGACTACAACGTGATCACCTCCGACAGCGTCCACCTGCCGCCGACGGTGCATCTGTTCATGCAGGCGACCGGCGTGTACGTGATGAACTTCCTGCCCAAGCCCGCCGAGGGCGTGGCCGGCACCGAACGCACACCCTGGTATCACCGCAACGTCGACTACGACGAAATCGCGTTTTTCCACGGCGGCTCGCTCTACGGCATCCCGATGCCACCGGGCCTGATTTCCCATGCGCCGCAAGGGGTTCACCACGGTGCGCCGGAGAAGGCGCGCGAACGAGCGCGCCGCAAGTTCGACGAGCATTCGCGCGTCGACTGGCAGGTCATCGCAGTCGACACCCGCCGGCGCCTGACACCGTCACCCGAAGTACTGGCACACGATTTAGGACAACACTGATGAGTCAAGCCGTAAGACAAACGGTCAAACACGACTACGAAAGAATCCCGTATCTGGTTGCTTTCCAGAACAATTCCAACGTCCGCGACGTCTACGGCGGTCTGGCCGAGATCACCGTGCTGGAGAGCTATCTGCTCAAGCCTAAAGACAAGCCGTCGGACACCGTCCTGGTGTTCATGCACCCGATCGGCGGCGGCGCCTATCTGCCGATGATCAACGCGCTGGCCCGCGCCGGCCACCACGTCATCTACTGCAACAGCCGGTTCCGCGGCACGGATTCGGCACTGCTGATGGAAAAGGTGGTCGAAGATCTCGGCGAGTGCATCAAGGACGCCAAGAACCGGCTGGGCTATACCAAGGTGGTGCTGGCCGGGTGGAGCGGCGGCGGCTCGTTGTCGGTGTTCTACCAGCAGCAGGCGCAGCACGCGACGATCACGTCGAGCCCGACCGGCGACGGGCCCGACCTGACGAAGCTGGAGCTGCCCGCCGCCGACGGCATCATGCTGCTGGCCGCCCACATCAGCCGGCACGGCACGCTGACCGAGTGGCTCGACGCCTCCATCCTCGACGAATCCGACCCCACCAAGCGTGATCCCGAGCTGGATCTGTACAACCCCGACAACCCCAACCAGCCGCCCTACACCGAAGAATTCCTGGACCGGTACCGTCGAGCTCAGATCGACCGCAACCGCCGCATCACCGCATGGGCGAAAGAGAAGCTGGCTGAATTGACCGCTCAGGGCCGCCCCGACGACGAGTTCGGATTCGTCGTGCACGGCACGATGGCCGACCCCCGCTGGCTGGATCCCACCGTCGATCCCAATGAGCGCACACCGGGAACCTGTTACCTGGGCGACCCCCGGGTGGTGAACATGAGCCCGGTCGGGCTGGCCCGCTTCTCGACGCTGCGCGGCTGGCTGTCGCAATGGAGCTACGACGAAGCCCGCGGCGACGGCGTGGACTGCGGGCGCGACATCGCGATCCCCGCGCTGGTGATCGGCAACCTGGCCGACGACGCCTGCACACCCAGCCACACCCGGCGGCTGTTCGAGGCGATCGGGCATCACGACAAAGAGCTGCACGAAATCCCAGGCGCCACACACTATTACGCTGGCCCGGACCAGCGCGACAAGTTGCGCGCGGCCGTCGACATCGTCACCGACTGGCTGATCAGGCACGAATTCGCGAGCGCCGAATGAGCGTGAGCGGACCGCTGGACGGCATCCGGGTGCTCGAATTGGGCACCTTGATCGCGGGTCCGTTCGCCGGCCGCTTGCTCGGGGACATGGGCGCCGACGTCATCAAGGTTGAGCCGCCGGGTGCACCGGACCCGCTGCGCAACTGGGGCCAGGCCGAACACGAGGGGCACCACGTGTTCTGGACCGTCGCCGCGCGCAACAAGAAGGCCATCACGCTGGACCTGCGCCGGCCGCGCGGCCGCGAGCTGTTCCTCGAGCTCGTCGAGAAGTCCGACGTCGTGGTGGAGAACTTCCGTCCGGGCACGCTGGAGAAGTGGGACCTGGGCTACGACGTGCTCAGCGCGCGCAACGCCGGCATCATCCTGGTCCGGGTGTCCGGCTACGGGCAGACCGGGCCCGACGCCCACAAGGCGGGCTACGCCTCGGTCGCCGAGGCCGCCAGTGGACTGCGACACCTCAACGGTTTTCCCGGCGGACCACCGCCCCGGCTTGCGCTCTCGCTGGGCGACAGCCTGGCCGGCATGTTCGGCGCCCAGGGCGCGATGGCCGCACTGTACCGCCGCAGCGTGACCGGGCGTGGACAGGTCGTCGACGTCGCGCTGACCGAATCATGCTTGGCCATCCAGGAATCCACGATTCCCGACTACGACGTCGGTGGCGTGGTGCGCGGACCGTCGGGCACCCGGCTGGAAGGCATCGCGCCGTCCAACATCTATCGCAGCGCCGACGATTCATGGGTGGTGATCGCCGCCAACCAGGACACGGTGTTCGCCCGGCTGTGCACGGCGATGGGACGCCCGGAGCTGGCCGGCGACGACCGGTTCGCCACCCACACCGCGCGCGGCCGCAACCAGGACGAGCTCGACAAGATCATCGGCGACTGGGCCGCCGAGCGACAACCTGGGGACATCGTCGAAACCCTTTCTGCCGCAGGCGTGATCGCGGGCCCCATCAACACCGTCGCAGAGGTGGTCGAAGACCCGCAACTGCGGGCGCGCGGCATGCTGGTCGAGCACTACGACGAACGCCTCGAACGTAATGTGTTGGGGCCCGGCGTCGTTCCGGTGCTCTCGGAGTCGCCGGGCGGTGTCCGCCACGCCGGGCCGGCCTGCCCGGGACGACACAACGACGACATCTACGCGGGGCTGCTGGGCAAGACCGCCGAAGAGCTCGAGGCGTTGCGAGGCGAGGGGGTGCTGTGAACCGGCACGTTGATATCCGTGAGGTGGCGCTGCGCGACGGGCTGCAGATCGAAAAGCCAATCCCGTTGTCGGCCAAGCTGGAATTGCTCGCGGCGGTGGCCGCCACCGGCGTGCGCGAGGTGGAGGTCACGGCTTTCGTGTCCCCGACGAAGGTGCCGTCGATGGCCGACGCCGCCGAACTCGCCGCCGAGCTGCACAACTACCCCGACATCGAATTCTCCGCCCTGGTCGCCAGCCCCAATGGTGCCAAGCGTGCCGTTGCCGCCGGACTGCGGTCGATCGAATACGTGGTGGCCGCCGACGACACGTTCAGCACGGCCAACGTCGGGCGCACCAGCACGGAAGCCGCCGACCAGATCGACGAGATCGTCGCGATCGCGCACGGCAGCGGCGTCACGGTCGAGGTCGTCATCGCGACCGCGTGGGACTCGCCGTTCGAAGGCCCCACCCCACCGCAGCGGGTGCTGGAGATCGCTGCGGCCGCCCGCGACCGCGGAGCCGACCGGCTGTCGATCGCCGACACCATCGGCACCACCACCCCGGGCCGGGTGAGTTCGCTGATCGCCCAACTGCGTCCGGTGATCGGCGACGTGCCGCTGGGCGCACACTTCCACAACACCCGCGGCGCCGGGCTGGCCAGCGCGTACGCGGCAGTCACCGCCGGCGTCACCCGACTGGACGCCTCGGTCGGCGGGCTGGGCGGTTGCCCGTTCGCGCCCGGCGCCACCGGCAACATCGCCACCGAAGACCTGGTCTATCTGCTGACCGACAGCGATATCGACGTCGACGTCGACCTGCAGGCCGCGATCGCCGCCGCCGGCGTCGCGAAATCGGCTGTCCGCCATGACCTGCCGAGCGCGCTGCTGCGTGCGGGCGACCGGATCCGGGACTGATGGGTGTGTCCGCCCCCGATGCGTCGCGGGAGCTGACATCCAAAGGCCGCCAGACCAGGCAGGCCATCGAACAGGCCGCGCGAAAACTGTTTGCCGAACGAGGATTTCACGGCACCACGCTGGCCGATATCACGTCGGCGGCGGGAAAATCTCCGGCGGTTTTCTACCGGTATTTCGCCGACAAGGAAGACCTGCTGGCCGCGCTGGCGGAGTCTTTCCTGCACGACGTCGTGGCCCCGTCCGGGTTGAGCGTGCACCTGCCGGATTCCGCAGACGACGACGCGTTCTTCACCTCGGTGGTCACCGGCTACTGGAACATCTTCAAGCAGAACATCGGCATCATGATCGCAGTCTCGCAGTTGGCGGCCACTCAGCCGCGGTTCGCGGCTGTGCAGAACGAGTTTCGCAGGTTCGGCATGGACATCGTGGCCGCCTCGGTGCGGCGCGCCCATGACCAGGGCTACAGCAGCGAGCTCAACCCGCAACACACCGCGGCCGCCATCGCGCTGCTGTTCGAGAACTTCACCACCGTCTTCGTCGGGCAGTCTGGTCTCGGGATGGAGATCAGCGACGAGGACGCGATCGCTACCCTGTCGACGGTGTGGAAGAAGACTCTCTATGGCGCGTAACGCGAGAACCTCGAGGAGATGACTATGGATTTCACTCTTCCAGAACACCTTCCGAGCGTCCTGGCCGAGATGGATGCGTTCATCGAGGCCGAGATCAAGCCGCTGGAACGCGAAAACATCCAGTATTTCGACCAGCGCCGGGAGCATGCCCGCACGGATTGGGACAACGACGGCATCCCGACTGAAGAGTGGGAGGAACTGCTCGCGGAGATGCGCCGGCGTGCCGATAAGGCGGGCTGGCTGCGCTACGGACTGCCGGCCTCGCTGGGCGGCCGCGACGGTACCAACGTCGACATGGCGGTGATCCGGGAACACCTGGCGCACAAGGGACTTGGGCTGCACAACGACCTGCAGAACGAGTCGTCGATCGTCGGGAACTTTCCCCAGGTGATCATGATGGAGCGGTTCGGCACCGACGAGCAACGCCGCGTGTGGTCCGAGGCGTTGATCACCGGCAAGCGGTCCATGGCATTCGGACTGACCGAGCCTCAGCACGGTTCCGACGCGACCTGGCTGGAAACCCACGCCCAGCGCGACGGTGACAGCTGGGTGATCAACGGCTCCAAGCGGTTCAACACCGGCGTCCACCGCGCCACCCACGACTTGGTCTTCGCCCGCACCTCCGGCGAGCCGGGACAAGCCCGGGGTATCACCGCGTTTCTGGTCCCGACCGACACGCCCGGATTCACGGTCCCCTACTACTGGTGGACGTTCAACATGCCCACCGACCACGGCGAAGTCGAATTGACCGATGTGCGAATCCCCGCCGACGCGGTGCTCGGTGAGGTCGACCGCGGCCTCGAGGTCGCGCAAACGTTCCTGCACGAGAACCGGATTCGCCAAGCCGCCAGCAGCCTGGGTGCGGCGCAATACTGCATCGATCGTGCCGCCGAATACGCCGCCAAGCGCATCGTGTTCGGCAAGCCGCTGTCGGTCAACCAGGCCGTGCAATGGCCGCTGGCCGAGCTGCAGACCGAAGCGCAGATGGTGCGGCTGCTGGTGCAATTCGCCGCCTGGCACCTGGACCGCGACCACCACCTGGAGGTGTCGGACAAAGTGTCGATGGCGAACTATCGCGCCAACCGGCTGGTCTGCGATGCCGCCGACCGGGCCATGCAGGTCTTCGGCGGCCTCGGCTACAGCCGTCATGAGCAATTCGAGCACATCTACCGCCACCACCGCCGCTACCGAATCACCGAGGGCGCCGAGGAAATCCAGATCCGCCGAGTGGCGCAGCGGCTGTTCAAGTTTGGCAAGCAGTGACCGAGGAGCTGGCCGCCAAACTGGCACCCGTGTTGGTGCCAATACTCGGCGCCGACACCGCGATCGAGAACCTACGCGCGCTCACCGGTGGTGCCAGCCGCACCACGTGGGCGTTCGACGCGGTCACCGGCGGTCAACGCCGCGCGCTGATCCTGCGCATCGGCCCACCCGATGACGTGCACGCCGGCATGGAGCTCGAGGCCCGCTCGCAGGCCGCTGCCGCCGCGGCCGGTGCGCCGGTCCCCCACGTCCTGGTCGCCGACGATTCGCCTGCCGCACTGGGCAATCCGTTTCTCGTCTGCGATGAGATCAAGGGCGAGACGATCGTCCGGCGCATTCAACGCCAGCTCGATACCGCCAACGGGCACGCCCGCCGCACCGAGCTGCTCCGGCAATGCGCGCAGGCCCTGGCCGCCATTCACCGGGCCGACCCGCGAATTCCCGGCCTGGCCTACGAGGACCAGCTCGTGGAATACCGCGAACGGCTCGACGCGATGAACGACACCACCGCCACCTTCGAATGGGCCTTTCGCTGGCTGGCCGCCCACCGCCCGCAACAATCGGCGAGGGTGCTGGTGCACGGGGACTACCGGATGGGAAACCTCATCGTCGACGGGTCCGACCTGGCCGCGGTCCTCGACTGGGAGCTGGTGCACCTCGGCGAGGCCTATGAAGACCTGGCCTGGTTCTGCATCCGCGCCTGGCGGTTCGGCGCTCCGGCCAGCCTTGGCGCCGGCGGCCTCGGCAGCATCGAGAGCTTCGTGCGCGACTACGAGCTGGCCAGCGGGACTACCGTCGACCGGGTGGCGCTGCACTGGTGGCTGGTGCTGGCCACGCTGCGCTGGGGTGTCATCTGCCGCTTCCAGGCGGAGCGGCATTTGAGCGGTCAATCCCGTTCGGTCGAGCTGGCGACGATAGGTCGCCGGGTAAGCGAGACGGAGTGGGACATCCTCAACCTGCTCGAGGAGGTCAGGTCGTGATCGGCGCTTACGGCCGCCCGCTGGCGGCCGAACTCGTGGCCGCGGTGGCCGAATTCCTGGAAACCGACGTCCGGGCGGCGACCAGCGGACAGGTCAACTTCCACTCCCGGGTCGCCGCCAACGCGTTGCGCATCGTCGAGCGCGAACTGCTCGACGAGAGCGAGGCGGAATCGCGAGCCGCGCTGGCCGGCTTGGGTTTCCCCGACGAGGAACAACTTGCCGCCGCCATCCGGGCCGGCGAGCTGGACGAGCGCGCCGCCGACGTCCTCTCCGGCCTGAGGACCCTGGTGCGCAATCGGTTGGCGGTTGCCCATCCCGGATACGACAGCGAATAGGAGCCTGCCATGCCCGCCGCTACTGCCGAGGTCGTCGTCGACACGGCCGACCAGCTGTTCTCGTCGATCGTCGACGGCGACAAGGCCGCGGTCGATCGGCTGTGGAGCGACGACATCGCGGTGTGGCGGGTGGGCGCCAGCCGGGACAACGACAAGGCCCGCGCGCTGAAAGTCATCGACTGGTTCATCGGTGTGACCACCGAGCGTCGCTACGAAATCCTCGATCGCCGGCTCTTCGACGACGGATCGATCAGCGGCTTTGTCCAGCAGCACGTCCTGCACGCCACCGGTCAAGCCGGCCAATCGATCTCCATGCGCGTTTGCATCGTGATCAGGGTGGGCACAAATGGTCTGATCGACCGGATCGACGAATACTTCGACCCCGCCGAGATCGCGCCGCTGATGAGGTGAGACGGACTATGACAACGCTGGAAACACTGCTGAACGATCCCGACCTGGCCGGGGTATGGAACATCGTTGCGGACCGGTCGGCCGTGACGTTCAAGATCAGGAACATGTGGGGCCTGCTGAACGTCAAGGGCCGCTTCACCGAGTTCGCCGGCGACGGACAACTCACCGGCAATGGCGCGGTCTTCGGCCGCCTCGACATCCATACCGCGTCGGTGAACACCGGTATCGGCCGTCGCGACGAGCATCTGCGCTCGGCCGATTTCTTCGATGTCGAGCGCTTTCCCGAGATCAGCGTCGTCATCACCGGGGTACACCCGACCGAAGGCAAGGCGGCGGAGCTGCGCGCCAGCTTGACCATCAAGGGCGTCACGGCGCCGGTATCGCTGCCCGTCACCGTCACCGAGGCCGGCGACGGTTCTATCCAAATCTCGGGCGAAACCAAGATCGATCGATCCCAGTTCGACATCGGCTGGAACAAGTTCGGCGTGATCGCGCCGACGGCGAAGGCGGCGGCGCAGGCCGTTTTCGTGCGGTCCGGCCAATAAAGCCGGGCACGCACCAGTAGCATCTGCACCGTGCCCGACGCCACCATCGCTCTGCGGATACTCGTCTACAGCGACAACCCCAACACCCGCGACACAGTGAAGCGGGCACTGGGCAAGCGCCTGCACCCGGATCTGCCCGAGTTGAACTACGTCGAGGTGGCTACCGGCCCGATGGTGATCCGCACCATGGATGAGGGCGGCATCGATCTGGCCATCCTCGATGGCGAAGCGACGCCGACCGGCGGCATGGGAATCGCCAAACAGCTCAAAGACGAACTCGAGACCTGCCCGCCGATCCTGGTGCTCACCGGTCGTCCGGACGACGCATGGCTGGCGACCTGGTCACGCGCCGAGGCCGCGGTGCCGCATCCGATCGACCCGATCGTGCTGGGTCGCACGGTGCTCGGGTTGCTCCGCGCTCCCGCCATCTAGCCCCGCGGCCCCGCTTCGATACCGGCCGACGGCCGAGCGTTCCCGACTGCCCGCCGATCACTTGTTGGCTAAACTCGGCGAAGACCACAGCCGAGTGATTACCATCACCCCGAGCACGTGTCCCAGCCACCTCAACGCTATGTTGAAGATCACTGCGACGGGCTACAGACCCAGCTCGTCACAGCAGCCCGGTCGCCGCCTGGTCGCTTTATAGGCGGCCCACGACGGATCTTGGAGCGAGTTGAACGTCTACATACCCATCCTGGTGCTCGGCGCAATCGCCGCCGCCTTTGCTGTGGGCTCGGTGGTGATCGCGAGCCTGGCCGGCCCGTCGCGCTACAACAAGTCGAAGATGGCGGCCTACGAATGCGGAATCGAGCCGACCGAGACGTCGGTGAGTGGCCCGCATGCGACGCCCGGGCAGCGGTTTCCGGTGAAGTATTACCTGACCGCAATGCTTTTTATCGTGTTCGACATCGAAATCGTGTTCTTGTATCCGTGGGCCGTCAGTTACGACGCACTGGGAATGTTTGCTCTGGTCGAGATGGTGGTGTTCATGCTCACGGTCTTCGTGGCCTACGCCTACGTGTGGCGCCGCGGCGGCCTGACATGGGATTGAGGTAAAACCGTGGGCCTGGAAGAACAGCTACCCGCCGGCATCCTGCTCGGGACTGTCGAGAAGATCGCCGGCTACGTCCGCAAGAACTCGCTGTGGCCGGCAACGTTCGGTTTGGCCTGTTGCGCGATCGAGATGATGGCAACGGCCGGACCACGGTTCGACATCGCACGGTTTGGGATGGAGCGGTTTTCGGCAACACCGCGCCAGGCCGACCTGATGATCGTGGCCGGGCGGGTGAGCCAGAAGATGGCCCCGGTGCTGCGCCAGATCTACGACCAGATGGCAGAACCGAAATGGGTGCTGGCCATGGGCGTCTGCGCGTCGTCCGGCGGGATGTTCAACAACTATGCGATCGTTCAGGGCGTGGACCACGTGGTTCCGGTGGACATCTACCTCCCCGGCTGCCCGCCTCGTCCGGAGATGCTCTTGTACGCAATTCTCAAGCTGCACGAGAAGATTCAGGAAATGCCGCTCGGCGTGAACCGCGAGCAGGCCATCGCGGAAGCCGAGCAGGCGGCACTGGGCGCCCGGCCCACCATCGAGATGCGTGGACTGCTGCGATGAGCTCACCGGAGCAGGACCCGAAGGTAGCCGCCAGCGAAGTGGGCGGCGCGCTGCCCTCGCCCGACGAAGAAGTGATCAACGTACGCCGTGGCATGTTCGGCATTTCGGGTTCGGGTGACACGTCCGGATACGGACGCCTGGTTCGGGAGGTCACGCTCCCGGGCAGCAGCTCCCGCCCGTACGGCGGTTACTTCGACGACGTGGTGGACCGGCTCGCGGACGCCCTCAAGGCCGGCGACATCGAATTCGAAAACGCCATAGAGAAAGTCGTCGTCGACCGCGACGAACTGACGTTGCACGTGCGCCGCGAGGCACTGCCCCAGGTGGCCCAGCGTCTGCGTGACGAACCCGAACTGCGCTTCGAGATGTGCCTGGGTGTCAACGGCGTGCATTACCCGCACGAGACCGGCCGCGAATTGCACGCGGTCTACCCGCTGCAGTCGATCACGCACAATCGCCGCGTCCGGCTGGAAGTGTCTGCGCCCGATGGTGATCCGCACATCCCATCGCTGTATGGGATCTACCCGACCAACGACTGGCACGAGCGCGAGACGTATGACTTCTTCGGCATCATCTTCGACGGACATCCGTCGCTGACCCGCATCGAGATGCCGGACGACTGGCAGGGCCATCCGCAACGCAAGGACTACCCGCTCGGCGGAATTCCCGTCGAGTACAAGGGAGCACAGATACCCCCGCCCGACGAGCGGAGAGCGTACAACTAATGAGCACAATCACTGACTCGACGCCCGATGGCGGCGCCGAAACTGTCGTGGTCGCCGGCGGCCAGGACTGGGGGCAGGTCGTCGAGGCCGCCCGCGCCGCGGATCCCGGTGAACGCATCGTCGTCAACATGGGGCCACAGCACCCGTCCACCCACGGGGTGTTGCGGCTGATCCTCGAGATCGAAGGCGAGACCGTCACCGAGGTCCGCTGCGGAATCGGCTACCTGCACACCGGAATCGAGAAGAACCTCGAATACCGGTACTGGACGCAGGGTGTCACCTTCGTAACCCGGATGGATTACCTGTCACCGTTTTTCAACGAGACCGCCTACTGCCTCGGCGTCGAGAAGCTGCTCGGCATCACCGATGAGATCCCGGAGCGGGTCAACGTCATCCGCGTCATGATGATGGAGCTCAACCGGATCTCCTCGCATCTGGTCGCGCTGGCCACCGGCGGTATGGAACTGGGCGCCATGACACCGATGTTCGTTGGCTTCCGGGGACGCGAGATCGTCCTGACCCTGTTCGAAAAGATCAGCGGTCTGCGGATGAACAGTGCCTACATTCGCCCGGGCGGGGTGGCGCAGGACTTACCGCCCAACGCCGAAGCCGACATCGTCGAGGGCCTCAAGGGGCTCCGGCAGGTGCTGCGCGAAATGGGCGATCTGCTCAACGAAAACGCCATCTGGAAAGCGCGGACCCAGGACGTCGGCTACCTCGACCTGGCCGGCTGCATGGCGCTGGGCATCACCGGCCCGATCCTGCGTGCCACCGGATTGCCGCACGACCTGCGCAAGAGCGAACCCTACTGCGGGTACGAGAACTACGAGTTCGACGTGATCACCGCCGACACGTGTGATGCCTACGGGCGCTACATCATTCGCGTCAAGGAGATGTCGGAGTCGATCAAGATTGTCGAGCAGTGCCTGGACAAGCTGAAGCCGGGGCCACACATGGTCGAGGACCGCAAGATCGCCTGGCCCGCCGACCTGAAGGTAGGCCCCGACGGCATGGGTAACTCGCCCGAACACATCGCCAAGATCATGGGCGGCTCGATGGAAGCATTGATCCACCACTTCAAGTTGGTCACCGAGGGCATCCGGGTGCCGGCCGGCCAGGTCTACAGCGCGGTGGAATCACCCCGCGGCGAACTCGGCGTGCACATGGTCAGTGACGGCGGAACCCGGCCTTACCGAGTGCATTACCGGGATCCCTCCTTCACCAATCTGCAGTCGGTCGCCGCGATGTGCGAGGGCGGCATGGTCGCCGACTTGATCACCGCGGTCGCCAGCATCGACCCGGTCATGGGCGGAGTCGACCGATGACGGCGCCGGTGGGTGGAAACGGCTCTGGCGAGCGGGTATTCATCCGGCTGGGGCCGCCGCCGGAGGAACCCAACCAGTTCGTCGTCGAGGGTGCGCCACAGTCGTATCCGCCCGAGGTCCGGGCGCGGCTGGAGGTCGACGCCAAGGAGATCATCGGCCGCTACCCCAACAAGCGTTCGGCGTTGTTGCCGTTGCTGCACTTGGTCCAATCGGAGGATTCCTACCTGACACCCGCTGGCCTGGAATTCTGCGGCGAGCAGCTCGGACTGACCGGCGCCGAGGTATCGGCGGTGGGCAGTTTCTACACGATGTACCGACGCGGCCCCACCGGCGATTACCTGGTCGGCGTCTGCACCAACACGCTGTGCGCGGTCATGGGCGGCGACGCGATATTCGATTCGCTCAAAGAGCATCTCGGCATCGGCAACGACCAAACCACCTCCGACGGGTCGGTCACCCTGCAGCACATCGAATGCAACGCCGCGTGCGACTTCGCGCCCGTGGTGATGGTCAACTGGGAGTTCTACGACAACCAGACCGTCGAATCCGCGCGCGGACTCGTCGACTCGTTGCGCTCCGGCGAACCCAAAGCGCCCACCCGCGGTGCGCCGCTGTGCAAGTTCCGCGAAACGTCGCGCATCCTGGCCGGTCTCGCCGACGAGCGGCCCGACGAAGGCCAGGGCGGCGTCGGCCCGGCCACGCTGGCCGGGCTGCGGGTGGCGAAGGAGAAGGGCATGGAACCCCCGCCGGCTCCCGGAGGCAAGTCATGACCACCCCGCTGACCCCGGTCATCAGCCGCTACTGGGATGACCCGAAGTCGTTCACGCTGGAGACCTACCAACGTCACGACGGCTACAAGGCGTTGCAGAAGGCGCTGGCAATGGAGCCCGACGCGGTGATTGGGGCCGTGAAGGACTCGGGCCTGCGCGGTCGCGGCGGCGCAGGCTTCTCGACCGGAACGAAGTGGTCGTTCATCCCGCAGGGCGACTCCGGCCCGGCCGCCAAGCCGCACTACCTGGTCGTCAACGCCGACGAATCAGAACCCGGTACGTGCAAAGACATTCCGCTGATGCTGGCGACGCCCCACCTGCTGGTGGAGGGCGCCATCATCGCCTCCTACGCCATCCGGGCCAGCCACGCCTTCATCTACGTGCGCGGCGAAGTGGTGCCGGTGCTGCGCCGGCTGCAGAACGCGGTCGCCGAGGCTTACGCCGCAGGCTTTTTGGGCCGCGACATCAACGGATCCGGCTACGACCTGGAGCTGGTGGTACACGCCGGTGCTGGCGCCTACATTTGCGGTGAGGAAACCGCGCTGCTGGAGGGTCTGGAGGGTCGACGCGGCCAGCCCCGGCTGCGCCCGCCGTTCCCCGCCGTGGCAGGGCTTTACGGCTGCCCCACGGTGATCAACAACGTCGAGACCATCGCCAGCGTGCCGTCGATCATTCTCAACGGCGTCGAATGGTTCCGGTCGATGGGCAGCGAGAAATCGCCTGGCTTCACGCTGTATTCGCTGTCCGGGCACGTCACCCGCCCCGGCCAGTACGAAGCCCCGCTGGGCATCACGCTGCGCGAGTTGCTCGACTACGCCGGTGGCGTCCGCGCCGGACACCGGCTGAAGTTCTGGACACCGGGCGGATCGTCGACACCGCTGCTGACCGACGAACACCTCGACGTGCCACTGGATTACGAGGGTGTGGGCGCGGCCGGCTCGATGCTGGGCACCAAGGCGCTGGAGATCTTCGACGAGACCACCTGCGTGGTCCGCGCGGTCCAGCGTTGGACCGACTTCTACCAGCACGAATCGTGCGGCAAGTGCACGCCCTGCCGGGAAGGCACCTTCTGGCTCAGCCAGATCTACGCGCGCCTGGAATCCGGCAAGGGCACCAACGAAGATCTCGACAAGCTGCTGGACATTTCCGACGCGATACTCGGAAAGTCGTTCTGCGCGTTGGGAGATGGCGCGGCCAGCCCGGTGATGTCGTCGATCAAGCACTTCCGCGACGAGTACATCGCCCACGTCGAAGGGGGCGGCTGCCCGTTCGACCCACGAGACTCCATGCTGACGGCGAACGGAAAGGCGTGACGCCCCGATGACACCCGCCGGTGACGATGCAGTGGGGGCACGCCCCCTCGCCGCCGTACGGCTGGGGGTACCCCCACCCGCTTGCGGGGGACGAAGCGATGAGGAGGAGCGGCGCTCATGACAAGTGCGGCCAAGACCCAGACCGGTGACGAGACGACTCCGCCCGACATGGTCACGCTGACCATCGATGGCACTGAAATCAGTGTTCCCAAGGGAACGCTGGTGATTCGCGCGGCGGAGTTGATGGGCATTCAAATCCCGCGGTTCTGTGATCACCCGCTGCTCGACCCGGTCGGCGCCTGCCGGCAGTGCATGGTCGAGGTCGAGGGCCAGCGCAAGCCGATGGCGTCGTGCACCATCGTGTGCACCGACGACATGGTGGTGCGCACCCAGCTCACCTCCGAGGCCGCGGACAAGGCTCAGCACGGCGTGATGGAGTTGCTGCTGATCAACCATCCGCTGGACTGCCCGATGTGCGACAAGGGCGGCGAATGCCCGCTGCAGAACCAGGCAATGTCCAACGGCCGCACCGATTCTCGCTTCGAAGATGTCAAGCGTACCTTCGCCAAGCCGATCAACATCTCCTCGCAGGTGCTGCTGGACCGCGAACGGTGCATCCTGTGCGCGCGCTGCACGCGGTTCTCCGAGCAGATCGCCGGCGATCCATTCATCGACATGCAGGAGCGCGGCGCACTGCAGCAGGTCGGCATCTACGCCAACGAGCCGTTCGACTCCTACTTCTCGGGTAACACCGTGCAGATCTGCCCGGTCGGCGCCCTGACCGGCACCGCGTACCGATTCCGGGCCCGGCCTTTCGATCTGGTCTCCAGCCCCAGCGTGTGCGAGCACTGCGCCGGCGGCTGCGCCGAGCGCACCGACCATCGGCGCGGCAAGGTGCTGCGCCGGCTTGCCGGTGACGACCCCGAGGTCAACGAGGAGTGGAACTGCGACAAGGGCCGGTGGGCATTCCGGTACGACACCCAGCCCGACGTGCTCACCACTCCCCTGGTCCGGGACGACGACGGCACGCTGCAGCCGGCGTCGTGGGCGCACGCGATCGTGGCGGCCACCCGGGGATTCGAAGCCGCTCGCGGAAGCACCGGTGTGCTCGTCGGTGGCCGAGGCACCTGGGAAGACGCCTACGCCTACTCCAAGTTTGCGCGAATCACGTTGGACACCAACGACATCGACTTCCGGGCCCGCCCGTACTCGGCCGAAGAGGCGGAGTTTCTGGCGGCGCGCGTCGCGGGCCGCCAGCTCACGGTCAGCTTCTCCGATCTGGAATCGGCGCCGGTGGTCGTGCTGGTCGGGTTCGAGCCCGAGGACGAGGCACCGATCGTCTTCCTGCGGCTGCGCAAGGCCGCCCGCAAGCACGGCGTGCCGATCTACGCGGTCGCCCCGTTCGCCACTCGCGCGCTGACGAAGATGTCGGGCCGGCTGCTCCAAACCGTGCCCGGCGCGGAACCATCCACGCTGGACGGCCTGGCCACCGGCGAGGTGGGTGAGCTGTTGGCAAAGGCCGGCGCGGTCATCATGGTCGGTGAACGCCTGGCCACGGTTCCGGGCGGCTTGTCCGCGGCGGCCCGGCTCGCCGATGCTACCGGGGCCCGGCTGGCCTGGGTGCCACGGCGCGCCGGGGAGCGGGGCGCGCTGGAAGCCGGCGCACTGCCCGGGCTGTTGCCCGGCGGTCGTCTGGTCGCCGACGACACCGCTCGCGCAGAGGTGGCCGCGGCGTGGAATGTCGACGAATTGCCGTCCGCCCCTGGGCGTGACGTCGACGGCATTCTGGCCGCCGCGACGGACGGCAGCCTGGGCGCGCTGCTGGTCGGCGGTATCGAGCCCGGCGACTTCGCCGATCCGGATGCGGTACTCGCCGCGCTGGACGCGGCCCGCTTCGTCGTCAGCCTGGAACTGCGGCACAGCGAGGTCACCGAACGCGCCGACGTGGTGTTCCCCGTCGCCCCGACGACCCAGAAGGCGGGCGCATTCGTCAACTGGGAAGGCCGATTCCGGCCCTTCGAGCCCGCACTGCACGGCAGCACCCAGCAGGCCGCCCAGTCCGACCATCGAGTCCTCGACACGCTGGCCGACGAAATGGGCGTGTACCTCGGCATGACCAACGTCGCGACGGCCCGCGAGGAAATGGCAGCGTTGGGCAACTGGGAGGGTGAGCGTGCAAGCGGCGCAACGGTTCAAGCACCGGCGCCGCCACAGCCCGGCCAAGGCGAAGCCGTGCTCACCGGCTGGCGGATGATGCTCGACAAAGGCCGTGCACAAGACGGCGAACCGCATCTGGCGGGGACGGCACGCAAGCCCGTCGCGCGCCTGTCCGCCGGCACCGCGACGGAGATCGGCGCGGCGGAGGGCGACACGGTCACGGTCAGCACGTCGCGCGGCTCAATCAGCCTGCCGCTGAGCATCACTGACATGCCCGACCGGGTGGTGTGGCTGCCGCTGAACTCGCCGGGCTCGGCGGTGCAGCGGGACTTGGGCGTCACTGCCGGCAGCGTCGTGAAGATCGGAGTGGGCAAATGACCGGCTTCGGACACGACCCCTGGTGGCTGGTGCTCGGCAAGGCGCTGGCCATCTTTGTGTTCCTGATGCTGAACGTGTTGGTCGCAATCCTGCTCGAGCGCAAGATCCTCGGCTGGATGCAGCTGCGGCCCGGCCCCAACCGGGCGGGCCCGTGGGGTGCCCTGCAGAGCCTGGCCGACGGAATCAAGCTGGCGCTCAAGGAGAGCATCACTCCCCGCGGTGTCGACTGGTTCGTCTACATGGCGGCGCCGGTCATCTCGACGATCCCCGCATTCACCGCGTTCGCGTTCATCCCGTTCGGTCCCGAAGTGTCGGTGTTCGGTCACCGCACCCCATTGCAGCTGACCGACATGCCGGTCGCGGTGCTGTTCATCCTGGGGCTGTCGGCGATCGGCGTCTACGGCATCGTGTTGGGCGGCTGGGCATCCGGCTCGACCTACCCGCTACTGGGCGGGGTCCGCTCGACCGCGCAGGTCATCTCCTACGAGGTATCGATGGGGCTGTCGTTCGCGGCGGTCTTCCTGTTCGCCGGCACCATGTCGACGTCCGGGATCGTCGATGCACAGAACGGCGTCTGGTACGTATTCCTGTTACTGCCATCGTTCATCATCTATCTGATCTCGATGGTCGGCGAAACCAACCGCGCCCCCTTCGACCTGCCGGAGGCCGAGGGTGAACTCGTCGCCGGATTCCACACCGAGTACTCGTCGCTGAAGTTCGCGATGTTCATGCTGGCCGAATACGTGAACATGATGACGGTTTCGTCGCTCGCCACGCTCATGTTCTTCGGCGGCTGGCATGCCCCGTGGCCACTGAACATGTGGGATGGCGCCAATACCGGCTGGTGGCCGGTGCTCTGGTTCACCGCCAAGATGTGGGTCTTCCTGTTCATCTACATGTGGCTGCGCGCCAGCCTGCCCCGGCTGCGCTACGACCAGTTCATGGCCTTGGGCTGGAAACTACTCATCCCTGCGTCGCTCGTCTGGGTGCTGATCGCGGCGGTCATCCGCACGCTGCGCAACGAGGGCTACGCGCATTGGACTCCCCTACTGGTGGTGTGCAGCATCGTCTTCGCCGTGGCGCTGGTGTTGTTGCTGCGCAAGCCATTCAGCACCCCGGGCAATCGCGCATTGGCACGAGAGCTGCGCAAGCGTGGCGACGCCCTACCGCTCCCACCGGCATTCCCGACACCACCGCTGCCGGCCAAAGTTCTGACGTCGTCAGTCAGTGCGAGCAAGGAGAAAGCACATGGCTAAATTCCTCGACGCCGTCGCCGGCTTCGGCGTGACATTCGCCGCGATGTTCAAAAAGACTGTCACCGAACAGTATCCGGAGAAACCCGGCCCGGTCGCCCCGCGCTATCACGGCCGTCACCAACTCAACCGGTATCCCGACGGCCTGGAGAAGTGCATCGGCTGCGAGCTGTGCGCCTGGGCCTGCCCGGCCGACGCGATCTACGTCGAGGGCGCCGACAACACCGACGAGGCAAGGTTTTCGCCGGGAGAACGGTATGGCCGGGTGTACCAGATCAACTATCTGCGGTGCATCGGCTGCGGTCTGTGCATCGAGGCCTGCCCGACCCGCGCGCTGACGATGACCAACAACTACGAGATGGCCGACGACAACCGCGCCGACCTGATCTACGAAAAGGACCGACTGTTGGCGCCGCTGCTGCAAAACATGCTCGCGCCGCCGCACCCCAGGGCCGAGGGTGCCACCGACAAGGACTACTACCAGGGCAACGTCACCCCGGATGGCTTGCGCAACAACGCCGGAGACGCAAGGTGAGCACCGTACTTGCCACCAACCTGGCGACCGACCTCATCGTTCGCACCTCCACCGGCGAGGCGGTGGCGTTCTGGGTGCTGGGCGCTCTCGCCGTGATCGGCGCGATCGGAGTGGTCACGGCCGTCAATGCCGTGTACTCGGCGATGTTCCTGGCGATGACGATGATCATCCTGGCGATCTTCTACATGATCCAGGACGCACTGTTCCTGGGTGTGGTTCAAGTGGTGGTCTACACCGGCGCCGTGATGATGCTGTTCTTGTTCGTGCTGATGCTGATCGGCGTGGACTCCGCGGAATCGCTGAAGGAAACGCTGCGCGGACAGCGCGTCGCCGCGGTGATCACCGGGGTCGGGTTCGGCATTCTGCTGGTCGCCGCGATCGGCAAGGTGACGACCGGGGGCTTCGTCGGACTGACCACCGCGAACGCCAACGGCAACGTCGAAGGCCTGGCGGCACTGATCTTTTCGCGTTACCTGTGGGCGTTCGAGCTGACCAGCGCGCTGCTGATCACCGCCGCGGTCGGGGCGATGGTGCTGGCGCACCGCGAGCGTTTCGAACGTCGCAAGACGCAGCGCGAACTTTCGGAGGAGCGGTTCCGGGCTGGCGGCCGCCCCACCCCGATGCCCAACCCCGGCGTCTACGCACGCCACAACGCGGTCGACGTGGCCGCGCTGTTGCCCGACGGCTCGTACTCGGACGACTCGGTGTCGACCATGCTGCGAACCCGGGGCGCGGACGGCAAAGAAACCCCCCGCCGACAAGCCATCAAAGGTGGTGCATCGTGAATCCGGCTAACTACCTTTACCTTTCGGCGCTGCTGTTCACCATCGGGGCCTCCGGTGTGCTGCTGCGCCGCAACGCCATCGTGATGTTCATGTGCGTGGAGTTGATGCTCAACGCCGTCAACCTGGCGTTCGTCACCTTCGCGCGCATGCACGGCCACCTGGACGGGCAGATGATCGCGTTCTTCACGATGGTGGTGGCCGCGTGCGAGGTCGTCATCGGCCTGGCCATCATCATGACGATTTTCCGTGCCCGCAAATCGGCGTCCGTCGACGACGCGAACCTACTCAAAGGCTAAGAACGCCAAAATGACACACATGACGTGGCTGTTGGTGGCACTGCCGCTGGCGGGCGCCGTGATCCTGCTGTTCGGCGGCCGACGCACCGATGCGTGGGGCCACTGGCTGGGTGTGCTCGCCGCACTGGGGGCGTTCGGCGTCGGCGCCAGTCTGCTGTCGGACTTGCTGAGCCGAGACGGCGAGCACCGCGTCATCCACCAAACGGTGTTCACCTGGATCCCGGTCGATCAATTCCAAGTCGACTTCGGGCTGCAGATCGATCAGTTGTCAATCTGTTTCGTGCTGCTGATCTCCGGCGTGGGATCGCTGATCCACATCTACTCGGTCGCCTACATGGCCGAAGACCCGGACCGCCGAAGGTTTTTCGGATACCTCAACCTGTTCCTGGCCTCGATGCTGCTGCTGGTCGTCGCCGACAACTACCTGGTGCTCTACGTCGGCTGGGAAGGCGTCGGCCTGGCGTCCTACCTGCTGATCGGTTTCTGGTACCACAAGCCGTCGGCTGCCACGGCGGCGAAGAAGGCGTTCGTGATGAACCGGGTCGGCGACGCCGGCCTGGCCCTGGGCATGTTCTTGATGTTCAGCACGTTCGGAACGCTTTCGTATGCCGGGGTTTTCGCCGGCGCCCCGGCCGCGAGCAGCGGCGTGCTGACCGCGATGGGGTTGCTGTTGCTGCTGGGCGCCTGCGCCAAGTCCGCACAGGTCCCGCTGCAGGCCTGGTTGGGTGACGCGATGGAGGGCCCGACTCCGGTGTCCGCGCTGATCCACGCCGCCACCATGGTGACCGCCGGTGTGTACCTGATCGTGCGGTCCAACCCGCTCTACAACCTCGCTCCCGGAGCGCAACTCGGCGTCGTCCTCGTCGGCGCCGTCACCCTGCTGTTCGGGGCGTTCATCGGCTGCGCGAAGGACGACATCAAGCGCGCGCTCGCGGCGTCGACGATGAGCCAGATCGGCTACATGGTGCTGGCCGCGGGACTCGGCCCCGCCGGTTACGCATTCGCGATCATGCACCTGCTCACCCACGGCTTCTTCAAGGCCGGTTTGTTCCTCGGGTCGGGCTCGATCATTCACGCGATGCACGAAGAACAGGACATGCGCCGTTACGGTGGGCTGCGCGCCGCCCTGCCCGTCACGTTCGTCACCTTCGGGCTGGGATACCTGGCAATCATCGGTGTGCCGCCGTTCGCGGGCTTCTATTCCAAGGACGCCATCATCGAGGCGGCGCTGGGAGTGGGCGGCGTGCGTGGCTACACGCTGGGCGGGGCCGCGCTGCTGGGCGCGGGCATCACCGCGTTCTACATGACCCGGGTGATGCTGATGACCTTCTTCGGTGAAAAGCGTTGGGCGCCCGGCAGTCACCCGCACGAGGCACCTGCCCTGATGTCCGGACCGATGATCCTGCTCGCTTTTGGCTCGGTGTTCTCCGGTGGCCTGTTCGCCGTCGGTGGCGCCCTGCCGCACTGGCTGGAACCGGTCGTCGGTGCGCACGAGGAAAGCACGCACACCCTGCCGGCCTGGGTCAGCACCACGCTGGCGCTGGCGGTGGTCGCGGTCGGAATCCTGGTGGCGTATCAGAAGTACGGCAGGGCAGAAATCCCCAGAGTGGCTCCCGTTCAGGTGTCGGCACTCACCACGGCCGCACGCAGAGACCTGTACGGCGATGCCTTCAACGAGGAGGTATTCATGCGCCCTGGCGCGCAGTTGACCGACGCGCTGGTCGAAGTCGACAACGAGGCTGTGGACGGTTCGGTCAACGCGCTGGCCGCGCTGGTGGGCCGGACCTCGAATCGCTTGCGGGGGCTGCAAACCGGCTTCGCCCGTTCCTACGCATTAGAGATGTTGGCGGGCGCCACCCTGCTGGTCGCGGCGATCCTGGCGGCGCAACTGTGGTGAGCGCAAACTTTCCGTGGCTCTCGGTGCTGTGGCTGGTGCCGCTGGCCGGTTCCATTCTGATCATCTTGTTGCCTCCCGGCCTGCGGCAGGTCGCCAAGTGGACCGGCGTGGTCGTCAGCCTCCTGACGCTGGCGGTGGCGCTCGTTGTCACGCTCGGATTCAAAACCGGCGGCGCCCCTTACCAATTCCTGGAAAAGCATCCGTGGATTCCAGCGTTCGGCGCCGGCTACAGCCTCGGTGTCGATGGCATCGCGGTGGTGCTGATACTGCTGACCGCGATTCTGATTCCGCTGCTACTGGTGGCGGGCTGGAACGACGGCGGCGAGGGCACCCGAGGCGTGCACGCTTACGTCGCCTTGACCCTGGCCATCGAGTCGATGGTGCTGATCTCGGTGATCGCACTGGATGTGCTGCTGTTCTACGTGTTCTTCGAGGCGATGCTGATCCCGATGTACTTCCTGATCGGCGGCTTCGGCAAGGGAGCCGGGCGGTCGCGGGCCGCGGTGAAGTTCTTGCTGTACAACCTGTTCGGCGGCCTGATCATGCTGGCCGCGGTGATCGGGCTGTATGTGGTGACCGCGCAGCACGGCTCGGGCACGTTCGACTTCCGCGAAATCGTGACCGGCATCTCCTCGGGCCGCTTCGCCGGCGTGGACCCCGCGGTGTTCAAGGCGCTGTTCCTGGGCTTCATGTTCGCGTTCGCCGTCAAGGCCCCGCTGTGGCCGTTCCACCGTTGGTTGCCCGACGCCGCGGTCGAGGCCACTCCGGCGACCGCGGTCTTGATCACAGCGGTGATGGACAAGGTCGGCACGTTCGGGATGCTGCGCTACTGCCTGCAGTTGTTCCCTGATGCGTCAACGTATTTCCGTCCGCTGATCGTGACATTGGCCATCATCGGGGTGATCTACGGCGCGATCGTCGCGATCGGGCAAAAAGACATGATGCGCCTGATCGCCTACACCTCGATCTCGCACTTCGGGTTCATCATCGCCGGAATTTTCGTGATGACCACCCAGGGGCAGAGCGGTTCGACGCTGTACATGCTCAACCACGGCCTGTCGACGGCGGCGGTGTTCCTGATCGCCGGATTCCTGGTAACCCGGCGTGGCAGCAGGTTGATCGCGGACTACGGCGGTGTGCAGAAGGTGGCGCCGATTCTGGCCGGCACCTTCCTGGTCTCGGCGATGGCCACTCTGTCGCTGCCCGGCCTCGCGCCGTTCATCAGCGAATTCCTGGTCCTATTGGGCACTTTCAACCGGTACTGGCTGGCCGGCACGTTTGGGGTGACCGCGCTGGTTCTGGCGGCGATCTACATGCTCTGGCTTTACCAGCGGGTGATGACCGGGCCGGTGGCCGAAGGCAACGAGCGCATCACTGATCTGCGGCTGCGCGAGCTGATCGTCGTCGCACCGCTGATGGCGCTGCTGTTCGTTTTCGGCGTCTATCCCAAGCCGGTGCTCGACATCATCAATCCCGCTGTGGACCACACGATGATCACCATCGGCCACCATGATCCCGTGCCGAGCGTGCCAGTGGGCGTACCCCGGACAGCCGAAGGACCGCACCGATGACCCTTCCCACCCCCAGCATCGAGTACTTCCTGCTGAGCCCGATGCTCATCGTCTTCGGTATCGCGGTGGTCGGTGTACTGGCTGAAGCGTTCCTGCCCAGGAACATTCGCTACGTCTCCCAAGTAACACTGGCCCTCGGTGGTTTGATCGCGGCGTTCGTCGCCGACATCGAGGTCAGTCGCTCCCTTCCGGCGTCCGGTCGCAGCGCGGTGTTGGGTGCGGTAGCCATCGACCGGCCGGCGCTGTATCTGCAAGGCACCGTGGTGTTGGTGGCGGTGCTGGCCGTCATCTTCATCGCCGAGCGCAGCAACCTCGCCGCAACCGCCAACAAAGTCAAGGTCGCGGCGGGCGTGTCCGGGCAAGCTTCCGGATTGGATGCCTTTACCCCGCAGGCTTCCGCGGTCCCCGGCAGCGACGCCGAACGTGAGGCCGAACGCGCCGGCGCCGCCCAGACCGAACTCTTCCCGCTCCTGATGCTGTCCGTCGGCGGCATGATGGTGTTCCCGGCGGCCAATGACCTCTTGACGATGTTCGTCGCCCTGGAAGTGCTGTCGCTGCCGCTGTACCTGATGTGTGGGCTGGCGCGTCACCGCCGGCTGCTGTCGCAGGAAGCGGCGATGAAGTACTTCCTGCTGGGCGCCTTCTCGTCGGCGTTCTTCCTCTACGGTGTGGCGCTGATCTACGGCGCGACCGGCACGCTTTTGCTGCCCGGCATCCGGGATGCGCTTGCGGCCCATGGTGATAGCTCGATGGCGTTGGTCGGCGTCGCGCTGTTGTCGGTCGGCCTGTTGTTCAAAGTGGGTGCGGTGCCGTTCCACTCGTGGATTCCCGACGTGTACCAGGGCGCACCCACGCCGATCACCGGCTTCATGGCGGCGGCCACCAAGGTCGCGGCATTCGGTGCGCTGCTGCGAGTCGTCTACGTCGCATTGCCGCCGCTGCACGAAGAGTGGCGTCCGGTGCTGTGGGCGATTTCGATCCTGACCATGGCCGTCGGCACCGTCACCGCGGTCAACCAGACCGACGTCAAACGCATGCTGGCCTATTCGTCGGTCGCCCACGTCGGTTTCATCCTCACCGGTGTGATCGCCGACAACCACGCCGGTCTGGCGGCCACCCTGTTCTACCTGGTCGCCTACAGTTTCAGCACGGTCGGCGCGTTCGCCATCGTCGGTCTGATTCGCAACTCCGACGGCGTCGAGGACGCCAAGCTGTCGCACTGGGCCGGACTTGGCCAGCGTTCCCCCATTGTGGGCGTGATGCTTTCGATGTTTCTGCTGGCTTTCGCCGGCATCCCCTTGACCAGTGGATTCATCAGCAAGCTCACGGTGTTCAAGGCCGCCGCCCAGGGCGGTGCCGTGCCGTTGGTCATCATCGGTGTGATCGCCAGCGGGGTCGCCGCGTACTTCTACGTCCGGGTGATCGTGCTGATGTTCTTCACCGAGCCGACCGACGACACCCCTCAGGTCGTGGCACCCGGCATCCTGAGCAAGATCGCGATCGCGATCTGTGCCGCGATCACCGTGATTCTGGGGATCTTCCCGCAACCGCTGCTCGACCTCGCGGATCACGCCGCACAGTTGCTGCAGTAACTCGCTGACTCGCGGGCACTCCCGCAATCAGATCGGATGCCTTCTCCCCGATCATGATGGCGGGCGCGTTGGTGTTGCCGGCAGTGATGGACGGCATGACCGACGCGTCGGCGACCCGCAGGCCGTCGACCCCGCGCACCCTGAGATCTGGTGCCACGACGGCGTCGTCGTCGACGCCCATCCGGCAGGTCCCGACTTGATGGTGGTAGCTGCCGACGGCACGGCGCACATAGGCGCGGAGATGGTCGCGGGTGCGTGCCGCCGGTCCGGGCGCGACCTCGGCATACCGCCAGTCGCGGAAGGCGGAACTGGCCCCGATCTCACGGCAGATCTCCACCGCGTCGACCAGCGCCTCGATGTCGTAGGGTTCGGCCAGAACATTGGGATCGCATTGGGGCGGGGTTGCCGGATCGGCCGATGCCAGCCGGAGCGTGCCCCGCGACCGGGGGCGAATGATGCCGGGCGCGATCGTGTATCCGTTGTGCGGCACGGGGTAACTCTCGGCCGGGTACACCAGGTGCATGAACAGCGGCTGCAGGTCGGGGCCGGGACCCCGCCAATAGGCGCTGGACGTGAACAGTTGACACTCGAGCAGGTTATGGCGCGGCGGCTCCATCGGCCGAGATGCCTCGTAGACATTGCTCACCAGAAGGTGGTCGTGCAGGTTCTCGCCCACCCCGGGAAGATCGACGGTAGCCTTCACGCCCATTTCGGCGAGATGCTCGGCAGGGCCAATACCACTGAGCATCAATAGCTTTGGCGACCCCACCGTACCCGCGCTCAGCACCACTTCGCACTCGGCCGATGCCTGCAGAATCTGCCCGCGCACGGAGTACTGCACTCCGACCGCGCGCCCGCCGCGGATGATGACATGGTGCACCAGTGCCCCGGTGGTGACCGCCAATCGCGGATTCCCCCGCATCGGGGCCATGAAACTGCGCCATGCGCTGACCCGGCGCCCGTTGCGGGTCGTCACTTGGCTGTAGCCGACACCGACTTGGTGCGGACCATTGAAATCGTCGATGACCTGGTGCCCCAGGGCATTCGCGCCTTCGATGAACGCAACCGACGTCGGGTTCGGTCGAGTGATCCGCTCGACCGACAGCGGTCCGCCCGCACCGTGCCACGGGCTCGCGCCGTCCACGTGATCCTCCGAGCGCAGAAACAGCCCGAATACACTCTCGAAATCCCAACCCGTACAGCCGAGTTGGGCCCAACCATCGTAGTCACTGCCGTGTCCACGTATGTAGATCTGGCCGTTGATCGAGCTGCTGCCGCCCAATACCTTTCCCCGGGGCCAATACAGGCGTCGATCGTTGGCATGCCGTTGCGGGGTGGTCATGAAAGCCCAGTCCGCGCCGCTGTGCAGCAACGCGGGCCATCGGGAGCTGATGCGGATATCGGGGTTGGTGTCGGCGGGACCGGCCTCCAGCACATGCACCGAGTAACCGCGGTCCAGCAATCGGCGCGCGACAACACTGCCCGACGCACCCGCGCCCACCACGATGAAATCGGTCGTGTGTGTTCGGTGACTCACTGTGGCTTCCCTCTGTAGTACGGCGCCGTCTCGTCGACACCGCGTGCCACCACATACTGCTCATCCCGCGGACCGGGCGGCCAGGACCAAAAACCTTGCAGGTACGTGGAACGACCTACAAAAACGCCCGAAGCCAGCGGATACTCACGATGACTCGCGGCGTTGTCACGCCTGACGCGTGATCAGCCCAAGAACGGGCGGGTGGCCAGTACGTAGATCGCCAGCACCGCCAACGGGGCCGCCAACGGCACCCACGGCAAGTGCAGCGGGAACGACATCGCCACCACGCCGACGAAGGTAAATCCCACGGCGCCAACAAGTGTCGGCCAACTCGCCATGACAACGGCGTCCGGCATTGCGGCCGCATGGCGGGAGATCAGGTAGGTGGCCGCACACAGCCCCGAAAGTCCCACGAACACATGGGAGGGATCGGAGACCACGATCGCCGTCACGCAAAGCAACACGGCAACCGTTGCGGCGGGCCGGAACACCATCCCGACCCCCACCGCGGCCAGCGCCGCCACTGCCGTGCCCACCGCAGGTCCGTGGGAACCGACCGCGGCCAGGCCGACCATCAGCAGGCCGAATGCCGTCGCCAGAGCATGGACCCCGAATCGCGCGCCGGACGACATGACTACCGCCGCAGCCGTCCGCGCACCCGGTGGCGGCGATCCGGCATCACGCCCATCGACTGTTCCAGGGTGTGATCTGCCCGCCAGGAGACGATGTCGACGCCGAGGGTCGCCATATCGCGATACATGGCCGAGCGCTGTAACGCCCAAAGCCGATCCACCAGCGGGTCCTGTTCGTCTTGGAACGGCGAGACATCCAGGGTGTCGACGGCGATCACGACATGACCGCGTTTGCGCAAATCGATCAGCGCCAGTGCGAATTCCGTGTCGAGCAGTGTCGAGAACGCGATGACGATCGCTCCGGCGGGAACCGCCGCGCGCGGGGCCAGTGTGCCGGTGGTGTTTTCGAATCGGTCGCCCGCACCGAGCACGGTATCGAGGACCCGATAGAACTGGCGCTGTCCGATGTCGGCGCCGAGCCACCGCGGCCGATTTCCGCCGAGCGTGACGATCCCCGCGCGATCGCCGTAGCGCAGCGCGGTCTGCACCACCTGAGCTGCGCCGCGCGCCACTCGTTCGGTCGCATCACTGGCCGGGCCCGCCGGCTGCCGATACCCGTCGATCAGCACCACCACGTCGGCGGCGCGGTCGGTCAATCGCTCCGTCACGTGCAACTGGCCACGACGCGCGCTGACCGGCCAATTCACCGCCCGCAGTTGGTCACCCGGAACGTAGGGACGAATATCGGCATACTCGACACCCGGGCCGATATGCCCGGTCAGGTGGGCGCCGAGGCGGTCGAGCAACTCGGTTCGCGGGATGGGCGTCGACTGCGGCGGCGTCAGCGGAAACACGATGACATCGGCGGCATCGACGGTCGCCGTTCCCGTCAGCAGCCCACCACGCGCGACCGCATCTACGCGGGCGCGGATCGAGTATCGGCCCCAGCGCTGTGCCACTGCCGCAACCACTTTCGCGTGCCGGGAAGCCGAATCGAGCACTTCGAGCTGCATGCCCTCGACGGCGGGAACCGTGAGCTTGACCGCCCAGGTAATGGGCGCCCCGGCTTCCTGCGCTGCCGACAGCGTCACCCGCGCCTGCTCTCCTTCGAAGCATCGCTGCGACTCCGGCTCACCGTGCACATAGATCTTCGGCACGGGATGTTGCCAGCTGATCGAACACAGCACCCCGAGCAGAGGCGCCGCGAACGCGATGAGCTGCCAATGCGCACCGATCACGGCGGCAACCAGCGCGACACCCGCGCAGGTCGCAATCGCCCGCGTCAATGGCGATGCGCGCCAGCGGAACTCGGCTTCGCGACCGTTCACGGCGAGCTCATCGGCGCACCCTCGTTGGTGCGAGGTACCGGTAAGCGCCGCAACAGTTCTCCGACGACGTCGGCGCCCTGAATCTTGCGCACCCACATCTCCGGGCGCAGGGTGATCCGGTGGGCGACGGCCGCGACCGCGAGAGCCTTGACGTCCTCCGGAATCACGTAGTCGCGCCCTAGTAGCAGCGCACGCGCGCGGGCGAGCTGAACCAGGTCGAGTTCGGCACGCGGGCTGGCGCCGACGGCGACCTGCGGATGGCGCCGGGTGGCGGTGGCCAGCGAGACGACGTAGTGCAGCACGTCTTCGTGCACCGTCACCTGCTCGACCGATTCGCGCATCGCCAGCAGATCCTGGGCGTCGACCACCTGATGGACCGTCGGCTCGGCCGAACCACGTTCGAGACGGCGCCGCAGCATCGAGGTCTCGTCGCGCTCGGAGAGGTAGCGCAGTTCCAGCCGCATCGCGAATCGATCCAGCTGCGCCTCCGGTAACGGGTAGGTGCCCTCGTACTCGATCGGGTTGTCGGTCGCCAGAACGATGAAGGGCGTTGGCAGCTTATGGGTTTCGCCGTCGATGCTGACCTGGCCTTCGGCCATCGCCTCGAGCAGTGCCGCCTGGGTCTTGGGCGGGGTGCGGTTGATCTCGTCGGCGAGCAGCAGGTTGGTGAAGATCGGGCCGGCCCGGAACGCGAAGTGGCCCGACTGCATGTCGTAGATCGTCGAACCGAGCAGGTCCGCCGGCAGCAGGTCCGGCGTGAACTGCACCCGGGTGAATCGCAGACCCAGCGCGGCGGCAAAGGATCTCGCGATCAGCGTCTTGCCGAGTCCGGGCAGATCTTCGATGAGGACGTGGCCGCGCGCGAGGACCGCCGTGAGGATGAGGGTCAGCGCGGACCGCTTTCCCACCACCACGCGTTCGATTTCGTCGAGCACCGCCTCGCAGTGTGCGGTGGTCGTACTGGCTGGCATCGCGGCCGGCATCGTGGCGCCCTCGGTCATACCTGCTCCAACCTCCGGAGGATCTCTTCGAACGTGGCCCGGCCGGGACCAGGCTGGTGGTCAGCAGTGCGGCTGATGTTGTTGGGATTGACCCATTCCCACAGTTCGGCGCCGAACAGCATGCTGCCGGTCGACTGAAATGCCTTCGGGTCCTTGGCCAGTCGTTGGCCGGTCGCGATTTCGTACCGGCGGGCGAGCATCGGACGCAGATGCCGATCCCAGTCCGCTCGGGTGGACTCGGACCAGCGAATCGTCGTCTCGGTGGTGGCGAGCCAGCGGCGCAACGAATCTCCGAGATCGTCGGGGTCCGGCTCGGCCGCGGGCTCCATCCCGTGTCCCAGCAGCCTACGCACATCGAGCAGCACCAGAGCCAGGGCGACGCCCGACGCAGCCAATATGAAGGGGCGATCGTGCACGATCAGCACCAGAAGCTCCGACCCCACGATTAAGCAAACACCCAGAGCTATAAGCCTTTTCATACGGGACTCCGAAGTTCCGCGAGAACCAGGCGAAGCACCTCGACCGCTACGTCCCGATGCCCCTCATTCATCACATGGGGACTGAACCGCGCTTCCTCGAACAGATTCACCAGCTGAACGGCGTTATCGATATGCAGCGCATGGAGTTCGACGGCGCGGGCCAACACCTCGGTCGGCGTGTCGAAGTCCTGCGGAGCAGCTCCGGGAACATTCGCGAGCTCACGTTCCATCGCGGCATAGCACGCGATGATCGCCTCTCGCGGGTCTCGGTCCAGGTCCGCCATCGCGGCCAATCCCTGTTCGGCGGCTCGCACCAGGGACTCCGAACTCCGCGGCGGCGGCACATATTCGGCGTCATCGTCGGCCGGGGTGTGTAGGGTCGCGGCGCGGAATCGCCGCCGCGACATGATCAGCGTTGCGACGACGAGTAACAGCATCATCGGAACCGTGGCGGCCAGCAGAATTTTCAGCATGCCCTCGCCGTCGTTGCGCGGGGGCGGGTGCTGCGGCGCCGGCGCGCCGGTCGGCGGCGCTGCGCCGGTGTCCGGTGCGGGCTGCGCGGCAGGGGTACCGTGCGGCAGCGATAATCGGGCCAGCAGCATCGCAATCAACAGCCACCCGACAATCACCGCGAGCCCGATCAACACGACGCGCCAGCTCGGTCGCCCCCGGCCGGTACCGAGCATCGCGGAGATATCGCCCGTCTTCGGCGCCATCGCGCGTGGGTCCCGTAGTCGCGCGATCACCGCGACCGCGAGCAACGCGAGCGCCGCACTTAGCAGGACGACGATGAATACCAGCGCCGCCCGGCCACTGCCCTCCGCGTGCGTCGCACGATCGCGTGCCGGAAGGTATCCGCGCAGGGCAGCGGCAACGACGATCAACAGCACGATGAGCGCAACGACGCGCCCCGTCGGCTTATCGGGCATTTGGCACACCACTCGCCGGTTTTCCTATGCCGTTGCGGCACAGGCTTGATTCATACTTGCACGTCAGGCGGGAAAATCGCTAGGCCGCGGTGAAGGGCCGGAAACTGCCGTCGAGAACCTCGTGGTGTCCGATGGTGCGCCCGGTGACGGTAGCCGGGTTCACGAGCGCCAATTGCGCCGCTGCCCTTGCGAATTCATCTTCGGTCGCCGTGTCGGTGAACGCTGTCGCATAGTACGACAGGCCGGGCGTCATGATCGGCTTCGAGGGTGCCAGCGCGTTGACGGCGATGTTGTGGTCGGCCAGATCAAACGCGGCACACTGGGTGAGATGCTCGAGGGCTGCCTTGGAGCCCCCGTAACCAGGCAGGACACCGCCGCTTCGCTCGGGATAGGGTCCGTCGCCGGGCAACCGCGACGCCACCGAGGTGATGTTGATGATCGCGCCGCCGCCCGCCTCGATCATGTCCGGGGACACCAGCTGCATCAACTCGTAGGCCGCGAATACCGCGATGTCGAAGTGGCGGCGGAATGCGGATAACGGCGTGCTGACGAACCCCGGCCAGCCGGGTTTGGCGGCGCCGGCCGGTTTGGCCGACTTCGCACGCGGTTGTCCACCGGGCACCGGCGGGCGGCCGGGGGCGGTGAAGGCCGCGTTGTTGATCAGAACAGTGATGGGGCCCAACGCATCTCGCGTCTCGCCCACCAGCCGGGCGACGTCGTCCCGGTCGGTCAGATCGGCGCGAACCGCCACCGCGCGCCCGCCCGCCGCTTCGATCGCGCCGACGGTCTCGCCTATGGTTCCCGGCAGCCGGTCATCCCACACCTGCTCGGTGCGCCCGGCCACCGACACGGCCGCGCCGTCGGCGGCAAGCGCCAGCGCGATCGCGCGGCCCAAGCCACGGCTGGCGCCGGTGACGATCGCGGTGCGCCCGGCAAGTCGCTGCGTCATCGCGTTACCCCGTGCACGACGATGGCGGTGGTCTGCTGCACCCACGCGTCATCCAGCTTTTCGTCCGGGCGCAGCAGCATCCGCAGCATCGTCGCTCCCCCAATCAGCTCGATCAAGCGGTCCGGGTTGACGTCGGGATGCGCTTCACCTCGGTCAACGGCCTCGCGCAGCCGCAGCTGTACCGCGGCGAACAGGCCGGTGAAGCGCGACATCACCCGCGCGTTGAGTTCAGGATCGGCCGTCATGTCGGCCACCAGACCCGTCAGCGCGGCCCGCACCACCGGAGTGGTGAACACATCCCGCGTCGCCTCGATCATCATCCGCAGATCCGCGGCAAAGTCACCGGCCGGGGCCTCCAGCGCGCTGGGCGCGGTCGGAAACGCCGCTTCATGCACCAATTCGGCCTTGCTCGACCACCGGCGATACAACGCCGATTTCGTGGTGCCGGCCCGTTCGGCGACCGCGGCCAGGGTGAGATTCGAATAGCCGATTTCCACAAGCAGTTCCGCAGTCGCCGCAAGGATGGCAGAGTCAATACGCGGATCCCTGGGGCGCCCAGCACCTGGGGCCTTGTCAAGGTCGGACGGGTCTGCTTTCATAACGCTACCTACCGTATCGTAATTGCCGCGAAGGTCTCAACGAAGGAGGCACCCCGTGGCCAATGAACCTGTGCTCGACAACGTCGACCGGCTTCAGCGCTCCAGCCGCGACGTCACCACGCTGCCGGCGGTGATGTCGAAATGGCTGTCCACCGTCCTGCCCGACGGGGCGGCGCCCGAGGTCACTGTCGAAAGCGGCATCGACTCGACGGGCATGTCGTCGGAGACGATCATCCTGACCGCCCGCTGGCGCGACGGCGGAAAGTCGATCGAGCAGAAGCTGGTGACGCGCGTCGCGCCCAGTGCCGAGGACGTGCAGGTCTTCCCCACCTACCGGCTTGATCACCAGTTCGAAGTGATCCGCAAGGTCGGCGAAATCACCGAGGTCCCGGTTCCGCCGGTGCGCTGGCTCGAGCCCACCGGCGAGGTCCTGGGCACACCCTTCTTCGTGATGGACTACGTCGCCGGCGAGGTGCCGCCCGACGTGATGCCCTATACCTTCGGCAACAACTGGTTCGCCGACGCGCCCGTCGAGCGGCAGCGCGAACTTCAGGACGCCACCGTTGGCGTACTGGCAAAGCTGCACTCAATCCCTAACGCTACGAGCACGTTTGGATTCCTGTCCGAGGGCCTGGGGGCACCTCCCGCTCGCGGGGGAGGCGATACCGCGCTGCGCCGGCACTACAACTGGGTGCGGGACTGGTACGACTTCGCGGTGCCCGACATCGGCCGCTCGCCCCTGCTGGAACGCACGTTTAGTTGGTTGGAAGACAACTGGCCGACGGAAGTCGACGCGCGTGAACCCGTGCTGCTGTGGGGTGACGCCCGGGTGGGCAACGTCCTGTACCGCGACTTCCAGCCGGTGGCGGTGCTGGACTGGGAGATGGTGACGCTGGGTCCCCGCGAGCTCGATGTCGCGTGGATGATCTACGCGCACATGGTATTCCAGGAACTCACTGGGCTTGCGGGGCTTCCTGGATTGCCCGATGTGATGCGCGAGGAGGACGTCCGCGCCACCTATCAGCGGCTCTCCGGAGTTGAGGTGGGTGACCTGCGCTGGTTCTACGTGTACTCCGGCGTGATGTGGGCTTGCGTGTTCATGCGCACCGGTGCGCGGCGAGTGCACTTCGGCGAGACCGAAAAGCCCGACGACGTCGAGTCGCTGTTCTACCACGCCGGATTGATGAAACGTCTTATCGGAGAGGACCAGTAATGCTCGGACCGCTCGACGAGTACCCGGTACACCAGATTCCCCAGCCGATCGCGTGGCCCGGCTCCTCGGACCGCAACTTCTACGACCGGTCCTATTACAACGCCCACGATCGCACCGGAAACATCTTCTTGATCAGCGGGATTGGCTACTACCCCAACCTCGGCGTCAAGGACGCGTTCGTGCTGATCAGGCGCGGAGACACGCAGACCGCGGTGCACGTTTCGGATGCCATCGATTCCGACCGGCTCAACCAGCACGTCAACGGCTACCGCGTCGAGGTCATCGAACCGCTGCACAAACTGCGGATTGTGCTCGACGAAACCGAAGGCATCGCAGCCGATCTCACCTGGCAGGGTCTGTTCGACGTCGTCCAGGAACAACCGCACATTCTGCGGTCCGGCAACCGGGTCACGCTGGACGCGCAGCGGTTCGCGCAGCTGGGCAGCTGGAGCGGACACATCTCGATCGACGGCGAGGAAATCACGGTCGACCCCGACACGTGGCTGGGTAGCCGCGACCGGTCCTGGGGCATCCGCCCGATCGGTGAGGCCGAGCCGGCCGGACGACCGGCCGACCCGCCGTTCGAGGGCATGTGGTGGCTATACGTGCCAATGGCTTTCGACGACTTCGCCATCGTGCTGATCATCCAGGAACAGCCCAACGGGTTCCGATCGCTCAACGACTGCACCCGGATCTGGCGCGACGGCCGCGTCGAGCAGCTGGGCTGGCCACGGGTCAAGATTCACTACACCTCCGGCACCCGCATTCCGACCGGCGCCACGATCGACGCGACCACTCCGGACGGCTCCCCGGTCCACTTCGACGTCGAGTCCAAGCTGCCGGTGCCCATTCACGTCGGCGGCGGCTACGGCGGCGATTCGGACTGGATACACGGAATGTGGAAGGGCGACAAGTTCGCCGAACGCCTCACGTACAACATGACCGACCCGGCAATCATCGGTCGCGCCGGCTTCGGGGTCATCGACCATGTCGGTCGCGCGGTCTGCATCGAGGGCGACAAGGCTCCGGTCGAAGGCTGGGGCCTCTACGAGCACGGCGCGCTGGGCCGCCACGACCCGTCCGGGTTTGCCGACTGGTTAACGGTTGCGCCGTAACCGGTCTCGGTACGCCGCGCCGGGGTGATCGGCCGCCAGTAGCGGCCCCGTGCCGCCCAGCCGTTCGCGCAACGTGCTGCGTGCGACATGTTCCGGCAGCCGTCCGCGGCGACGCAGCTCCGGCACAACCAGTTTCGCGAAGTCCACGAAGGTGCCCGGCGTCGTCACATAGGCGAGGTTGAAGCCGTCGACATCGGCCTCGTCGACCCAACGCTCGAGTTCGTCGGCGACCTCGGTGGGCGAGCCGACCAGCACCGGACCGCGACCGCCGATGCCGATCTCTTCGGCGAGTTCCCGCGCCGTCCAGGTGCGCTCGTCGGTGGTGAAGGACGCCAGCGCCGAACGGTTGGCGTCGGTCTCGCTGTAGCGCAGCGGATCGTCGTCACCAAGCTCGGCCAGGTCCACCCCGGTCCAGCCGCCGAAGAGTGCCAATGCGCCTGTGGTGCTGACAAATTGGCGGTATTCGGCCAGCTTGGCCAGCGCTTGCTCACGTGGTTCGGCGACGACCGGGGTCACCATGGTGAACACCTTGATGGAGCGGGGGTCTCGGCCCAATTCGGCAGCGGCCTCCCGCAACGCCCGCACCGGGCCGCGCACGATCTGCGGCGTCGGGCCGGAGATGAAGGCGGCCTCGGCGTTCGCCGCGGCGAATTTCACACCCCGCGGCGAGGCACCGGCCTGGAACAGCACGGGTGTGCGCTGGGGCGACGGTTCGCACAAAAACGGCCCCGGGACCGAGAAGTAGCGGCCCTTGTGCTCGATGTCGTGCACCTTGGCCGGGTCGGTGAACACGCCGCGCACGGGGTCGCGCACCACCGCGTCGGATTCCCACGACGCCTCCCAGAGCTTGTAACAGACCTCGAGATACTCGTCGGCGATCTCATAGCGCTGGTCGTGCGGAATCTGGGCGTCCAGGCCGAGATTGCGTGCCGCACTATCCAGATACGAGGTGACGATGTTCCACGCCACGCGTCCGCCGGTGAGGTGATCCAGCGTCGACAACCGGCGCGCGAGCGCATAGGGCTGCTCGTAGGTCAGCGACAGCGTGATCCCGAAGCCCAGGGTCTCGGTCACCGCCGCCATCGCCGAGACGGCGGCCGTCGGGTCGTTGACGGGGAACTGCGCGGCATCGAGCACCGCCGCGTCGCGCGACGCGCCGTAGACGTCATAGACGCCCAGCACGTCGGCGAGAAACAGCGCGTCGAAGCCGCCCGCTTCCAGGATTCGGGCCAACTCGGTCCAATAGCCGAGCTCGCGATACCGATAGCCCTGATCCTCGGGGTGACGCCACAGCCCCGCCGACTGGTGCCCGACACAAGCCATGTCGAAGGCATTGAGATAGATCCTGCTCATCGCGCTCACTCGATCTGATCCGCATATGTTTCCCGTGCCGCGCAGGCCGCGGCGACGGTGATGGCCGCCAGCACCGCGAAATACCCCACGATCAGCCACGGTCTACCCCCGCCGGCGACCAGCAGCGCCGCCGCGATCAGCGGCGCGAAGCCGCCCGACAGCACGGCGCCAATCTGATAGCCCAGCGACGAACCACTGTAACGCACCCGGGTGTCGAAGAGTTCGGCGAACCAGGCCGCTTGCGGACCATACATCGCGTCGTGAACGACGTTGACGCCGAACACAATCGCGAGCACCACCGCGACTGCCGACCCGCTTGCGGCGGCCACGAAGAACAACGTCAGAGCCACCACTCCGGCCAGCGCGCCGAACAGATAGGGCGGACGTCGGCCCAATCGATCGGACAGCAGCGCCCAGCCCGGTGTGCTGACCAATCCGAGGGCAGACGATATCAGCACCGCGATCAAACCGACCCCGCTGCCCTTGCCAAACGAATCTTGCAGGTAGGTAAGCGAATACGTGGTGAGTAAGACGAACAACGCGATCTGAGACATTCGTAGCCCGGTGGTAATCAGCACATTACGGGGCTGCCGGCGCAGCACCTCCAGCACCGGCAACGCCGAGAGCTCGTCGCGTTGTTTGAGGCGGTCGAAAACCGCGGCGTCGGTCAGCCGGAGCCGGATGAACAACCCGATCACCACCAGAATCGCACTGAGCAGGAAAGGAATTCGCCAGCCGTATGCCAGGAACGCGGCCGCGCCGGCGGCCTTGCGAGTCAGGAAGAAGACGGACGTCGCCAGCAACATGCCAGCGGGAGAACCGAGCTGGGTGAAGCTGCCGAACAGTCCGCGCCGGCCGGGCGGCGCATGCTCAACCGAAAGCACGGCGGCACCACCCCACTCGGCGCCCACGGCCAGCCCTTGCAACACCCGCAACGCCGCCAACAGTGCCGGTGCGAGCAGCCCCGCTTGGGCGTAGGTCGGCAGCAGCCCGATCGCGGTCGTGACGAGGCCCATCGTCAGCAACGCGATGACCAGAACGGCCTTGCGCCCCAACCGGTCCCCGAAGTGGCCCGATACCACGGCGCCGATTGGCCGGGCCCCGAAACCGGCCGCGTAGGTGGCAAAGGAGGCCAATGTCCCGGCCGTCGACGAAACATGGGGAAAGAACAGCGGTTTGAACACGAGCGCCGAAGCCGTCGCATACAAATAAAAGTCGTACCACTCGATCGTGGTGCCGATCATGCTGCCCAGAGCTATGGTTCGCAGCTGTTTCCGTGCGTCGGAAGTAACGGCGGGCTCAGTAAGGATCACGTGAACGCAGATTAGCCGGGGTGTCGACGGCGGCATACGGTTGCCATCGCCGTGATGCGAACGTCTGCACGTACCGCTCTACCGCCGGCGCGGCACGATGCGGTTCACTGGAGGGCGTGACAAAGCCGTCGTGGACTGTCGATGTCGTGGTGGTCGGGGCTGGTTTTGCCGGCCTAGCTGCGGCGCGAGAGCTGACGCGACAGGGTCACGACGTGGTCGTCTTCGAGGGCCGTGACCGCGTCGGCGGGCGTTCGTTGACCGGTAGCGTCGCGGGATTGCCGGCGGATATGGGGGGCGCGTTCGTCGGCCCGACCCAAGACGCCGTGCTGGCACTGGCGGCCGAACTACAGGTCCCGACCATTCCCACGCACCACGACGGCAAGAACCTCATCCACTGGCGCGGCTGGACCCGCTCCTATCAGGGCACCATCCCCAAGCTTTCGCTGACCGGATTGCTCGACATCGGCCGGCTGCGTTGGCAATTCGAACGAATCGCGCGCAGCATTCCGGTTGACGCGCCGTGGCAGGCGCGCCGCGCCCGCGAACTTGACGCCCTGTCGTTCGGACAGTGGTTGCGCTCGGTTCGCGCCACCGCCTCGTCGCGCGACCTGATGGCGATCATGGCCCGGGTGACCTGGGGATGTGAACTCGATGATGTGTCGATGCTGCACGCCGCGCGCTACATCCGCGCCGCGGGCGGTCTGGACCGGATGCTCGATGTCGAGGATGGTGCCCAGCAGGACCATTTCCCGGGCGGCAGCCAGCAAATCGCTCGGGCGGCGGCGGACGAACTGGGCGCGCGCGTCGTGCTGAACGCCCCGGTGCGCCGCATCGAGCGGCACGGTTCCGGCGTCACGGTCACCTCCGACGGTGGCACGGCCGACGCCGGGTTCGTCATCGTCGCGATCCCGCCGGCCCATCGCGGGGCCATCGAGTTCACTCCCCCGCTGCCAGCCGAGTACCGACAACTGGTCGAGCAATGGCCACAGGGCCGGCTCAGCAAAGCCTTCGCGGCGTATTCGACACCGTTCTGGCGGGCCAACGGATTCTCGGGGCAGGCGCTCTCCGACCGGGGCCCGGTGTTCATCACGTTCGACGTCAGCCCGCAGGCCGACGGTCCGGGCATCCTGTTGGGCTTTGTCGACGCCCGGGCGTTCGATTCGTTACCCACCGACCAACGCCGCCGCGACACACTGCGTTGCTTCGCGTCGCTGTTCGGCGACGAGGCACTCACACCTCTCGACTATGCGGATCATCGTTGGGGCACTGAGGATTTCGCTCCGGGTGGCCCGACCGCGGCGGTACCGCCGGGGTCGTGGACGCGATTCGGGCCCTGGCTACGCGAACCGGTCGGGCCGATTCACTGGGCCGGCACCGAGACCGCCGACGAGTGGACCGGGTTTTTCGACGGCGCCGTCCGGTCCGGCCAGCGGGCGGCCGCCGAGATCACCGCCCTGCTATGAGCTGATCTGCGCGACCGGCAGGGTCACCGATTCGGCCAATAACCGCAGCTGGCCGGTGACCTCACGGTGGTGCTCCAGCATGGAGCAGTGACCGCCGGGCAGCTCGACCAGGCCGATCACGTTGGGCGCGATGCGGGCGATCTCGCGCGACGCGGCGATCGGCGTCAGCCGGTCGTCCTCGCTGCCGATGACCAGCGTCGGCACCGTCAACCCGGTCAGGTCGAGGTGCCGCGAGCCCAGGGATTCGACGAGCATCCTCGTGCAGCCCCCGCGCCCGGCGGCCGGGGTCTGAACGAACAAGTCGTGGATGAGTCTGGCGGCACTCGGGTCGGCGTCCTTGCCGACCGCGAGCATCGCGATCAACGAGCGGGTGGCGAGCAGGGCCGGACTGGGAATCGGGACCCCACCGAACACATTGATCAGGCCGCGCGCGGCGAGCGAGCGGGCCGGCGACAATTGACCCGGCACAGCGAACAGCTTCACCTGGCGCACCAGGTCGCCGGTTGTCGTGTTGATCAGTGCGACGGCATCGGCGCGCCGGTGGACTTTGTGGCGGTAGCGGGCCGACCACGCGGCGATCGTGATGCCGCCCATCGAGTGGCCGGCGAGCACGGCACGCTCGTGCGGTGCCACCGTCGCCTCCAACACGCAATCCAGGTCGGACGCAAGGTGTTTGAGGCTGTATCCGCAGCGCCGCGGAACCCCGCTTCGGCCGTGGCCGCGGTGGTCGAACGCGATCACCCGGTAGTCGGTGGCCAGGTCGGCGATCTGATATGCCCAGGCCCGGATCGCGCAGGTGATGCCGTGGGTCAGCACGATCGGATAGCCGTCCGGCGGCCCGAAGACTTCCGCGTGCAACGGGGTGCCATCGACCGCGCGGACGGTCAGGGTGCGGCTCGGCGGTAAAACGCCGGGTAACGGGTCAACCACACGAATCGATCGCCGAGCACTCATCGCCAGCTCCCCCCGTCGAACACGGCCCCGTCGCCGCACTCTGGATGCAGTGATCCTATAACGGCACGGGCGTCCAACTATGCAATTTCGGTCAAACCCGCGCGCCCGAATCGCAGCACACAATTCGTCGCTAACGAGCAAACCTCGGCGCGGCGCCGGTTTCCGTGTGAGAGGCTAACTGTCATGTCCCCGATGTCCCGTCGGGCGGCGCTCACAGCAACGATGAGCGCGGTCACTGGCGGGCTGCTGGCTGCCTGCGCATCTGGTCAACATTCGGCGTCGCCACCACCCCCACCGCCGCCGGAGATCAAACCGGACACTCAGTCGGTCCTGATCGTCGGCGCCGGCATGGCGGGCCTGGCCGCTGCGCGCAGCCTGGTCGACGCGGGCTGGCCGGTTCGCTTGATCGAAGCCCGCGATCGCATCGGCGGCCGCGTCTACACCAACCGCGACTGGGGCGTGCCGATCGAGATGGGCGCGTCCTGGATCCACGGCACCACCAACGGTCCGATGATGGAACTGGCACGCAAGGCGCACGCCGAGGTCATCCCGACCGACTATTACGGATGGGCGAAGCTCGCGGTGGATCGCAGCCTGCCGCCGGTGGACTACGACGACGACGCCTGGCGCAAGTTCGTCGAACGGGCCTGTGACCGTGTCACCGGCGGGAGTCTCGGCGCCGCCGTCGACGCCGCGGCCAAACGCGCAGAGCTTTCCAGTTCGGACCGCGCCCAGCTGGCATTCTTCGTCGCCACCGAGATCGAGGACGAATACGCGGCCGGCGCAGATCAGCTCTCCGCCAAGACATTTGACACCGGCGACTACGCCGACGGCGACCAATCCGTCATCACGAACGGCTATGACGCCCTGCCGAAGCTGCTCGCCGACGGACTTCAGATCGTTCTCAATACGCCGGTCACCGCGATCACCCGACGAGACAGCTCCGTCACCGTGCACGCCGGAAACCAATCCTTTGACGGCCCCGCCGTGATCGTCACCGTTCCCCTTGGGGTGCTCAAAGCCGGTTCGATCGCCTTCGACCCGCCACTGCCCGACGGACATGCTCGCGCGGTCAGTGCCTTGGGGTTCGGCGTGCTGTCCAAGAGCTTCTTCCGGTTCGACCGGCGAACGTGGAAGACCGACAACGCCTTTTATCTCTTCATGGGGACCGACCCCGGCGCTTGGGCGCAGTGGTTCACCCTGTCGAGCACCGCCGGGCCGATCGTGGTGGCATTCAATGCCGGCGAACGCGGCCGCGCGGTGGAGTCGTCGTCGGTCGCCGATATGACGGCCCGGGCGCTGCCGATCGCACGCCAGCTCTTCGGCGACAACGTCTCGCCGGTGGAAGTCCGGACATCGAGTTGGAGCACCGACCCGTATGCGCGGGGCAGCTACTCATTCCACGCGCCCGGCTCCGGCCTCGACGACCGCCACCGCCTGCGGGAACCGATCAGCGATCGGCTGTATCTGGCGGGTGAGGCTGTCGACACCAAAAACCCGTCCACCGTCATTGGGGCCGTGGTCAGCGGCCGGTATGCCGCCGACCAATTGATGCAGCGGCTGAAGAGCTAGCGCGCAATATCAAGGCCTTCAGTAGTTTTCCAGTACGGCGATATTGCGCCAACTCGGCCACGTCGTCTCCCAGGCCCGGTGGATGCGGCCGTCGACCGACCGATGGTCTTGTAAACCGACCACTGGTCGGTTATGATCTCACCATCCGTCCGTGGAGGTAGCCATGAGCCAGCCAGATCCGTCGCAGATTCGGACCCGGATGTTCGCGCGCGCGTTCGGGCCGTTCTTTCTGATCGTGCCGTCGATCGTTGCGGTGCGTGCGTCGTCGCAAATGCCCGTGCTACTGCACGAATTCAGCATCAGCCCGATCTGGCAGTGGGAGCTGGGGGCCATCCTGCTGATGTGGGGCAGCGTCATCATCGCCTTTCATCAGTATTGGCGCAGTGTCGCAGCGGTTTTGGTGTCGCTGCTGGGATGGTTTCTCGCCATCCGCGGGATATTGGTCCTGGCGATTCCAGACGTCTACGACTCGGCCGGTAAGTCGCTAGAAGAAAATGCCATTCCGGTGGTGCGCGGCATCTTCGCCGTGATCGCGTTGGTGGGCCTGTATCTGACCTACGTAGGTTGGATCGCGAAGCCCGCCGAGCAGAATCAGCCGGATGCCGCGGGTAGTTAAGCATCCCGACGTTCGCCGTGCCGAGATCCTGGATCGTGCCGCGGCGCTGTTCGTCGCGCGCGGCTACGACAATGTCAGCCTCAACGACCTGATCGCGGATGCCGGTGTCTCCAAAGGCGCTTTCTACCACTGGTTTCCGTCGAAGGAAGCGCTGATTACAATGCTGGCCGAACGCAGCGCCCGCGGCCAACTGGCGGTCATCGAAAAGGCGGCTGCGGACTGCGACGGTAATGCCTTGGGTCGGCTGAACACCGCGCTGCAAGCCGGTTTTGACGTCAAGATGCAGATGGGGACACCCGAGCAATTGGCGGCGATGGTCTCGCTGCTGCGTCCCGAAAACGCGCATCTGTACGGACGCATCGTCGCGGTGACCGAAGAGCTGAGTCGGCCGCTGCTGACGCGAGTGATTGCCGACGGAGTGGCCGAGGGGGTCTTTCACACTTTCGATCCCGAAGGTGTCGCCGACATGATTCAGGGCCTGGCCGCACGCACCAGCTCCAATGTGGTCCAGATCGTCGACGCCACCGACGCCCGTGGCAGGGCGCATGCCATCGAGGTGTTGACCGCCCGGTTCAAGCTGCACGGGTTGGCCGTCGACCGGGTGCTCGGGCTTCCCGACGGCAGTATCACCGTGCTCAGCCGGGCCCAGGTCGAGATGATGGTTGCGGCTCTGCCGCGTGATTACTGAGGCGGCGATTGGGCATAGCTGATACATGACGGCACCACAGACAATCCAACGCTCGAAGAGCGACACCATCGCCACGGTCATCATGTTCGTGCTCGCCGCGATTGCCGGAGTCGTATCCGTTTCGTTTTCCTTCTTTTTCGTGATGGCCACCGATTCGTGCACCGGCAAGAACTGCGACACGTCGGCCCTCGACTGGGCCTACGCGGTGACCTGGGGCGGCGTCGGGATCGCGGCCATCGTCGCCGTCGGTGGCATCATCGTCGCGGCGGCACGCAAACGGGTCATGTGGGTGTGGCCAACCATCGCGCTGGTACTGATCATCGTCGCGGTCGTGATCGGTGCACTGCTGGCCAACTCGGTCGTTCCGCATCAGTAGCTAAAGCGTTGCGCTCCAGCAGAACTCGGTGCTACTTCTCGAGCGCCTTCGCGCAGGCGTTCAGGATCGCGAGAAAGCTTCCGCGCAACAGCCGACGGCTGACCGCCTCGAGCACTTTGCCGCCCGCCGCGGCCGGATGGGTGTAGTTGGTCAGCCAGTCGACGTGCGTCGCGTCGCCCGCGGCGGTGAACGTCAAAGTGCCGCCTTCGTGGTTGAACGGCGGGATCGACTTGACGATCAAGTAGGCATAGCTGTGCGGCCGGTCGTAGGCGGTGAGCTCTTCCCGGAAGAAGGTGCCGACGCCGATCACCTCGCGCAGCGCCCCCGGGCCGGGTCCCGACGTGCCTTTGGCCCAATACCCCCTGAGGGCCAACGGAGCGGCAGCCAGGTGAGCCGGGTCGCTCAACCAGTCGAAGACCTGGTCCACCGGTGCTGCGATCGTCCGTTCCAAATGAATCTCGACCATCAGAACTCCCACCTGGCAGTAACGGCATCGACCCCACGCCATGCTAATCGCCGGTCGTGTTCGCGCGGGCGCGCGCGACCACCGGCAACGACGGACTCCTTTGCGGTGATACAAAGCACCTCGATCAGCACCGGCCAGGCGCGCCCAGGAAATTTTGCTGGCACCCGCTTCGGTTGGTCACGATTTGGTCACGACGTGCGAGTTATGGCTGAATGAGCCCGGGCTGGACGAGAACTGCTGTCAGCGCGGGCGTTAGCTGCAAGCTCTGGCGTGGCGTTGCCGGCATTGACCTCAGCTACCTTGGATTCAGGGGAGTCGGGAGTCCCGCGATCAATTCGGATCGATTCGAAGGGCACAATCAATCATGAATTTCAGCAATTTCGTCGCGCGTCGACGAGTCGCCGGCATCAGCGCCGGCTGCCTGCTCGGGGGAATGGCCATCGGCCTCGTCGCCGCGCCGTCGGCGGCCGCCGCCCCCGACTGCAGCCCCGCAGGTGTCAACGCCACGGTCTCGTCGGTGCAGAGTGCGGCGGAGCAGTACCTCTCCGCGCACCCGGGCGCCAACCAGGTAGTCAGCGCCGCCTACGGACAGCCGCGTCCGGAGGCCGCGTCCAGCCTGCGCGGCTACTTCACCGCGCACCCGCAGGAGTACACCGACCTGCGCGGGATTCTCTCGCCGATCGGCGACACCGAGCGCCAGTGCAATGTGTCGGCGCTGCCGGGGAATCTGGAATCGGCCTACCACGAGTTCATGGCCGGCTGATTCCGCCAGCAACGACCCGCCACAAAGCCGTGGCGGGTCGCTGTGCATCTGCGTCGAATCACGTCACCGGGTACGAGCAGGGACTGACGATCGCGGCAGCCGCGCAGCGAGCCAACCGTGCCCGTCGCCCCGAGGTCGCTCAGGAAATTGTGGAGAAGGCCACCCGCATGCTGATCCGCCGGGTAGCCAAGGGCGGCAGCGCATCCCGGCTACCCGGCCTGGCCAAAAGCGCCTGATTCAGGTTTCATCGCGGGCAGGCCGGGCATCCTCGCACAAGGCGTCCTAATGACTGGAGGGTGATTATCGTGCCGAACCCGTCGCTCAAGAACGAGAAGATGTACCGCGAACTGCGCAAACAGGGCAATTCGGAGGAAAAGTCCGCACGGATCTCCAACGCTGCCGCGGCGCGGGGTAAGTCCGCGGTCGGCCGCAAGGGCGGCCAGGCCGGCTCCTACACCGACTGGACGGTGCCTGAACTGAAGAAGCGCGCCAAAGAGCTTGGCATCTCCGGGTATTCGGGCCTCACGAAGGACAAGTTAGTCGCAAAACTGCGTAACCACTGAATCCACGTCGGCACTCAGCCGGTGCGGCCGAGCCCGCCCACGCGAAGCGGACGCTCAAGGAGAACAGTCCTCCCGTCATTCGTCATCTGTTTAAGCAACGACGAAATGGGCAATCGCCTGGTATGTCAGCGCCAGCGTTCCGGGTGTACGGCCGAGCCGTCGTAGTGATTCCTGCCCACAATGAAAAAGCCGATCTACCAGCGTGTTTGCGCGCGGTACTGAGGGCGACCCGGTGCGTGCCGATTCCCGTTTCGGTCGTGGTGGTGCTGGATGCCAGCGATGACGACAGCGCGAAGTTGGCCTGCCGGTACGGGCCCGATGTGCACTTCGTCAGCGTCGATGCCCGCAATGTCGGTGCCGCGCGGGCGGTCGGCTTTTTGCACGGCCGCTCGCTGGGCGACGATGACGACGAGTGCTGGTATGCCACCACCGATGCCGACAGCCGGGTGGATCCCGGCTGGCTGACCGATCAACTGGAGCGCGGTGCCGACATGGTTCTCGGCGTGGTCCGAGTTACCAACTGGCGCCAGCATTCCTCCGACGTCGCGGACCGCTACATGAAGGCTTACCAGGCCGACCCGCCGGGCGGGGACGGACAGCACAGGCACATTCACGGTGCGAACATGGGATTCAGCGCCCGGGCGTACTGGCGGGTTGGTGGCTTTCGCGCACTGGTCTCGGGCGAGGATGTCGACCTGGTCGAGCGCTTCGAGGCCGCCGGGTACCGCATCCATCGAGACATCGACCTATCGGTGGTCACTTCGGCGCGAACGCAGGCCCGGGCCCCGCACGGATTCGCGCATCACCTCAGGCAACTGAGCAGATCGGCGGCGGGTGATTGCGCGTGACCGCGGGACTGGTAAAGCACTGGCAGGACTCGGGAAAACTTGAGTTGCCGCTGCCCGCATCGGGACGCACCGCGGAACGCTGGCAACAATTGGCATTGCTGGCCGCAGACGACATCGTCGCGGCCCGAATCGCCGAGGCGCACGTCGACGCCGTCGCCATACTCAACGAACTGGGCGGCAAACCCCCGGACTCGGACCAGCTGTGGGGTGTGTGGGCAGCTGAGTCCCCGGACGCGGTGCTGCGAGCCACCGATGTCGGCGGCGGCGCCTTCACCCTGAGTGGCACCAAGGCGTGGTGCTCAGGGGCCGGGTTCTGCACACATGCTCTCGTCACTGCCCGGCTGGACGACGGAAGCCGGAGCCTGTTTGCGGTGGCGCTCACCGAACCTGGCGTCAAACCGTTACCGAGCACGTGGTGGAACGCCGGAATGGCGGGCGCCGACACCCGGCCCGTGCAATTGACCAACGCGCATGCCATCGCCGTCGGCGATCCCGGTGACTACCTCAATCGGCCCGGGTTCTGGCACGGAGCCATCGGCGTGGCGGCTTGCTGGCTCGGCGGCGCACGTAGGGTTGCCGAGCCGCTATATCGCTGTGCTGAACGCGAATCCGCGGACGCTCATTCGCTCGCGCACCTCGGCGCCGTCGACGCAGCGCTTTCGGCGGGGGAGGCAATGCTGAACACCGCTGCGGCCCAAATCGATTCCGATCCGTTCGACCGGTCCGGTACCGCTCAACTACTGGCTCGCCGGGTCCGGGCCATCGTGGAACAGGCGGCCGATAAAGCCATCACCCGGACCGGCCGCGCGCTGGGACCGGGACCCTTGTGTCAGGACGGCCGGCATGCACAGCGGGTCGCCGACTTGACCATCTACATCCGACAAAGCCACGCCGAACGGGATCTGGCCGAGCTCGGGCAGCTGGCCGGGCGGCGGCGTTGACCATGATGACCGTACCGATGAGCAATTGCGCCAGATTTGCGGCTCGCCCGCTTACCAGTGGCGGCACGCCGGCGCCGATGTGGATGGCAGCCCTTGATCGGGCACCCCTGCCGGCATTGGATCTTTCCGGGTGCCCCGGCCTGGTCGTTGTTGCCGCTCACCCCGACGACGAGACCCTCGGCTTGGGTGCGACGATCGCACAGCTTGGCGCGTCCGGCGTGCAGGTCCAGGTGGTGTCGGTCAGCGATGGCGGTGCCGCGCAGCCGAACGCGACATCGTCGGGCCAGATTCGTCTGGAAACCACGCGAAGGCATGAATTATGTAGAGCAGCACGTGTTTTAGGGTTTCCCGCACCGCACTCACTAGGCCTGCCCGACGGCCGGCTGACCGATCACGAGAATGCGATCACCGATTCACTCGTCGATGTACTCGAAGCTGGCGGGGCACCGCCGTGGTGTGCTGCCAACTGGCGCGGTGACGGGCATCCCGATCACGAAACTGTCGGGCGCGCGGCAGCCGCGGCATGTGAACGCACCGGCGCCATGCTGCTCGAATTTCCGATCTGGATGTGGCACTGGGCGGATCCCGGTGATTCGGCGGTACCGTGGGACCGCGCCCACGCGATACACGTATCCGATGGGGCGCTGCTCCGCAAACGCGATGCCGCACGATGCTTTCGGAGCCAATTCGAGGCGAGTCCGGATTCACCACCCGTGCTGCCGCCGTTCGTGTTCCCGCGACTGATGGCAGTGGGAGAGGTGGTGTTCCGCTGAGCACCCGGCTACCCGACGCCTATTTCGACCAGCTGTACGCCGCCGCTGAGGATCCGTGGCAGCTGGCCACCCGATGGTATGAGCAACGCAAGTACGCCATCACCCTGGCTCTGCTGCCAAATCTCCGATACCGGCACGCTTTCGAGCCCGGCTGTTCAATCGCTACGCTGACAGCGCAGCTGGCGCTGCGTTGCGACCGGGTGACCGCGGTAGATGTAGTTGATGCGGCGGTGCGTAGTGCCGATGCGCGCCTGCAGGGAGCTGGGTGCCGGGACCGTGTGACCCTGGCCCGGTCTTCTCTCGATGCGGCTTGGCCACCTGGCCCCTTCGATCTGGTGGTGCTCAGCGAGGTGGCCTATTACCTGGAAGCGGAGACGCTTGCGGAGGTGCTGCGCCGTGAATGCGCCCGGTTGCCGGCGGGCGCGAATGTGGTTGCCGCACATTGGCGTCACGAGGTGGCCGACTATCCGCTCACCGGCGACCAGGCCCACGCCGTTATCGTGAAAACGCCTGGGCTGACATCGATGGGTTGCTACCGGGACCGCGATGTCGTGATCGAGGTGTTCGTCACCGGTGACGGCCGCTCGGTGGCACAACGCGAAGAGGTACCTGGCGCCGGCTAACCGAAAAGTAGCGCACAGCGCGATTCATCTGTCACCGGAAGGCTTGTCGGGTTCAGCACTCGCAGCGATTCGATGCTGAACCCGCTCAATGTCATACAGGGAGGGCATCTCGTCCGTGACCTGAGTGATCGCCACCCCCACCTCGACATTGTCGGTCGGCGGACGTTTGCGCGAACTGAACCGCTGCACGATCGCGGTGATCTCTTCGTCGGTCACCCGCGACGGCAGTAGGGCCAGCAATGGGATGTAGCCAAACGCACGAGCGCGCGTGGGGTAACCGTCACGTAGAAACTTGACGATGCTCGATACCCGATCGCCCAGGCCCATCTCCCTACCTCGCTCATCCCGCCCGACGCTCAAACGCCCGCGCTCCTCGGCAGGGATAACCCGATAGCAGAATTTAAAACCCCCCGGCCGGCAGGTGCCCCCGGCTAACCGACGTCCACCGCGATCTCGCGTGCGGGTTCAATCAGCGCACCGGTTTTCACCAGAGCCTCGATCTCGTCGGCGGTCAGGCCGAGCTCTTTGAGGATCTCTTCGTTGTGCTCGCCCTGGCGCGCGGGTACCTGGGTGGTCAGGATGCCGTCGTCGCCGCTGAAGTGCCAGGGCGGCGCGGGGATCGTGATGCTGCCGCCGTGCCGGTCGGAGACTTCTCGGGTGACTCCCCATTCCTTGGCCCACTCGGTTTCGCTGAACTCGGCCATGTCGCGCAGTCGACCGGTGGCGATCTTGGCCTCGTCGAACTGCGCATCGAGCGAGTCCATGGAATCGAAGGTATAGATCCAGGTCTGCACGATCGCGTGCAGCGCCTCCAGGTTCTGGCGGCGCAGCTCGGGCGTGCGGAACCGCGGGTCGTCCGCGAGATCGGGACGCCGCATCGCGTGCAGGTAGAACGGGAAGCTCATACTGCCCACCAGGCTCATCGGCGAAACGAACTGGTGGCCTTCGGGACTGGTGAAAAACGCGCAGTCGGTGGCGCCCAGGATCGGCGTCTCCTCGCCCAGTTCGACGTCCGAAAGGTCGTAGTGCACTCGCTCGTTGAGCGACGTGAGCACCGCCGCCATCGCTACGTCGACGTATCGTCCCTCGCCAGTGACCCGCCGATGCTGCAATGCCGCCAGCACTGCGATGGCGGCATGCAGCCCCGCGTAGATGTCGCCGTGCGACAGCGAGTCCGACCGGCGATCGGCGCCGTCAACACCAAACTGCCGCAACGTGTTCTGGGTGAACCCGACCTCGGCTTGCACGGTCGGCGCGTAGGCCATGCGGGTTCGCCACGGCCCCGTTTGCCCGTATCCGCTGATGGAGGCGTAGACGACCGCGGGATTGCGCGCCGCCACCGACTGATAGTCCAAGCCGAATGAGGCCAGGGCACCCGGGCGGAAGTTCTCGACGATGATGTCGGCGGTATCGCACAGCGCCAGCACCGCTTCGCGAGCCTCGGGCACATTGAGGTCGATGCTCAGGTTGCGTTTGCCGGCGTTCTGCTGGGCGCAGTAACCGCTGATCTCATCCTGTCGCGGAAACGCGAAGCGACTGATGTCCCCGCGGGGCGGTTCGATTTTGATCACTTCGGCACCCAGGTCCAGCAGATGCTTGGTGCAGTGCGGACCGGCCAGCACCCGGGTGAAATCGATCACCCGGACGCCTTCGAGTGGCCCCCCTTGCTTTGAAGTCATGATTACCGTCCCCCGAAACGCGCGGCACCGGGGCCTTCGGCGGCCAGGGATGCCAGCCCGATCTTCAAGTCCTCGGATTTCCAAATGCCGGACTGCAATTCGTGCATCGCATCGTCGGTCGCCGATACCCCATGCGAGACCGCGTGCGAGACAATCGCTTTGGTGGACGCGTGCGCGACGGTCGGCCCGTTGGCAAGCTCATGGGCAAGCGCACTGGTTACCGCGGCAAGTTGGTCGTCGGCAACAACGCGGTTGATGATGTTCCAGCGTTCCAGCGTGCGGGCATCGTAGCGGCGAGCGAGCATTGCCATCTCCTTGGCACGTGCCGCGCCGGCGCGCTCGGTGACCCGTTGGATTCCCCCCATCAACGGGTTCAGCCCGATCGATGCCTCGACGTTGCCGATCTTGGCCGACTCGCTGGCGACGATCAGATCGCAGGCAAGTGCCAGCTCCAAGCCGCCGCCGAGGCAGACACCGTGCACGGCGGCAACGATCGGAATCGGTAGCGAATCGAATTCCCTGAGCAGTTCCACGACTCCGAGCGTGGGGGCCTCGCCGCTCTCGGCGCTGTCGAAAATTGTCACGTCGGCACCGGCACAGAAATTGCGCAGACTGCTGCGCAGCAGCACGGCACGGGCCCGCTGCTCGGCCGCCCATCGAATTCCGTCGAGCAAGGCGTCGAACAACGCTGTTCCCAAGAAGTTGTGTGGGGCGTGCTGCATGGTCAGCACGGCGACATGCCCATCCATCTCGCGGGCCACCGGCGCTGAATCCCGGTCCGGGGCGTGGACCGGCGATATCGCGCCGGCCGGTTGATCCAGGGTCTGTTCGGTCACGGGAATCACCCAATTCTTACTATGTCGTCCGTCATACTTATGATGAACCTAACGGTAGAACCACTTGTGGTAGATCGTCAAGAACTATGTATGATGGGCGACATGCCAAAGCGAAGTGACAGCAAGGAGCGGATGATCGCGGCGGCTCGCCGGCTGTTTCGCGAGCACGGCTACTTCGGGACCGCGCTGTCCGACGTCGTGGCCGAGAGCTCGGCACCGCGGGGCTCGCTGTACTTTCACTTTCCCGGCGGCAAGGAGGAACTCGCCACCGAGGTAGCGCTGCTGCACTCCGCCGACGCCATCGCCCACATCAACCGGGCCGCGGGGACCACCGGCACCGCCGCCGAACTGATCGCGGCGTTCCTCGGCCGTCCCCGCGACGAACTCATCGCCAGCGACTACCGCGAAGGCTGCGCCGTCGCCCCCATCGTCATCGAATCCACACCGGCCTCGGCGCAGCTCACCGACACCGCCCGGCGTGGCTTCCAGGATCTCATCGCCACGTTGGCCGCACGTCTGAACGAGAAGGGCATTCCCGAAAGCCAGGCTAGGCAGCTCGCTCTCAATGCCGTCACCGCCATGGAAGGTGCGCTCATTCTCAGCCGGGTACTGCGCAGCCCCGAGCCATTCGATGCCGCCATCGCCGAACTCGCCGCCAGCACCGAGGCCGTCGACGGGACACCGGTCCGATGACGACGATTACAACGGCGGATGAGTTGCGCACCAACCTGATTGGCGCCTGGACGTTGCAGTCGTACGAAAGCAGCGCGCTGGACGGCTCCGACGTGAGCTACCCGCTGGGCGTGGATGCCCAGGGCTTCATTATGTACACCCCGGACGGCTACATGTCGGCCCAGCTGATGCGCGCCGGCCGGGCGCCGTTCGAACGCGACGATCCGCATCACGCGCACGACAATGAGCTCGCCGTGGCGGCCGGTGGGTATATGAGCTATGCCGGCCCGTTCTCGGTCGTCGAGGACGGCCTGATCGCTCACCATGTCGAAGTCAGCTTGCTGCCCAACTGGATCGGCGGAATCCAATACCGCACGGCCCAGTTGCGGGACTCCTGCCTGGAACTCGGCCCGCCCGACCCGATCGTGATCAACGGCGCGCCCCGCAGGGCCAAGCTGGTGTGGCGGCGCACCTAACGGCAGAACTACCGATGGGCTAGGTCCCGGTACTACAGTCTGGGCAGGATCGCAGACGAAGGAGGCCGAGACGAACCCTCAGGATCCGTTCGGACACAATCCCTTTAGCCCGGAGTCCTTGAGCTACGATCCGCTGGGCCGCGCCCCCTACGCCCCGCCGCCGGTGGGACCGCCGGTCTTCGTGCCGCCACCGCTGCCGCCGCAGGGCCCGCCCGTCAACACCTTCGCGACGTTGTCGCTGGTGTTCGCGTTCGTATTCGCCCCTGTCGGTGCGATTCTCGGACATCTGGGCCTCGCGCAGATCCGCCGCACCGGTGAGCTCGGACGTGACCGCGCGCTGCTGGGGCTGTCCCTGTCGTACGGGTTCATCGTGCTCACCGTCGTCGCGCTGGCCGGGTGGGCCACGCTGTCCACCCTCGCCGTCTATCGGTCCAACCAGGCCGCGGCGCCGGCGACCACCGCCGCCCCTGTCACCACCAGCGAGTCACCGCCAGTGCCGACGGTCGCTCCGGACGACGTGAGCAAGCTGCTGCCGAAGCTGGATGCCCTCAAAACCATCACCAACGACCAGAACCTGGAGGCCGGCGAGACGTCGGACCGTCCCGGCAAGTCCACCAAGAACGCCAGCATCGACCGCCCCCAGTGCTGGGGCAGCATGGTCCCCGGGGCGCCCGAGGCCTACACCGCCGACGCCATCCAGCGCTACCGCGGGGAATCATTCTCCGACACACAAACCTTGCTGAAGTCGATCCAGATCAGCGAGGTGGTCATCGCGTTTCGGGATGCGCCCACCGCCCAATCACAAGTCACGAAGCTGGTCGACGATTGGCGCCAATGCGGCGGGTCGCCCGTGACACTGACCGCCCGGGGCGGGCCCACCTACACGCTGTCGCTCAGTCCTCCCGCCGACGCCGGCAACGGCATCACCACGATGGATTTGGAGCCCAAGGGCTTGAAGGTGCGATTCGTGCGGGCGGCGGCGGCCAAAGCCAACATTGTCGTCGACCTGTTCGTCGTCAGCCTCGGCACGACCGATGCCAGCGGCCCCCGGCAGATGGCCGTGAGCATCGCCAACTACATCCTCAACAAGATCCCCGCCTGACCCCCGCGCGTGCTCACCCGGCCCAGTACGGTGAGCACCATGAAATATCTCGAGGTCGACGGAGTGGGACAGGTCAGCCGGATCGGGTTGGGCACCTGGCAATTCGGCTCACGCGAATGGGGTTACGGCGACGAGTACGCCGCCGGTGCCGCCCGTGACATCGTGCAGCGCGCTCGCGCGACGGGCGTGACGCTCTTCGATACCGCCGAGGTTTACGGGCTGGGCAAAAGCGAGCGAATCCTCGGCGAGGCGCTCGGCGACGAGCGTGCCGAGGTTGCGGTGGCCAGCAAGATCATGCCGGTCGCACCCTTCCCCGCGGTGATCAAGCAGCGCGAACGGGCCAGTGCGCGGCGGCTGCAGCTCGACCGGATCCCGCTCTACCAGATCCACCAGGCCAACCCGCTGGTTCCCGATTCGGTGATCATGCCGGGCATGCGCGACCTCCTCGACAGCGGCGACATCGGCGCGGCCGGCGTCTCGAACTATTCGCTGGAGCGGTGGAAAAAAGCCGATGCCGCGCTCGGGCGTCCCGTCATCAGCAATCAGGTCCATTTCTCGCTCGCGTTTCCGAAGGCGCTCAAGAAGTTGGTGCCGTTCGCCGAACAAGAGAATCGGGTCGTGATCGCGTACAGCCCGTTGGAGCAGGGACTGCTGGGCGGCAAATATGGCGTGGACAACCGTCCCGGAGGCGTCCGCGCGATCAATTCACTGTTCGGTACCGAAAACCTGCGCCGCCTCGAGCCGTTGCTGCAGCTGTTGCGCGACGTCGCGAAGGAAGTCGACGCCAAGCCGGCACAGGTGGCGCTGGCGTGGCTGATCAGCTACCCGGGCGTGGTCGCCATTCCCGGCGCGTCCAGCGTCGAACAGCTCGAGTTCAACGTGGCCGCGGGCGACATCGAGCTGCCCATCGCATCGCGTGACGCACTCACCGAGGCGGCGCTGGCGTTTGAGCCGGTCTCGCCGGTTCGCTTCCTGACGGACCTGGCGCGGGAGAAGCTAGGGCGTCGCTGACGCGGGGGCTAGTGCCGGGGTGCCGGCGGGGGCGCCCCTGGCGATGACGATCGGCATCGAGGTCGATGAGTTGGTGCTCAGGATCGTGTGCACGACTCCGATCAGGTCCTCGATGGGCATCAGCTTGCCGGGCATGCAGCGATCCGACACCCACACCGGGACGGCCCGCATGGCCAGTTCCATATCCCAACCGGCGTTCATCCCCGTCGCGGCCTCGCCCTCGCCGCCGGCGCACTCCCCCACGATGAGGTTGGTGAAGCCGACGTCGGGGTGTTCGGCACGCCACGCGTCGACCAGTCGCTCGAGCGCGGCCTTGCTGACGCCGTAGGCGCCCAGACCCTGCCAGGACGGCCCGTAGGGACCGGCGTCGGAGGACAGGTAGACCGCCTTGCCCGCGGACGCGGTCAAGTGCGGTATCGCTGCCGACGTCACCAGCGACGCCCCGATCACATTGGTGTCGAAGATGCGGCGCCAGGTTGCGGCATCGGTGTCGACCAAGCGGACCAGCGGGCTGATCGCGGGCGTGAACACCACGTTGTCGATGCCGCCGAGCGCGTCAACGGTCTTCTCGATGGCTGACCGACACGAGGCCTCGTCGGTGATATCGCACTCGACGGCGACCGCGCCGGGCCCGGCCTCCTTCGCGGCGGTCTCGAGGCGCTCGCGCCGGCGCGCCAGCAGCGCCACCTGATCGCCGCGCTGGGCAAGCCCGATTCCAATGCAGCGCCCGAGGCCACTCGATGCGCCAACCACCACTGTCCTTGACATATTTGCCCTCTCCTGTAACGAGCCCGCTGCAGGCACAGCGTATCCATCAAGTGCGGAGCATGTGACTGAAGGGCGGATTTTCGGCTGCATGCGGCGCCAAACATGGTGCGTGCCTTGAGAAGTGAATCGCGGTCAAGCGCGGCGCGTCCGGCGCAGCGATCGCTGCGCCGAAAATCGGGTGAGGCCGTTCTGGTCGGCGGATTTCTCCTGATACATCGCCGCGTCCGCCCGGGCCGTGACCGAGGAAACCGGCTCACCGGGGAGGGCAATGGTGGAACCGATGCTCAGAGTCGCGTAGATCGCGTTTCCCGCCACGTGGATGGGTTCGGCAGCGTGGCGGCGAATCGTGTCGGCGATCTCGGCGACCCCGTCGACGCCGTGGACGCCGGGCAGCAGCACGAGTATTTCGTCGCCTCCCGTCCGCCCGACCGTGTCCCCCGATCGGACGCATTCGTGGATCCGGGCCGCCAAAGTCGCCAGCACGACGTCGCCGATGCCGTGTCCCCACGTGTCGTTGATGTCCTTGAAGTGGTCGACGTCGCAGAACAGGATGCCGACGTATGTCCCGGCGGGTCGCGGTTCCTGTAGCTCAGATTCGAGGCGCACCATGGTCTCGGCCCGGTTGGCCAGCCCGGTGAGGATGTCGAAACGGGCTAAGCGCTCGAGTCGCTGCTCGGTCTCGACCTGATCATCGGCGAGGCGCAGCGCCGCGATCAGCCCGTCGGCATTGCCCTCAGCGTCGACATAGAGTTTCGCGTGGCCGTCCACCCAGCGGTACCCGGAGTCGACGGAGCGGACCCGAAACCGCTGGATGACCGAATCGCCGTCGGCAATACTCTGCAGCGCGGTGACGACTGTCTCGAGGTCGTCGGGATGAATGCGGTTGTTGAAGCCCGAGCCGAGCCACTGTTGGGGCGGCCCGCCTAGCGCGCCCACGACCGACGGCGAGACCCAAGCAACCTCCCGCCCGCGCAGGTGCACGATCACGTCCACGGCGTTGTCGGCAAGGATCCGATAACGCATCTCGGCGTCAGCGCGCAGGTTGCTGACCGCTTCCTTCTCTATCAGCAGACGTTGCTCGCGCTGGCTCAGGAAGAACGTAACGGCCCCGACAATGGGTGACGCGCTGCTGTCGGCGATGCCGGTGGACTACCGCGTCTCGCTATCGGGAAGAGCCTGTAGCACCACGGCGGTGTGCGGTTCCACGGTGAGCGTGCCACCGCCGGGCAGTTCGTCCGCGGGCGTCGTCTCCTCGGGTCCGGTGTACACCACGAGGTTCCACGCGGCGCCGAATTCTTTTGGGGGAAGGGTGAATTCGAGCGGCTCGTAGTGAGCATTGAAACAGAGCAGGAAGGAGTCGTCGAGCACCCGCTGCCCCCGGGCGTCACGGCCGGGAATGCCGTGCCCGTTGAGGAATACCGCGACGGACTTGGCGAAGCTCGCGCCCCAGTCCTCGTCGGTCATCTCGTCCCCATCCAGGGCGAACCAGGCGATGTCGGGCAGTCCGTCCTGGCCGCGGCGGCCCACCGGCTTGCCCGAAAAGAATCGCCGCCTGCGGAACACCGGATGCTTGGCTCGCAGCGCCGACACGGTGCGGGTGAACTCCAGCAGACCGGTGTCGGCGTTGGCCCAATCGATCCAGGTCAGCTCGCTGTCCTGGCAGTAGCCGTTGTTATTGCCGCTCTGGGTGCGGCCGAGCTCGTCGCCGTGGCAGATCATCGGCACGCCCTGCGACAGCAGCAGCGTGGTGAGGAAGTTGCGCTCCTGGCGGGCACGCAGTTCGTTGATCTCGGGATCGTCGGTCGGCCCCTCGGCGCCGCAGTTCCACGACCGGTTATGGCTCTCGCCGTCGTTGTTGTCCTCGCCGTTGGCCTCGTTGTGCTTCTCGTTGTAGGAGACCAGATCACGCAGGGTGAACCCGTCGTGGGCGATGACGAAATTGATCGAGGCCACCGGCCGGCGTCCGGTGTGCTCGTAGAGGTCGGCCGATCCGGACAGCCGGTAGGCGAACTCGTCGAGCGTGGCCGGCTCGCCACGCCAGAAATCGCGCACGGTGTCGCGGTACTTTCCGTTCCACTCCGTCCACTGCGGCGGGAAGTTGCCGACCTGGTAGCCCCCCGGCCCGACGTCCCACGGTTCGGCGATCAATTTGACCTGGCTGACGGTCGGATCCTGTTGCACGAGCTCGAAGAACGTCGACAGCCTGTCGACGTCGTAGAACTCGCGGGCCAGCGTCGAGGCCAAGTCGAACCGGAAACCGTCGACATGCATTTCGGTCACCCAATAGCGCAGCGAGTCCATGATCAGTTGCAGCGAGTGCGGATGCCCGACGTTGAGGCTGTTTCCCGTGCCGGTGTAGTCCATGTAGTACTGCTTGTCGTCATCGACCAGGCGGTAGTACGCGGCGTTGTCGATGCCGCGCATCGACAGCGTGGGTCCCAGGTGGTTGCCCTCGGCGGTGTGGTTGTAGACGACATCGAGAATCACCTCGATATCCGCTTCGTGCAGGGCGCGCACCATCGCCTTGAACTCCTGCACCTGCCCGCCCGGCGACGCCGCGCTGGTGTACTTGAAGTCGGGCGCAAAAAATCCAATTGTGTTGTAGCCCCAGTAATTCGACAGGCCCCGCTCGATCAAGGTGGAGTCGTTGGCGAAGTGGTGCACCGGCATCAGCTCGATCGCGGTGACACCCAGGCTCTTGAGGTGGTCGATGATCACCGGGTGCGCCACGGCCCCGTAGGTGCCGCGCATCTGCTCGGGGATGTCCGGATGTGTCTGCGTCAGACCCTTGACGTGCGCCTCGTAGATGACCGTGTCGGCATACTCGTGACCCGGCGGGCGGTCGTTGCCCCAGTCGAAGTACGGGTTGATCACCACCGACTTGGGCATGCTGGTCGCAGAGTCGTCGTCGTTGCGGCTGTCGGGCTCGCCGAAGTTGTAGCTGAACAGCGACTGGTTCCAGTCGAAGGTGCCGTCGATGGCCTTCGAATACGGGTCCAGCAGCAGCTTGTTCGGGTTGCAGCGCAACCCCTCGGCCGATTCGTACGGGCCGTAGACCCGGTACCCGTAGCGTTGACCGGGTTCGATGGCCGGTATGTAACCGTGCCAGACGTAGTAGTCGACCTCGGGGAGGGTGATCCGCGTCTCGGCACCATCGGCGTCGAACAGGCACAGCTCCACCCGCTCGGCCACCTCGCTGAACAGGGTGAAGTTGGTACCGGCGCCATCGTATGTGGCGCCCAGCGGGTATGCCTTGCCCGGCCACAGTTCACCGGTGGGCGTCGGAGCAGGCGCGTCTGCCCTGGCCACGTCTGCTCTGGTCATGGCGCACTTGATACCCGGCTGATGCGGTGGCCAAACCGCGAGCCCGCCTGCCCGCGCGACAGCGCGCCCGCCGGACCGCACGAAAGACTATGGCGGACAATATGTTTACCAACCCACAGCGCGCTACTGCAGGTCAAAGCTCGATTTTCGCGATTCTTTCAGCGGATGCTCGCTGTCAATGAGCATCTGCGCGGTGTCGATACCTATGTCATGCTCGAAAGTTTCTGTGCACACTGCTGATTCGCGTGCCACACGCCAGGCACCTAGCCGATTTTTCGTCGCACCACCGTTCGAAAGCCTCGGATTACCAATTAGGTAAGTCGACCCTGGGAGCGCACTTCTGTGGCGCAGCCCTCAGCGCTGTTTAATCTCGCGCCGTGTCGGGCAGTCGGCCATCGTGGAAAGCGAAAACGGCGAAGAGATGCTGGAGCCAGCGGAAAGCCTGGACTCCGACGAGGTACGCAACGACGACGGTGACGAGGTGGTCGATCCCCCCGACGAGTGGATCGAGGCCAGTGATCATCAATCACTCGACCAAAAATTAGCGGCGGAGACATCGGAGAGCCCGCGCGATGATGAGCCGTCCAGACAGGCACACGACTCGGACGCAGGCGGGGCGCTCGAGGTTCTCAGCGATGACGATCTAGACCGCATCGACCCGTCTGTGCACGGCCGGGAGAAGGGTCAGATCGACGGGACCCCGGAAGACGGCGACTCGTTCTTCAACGTCGAGCGGTGAGCTGGACACCGGTCAGGTCGCGGCCTCGGCCCCCGGTTCTCTTTCGGATCTGGCAGTCTTCGCGGCGTTGCGCAAAGTGCGGTTGTTAGAGCGCAGATCGCTATTTGCCTCGGAGAGCGAGGCGTTGTCATCTTCGAGATTGAGAATGCGCGCGATACCGGCCAGGTTGATCCCGGCATCAACCAGCGCGCTGATGCGCCGCAGCCGGGCCAAATCGTCAGCACTGTAGCGCCGCGTCCCGCCCTCGCTTCGAGAGGGCGTGAGGAGGCCGTAGCGCTCATAGAGGCGTAGCGACTGCACCGCGACGCCGGAAAGCTCGGCGGCGACCGAGATGCCGTACACACCATGGTCGGACGCCGGCGCACCGGTGACGTCTGGAGGATCAGCCATGGAGCACCTCCTCGATTGCTCGCACAGAAAAACTGTTTATCACACTTGCACTGATCCGTCGATGGTGTTATATAAAACCTATGCCGTAAGGCATAGATAGATGCTGGCCCACAGCAACAGATTGGAGACAGAGATGACTGCAATGCTGATGCGTACCGACCCGTTCCGTGAACTGGACCGTTTCGCACAGCAAGTACTGGGCACGGCCGCCCGCCCGGCCGTGATGCCGATGGATGCGTGGCGCGAGGGCGAAGAATTCGTGGTCGAATTCGACCTGCCCGGCATCAACGCGGACTCGCTGGACATCGACATCGAACGCAATGTGGTGACCGTGCGCGCCGAGCGGCCGGCCCTCGACCCCAACCGGGAAATGTTGGCCACCGAACGCCCGCGCGGGGTGTTCAGTAGGCAGCTAGTGCTGGGCGAAAACCTCGACACCGAGAAAATCGAGGCCTCCTACACCGAAGGGGTTCTGCGCCTTCGCATCCCGGTCGCCGAAAGAGCCAAGCCGCGCAAGATAACGATCGGCCGCGGCGACGGACGCACGGCAGTCCACGACAACGTAGGAGCACGGGAGGTAATCGACGCCTGATCGAACGACGGGCGCAGGCGGCGGTTGCCATCGAATACCGAAAGGTCGCGGCGACCGCCGCCCGCCGCCGGTCACAGAACTGCGGCGACTGTTATGAAATGATTTGAAGCCGTCCTCGGCGTTGAACAGTCAGCGCCATAACGACCGACGCCGTCCCTTCCGGGTCGTCGCATCCGCTGGTAGCCATCCGGTTTCGATGCGGCACTCGCGACGGGCGCCGGTCGTCCGGTGATCTGAACCCGAGGAGACGAAGTCGCGATGAGTTGGGACCTCAACGGCCAGTCGGCCGACGTCGAACAAGCCCTCGCCGGCGGTGCGCCGCACCGAGCCGGCTGGTTCCGGTTCTACTTTGCCGACCAGCGCTGGGAGTGGTCCGAGCAAGTACAACGGTTGCACGGATATGAGCCCGGCAGCGTTAACCCGACCACCAAACTGGTGCTGTCACACAAACACCCGGACGACCGTGGGCAGGTCGCGGCCACCATCGATCAGATCCTCAACACCCATCAGGCGTTCAGCACCCGCCATCGGATCATCGACACCGGCGGACAGGTGCGCCACGTCGTAGTCGTCGGCGACCAGCTCCACGACGACCGGGGCGCCGTGATCGGAACGCACGGGTTCTACGTCGACGACTCTCCATTGCCCGACCAAGCGCGCGAAGACCTCGTCACGGCGAAGCTGGCCGAGATTACCGAGCAGCGCGCCAGTATCGAGCAGGCCAAAGGGATGTTGATGCTGATCTATGGCCTTGGCGACGGTCCGGCTTTCGACTTGCTCAAATGGCTGTCTCAGGACGCCAATATCAAGCTGCGACTGCTGGCAGAACAGATTTGCGAAGACTTCCGCAGCCTCGGTCCGCGCGTCAGTTCACAATCGGACTTTGACCACTTACTGCTCACCGCGCACGAGCGCGTAGACCCGGCGATTCGATAGGAATCGTCAAGGGCAAAACGGGATTTGCTATGACTTCTTGCTCGGAATGACGATGACGACGATCAAGGTGAGGATCGAGAAGAATAGCCCAAGAATTCCCCACCCCAACGGATTACGGCCCTTCATCGCGGCGATGAGACCACAGACGATTGCGGCGATCACGCTGCCGATGAAGACGAAGATTCCCTTGATTCCCCGCAGAATGAAACCTGCCGCAACGGGATCCGAACTAGCCAGAATGACCGAGTGCAACATGTTTAGGTCCTTTCTTCGTGAGAAGTTGTTACCGAATACCCTCACAAAGGCCCACCAAACAAATTGCGCTTCTAGAGTCCACCGGAGAAATCGGCGGTGATCCAGCGGTCGGGCCGGATGGTGAAGAGCACGCTTTCCTGCCCCGCAAGGCTGCTAACGAATGCACGCCCGCCCTCCTCGCCGAGGTAGCGGATCGCGATCTCCTCGCGGACGTCGAGCGGGGTCGGCTTGGCGGTCTCGACCACGGTGCCCTCGACGACCACATATTGGTATGGCGGCTCCTCGCGCTGCACGACCAGCGTCACTACGCCGGCCCGCTCGATGAGCTTGGCCTTACGAGATGACGCGCCGGTGTTGACCCGGACGTTTCCGCCAGGAACGTAGTCGTACCAAATCGGGACACTGGCCGGCGGACGACCGTCTTCGGCGGCGACGGACAACACACCGACATGCAATGCGGCGAGGAACTCTTCACGCTGGGGGATGTTGAAAGCAGTCATGGCCGAGTAAAACACACCAGCCAGGGCCGGCTATTCCCGCTAGTTGGTGAACAATGCGGGGATCTTGACGACCAGCTCGTAGACGCCATAGCCGAACGGCACTCCCACCCACAACCAGCTGACCACACCCAGCAGCTTGGGCGGTGCCGATGTCGCCTCGATCGATCGGTCGGTCATCGTCCGCCCTCCCCGGAAGTCGCGCTGGCCCGCTTTCGTGTATCCACCCCTGCCACAGCGAAGCTGGGCGGCCGTGGAATACGAATCAGCTCGTTGCAGACCACACCGATCAGCAACAGAATCACCATGATCGTGAACGACCATCGGTAACGCTCGGGGCCCACCACATGAGCGGCAATGCGATTGTCGGCAATCGCATTGACGATCACCGGTCCGAGCACGCCCGCGGTCGACCACGCGGTCAGCAGCCTGCCGTGGATCGCCCCGACCTCGAGATAGCCGAACAGGTCACGCAGGTAGGCCGGCACCGTCGCGAAACCCGCGCCGTAAAACGACAACAGCAGGATGCACACCACCAGGAACAGCGGCTTGCTCGCGTTTTGCGCGACGATCAGGACCACGTAGAGCACCGCCCCGAGACCCAGATAGAGCCGGTACATGTTCTTGCGGCCGGCGGCGTCCGAAGCCGTGGACCAGAGGATGCGTCCCAACGAATTCGCCAACGACAGCATCGCGACGAATCCCGCCGCGGCCGCGGTCAACGCCGCGGGTGAAGCCGCATGGGGAAAGTAATCCCGGTAGATGGGTGCCGCCCGCTCCAGGATGCCTATCCCCGCAGTGACGTTGAAGCACAACACAATCCATAGCAGCCAGAACTGGGGCGTCTTGATCGCCTCATTGGCGGTGCGATCCGGCCCCGCGGCATGCGGCATCTTCGACGCGGCCACTCTGACGATGGGCGGTTCCCACTCGTGCGGTGGCACACGCACCAGAAGGACTCCCACCGACATGAAGGCGGCATACACCACGCCCATGACCAAGAACGTCGCGGCCAGCCCGTGCCGATCGGTGCCGAACCACTTCATCAACTGCGACGACCAGGGCGAGGCGATCAGCGCACCACCGCCGAACCCCATGATGGCGAAGCCGGTTGCCATGCCCGGCCGGTCGGGAAACCATTTCATCAGGGTGGAAACCGGTGAGATGTAACCGATTCCGAGGCCGATCCCACCGATGACGCCGTAGCCGAGGATGATCAGCCACATCTGGCCGATCTCGGCGGCCACCGCCGAGACGAGCAAACCGCCGCAAAAGCATGCGGTCGCCACGAACATCGCCCAACGGGGGCCTCGCCTTTCGACCGTCGTGCCGAAAACGGCCGCCGACACGCCCAGCATCACAATGCCCAACGTGAACGGGATGGCACTCAACAGCCCTGATGCTCTTAGTGTTTCATGCAATGGGAGCTTGAAAACGCTCCAAGAGTAAACGCTGCCGATCGCTAGGTGTATCGAGAGCGCGGCCGGTGGAACGAGCCATCTACTCCATCCTGGGCTGGCAACGATTCGATCGCGCGACAGTACTCCAGCAGACTCCATTGTCCTCTTCTCACAGCGGGCTCCCCACGCATCAGAACGCTCGTTGGTTTCCTGTCTGTGACCAATTGTTAAGCAAGACAGAAACATCCGACAGCGTCTTGGCGATGCTTTGTGGAGCTACTGCCGACCGTTCTCGGCAAGTCAACCCGATGCTAGCCAGTCAGCTCAGCGGCGAAGTCAAGGAAAAGCTGTGAAAACGCTTGTAGTCAAAAGAGACTAACGCGTGGCCCGCCCCATCAAGAGGGGATGGACGATACGCGGCATTCCGCGCCACACGGCATCGTCGGCCGTGACAGCAAATCCGCAGGCGCGCATCAACTCCCCGGTCGGCCGGTTGCAGCAGCACCCGCCGGCGAAGGCGCGCCAGGGGCGGAACAGGTAGTCCTGCCACGCCGCAAGCAACCGTGAATTCGCCCGCACGTGTTCGACGAACAGCAACTGCCCACCGGGGCGCAACACGCGAGCGATTTCGCGCAACGCGCGTTCAGGATCCTCGACGGTGCACAGGACGAGTGTGGAGACGACGGTGTCCACGGACTCATCGGTAAGCGGTAAGCACTCCGCGGGCGCATTGACGATCCGCGCCGGACGGGCATGCCGCTGCAGGCGACGGGCGAGCTTTCGGCGCATGGCCGGTTCGGGCTCCATCAGCACGAGATCATCGATGCCGTCGGGATAGTGCGCGATGTTCAGCCCCGTCCCCGCACCGATCTCGACGACGCGGCCCCGCGCGCCGCTCACCAGCGCGCGCCGCCGGCGGCGCATGCCCGCCAGCTCGCCGAGCCACACGAACGGGTCGTACACCAACGCCATGATCCGCAGCCATGCCGCCGACGGCGGGCGCACTTCTAGTTCGATCGTGGTCTCAGTCATGGCGCAAAAGTAGCTACGGCCACGGGGTGCGCGCATCGCCCAACGCGGCCATCTTTCGCCGATGGCCCGTTTCGGCTAGGTCAGAGAAGTCCGAGGCGCGCAGCCTCGGCAACCGCGGCCGTGCGCGACGTGCGACCCAGCTTGCGGCGGATGTTGGCGACGTGGCGGTGCACCGTGTGCGGGCTCAGCACGAGATGCTCGGCAATCTCGCGATCGTTGAGACCGCGCGCGAGGCAGCCGAGAATCTCGCGTTCCCGGGCGGAGAGCAGGACCGGCTCCGGCTCGCTCGCGTGCTGCGGCGGCGGCAGCGACGGCCCCAGCGCCTCGCGGCAGGCGCGCGCGACGGAATCCACGTCACCGTGCCACGGGAAGTGGGCGGTGCCGGGCAGCGAGATCAGGGCAGCGCCCGGGATCGCGGCCGCGACCTCACGCCCGAGCCGGTGCGGCACGGCGCGGTCGTCGCGACGATGCACGACCAGCGTCGGCGAGCAGACCTTCGGAAGGTACGCCCGCACGTCGAGGCGATAGACGAGCCCCAACAGCGCCGCGGCCGCCTCGGGGGTCGCTGCTGCGCGCTGCAACCCCGCAAAGCGTTCGTGCTCGGCAGATTCGGCGGCACCCAGGAACATGTTGCTGAGCAGACGGGAGCCGAGCCCCCAATGCGCGCGGACCGCCGCGATGATCGCGTCGCCCACTTCCGGTGCGGTGATGGCCGAGCCATCGGCGTACGAGCCGTACAACACCAGCCGTTCGACACGCTCGGGATACGTTGCGGCAAAAGCGATTGCGGTGCAGCTCCCGCAAGATCCACCCAACAGCGATACGCGCTCGTACCCGAGCTCGTCGAGAAGCGCGCGCAGCATCGCCACTTCCCCGTCCAGGGTTAGGTCCGAATCTTGCACCGTGCGGTCCGACATGCCGACGCCGAGCCGGTCGTAGCGGATCAGGGTGTATCCGCCGGCAACACCTTCCCAGAATCGCCGGAAGCCGGCACTCTCCCAGTCAAGTTCGAGGTGGCTCACCCACCACGCCGGAGCGACAAGTGGTGGACCGTCCCCGCGTACGTCGAACGCCACGCGGCGGTCGCCAACGCGGAGAAACCGGATCTCGGACTTTGCCAGCATCACAACGAGCGTACGACGTTGCGGCCGGCGAAAGGACCGTTATCGAAAGGCTAGAGGAGTCCGAGCAATTGCAGGTCGGTGACGTATTTGACGATGATCGGCGCCGACACGTGGGGGATGTCATTGTCGGGCCCGATTTTGGCTTCCTGCACCGCGGCACGGAACCGGTCGGTCGACGCTGACCCGCCGCGCATCGGCGTTGCGGGCCGCACATATTGGGGGCCGGCCGAGTGCAGTAACTGCAGCACGCTGTTGTGTCGCTGCCGATCGGGCAGGCCACGCAGGCCGGCCTCGAACCGCCGCAACCATTCGTCGAAATCGTCGATGCGCTCGATGGGGTAGCCGGCTTCGATCAGCCAGTCCACGTATTCGTCGAGCCCGATGCCGTCGTCGTGCGGGTTCATCACGTGATAGGTCTCGAACCCGTCGACGGTTTGGGCGCCCAGCACGGCGATCGCCTCGGCCACGAATCCGACGGGCAGCCCGTCGTAGTGCGCCCGTTGCCGGTTGCCGCTGGCGTCGCGCTGGTAGAACGAACCGGGCGCGACGCCGGTGGCCACCAGGCTCAGCACCATCCGCGTGACCAAGTCCGAGACGTTGAGCTGGCCCAGGTAGCTGGTGTCGGCCAGGATCATGCCGCTGCGGAACACCAGCACCGGCAGCCCGAACTGTTCATGGGCCTCGCGCAGCAGTACCTCACCGGCCCACTTGCTGTTGGCGTAGCCGTTGACAGAACTGCCGTCGTTCATCCGTGTCGGGTTGATGACCCGGATATCGGCGTCCTCGGTGAAGGCCGACCGCTCAATCGGGTCGCCGACGTTGGCCGTCGACACATAGGTGTAGGGCTTGAATTTGGTGGTCAGCGCCAGTCGGATCAGCTCGGCGGTGCCACCGACATTGGGTCCGAACAGCTCGCTGTAGGGCAGCACACCGTTGACCAAAGCGGCCGAATCGACAATCAGGTCAACGGTTTCGGCCAGATCCTGCCACGTCTGCTCGTCGAGGCCCAGGTTGGCGTGGGCCTTGTCCCCGGCGATGACCCGCAGATGACCGGCGGCCAGTTCCTGAAAGTGCGCCAGCAGCCGCGGATCCCCGCTGTCGAAGATCTTCTCGAGGCGTCGCAGCGCATCCGCATCGGACTTGCCCCGCACCAGACAGATCAGCGTGCCGTCGACCAGTTCCAGCTGCTCGAGCCATTGCAGCACCAGATAACGCCCGAGGAAGCCCGTCGCGCCGGTCAACAGCACCGTGTGCACCTGCGTGCTCGGGCCCCGCAGCGCTCCGGCCGCTGAAAGCGCTGCAGCGTCAAGGAATTTGTCCAGGGTCAAATCCGCGGCGTGGATCTGGTCCGCATGGGCACCGTGCACGGCCACAAAGCGCGGATCGACAGTGTGGCGGTCCAGCTGTTGACTCAAGGCGCTGACCGATGGCGCGTCGAACAGGATGCGGACGGTGAGGTCAGAGTCGAGGGCCTTGTTGATCGCGGCGATCAAACGCATGGCCGAGATGCTGTCTCCGCCAAGGTCGAAGAACGAGTCGTCGACCCCGACCCGCTCGACGCCAAGGGTCTGGGCGTAGATGCCGGCCAGGGTTTCCTCGACCGCGTTGCTCGGGGCGCGGTAGTCGGTGTGGTGGTATTGCGGCTCGGGCAAGGCGCTGGTGTCGAGTTTTCCGTTGACCGTCAACGGCAGCGCGTCGAGGACTACGATGGCGGCCGGGACCATGTAGGCCGGCAATCGCTTGGCCAACCGAGCACGCACACCAGCGACATCGACTGCCCCGGTGACGTATCCGACCAATCGTTTGGCGCCGGGACGGTCTTCACGAGCGATCACGACCGCGGCCTCGATGCCATCCAAATCGCTTAGCGCTGACTGGATTTCGCCTAGCTCGATGCGGTACCCACGGATCTTGACCTGCTCGTCGGCGCGCCCCAAATACTGCAACTGCCCGTCAGCGCCCCAGCGCACCAGGTCCCCGGTGCGATACATACGTTGTCCTAGTGCGCCGCCGAACGGACAGGCCACAAATCGTGACGCCGTCAACCCGCCCCGACCAAGATATCCAGCACCCAAACCATATCCGGCCACATACAATTCACCGACCACGCCCGGGGCTACCCGGCGCAACCATCCGTCCAGCACGAACAACGCCGCCCCGGGCACCGGCGCACCAATCGGCGGTGTCCCCGACCCAGCAGTCAGCGGCGCACTGACGGTCACGCACAGTGTCGTCTCGGTCGGCCCGTAGGCGTTGGTCATTACCCGCCCCGGCGCCCACCGATCCACCAACTCCGCCGAGCAGGCCTCAGCGGCAACCACCAGGGCTGCCGACTCCAAACCTTCGGGCGACAGCGCCGACACCGCCGATGGCGTCTGATGCAACACGGTGACTTGCTCGTCAATCAGCAAGGCCTGGAAGTCTTCTGGGAAGGCGGCCACCGACTCGGGGATGATCAGGAGCCGCGAGCCGTGCAACAGCGCACCCCAAATCTCTTCCACCGAGGCGTCGAACGCATAGGAGTACCACTGCGACCACACCTGCCCCGGACCCGATGGCAGGCCGACATGCAACGGGCCTAACAACTGAGTCACATTGTGATGACTGGTGAGCACGCCCTTCGGGACACCCGTGGTTCCCGAGGTGTACACGATGTGGGCGATGTCGTCGGGAGTCGGTGCCGGTAACGCGGTGCACGGCTGGGCCTTCAGCGTGGGATCGTCGACGTCGACGACCGGAATACCGGACGCATGAAACCGATCGGCCAGCTCCGCGGTGGTCACCGCCGCGATCGGCGCCGCGTCGGCCAGCACGAATTCGATGCGCGCATCCGGCACCGCCGGGTCCATCGGCAGGTAGGCCGCCCCCGACTTCAGGACGGCTAAGATCGCCACGATCGCCTCGGCCGAGCGCGAAAACAGCACCGCCACACACTCACCCGGACCCGCACCCCGCCCAACCAGCAAGTGCGCCAACCGATTAGATGCCTCGTCAAGCTCCCGATAGGTCATCGTGTGACCGGCACAGCTGATCGCCACCGCGTCGGGCGTGCGAAGCACCTGTGCGGCAAACAATTCCGGAATCGACGCCCCGGTCACCGGCCGGCTCAACACCGCCCGGTTACCCAGCACATCCAGCCGGTCTCGCTCGGCCGTATCGAGCAGATCTACGGACGATAACCGTCGCGACGGATCGCCCACCATCGCCGCTAACAACCGCTGCAACCTATCGATCAGTGCGGCAACACTTTCGGCGTCGAAAAGATCGACGTCGTATTCGACGCGCAATGCCATTTCGACGCCCGGCGCGGCTTGCAAGGTCAGTGGGTAGTGAGTGGATTCATTGCTGGTGAATCGCGTGACGGTCAGCTCGCCGGGCCCCGCCGATGCGCTGGCGTCGATCGGGTAGTTCTCGTAGACGAACAAGGTGTCGAACAGCTGGTCGTGACCGGTGATGCGGTGGATATCGGCCAGCGCCACGTGCTGATGTTCCAGCGTGTGGTTGTGGGCGGTGTGCAGTTGGCCGAGCAGCTCGGCGGTGGTGGTCGACGCCGTGACGCGGGCCCGCACCGGCACTGTGTTGATCAGCAGTCCCACAATCGATTCCGCACCGGGCACATCGGTGGGGCGACCCGAGACCGTCGCGCCGAAGGCCACATCGTGCTGGCCGGTCAGCCACATCAGCAGCTGCGCCCAGCCGGCCTGCAAAACGGTGTTGACGGTGGTGTGGCGTGCGCGGGCGAGTTGGGCCAACGCCTGGGTGGTCTGCTTCGACAGACTAAAGGATGTGTGGCCGCGCCGCCCCTGCGCATGCTGCGAGCCGACCAGCGTGGGGGTGTCAAAGCCGGCGAGCGCCTCGCGCCAGGCCGCCTCGGCGGCAGCGGTGTCTCGATCGTCCAGCCAGCTGACGAACCTGCGGAACGGCACCGGTGCGGGCAGTCGCTGACCGCTGTAGCTTGCGAAGATCTCCTGCAGCACAATCGGTAGCGACCAGCCGTCGAGCACGATGTGGTGGTTGGTGAGCACGAACCGATATTGGTTCGGCGCTGTGCGGATTAACGCCGCCCGAAACACCGGCGGATTGGCCAGGTCGCAGACCGCGATGCGTTCGTCGGCGCACAACCGCTGCACCTGCTCCTCGACGTCGCCGCTGTTGAGCTCGAGGTATTGCCATACGGGCGCGGGGTCGGCGGGAATGATTTGCACCGGCGGGTCGAACTGCGGGCAGAAGCGTGCTGCCAGGTTGGGATGGCGGGCGACGACGGTGTGCACCGCCTCGCACAGCCGGACCTGGTCCACCCGCCCGGTCATGCTGATGTTCAGTTGTGGCGCATACGGATCGACACCGCTGCTCTGCGCGATGGTCGCGTGGAAGAACAGCCCCTGCTGCAGCGGGGTCAACGGGAGCATGTCGGCGATGCGATGCTGCTGCTCGAGCTCGCCGAGCTGCTGCTGGGTAAGCCGGGCGGGCAGGATGTCCGTCGGGGTCAGCCCGCCCCCGCCGCTGCGCACCAGCGCGCAGATACCGGTCAGGGCGTCAAACCACAACTGGCTCAACCGGTTTACCTGGTCGCGGTCCAGCACGGAAGGCGCCCAGGTCCAGTCGGCGTGCAGGTGCGGGCCGGCTTCGGTGTCGAGGGTTCCGGCGTTCAGTGTCAAGGTGTGGCTCAGCGGCATCGGCACCGCCGTCGCCGCGGTGGTGGCCGACAGCGCGGCGACGCTGGGCCGCCACAAATCCGCGGTCAACTCGGCGAGACCGCCGAGGCGTCCGAGGTAGTTGAACGCGATCGACGGGTCCGGCCCGCTCAGGTCTACCTCGTCGTTGAGATAACGCAGCAATCCGTAGGTCACGCCATCGGGCAAGGCGCGCAGTTGTTCTTTGGCGTCTTTGATCACCGCCGCGAGCGCGGCGTCGCCGGCGGTTACCTGGGTCCAGATCAGCCCACCGACGCTCAACGCCACCGGGTACTTGGCGGTGAACCAGCCCACTGTGCGTGACACGTCCACCTGGGCGTCCGCCAGCTCGTGGCGCCCATGGCCTTCCACATCGATGCCGATCGGCGCGCCGCCGGTGCCCAGAAATTCCGCGCACGCCAGGCCGAAGGCAATCACCAGAATGTCTTGCACGCCAGCGTGAAACGCCCCGGGCACCTCGCCGAGCAGCACGCGGGTGGTCTCGCCATCCAGCGACAGCGACAGCCTCCCGGCGTTGGCGTAGGTGTCCACCTCGGGCTGCACCGCCGGTAATGCCGCGGCGGTCGCGGCGACCGTCCGCCACACCTCGGCGCGCTCCGCGATGTCGGGGCGGCGCGCGTAGGCATCGAGCAACGATGACCAACGGGCAAACGATGTGCCGCCGGCCGGCAATACGACCGGCTGCCCGCTGCGGTGCAGCACCCAGGCAATATTGAGGTCTTCCAACAGAATTCGCCACGAGACCCCGTCGGTGGCGAGGTGGTGAATGATCAACGCCAGCTGGCTGGTCGAGGTAATCCACAGCGCGCTGACCATCACCCCGGCCGCCGGATTAAGCCGCGACCGCGCCTTGACCAACGTCGCGTCGGACAACGCCTCCGCGATGTGCAGGCAGTCTTGGGCGCGCACCGAGCCCGGCTCGGGCACCTGCAGTGACCAACCCCCGGCGCCGTCGTCGTCGACATAGAGGCGCAGCATGGCATGCCGGTCCAGCAGGGCCTGCAGCACGACGCCGAAGTCGGCAGCGGTAACGCCGGTGGGGGCTTGGATGATCATCGTCTGGTTGAACTGGTCGACCGGGCCGTCCACGCCGTGCAGCCAGCGCATGATCGGCGTCGAGACGACCGGTCCGACGCCCTCGTCGGCCACGTCGTCCTCGCCGGTGGCGATCGTGGCCACGCGGGCCAGACCGGCCACGGTTTGTTCGACGAATATGTCGCGCGGGCGGCACAGCACTCCGGCGGCCCGCGCGCGGGCCACGATCCGCATCGACAGGATGCTGTCGCCGCCGAGGTCGAAGAACGAGTCGTCGATTCCGACGCGTTCCAGGCCGAGGACCTCGGCGTAGATGGCGGTCAGGATTTCCTCGACGGCGTTGGACGGTGCCCGGTACTCGGCGTCGCGGTACTCCGGTGCCGGCAGCGCCCGGGTGTCGAGTTTGCCGTTGACCGTCAACGGTAGGGCGGCCACCACCACGACCGCGGCCGGCACCATGTAGGCCGGCAATCGCGTTGCCAATCGGGCACGCGCGCCGTCGACTTCGACCGATCCGCGAACCACCTCGGTGACATAGCCCACCAGCCGTTTGTCGCCGGGCCGGTCCTCGCGAACCACCACGACCGCGGCCTCAACCCCGTCCAAACCGCTTAGCGCTGCCTGGATTTCACCCAACTCGATGCGATACCCACGGACCTTGACCTGCTCGTCGGCCCGCCCGACATAGCGCAACTGCCCGTCGGGACCCCAGCACACCAGATCCCCGGTGCGATACATCCGCTGCCCAGATGCGAACGGGCAGGCCACAAACCGCGACGCCGTCAACCCCGCCCGGCGCAGATAGCCCAGCCCGACGCCAAGGCCGGCCACGTACAGCTCACCGACGACCCCGGGTGCCACCGGCCGCAACCGCGCGTCGAGCACGAACAACGCCGCACCCGGGATCGGCACCCCGATGGGTACCACGCCGTCCCCCGCGCGCAGGGGAACACTGACCGTTACGCACAGCGTGGTCTCGGTCGGCCCATAGGCGTTGGTCATGAGCCGCCCCGGCGCCCACCGATCCACCAACTCCACCGCGCACGGCTCGGCGGCCACGACCAGCGCGGCGGACTCCAGGCCTTCGGGCGTCAGCGCCGACACCGCCGACGGCGTCTGGTGCAACACGGTGACCCGCTCGTCAATCAGCAAGGCCTGGAAGTCATCCGGGACCGCCGCCACCGACTCGGGCACGATCAGCAGTCGAGACCCGTGCAACAACGCACCCCAGATCTCTTCCACCGAGGCGTCGAACGCATACGAATACCACTGCGACCACACCTGCCCCGGACCCGACGGCAGGCCGACGTGCAACGGGCCCAGCAGCTGGGTCACGTTGTGATGCGTGGTCGCAACGCCTTTGGGTACACCCGTGGTGCCCGAGGTGTACACGATGTGGGCGATGTCGTCGGCGGCCGGCGCCGGCAATGCCGCGCCGGATCGCGTGCGGATGCCGGGATCGTCGACCTCGATCACCACCAGCCGATGGCCATCGAAACGCCCGGCCAACTCGGCGGTGCTGATCGCCGCGATCGGCGCGGCGTCGGTGAGCATGAACTCGATGCGCGAATCGGGCACCGCGGAGTCGATCGGCAGGTAGGCCGCCCCCGACTTCAGAACGGCCAAAATCGCCACGATCGCCTCCGCCGATCGCGGAAGCAGCACGGCCACGCAGTGACCCGGCTCCGCGTCAAGCTCAATCAACAAGTGCGCCAGCCGATTAGAAGCCTCGTCGAGTTCGCCATACGTCATCGTGCGACCCGCACAGCTGATCGCGACCGCTTCGGGGGTACGAACCACCTGTGCGGCAAACAATTCCGGAATCGACGCCCCGGTCACCGGCCGGTCGAGCACCGCCCGATTGCCGAGCAGGTCCAACCGTGCCCGCGCGTGGTCATCAAGCAGCGGAACCTCGCCGACGATCACGGACGGATCAGCCACCAGGAGACGGTCGAAGAGCGATTCCAGACGGGTGATGTGCCCGGCGATCTCGTCGTCGGCATACCGGTCTGGATTCCACGCGAAGTGGACCCGCGGCGCGCCGTCACCCCACTGCGGATAGATGTTGACCGCGATGTCTTGGATGGGGAAGTTGCTCAATATGTTGCAGATGGCTTTGGAAGGGCCAAAATAGAGCGGGGCCGCGAAGTCGAGCACGTTGATCGTCGGGCCGAACTCGAGGTTCGTGTCCAGACGATTTCCGATGATGTCCGGGAAGCGCCGAAACTGTTGATGCCGCAGCGCCCCAACGACGGCCTTGCCGACCCGATCGGTGAGCGCGCCGATCGTGTCGCCGTCAGAGACATCGACGACCAGGGGCACCATGTTCGACACCATGCCCGCGCAGTTTTTGAGTGCCGCGGTCGTCCGTGCCGAGACCGGCAACGACAGCGAGACATTCTGTTGCCCGGTCGTTTTCGCGATGAACACCGCCATGGCCGCGACAACCCGTGCGACGTCGAACTGGCCCTGCCCGTCCTGGTGCTGCGGGCAGTCCAGTTCACGCACCAGCGGGTGGCGCGGCGCCACCGACCGTTGCCGTCCCGACAGATCGATGACTTCCGGGGACCCGCGCAGGACGCTCTGCCAGTACTCGGCATCGGCGTGACTGCGTGAAGACTGCTGATATTTCTCATCCGCGGCACGGATCAGGGCGAACTCCGAGAAATCAACCTCGCCGGTATGCGCCGCCGCACCCGAGTAGACCTCCGCGACGTGCCGCACAAAACTGTAGGCGCCGAAGCCGTCGAACAGGACGTGGTGCACGCGCAGGTAGAAGTAGGACAGCGCTTCGGTGATCCGCAGCAACACGAAGTTGGTGAGCCGGTCCCGAACCACATCGACGGGCCGACGGTAGTCGTCGTCCATCCAGCTACGGGCGGCGGCCACCGCGTCGGACTCGGCACGCAGATCGACACATTGCAGGGTCTGCGGCACCGAATGGTCGAGCACGAAGACCGGTTCGCTAGCGTCTAGGGTAAGCCGCGCACATGGTGTGCCGAACCGGGTGGCCGCCGATTCGCAGGCGGCCATTAGCTTTTCGGCATCGACATCGTGGTTGATCTCGACATAACCCGCGAAATTGTAAGGGACTTCGGGTCGGAGTTCTTGGGCAACCCATATCGAACGCTGCGCCGGGGTCAACGAACCCAGCGTGTCCTGTTGCTGACCGTAATTGAGCATTTACGAGGAACCGAAATAGTTAGCCGCGCAAGAGTTTTTGGTTGACCTCCGCACTATGGGTTGCTATCCAGGTAGCCCCCACGCCGAAAGTATTTTTCCCCAGAGCATTCGACTCCGTCCGACGAGCGGACACGCGTGATCAGCAGGCCGCGGTTGCGGCCCCGGCGCACGTCAGGCCCGCATGCCACCACGCCGCCTTCCTCCTGCACCATCACCCGGCCCGCCGTGCCGCCGTAACGGGCCTCGGAAACACGCGCCTCCAGAACTTCGATCCGCTCCCCGCGGTAGAAGGTGAACGCTCGCGGGTAGGGGTCGGACAGTGCACGCACAAACCGCTCGAGATCCTCGGCAGGCCAACTCCAGTCGATCAAGCTGTCGCGTTCCGAACGCTTGTGGAAGTACGTCCGTTCGGCCTTGTTCTGCGGCCGAAAGACCGCGGTGCCGGAATCCAGAGCGGTCAACGCCTCGTCCAGCGCGCCGGGTATCAGATCCATGCCCCGCATGACCAACTCGGTGCCGGTATCGGCCGGGCCGATCGGCAGCGAACGCTGCACCAGGATTTCGCCGGTGTCCAGACCGTCGTCCATCCGGTGCACAGTCAAACCGAATTCCGACTCGCCACTGATCAACGCCCACAACACCGGCGAAAAGCCGGTGAGTTTCGGCAGCAGCGAATCGTGGAAGTTCAAGGTGCCGTGCGGCGGAAGGTCATACAGCTCCGCCGGCATCCGGTGGTACCAGCTGTTGACGACGATGACTTCGGGCTCGAAGTGACTGACCAAATCGATGGTCTCGGCGTCAACCCGCTCGGCGAAATGCACTGGAATGCCGTGCTCGCGGGCGAGTTGGTCGACCGGCGCGGACCAGATCGCCTTATAGGATTCGTCGCTGGCCGGATGGGTCACCGCGAGTACGACCTCGTGCTCGAGATCGATCAACGCCTTAAGGGTTTTGTAGCCCCACGTCTGGAATCCGAAAAACACAATGCGCATGACGCCAAAACCCACTCACTGTTCGCCCCGGCCATGACGGCACTCCGCGGAGCACCATCCACAAGCAGGGAAGCTTACCTTAGGCTTCCCTAAGTTAGCGACCCGGCAGCTGCGGCATGAACGCGAAGGATCAGTCCTCGGGGGCCGGCGTCTGCCCCAGTGGCTTCTTCGGCAGAAAGGCGGCGGGGATGATCGTGCACGCCGCCAGCGCGACGGCCACGACAAACACCATCGTGTAGGCGTGGGCCAGCTGTACGGCGCCCATGTCGTTATGGCGATTGAGCTGGTTGGTCAGCAGGACGGCCATCAATGCGGCGCCAATCGCGCCACCCAGCTGATCGTTGATACCCAGCAGCGTCGTGGCCCGCGCGATCTGATGCGGCGCTAATGACTGCACGCACCCCGCGGACAGTGGCGTCGCGGCGCAGCCAATTCCCAGCCCCATAATCAGCAGGCCGACCAACAATATTGGTGAATAGTCGGCTTGCCGGGCGACTCCGATGGTGAAGACGCCCAGGCCCGCCGCCATCAGCGGGAAACCGATCAGCACCATCTTGCCCGGCCCGAATTTGTCCATGACAGCCCCGGCCACCGGCGTGGTCGCGACGACGCCGACGCCCATCGCGATCAGGTGCAGCCCCGACTGCATCGGAGTCTGGTGCAGGGCGACCTGGAAATAGCTTGGAACAAGCAGCAGGACGCCGACGTAGGTGGCGGCGAAGAGGAGCAGCGTCACGTTGGCCAAGGTGACCACCCGGTTGCCGAACAGCCGCAGGTCGACCAGTGGGTGATCGGTGCGACGCCAAGCATGAATGATGAAGGCAACGATCAATGTCAAGCCAACTGATACCGGCATCAGCACGTGCGGGTCGGCGAGGCTCTGATGCTCGGGAATGGATGACACCCCGGCCAGCAATGCCGCAAAACCGGGTGACAGCAGCAGTAGGCCGATCACATCGAGGGCCTCCGAGGGCGCCGGACGATCCTTCGGAAACATGACTGCCGCGAGCGCCAGCGTGCTCAGCCCGATGGGCAGGTTGATCAGGAATATCCACTTCCAGCCATAGGTGCCGATCAGCCATCCGCCCAGGATCGGCCCGCCAATGGGGCCGAGCAGGAAGGGAACTGCTCCCACCGCGACCAGGCGGCCGAGCCGCTTGGGGCCCGCCTGGCGGGTCACGATCACGAAACTCAATGGGGACAAGATGCCGCCGCCGACGCCCTGAAGTACCCGAAACACGATGAGCAGCAGTATGTTTGGCGCGATCGCGCACAGCAGCGACGCCAGCGTGAATATCGCGACCGCGCCCATGAAAAGTCGCTTGGTGCCGAACCGGTCGACCGCCCACCCCGTTACCGGGACGACGGCCGCGAACGCGAGCAGGTAGCCGGCGATCGTCCACGAGACGACGGCCGGAGTGGACCCGAATTCGGCGGCAAAGGTGCGCTGGGCCACCGCGACCGCGGTCGCGTCCAAAAACCCCATCAGCGCCGCCAGACCGCACACCGCACCGACCCGGAGCAGCCTGGCATCTAGCTTGTCGGGGTGGTCGGCCTCACCCACGCCTGATTGCCCGATGGTTGCCGAAGACGCGTCGTTCATAGCGTTGCCGAGCATATAGACGGCAACTGAATGCGTTTTGCCGACGTTGCGTCGGCGGCCATCCCCGCCGGAGTCTAGCCCTCGGGCTTGTCAGAATCCTCGGACTCGTCAGAATCCTCCGATTCATCGGAGGCTTCCGACGCGTCGGATTCATCGGACTCGTCGAGCTTGTCGGCGAACTTCGTCAAGAGCCCGGCTAGGTCGCGGGCCTCCTCGGATGCCAAAAAGTCTTCGAATACTTGTTTGTCGCCGTCTGAGATGCGCTCAACGTGCACTGCGTTGTTCTCAATTTCGACGTCCCAGCGACCGCCCTCGTGACTAGCCATGCGATGCCGCCTTCCGGACTAGTGGCCTGCTCTCAAAATTGGCGCCCCGCGCGCTACTGAACCGTTTACCCACTTTGGGCGGCCTGGCCGCGAGAATCACGTTGCATTAGCGTCATCGGCGTGACCCTCAAAGACATCGCCCTGATCACCCTCGACGGCCAGCCGACCACGCTGGCCGAATTGTCCGACGGCGCAACCCTGGTGGTGAACGTCGCCTCTAAATGCGGACTGACCCCGCAGTACACCGCACTGGAGAAACTGGCCAAAGACTTTGGCGACCGCGGCCTGACGGTCGTTGGCGTCCCATGCAACCAGTTCATGGGCCAGGAGCCGGGCACGGCCGACGAGATCCAGCAGTTCTGCTCGACGACGTACGGCGTGACGTTCCCGCTGCTGGCGAAGACCGACGTCAACGGCGATGACCGCCACCCGCTGTACGCCGAGTTGACCAAGGCCGCCGATGCCGAAGGCGGGGCGGGAGACATTCAGTGGAACTTCGAGAAGTTCCTGCTCTCTCCCGGCGGTGAAGTGGTCAACCGATTCCGGCCGCGCACCGAGCCCGACGCCCCCGAGGTCATCACCGCCATCGAGGCCGTGCTGCCCCGATAGACCGCTCTGCTCCATCACGCGGGATCGCCGATTTGACAAGGTGATGTAACGTCGCGCAAAAAGGTACCGACGGCCTGGGCGAGCAAGCTCGGGGTCAGGGGCGCCCTCGGTCCGCAAGGAGCGGAGGGCTGCAATGGCTGTATGGGCGCGCCGGTTATGGCAGCAGTCCGATCAGTTCGACTGGTTCAGCGCCTACCTAAACGATCGCAACCTCGAAACACAGTGGCGGGCAGCGACGTTCGGCTGCGCGGTACTGCTCGCGGCGCTGCCGATTCTGATGCTCGGGAGCCCGGCCGGGCCTAACCATATCGGCACCGTGTGGCTGTCGATCGTCGCGGCGGCATCCGGCGCCATCAGCGCAAGCCTCTGGCTGAGACGGTGGCCCACCCGCAGACAATCACTACTTCTCTGCCTGATGGCCAGCGCCTCGATCGCTGCGATCTGCCTGGCACAGTCCAACCCGTACGTCGGGCTGGAGGGGTGCCACATCTTCGCCATAATCGGCGGATACATCGCCTACTTCCACACCGCCAGACTCTTGGCCGGCAATCTCGCTGTGGCCGTAGCCTGCTCAGCGATCCTGGCCGAACGACTCACCGCCGTCAGCGGAGACCTGTCGCTGGTGGCAGCGTCCCTCATCACCGTTGGAGCGCTCAATATCGGCGTGCCCTTCGGAATCCATTCGCTGGTGCATACCTTGAGAACTGATCTGCGCAGCTCCGACCGCGATTCGCTGACCGGCCTGCTCAACCGGCGCTCCTTCTACCATTCGGCCTACGAACTGCTGATGCGCCATCACGGCGTCGCGGACAGGTACCTGATCGTTGCAATGGTCGACTTGGACAACTTCAAGCAACTTAACGATGCCCGGGGCCATGCCGCGGGCGATCAGGCGTTAGTCGACGTCAGCGCCACGCTTCGGAATCATTGCAGTGCCACCGCGGTGATCGGCCGAGCCGGGGGGGAAGAGTTCGTCGTCGCCGACATCGATAGTGTGACCAACCCCGCCGCCATGGCCGAGCGACTTCGCCAGGCCATTGCCGATCTTCCAATTCAGATCACCGCCAGCATCGGTACCGCCAGCGCGCCGGTAGACACCGTCGTGGGTCAGCGCCTCATCGATGGTCTCGTTGGCGCTGCAGATGCTGCCATGTATGACGCCAAGCGCGCCGGAGGAAACGGGGTGCGGCACCGCGACGATGTGCCGTCTCCAGGCTGAGTCAGCGGATAGGACTCTCAGGTCGAAATCCTTCTCGGTACTCGGTCGGGGACATCCCGTAAGCGGCTTTGAAAATTCGGGAAAAATGGGCCGAATTGTGCAGCCCATGGCGCGCCGCGATCGCGCTGACGCTCTCCCCCAGCAGCCTGGCGTCCTCGAAGTCTCGTCGGCAGCGTTCTAAACGCCTCGATCGGATCCAGCCGGCGACAGTCAATCCTTCTGCCTCAAAGAGCTTTTGCAGATACCGAGGCGAAATGTGCAACGCGGCCGCGACCTGTGACGTGTCAAGGTCCGGCTCCGCAAGGTGCGTTGCGATGAAAGTTCTTGCGCCAGCTAATAACCCGGCACGTGCCGGAATTCGGCCAAACTGCGTGCTGTCGATCGCGACGGCGCTGATCAGATCGAGTATCGCATCTTCCATCATCGGCGTCATGGACAGTGCGCCGGTCAGCAACCTCGGTTGAAGCGCAATCAGAAACTGCGAGACCAACGCCCCGACGCCCCGGTCTCCCGGAATGCGTTGTGCAGACGCCTTTGTCAGTTCGTTTGAGGAGATCTTCAACGAGGTGCGGGGAAACATCAGCACCAGCGTGTCGAACGCGCTCGCGTAATGCATCGCATACGGAGCGCTGGTGTCGTACACAGCGAAGTCCCCTGGATTCAGAACGGCCTCGCGGCCATTCTGGACAATGAGACCTCTCCCGCGCAGCTGCACACTGACCTTCACGCCGCCCATATCGCCGCGGCGGATGTTTGCGGGGGTGCGCCGGAAATCAAGCGCACTGCTGGACAGCGCACCAATGTTGATCGCCCCGACTGTGGCAATTGCCAATTCGCCGGTGACGTTGTAGTCGTTTGCCGTGGACACTATGTCGACGGGCACGAACGTCGCAGCCACATCCTCGCGCCAACGTCCGCAACCCCCGCCGCTGAGGCCGGAGGCGGCCCGCCGCGCCCGCGCGGGCAAGTTCCTGCTCGGCGGTCCAGCAATCGACGACGCACATGTCGCCGGGTGTTGTGGCCGCTCGGTCAGATCCGTCCCGCTATCCCTTCTACCGAAGTCCGCACCAGGATAGGCCGCGCTGTCGATTCGCGCACAGACGCCGACGGCGAACACATCGGCACCCTCCTCGGCGAATCGCGCGACGAGGCAACACCCCCTAGCGCCAGCGCCAGCGAATCTGGACGAGCACCGAGCAGTGGTTGCGTCAGCGCTCGCACTGCGATCACCACTTGCAAATGTTGACGCGTCATCTCTGTGGAGGGTTCTCCTCGGCTAACCCTTCGCGACGAACCGGGCGCTCCAATGTCTCGGACCAGTTATTGCCGCTGAGTCACTTCGAAAGCTCCCAGCGATCCGCAAGATGATCAGGTATGGCGAACGGCGCCCGCTCGCCACCCCGCTCGAGTTCGAACATCCCGCGCAGCAGATCGCGTGCGAATGGGCGGGCGATGTCCGACACAAAGTCATAACGCCCGGAATCGCGCTGTCCCGGGCGGCCAAAAACGCGGACATAAAACCAGTTGGTGACGCGCTGCAGCCGCCTTATGTCGCCTCCACGATTCGATTTCGGCACGAGCACCAGGTCCGCGGTCTTATCACCGATCAGGTGGCGGATCAATGGGGGGATCGTGTCGTCGAACAGATGACCGGGCGTCAGTTGGTCGAGCAGTACGAGGAGCGCACGGGTCATGTCCTGCCCTTCGGGTGATGCCTTGAACTGCCTGCTCCGGACGAGGTCAACGAGCGCGTTGGCCTCTTTGACGTCGGATACCAATAGCTCATCGCACACGCCGATCTGGTGCGCGACGACTTTCCACAAATGCAGGTATGCGTCCTTGTCATCCGCGGACACATCCACGCCCAGGTGATTCATCGGTTCGCCAACGACATACCAGAAAACCAGGAACGTCGCCGCCAAGTCCTCCTGGTTGATCGGTGTGCCCCAGTCGCGATGCCACAGCTTGGGCTGCTGTTTGCGGCGCTCCTGGATCAGCAGGCGCACCGCCGCGTGCATCAGCCGAACCTTCTGGATGGTGCGCCGGCCTTTGCCGTCCTCGTCGAGGCTGCCAACGCTGAGCACGTCGATCAGGAACTGGCCGGTCTCCAGCACCCGTCGGCGTGCGTTGGTATCGAGCTGCGCGGTCAGGTACAGCACCTTCACAGCTTTGGCTGCCGCGTACGACGACGGGAGCGAAGCGCAGAACAGGCACAGCGTGATCAGGGGACCAAATTTTTCGAACACCTCCTGCCCGTGCCGGATCTTGCTCATGTCGGCCCACTCAGGCAGGTTCACAGTCTCTTTCAGGTAATCCTGGACCTCGTCGGGCAGATCCGCGGGGACCGGCTGATCGACGCGCACCAGCGTCTGCAGCACCGCGTTGACGGCGCTGACACCACTCCGGTTAAACACCGCCTCGACCGCACGGTCGGCAACGGGGTCGCCTTTCAGGCGCATTTCATCGAGCTTTGCGTTCGTCAACCCAGAGTCTCTTTTCGCGCGCGCCATACGCACAGCATGGCAGATTTAGCGTTCTTCGCAGATTTTATTTTCGGGGTGAGAGAATGCCGCGGAACAGCGACGAGCCCAAGACGACAGGGCTTGAGTCCTGCTTCCTGACAATCCACCAAATGACGTTGGGATGGCCGGCTAGGTAACTGGTGCAGAAGTATTCGACAACGATGCGGTGCCCAAATTTCAGAGGACATCGAAATCCTCGAGGTGAATGTTGACGCCGGTGCCGACTAGAAGCGTCGCGAATACCTATATGTCACGTTAGTCTTGGAGACTCTTGTTGCCACCACATTTGTCTCCGAGTTGTGAGGACTGACGAGATGGTCAACGCGAATGACGAATTCATGCACGAGCCTGGACCGCACCGTGTCTGGCAAGAAAGCTTCTTTTTCAGTTGGTTCGATCCCCGCTCGGACGCAACGGGATTGGCCCGTATCGGATATCGCCCCAGCAATCACACCGCTGACGCGCTGCTTTACACCATGCGAAACGGCCGGGTTGAGGGTGGCTACGCCAGACTCAACGCCCGCTACACCGGTACCCCCGATCCTGGCCGCCTCGGCATCGGGGATCTGGAGTTTCACATGAGCGAACCGATGTCGAAGTGGCGGGTACTGCTGAGGGGCCGCGACGAGGTGGATCTGACCTTTACTGCGCTGCACGCGCCGTACGATTTTCGCGCCGAAGCGCCTCCGGGCCAATACATTCCGCCCGGAATTGCCGACGTGCACATGGAGCAGTCCGGGCGGGTCACAGGCACGATAAGGATGAACGGAGTGACCTACGAGATTGATGGCCTCGGTCAGCGAGACAAGTCCTGGGGGGACCGCGATTGGCGCACCATCGAAGGCTGGAATTGGATTCCGATGCTGTTCGGCCCCGACTTCACCATGAATTGCACCCTGCTGATCAACGATGGCCGGGCATACCCCTGCGGCTACATCCACCACGATGGCGCGAACCACGCGGTGACGGAGTTGGCCGTGGACTACGGAATGGCCGGCCTTCATGTGCCGAGTACATCGCGGATCACGGTCACCGACGTCAGCGGCTTGCGGCTTGAAATTCAAGGCAGCGCCACCGCCCAATCATGCTTATACCGAAAGGGTTTGGTGATCCAAGAGTCAGCGTCGCGCTTTGAAACGACCGTCGACGGTCAGCGCCGCATTGGGGTTGGCCTGACCGAGCACGCGTGGCACGGCGGGCCACTCGGCCTGCTACGGGTGCTGCCGCGTATGGGCCCAGCGGCGCGGATGGTCATGCGATGATCAGCGAGCTGGCATCCGCCACCCACACGGGGTTACTGAGTTAGCAGCCAAGGCCGACGGTGCAACCCTTGTCCGCTTGTACTGCAGGCATGGGTTGTGTCGGGAGCCGTTCGCCCGACTCCGCTGCACGCGAGGCGCTGCCCGGCCATCGATGTGCCGCTGTCATTGCATTTCATCCGCCCAAGCTATGTGTCCGTCAAACTCAAGCGATCTCGCCGTCTCGCTGTGTCGATCCCTGAAGTCCGCATAAGCCGCAGCATCGCCGTGAGCCCGCGCCAGTAGAGCTTGCAGTCGCAGCAGCCAGATGTCGCGCATCACGAGACCGTCATGGGCTGGCGCGGCTGCGAACTGCTCGACCACGGCCTCGGCTTCGGCCACGTCAGGCTCGGCCCCGCGGTCCAGCAGTGTCTCGACCAGAACAGCCGTCGCTGGATCCCTCCAAACCCCGCCCGCCAGCGGCTGTCCCTCGCGCATGAGCGATATGGCGTCATCGCGATCTCCGCCTCTAGCCCTCTCGCGTGCCAAGTACATCTTGACGATTGGCAATTCGCCCAGGTTGTGTTCCTGGCGCACGAACGCGTCGCCGACTTCCGCGAGCAGCTTCTGCCCGCGGTCGCGCTCCGCAGCCGTTTTGCGGTGCACCAACGCGATGCCCAGGGCCATCTGGGTGTAGGCCAGTGCGACATCATCACCGGATCGTTCGACAATCCGTAGGGCATCTTCGGTCTCGCGCACCGCCCGATCGTCGGCCGTCAGGACTCCAAGCGGTATCCCCGCGTTGTAGATGTAGGCAACGGCCAGGGCGTGTGACATCGGGTCGGCGCCGCGGGCCAAGGCGAGGCCGTGCTGCAGGTCATCTCGCCATCCTGGGCGGCCCAGACAATAGCGGGCAATAGCCCGCGTCGTAAAGGCACTCGCTAGCGGAGACCCGATAATGAAGTTGCCTGTAGACGGGTCGCCGTGGGCCAGGTCGATGACTCGTTGTGACCAGCGCAGCACGTCACCCAACTCACCACTTGAACCTTTGGCGAAAATAGCCGCGGTGGACAGCCCCACCGTCAAGGTCGGATCGCCGATCGACTCGGCGAGGGCCCAGGCTTCCGATGCCAGCTGCGAGGCCTCCCGCACTCGGGCCTGATGCGCGTGATCCATCACCAGCCCCGCCATTGCAATGGCCAGTGACGCCTTGTCGTCGGCAGCGCTACATAACTCCCGCAATTCATCGAACCGGTCGCCTGCCGCATGTGCATGGACTCGCCAGGCGATCCCGCACAACATAGTGCGCGGGGCAATGCGCATGGCCGTGCGGTGCGGGTCCTCGGTGGAAAGCACATCGGAGATTTTTCGGGCGCGCTCCCAGCTCAGGCGGGCGGCGGCGATGTCGCGATTGGTCGCCCACGTTGCAGCACGCATGTGCCAGCCGAATGCGGCCTGCCCATCACCGGCGGCCTCCAGATGTTCGGCGATCAGCGCCGCGAACTGCTCGGCCGATTCTGGCTCGCGGGCTTCGATCATGGCGGCCAGCTGCCGATGCATCTGGGCGCGATCGGATTTGAGTTGTGATTCGTAGGCTACGGTGCGGATCAGCGGATGCCGAAACGCATACTCGGCGCGTGGGGCGAACCGTACTTGGTCGATCAGCTCGGCACTAATCAGCTCGTCGACGCAGGGATCGATGCCCAGGCTTGCCAGCAGGTCGTAGCTGACCCGCGACCCGATGACCGCTGCCGCGCCCAGGGTGTGTTTGGCCGCCGGGCTGAGCCGGTCAATGCGCGCAGCGATCGCCGCCTGCAGCGTTGCCGGCACACCGACCGCTGCCACATCGGTGCGGCAAGCGTAGCCGCCACGCTGCCCCACTAGCACGCCACGTTCCGCGAGCTCACGTGCTATCTCCTCGGCGAAAAAGGGGTTACCGGCAGAGCGCGCGGCGATGATCTCGGCGACTTCACCGACGGACGGATCGGGGCCCAGCAATTCAGCAACCAGCATCGAGGTTTCCGACTTGCTCAGGGGCACCAGAGCAATCGTCTGTGCGCCTGGGACATGATGCAGGGCTCCGTGGTATTCGGGGCGATAGGTGATTAGCAGCAACGAGTGAGTCTGGGGGAACACCGCGACAAAGTCGGCCAGCAGGGATTCGCTGGCCTCGTCGATCCAGTGCGCATCCTCCACGATGAAAATTGCCGGTTGGGTCCGGGCCAGCTGGGCCGTGTTGATCAGCGCGGTCAAGCGCCGCCGCCGCGCGTCCGGATCGATCTTGGGCAGTTCCACATCGGGATCGGCGATGCCCAGCAGATCATCAAGCAACAGCAGGTCCTGCGGATCAGCGTCGGGAACGGGAAATTGCGCCCGCACGCGCGCCCGCGCGGTCTGATCGTCCAGACCGCTGAGCTGCCCTACGGCGCGCAGCAGGCGCGCCACCACCCGGAACGGGACGTCGCTGGCGTGTGATTCGCAGAAGGTGAAAAACACCTCCACACCACGGTCTTTCGCCAGCTGCACGGCTTCGCGGGCAAGTCGGGTTTTCCCGATACCAGCAGGACCCGTCACGCCGACCACCGACCCGCGTCCAGCCATCGAGCGGTCCAGCATCGCCGCCAGTGTGCCCAATTCCCACTCACGGCCGACCAGCGTCGAATACGACGGACCCGTCTGCTGGCGCTGCGCGGCCACGCCCAGCAGCCGCCGCGTCGGCACCACGTCATCGCCTTTGATGTGCACCATCTCCGGCTCTCCCAGCACCGCCGCGCCCTCGACCAGCCGCGCAGTGGTTTCGCTGAGCACCACCCCACTCGGCGGAGCTACGGACTCCATCCGCTGAGCCATCCCCACCTGCGCACCAACGGCGGTGTAGCCCAACGCAGCCGAACCGATCTGACCGGCAATCACCTCGCCGGAATTCAGCCCTATCCGCAGCTGCAGATCAACACCGTCGCGGCCATCGATCTCAACCGCCAGCCGCTTGGTCTCCTCCTGAATAGCAAGCGCAGCCAAACACGCCCGCAGCGCGTGATCTTCCAAAGCCGCCGGCGCACCAAACACAGCCATCATGCCGTCACCGGTGAACTTGTCGACCCTACCGCCGTAGCGGCCCACCACCGTGGACGAACGGTTGAGTAGCTCGGTCACGATCTCGCGCCAGCGCTCTGCGCCGACCGCTGCCGCGATATTCATCGAGTGCACCACGTCGGCGAACAGCACCGTCACCTGCTTGTACTCGGCAAGGATGCTCGACATCGCAACCGGCCCACCGCACTCGTCGCAGAACTTAGCGTTCGACCGCAATTCTGCGTGGCAGATCATGCACGCGAACTTAACGGGCATGCAGCACCACCGATCCCGGAGTACCAGCCAACAATACGTCGAAAGCGTAACGTCAACGCGACCGGCGCGCGCGAAATGCAGAGGTGGCATTCGCAAGGCGAAATGGCCTTCCCCGTTCCGTTTGCCTTCCGCATGGTAGGTCGTACTGGTCCAAACACGACAAATGCTGACGACAACAACTCGCCGTCCAACACTGGCCACCGACCCATTTCGGCGTACCGTGCCTGGTCACGTGTTCGGCCTGGCCATTAGCGGCTGTGAAATCAGCGCCGGCTGCATGTTCGCACGTCGGACCGAGCATCACATGCCCTGACGCATCATCGTTCATTGTCGTCGTCCCAAGAGAGTCGTGATCGCGAAATTATTCGCCGTGCGGGACCGCGTCCGCATGCGTAGCGAGCTACTCGAACTTTGGTGAATGCGTTCTCGTGCAAGACGAAAGCCAGATACGAATGTCTCCGTGACAGAAGAGGCGTCACGATTCGTCTCCCCACCCCGGAGGCGGCAGGGGTGACGGTCCGGCCGCGGGGACGAAAATGGCCCCCGGAGGATCCCGGGGGCCATCTCGCGTTGTAGCGGGGACAGGATTCGAACCTGCGACCTCTGGGTTATGAGCCCAGCGAGCTACCGAGCTGCTCCACCCCGCGTCGGTAAATGCAAGGTTACCGGCCCGGTGTCGAGCCGACCAAATCGCACGCTCAGCGGGGGTAACGACCTCGTTCAGTGCGAAGGCGGGTTCAGCCCGTATCGCTGCGCGATGTCGTCCATCCAGGCCGGCGACCCGTAGGTCAGCCCGTACTTGTCGGCGAGTTCGCCGAACTCGGGCAGCTCGTGCAGCGGCGTGCCCACCGGGTCCTGCGCATGCCCGACGAGCAGCTCGCCGAGTTCCCGGAAGTAGTTCTCGAACCCGCCCGGGGTGATGATCTCGACGATGCGGCCCGGCTCGCTGCCGGCGTTCCACATGGCGTGCATCTGCCCCCGCGGCTTGGTGATGTAGCCGCCCGGACCGAGCACCACCTCACTGTCGTCGGAGCGGAAGCCGATCTCACCCGCCAGCACGATCGAGTGCTCGTCCTCGCGGGTGTGCCGGTGCGCGGCGGTGAGCAAGCCGACCTCGAACGGGTGCTCCACGATGGACACCTCCCCGCCGTTGGTTTTGCCGGCCAGTTTGAACACCGCCCCAAAGCCCGGGAGCGCTACGACGTCGCCCTCCCCCGGCTGCACCACGGTCACCCCGATTTGATTCATGTCACCCAACTTCCTCGGAATTCCCTTGCGCTGCAATGCCTCATTCATTCCGCCACGCTCTGCCGCGGCCAGAGTGGCTGCGGCACTTCGATCCCGAACGGCTTGCCCCAGCCGTTTCGAGATGAAACCTCGTGCACGGGATGGCGATTGGCCGCCACACCCCACTTGCCCAGCGGATAACCGAGGCTCAGCATGGCCGACATTTTCCAGCCCTCCTCGACCGGCACGCCCAATAGCTCGTTCACCCTGTCCTCGAAATTGCGGAGCACCATCGTCATGACGCCGCCGACTCCCTCGGCGCGGGCGGCGAGCAACACGCTCCAGATCGCCGGGTAGATGTTGGCGCCGCCGAGGTCGTCGATGGCGAAAACGAAGAGCAACAAGGGAATTTCTTCAAAATGGTCGGCCAGGTAGTCCCCCGAGCCTTTCATCCGGCGCATCGTGTCGGCGTGAGCGGCCGGGTCCGCGCCGGGCGCGGTCGCGACCATCGGTCCCGTCCCCGCCTTGAATTTGTCGTATTCGAGCGCGCGGGCCTGCCGGTACAGCTGGGCGAACTCGCGGATGAGTTGCGGATCGTCGACGGCCAGAAAGTGCCAGCGTTGGGTGTTCCCCCCATTGGGAGCGCGCACGGCCGCGTCGAGAATGCGGGCCTGCGTCTCCAGCGGAATCGGCTCCGGCCGCAGCCGCCGCATCATCCTGGTGGTGTAAAGGCCTTCATAGATATCCATTTCGATGTTCCTTTCCGCTACTCGGGCAGGCTGCTGTTGAGAATGAGATCGACCACGTTCACCCGCTCGAACGTCGGGTCGAAGTGCGCCAGTACGTCGTCGTTCATCGTCCCGAAAGTGGAGGCCGGACGATGCTTCATGCCGTCGTTGAAAGCAGCCAGGATGCGGCTTTTGAAGTCCGGACGCGGGTGGGCGGCAATCACCGCGTCAATGGCTTCCACAGCGAGCTGCTCTCGGCCGACACCGACCACGTCGGTCTTGACACCGGCTGCGAGCAAGGCGGTTTCGGGATCCAAGCGGGCGGGAACCTCGGGCGTTGAATGCAGCGCGATACCGAGCCAGACCCGGTCGGCATCGGCTTGTCCGACACCGCGTTCCAGCAGAAAATCGCGCGCCGCGTCGGCTCCGTCGATCTCAAAGCGCTGGGTCGACGTGCGGTAATGGGCGGTGAGGCCGAGGTCGTGGAACATGGCTGCCACGTAGAGCAGTTCGGGGTCCGGTTGCAGGCCAAGCCGACGACCGTGCAGTGTGCCGAACAGGAATGTGCGACGGGAATGGTGAAAGAGCACGTCTTCTTCGGCGCTGCGAACGAACTCCGTTGCCTCGCGGGCAAGTGCGGTGTCGGGTATCGCGATGCCGGCGATGGTTTCGATTGACCGAATGGCCATAATTGCTTCTCCTTCCATGCCTTTCGCTAAAGTTTGCGCCGCTGCAGGCCCAGCGCCGGTCAGGCGGCCAGAATCAATCCATTGCAGCCCTTCGGTAACCGTGCCTACTCGGGCCAGGTGTTGCTGAGGATGATGTCGACGAAGTTGTCGCGAACGAATGTCGGGTCGAAATGCGCGAGCACGTCGTCGTTGACCGTGCCGAAGGTGCTGTGCGGGCGGTGCTTCATTCCGTCGTTGAACGCAGTCAGGATGCGCTGCTTGAAATTCGGACGCGGATGAGCCGCGGTGACGGCGTCGAGAGCCTCGGGAGAAAGCTCGTCGCGCTCGATGCCCAGCACGTCGGTTTCGACGCCGGCGGTCACCAGGGCGACTTCGGGAGCCAGGAACTCGGGGATGCCGGGAGTCGTGTGCAAGGCGATACTCAGCCACACCTTGTCGGCGTCGGACTGATCGACGTCATGCTCCAGCAGGAATGCGCGTGCTGCGTTGGCGCTGTCGACCTCGAAGCGCAGCATCGAGGTGCGGTAGCGCTCGGTGAGGCCGATGTCGTGAAACATCGCCCCGGCGTAGAGCAGCTCCAGGTTTGGTTCCAGCCCGCGGCGACGTCCCTGCAGGGCGCCGAACAGGAACACCCGGCGGGAGTGGTCAAAGAGCAAGTCGTCTTCGGCGTCGCGGATGTGGGCGGTGATCTCGCGCACCAGTGCGGTGTCGGGTATTGCGATGTCGGCAATGGTGTCCATCAACTGAATATCCATGATCTGCCTCCTCGTTGGTGTTGGTTGCCAGTTTGCGGGGGAATGGGCAAACCGACCCTTGTCGTTCCAGCCGTCTTCTCCACAGAAAGCGACACAATGGTTTGGTGGCTGAGGACGTGGCGCGTGCGCGAGTGGTGGTAATCGTCGTCTACGACGGGGTGACGCTGTTGGATGTCGCGGGGGCGGGTGAGGTCTTCGTCGAGGCCAACAGGTTCGGCGCCAACTACCAGCTCAAGATCGCGTCGCTGGACGGGGGCGACGTGACGAGCTCGATCGGGACCCGATTGGGCGTCACCGACGGCATTTCGGCAATCGAGTCCGCCGATACCGTCCTGGTCGCCGGCAGCGACAACCTGCCCGGGCATGCGGTCGACCCCGCGCTCGTGGAGGCTGTCAGATCAGTGTCGGCCAGAACCCGGCGCCTGGCGTCGATTTGCACGGGCTCGTTCATCCTCGCGCAGGCCGGCTTGCTCAGCGGCCGACGCGCCACCACGCACTGGCACGAGACACGGCGATTGGCCCGGTCCTTCCGGGATGTCACCGTCGAGCCGGACGCGATCTTCGTCCGCGACGGCGACGTCTTCACCTCTGCCGGAGTCTCGTCGGGCATCGACCTGGCGCTGGCGTTGGTCGAAATGGACTACGGGACCGAGCTGGTCCGCGATGTGGCCCGGTGGTTGGTCGTCTATCTCAAACGCGCAGGCGGCCAATCACAGTTTTCGGTGCTGGTCGAGGCCGACCCGCCGGCGGGCTCGCCGTTGCGCTCGGTCACCGAGGCGATCGCGGCCGATCCCGCTCACGACCACAGCGTGTCGAAGCTCGCGGCCAAGGCGTCGTTGAGTACGCGCCAGCTGACCCGGCTATTTCAGTCCGAGCTGGGGATGACGCCCGCGCGCTACGTCGAGCTGGTGCGAATCGACTTCGCACGCGCCGGACTCGAAGCCGGCCGAACCGTCACGGAGACAGCTCATCTCGCGGGTTTCGGCAGCATCGAAACCCTGCGCCGGGTATTCGTCAACCACCTGGGTATCAGCCCGAAGGCCTACCGGGATAGGTTCCGCACCGCGTGCGCGTGAAAATGGCTGCGGCTCAGCCCAAATCGGCCGGCTTCAACAGGTCCGAGGCGAGCTACTTCGTGTTGTTGTACTTGGTGATCGCGTCGTCGAGCCGCTGCAGCGCCGCTCCATAGCTGGCGAAATCACCCTTCTTCTGAGCGTCACGCGCGGCGTTGATCGCGGTCTGAATATCTTGCAGCGCAGCGGCTTTCGCGGGCGACAACGTCGTCGCCCCGTCCGGAGCCGGAGGCACGGCCGTGGGCGGGCTGTTCGGGCCCGGTGCGGCGGCCGGTGTCGGTGGAGTCGCGGGCGGGTTCGCGGGCGCGCCCGGCTCGGTGGGAACGATCCCCGTCGCGGCCGCGCCCGCACCGGGCCCGAACAACCCGGTGAGTGCGTCACCGACGGTCGGGCCGTAGCCGATCTTGTCGTTGTACATCATCGCCACCCGGATCAACCGCGGGTACGACGAGGCGGCGTCGCTGGCGCCCGGAGAGGCGTAGACGGGCTCGACGTAGAGCAGTCCACCCTGAGCAACGGGCAGGGTCAGTAGATTGCCCCAACGTATTCGGTTTTGGTTGTCCCGCCCGATCACACCGAGGTCTTGGGACACCGCCGGGTCGGTGGTGATCGCGTTATTCGCCAGCTTTGGACCGTTGACCTGACCCGGGATGGTCAGCACCGTGATCCTGCCGTACGTGGAGGGATCGGAGCTGGCGCTGATATAGGCGGCCAGATAGTCGCGTTTGAACCTGTTCATCGCGCTCGTCAACTGATATGACGACGTATTGTCGTTCTTCGCAATGTTTTTCGCGACGATGTAATAGGGCGGCTGATAGCTGCTGGCAGTCGGATTCGGATCCAGCGGCACGTCCCAGAAGTCAGAGGTGGAGAAGAACGTCACCGGGTCGTTGACGTGATACTTCGCCAACAGCATCCGCTGCACCTTGAACAGGTCCTCGGGATAACGCAGATGGTCGGCAAGCTCGGGGCTGATGTCGCTCTTGGGCTTGACGGTTCCCGGGAACACCTGCATCCAGGCCTTCAGCACCGGGTCCTGCTCGTCCTGCTGGTAAAGCGTCACGGTCCCGTCGTAGGCGTCCACCGTGGCCTTCACCGAGTTACGGATGTAGGAGACCTGCTTGTCGGGACCCAGCTTGTTGAACGCCACCTCGGTGGAGTCGGCGGTCGCGGACTCCAGCGACGTGAGTTCGGAGTACGGGTAGTTGTCCAATGTGGTGTAGCCGTCGATGATCCACACCAGGCGCTTGTTGACGATCGCCGGGTAGACGGCACTGTCGGTGGTCAGCCACGGTGCCACCGCCTCCACCCGCGCCGCCGGATCCCGGTTGAACAGAATCTTGCTGTTGGAGCCGATCACGCTGGAAAACAAGAAGTTTCGCTCGGCGAACTTGGCGGCGAACACGCTGCGGGACAGCCAATCGCCGATCGGGACTCCCCCGAGCCCGGTGTAGGTGTAGTTCTTGGTTTCGGTGTTGGTCTCGTAGTCGTATTCGCGGTCGGTGCCGTTGCGTCCGACGATCGCGTAGTCGGCCGAGGTGTTGGAGATCACCGGCCCGAAGTAGATACGCGGCTGGTCCAGCGGCGCCGGCCCGTCCGACACCACGCTGCCGTTGGCGCCGACGACGTTGGCCAGAAACTCCGGGTAGCCGCCGTTCTGGGTGGGATCGTTGGCGATGCCACGCACCGTGTTGGCCGGCGACGCGATGAATCCGTTGCCGTGGGTGTAGACGGTGTGCCGGTTGATCCAGTCGCGCTGGTTGTCGATCAGCCTGTCCGGGTTGAGTTCTCGGGCCGCGACCACGTAGTCACGCAGCGAGCCGTTGCGGTCCAGGTAGCGGTCGATCGACAGCTGGTCGGGGAAGTAGTAGAAGTTCTTGCCCTGCTGGAACTGGGTGAACGCCGGGCTGATGATCGTCGGGTCGAGCAACCGGATGTTCGAGGTCGTCGCGCGGTCGGCGGCGACCTGCTGGGCGGTGGCGGCGCCGTCGCCGCTGTAATTGCGATAGGTCACCTGGTCGGCCGTTAGCCCATACGCTTGTCGGGTCGCGGTGATGCTTCGCCCGATGTATTCGCTTTCCTTTTGCGCGGCATTGGGTCTCACGCTGATCTGCTCGACGATCAGCGGCCAGCCCGCGCCCACGATCAACGACGACAGCAACAACAGGACCAGGCCGATCGCCGGAATCCGTAAGTCCTTCAGCACGATCGCCGAAAAAACCGCGGCCGCGCAGATCAGCGCAATCGCCATCAGGATGAGCTTGGCCGGCAACACGGCGTTGATGTCGGTATAACCCGCACCGGTGAACGGCTTGCCGCCGCGCGTGTGCGACAGCAGCTCGTAGCGGTCCAGCCAGTAGGCAAAGGCCTTGAGTAGCACCAGCGTGCCGATCAGGCTGACCAGCTGAATCCGCGCCGAACGACTCAGGGCGCCGGTACGGCCGGACAGCCGAATGCCACCGAAGATGTAGTGCGACAGCAGGTTCGCGATGAATGCCAGGAACACCGACACGAACAGGTAGCTGAGCACCAGCCGGTAGAACGGCAGCTCGAATGCGTAGAAGCCGAGGTCCTTACCGAACTGCGGATCCCTGATCCCAAAGCTTTGGCCGTGCAAGAACAGCTGGATGCGCACCCAGTAGCTCTGCGCGATTACGCCGGCCAGCAGCCCGATCCCCGTCGGGATACCGACGGCCACCAGCCGCAACCGGGACATGACGACGGTGCGATAGCGCGCCACCGGGTCGTTGTCGTTGCTCGGGACGAAGACCGGACGGGTGCGGTAGGCCACCGCGAGCCCGGCGAACACGATGCCGCCGACCAGCAGGCCGGCGATCAGGAACACCACGATGCGGGTCACCAGCACGGTGGTGAACACCGAGCGGTAGCCGAGCTCGCCGAACCATAACCAGTCGACGTAGGCGTCGATGAGTCGCGGGCCGGCGAGCAGCAACGCGATCACACCGAGCGCGATCAAAATCAGAATCCGGCTGCGCCGGGTCAGCTTCGGCATCCTTGCGGTGGGCCGCATCCCCACTAGGTACGCTCCCTGATCAATGTGAGCTGGACGTCACAACTGTACGCAGAATTGCGGGCTAGCAACTCGGCGCCTGACCTCCCTGTTGGATCGCGTGTAGCGCGTCCACCGCTTGCCCGAGGGTCTCGACCTTGATCAAGCGCAACCCGTGCGGATTGTCCGAGGTCGCCTCGTAGCAATTCTTCGCCGGAACCAGGAACACCGTGGCGCCGGCCTCCTGGGCGGCAACCATCTTGTGCGTGATGCCACCGATCTGGCCGACCTTGCCGTCGGACGAGATCGTGCCGGTCCCCGCGATGAACGTCGAACCGGCCAGATCGCCGGTGGTGAGCTTGTCGACGACCGCCAGGCTGAACATCAGGCCGGCCGAGGGCCCACCGATGTTGGCCAGGTTGAAGTCCACCGCGAACGGCGCCCAGGGCGCATCAAGTACCGCGACACCCATGAAGCCGTAGTCGCGGTCTTTATTTGTGCCCAGCGTGATTTGCGCGACGCCGGCCGGTTCGTTCTTGCGGCGGAAGTCGATCGTCACCGTCTGGCCGGGCTTGGTGTTCTTCAGCAATCCGGTGAACTGCTCGACATTGACCACGGGAGTGCCGTTGACCGCGTCGATCGCGTCGCCGGCCTTCAGCTTGTCCGTCGACGGTCCGGCGTCGGTGACGGTCGCGACGGTGACGGCGGGCGCGAATTTCAGATAGCCCAGGGCGGCGTAGGCGGCGCTGTCCTCGGAGTCTTTGAAGTCGGCGTTGTTGGCCTTGTCGACGTCTTCGCGTGACTTGCCGGGCGGGTAGATGAGGTCACGCGGCACCAGCTGTTCCTGTCCGGAGAACCACAGCGTGAGCGCTTCGCCGAGGGTCAGATCGTCACGCTGGGACACCGTCGTCATGTTGAGATGACCGGTGGTCGGGTGAGTTTGGGTGCCTTCGATCGCGACCACTTGCTTACCGTCGACCTCACCGAGCGTGTCGAAAGTCGGGCCGGGGCCCAGCGAGACGAACGGCACCGTCACCACCGCGAGCAACACGCCGAAGACCAGGATGGGCACCAAAGCGACCATCAAGGTCAGAATCCGCCTGTTCACGCCGCTTACCCTAACCGGACACCGCGGCGGCTCGTTCAGCTACAAGCGTGACGCCGGATGGCGCCTTCTGTTCCGCCGGTGAGTACCGTTGAGGTCATGGCTGACCTGCCTTTCGGCTTCTCATACGGAGAAGACCCCGAGCGCGACAAGCACGGGAAGAAGAACCCCGAGTCCGGCTCGGGCCCGTCAGACCCGCTCGGTGCGTTCGGCATGGGCGGGGACTTCAGCATGGGTGACCTGGGCCAAATCTTCACGCAGCTGGGTCAGATGTTCAGCAACGCGGGCACCGGGCCGGCCGGGGGCACCCCGTCGGGACCCGTCAACTACGACCTGGCCCGGCAAGTCGCGTCCAGCTCGATTGGATTCGTCGCACCGATCCCGGCCACGACGAACTCGGCGATCGCCGATGCGGTACACCTCGCCGACACCTGGCTCGACGGCGTCACCGCGCTGCCCGCCGGCACCACCAAGTCGGTCGGCTGGAGCCCCAACGACTGGGTGGACAACACCCTGGCGACCTGGAAGCGGCTGTGCGACCCGATGGCCCAACAGATTTCGACGGTGTGGGCGTCATCGCTGCCCGAGGAGGCCAAGGGCATGGCGGGCCCGCTGATGGCGATGATGTCGCAGATGGGCGGCATGGCGTTCGGCTCGCAGCTGGGCCAGGCCCTGGGCCGGTTGTCCCGCGAGGTGCTGACGTCGACCGACATCGGTTTGCCGCTGGGGCCCAAGGGCGTGGCGGCGATCATGCCGGACGCGGTGGAAGCGTTCGCCGCCGGGCTCGAGCAGCCCCGCAGCGAGATCATGACGTTTTTGGCCGCCCGGGAAGCCGCCCACCATCGGCTGTTCAGCCACGTTCCCTGGTTGGCCAGCCAGCTGCTCGGGGCCGTCGAGGCCTACGCCGCCGGCATGAAGATCGACATGAGCGGGATCGAGGAGCTGGCCCGGGACTTCAACCCCGCCTCGCTGTCCGATCCGGCGGCGATCGAGAACCTGCTCGGTCAGGGCGTTTTCGAGCCCAAGGCCACGCCGGCACAGACCCAGGCGCTGGAACGGCTGGAGACATTCCTCGCGCTGATCGAGGGCTGGGTGCAGGTCGTGGTCACCGCCGCGCTGGGCGACCGGATTCCCGGCGCAGCCGCGCTGAGCGAGACGCTGCGGCGGCGGCGGGCCAGCGGCGGCCCGGCCGAGCAGACGTTTGCCACGCTGGTCGGCCTGGAGCTGCGGCCACGCAAGCTGCGGGAGGCCGCCGCGCTCTGGGAGCGCCTGACCGACGCCGGCGGCATGGATGTTCGCGACAGTGTCTGGCAACATCCCGATCTGTTGCCGCGCGCCGAGGATCTCGATGAGCCGGCCGGCTTCATCGACCGCGTCATCGGGGGCGATACCAGCGGAATTGACGAGGCAATCGCTCGACTCGAGCAAGAAGACCCCGGCGCTGACGGCGGTTCTGCCGAGAACTGAGCGAGGCGTCCGCCCCGCGTAGCAAACCCCTTTTGACAGGGCACCTGCAGCACGTCGTTATCAAAACGTTACATGAACAGCGTTAGATCACTTATTAAACCTCTGTTTAACAAAGTGAGAACGCTAATGGATTACGCTTTGCTGTGCCCGGAGATCAACTCCGGGCGTATGTATGCCGGGCCCGGGTCGGGGCCGATGCTGGCCGCCGCGGCGGCCTGGGATGCGGTGGCCGCCCAGCTGGAATCGGCGGCCAGCGGCTACGCCGCCGAGATCTCGGGGCTGACCGGCCGGTGGTTCGGTCCCTCGGCGCTGGCGATGATCGCTGCGGCCGCACCCTATATCGCCTGGCTGCAAGCGGGCGCCGGCCAAGCCGCCCAAACTTCGGCCCAGGCCTACGCGGCGGCCGCCGCTTACGAGGCGGCGTTCGCCATGACGGTGCCCCCGCCGGTGATCGCGGCCAACCGGGTGCAGTTGACGGCGTTGGTCGCGACCAATTTCTTCGGGCAGAACACCGCCGCGATCGCGGCGACCGAAGCCGAATACGCCGAGTTCTGGGTGCAAGACGCCACCGCGATGTACGCCTACGCCGCCGACTCCTCGACCGCGAGCGCACTGACGTCGTACAACGAGCCGCCCCGCACCACCCGCGATACCGGGCAGGCTACCCAGGCCCGCGCGTTGGCCCAGACCACCGCCAACACCACCAGCGGCCAGACCCAGGCCGCGATGCAGCAGCTGACGTCGGCCAACGTCGCGGCCCAGACCGTCGACGTGCCCATACCCGAGGGCGGCACCGCCACCGTCCCGGCCGGCAGCACGGTCACCATCGGGACCAGCACTCAGATGGTCGTCGACAGCGGCTCGGTCACCGTCACCATCCCGGCTGGCGGGGGCGTCAATGTCCTTGCGCTTTCCCCCGTCACCGTCAACCCCGGCAGCACATTCTTCGCCGCGTCCGGATGGCTAGGAGTGGCCGATGGGACGATCTTCACTCCCACGTCCAGCGCCGTCACCCTCACTCCCGTGGGCGGACCCACCGGGGTGGGCATCGGCTCGCTGCTCGGCAGTGGCTCCGTCACGATCGGTGCCCAATCCGGCGTCATGACCCTGGGCAACACCGCCACCGGCCTCGTCGGCTCCACCGGCGCGACGATCACCAACCTGGCCGGCACCGTCGCCTATACCGCCCCTAGCTCCGGCTTGTCCGGCGCGTTCGCGGCAGTGTCCCCGCTGAGCAGTTCCCCGGGCCTGGCGGGCACCGCGGCAATCCAGCCTCAGCTCGATGCGGATGGGCTCGCGCAATGGGCTCGCACCCTGTCCGGTGTTGACCTGGCCGACGGCCAGCCTAGCCGGTGATCTTGGCGATCTGGGCGTCGGATAACGTCCGGACCGCGTCCGGCAGCGGCCGAAGGTAAATGTGAACCGCGTCAAGGAATTTGGGGCCGCTGCCGTCCGTCACCACCCAGTGCAGGAAGGCCTGCATTGTCTGTGCGATTGCGGGGTCCTTCTGCTTGCTGTAGACGATGGCGTATTCGTAATTGACGATCGGGTATCCGTTCGCGGCGGGTCCGTTGACCAGGGAAACCACCTGATTCGCCGGTGTTTGCGAAGCGGACCCGGCGGCCTCGGCCTCCACGCTTTCGGGGTCGGGCATCACGTAATTGCCTGAGGCATTGGCCAACTCGGCTTCGATCAGCCCCTTCTGCGCGGCCTCCGCTTGGTAGCGGGTGCCGAGGTAGGCGATGCAGCCTGGAGTTTGGGCACAGGTCGTCACAACGGCCACCATGCCGTTCTGACCCGAGGCGCCCGGAACCGCGGGAAAGTCGACGGAGGTCGCGAAGCCGGGCGACTTGCCCCACCCGTTGGGGTCCTGCTTGGACAGGTACTGAGTGAACAGGAAGGTGTCGTTGCTCCCGCTGTCCGTACGGTGCAGCGGAACCACCGGGATGGCCGGCAGGTTTACCCCGGGATTGAGCTCGGCGATCTGCGGGTCGTTCCAGGCCTTGACGGTGCCCTTGTACATGGCCGCCAGCACTTTGCCATTGAGCCTCAGGTTTGCGACGACACCGGGCAGGTTGTAGTTGACGTGCAGGGAAGAAACGGCCAACGCGATGTTCAGCAGACCCGGGTGTGCGGACATGTCACCGTCGGTCAGGTAAAGCCCGGATGCGCCGATGTTGACCGCCCCACCGGCGGCCTGCGAGACCCCATTGCCGGATACGTCGCTCTCGACGGTGATCGTGACGTTGGGGTATTTCGCGTGATAGGCCGCAGCCCACGCATCCATCAGCGGGTAGAGATTGTTGGAACCGGTCTCGGTCAACGTCACGTTCGACGTCGGCGGCGCGGTAGCGACGCGCGGGGCAGGAGCCGACGAACCGGCCGTTGAGGGCGAACCGCAGGCTGCCGCGACCAGCATCACCGGTATGGCAAGTCGCAGCCCACACAGACGAATTTTCATCGACCGACCTCACCTTTGCCCCGGTTTGGTTCTGTGGGCACCGACTGCATCGAGGAGCCCGCGATCACTATCCCAGCTCCGTACTTCGACCGCAGGGGCAACTGGGTGACGGTTTCTTCGGATCACTGAGCGAGGCGATCTCCCGCCCGGCAAACGGCCTTATTGGAATTGCGTCAATACCGCTGCACTTGTTTGCTGAGAGTGCTATCTTGTCGACGAATCAATCGTCCGACTGGCCTTGGCGGCAACATGTTCAGCTCCCGAATTGCGACCGCGGTACGCGCCGCATTGGTTTGCGCTTGCATCGGTGTGGCCAACGTTTCGTTGGTCACGGCATGCGGCTCGGCACCGTCATCGACACGTGCGGCGACGACCTCACCAGCCGCCGCGACCTCTCCTGCCGCCGCGACCGGTGGCACGTCCGGCAACCCGACGGCAAAGCCGACGACGGCGGCCAGCGGCGTCTACGGCGACCCGCAGGCGGCCGCCAAGTATTGGGTGCAGCAGTCGACGGAGGACACCTGCGGGCTGGCTTCGGTGGCCGATGTGGTCGGCGAGGTCACCGGCAAACCCGCGACGGAGGCCCAGATCATCAAGCTGGCGCAGAACACCCCCTCGGTGATCCGCGACGGTCCGATTTACCTCCCCACCGGCGACCCGGGCCACGAAACCGAGAAGGGTGGCATCGATGCGGCCGACACCGTCGTGCTGCTCGACCACTACGGCATCAAATCGCGCATGACGTGGGACAAATACCCCGATGAGGTGACTCTGCCCGCGTTAGAGCAGTACCTCGGCGCCAACCGCAAGGTCATTGCCTGGGTCAACGGCGGAACCATCCTGGACAGCAACGACCAGCGCAAAACCGCCGATCACCTGCTCGTGGTCACCGGGATCGACACCAACAACGACACCGTTCACCTCAACGACCCCTACGCCGATAACGGCGACACGAAGGTCAGCATCACGAGATTCATGACCGCTTGGAAAGCCGGGGAGCACACCATCGTCGTTACCGCCGGCTGACCATCGCCCGGTCGTCCCGGCGGCACCGCTGTGGATAACTGAACCGGCCGTTCGCTGCGGCGTGGCAAAGGAACAACGAAACGCTAGCGCGCACAACATCATTTGCGCGCTGTTCACGGCATCGTCGCACAGTCGACGGGCAGCGTGGGTAACCGTCCGCAGCGGTCGATCGCATCGGCCCGATGCACTAGGCCAGGAACGGGATGCTGGCCACGGACGATAGATCGAGGTGAAGGAAATGCGCAAACAACCAATCATCGCTGTGGGATCGGCGCTAGTAGCCCTGGCGTTCGGTACTGGGATCGCGCACGCTGACCCGGACCCGGACCCGGACGATCTCGGCGAACCGCGCAACTGGCCCTGTGGATACACGTTCGGACCAGTAAATACGCACGCACCAATAGGAACGATCTTGGAATGGCGTTACGCACGGCCGTGTCCACCGCCGCCCGCACCGGCTGAATAGCACTAACGGTCACGGCCAGTTCAAGGTTCACGGCAACGTCCGGGCTCATGATCCTCGGGCCCCGCGCTGGTCCTGACGGCCCTGTGGACAGCTGATCGGGCGTGCGCGGCCGGCGTGGCACAGTCTGGATTCATGCCGCGGGACGCGGAGTATGCGCTGGACCCGGCGATGCCGGTGCTGCTGCGACCCGATGGTGCGGTGCAAGTGGGCTGGGATCCCCGCCGCGCCGTGCTGGTCCGTCCACCACGTGGCCTGGCCGCGGCGGCGCTGGCCGCGCTGCTGCGCGCGATGCGATCACCCCTACCGATCACCGAGTTGCAGCGCCAAGCGGTCGAACGCGGGCTGACCGAACCCGACGGCCTGACACGTCTGGTCGCGCAGCTGGTGAACGCCGGGGTGGTGACCCGTGGCTGCCGCCAGGCCGGCGGGCGGGCGGCCTCGATCCGGGTCCACGGCCGCGGGCCGCTATCGGACCTGCTGATGGAATCGCTGCGTTGCTCGGGGGCGCGGATCGCGCACAGCAGCCAGCCACACGCCGCGATGTCGCGCGCCACCGTGGATCTGGTGGTGCTGGCCGACTACCTGGTCGCCGACCCGCGCCTGGTGCGCGACCTGCACAGCCAGGGCGTCGCGCACCTGGCGGTCCGGGTGCGCGACGGCACCGGGCTGGTCGGGCCGCTGGTCATCCCCGGCGTGACCAGCTGCCTGGGCTGCGCCGACCTACACCGCAGCGATCGCGACGCCGCGTGGCCGGCGGTCGCGGCCCAGCTGCGCGAGACCGTCGGCGTGGCCGATCGGGCCACCCTGCTGGCGACCGCGGCGCTGGCGCTCAGCCAGGTGAATCGGGTGATCGCCGCGGTGCGCGGCCACAATGCCGGTCCCGATCCCGGGCCACCGCAGGCGCTGAACGCCACCCTGGAATTCGACCTGCACGCCGGCGCCATCGTTACGCGGCAGTGGACCAAGCATCCGCTGTGTTCGTGCTGACGCCCGGTGTTACGCAGATCAATCCCGAGACTGACCACCGGTCGTGGATGATGGGGGTTGTGTCTGAGATCAAACGGGGTCGGGCGGCGCGCAACGCAAAGCTGGCGACCATTCCGGTCGGCTTTGCTGCGCGGTCCGCGCTGGGCTTCGGCAAGCGGCTGACCGGCAAGTCGAAAGACGAAGTCCAGGCCGAATTGCTGGAGAAGGCGGCCAACCAGCTGTTCCAAGTGCTCGGCGAGCTCAAGGGCGGGGCGATGAAAGTCGGCCAGGCCCTGTCGGTGATGGAAGCCGCGATTCCCGAGGAGTTCGGCGAGCCCTACCGCGAAGCGCTGACGAAGCTGCAGAAGGACGCCCCGCCGTTGCCGGCCGACAAGGTGCACCGGGTGCTCGATGCGCAGCTGGGCACCAAGTGGCGGGACCGGTTCAGCACGTTCGACGACACCCCGGTGGCCTCGGCCAGCATCGGCCAGGTGCACAAGGCGGAGTGGTCCGACGGTCGCGAGGTGGCCGTCAAGATCCAATACCCGGGCGCCGACGAGGCGCTGCGGGCCGACCTGAAGACCATGCAGCGGATGGTCGGGGTCATCAAACAGCTCGCGCCCGGCGCCGACGTCCAGGGCGTGGTCGACGAGTTGATCGAGCGCACCGAGATGGAACTCGACTACCGGCTCGAGGCCGACAACCAGCGGGCGTTCGCCAAGGCGTATCGCGACCATCCGCGTTTCGCAGTGCCGCGCGTGGTGGCCAGCGCGCCAAAGGTGGTGGTTCAGGAGTGGATCCAGGGCGTGCCGATGGCCGAGATCATCCGCCACGGAACCCCCGAGCAGCGCGACCTGATCGGCACCCGGCTTCTCGAGCTCACCTTCGACGCGCCGCGCCGGCTGCAGTTGCTGCATGGCGACGCGCACCCGGGCAACTTCATGCTGCTGCCCGACGGACGGATGGCCGTCATCGACTTCGGCGCCGTTGCGCCCATGCCGGGTGGTTTTCCGATCGAGCTCGGGATGACCATCCGGTTGGCCCGCGAGAAGAACTACGACCTGTTGTTGCCGACGATGGAAAAGGCCGGCTTCATCCAAAAAGGCCAACAGGTTTCGGTGCGCGACATCGACGACATGCTGAAACAGTACGTCGAACCCGTCGAGGTCGAGGTCTTCCACTACACCCGCAAATGGCTGCAGAAGATGTCCGCCGTCGAGATCGACCGGTCGGTGTCGCAGATCCGCACGGCCCGGCAGATGGACCTACCGCCCAAGCTGGTGATTCCGATGCGGGTGATCATGTCGGTGGCCGCCATTCTGTGTCAGCTGGACGCCCACGTGCCGATCAGGGCGCTGTCCGAGGAGCTGATCCCCGGCTTCGCCGAGCCCGACAACGCGGTGCTCTAGGCAGCGACCGAACCCTTGCGGGGGCGCCCGCGCGGCCGTTTGTAACTCACGACCTCACCCCGCTCGAATATCTCGCCGCCCCAAACACCCCATGGTTCGGCACGGTCCAGCGCCGCGGCCAGGCACTGCCGTCGAACCGGGCAATCCGTGCAGAGCGTCTTGGCGCGCTCCAGGTCCGCCGGGGTCTCGGCGAACCATAGGTCGGGATTGCCGGCGTGACATGGCAACACCGGCCGCGGCTGTCTGGGGACTGTCAGTGCCGACATGTCCTGCTCACCTGCTTCCTGGTTGGGTGTCCTATTTCGGTGATCCGGACCAGGTTGCGGGTTGCCGACCCAAAACTATGGCCACGGATCCTGGTGACTCGGGTCCGTGGCCATGTGGTGAAAACGGGGCAGTTAGGTAAGACCCCAATCCACGGACGCTTGAGTCGCGGCGGCGGCGCGATGCTTAAGCGCGGCCGCCGGCGTAGCGGCGGCGTGGGCAGCGTGGGAGGTCCACGCGGACAGCACCGCGCCGGCCACGCCTACCTCGAACGTGTCGTTGATCATCGTGGCCACCTCCTCTCACCTGTGCGCATGCCGGCGGCAGCCGGCAGCAGATTGCGTTTCCGAGAGTAAATGGTAACCGACGGAACTGACAACCGATTTTCTGACCTGCGCGTTTGTCGTCAGCGACCGCGGACCATTTCCAGCACGTCGGGTCCGTACTGCTCGAGTTTGCGCGCGCCGATACCCGGGATCGCGATCAGGGCCGCTTCGTCGCCGGGTAATAATTCGGCAATCGCGATCAGAGTGTTGTCGGTGAAGACGACATACGCGGGCACCTTCTGCTCCTTGGCGACGTCCAACCGCCACTCCTTGAGCCGCAGCAACAACGCCTCGTCGATGTCCGCGGCGCACGTTTCGCAGCGGCGCAGCATGACGGCCGCCGGCGTGGTCAGGTTGTTGTTGCAGATACGGCAGCGTGACGCGCCTTGCTTGCGCCGGGATTTGCCCGGCGCCGGGTCGGCACGCGTCTGCGGCGCAATACCGTTGAGAAACCGAGACGGCTTGCGGGTCTGCCGCCCGCCCGGGTTGCGCGACAGCGCCCAGGACAGCGCCAAATGCACTCGGGCCCTGGTGATTCCGACGTAGAGCAGGCGACGCTCTTCCTCGACCGGCTCGCTCTCGGCGCCGTGGGACAACGCGTGCGAAATGGGTAGGGTGCCGTCGGCCAATCCGACCAGGAACACCGCATCCCATTCCAGCCCCTTGGCGGCATGCAACGACGCCAGGGTGACGCCCTGCACCACCGGTGGATGCCGCGAATCGGCCCGAATCAGCAGCTCGGCCACCAGGCCCGGCAGGTCCAGCTGCGGGCGCTGCGCCACCTCCCCCTCCACCAGCTCGGCTAACGCGGCCAGCGCCTCCCAGCGCTCCCGGGCCCGGGTGCCGACGGGTTCCTCGGCTGTCAGCCCCAGCGGTTCCAGCACCGCGCGGACCACCTCGGGCACGGGACCCTCGGCACCGCGCTCGGCGGCGCGTCGCAGCGCCACCATCGCCTGCTTGATCTCCTGGCGGTTGAAGAAGCCCTCGCCGCCGCGAACCTGGTAGGCGACGCCGGCCTCGGTCAATGCTTCCTCGTAGATCTCGGACTGCGCGTTGACGCGGTAGAGCACCGCGATTTCAGATGCCGCGGTGCCGGATTCGATCAGCCCGGCGATCGCCTTCGCGACCGCGGCCGCCTCCACGGTTTCGTCGGGATGCTCCTGAAACGTCGGGACCGGACCCGGCGCACGCTGGCCGGATAGCTGCAGCTTGCTGCCGGCGACCCGGCCGCGGGCCGCGGCGATCATCTGGTTGGCCAGCGAGACGACCTGCGGGGTGGAGCGGTAGTCGCGCTCCAGGCGCACCACGGTGGCGTCCGGAAACTGCCGCGAGAAGTCGAGCAGGAAGCGGGGCGAGGCGCCGGTGAACGAGTAGATGGTCTGGTTGGCGTCGCCGACGACCGTCAGGTCGTCTCGATCGCCCAGCCACGCCGACAGCACCCGCTGCTGCAGGGGCGTGACGTCCTGGTATTCGTCGACGACGAAGCAGCGGTAGCGGTCACGGAACTCCTCGGCGACCGCGGCATCGTTCTCGATCGCGGCGGCGGTGTGCAGCAGCAGGTCGTCGAAGTCGAGCAGCGTCACCGTTTCGTCGCGAACCTTGAGGGCCTCATAGGCGGTGTAGACGTCGGCGACCTTTTTGGCGTCCAGCGGGATGTCACGCCCGGCGGCGGCGACCTCGCTCGGGTACGCCTCGGGGCCGATCAGCGAGGCCTTGGCCCATTCGATCTCGCCGGCCACGTCGCGCACGTCGTCGGTGCTGACATTGAGCCTGACCCGGCTGGCCGCCCGGGCCACGACGGCGAACTTGGTGTCCAGCAGTTGCCAGCCGGTGTCACCGACCACCCGCGGCCAGAAATACCGCAACTGCCGGTGTGCGGCCGAGTGAAAGGTCAGCGCTTGCACGGCGCCGACGCCCGATCCGTTCTGCGCCGCGGCGTCCAGGGTCCGCAATCGGGAGCGCATCTCGCCGGCCGCACGCTGGGTGAACGTGACCGCCAGCACCTGTCCGGCGGCGACGTGACCGCTCGCCACCAGCTGGGCGATGCGGTGCGTGATGGTGCGGGTCTTGCCTGTTCCGGCACCCGCCAGCACACAAACCGGTCCGCGCGGTGCCAGCACGGCCTCACGCTGCTCGTCGTCCAGTCCGGCGGTCAGTGGATCGGCGACCATCGGCATGACGTCCATCTTGGCAGCGGTCGCCGACAAACCGGGTGTTTCGCCACGCCGGAGCGCCCCGCCGTCTGCGGTGCCCCGAGCGCGGAACGCATCGTCGCCGGGCTCGTCCGAATTGCCCGTCTCCTCAGCGCCCGCTGCGCGGAACGCATCGTCGCCGGGCTACGTTATCGGGTTATGAGCAACGCTCCGATTACCGTTTACACGACGTCATGGTGTGGCTATTGCCATCGCCTCATGACCGTGCTCAAGTCCAACGGAATCCCCTACGAGACGGTCGACATCGAACACGACGCGGCGGCCGCGGAATTCGTCGGTTCGGTCAACGGCGGCAACCGGACGGTGCCGACGGTGAAGTTCGCCGACGGATCGACGCTGACCAACCCGAGTGCGGCCGAGGTGAAAGCGAAGCTGGCTCAGGTCGCCGGTTAAGCGCTCGGCCTGAACTCGCACTCTCGGCCGGAGCATCGCGTAGGCAGCGCCCTACCATCGGACTATGGCGTCGAATTTGCGTTCGCGACAAGACAGCCCGCTTCGCAAATTCTGGTCGGCCACAATCCTGTGCTGCGCGGTGGTGCTGATGTCGGCTTGCTCGCATTCGAGCACTCCGGCCAAGTCGCACACCACCGTCACACACGTCGACGACATGATCGTCGGCCTCGACGACGTCCGGCGCATCGCCAAAGCGGGCGACCTCGACCGCGCCGAGGCGGACCTGAACAAGCCGGCGCCGTCGGACGCCAACGCTCCGGGGCCGTGTCGGGTGGTGGGACACAACGACCTCACCTTCGGCAACAACTGGACGGAGTTTCGTGCCGCGGGGTATCACGGTGTCACCGACGACATCCAGCCGATGGGCCGGGCCATGATCAATGGAGTCACCCAGGCGGCGGGGCGCTATCCGAACTCCGATGCGGCACAGGGCGCGTTCCATCAGCTGGAATCGTCGCTGCAAGCGTGTATGGATCTGCACGATCCCAACTACAGCTTCACCCTCGACCGACCGGATCCGTCGACGCTGAAGCTCAGCGCCCACCAGTGGACCCATCTGTACCGCACCAAGTCGGCTTATCTGGTGTCGGTCGGCGTGGTGGGTCTTGAAACCGCGGATCCGATCGCGAATTCCGTCCTGCAAATCATCACCGATCGCATCGGTTAGCGGCTCAGTCGATCTCAGCCCAAGATTCGATGATGACCCGTGCGATCGAAATCGAACCGGGCAGAAGCAGTTTCGACTGCGACGAACTGCTCCAGTCACCGACCGCAAGCGCCGCGCGCACTTCGTCGCGAGTGAACCACGCGGCCTCGGCGATCTCACCGTCGTTGAACGAGAACTCCTCGTCGGGGTTGCCGAGCGCGTGGAAACCGACCATCAGCGAACGCGGAAAGGGCCACGGCTGGCTGCCCAGGTAACGAACATCGCGCACGTTCAGGCCGATTTCCTCACGGATCTCCCGGACCACGCAGACCTCGAACGACTCGCCGGCTTCGACGAATCCGGCCAGCAGGGAGAACATTCGCTCGGGCCACACCGCCTGGCGGGCCAGCACCGCGCGGTCACCGCCGTCGTGCACCAGACAGATGACCGCCGGGTCGATGCGCGGGAACTCCTCGTGCCCGGTGACCGGGTTGACTCGTGACCAGCCCGCCCGGGCCGGTTTCGTCGGGGAGCCGTCCACCGCGCTGAATCGTGCCCTGTCATGCCAATTCAGCAGCGCTACGGCCGACGACACCAGTTGGCTGCTGGTGTCGTCGAAGATCGGGCCGAGACTGCGCAGGTTCACCACTTCGGTTTGGACGTCCGGATCCTCCGGTGCTTGCAGCGCCCCGCGGATGGCCCAGACGTGTTGGCCGTTCTCGATGCGGCCGAGGAATACCGCGTCGTGCGGCGGCTTTTCGCCCAGTTCGGCCGCCGAACGAAGTACCACCCGGCCGTTGGCGACCAGCACCTGGTTGCGCGAGTCAACGCGCAGCAGCGCCGCATCCGCCCATCCGACGGTGGCCGCGTCGACGTCGGTGCGCAGTTGGTCGGCCCGGTCGGCGCCGACGCGCGAGAGCAACGGGACGCTGCTCAGCTGGAAGTCCACTAGTGCCCCGCGTTTTTGATGTAGAGCAGCCGGTCGGTGGCCTCGATCGCGTCCACTTCGGGTGCGCCGATGCGAAGCAGATGCCCGTCCCGCACGACGCCGAGCACGATGTCGCGCAGGTGCCGCGGCGATCCGCCGACCTCGCTCGCCTCCACTTCGCGTTCGGCGATGGCCAGCCCGGCGTCCGGGGTCAATAGGTCTTCGATCATCTCCACGACGCTGGGCGTGGTGGTGGCGAGACCGAGCAGCCGGCCCGCGGTCTCCGAGGACACCACCACCGAGTCCGCGCCCGATTGCTGCAGCAGGTGCGAATTCTCGGCCTCCCGGATCGCGGCCACGATTTTGGCCTTGGGCGCGATCTCTCGCGCGGTCAAGGTCACCAGCACGGCGGTGTCGTCACGGTTGGTGGCAACAATGATCGACGACGCGTGCTGCGCCCCGGCCAGCCGCAGCACGTCGGACTTGGTGCCGTCGCCGTGCACGGTGACCAGACCGGCGGTGGTGGCGTGCTCGAGGGCGCCGCGATCCGTGTCGACGACCACAATCTCGCCTTGGGCGGCCTCGTCACTGACCCGCGCGGCGACGGCACGTTTGCCCTTGGTGCCGTACCCGATCACGATGGTGTGGTTACGCACTCTGTTCCTCCAACGCTGAATTTTCCACCCCTGCCGGGATCGCTCCGAGAGCACCTCGAGCGTGGTTCCGACCAGCACAACCAGGAACGCGATCCGCAGCGGAGTGAAGACGACGGTGTTGACCAGGCGCGCGGCTTCGGTAACCGGCGTGATGTCGCCGTAGCCGGTCGTCGACAGCGAAACCGCCGAGAAATAGAGGCAGTCCAGGAATGTCAACCGATCGCCGCGCACGTCGCGGTAGCCATTGCGGTCCAGGTAAACGACGAGGGCGGCACCGAGCAAGACGAGCAGCGCGATGACCAGCCGTCGGGTGATGACGCGGGCGGGACTGCCCGGGTCTTCGGGGATGCGCAGCACGCCGACCAGCAGGTGACCGGGCTGAGTGGTCAGTCTCTCGTCGAGACCTCTCAGCCGTCGCAATCTACCCTTGGGCACAGCGGTCCATCGTTGGCCGGACAACACCGCACGCCACACGCACGACTCAAATGTAACCACGATCGCCGGTCGGCAGACACTTGATCGCCTCAGACGGCGACATCGCGCCCGCCCGCGGAGTCGGTCTGGAGGTACCGGCCGCCGGCCGGCGCCAGCCCGGCCAGCTCGGTCAGATCGGGCAGCTCGTCGGGGACCACGGTGACGCCCCTGCGCACGTAGTGGAACGCGGTCCGCACCGAGGACTCCGGGCATCCGGACAGCGCCGCCCACGCCAACCGGTAGACGGCCAGCTGGACCGCGGCCTGACGCATCGCCTCGGGCCCGCGCGGAGGTTCGCCCGTCTTCCAGTCCACCACCGTGACGCCGCCGTCAGGTTCGGCGAAGACCGCGTCGATGCGCCCGCGCACCACGGTGTCGCCGATCGGCATCTCGAACGGAACCTCGACGGCAATGGGGGTGCGCGCGGCCCACTGCGATCGGGTGAAGGCCGCCTGCAGCGCGGCCAATTCTTCGGCGCCGCCGAGATCGGAGTCCGCCGCACCCGGCAGGTCGCCGAGGTCGAACAGCCATTCGGTTCCGTAGAACTGTTGCACCCAGGAGTGAAAGGCATTGCCCAGCAATGCATGTGGATCGGGACGGGTCGGCAGGCGATGCACCAACCGCTGCACCGCACCCTCGGGATCGCGGGCCAGGTCCACCAGGCCGCTGACCGACAACTGGCTGGGCAGCGCGCGGGCAACCCGTCGTTCGGCGCGAGCGCGTTCGGCCAGTAACGCGTCGACATCGGCGGCCCAGCCGTCGACGTCGGCACAGTCTTCGGTCGGCGCCGCCATCGCCGCGGCCACCAGCGCCGCCCCGCGTTCGACGTCGGGACGGCGCCCGGCCAGCGGATCGGCGGGCCACACCGCTTCGATGACACTGTTGCGCAATGGGTTCCGTTCGCCGTCGGCGGGCGCGGGAGCCCACTGCTCCACCACCCCGCAGGGGTCACCGGCCGCGGCCGATCGGTCGATGACGTCTTTGAGTTCGCACAGGAAGTCCGACGGCCCACGCGGTTTGATCCCGGTCGAGCCCCACTGATGACCGGAGACAAGCAGCGTGTCCTCGGCCCGGGTGATCCCGACATACAACAGACGGCGCTCTTCGTCGACGCGCCGCTGTTCGAGCTGACGGCGATGATCGGAGATCTTGTCCGACAGCTGCTTTCGATTGGTGACGTCCGAAAGGTCCAGCACCGGGATGCCCAGTGCGCCCGCCGAAGCGCGATCCCCGCGCAGCAGCGGCGGCAGCTCGGCGGCGTCGGTGAGCCAGCTGCTGCGCGACGCGGTCGACGGGAATGTTCCGCCGGACAGGTGGGCAACCGCGACGACTTCCCACTCCAACCCTTTCGCGGAGTGCACGGTGAGCACCTGGACTCGATCCCGCGCAACCGTCAACGGCGCCAGCGCCAAGCCGTTTTCGACGACCTCGGCGGCGTCCAGGTAGGCCAGTAGTCCCAGGACCGACGCCGCGGCGGACCCGTCGGCCGCGCTGGTTCGTTCGGCGTATCCGGCAACCACGTCGGCGAACGCGTCGAGGTGTTCGGCGCCGGCCCAGCCGCCATGGCCCGCGGCGGCGCGGACTTCGCAGTCGACGCCCAGCACGCGCCGCACCTCGGCGACCAGGTCGGGCAGCGAATGACCCAGATGACCACGCAGGGTGCTCAGCTCGGCGGCCAGCGCGGTGATGCGTCGATGCCCCGCAACCGAATACGCGGCGGCCGGGCCGGGATCACCGATCGCGTCGGCCAGGCATGCGGTGTCGGTGTCGGGACCGGCCGCCATCGCGATCGACTGGGCCGAGGCCGAGTCGGCGGGGCGTCCCGCGCCAAGGAACGCCGCGCGCTGCCAGAGCGCGGCGATATCCCGGCCACCGAGTCGCCAGCGTGGCCCGGTCAGCACCCGCATCGCCGCCGCACCGGCCGTGGGGTCGGCGACCAGGCGCAGCATGGCGACCAGTTCGGCCACCTCCGGGATCGACAACAGACCGGCCAGCCCGACGACCTCGACCGGGATCCCGCGCGCGCGAAGCGCATCGGCGACCGGTGCGGCGTCGGCGTTGCGGCGCACCAGCACCGCGGCGGTCGGCGGGCTGACGCCGTCGGCGTGCGCCCGCCGGTAGTGCTCGTGCAGGTGGTCGGCAATCCACTCACGTTCGGCCTGCGCGTCAGGCAGCAGCGCGGCGCGAACGGTGCCGGGCGGGGCGTCCGGGCGCGACCGCAAGGCGTGCACGGCCACGGATCGGCGTCGCGCTTCGGCCGAAATGGCGTTGGCGATGTGCAGGGTGCTGGGCGGGTTGCGCCAACTGGTCCGCAGCTCCAGCACCGGCGCGGGAGTGCCGTCGGATTGCGGGAAGTCGGTGGTGAACCGGGGCAGATTGGTTGCCGAAGCGCCGCGCCAGCCGTAGATCGACTGAATCGGATCGCCGACGGCCGTGAGCGCCAACCCGTCGTCGATGCCGCCGCCGAACAGGGCCGACAACGCGACGCGCTGGGCATGGCCGGTGTCCTGGTACTCATCGAGCAGGACCACCCGGTAGCGGTTGCGCAAGTCCTCTCCGACTTGCGGGAAATTCGCGGCAAGCCTTGCCGCCGAGGCCATTTGCACGCCGAAGTCCATGACCTTCGCGGTGCGCATCCGCTCCTGCAACGCGTCGAGCAGCGGTACCAGCTCGGTGCGCTCGGTCTGAGCGGCCAGCAGCCGCAGTAGCCATTGGCTCGGTCCGCGGTCACGTTGGTAGGGGCCGGCGGGCAGGGCGTGGACCAACCGCTCCAACTCCAGGTGGGTGTCGCGCAGCTGGCCGGTGTCGACCAGATGCTCGGTCAGCTGGCCCCACAGTCGCAACACCATCGAGGTGACCGCCGCCGGCGTCTTTTCGGTGTTCAGCTGCCCGCCGTAGCCGTTGACCACGTCGAAGGCCAGCTGCCACAGCTCGGTCTCGCTGAGCAGCCGGGTTTCGGGTTCGATCGGCAACAGCAGCCCGTAGTCACGCAGCAGCGAGCCGGCGAACGCGTGATAGGTGCCGACCGCCGTGGCGCCCAGCGGTTCGAGGGCGGCGGGGAAGCCGATACCGGCCAGCCGGGCCAGCCGGGAGCGGACCCTGCGCAGCAGCTGTCCGGCGGCCTTGCGGGTGAACGTCAATCCCAGCACCTGACCGGGCTCGGCGTACCCGTTGGCGATCAGCCACACCACTCGCGCGGCCATCGTCTCCGTCTTGCCCGCGCCCGCCCCCGCGATCACGACGAGCGGACCCGGTGGCGCGGCGATGACGGCGGATTGCTCCGCGGTCGGCGGGAAAAGCCCTAATGCACAAGCTAATTCGTCCGGGCTGTAGCGCGGGGTCATAGCGCCGACCCTTCGACGTGGGCCGGGCAGGACGGACGGATCGGGCAGTGCGAGCAACCATCATTGCGCCGGGCGACGAATTGCGGACCGGCGGTCGCGTCGGCCGCGCGCGTGACGAGGTCGCGCCATTCGTCGCGGGCGGCCGGCGTCAGTGGATCCTGCTCTCGCACGGTGGCGCCCGCCGCCCCGCTCTTGCCGATGTAGACCAGCCGCGCGCCGCCGGGCTCGTCGCCTTCGGGAACCAGGCCTTCGGCCACCGCCAGCTGGTACATCGCCAGCTGAGCGTGCTGCTGGGCATCGTCCTTGCTGACCGGCGTCTTGCCGGTCTTGACGTCGACGATCACCAGCCGGCCGGCCCCATCGCGTTCCAGCCGGTCGACCCGGCCGCGCAGCCGGATTTCACCACCACCCGCACGCGGCGTGCCTAGGACTCCGTCGACGTCCACCTCGACGCCGACTTCCCTCAGCTCGCCCCGGGTCTGCGCTCGCCACTCGACGAACGCCTCGAGCATGGCTCGGTGCCGGGTCAGTTCGTTGGCCGAATGCCACCGGGCGTCGAAAGGCAGGTGCTCCCAGGCTCGTTCCAGCTCGGCCAGCAGTTGGGCTTCGGTTTTGCCCGGGTCGGCGATCAGCGCGTGCAGCACCGAGCCGATCATGGACCGCAGCTCTCGCGGGTTGGTTCCGCCGTGCCGCTCGGCCAGCCAGCGCAGCGGACAGTCGTTGAGGGTCTGCAACGTCGATGGCGTCAACGTGACCGGATCGTGGCCGTCGCTCAGTGGATCGCTGGTGCTGACCGCGGTCAGACCGTGCCAGCCGGACGGGTCGGCGCCGGGCACATCGGCGGCGGCCAACCGAGCCAATTGCGTTGCCGCGCAATGACGAGCGGCATCGTCAACCGCACCGCCCGGCGCGCAGACGACACCGCGCAACCGGCCGACCAGCGCCGCGATCGAGAGCACGCGCGGTGCCGAAACCGGCTGTGCTACCGGGATATTGGCGTCTGGATCGGCCCACTGCGCGACCTCGAAGAAGAACGGCGAGGGCAGCGCTGCTTCCCCGTCCGCCCCGCCACCATCGCTGTCAACGGCGGTCACCAGCAGTCGGCGCCGGGCGCGGCCCATCGCGGCCACCAGCAGTCTGCGTTCCTCGGCCAGCAGCGGCGCCCGCACCGAGGCGTCGGCGGAGACGCCGTCCATCACGTCGAGCAGTCGCTGCGTGGCCAGCACTCCGCCGCGCGGAACAGTGTTGGGCCACAACCCATCCTGCAGGCCGGCGATGACCACCACGTCCCATTCGTGCCCCAGCGCGGCGTGTGCGCTGAGCAGCTGGACCTGCTCGGCCGTCGACGCGGGCTCGGTCTTGACGCCCGGCAGCTGCAGCGCCGCGACGTGCTCGAGTAGACCGCGCAGTGACGCCCCGGGGGTGCGGGACACGTATTGGTCGGTGACGTCGAACAAACCGGTCACCGCCTCGAGGTCCCTGGTGGCCTGGGCTCCGGCGTAGCCGCCCCGCTCGCTGGCCGCCAACCAGCGGCGCTGCAGACCGGACCGATGCCACGCCGCCCAAAGCGTGTAGCGCGGGTCTTGACCGTCGCGGTGGCAGCGCGCGGCCGCGTCGAGGACCGCACGTACCCGCTGCAGCGGCCGAGACCCGGAAGCCGGCGCCCCGGCGCCCAGCGCGGCCACCACCAGGTCGCCGAAATTCCCTGCCACATCGGCGGGTTTGCCGCGCATCAGGGTGCGGCGCAGCTGCCGCAGCGAGACCGGGTCGACGCGACCGATAGGCCCGGTCAGCAGTGCCAGCGCCTGGTCGCCGTCGAGGCCCTCGGCGGTCGCGGCCAGCACCGTGAGCATCGCCCGCACCGCGGGCTCCTCGGTCAACGACCCGCTCACCGCGGCTGCGGCCACCGGCACCCCGGCGGCCGCCAGCGCTCGCGGCAACCGGGCCCCGGCGCGCGGCACCGACCGCACGATCACCGCCATCTGCGACCACGGCACGCTGTCGACGAGGTGCGCACGCCGCAGCGCGTCGGCGATCAGCGCGGCCTCGGCGTGTGCCGAGGCCGCCAGCCGCACGCTGACCGATCCCTCCTCGGCGCCGGTGCCGTCGATCTGGCGGCCGCCGCTGCTGCCGGGCAGGCGTCGCGCGATGCCGCTGACGGCGCGCGCCACCGCCGGCGCGCACCGATGCGACTCCGTCAACGTCACCGACGGGGTCTCGCCGTCAAGGAGTCCGGCCGGCTCGCCGCCGCGGAAGCCGAACACCGCCTGGTTGGGGTCGCCGGCGACAAGCGCCAGTTCCCTTCCGGCCGCCAGCACCCGGACCAGGCGGGCCGCCTGCGGGTCGAGTTGCTGGGCGTCGTCGATCAACAAGACCCGGATGCGGGCGCGCTCGGCGGCCAGCAGTTCGGCGTCTACCGCGAACGCCTCCAGGGCGGCGCCCACGAGTTCGGCGGCACCCAGCGCCGGCGTCGTCGCCTGCGGTGCCGCGGTCCCGACCGCCGCGCGCAGCAACATCACCTGCTCGTACTGCTGCGCGAAGCGGCCCGCCGCGGTCCAGTCCGGTCGCCGGCACCGACGACCCAGGCGCTGCAACTCCTGCGGGTCCACACCGCGTTCCGCGCAGCGCGCCAACAGGTTTCGTAGTTCGGTGGCGAATCCCGCGGTGCTCAGGGCGGGCCACAGCTGCGCCGGCCATCCGGAGGTGCCGGCGTCCTCGAGGTCACCGGCCAGCAGCTCGCGGATGATCGCGTCCTGTTCGGCGCTGGTGACCAGCCGCGGCGGTGCGTCCCCGGCCCGCTCGGCAGCCCGCCGCAACACCGCGTAGGCGTAGCTGTGCACGCTGCGCACCACCGGCTCGCGGATCGCCGACCGGCCCGCGCCGGTGGCGCGCAGCAATGCCATCGTCATCGCGCTGCGCTGCCGCATCCCGATCCGGCCCGAACCGGTAAGCAGCAGAACCGATTCCGGATCGACACCGGCGTCGACCTGAGCGACCGCGGCATCGACCAGCAGGCTGCTCTTCCCGGTGCCCGGGCCGCCCAGGATGCGGATCAGGCCGCGGGCACCGGGAGCTTGCACGGCGCTCGCCTCGGCACCCCAGGTCAACGACATACCGGCATGACATCACGAGGGTCTGACAAGTTGGTCCGGCTACGACCGGCGACGTCCCCCGGGCCTGGCATCATCGACGCGTGACCACCGACCTCCATGTGCACCGCTGCGGTCCGTCGGGCCCGGTGCAGATGCTCGCCCTGCACGGACTGACCGGTCACGGCCAGCGGTGGCAACAGTTGGGCGACTATCTGCCCGAAATCGCCATCGCCGCTCCTGATCTGCTCGGCCACGGCAGGTCGTCGTGGGCCGCGCCGTGGACCATCGACGCCAACGTCGCGGCGCTGGCCGCGCTGCTCGACGAGGTGGCGCAGGCCCCGGTGCTAGTCGTCGGGCACTCGTTCGGCGGAGGCCTGGCGATGAACCTGGCCGCGACCCGGCCGGACTTGGTGGCGGCGCTGCTGCTGCTCGACCCCGCGGTCGGCTTGGACGGCGGCTGGACGAGCCAGATTGCCGAGGCGATGTTTTCCTCGCCCGACTACCCGGATCCCGCGGAAGCCCGCATGGAAAAGGCAACCGGCTCTTGGTCGGACGTCGATGCGGGCGTGCTCGACGCCGAACTCGACGAGCATCTGATCCGGCTGCCCAGTGGAAGGTACGGCTGGCGGGTCAGCATGCCGGCGATGATGTCCTACTGGAGCGAATTGGCCCGTCCCACCGTGCTTCCGCCCGCGGGAACGCCGACGACGTTGGTGCGCGCGGCGTGGACGTCGCCGCCCTACGTCACCGAGCAACTCGTCACGAGTCTGCAGGAACGATTGGGATCCGATTTCGAGTTGCTGACCTACGAGTGCAACCACATGGTGCCCGGCGCGATGCCGACCGAGGTCGCCGCGCTGATCCGCAAGCAGCTGCAGGCCGGCTGACCGTGGCACCGGTGACCGAGGAGCAAGTCGAGCGGGTGCGGGCACTCGTCGCGGCCATCCCCTCCGGCCGCGTCTGTACCTACGGCGACATCGCCGCTGTCGCAGGGCTTTCCAGCCCGCGGATCGTCGGGTGGATCATGCGCACCGATTCCTCCGACCTGCCCTGGCACCGGGTGATCACCGCATCCGGACGCCCGGCCCGGCATCTGACGACGCGGCAACTGGAACTACTGCGCGCCGAAGGAGTTCTCTCCGTCGACGGCAGGGTCGCGCTCGGCGAGGTCCGCTACGAGTTTCCGCCGGACTAGAGCACCAGGCGGATCAGGGCCGCCGTGCGGGCCAGGCCCGGGAAGGCCTCGGCGGTCGACCGCGGATGCAGTGCATGCACCGCAAGCCGGAACATCAACGCGCGCAACAACATCTGCGGCCACTCCGGCAGGGCGTTCCAGCGTTCGATCAGTCCGTCGTCGGCCTCACCCCAGGACAGCGCGTCCACGACCACCACACCGGCAGCCCACGACGCGGGCCGCCAGTACGGCGTGATGTCGGTGATCCCCGGCGCGGCGGTGCCGACGAAAAGCACCGTCCCGTAGAGATCCCCGTGCACCAGCTGGTTGGGGCTCTTGGTCGGCTTACGCAGCGTGGCGAGCTGGCTGATCAGTTCGACCGAGCGATCGGCGTCGGCGCTGGGCGGAGCGGTCCGCGCGCCCGGCGGAATCGACTGCAGCGGTCGCTCTTCCCATGCGCTGCGGTCGGCGGCGATGAACACGTCGACGTCCGACCATGGCGTGGTCGGTCCCTGGGTCAGGAATCGGGGGCGCTCCAGTTTGCCGGTGGCCTCGTGCAGCCGCACCGCCGCCGAGACGACTTCGTCGTGGCGGGGCTCCGGCGTGCCGGCGACAAACGTGTCCGCTCGCCATCCCGAGACCACGTAGCGGCCGTCGGTCGAGCGGACCGGCCGGGCCAGCCGCACCCCGTCGACGAACAGCGTTTCCCGCACTCGCGCAGACCACGCCGCGCGCGCATGATCCGCCACGGTGGAGAGGACGACTTCGCCGCATCGCCAGCCGCCTTCCCAGCTGGCGCCCAGGGCGATGGGCTTGACGCCGGCCAAACCAAACGCCGAAAGCACGTGCTCCGGCGGTGGTTCGACGCTCACGGGGGTTAGCCTAGCCGGGCGACGATGCGGCCCCGCACGACGCGCTGATCGCGGTTAATACATCACCATGTCGGGCTGCATCTGCTGCGCCCACGCCACAATTCCGCCCTGCAAGTGGACGGCATCGGCAAAACCGGCCTTCTTCACCGCGGCCAGCGCCTCGGCCGAGCGCACGCCCGTCTTGCAATACAGCACGGCCTTGCGGTCGTGCGGCAGCTTTGCCAGACCCTCCCCGGAGCTGATCGACGACTGCGGGATCAGCTGGGCGCCGTCGATGTGGTTGATGTCCCACTCGACCGGCTCACGCACGTCGATCAGGGCCAGCTTCTTACCCGAGTCCAGCAACGCTCGCAGCTCCCGGGGGGTGATCGTCGACCCGGTGGCCGCCTGCGCCACGTCTTCGGAAACCGCGCCGCAGAATGCCTCGTAGTCGATCAGCTCGGTGATCCGCGGCGTGGCCGGGTCCTTGCGGATCTTGATCGTGCGATAGCTCATCTCCAGCGCGTCGTAGATCATCAGCCGGCCCAGCAGCGGTTCCCCGATTCCGGTGATCAGCTTGATCGCCTCGGTGCCCATCACCGACGCGATCGACGCGCAGATGATGCCCAGCACGCCTCCTTCGGCGCAGGACGGCACCATTCCGGGCGGCGGCGGCTCCGGGTAGAGATCGCGGTAGTTCAGACCACGCTCATTGCCGGCCTCATCGGCCGGGGCGTCTTCCCAGAACACCGAAACCTGGCCTTCGAAGCGGTAGATCGACCCCCAGATGTAGGGCTTACCGGCCAGCACGGCGGCATCGTTGACCAGGTACCGGGTGGCGAAGTTGTCGGTGCCGTCCATGATCAGGTCGTACTGCCCGAACAGGTCGACGGCGTTGCTCGCCTCCAGCCGGAACTCGTGGAGTCGCACCTCGACCAGCGGATTGATCGCGTGGATCGAGTCGCGCGCCGAGTGCGCCTTGGGCCGCCCGATGTCGGCGACGCCATGGATGATCTGGCGCTGCAGGTTGGACTCGTCGACCACGTCGAAGTCGATGATGCCGATCGTCCCGACGCCGGCCGCGGCCAGATACAGCAGCGCGGGTGCGCCAAGTCCGCCGGCGCCGATCACCAGCACCCGGGCGTTCTTCAGGCGCTTCTGCCCGTCGACGCCCAGGTCCGGAATGATCAGATGGCGGCTGTAACGCGCCACTTCGTCCCGACTCAACTCACCGGCGGGCTCGACCAGTGGCGGCAACGATGTGGACACCGAATATCTCCTCGGTCGACTTCACGACTCAACTGCTACTAGTCAACGCTTCGATCGCCGGCATCGCTTCCCCTTTTCGGAGCTAGGCGATCGGATACGGCCAGGGGTTGAAGCGGCAGGTCTTGCCGTCGGCCTTGACGTACTCGGGGTCGAACTTCGCGGCGTCGTCGTTGGACGTGGAGAACGTCTGTTGCATCATCACGGGCGCCAGTCCGCCCTGCTTGTCGCACGGTTCGTGGCGCACGTAGCCGATGGCGTGGCCGACCTCGTGGTCGATGACGTACTGCCGGTACGAGCCGACGTCTCCCTCGAACGGCACGGCGCCGCGCACCCAGCGCGCCTCGTTGATGAACACCCGCGCCTCCCGGCTCGGCCCAAATGCCGGGTTGTAGCAGGAAGTCTCCAGTCGGAATTCGTAGCCGCAGCCCTCGCGCACCGTCACCGGAGACACCAGCGAAATCCGGAAGTCGGGTTTCCCGTTGTCGATCCTGACGAACGCGAACTGCGGATTGTGCGTCCAGCCCTTGGGGTTGGCCAGCGTCTGATCGACCATCGTGGCGAATGCGTCCTCACCGCCGAACATCGCGGGGTCCAGACCGTTTTCGACCTCGACGGTGTACCGGAACACCTTGGCGGTGCCCTGACCGATCTGCGGCGTGGTGCCGGGCACGACACTCCAGGTCTTGTCGCCGGCTTCGGTGAACGGACCGCCGTCCGGCAGCGTCCCGGCCGGCAGATTGGCGTCGAAGGTGGCCAACCCGCGCGGCGGAGCATCGAGGATGGCCGTGCCCACCGCGCCGATGGCCGGGGGCCCTTGGATGGGCTTGCTCGCCGTCGGTTTGGGCGCGCCGACGCCGGTCACCGTCTGGTAGATGACCACCGCGGTCAACGCCACCAGAACGGGCAGCGCGTACGCACGCCAGCCGTAGGTGGAGATGAATCGGCCCAGCCACGTTTGTTTCCGCCACTGGCGGCCACGGTCGCGATCGGCCCGGGCCCGGCCGGTGCCCAGCGCCATCGGGTCTCGCAGGGCGCGAAGCGGTTCTCGCCACTCGTCACGCAGCACCGGCACTCGACCGGTGCCGTGCACAGGCGGCTCGGACGTCATTGCCCCAGGATGGCACAGCTGCGACCTTGGGTGTCCCTGGCGCGCCCTACGACACCGGTTCGGCCTGCGCTGACACCGGCGATCCCGGTCGCAGGTACACCATGGGTAGTAATGTCTGTGCGACGAGCGGCGCGCGGCTGGCCCGTCGATATCCGAAGGCCAGTCGCCACAATTCAAATGAGGAACAAGTGAGCGATCTCGCCAAGTCGGCGGCACGGCGTGCGGTCAGGTCGGCTGAGCGCGGTCGGCCGAGTGACGGCATAGCGGCCTCGAACCGACGGGGCAACCGGTTGCCGCGCGACGAGCGTCGCGGCCAACTGCTGATAGTGGCCAGCGATGTTTTCGTCGACCACGGCTACCACGCGGCCGGTATGGACGAGATCGCCGACCGGGCAGGCGTCAGCAAACCCGTTCTGTATCAACACTTCTCGAGCAAACTGGAGCTGTATCTGGCAGTGCTCGACCGACACGTCGAGAACCTGGTCTCGGGCGTGCAGAACGCACTGAGCACCACCACCGATAACCGGCAGCGGTTGCGCGCGGCGATCCAGGCGTTCTTCGACTTCATCGAGCACGACAGCCAGGGCTACCGGCTGATCTTCGAAAACGACTACGTCACCGAGCCCGAGGTCGCCACGCAGGTGCGGGCGGCCACCGAATCGTGCATCGACGCGGTTTTCGCGCTGATCAGCGCCGATTCCGGCCTGGATCCGCACCGCGCCCGGATGATCGCGGTGGGCCTGGTCGGCATCAGCGTCGACTGCGCCCGCTATTGGCTGGACTCCGACCGCCCGATCTCGAAGTCGGACGCCGTCGACGGCACCGTTGCGTTCGCGTGGGGCGGGCTGTCACACGTGCCGCTTACTCGCTCTTAGCGGCCTTCCCGCCGGCCTTCGCGCCGGCGTCGGCACCGATTCCGAAGCCGACCCGACGGGAGTCGGCGACACCGATCTCGACGTAGGCGATGCTGGACGTGTGGATCAGGAAGCGGCGGCCCTTCTCGTCGCTGAGGCTCAGCAGACCCGAGCCTTCACGCAGCGCGGCGCTCACGGCCTCCTCGACCTCCGCAGGCGTCTGCGTACTGGAGAAGACCAGCTCGCGCGGACTGTCCGTGATACCGACTTTGACCTCCACGATGGCCCCTTCCGTTTGATATTCCGTCGCAGGCGTGTCAGCAGCAGGTTAGTGGACGCGGCCGGTGCGCCCCGAGCAGAGGGGGACCACTGCGAGTTCGCGGTCAGCGAAACGCTTTCTAACGACAGGTAACGATTGGCTCCCAGCTGGATCAAGGTGGCGCTCGGCAGCCGTTCTTGCACTTTCACGTCAGTAACATCGGCATCATCAGAAACACGCTTGATGATCGCCCCGGCCTAGCTCGTGGCCTTGCACACGACTACCCCGAAGACGCGACTGACGACGGAGCCGAGTACGACGGCTACGACGATGACGAGTACGCCGACGACGACTACGACGACGAGTACGCGGACGAGGGCTACGGCGCCCTGCTCTGGCCCTCGAATGGCTGGCGTCCGGCGGTCGCGGTGCTCGGCGCGGTGGTGGCGATCGGCGCGATCGCGACCGCGGTGATCATCAACAGCGGCGACAGCGCATCGACGAAGGCCACCATCGGGCCACCGGCTCCGACGACCGTGACCTCCGCACCACGGACCACCAGCCCGCCGAGCGCGTCGCAGCGCCCGGTACCGAGCACCTCGCAAGCCCCCCAGCTACCGCCGGAAACCGTCACCACCCTGACCCCGCCGAGCGCTGCGCTGACAACTCCGCCGTTGGCCGTGCCGCCTCCCGCGGTCGTATCACCAAGGGCCACACTGAATCCGAGCACCATCTACTACAGCGTGACCGGGACGAAGTCGCTCCTGGACCTGGTGAACGTCGTCTACACCGACGCCCGTGGCTACCCGCAGACCGAGTTCAACGTATCGCTGCCCTGGACGAAGGTGGTCGTGCTGAATCCGGGCGTGACGACCCAGTCCGTCGTCGCGACCAGCATCGTGGGCCACGTCAACTGCGCGATCGTGAATGCCCAGGGCCAGGTCGAGGTGGCGTCGGCCAACAACTCGAACCTGGCGACCTGCACCAAGTAGGACTCAGCTCAGGCCGAGCTCGTGCATCCGCCGGGCGTGTGTTTGCTGCAGGCGCTCAAAGAACGCGCTGAGCTGACCCAGACCGCCGGTGCCCGATACCACCAGGTCGACCAGCTCGTCATGATCGGCCAGCAGGTATTGGGCCTGGGTGATCGCTTCGCCGTACAGCCGGCGGGCCCACAGCGCCAACCGGCTGCGCTGTTTGCCGCTCGAGGTCACCGCGGCGCGAACCTCGGCGACGACGAACTGCGAGTGCCCGGTTTCCGACAGCGCCGCGCGCACGACGTCGGCGACCTCGTCGGGCAGCCCGTCGGCGATCTCGAGGTAGAGGTCGGCGGCCAGCGCGTCACCGACATAGGTCTTCACCAGTGCTTCCAGCCAGGTGCTGGGCATCGTCAACCGGTGGTAGTTCTCGATCGCCGACACGTACCTCGACATGGCCGTAACGACGTCGATGCCCCGGCTTTCCAGCGCTTGGTGCAGCAGCTCGTAATGCTGCATCTCGGCCGCCGCCATGCTCGCCATCGAGATACGTCCGCGCAGGTCAGGCGCCATACGCGCCTCGTCGGTCAGCCGGTAAAACGCGGCCACCTCGCCGTAGGCGAGCACCGCGAACAGCTCGTTGACGCCCGGATGATCCGCGGTCAGTCCTACGGAAGGCGAATCGTCTACTTGGTCGGCAGAGGAGGCCGAAGTCATGGGCATCACTGTAGTCGGCGGACCTGGAAGAAGATGGGTGTGAGCTGACGACCAGCTATCATGCAGATAGATAGTGGCTGTATTTCTTCATACCGCCGCCATCGGCGAAATGTGCGTGCACCGCTGGCCCGCCCAAATCTCAGCAGGGCCTGGCGACTCGGAGACGTATTCGGAGTCGGAACTCGTGCGCGCGTGACCGCGATAGAGAACCGACCCAAACCGAATAAGTCACCGAAAGGTACATCACCCACGCATGACTGCATTGACAAGCACAACTGAACCAACCTTCGCCGAGCTCGGCGTCCGCGACGAAATCGTCCGGGCACTCGCCGAAAAGGGCATCGAGCATGCCTTCGCTATCCAGAAACTGACCCTGCCGATGGCGCTGGCCGGCGACGACGTCATCGGCCAGGCCCGCACCGGGATGGGCAAGACCCTCGCCTTCGGCGTCCCGCTGCTGCAGCGGATCACGAACGGCGTCGGCGTGCGGGCGCTCAACGGCACCCCGCGCGCCCTGATCGTGGTTCCGACCCGCGAACTATGCCTCCAGGTCACCGAGGACCTGGCCGCTGCCGCCAAACACCTGGTCGCCGAAGAGGGCCGCCGACTCTCCGTGGTGTCCATCTACGGCGGGCGGGCCTACGAACCGCAGATCGATGCGCTGCGAACCGGCGCCGACGTCGTGGTGGGCACCCCGGGCCGACTCCTCGACCTGGCCCAGCAGGGCCACCTGCAGCTCGGCGGGCTATCGGTGCTGGTCCTGGACGAGGCCGACGAGATGCTGGACCTGGGCTTCCTACCGGACATCGAGCGCATCCTGCGGCAGATCCCGGCCGAGCGCCAGGCGATGCTGTTCTCGGCTACGATGCCGGGCCCCATCATCACGTTGGCCCGGACCTTCATGACACAGCCGACGCACATCCGCGCCGAGGCCCCGCAATCTTCGGCCACGCACGACACGACCGAGCAGTTCGCCTTCCGCGCCCACGCGCTGGACAAGGTCGAAATGGTCAGCCGCGTGCTGCAGGCCGAGGGCCGCGGCGCGACGATGATCTTCACCCGCACCAAGCGCACCGCCCAGAAGGTCGCCGACGAGCTCGCCGAGCGGGGCTTCAAGGTCGGCGCCGTGCACGGCGATCTCGGGCAGATCGCCCGCGAGAAGGCGCTCAAGGCGTTCCGCAGCGGCGAGGTTGACGTCCTGGTGGCCACCGACGTCGCCGCCCGCGGTATCGACATCGACGACATCACCCACGTCATCAACTACCAGATCCCCGAGGACGAGCAGGCCTACGTGCACCGCATCGGCCGCACCGGCCGCGCCGGCAAGACCGGCATCGCGGTCACCCTGGTCGACTGGGACGAACTGCCCCGCTGGACGATGATCGACAAGGCCCTTGGCCTGAACAACCCCGATCCCGTCGAGACCTACTCCAACTCACCGCACCTCTACGCCGAGTTGGGCATTCCGAGCGACGCCACCGGCACGGTCGGCGCCGCGCGAAAGTCACCGGTCAAGCGCCGGGAGACCACTGAACGCGGCGCGCCGGCGGAGAAGCCGGCGCGAGCCCGCTCGGCCAACCCGCGCCGCCGCACCCGTGCCGGCCAGCCCGTGAACGGCCACCCGGTTGGCAACGGTAGCGACGGCGAAGCCGCCGCGGAGACGCCGTCGGACTCGGCGTCCGGCAATGGCAGTAATGGCAGCACCAACCGTCGTCGCCGTCGTCGCCGCAAGCCGGCGGAAGCCACCACGCACGCCAACTGAGCCAACGAAGCCGATAGCCCAGGCATGGTCAAACCCGAACGCCGGACCAAAGGCGATCTGTTGGCCGCCGCGGCGATCGCGGTCGTCGTCGCGGCAACCGCGTCGTTGATCTGGTGGACCAGCGATGCCCGGGCCACCATCAGCCGGCCCGCCGCAACGCCGGCACCCAACCCGACATCGGCCCGGCAGGTGCCGGCCAGCCTGAAACAGCTGTGGACCGCCCCCAGCGCCGCCACCACGGCACCCATGATCGTGGGCGGGACGGTCGCCACCGGCGATGGCCGCGAGGTGGACGGCCGCGACGCCGGCACCGGCCAGACTCGCTGGAGCTACTCCCGCGACACCGACTTGTGCGGCCTGTCCTGGGTCTACCACTACGCGGTCGCGGTCTACCGCGACGACCGCGGTTGCGGCCAGGTCAGCACCATCGACGGGTCCACCGGGCGCCGCGGATCCGCCCGCAGTAGCTACGCCGACCCGCAGGTGCGGCTGTCCTCCGACGGCACGACGGTGTTGTCGGTCGGCGATACGCGTCTGGAACTGTGGCGTTCGGACATGGTCCGGATGCTTACCTACGGCGAGACCGACGCCCGGGTGAAGCCGTCGTCGCGGGGACTGCACTCCGGCTGCAAGCTGTACTCGGCGGCGGCCAGCTCGTTGCAGGTTTCGGTGCTGGAGAAATGCGCGAACCAGGCCGATCTGCGACTCGCCCTGTTGCGCCCGGGCAAGGAGGACGACGAGCCCACGCAGCATCTCGTCTCCGAGCCCGGAATCGGGGTGAACTCGGGTGCTCGCGTGCTGGCCGTCTGGCAAAGCAACACGGCCGTGTATCTTCCGGCGCCGCAACCCAGGGTCGACGTGATCGATGAAATGGGCACCACGGTGGCGAGCGCGCTGCTGCCCAAGGCGCCGACGAATTCGGCGGTGTCGCAGGCGGGCAACCTGGTGACCTGGTGGACCGGTGATTCCGTTCTGGTTTTCGAGGCGAGCACGCTGAACCTGCGCTACACGATCGCCGCGGGCGACACGACCGTGCCGTTGGGACCCGGCACCATGATGGCGGGCAAGCTGCTCATTCCGGTCACCGGCGCGCTCGGCGTCTATGACCCCGTGACCGGAGCCAACGAGCGCTACCTTCGGGTGGACCGGGCGCCGAGCACCCGCGCGGTGGTCCCGGCCGTGTCGGGCTCGCACGTGTTCGAGCAGCGCGGCGACACCGTGGTGGCGTTGGGCTAGGCCTCGACGGCGAAAGTCGGCAGCGGTTTGCCGGACTTCCAGTGTTTGATCAACGCCTGCGCCAGGGTGGAGTAGGCCACCGCGCCCTTGTTCTTGCGCCCGGACATCACCGACGAGCCCGACGCGCTGGCCTCGGCGAAGCGCACGGTGCGCGGGATCGGCGGTGCGAGCACCGGCAGGTCGTAGCGGTCAGCGACGTCGAGCAGCACATCGCGGGTGTGGGTGGTCCGCGAGTCGTACAGCGTCGGCAAGGCGCCCAGTAGCCGCAGCTTCGGGTTGGTGATCTGCTGGACATCGGCGACGGTGCGCAGGAATTGGCCGACGCCGCGGTGCGCCAGCGTCTCGCACTGCAACGGCACGATCACCTCGTCGGCGGCCGTCAGCCCGTTGAGGGTGAGCACCCCCAGCGACGGCGGGCAGTCGATGATGACCACGTCGAATTGATCGGCGACTTTGGCCAGCGCGCGCTTGAGCGCGTACTCACGCCCGGCCCGCATCAACAGCATCGCCTCGGCGCCCGCCAAGTCAATGTTGGCCGGCAGCAGGGTCATTCCCTCCATTGTGGTGACCAGCGCCGCGCTCGGCTCGATCTCACCGAGCAACACCTCGTGCACCGACACCGGCAACTTGTCGGGATCTTGACCGAGCGAGAACGTCAGGCAACCCTGCGGATCGAGATCGACGAGCAGCACTCGTCGTCCCTTTTCCACCATCGCCGCGCCCAGCGAGGCAACCGTCGTCGTCTTGGCGACTCCGCCCTTCTGGTTGGCCACCGCCAATACCCGCGCTTCACTCACACCTGCCATCCTGGCACGTTCTGGGCTGGGAGCTAGGGACGACGGCCCCGCAAGTCTGGGGCAGAATCACCGACATGGGCTTGCACAACCACAGACTTGTACTCCTCCGACATGGTGAGACCGAATGGTCCAAATCCGGCCAGCACACCGGCCGCACCGACATCGAATTGACCGATACCGGCCGGGTCCAGGCCGAGCTTGCCGGGCGCGTTTTGCGTGAACTTGAACTCGACGACCCGCTGGTGATCAGCAGCCCGCGCATACGTGCCCTGACCACAGCAAAGTTGGCTGGGCTCGCCGTCGACGAGGTGTCTGAGCTGATCGCCGAATGGGATTACGGCGCCTACGAAGGGTTGACCACCCCGCAGATACGGGAATCGGTGCCCGATTGGCTGGTCTGGACGCACGGATGTCCCGGCGGCGAGAGTGTGGCGCAGGTTAGCGACCGTGCTGATCGGGCCGTCGCATTTGCGTTAGAGCACATGAGCTCGCGCGACGTGGTGTTCGTGGGCCACAGCCACTTTTCCCGCTCGGTGATCACCCGCTGGGTACAGCTGCCGCTCGTCGATGGCAGCCGCTTCTGGATGCTCCCCGGCTCGATCGCCGCGTGCGGTTTCGAGCATGGGGTGCGACAGCTCGCTGCGCTCGGATTGACCGGCCAACTGCAGGCCATCGCGCCCGGGTGAGCTCGGTCGAACCGCCGTTCGCGCTGTGCGGACCGCGAGGCACTCTGATCGGCGAGGGGGTGCGGACGCGCTACCGCGACGTGCGCGCCGCACAGGCCGCGCTGATGTCGGGATCATCTCCAATAGTGTTGGGCGCGTTGCCTTTTGACGTGGAAAGACCAGCCGCATTGCTGGTGCCGGACACCGTGCTGCGCAGCGACGGGCCACCCGACTGGCCAACGGACCCGCTGCCCAACGTGCGCATCACCGCGGCCATTCCGCCGCCGGCCGACTACCGCGCCCGGATCAGCCGTGCCCGCGATGAGCTGACGGCGCCGGGCACCGCACTGAGCAAGGTGGTGCTGGCCCGGGCGCTGCGGCTGGCCGCCAACGAGGCGCTGGACGCCCGCGTCGTCCTGCGCCGGCTGGCCGCGAACGATCCGGCGGCCTATTGCTATCTGGCCGACCTGACCGCCGCCGGCGCGGACTACGCGGGCGCGGCCCTGGTGGGCGCGAGCCCGGAGCTGCTGGTCGCGCGCTCCGGCGACCGGGTGACCTGCCAGCCGTTCGCCGGTTCGGCCCCACGCGCCGCGGATCCGGAACTCGATGCCGCCAACGGCGCCGCGCTGGCCGCCTCCGCCAAGGACCGGCACGAGCATCAGCTGGTCATCGACACGATGCGAGCCGCGCTGGAACCGCTGTGCGACGAGCTGACCATTACGCCCGAGCCGCAGCTGAGCCGCACCGCCGCGGTGTGGCATCTGTGCACACCGATCAGCGGCCGGCTGCGCGATAAGTCAATCACCGCAATCGATTTGGCGTTGGCGCTGCACCCCACCCCGGCGGTCGGAGGCGTGCCGGCCAAGGCCGCATCCGAGTTGATCGCCGAACTCGAAGGCGACCGCGGCTTCTACGCCGGCGCGGTGGGCTGGTGCGATGCCAACGGCGACGGCTACTGGGTGGTGTCCATCCGCTGCGCGCAGCTGTCGGCCGATCGCCGCACCGCCCTGGCTCACGCCGGCGGCGGCATTGTCGCAGAATCGGATCCCGACGCCGAAGTTGAGGAAACCACAACGAAATTCGCCACGATTCTTAACGCGCTAGGAGTTGAGCGGTGAGCGAAAACATCCGTCGCGCCACACCCGACGACGCCGACGCCATTACCGACATGATCCACGCGCTGGCCGAATTCGAACACGCCGCCGATCAATGCACCGTCACCGAAAAGCAGATTTCCACAGCGCTTTTCGGCGATTCGCCGATCGCATACGGCCACGTTGCCGAAGTCGACGGCGAGATCGCCGCGATGGCGCTCTGGTTCGTAAACTTCTCGACGTGGGATGGTGTCGGAGGTATCTACCTCGAAGACCTGTTCGTACGGCCCGACTTTCGCCGCCGCGGCCTGGCCCGCGGACTGCTGGCGGCCCTGGCGGCCGAATGCGTCGACAACGGCTACACGCGGTTGTCGTGGGCGGTGCTGAACTGGAACGCCGACGCGATCGCGCTGTACGACGAGCTCGGCGGGCAGCCGCAACGAGAGTGGACCACCTACCGGCTGTCCGGGCCGCCGCTGTCCGAGCTGGCCGGCCCGCGCTGATCGCCACCCGCGACCCAGCGCAGGGCCGAGGGGCTGAAGAGCAGGAGCAACGCCGTCAGCGCGACGACGGCCAGCGGTATGCCGAAGACGGGCCGATGCGAGCCGACCGCGAGGTACCAGGCCACCGGCAACAGCAGCAGCTGGGTGAACACCGCCAGCCCGCGCCCCCAGCGCCGGCCGACGACCAGTGCGCGTCCGGCGGCCAGCACCACGGCGCCGATCACCAGAAACCAGAGCGCGGTACCCAAACCGTTGACCACCCGCTGGTCGGCTCCGCCGATCGCCCGCACCACCAGAACCGCGGCCATCACCAGTGCCGCCAGACCCTGCACCGCGACGATGAATCCCGCGCCACGAACGACGGGCGGGGGCGGCGGTATCTCCTGGTTGCGGGGGTCGCGGTTCACAGCGTCAGCGTAGCCACGGCCGCACCTCCCCCTTCGCGGCCGGCGGTTCCCCCACAGCGCGGCCTTAACCGCCCCGCATAAGCTCGTGCGTCATGCGAGCCGTGCTGATCGTGAACCCCGCAGCCACGTCCACCACGCCCGCCGGCCGCGATCTGCTGGCGCATGCGCTGAAGAGCCGTCTTGAGCTCACCGTCGAGCACACCAACCACCACGGTCACGGGACCGAACTCGGCCACGCGGCCGCCGAGGGTGGGGTGGACCTGGTCGTCGTGCACGGCGGCGATGGCACGGTGAGCGGGGTCGTCAACGGCATCCTGGGCCGTCCCGGCGCCGCGCGGCCGGAGCACGTCCCCGCGGTCGCGGTGGTACCCGGTGGTTCGGCGAATGTGCTGGCGAGGTCGCTGGGAGTCTCCCGGGATCCGGTCGCCGCCACCAACCAACTGATCCAGCTGATTGACGACTACCGCCGCCACCAGACCTGGCGGCGCATCAGCCTGATCGACTGCGGCGAGCAGTGGGCGGTGATCAACGCCGGAATGGGCGTCGATGCCGAGGTGGTCGCGGCGGTGGAGGCCCAACGCAACAAGGGCGTCAAGGTCACGCCGTTGCGCTATTGGCGGGTGGCGGTACCCGCCACCGTGCGCTACAGCCGCCGCGCGCCGGACATGACGCTGGAGCTACCCGGGCGCGATCCCGTCTCGGGCGTGCAATTCGCCTGGGTGTCCAACACCAGGCCGTGGACCTACAGCAACAGCCGGCCAATGGTGACGAACCCGGGTTGCAGCTTCGAGTCGGGCCTCGGCGTGTTCGCGGTCACGAGTATGAAGGTGATTCCCACACTTCGATTACTCCGCCAGATTCTCGCCAAGAACCCGGACCCGGAAGCCAAACAACTTGTCCGCGATGACGACACCCCTTGCCTGCGAATCACTTGCAGCGGCGCGCCGGTCGCCAGCCAGTACGACGGCGAGTACCTCGGGCTGCGCGATTCGATGACGTTCCGGTCGGTGCGCGACGCTCTTCCGGTGGCGGCGCCGCCGCAAAGCAAACCGTCCTGAGCTGCGAAAACGCTGCGCCCAACGGTCAGCCGGGCCGAAAATTCTCGGCAGGGTAATCGGCGAGTGTAGTACAACGGAGTGAGGGCTTGACTAAGCCTTAATCAAAGTGAGATAGCCCACGCACTAACTAACGCTATTGACATCTGTTGTGCCTGTGAAACGATCGAAAGGTTGCATGCAGCGATTGTGGGGGTACCGAACGGACCCTTACTCATGCAAGCGTTAAGAGCCGAAGAATAACGCCCGTGCGCGATGCTGCGCACATAGTGAGGAGTAACTACTTATGGATTGGCGCCACAAGGCGGTGTGTCGCGACGAGGACCCCGAGCTGTTCTTCCCGGTAGGGAACAGCGGCCCGGCGCTCGCGCAGATCGCTGACGCGAAACTGGTCTGCAATCGGTGTGCGGTGACCACAGAGTGCCTCGGATGGGCCCTGAACACCGGTCAGGACTCCGGCGTGTGGGGCGGTATGAGCGAAGACGAGCGGCGCGCGCTGAAGCGCCGCAACGCCCGGACGAAGGCCCGCAGCGGAGTCTGATCCCAGTCTCTGAACAGCGCGGCCCCGACAATGTGTCGGGGCCGCGCTGTTGCGTGGGCAACTACAGCAGCAACCTGGACCGACGGCCGATCGGCACCCGCAGCACCACGTCGGTGCCGCCGCGGGGCGCTTCACGCATCCCCAGCGTGCCGTCCAGCTCGGCCGCCACCAGGGTGCGCACGATCTGTAGGCCCAGGCTGTCGGACTTCTCCAGGCTGAAGCCGTCGGGCAGTCCCCGCCCGTCGTCGTGCACCACCACATCGAGCCAGCGCGCCGAGCGCTCGGCGCGAATCGTCACCGACCCTTCCTGGGCAGCCGGGTCAAACGCGTGCTCGATCGCGTTCTGGACCAGCTCCGTGATCACCATGATCAGCGCCGTGGCGCGGTCGGAGTCGAGCACGCCCAGATCGCCGACCCGGTTGATCCGGATCGGCCGATCCACCGACGCCACGTCGTTCATGATCGGCAGGATCCGGTCGATGACCTCGTCGAGATTCACCTGCTCGTCGACCGACATCGACAACGCGTCGTGGACCAGGGCGATCGACGACACCCGGCGCACCGATTCGATCAGTGCCTCACGGCCTTCGGCGTTGACGGTCCGGCGGGCCTGCAGGCGCAGCAGCGCCGCGACCGTTTGCAGGTTGTTCTTCACCCGGTGGTGGATCTCGCGGATCGTGGCGTCCTTGGATATCAGGGCCCGGTCGCGGCGTTTGACCTCCGTCACATCGCGAATCAGCACCGCGGCACCCACGCCGGCGCCGTGCACCACCAGCGGCAACGTCCGCAGCAGCACCGTGGCACCGCCGGCGTCGACCTCCATGCGCATGCTCTTGCCGCCGGCCAACAAGTCCTGCACGTGCTCGGCCATCTCTTGGGCTTCAAACGAATCCGAGATCAGCGGTCGCGTGATGCGGATGAGGTTGTGGCCCTCCAACTCGCTCGTCAGTCCCATGCGGTGATACGCCGACAGGGCGTTGGGGCTGGCGTAGGCGACCACGCCGTCGACGTCGATGCGGATGAATCCGTCGCCCACGCGTGGCGTGGAGCGCGACATGGCGACGTCACGCACGTCGGGAAAGGTGCCGTCGGCCAGCATGTGGACCAGATCGGAAGCGCAGTCGCGGTAGGCGGTTTCCAGATGCCCGGAGTTCTGATTGGCCGTCAGCGCGGTTTGGTGCTGGGTGAGCACCGCAACCACCTGGTCGGCGTAGCGCACCGGGGACGCCGCGACGTGCGGCCCGGGAAGTTGCCACGAATCTTGTTGGCGTGCATCGGTTTCCCGCTGCGGGGTGCCCGACGCGAAGGTCTCGGCAACCAGCGGTAGCCGTTCGGCGGTCACCACGCTGCCCACCGAATCGGACTGCAGAACCGTGGGCGCGGTGTTCGGCCGGCATTGCGCCACACACACCAGCACGCCGTCGTCGCGGCGAACCCACATCAGGTAGTCGGCGAACGACAGGTCGGCCAGCAGCTGCCACTCCCCGACCACCGCGTGCAGGTGGTCCACGGCGTTGCCGGGCAACATCGTGTGTTCGGCCAGAAGATCACCGAGCGTGGACATCAAGTACTCCCGTGTCGTCCCACGGCGGTATGCGCGAAGCGCCGAACGGCTAGCTGATCACGGCGATGAGGTCGCCGGCCTGGATGACATCGCCGACGGCCACGCTCACCTTGCTGATCGTGCCGTCGATCTCGGCCAGGACCGGAATCTCCATCTTCATCGACTCCAGCAGCACCACGATGTCGCCCTTGCCGATTTGGTCGCCCTCGTTGACAACGACTTCGAGCACGCTGGCCACGATCTCGGCACGAACATCCTCGGCCATCTTCACCCCACTCGTTTCGGCCATTGCGCATGCTGGCTGGTCCGGGCTTCCGTCAAGCTCATGTATATCGAACCACAACATCATCGGGCACACCGGCGCGCGGGCTCGCGCCCGGTGGGGTGGAAAAAGCATGGGCGCCGCCGTGAGAGAATTGTCGGCAACCTGACGGGTGCCCGGCGCCCCGGATCATGAACGAACGACGGAGGTTCTCCCATGGCCAAGCGTGGCCGCAAGAAGCGTGACCGCAAGTACAACAAGGCCAACCACGGCAAGCGTCCCAACGCCTAGTCCCAGGTAGTCGCGCTGGAGCCGCCGTTACTACACGTCCCGGATGATCGTGGTGCGGCGGATCTCGAGCCGCAGGCGCTCGCGCAGGCCCTCGGGGGCCCTGTCACCACTGCATTTGGTTGCGATCAGCGCCTTGAACTGCTCTTCAATCCCGAACAGCCGCAGACATGGCGGGCACTCGTCGAGGTGTTGCTTGAGCTTTTGTCGCGTCTCGGCGGTGCACTCACCGTCGAGCAGCGTCCATACCTCGGCGATCAATTCGGCGCACTCGGCCTTGGTGCGCGGATCCTTACCCGCTGAGGCGCCATCGGGCGAAATCTCACTCATGACGACACCTCCTCGTGCGCCTGCGGACCCCGGATGAAGCCGCGCTCCTTGGCCACGTCTTCCAGCAACGAGCGCAGCTGACGTCTGCCCCGATGCAGCCGAGACATTACCGTCCCGATCGGCGTGTCCATGATTTCGGCGATCTCCTTGTACGGGAAGCCCTCGACGTCGGCGTAGTAGACCGCCATCCGGAACTCTTCCGGCAGCGCCTGCAGGGCCGCCTTGATCTCGGTGTCCGGCAGCGCCTCCAGGGCCTCGACCTCTGCCGAACGCAAGCCGGTTGAGGAATGCTCCGCGTTGGACGCCAGCTGCCAGTCGGTGATCTCCTCGGTCGGATACTCCGCGGGCTGGCGCTGTTTCTTGCGATAGCTATTGATGTAGGTGTTGGTCAGAATCCGGTAGAGCCACGCCTTGAGGTTGGTGCCGGCCCGGAACGACCGGAATCCGGCGTAGGCCTTGACCATCGTTTCCTGAAGCAGGTCCTCGGCGTCCGCGGGATTGCGCGTCATGCGCAGCGCGCCGCCGTACAGCTGATCCAACAGGGGAATCGCGTCTCGTTCGAAGCGCGCGGTCAGCTCCGCATCGGTTTCTTCAGCCGGCGTGGGCTCGACATCGTCGGAACCGGTCACGGTATCTGGGCCATCGTCTAAGTCGGCCATCTCGATTAACACGGTCCCTTCTTTTGCGGCGTCGCCGCGCAGCACCCCCAGCGACACCGGACTCGCAAATAGGCGAGCCAACTGCTCCTCGCCTATTGAACTGCCTAGCAGGCTCGTCGCCGTTGACACCAGATCCTCCTCCCAATCTAAAGGCTGCGACCGACAATGTTTGCCCGGGGCGCTCACATGCGTTTCAGAGACCGAAATAAGCAACAGCGCCAGCCGACGTGCTATTTCCGATCTCGGCGCAACCGGCGCGGTCCCGCAATCCGGCCGGCCGAGGCCGAGCGTTAATGTGACGCCATGTCTCTCAACGGCAAAACCATGTTCATCTCCGGCGCCAGCCGCGGTATCGGCCTGGCAATCGCCAAACGCGCGGCGCAGGACGGCGCCAACATCGCGCTGATCGCCAAGACCGCCGAGCCGCACCCGAAACTGCCTGGAACGGTGTACACCGCCGCCAAAGAGCTCGAGGAGGCCGGTGGCCAGGCGCTGCCGATCGTTGGGGACGTCCGTGACCCGGATTCCGTCGAATCCGCGGTGGCCAAGACCGTCGAGCAGTTCGGCGGCATCGACATCTGCGTGAACAACGCATCGGCGATCAACCTGGGGTCCATCGCCGAGGTCCCGATGAAGCGGTTCGACCTGATGAACGGCATCCAGGTGCGCGGCACGTACGCCGTCTCGCAGGCATGTCTGCCGCACATGAAGGGCCGGGAGAACCCGCACGTCCTGACGCTGTCCCCGCCGGTGCTGCTCGGTCAGGAGTGGCTGAAGCCGACGGCGTACATGATGGCCAAGTTCGGGATGACGCTGTGCGCGCTGGGAATCGCCCAGGAGATGCGCGAGGAGGGCATCGCGTCGAACACCTTGTGGCCGCGCACCCTGGTTGCGACCGCGGCGGTGCAGAACCTGCTCGGCGGCGACGAGGCGATGGGGCGGGCCCGCAAGCCCGAGATCTACTCCGACGCGGCCTACGTCATCCTCAACAAGCCGTCCAAGGAGTACACCGGCAACATGCTGCTGTGCGAGGACGTGCTGCTGGAAAACGGCGTCAGCGATCTGTCGGTCTACAACTGCGTGCCGGGCGGCGCACTCGGCGTCGACTTCTGGGTGGACGGCGTCAACCCGCCGGGGTACACCGGGCCGTAGCCGTGGCCGCGACGCCGGCACTGGCGGCGCTGACCAAGGCCGGTGTGCCGCACGAGGTGGTGAAGTTCGACCACGATCCGCGGGAGCACTCGTTCGGGGCGGAAGCCGCAAAAGCGCTGAGCACGGCCGGCATTGCGCCCGCGCAGATCTACAAAACGCTGGTGATCGCGGTCCCCACCGGGCTGGCCGTCGCGGTCGTGCCCGCATCGGCCCGGCTCTCGCTGAAGGCGGCCGCCGCGGCGCTGGGCGTGGCCAAGGCCGCGATGACCGAACCCGCGGTCGCCGAGCGGACCACCGGGTACATCGTCGGGGCGGTCTCGCCGTTCGGCCAGCGAAAGGCGTTGCCGACGGTCGTCGATTCCAGCGTGCTGGCCTGGGAGCGGGTGTTCTGCAGCGCCGGCCGCCGCGGCTGGGACGTCGCGGTGGCCCCACAGGACCTGATCCGCGTCACCGGTGCGGTCACCGCCGACATCCAGGCCTAGCGGGCCTCAGCCCTTGGTGAGGGTGAACTGCGCGACGTCGGTGTAGCCCTCGCGGAAAAGGTCCGCGCAGCCGGTCAGGTACTTCATGTACCGGTCGTAGACCTCTTGCGACTGAATCGCGATGGCCTCGTCGCGTCGCGCGTCGAGGGCGGCCGACCAGTAGTCGAGGGTGCGGGCATAGTGCAGGCGTAACGGCTGGTAGAGCGTGAGGCTGAAGCCGGCGCGCTTGGCGTGCTCCTCGACAGACTTGGCGTTGGGCAGGTCTCCGCCCGGGAAGATCTCGTCCATGATGAATTTCATGAACCGAATCTTGGTCATGGTGATGGGCAGCTCACGCTCGGCGAATTCCTCATCGCTGGGCTTGATGATGGTGTGCAACATCATCACCCCGTCCGCCGGGAGCGCCTCGTAGGCGGTTTTGAAGAAGTCGTCGTACCGGTCGCGTCCGAAGTGCTCAAAGGCGCCGATCGACACGATGCGGTCGACCTGTTCGTCGAACTGTTCCCAGCCCTGCAGCAGCACCCGCTTGGTCCGCCCGGACGGATGCTTGTCCAGACGCTGCTGGACGTGCGCCTGCTGATTGCGGCTCAGCGTCAAGCCGACGACGTTGACGTCGTAACGCTCGAGGCCACGAACGATAGTGGTGCCCCACCCGCAGCCGATGTCGAGCAACGTCATGCCGGGTTGCAGCCCGAGCTTGCCCAGCGACAGGTCGACCTTGGCGAACTGCGCCTCTTCGAGTGACATGTCGTCGCGCTCGAAATACGCGCAGCTGTAGGTGCGCGTCGGGTCCAGGAAAAGCGCGAAGAAGTCGTCGGACAGGTCATAGTGTGCCTGCACGTCCTCGAAATGCGGCTTCAGGCCGGGAGTTTCGTTTTCCTTTGCGGACAAAAGGCACAACCTTTGAGATCGGAGCTTGACTGGGCATTGCGGCATGCGATCGAAGTTGATCGACTGCCGGTGTTCCAGTCTATGCGGCCCGCTGGAGCGCCCCGCCCAGCCCGTGTTCAGCGAACTAAATCTGCCGCATCCATCACCGCCCGGGGGTGTTGGACCATGGCCATGATCAGCCTAGACACCCTAGAAGACCGGCCCCCGGCCTCTGCACTCAGCAAACGGGGCCACACGGCTCGTCAGACGAACGCGCTGAGACCGGTCAGGGATCGTCCGACAATAAGGGTGTTCATCTCCCGGGTGCCTTCGTAGGAGTAGATCGCTTCGGCGTCGGCGACGAAGCGACCGACATTGTGCTCCAACAGGATTCCGTTGCCGCCCAGCAGTCCGGCGATGCCCAGCTCGCGCATGCCGGGCACGACCTCGAACGGAAACGTCGCGCGGGACCAGTGCTCGAGCAGGACGGGCGCCACGTCGGTCTTCATGAACTTGCGCACCGCGTGCAGCAGTTCACGTTCGTCGTCGGTGAGCAGGTGCTCGTACGAGTAGAAGTCCGACGTGTCGATATCGTTGTGGCTCATGGTCTCTCACCGGGTTCTTGCAGGAAACTCTCGATGACGGGCGCAAGTTCGACCGCATTGTGCACCAGGTCGATATGCCCACCGGAATGCAGATGCAGCCGCGAATGCGGCAGCAATGCGTGCAGGATGTGCCCGTTGACCACCGGGATGATCGGGTCATCGGTGCCCGCGACGATCAACGTCTGCTGCCGCACCGCCGGCAGCGCGAACAGACTGGTCCAGACCGAACCCGCCAGCAGTTGGTGCAGGTAGCCAAGCTTGGAACCCGCGTGCAATTGCCGCACGAACAGTTGCGCGACGTCGTCGCCGTGCGCACGGACGGTACCGCCGTATAGCTCACCGGCAATGGATGCGGCATAGCCTGGATCCGAGAACCTGCGTGGGGTAACCATTTTCGCCAGCACCCGCGGGTTGGCGGGCACCATCAGCAGGCCGGTACCCGTGGCCACCAACACCAGACGGCGGCACCGGCGCGGATTCTGGAAGGCGAACTGCTGGGCAAGCGCGCCGCCCCAGGACAGGCCGAGTACGTCCACCACGCCGATTCCCAGCTTGGAAAGCACTCGCCCGAGCACCCAGGCCAGGTAGGGAAAGCCATAGGGGGCAATGGATGTGGGCGATCCCCCGGTGCCGGGAACGTCGAATCTGACCACCGTCGAATTCGGATCCAACTGCTCCATTAGCGGATCGAGCACTTCCAGGCTGGCACCAATGCCATTGCACAGCACCAGCGGCACGCCGGTCCCGGGCCGCACGTTCACCCGGATCCGTTGACCGCCGGCGGTGATGTATCGGTGTTCGCCAATGGTGCTCACCGGTGTCAGCCGGCGCGCGGCGCTCATTTCTCCATCACATAACTGCCCGGGGCCGGGCCAAGCGGTGGCAGGTCTTCCCCACCAAGCGTTTTCGGAGCGTCGATCTCGGGGCCACTGCGCTCGGCGAGCCAGGCCACATAGTCCGGCCACCAGGAATCGGCCGACTTTTCCGCGGTGTCCAGCCACTGTTCGGGGTCCTCCACGTCGACCGGACCGGTCCGGAACGACGCCTTCGGGTTGCCCGGCGGATTCACCAGTGCGGCGATGTGGCCGCTGGTGGACAGCACGTAGCGGTTGTCCTTGCTGCCCAGCAGACGTGCGCTGCGATAGGTCGCCTGCCACGGGGAAATGTGGTCGGCCACACCGCCGATGACATAAGCGTCGGAGGTGATCTTGGCCAGATCAACCGGGCTGCCCAGCATGCGGACCGCCCCGGGTGTGACCAACGCGTTGCGCAGCCCCATCAGCACCATGTCGCGGTGCAGCGCGGCCGCCATCCGGGTGGTGTCGGCATTCCAGAACAACACGTCGAACGGGGCCGGCGTGCGGCCCTGCACATAGTTGTTCACCACGTACCGCCACACCAGGTCGGTGGGCCGCAGCCAGGCGAACATCTCCGCCATGTCGCGGCCGTCGAGGTAGCCCTTGCGACCGGAAACCCGGATCGCCGCCTGCGCCGCGCGGTCGCTCATTGCCGCGGCCGCGAAGCCGGCCCGGTTCTCGTCCAGCACGGTGACCGCCAAGGTCAGGCCCGCGACCCGGTCTTGCTCGCCGATCTCACCGAGGTGGGCCGCGGTCATCGCCGCGAGGATGCCGCCCGAGCAGGTGGCCAGCAGGTGAGTGCTGTCCGTTCCGGCGATTTTCTGCACCGCGTCCATCGCTTCGATGATGGCCGCACCGTAGGCGTCGAAGCCCCAATCGCGGTGGCGGGCTTGCGGGTTGCGCCAGGAGATGACGAACACCTGCTGGCCCTGCTGAACGAAGTATTCGATCATGCTGCGGCCGGGCGCGATGTCCATGATGTAGTACTTGTTGATCACCGGCGGCACCATGAGCAACGGGATGGCACGCACTTTGGGTGTCTGCGGCACGTACTGGATCAGTTCGAACATCGAGGTTTGCAGCACCACAGCGCCTTTGGTGACGGCAACGGTCTCGCCTACCGCGAAAGCATCCGGCTCCACCATGGCCGGCACCCGGGGCTTCGAAAGCATGTCGCGAGCAAAGGCTTTCGCGCCTCGCACCGCACTCAGACCGCCGGTGTCGATCAGCGCCTTCCAGCCGAGCGGGCTGATCAGCGGGTTGTTGGTCGGCGCCAGCCCTTCCACCAGGTTGTCCATCACGAAGCGCATCTTCTCGTTGTCGCGCCAGTCGAGCCCGGCATCGCTGAGCAACCCTTCGGCGGCCTCGGCGCCGGCCAGATAGGCCTGCATGATTCGGTGCAGCAACGGATTCTGTTGCCACGCAGGATCACTGAAGCGCTTGTCGGCGCGCGCCGGAGCGCGGTGCGACTTACCCGTGGCGATACTGCCGAGTTCGCGAGTCAGCGTGCCGGCCCGGTCGGCCACCGCTCCCGGATGCTGGGCGAGCCCGGCACCGAAACGGGCCCAGGTGGCGTCCGGCATCATGCGGCTGGCGAATGGCTTGGTGGCGCTGGTGAGTAGCAGGTCGAGCGGGGCAGCCAGCTCGTCGGCCTTGACCACAGGATTTGCAGACGTTGCCATGATTATCGCGTGCTTTCGCTTGTCGGGACGGTGATTTCGCGCTTCAGCAGCTTGCCGGTGGGCCCCTTGGGCAGAGCGTCCACCAGCCAGACCAGGCGCGGATATTTGTATGCGGCTACCCGGGCCTTGACGTACTCGCGCAGTTCGTCGGCCGTGACCGCAGCGCCCTTCTTGAGAGCGACTGCGGCACCGACTTCCTCGCCGAGGGAATCGTGCGGGATACCGATGACGGCGGCTTCGGCCACCGCCGGGTGCTCGTAGAGCACCTCCTCGATCTCGCGGGGGTACACGTTGTAGCCACCGCGAATGATCAGGTCTTTGGTCCGGTCGACGATGTAGAAATAACCGTCCTCGTCGATGAGGCCGACGTCGCCGGTGTGCAGCCAGCCGTCGGGCGTGATCGTGGCCGCGGTGGCGTCGGGCAGGTTCCAGTAACCCTTCATCACGTTGTGGCCCCGGATCTGGATCTCGCCCCGCTCACCTTGCGGGACCTCAACCCCGTCCAGGTCGACCACGCGCATCTCCACGCCTTCGATCGGGGTGCCGATCGAGCCGGCCTTGCGCGGCCGGTGCGGATGATTGAAGGCGGCGGCCGGAGAACTCTCGGATAGCCCGTAACCCTCGAGAACGGTGCAGCCGAATGCCTTTTCGAAGTCGGCAAGCACTTGCACCGGCAGGGCCGCACCACCCGAGACACAGGTCCGCAGACTCCGCGTCGCTTCGGGGGCGGCCTGTTCGGACACGCTCAGCAGCGCCGAGTACATCGTCGGCACGCCCTCGAACACCGTGACACCGTCGCGCTCAATCACTTCGAGAGCCTTGCGCGGCTCGAATCGGGGGATCAGCGTCAGCGTCGCGCCCGCCAGGACCGCCCCGTTGAGCCCGCAGGTCAAACCGAAGACGTGGAATAACGGCAGGCAGCCCATGATGACGTCGTCCGGCCCGGTCTCGACCAGGGTACGGACCGCCACGTCGGCGTTGCGGCCCAGATTGCCGTGGGTGAGCATGGCGCCCTTGGGTTTTCCGGTCGTGCCCGAGGTGTGCAGGATGACCGCGACGTCGTCGTCGGCGCGGTCGACCGGGGACCCCTGAGCCGGCAGGCCGGCGATCGCGTCGGTCAGCCCGGCGTCATCGACGACCCAGCACCGTGCACCGACCTCCGCCGCACCGGCGGTGGCCTGGTCGGCGAACGCCGGCGTCGCGAACAATGCCTTGGCGCCGCTGTTGGACAGGTAGTACGCCACCTCGCGGGCCTTGAGCAACGGGTTCATCGGAACCGCTACCGCACCGCGGTAGATGATGCCGTAGAACGCGATCGCGAAGGCCGGGGTGTTGGGCAGCATGATCCCCACCCGATCGCCTGGCTCGACACCAGCCTGCTCCAGCAGCGTCGCCACCCGGGCGGCCGCGTCGTCGAGCTCCGCGAAGGTGAATTGCAGGTCGTCGCAGCGCAGTGCTACGCGTTGGGGGTTGCGGTCCTTCGATGCAACGAGATTGGCGCTGAGGGCGGTCATGAGGTGCCTTTCGGAAATGTTCTGCAGTGCTGTATCCATGGTCATTCCGACATCTGCGCAGGACAATGTCGCTGAAGACAACAGCGGGACGGATTCGGTGTGACCGTTCACATCGGGCAATGCCCGGAATAGGGTTTCGGATATGAGCGTCGCATCGAAGACTGACGGCGACCGGCGGGGCACCGTGGCCGATCCGTACGTTGTCGAACTCGGCCAACTCCTGCTGGCGAGTGCGCCGAGATTGGGCGCGGAGATGGCGGATCTGCTCTGCCGGGACATCGACGCCTACCGCGACGGCAACGTCGTTGCGAAAGATCAAGTCGTCGAAAGTTGCATCGCGAACCTGACGTTCATTTTCGACTCGCTCAACCGTGAGGGCGATGCCGATGTGGCGCCCGCCGAGCGCACCGGAACCGAACGCGCCGTTGCCGGCGTTCCCTTGCCGGCCGTGATGACCGCTTACCGCATCGGATTCCGATTCATGTGGGAACAGACCCTTGCCACCGCCCGAGCCGCGGCAATTCCCACCGACTCCATCCTGGATGCCACGGCGCGCGTGTTCCTCGCCCAGGAAACCTTCACTCAGGCCATGAGCAACGCCTACCGTCAGCAGTTGACGGCGCAGATTCTTGAGCGCGAGGAAGAACGATCGGCACTGGTGGAAGCGCTACTGTCGCGGCGGATCACCGACGGGCAAAGCCTTTGGGAAGCAGCCGATTTGCTGCGGCTGCCGACTGCGGGGCCCTATGTGGTCGTGGCGGCGGAGTTGCCGGCGATCGGCAAGCTGGGACTCCCGGCGATCGAGAACAAGCTATCCGCCCGTGACATCCGTTCCGCGTGGCGACTGCTGCCCGACCTACAGGTCGGCATCGTCCACTTGAGCGGCGCAACGGCGGCAAGCCTGGCCACCTTGGTCGAGGTGCTCGGGCACGCGGCGACCGCCAGAGTCGGCATCAGCCCGCCCTTTCACGAGCTCGCGGAAACCAGCGACGGGTTGCGGTTCGCCCGGTTGGCAGTCACCGGGAAGGCCTCCGGTGACTCACTGATCGCCGTCTTCGACGACACTCCGCTCGCCGTCGCGGCGGTCAGTGCCCCGGAGGTCATGGCCAGGATCAGATGCCTGGTGCTGCAGCGACTCGACGAGCTGCCCGACGAGGAACGCACCGTTCTGCTCGGCACGTTCCGCGCCTGGGTGGAGGCCGGCGGTTCCGCGAACGACACCGCCGCCAAAATCTATTGCCACCCCAATACGGTGCGGCATCGGCTGCACCGTATTGAGGAGTTGACCGGCCGATCCCTTGCTCGGCCCAAGGATGTCGCCGAACTTTGCCTGGCTCTCGAGGTCGATGCGCGACTGCCCTAGGCGGCCTTCGCCCGGCTGCGCACCTGGAACGCACTGATCACGTCGACGATGCCGATGGCGATCAGCCAGCAGCCGGCGACCAGGGTCAGCACGGCGATCGAATGCAGCGGCGAGACGATCAGGACTGCGCCGCCGATCACGATGATCAATCCGGACAGCACCTGCCAGCCACGGCCGGGCATGTGGTCGAAGGACAGCGCCGCGGCGAGCAATGTCATCCCGCGGAACAGCCAGCTGATGCCGATCCAGATGGCCAAAAGCGTCACTGCCTCGAATTCTTCGCGGAAGCAGAAGAATCCCAGAATCAGCGACACGATGCCGGTGATGAACGTCAACACTCTCATCGCGGCGCCGGCGTGCGAGCCGAAAGCGGCGAACACGTAGCCGACTCCGGAAACAACGAGGTAGATGCCGAACAGGACACCTGCCACAAATAGCGTCTGCCCTGGCCAAGCCAGGACGATGACACCCAGCGCAACCGCCAGGATGCCGGTGAGGAGAAGCACCTGCCACGCACTGCGGGCAAGTGCTTGCAAAGGACCTTCGAAAACGGTGTCGTCGCGAATAGCCATCTCAATATCATTAGCCACAATTGATGAAAATAGAATGTCCGCGGCGACACAATTGCGCATCGCGCACAGGTATAACGAACAATGTGCGGCTCATGCCGCTGAGGTATGGTGCTCGGTCGCGCGGCCACGTCGCCCCGGCGCGAACCGATTTGTCGCCCGAAGACAAGGACACGTCGCAGGTTGGTCGGTTCAGCACATGAGCGCACTGCGGTGTCGTCGGTATGTTTTGCGATGAACCCGATGATTCGACCTAATCTGATCGAATCATCAAGTACCACAACATATTCCGACTGCACCGCGTTGCGGAGAAATCTTAGGTGAAACCATGTTGCTGCCCATCATCATCCTGCTGATCGTCCTGTCCCCCGTGCTCCTGCCGGCCGTCATTACCGCCGTCCATATGCTCACCGGCCCAGCGCAGACTTCCACCCAGGACCGCGTCGCGGCCAACTTCCCCCGGCGCACGGCAGCCAAGCGTCTGGTCACACCTGCCGCGGCGTGAGTTGTTGCTGGGCACAACCCCGCTATCCGGGCTGCAAAACGACGGAGCCGTACCAATGGCAGATCAGCAACGCGAGCTCGACATCGAGTCGATCGTTGTCGATCTCGCGACCACGCCGGGCAACGGCACGGCCCACGCGATACTTCACCGTGTTGAAGTGCAGGTTAAGCTCCTCGGCGGCGGTCTTGTAGCTGCAGCCGGAGCCCAGAAACACGCGCAACGTCTCCCGCAGTCGGGCATCGTTCTCCCCGTCAGCCGAGAGGTCACCGAGCACGTTGGTCACCCAGACCCGGGTATCGGCGATATCCCCGCCCAGCAATGCCGCAATGGACACCCCGGGATCGGTTGCCGCGATCACCGTGGGCTCCCGCTTCCCGACCATCGCAACACGGTAGGCACTTTCGGCCTCCCGGTGTGACTGCCGAAAACCCTCGACACCGGCGGCCATCGCCCCGATTGCCACGCTCGGAGAATCCGACCGCGTCTCGATGAACTGGCGGACCTTCGCAGGGGCATCGACCACCGCAGCACGGTACGGCAGCCAACCCCATCCGCAGGTCCGATCGGCGGCGACGAAGAGCGAGCCGGCGGCCGCACCGGCCGCCTCGCCCAGTTCGCGAAGAAGTCGTTGCAGCCCAGCAAGTTCGAGGCTTTCGGCGCTTGTCTCCGGATACCACATGACGAGCGCTAGGTGGTGCCACCGCAACGGATACCGGATCGACGTCGAGGCCTCGTCCACGTCGATGGCTTTGGTTGCCGCGAGAATTTCGCGTACCCGCAGCGCACGAAGACTGTTCTGGTTTTCCAGCCAGCGCTCGCGTTCGTCTTCGTAGGAGGCGACGACTTGTTGGGAAATCCAGTCGATGTACTCGAACAGGGTGGCGGTGATCGCCTCGATGACCGCATACCTCATCTGTTCTGAGATATCGAGTGCGCGCACTTCGTTGAAAACCAGCTCGTTCATCAACCGCTGGCCGAGCCGATAGGCGCGGACCAGCGCGTTGACGGGCACCCCGTGTTGCGCCAATCGCCGGGCGTATTCCAGTGCCGCGGTGGGCGCCTCGACCCGCTCGACAGCGATGTCATAGCGCAACGCGCGAAGAATGGTATCCACGTTTCCTTCGACGCTGGGTCCTAGCAGTTCCACGATCCGTTCATCACCGCGCAGCTCCGGGATCTGATCCTCGAGGGAGCGACGCATCACCGCCGACAGCTCTGCCAGCCGATTGTGCAATCTTTCGGCGGCCTCGGCGACGTGGCGGCTGACCTCGACGTCACTGTCGAACTGCGCTTTCACCACGCATCTGACGGTAGACCTCGTGTTGTCTTCCGGCGACAATTCCCGTTCGCAGATTCGTCGGCCGGCAACTGTTTCCCGACCCGCCCGATTTCTTACGGTGTGGCCATAGCAGAAACCCATCAGCAAAGGAGCTACTCCAATGGGGTTCACCAAGCCATATCTGCCCGACGTTGATCCGGATACCTTCCTGACGAAACCACTGATGGAACGAATGCGGATCCTCGCCGCCGATTGGGCCGAGAACGGCTTCGGCTCGCCGAAGATGATCCACACCATTTACATCGTGAAGCTGATCGTGTTCTTCGCGCTCGGCGGCATCACCGTCGCGACGGCGACGTCAGGCCTGCCCGCCTTCTGGCACGTCGCCGAATGGTGGAATCAGCCGATCGTCTATCAGAAGGTCATTCTGTGGACGGTGCTTCTCGAAACCATTGGCGTGGCCGGCTCGTGGGGTCCGTTGGCCGGCAAGGTCAAGCCGATGACCGGGGGCATCCTGTTCTGGGCGCGGCCGGGAACCATCCGGCTGCGTCCCTGGAAGTGGGTGCCGTTCACCGGCGGCGATCGGCGCACCTGGTTTGACGTCGTGGTCTATCTGGCGCTGCTGGCGAGCCTGGCCGTGCCGCTGCTGTCACCGGGCGTGCACAGCGATTCGCTCTCAAAGGCATTGCCGGACAACACATCCGGTCTGGTTAGCCCGGTCCTGCTGATCGCGCCGATCGCGCTGCTGGTGTTGATCGGCCTGCGGGACAAGACCATTTTCCTGGCCGCCCGAGGCGAGCAGTACTTGCCGGTCCTCGTCATCTTCACCGTGCTGCCGTTCGTCAACATGATCATCGCGCTGAAAATGGTCATCGTGGTGGTCTGGGTCGGCGCCGGCTTCTCGAAATTCGGCAAGCACTTCTCCAACGTCATTCCGCCGATGGTGAGCAACACGATATTCGCGCCTAAATGGGTCAAGCGGGCCCACTACCGCGAATTCCCGCGCGACGTGCGGCCCTCGCGACTGGCCGGCTTCATGGCACACGTCAACGGCACGACCGTCGAAATCCTGGCTCCGCTAGTGCTGTTCTTCTCCACCAACAAGTGGGTGACGCTGCTTGCGGTGGTCGTGATGGTCGGATTCCACCTGTTCATCATTTCGACCTTCCCACTCGCGGTGCCGCTGGAATGGAACGTCGTTTTCGCCTACACGACGATCTTCCTGTTCCTCGGGTTTCCCAACTGGAACCGATACGCCCCGTGGAACATGACGCCGGGTTGGCTAGCCCTCGTCGTCGCCGCCGCGCTGCTGTTCTACCCGGTGCTGGGCAATCTGCGGCCGGACAAGGTGTCGTTCCTGCCGTCGATGCGGCAGTACGCGGGCAACTGGGCTTCGGCGCTGTGGACGTTCGCGCCCGGTGCGGAGCAGAAGCTGAACAACGTCACCCGCTCGGCGTCCAATCAGCTCGACCAGTTCGTCGCGGCCGGCTATGAGCCGCAGTGGGCGGAGATCACCCTGCAGAAGACCACGGCGTGGCGCAGCATGCACAGCCAGGCTCGCGGCCTGTACTCGCTGCTACTGACCCACCTGCCCGACATCGACGGCCGCACGGTGCGCGAGGGCGAGTTCGTCTGCAACTCGCTGATCGGCTTCAACTTCGGCGACGGCCATCTGCACAACGCGGACATGATCGGGGCCGTGCAGCGCGAAGCCGCGTTCGAGCCGGGCGAGTGCGTCATCGCCTGGGTCGAGTCGGAGGCCTTCGGCAGCGGTGTGCAGCACTACCAGCTGATCGACGCCGCCCTCGGTGTGGTCGAGCGGGGCACCTGGAAAGTGGCCGACGCGGTCGCCGAACAGCCCTGGCTACCCAACGGGCCGATCCCGACTAACGTGGAATGGTCCCTAAGCGGCACCAAACCGGTCGTCCGGGACGACCAACAACACGGTCACGGAGCGCTGGCATGAGTACCGCAGTGGTGGTAGGTAGCGGGCCCAACGGGCTAGCCGCCGCCATCTCCCTGGCCGCCAAGGGCGTGCAAGTCACCGTGCTCGAAGCAGCCGACGAGGTCGGCGGCGGTACCCGCAGCAGCGAGGCCATCATTCCGGGCCTGCTGCACGACCATTGTTCGGCGATTCACCCGATGGCCGTCGGCTCGCAGTTCCTGAGTGAATTCAACCTGCAGCGGTACGGATTGTCGTGGCGCTGGCCGGAGATCGACTGCGTGCATCCGCTCGACGGCGGCAGCGCCGGCGTGCTGCACCGCTCGGTCGAGCAGACGGCGGCCGGCCTGGGTCGCGACGGGGGGCGCTGGCGGCTCGCGTTCGGTTATCCCGCCGACCATTTCGATGCGCTCAGCGACGACATCATGGGCCCCCTGCTACGGATCCCGCACCATCCGCTGATGCTGGCCCGCTTCGGTGCGCCCACGGTGCTTCCCGCATCGACGTTCGCGCGGGTGTTCCGCACCGACGAGGGCCGCGCGTTGTTCGGTGGTGTTGCGGCCCACGCCTTCCGGCCGCTGCACTACCCGATGACGTCCGCCATCGGGATGGGCATCATCGCGGCGGGGCATCGGCACGGCTGGGCGGTGGCCGAGGGTGGATCGCAGTCGATCGCCAACGCGATGGCCGCGCTGCTGAGCGACTTGGGCGGCAAGATCGAAACCGGCGTCCGGGTGCAGAACACGTCGCAACTGCCGACGGCCGACGTCACGATGTTCGATCTGGCGCCGAGCGCGGTCGCGGGTATCCTCGGAGACCGTCTCCCCCGCCGAATTTCAGCCGCCTTCACCAGGTTCCGGCGTGGCCCCGGCGCGTTCAAGGTCGACTTCGCCGTCGAGGGCGGCGTGCCCTGGACGAACCCGGACGCGCATCGAGCCGGCACGGTGCATCTGGCCGGCAGCTACGCGGAGCTCGCGGCGACCGAGCGGGACATCCACGCCGGGCGGATGCCCGAGCGGCCGTTCGTGCTGATCGGTCAGCAGTACCTCGCCGATCCGCAACGGTCGGTGGGCAATACCCATCCGGTGTGGAGCTACGCGCACGTCCCCAACGGCTACACCGGCGATGCCACCGAGGCGATCATCACGCAGATCGAGCGGTTCGCACCCGGCTTCACCGAGCGCATCGTCGGCCACACCGTTCGCTCGACGACGGAGATGGCCACCTACAACGCCAACTACGCCGGCGGCGACATCATGACCGGCTCAAAGGACATTCGCCAGCTCACCTTTGGACCACGAATCACGCTGTCGCCCTACACTATTGGCGTGCCCGGCATGTACATCTGCTCGGCGGCCACCCCGCCCGGGCCCGGCGCGCACGGCATGTGTGGCGCCAACGCCGCCAAACTCGCGCTGGACTACCTGACCGGACGGGTCTAGAAGGTCACCACCACCTTGTCGGCCGCGCCGGGCGTGCTGGCGAGTTCGAGCGCCGCACCGACGCTGCCGAACGGGATGGTGTGACTGACGATCACCGCATACTTCTCCCAGTTCGCGACGATGTCCTTGGTCACCTCGAAGATCTCGTCGGGATAACCCATCGAACCTACGATGGTGATCTCGTTGCTCATGATGTTGACGAACTCGACGGGTACCGGCTCTTTATGGACGCCAACGACTCCCAGGGTTGCGCCCTTCTTGGCGGCGACCAGCGCGGTGTCGATCACCGCGGACGCCCCGGCGGCATCGAGGTAGATATCGGTGCCGGCCTTGCCCGGGAACATCGACTCACCCTCGCCGTGCAGTTCGACGAGGCGATGCACGACTCGCTCGTCGGCGGAGTTGATCACCGCGTCGGCCCCGATCTGCAGCGCCTTCTCCAGCCGGGCAGGAATCAGGTCCACGACCACCACATGGCTCACCCCAAGGGATTTGAACGCCAGCGTGGCGCCCAGCCCGATCGGGCCGGCACCGAAGATGGCAACCTTGTCCGTCGGCTTGGGTTTGCATTGGTTGGCGCCGTGGCGGGCGACGGCCATCGGCTCGTTGAGCGCGGCCACCTCCCACGGGATGTGGCTGGGAATTACTTCGAGACTGGTTCCGCGAACCGCGTTTTCGATCAGCAGGTAATCCGCGAGCGCACCGGCCGGTCCCCCGTTGCCGATGATGCCGCTCGGTGCGACCATCGGATTGATCACGACGTGATCGCCGACGGCGATGCCGGACACCTGGTCGCCGACTTCGACGACTTCGCCGGCCGGTTCGTGTCCGAGCGGCGTGTGTCCCTGGCGCGGCGGGATGCCGCCGATCGTGATGTAGAACGCGTCGGAACCGCAGATGCCGCAGGCCCGCATCCTGACCAGGACGTCGTTCGGGCCGGCCTGCGGGCGATCGACGTCGACGACCTCCGCCTTACCCGGCCCGGTGACCACTGACATTTTCATGGCGCTGCCTCGAGTTCAATGTCGAAGGTGTCAAGGTATTCGGCGAAGACCGGCTCGAGTTGCTCGACGCTCAAGCCGTATTGTTCGAGGCTATAGGAGTTGAGCGCGAACCGGTCCTGCGGATGCTCGACGAGCCAATTGCGCATGCGCGCTTCGGCTTCGGCGGTCAGCGGATCGCCGGCCCACTCGTAAATGCGTCGCATCACGTCCATCGGGTCGCGCATCATCTCGTGGTAGTACATATGGAAGAAGCGGTCGTCTCCGATGTGTTCGCGGGCCCGCAGCGGCCGGTCCACGTGATAGCGCATCTGCCACATTGCGTTGCGCCCCATGGCTTCGGGGTCGATGGCCTCGGGCTGATGCGTCATCCCCTTCGGCAGCTTCCACAGGTTGGCCAGCGACCCGGTCGCCTTGTACGGATCGCGATGCGCCCACACCAGCCGGGCGTCCGGGAAAACCTTCAGCAGCGCCTCGATGTGCACCGAATGCGACGGCATCTTCAGGCTCCAGTTGCCGGGCGCTTTCGATTGCAGCACTTGCAGATAGCGCTTCTGGTACTCGTAGGTGCTCGACATATCGGTCTCGTCGAACAGCCATTCGGAGTAGCGCGCGCTCGACAGAAACGAGTCCCAGGACAGACCCTTGAAGTCCTGGTTGTGAATGAACATGTCCTCGGTGGGGCCGTCGGCGTCTTCCCAGTGCGGCAGCGGCACTTTCGCCTTCGTCACCATCTCCAGGATCTTGCGCTGCTCCTCCAGCAAGGCCAGGCAGCGCGGGTCGGTGCGCAACGTCTCGGTGGGCGCCGGCGGTATCGGATCCACGCACTGCCAGTGCAGCAGCGAGCGGCGGCCCGGGTCCTGGTCGAGCAGATAGCTGATCACGGTGGTTCCGGTGCGGGGCATGCCGAGCACCATCAGTGGCCGCTCGACGGGCACGTCGAGCACCTCGGGATGCTCCCGGATATAACCGTGAACCTGCAGCCGCCGGCCCAGGGCGTCGGTCGCGTCGTTCAGGATGCGTTCCCGGCCGAATTGGGTGAACGCCGGCGAGTTGTTGACGTCGTCGAGGATCAGCTGTAATCCGTCACGCCAAGAGTCGGAATCGATTTCGGTGAGGCCGGTGCGTTGCGACGCCAGCTTGAGGACGTCGTCGGTGGTCGCCAGGTTGTCGAATTCGCTCATGGTTCAGACCGTCAGGTATCCGCCGTCGACGGCGATGGTGCTGCCGGTGATGTACGACGCGGCATCGGTACACAAGAACAGCGCCGCGCCGGCACAGTCCTGCGGCGTTCCGGGCCGGCCCAACGGCGTGTGAAAGCCGATCTCGACATCCATGATCTCCGGAATACCCATGGCCGGATGCGTCATTCGGGTGTCGATCAGGCCGGGCGCGATGGTGTTGACCCGGATTCCGTCGCTGGCCCACCGACGCGAGAGGTTCATCGTCAGCGCGAGCAGGCCCATTTTCGACGAGGCATACCCCGGGACGAAGACCGCCGAACGGAACGCGGACATCGAGACGACGCTGACGACGCTGGCGCCGCCGGGCGCATTGCTCGCCTTTAGGCGGTCGTAGCAACGCATGGTTAACCGCATGGGGCCCAACATGTTCTGCGTCACCGAAGCGACATAGCCGTCGGGGTCGTACTCGTCGCCGGCCGGGTACGGGCCGCCCGCGTTGTTGATCAGGACGTCGAGATCACCGAGTGAGTCGGCCAGCGCGTCGACGGCGTCGGGATCTTGGATCTGGCACTGGCGGTAGGTGAATGCGCTCAGGTCGGTCTCGGGGTAGTCGGCGGTCGACTCGCGGGTGCCGGTCACCGTGACGGCGGCACCCGCGTTGGCGAACTCGGCGGCGATCGCATTGCCGATGCCACTGGTGCCGCCGGTCACCAGCACATGGGCGCCGGTGAAGTCGAACCTGATGGAATTCATGCGTCGGTCCTCAATTCGTCGATGGATTTGGTGAGCCAGGCCTTTTCCCAGAAGTTTTCGGTGTCGGCGAGCAGCGCCTCGTGCGCCTCGGCGGCCACCGCGCGCGCCGCCGGGTGTGCGGGTTGGGCGGTGAGAATGAGGTCGGTCAGGTGTATCGCCTGCAGTGGCCGCCCGCTGTCGACATGAGCGCGGGCCGCCTCGACCAACCCGTCGGCGCCGGCCGCGTTAACCACATCCACCGCAACGGAATCCGGCGCCACCCCGTAAAGCTCGGTGGTAGAGCGATGCCGGAACCAGCCGGTGTACATCTCCCAGATGGCGCGCACGTTCCAGGCGGTCTTGCCGTAGCCTTCGCCGATGTCGAGCTGCTCGGGCACCGTGACCTCACGCATCGCGGTGTGGATGTCGGTGCCGGAATTCATCAGCTCGGCGGTGCGATCGTGCACGGCCTGCATCGCGTCGCGCATCGCGGTGACTTCCTCGGCGATGCGATCGGCACCCTCGATCGGCGCGAAGTGGCCGGTGATCAGTCGCTGCGGGCAGAAGTCCAACACGGTGTTCAGCGACTCGATGTAGAGAATCGGGTCGCGGTATCGGTCGCCACGGATGGTCATCAGATTAGGCACGTGACCGAAAAGCGGACCGAATAGGTTGCCGCTGAACAGGATTCGGTCCTCGGGTAGCCACACCACCAGCGCGTCGGTGGTTTCGCCGCCCGGCGTCCAGGCCAGCTCGATCCTCCGTCCGCCGACCGTCAATTGATGGTGGCGGTCGAACGTCGTGGTCGGCTCCGGAAACGAGAAGTCGATCGTCGCCGGATCGATGGTCTTGAAGTGCTCCAGCACGGCGTCGGAGAACTTCTGGAACGCGAACGACGTCTTCGGCACGCGATAGCCCATCAGCAGACTGTTGTCGTCACGCCAGTACCGGTAATTGCGGTGCATGATCACGTCGGTGCCGTCGTCACGCAGTGTGTGCACACCGCCCCAATGGTCGGCGTGGCCCTGGGTGACGACGATGGCTCGCGCCGGGCCCGCCACGTCGGCAAAGGCCTTGCGGTGCAACGGGCCCTCGAACACCAGTCCCGCGTTGACGATGACCCGCCCGTCGTCGGTGGCGACGGCGTAGGAATTGGAGACGCCGGGCGACATCCAGATGTCATTGCCGAGCGGCGTCGCGGGAGTGTCGGTCGCCGCCGCCAGATCGGCTGCCCCGGGACGCTCACGGTGAATTCCGGCCATGACTTGCGATCCTCTACAGTTCTAGAGGTAAAGTCAATATCCATGGGAATGCGCGGTCTGGCCGAACGGGTAGCGATCGTGGTCGGGGGCGCCACCGGCATCGGTGCCGCGACGGCCACCCGGCTCGGGGCGGAAGGTTGCCGGGTCGTCGTCGGCGACGTCGCGGCCGACGCCGCGAAACAGACCGCCGCACGCATCGTCGCGGCCGGCGGCACGGCTACCCACATCGCGTTCGACCTCACCGATCCCGCGTCGGTGTCCGACCTGATCGATTCGGCCGCAACAACTTACGGCGGGATCGACCTGCTGTTCAACGTCGGCGCCGACATGAGCGCGATCCGCGACGACACCGATGTCGTCGATATCGACTTCGACGTGTGGGATCGCGTGATGACGGTCAACCTGCGCGGCTACGTCGCCGCGATGAAGTACGCCATCCCGCGCATGCTCGCCAGTGGAGGCGGCGCGATCGTCAACATGTCCTCGGCGGCGGCGTTCCAGGGCGAGCCCGCGCGACCGGCGTACGCCACCGCAAAGGCCGGGATCGGGGCGCTGACCCGCCATGTGGCCTCCAGGTGGGGCAAGGAAGGCATCCGCTGCAACGCGGTGGCGCCGGGGTTCACCGCGACCGAGGCCATCCGGTCGGTTCCGCAATGGCCGGACCTGCAGGCCGGTGCGCTGAAGCGCATTCGCGGAACCCGCGTCGGCGATCCGGAGGACATCGCCGCATTGGTCGCCTTCCTGCTGTCCGAGGAAGGCGAATGGATCAACGGTCAGGTCGTCAACATCGACGGCGGCACCGTTCTTCGGTGACCCGTGGCAGCAAGCACCCGATCCCGCAAACGCAACGGCGACGAACGCCGGCGCGAATTGTGTGACGCCGCAATCCAGGTGCTGGCCGAGCAGGGATCCCGCGGGCTGACCCATGGTCAGGTCGATCGGTGCGCGGGAGTGCCGGAGGGCACCACGTCGTACTACTACCGCACCCGAGCGGCGCTGTTGCGCGGCGTGGGCTGGCGGATCGCCGAAATCGATGTCGCCAACCTGCAATCGGTGATCGACGAGCCCCTCGACTCCCTCGCACCGTTCGCACACCTGGCGGAGCTGACCATGATGCAGGCCGACGGGCCCGGACTGATGCTGAACCGGGCGCGGCATGAATTGCTGCTGGGGGCGGTGCGCGATCCCGGGCTCGCCGAGACGTCGCAGACCTTCGTCGCCCGGATCAACGCGATGGCCCACGAGGCGATCGCCCACCTACAGCCGGGCACCGACGATCCCGAACTGCTCGACGCGCAGACGACGGCCGTCACCACGTTCATCGCGGGCGTTTTCACCCGGCTTGCCGGCGGAGACCGCACGATCAGCAACGCCGAGCAACTCACTCGGCTGCTGGAGGCCGTCGCCACCGCGGTCTCGCTGCAGCGGGCATGAGCATCGCGGCGAAAACCCCCATGCAGTCGCCTGACAAGCCCTAACGTTATCGCTGACGTTCCACGGAGGATTGGATGAACATGAAGCGACTACTCGCCGCCGGTGTGCTGGCTTTCGCGGGAATGCTGACCGCCGGACTGGGCATCAGCAACGCCGACACGATTCAGACCGAGGGCAACTACCCGACTCGGCAGGCCTGTCAGGATGCCGGCCCTGGGGTGAAGGCCACGACACCTGGGGGCTGGAACAACTTCTGGTGCGTGCCGGACCGTAACGTCAACGGGAACTGGAAGCTGGTTTTGAGCAACTAGTACGTGTAGAAACCCTCACCGGTCTTGATGCCGAGCTTGCCGGCGTCGACGTAGGACTGCAGCAGGTCGCGCACGTTCTGCGGCAGGTGCGGAAACTCTGTCGCGTAGTGGTTCTCGATGTCGAGCACGACGTCCAGGCCGACCATGTCCATCATCTGGAACGGCCCCGCCGGCACACGCCAGTTGATCTTGAACATCCCGTCGATATCTTCGGGGCGCGCGACACCCTCGGCAACCACGGCCAGCGATTCGCGTTTGATGGCCGCCCAGATGCGATTGAAGATGAAGCCCGTGCATTCCTTGCGCGCTTCAAAGGGATGTACACCGAATTCGGGCAGCACGGTCAGCAGCGTGTCGAGCAGGCCGCGATCGGTCTGACCGTCCGACATCAGGTCGATCGCGCTGATCTCCGGTGGCATGTAGAAGTGCGTGTTGCACAAACGTGTTTTGTCGTGCACGTTTTCGGCCATCAGCCGCGATGGGATGGACGACGAGTTGGTGCCGAAGATGGTGTCCGGTGGCGCGGCTTGGTCGATCTCGCCCCACAACGGAATCTTGATCTCGAGCTTCTCCGGGACGGACTCGACAGCCAGCCAGGCGTTGTCCAACGCCTCGTCGAGCGACCCGGTGGCGGTGACGACGCCTACTTCGCCAAAACCTCGGTCGGCCACCAGCTTCGGTAGCGTCTGGGCCACATACTGCGTCGCTTCGTCGCGTTGCTCTGCGCGCCGCGCGTGGATTCGCACGGTTCCGCCTCGGGTGGCGAACATCAGGGCGATACGACGGCCCAAGGTGCCCGCCCCGATCACCGCGACGGGGCGGTTTTGGATGTCTTCGAATGCGTACGTGTAGGTACCAGTCACATACGCATGCTAAGTCCGCGGCCGCGTGCCAGGATCCGTCGCTGATCGACAAAGATTCGCGGAACGTTGTCTCTGACCGACAAGAGCACCGCCTGGCGTGGCGCGGCCTGCGTTGTGGCCCGCTGTGGCCACGGAAACTTTCGGGTGTCTTTTTGCCCGCCTCTGAGCGACAATCGGTGCGTTTCAGGATTGCCGAAATAACTTGCACCACAGCAGTTTCAGGAGTCACAAGGCGGGGTTTTTTGTCGGTGGGTGGGTTTAGTTTCGGGGTATGAGTTCCGGTGTCATCGCAGACGGGGAGGTTGCTACGGCGGTCTTCGATGCCCTGGATGAGGCGCTGGAGGCCGCGCTGGGGTTGGATGCGGCGATGCTGTGCAGCCGGGAGCGGCTGGCATTGTTGCGGCGCTACGAGCGGGCGCGGCGGCGCCTGGACGCTGGTGAACATCAGCTGATCAATCAGCTGGCGCAGGAGGCCACCCCGCAGGAACTGGGGGGCAGGCTGTCGCATGCGATCGCCGATGCGACATTGATCAGCCGCGCCGAGGCCGGCCGGCGGGTGCGCGACGCTGCTGATCTGGGTGCGCGGCGCGCGTTGACGGGGGAACCGTTGGCGCCGGTGCTTTCGGCGACCGCCGCGGCGCAGCGGGCGGGGAAGCTGGGCCGAGAGCATGTGGCGGTGATTCGGCGCGTCTACCACCAATTACCGGGCTGGATCGACGTCGATACCCGCGCGCACGCCGAGGCCGACCTGGCGCGGCTGGCCACCCAGTACCGGCCCGATCAACTCGCTGGCTTCGCCGAGCACCTGGCCGATTGCCTCAACCCCGACGGTTCGTTTAGCGACGACGACCGCGCACATCGCCGCGGGTTGGTGTTAGGCAATCAGCAGGCCGACGGCATGTCCGCCTTGACCGGCTGGCTCACCCCCGAGGCCCGCGCCACCCTGGAGGCCGTGTTGGCCAAACTCGCCGCGCCGGGCATGTGCAACCCCGACGACGAAACTCCCTGCACCGACGGCACACCCAGCCAAGACGCCATCGACCACGACCCCCGCAACGCGGCCCAACGCAACCACGACGGCCTCAACGCCGCCCTACGCGCGGTGCTGGCCTCCGGAAACCTCGGTCAACACAATGGCTTACCGGCCTCGATCATCGTGTCCACCACCCTGGCCGAACTCGAGACCGCCGCCGGGAACGGCCTTACCGGCGGGGGCACCCGGTTGCCGATCAGCGACGTGATCCGGCTGGCCCGCCACGCCCATCACTACCTGGCCGTGTTCGACAACGGCAAGGCCGTGGCGCTGCAGCACGCCAAACGCCTGGCCTCACCCGGACAACGAATCGTCTTGTACGCCAAAGACCGTGGCTGCTCAGCACCCGGCTGCACCGTGCCCGGCTACCTCTGCGAAGTCCACCACATCACCGACTACGCCACCTGCCACACCACCGACATCGACAACCTCACCCTGGCCTGCGGCACCCACCACCGACTGCTGCAACCCCGCGGCTGGACCACCCGCAAGCGCGCCAACGGCGACACCCAATGGATCCCCCCACCCCACTTAGACCACGACCAACCCCGGGTCAACATCTTCCACCACCCAGAGAAGCTGTTACTCGATGGAGACGACGACGAGGCGGCATAAAGTGCGCGCCCCAATCACCCACTTACCGGCAATGCACCATTAGATTTTCGCAATACATTCCGACGCCGCCCCAGTCCTGTTTTCGACCGCCTTCATCGCCGGGATCGGCAAACAATGCCGGAGTATTCGTCAGGAGGAAATCGACTATCCCGGGCGTCGGGATACCAAAGCCGTCTGGGTCCGCGTGAGCTATACCGGTGCTGATTCCGAAAGCCGTGACGCTCATCGCCCCGACAAGCAGCGCCCGAGCGCACATACGACGCTTCATATCGTCGCCCTCCCAACGGCCTGGCAAACACACTGAGTGTAGAAACATCAATTCTACGGGTCAGCATGTCCGGTCTGCCCAGCATTTCGCAGTCATAGCTCATCGCAATTACGACTGCATAACAACTGCAGTTCATCGGCGAGGGATCCCGTACCTCGAATAACACTTCCGTACCGTGGCGCGCGTGGGGCCGATAGCCGTGGTCTTTCGCCGCGCCGCGGTCATCGCGGTTTGCCTGGTCACGTTGGTGACCACGGCACCTCCAACAGCCGCTGATCCCGACCCCGATCCCGATTCGGCACCTGCCGCTGCCGTGGTGGCGCCGGTCGAAGGCCAGGTACCCTCGGCCGATCCGGTCACCTACGAAACTCCTGACGGCTGGACCCTGGCCCTTGGGGCGAAGGACGAGTCGCAAGTTCCCGTGCCGCCGCTGACCACCGCGGTCTCGTCTCGCGAATACCTTTCCCGCGGAACATTCGTCGCTTCGCTGGACGGACCGGAACCGCCTCGCGGCGTCCTCGAAGTGGGTTTCGAGATCGGCTGCGGAATCGACATGAGCACGTCCAACGGCGTCACGATGGCGGGCAGCGCCGGTATCAACCCGGGCGTCGGCTTCCCGTTGGCCGGTGGTTTCATCCCGCTGGTTACCGTGCCGCTGAACGGCGTCATCACTGTCGGGCTCAAACCCGGCATCGTGGTCGTGGTGCCGGTGGTGAGAAAAGAGTTCAGGGGTCCACACCCGCGGGTAATCATCACGGGCTTCCACGTCAAGATCGACGGATGCGTGGGTCAGTCGTTTATCCGGTCGTTCGCGACCCTGACTCAGGTCACCGACGAATCTGATGTCGTGCTCTCGTATGTCGGTGTCACCAAAGCTGTTTGAGCAACTTCGCGACGAACGACGGCGCGCTACAGCAGCGTGATCTGTTCGGGCTCCGGCTCGGCCGGCTCGAGCAGCTGGGGCCCGTTATTGCGAATGCTGTTCACCAACCTCGACACCTCGCGCAGCTCGATGCCACGCACATCCGGCACATGCGCCAGCAGCTCGGCGTCCAGCGGGGCGTCGGGATTCAACCAGGTGTCCCAGTCGCGTTCGGCCAGGATCAACGGCATCCGGTCGTGGACCCCGGCCAGCTCACCAACGGCGTCCGTCGTGATGATTGTGCAGCTCAACAGTGGGTCTGCCGCTTTGCCGGGTTTCCAGACCGACCACAGGCCGGCCATGAACAGCGGCTCGCCGTCGTCGCGGTGCATGAAGAACGGCGTCTTGGCGGTCTTCTTGCCCGCGGCATTGTCGGGATTGGGCCGCCATTCGTACCAGCCGTCCATCGGCACCAGGCAGCGCTTGCTCTTGGCCGAACCGCGGAAAGCCGGCGACGTGGCCACCTTGTCGGCCCGGGCGTTGATCAGTAGCGGCCCCTTGGAATCCGGGCCGCCGTCGGGTCCGGCCTTGACCCACGGCGGAACGAGTCCCCAGCGCATCAGCCGCACCCGGCGAGTCGGCTCGTCGTCGGGCTCGCTGTGGCGGGACACCACCGTCGCGACCGTGGTCGTGGGAGCCACGTTGTAGTTGGGCTCCGCCGCGCGCTCCGAAGTACCGGTAGCTTCGTCGATCGCCTTGATCTTCTCGGCCAGCAGGGCCGGATCCGTCGTGACCGCAAACCGTCCACACATGACTTCCATGGTGCCCGGTACCCACGGCACCCGCCGACACGGCAGGATGAAGCCGTGAGCATCGACCCCTGGACGGCCCCGATCGCGCCGGCACCGGTGCACGCGACGGTGACCGTACCGGGCTCGAAATCACAGACCAACCGGGCACTGGTGCTCGCGGGACTATCGAGCGCGCAGGGCCAGAGCGCCTCGACCATCGGCGGCGCGCTGCGCAGCCGCGACACCGACCTGATGATCGGCGCATTGACCACGCTGGGACTGCGGGTGGCGGGGGACGGTACCGAACTGACGGTCAGCGGCCGACTCGACCCCGGCCCCGGCGCGCGCGTGGACTGCGGCCTGGCCGGCACGGTGTTGCGATTCGTTCCGCCGCTGGCGGCGCTGGCCAACGCGGCGGTGGAATTCGATGGCGACGAACAGGCCCGGGTCCGGCCGATCGCGCCGTTGCTGCACGCGCTGGACGACCTGGGCGTCCCGATCGAGGGAACCGGTCTGCCGTTCCGGGTACTGGGCAGCGGATCGGTCGCCGGCGGCACCGTGGCAATCGACGCTTCGGCGTCATCGCAATTCGTGTCCGGCCTGTTGCTCTGCGGTGCGTCGTTCAGCAACGGCCTGACCGTGCAGCACACCGGCGCGTCGCTACCCTCGGCGCCGCACATCGCGATGACCACCGTGATGTTGCGGCAAGGCGGGATCGACATTGACGATTCGGTGCCCAACCGCTGGCACGTGCGCCCGGGCATCGTCGCGGCGCGGCACTGGGATGTCGAACCTGACCTCACGAACGCCGTTGCGTTCCTGTCGGCGGCCGTGGTCACCGGCGGCAGCGTACGCATCACCGGATGGCCGTCGACCAGCGTGCAACCCGCCGACGATATCTTCGATGTCCTGGGCAAGCTGAATACTGTTGTCACCCAGACTGATTCATATCTCGAAGTGCGAGGCTCGGCCGGTTACGACGGCTTCGACGTCGACCTGCGCGCGGTCGGCGAACTGACACCGTCGGTCGCCGCGGTGGCGGCGCTGGCAACCCCGGGGTCGGTGTCACGACTTTCCGGGGTCGCTCATTTGCGGGGCCACGAGACCGACCGGCTCGCCGCGCTGAGCACCGAGATCAACCGGCTGGGGGGCAACTGCCAGGAGACCGCCGATGGCCTGGTGATCACCTCGACGCCACTGCATTCCGGCATCTGGCGCGCGTACGCCGATCACCGGATGGCGATGGCCGGGGCGATCGTCGGGCTCCGCGTACCCGGCGTCCAGATCGACGACATCGGCGCCACCACCAAGACATTGCCGGAATTCGCCCAGCTGTGGGCGCAAATGCTCGCCGACGGGGAGTCCAGCGTTTGAGGCCGGGCGACTACGACGAATCCGACGTCAAGGTCCGATCCGGCCGGGGTTCACGACCCCGGACCAAAACCCGTCCCGAGCACGCCGACGCCGAGGCGGCGATGGTGTTCAGCGTCGACCGCGGCCGATGGGGATGCGTGCTGGGTGGCCGGCCCGATAACCGGGTCACCGCGATGCGGGCCCGCGAGCTGGGCCGCACCCCGATCGTGGTCGGCGACGACGTCGATGTGGTGGGCGATTTATCCGGGCGTCCGGACACTTTGGCCCGCATTGTGCGTCGCGGGCCGCGTCGAACTGTGTTGCGGCGCACCGCCGATGACACCGATTCCACCGAGCGGGTAGTAGTCGCCAACGCCGACCAACTGCTCATCGTGGTGGCACTTGCCGACCCGCCGCCGCGCACCGGCCTGGTCGACCGCGCGCTGATCGCCGCCTACACCGGCGGACTGAGACCAATTCTGTGCCTCACCAAGACCGACCTCGCCCCACCCGAACCGTTCGCCGAACAGTTCGTCGACCTGGATCTGACGATCGTCGCCGCCGGTGTCGACGACCCGCTGCTGGCAGTGGCAGAGTTGCTACCCGGCAAGATCACCGTACTGCTCGGACATTCCGGTGTCGGCAAGTCGACACTGGTGAATCGCCTTGTGCCCGAGGCGGATCGAGCGGTCGGCGTGGTCACCGACATCGGCAGGGGGCGGCACACCTCGACGCAGTCGGTGGCACTCCCCCTGGATCCGACGCGGGTGGGTTCGGGCTGGGTGATCGACACACCGGGCATCCGCTCGTTCGGACTCGCCCACATCCGACCCGACGACGTGATAACGGCGTTCTCGGATCTGGCTGAGACGGTGCAGGATTGCCCGCGCGGCTGCGGCCATATGGGACCACCGGCGGATCCGGAGTGCGCACTCGATACGCTCTCCGGTCCCGCCTTTCGCCGCGTCGAAGCGGCCCGCCGGTTGCTCGCAGCGCTCAGGGAGACTTAGCCAGCCGCATGCCGAGCTCGTCGGGCGGCACCAGATGGCCCTCGGTGCAGCGAATTTCGACGCTCGCCTCCGCGCCGCAATCCAGGTGCGTCAGCCGCAGCTTGTGACGGCCCGGCAGGTGGTGTCGCCCCCACTCGAAGAGGGCCCAGACCACTGGCATGAAGTCGATGCCGGCCTCGGTCAGCACGTACTCCTCGCGGCTGCGCTGGCCGGGCTCCCGATAGGGCTGGCGTGCCAGTAGCCCGAGGTCAACCAGCTCGGCCAGCCGCGCGGACGTGGCCGCCTTGGTGATGCCGACCCGCCGCGCGAAGTCGTCGAACCGGGTGGTGCCGTAGTACGCCTCGCGCATGATCAGCATCGCGGACTTGGTGCCGACCACCGCCATCGTCTTCTCGATCGCGCACTGACCGACCGGGGACCATTTCTCCCGATCCGCCAGGGCGCCCTGCAGAAATGTCATGTAGATCACCTCCCGTCTGGGTTGATTTTAGTATACCTAGGCGTTTTGCTGGGTATATAAAGCCATACTCAGGACTCAAGGAGGAGCCATGACCGCACTTCAGGGCCGCGACGCCGTCATCGTCGGCGCCGTCCGCACCCCGATAGGCAAGGGCAAGGCCAGTGGCGCACTGCACGACGTGCTGCCCGTCGACCTGTTGGCGCACAGCCTGCGCGAACTGGTGGCCCGCACCGGTGTGGATCCGGTGCAGGTTGACGACGTCATCGCCGGTGCGGTCACCCAGGTCGGCGACCAGGCGGTCAACATCGCGCGCAACGCGTTGCTGGGCGCAGGCTTCCCCGAGTCGGTTCCCGGCGTCACGATCGACCGCCAGTGCGGCAGCAGCCAGCAGGCGATCAGCTTCGCCGCGCAGGGCGTTATCGCCGGTGCCTACGACCTGGTGATCGCCGGGGGTGTGGAGTCGATGAGCCGCGTCCCGATGGGCACCCAGGTATTGCCGGGCAGCGACCCGTTTGGCGAGGGCATGGGCGCGCGCTACCCCGAAGGCCTGGTACCGCAAGGCATTAGCGCCGAACTGATCGCCGCGAAGTGGGGCTTTTCCCGCACCCAGCTTGACGAGTTCTCCGCCGGCAGCCACGACAAGGCTGCCCGCGCCACGAAGGACGGGCTGTTCGAAAACGAGCTGATCCCGATCGCCGGGCTGCACACCGACGAGATCGTCCGACCGGCCACCACGGTGGAGACCCTGGCCGCGCTGAAGCCTGCGTTCTACAGCGAGAAGATGGAAAAGCGCTTCCCGCAGATCAATTGGGAGATCACGCCGGGGAACTCGTCGCCGCTCTCGGACGGCAGCGCCGCGGTGCTGATCACCACCAGCGAGGTCGCGAAGAAGCTGGGCCTGCGCCCGCTAGCACGAATCCACACCACGACGGTGGTGGGCGACGACCCGCTCTACATGCTGACCGGCGTCATCCCGGCGACCGAGAAGGTGCTGCAGCGGTCCGGCCTGACGCTGGCCGACATCGACCTGTTCGAGGTCAACGAGGCCTTCGCGCCCGTCGTGCTGGCCTGGGCTCATGACACCGGCGCCGATCTGGCCAAGACCAACGTCAACGGCGGGGCCATCGCCATCGGTCACCCGTTGGGCGCCAGCGGCGCTCGCATCATGACCACCATGGTCAACGCGCTCGAACAGCGCGGCGGACGCTACGGCTTGCAGACGATGTGTGAGGGCGGCGGCATGGCCAACGCCACCATCATCGAACGCCTGGGGTAAGCCGACCGCAGCCTGCCGCGGTGCCGGCGGGTCCGCAATTCGAAATCGGCACGAGATTAAGTCATTTCGGCAACGGCGCGGCGGATCTTTGTTCGACCGCAAGCCGGTTACCGTATCGCGGTGCGACATCGCTGCAGCTGCAAGCCGCTGGCTTCCCGGCGTGCCGTGCTGAAATACGCTGCGGCCGCGCCGGTTGTCCTCGGTTTGGGGATGGCCGCGGGGGTTCTCGGCGCCCCGGCGCGCGCCTCCGCGGACCCCAACGTATCGGCATTGGCAATGGCGCCGGGCCACCCGGTCAACATCATCAGCCGCGCCGAGTGGGGCGCCGATGAGTCAATTCGGCGTGGAATACCGCGCTGTGGCAACGGGATTAGGGCTGGGATCGTGCACCACTCTGCGACCGGCAACGGCTACGCGCCGACAGACTCGGCGGCCATCGTGCGCTCGATCTACGAATGCCACACGTTGACACACGGCTGGGGCGACATTGGCTACAACGCGCTGGTCGATAGGTACGGCCAGATGTTCGAGGGCAGGTTCGGCGGCATCACCAAACCGGTCGAGGGCATTCACACCGGCGGCTTCAACACCGATACCTGGGCGGTGTGCATGATCGGCGATTTGAGCCAGGCGCCCCCTACCCCCGAACAGTTGCGGGCGGTCGGCCAGCTGCTGGGATGGCGGCTCGCGATGGACACGGTGAACCCCAACGGCACCGTCGTGCTGACTTCCGCCGGCGGCCCCGACACGCGATTCCCGCAAGGCGCCACGCCAACCTTGCCGAGCATCTTCGCCCACCGCGACGTCGGCGACACCGCCTGTCCGGGCAACGCCGGGTACGCGTTTATGGAGCGGATCCGCGACATCGCCGCCCGGTTCAAGCAAGTGCCCAACGCGCAGGACTTGGCGGAGTCGATGCAGGGCGGAGCGATCTACGCCCGCTGGCAGGCGATGGGCGGCATGACAGGCCCGCTCGGCGCACCCACGTCACCCGAAGCGCCCAGTGGTGATTCGATCCGCTATGTCGTCTTCGCCAATGGCGCGATCTATTGGTCACCGGCCACCGGCGCTCAGCCGCTCAGCGGCAGGATCTACGAGGCCTGGGCCACGCTGCGCTACGAGCGCGGCCAGCTGGGCCTGCCGACCAGCGCCGAGATTCAGGAGCCCGAGTGGATCGTGCAGAACTTCCAGCACGGCACCCTGAACTTCAACCGGCAAACCTCAACCATCATAACCGTGATGGACGGGGTAGCCAGTGTGGTACCACCACCGCCCGTGGGCGGACCGCCCGTGCAGCTTGAACGGTTCTCACTGGCACGCAATCCCGTCGTCTAGTGGCCCCCTAGTCCGCCTTCGGCCGCTTGCCCGCCAAAACCGCCCCTGTGCAACGCGAGTTCTCGATGGTTCAAGGGATCCCGAGATCAGAGCCAGCCGGTACGCGCGGCGGCAACCGGCTCGGCGGGTGCCGGGGCCAATTCCCCGTCCCGCACGCCGTCCAGCATCCGCTTCACCGCGGCGACGATTTCCGGCGCGGCCGCGGCGAGGCCGGCCTTGTCGGCCTCCGGGACCTCATCCGCATCGACGCCCGCCCGGGTCAGCACGGCGACCGGATCGGCAAGCTGACCAGCCAACCAGGACACCGGATCGGCGGACAGCTCGGGAACGAAGTTCCGGCGGCCGGGCTCCCAGCCCTTGAATCGGGGATGGTGATGGGCCCGGTCCAGCGTCCCCGGCGGGCTCTCGGTCGATCCGAAGAGGTCCACCCGCCACACCGGGCGGTTGAACGCGATCGGAATGCCGGCGTAAATCGATCCGTGCGGCTCGGCACGGTCGACAACACGGAGTTCCAGTCTGACTCCCCGTTCCGGGGTTTCCTGACCTTCGTTCGGGGTCGGGTCGACGAAGAACATGTCCCCGACGACCACGCCCAGGGTTTCGAATCCAAACGCTGCGAGCATATTTCCGAGAATAGACCTAGCCGACAACCGCGCCAGGACTAAGAAGTAACGGACAGGGCGGCGTCCAATAGCCCGGTGAGGTGTTTCCAGTACAGCCAGTCGTCAACAGCGCAGCGCAGGGCAACCGGGTCGGCCGCGGTGTGGGCTCCGTTGACGGCGACGTCCTGGGCATGAGAAACGTAGGCGTGGAAGGCCTTTAGATGTGGCGCCTGACGGCGGGGGTCGTCGTGGATCATCAATTTCACGACCGCCAACCACTTCATGAAGCGGTCGTCCTCGGGCGCCGTCGCCGGTGCCGGCGGCAGCAAGGCCAGCAATCCCGCATCGGGGGTCAGCGCCAGCCGCGCGGCCGCCTCGGGGGCCACCACCTCGAGGCGGGACCGGCCGATCATCTCCCCGCTATCAGGGATGTCGTCGGCGTTGAGAATCATCTGCGCCGCGCCAGAATCGGAATCGGCCAGCTGCTCCTCGGTGCCGATCACCGCCCGCAACTTGGCGTCGCGGTGGGCAGCCCAACCTTGCACGGCCAATATCGGGTACGTGGTCCAGCGCGCCCGCTCGGCGGCCGGAATCGCGTCGTCTGCCGTGGCCATATGCACCTGTTCGGGCAACTGCACCCACTCCGGTACGTAGGCCAGCCCATAGCTGTTGGCCACCACGATCTCGCCCTCGGTGGTCACCCCGGTAACCCAGAAGAACCCAAAATCAGGCTCCTTGTCGCCCACGGGTGCGTTCAACGCCGCACCGATGCGCCGCGCCAACTGCAGCCGATCGGGACCTCGCCGGCGCGCGGCATCGGCAGTGGCAGCCTCGGCCATCGCATCGCGCTCGAGACGCGCCGGCGACACCGGAATCGCGGCCATCGCAACGCCTTCCACCAAATGACCCGCATCGATCGACTCGTGGTGCGCAACGCGATCGCCACGCGGCGCCGGACGATGGGTCGCCGCGGCCGGTCGCACACCGGAGGACTGGCCCGAGGACACCCGCCCGGCCGGACCACCCAAACCCGGCACCGCGCCGCCACCCGGCCCGGCACCCGAAGCATTGGAGCCACCCGCGCCACCACCGCCTGCCGCACCCGGCGCCATCGGCATCGCCGGCATGCCCGTCGCGCTGGCGGGCGCTACCCGCGGTGAATCGTCTTGCGGCCCAACGCCGGACGGCTGCGCGTCCGGAATCGCCACACCAGCCGGACCGTCGTCACCGCCATCTCGCGACTGCTCCGACGCGGCTGGATTTCGCGGAGTGCCCGGAGCTGTCGGTCCGTTACTGGGTGCCGCGTGACGAGGCCCACCAGCAGCCGGCACCGGCGAGACCGGCGACGCAGGCATTCCCGGAAGTGGCGGAACACCCGCAGGAATCCTGGGCACGGACGGCGGCGGAAGTGCCGGCCCGCCACGCGGCCCGGCCAGCGGCGGGACACCCGGCCGCGGTACCACCGGACCGGGTTCCGAAGGCTCGTCGACTCCCGGTGTTCCTGAGTCAGGCAAGGATTTATCTGGACGGGTGATTGAGGGTGGCGCCTTCTGGTCCAGCAAGTTCTGCAGCGCGTTGTGTGGCGGTTCCCAGGACTTGCTTGCCAGGATCTGCTCGGCAGTCATGGCGACCACGCCGGCATTCGCCCCCTTCGCCGCATCGACCACCGCAGTGATCGCGGCGGTCCGATCGGCGGCGGTCAGCCTGATCTCATTCTCCAATGCGTTGATCTTGCGCTGCGCGAGTTCGACGTTGTCGTAGATATCCGACTTGGCTTGAATGACGGACCTGGCGATATACCGGTGCCAAGTGATCACAGTGGCTAGGCCGCTCTGCAGCGTCGCCAACGCCTCGATGAGTGTTCCCACTTCGCGATTGGCGGCACCGGAGGCGCTTCCCGACCAGACATCGCCATCGAAGGTGTCGAACTGCTGCCGACGACAGTCGTCTGCTACCCCGCTTACCTGTCGGAAAACCTGCATGTACTGCTCGGCGCGGTCAAAGTTGAGGTCCTCATCGATCTCGGGCCACCCGTTCGCGGCAAGCATCTCCGCGGCATACTCACCCGTCGGCGGCGCCAAGCCCATCGATCACTCCTCTCACCACGCCGCACGCGCCGAGCGGGTGGGCGTGGCTGCCGTCTACTGCTTGGGCACTTCCTTGGCGCCGCGCAAACCGATGACACCCTCGGTCCATGCCCGATCCTCGGTATACAGCGCGTCTTCATCCCCTTGCACGCGTTTGCCTTTGCCGCCCTTATCTCCAGCCTGGGCGGGAGCGCCGCCGCCCATGCCGCCGCCCATGGCGCCCCCGCCCGGGACTCCACGGCCCAGAGCTCCGGGCCCGGCCCCGGGCCCCGCGGCGGCGGGCCGTGATGCTGGATCGCCCTCTCCCCAGGACTGCAACGGGGCGGTCGGCACACCGGCCCCGCCGAACGATGCCGGTTTGACTCCCCCGCCGCCATGCGGCATGCCCGGCGCCCCTTGCGGTTTCAGGTCCTTCAAGGCCTCGGCCAGCTTCGCATCGTTGGTCTGCGGTGTCATCGGCATCATGGGCATCATCGGCATCGCGGGCACACCCCCCTGGTCACCGGGGGTGGGGACGGGCGTCGGCCCATCGTCGTCGGGCAGCCAATCCGGTCGCGCCGGCGGTTTGAGAATATGAGACTTTGCGATGTCTAAATCGCTGGGCCTCGCTGCTGGTTTCCACGGTGCCGGCGGTTTAATTTTCGAGGGGGGTGGGGGCCGATCGGGATTTACCTGTGCTATTGGCAGACCTGCCTTACCCTTGAATTCGGCCAATAGTCGGGCCGACTCATCCGTCGCTTGCTTGTAGAACCTTATAATCCAGGTTTGCGAGCCCGAGGTACTTTGGGTCTTGATATATTGCTCGACCTCTTTGAAGTCTTTCCATTCATATTTCATTCTATGATATCGGGTTTGGCTGCGGATGTCGTCTACATAGACATGCCACTTGCGGAGATCGCGAAATTCGGCCGCAATTGTTTGGGCCTGGTCAGCGATCTGACCGGAGAATGCCACCATTGTCTCCAACCACTTCCGCTGCGCTTCGAAATTGGCGGAGACGGTAGAGGCTGCGTCGCCCTCCCATTCTCGGAAGGGTTCAAACCGCTCGCGGGCTGCGAACCGCAATTGCTCGCGGTACTTCGCCCATTGATCTGCAAAGCGCTCAAACGACGCACCTTGGTCCTTTTGCTCGAGTTGCCACGCTATGTCTTCGATAGAATGCAACCCATCGATTATCTGGTCCCTAGTAGGATCTACGTCTGGCCCAGGTCCGCCAACGCCAAGCATTCCCGGCCCATCCACCGGATCGGGCGTGACCACCCCCGACAGCGGCGTTAGGTTGCTCACGGCGTGAGCGGCGTCCTCGTCGACTTGTCGATACGCTTTAGCCGCGTTCCGCAGCGACTGCGCGAGCGCTAGCCGGACCGTGTCGAACTCCGTCAAGTATTTACGCATGTCCTCGGAACCGTCCTGAAGGGCTTTGGCCGCTTTTAAGACAATTGCGAGGGTGCATGGCGGTTGGGGGATTTCGCTTGGTACGCCGCTTCCTATCGGCCGTTCCAGCAGGGCGGCGCGAGCCATGAGTTCCTCGTACTCGACCTTCATCATCTTCGGTGCGGTCACGGCGAATCATCTCCTAGCTGCGATCGGGCATGACGAAAAGAGTGGCCAACCATCGCCGCTGAAATTCCATCACACATGACCTCGAGCAACCGGCGAATCACCAACGTCGGTTCTGGGCCATTTCAGCGCCTTTTGGATGACACCTGAATGTCACCCGTAGTTAGCCTAACCCGAGGTTGCAGCACCGACTCGCACCAAAATAAAACAGTCGAGTTGCCCAGCGTCGCTGGGCAACTCGACTGTTTAGCGCCTAGGCCGCCAGGCCGTCGGCGTCCTTGAGCAGCTGCTCCATTTTCTTCAGGGCGCGCTTGTCGCGGCGCCAACCCCGAACGGTGGCAATGGCGGTCTTGAGTCCGCGCCGCCGACCGGTCTCCGGGTCGGTTCCGGCGAAATCGGCCTCGAGTTCGGCAAACATCCGCTCGCTACGGGTTTCCGGCGCGTCGTCGGCGTTGTCCAGCAAGTACTTGTTGGGCAACGACAGCTTGGCCATCGTGCGCCAGGTTTTGCCGTACTGCATCAGGAAAGAGCCTGTGGTGTAAGGCAAGTCGTACTTGTCGCAGACCTCGCGCACCCGCACCGAGATCTCGTGCAGCCGGTTGCTCGGCAGGTCGGGGTACAGGTGGTGCTCGATCTGGTGGCACAGGTTGCCGCTCATGAACCGCAGCAGCCATCCGCCTTCGAAGTTGGCACTGCCCAGCATCTGGCGCAGATACCACTGGCCCTTCGTCTCGCCGACCATGTCGGTCTTGGTGAATTTCTCTGCGCCATCAGGGAAATGACCGCAGAAGATCACCGCGTTGGCCCACACATTGCGGATCACGTTGGCAACGGCATTGGCCTTCAACGTGGACGTGTACGTCGCGCCGGGCGACAGCGAGGTCAGCGCCGGGAATGCGACGTAGTCCTTCACGATCTGGCGGCCGGCCTTGGCGAAGAACTCCTCGGTCCGCTCCCGGGCCTCGTCCTGGTCCATCCGCTTCTTGACGATCTTGCCGATCTCCACGTGCTGCAGGCCGACACCCCATTCGAAGCCGAGGCCCAGCAAGGTGTTGAACACCAGATTGAAGAGGTTGTGCTTCCTCCAGCGCTGGTCGCGGGTGACGCGCAGCATGCCGTAGCCGACGTCGTCGTCCATCCCGAGGATGTTGGTGTACTTGTGGTGCACGAAGTTGTGGGTGTAGCGCCAGTGCTTGGACGACCCGGCCATGTCCCACTCCCATGAGGAGGAGTGAATCTCCGGATCGTTCATCCAGTCCCACTGGCCGTGCATGACGTTGTGGCCGATCTCCATGTTCTCGATGATCTTGGCCACGCCCAGGGTCACGGTGCCGGCCCACCATGCCGAACGCCGCGAACTCGCGGCCAGCATCAGTCGGGCAGAAACCTCCAGCGCACGCTGCGCGGCAATGGTGCGACGGATGTAACGGGCATCCCGGTCGCCGCGTGAGTCTTCTATGTCCTGGCGGATAGCATCCAGCTCAACGCCCAGGGCGTCGATATCAGCGTCGGTCAAATGCGTGAATACGTCGACGTCTGTGATCGCCATCGTTCTCACCTCCCGGCGTTCGATTTCGATTCTGTGGTCAGTACCTACGCTATCGTAACCTACGACGCCGTAGGTTACCTACGAGTAGCGTTTAAATGTCAAGGACACAATCGCCGGACGCGGCCGAAATGCAGGTCTGTACCCGGGTCCCGGGCTCGTGTTCCTGCCCGGTCCGCAGGTCACGGACGTGACCCTCCACCAGGGGTACCACGCACGACTGGCAGATACCCATCCGGCAGCCGAAGGGCATCTGGATTCCGGCGCCCTCTCCCGCGTCCATCAGCGATGTCGCGGCATCGGCGGCCACCGTACGCCCGGTGCGCCCGAAGGTCACGGTTCCGCCGGCTCCGGCCGGTGCGGCCTTGGCCACCGCGAATCGCTCGAGGTGCAGCCGGTCGCTGATGCCCGCGGCCGCCCAGACCCGCTCAGCCTGGGCGAGCATGCCCTCCGGCCCGCAGGCCCACGTTTGCCGGTCGCGCCAGTCCGGCACCTCGTCGTCGAGCCGGGCGAGGTCAAGCCGGCCCTGCGCCCGGGTCTCTCGCACCCGCAGTCGATACCCGGGGTGCACCGTTGCGAGCGCGGTCAATTCGGTGCCGAACATCACGTCCGATTCGGTGGGCGCCGAATGCACGTGCTGGATGTCACCAATTTGCTTGCGGCGCACCAATGTTCGCAGCATCGACATCACCGGCGTGATCCCCGATCCCGCGGTGAGGAACAGAATTGACGGCGGGGCCGGGTCGGGCAGCACGAAGTTGCCCTGGGGTGCGGCCAGCCGCACGATCGTCCCCGGCTCGACACCTTCAACCAGATGGGTGGACAGGAAGCCTTCCGGCATCGCTTTCACACTGATCGTCACGGTGCGCTCGGGGCCGGACCCCGACCGCGCGACCGGGCTCGACGTCAGCGAATACGACCGCCAGCGCCAGCGGCCGTCCACCAGCAATCCGATTCCGATGTATTGGCCCGGCTCGTAGTCGAAGCTGAAGCCCCAGCCCGGTTTGATCACCAGGGTCGCGGAGTCCTCGGTCTCCCGGCGGACCTGGACGATGCGGCCCCGCAGTTCCCGCGCGGACCACAGCGGGTTGGCCAGATGCAGGTAGTCGTCGGGCAGCAGCGGCGTGGTGATGCGCGCAGCGATCTTGCGCAGCGCATGCCAACCGGGATGCCGCTCCGCCCCCACGACCGTGGGGCGCCTGGTCTCAACGACGTGTGCGGTGAGTGACTGGTATTTCTTACCCATAACAAACCCTACGGTACCGTAAGTTACGGTAAATTATCCAGGCCCACGCGCCCGGATTGCGTCACATTCGGCGGGGCGTCGCGGGTTACAACAGGTCGAGCAGAAACGGCAGCTCCTGGTTCGCGTACCAGGCCAAATCGTGGTCCTGGGCATCGCCGACGACCAGGTCGGCATCCTCATCCCCCAGGTCGGCGGCGTCGATCGCCTCGATCGCCTTCGCGACGGCCTCTTCCGCGCCGGAGTTATCGACGTAGGCCGCTACCACCCGGTCCAACGCGACGGGCCCGGCGAGCCGGACCACCGCATCGTCGAGATCGGGGCGGAAGGTGACGTCTTCGACCTCGGCGGCCAGCACCGCGCGCCGCGGCCGCGCGTCGTCGTCAGCGGCCAGCAGGCGCAGCGAGGCCAGCGCCGCCTCCCGCAGCGCCACGTCGGCGAGCTCGTCGTCATCGCCCTCCGCATAGGCCTCGCGCAGGGTCGGTGTCACCGCGAACGCGGTGCCATTGACGGGGCTCAGCGAGCCATCGGCGACGAGCTGCTCCAGCATCGCGAGAGTGGCAGGAATGTAGACCTGGATCGCGCCAGCGCCCATCGCTAGCTCTCGATCAAGGTGGCCGCGTAGTCGTCGACATACGTCGACAACTCCCGCGGCGGACGCTGGTAGTTGCCGGTCTCGATCGGGCGTTCCGGCAGGTCGACCTTCGGCTCTTCGACGTCGTGGTACCCGATGCTGGTGAGCAGGTGGTGCATCATGTTCAATCGCGCGTTTTTCTTGATATCGGATTCCACGACGTACCAAGGACTTACCGGCGTATCGGTGTGCACCATCATCTCGTCTTTGGCGCGCGAATAGTCCTCCCAGCGATACACCGATTCCAGGTCCATCGTGGACAGTTTCCAGCGCCGGACGGGGTCGTTGCGGCGCGCCCGGAAACGGCGCAGTTGTTCGGCCTCGGAAACCGAAAACCAGTACTTGCGCAGCAGAATCCCGTCATCGATGAGCATCTGTTCGAATATCGGCGTCTGTCGCAAAAACAGCGCATGTTCTTGCGGCGTGCAGAATCCCATGACTTTCTCGATGCCCGCGCGGTTGTACCAGGACCGGTCGAACAGCACGATTTCGCCTTTACTGGGCAGATGGGCGATATACCGCTGGTAGTACCACTGGCCCCGCTCCCGGTCGGTGGGCACCGGCAACGCGGCGATGTGGGCGGTACGGGGGCTGAGGTATTCGGTGATCCGCTTGATGGCACCGCCCTTGCCCGCGGCGTCGCGGCCTTCGAAAAGCACCACGATTCGCGCACCTGAATGACGCACCCACTCCTGCAGATTCACGAATTCCGTTTGTAACCGGAACAATTCGGCTTCATAGACGGCATCGGAGAGCTTGGGCGCCGCCTGCGCAGACGATTTCTTTTTCTTCGCCTTTGCCGGTGCGCCGTCGCTCGAGGTGCTCACAGCAACGAATTGTATATCCACACAGCAATTTTCACCGCCAAGAACTAGCGAGAACCGTTGAGAAGTTCCTCGAGTGACTGATTCAACAACGCCGGGAGCAGATCAACGTCGCTCATCGCGTCGCGGTCGGCGTTGATTCCGAAATACAGCGTGCCGTTGTAGGACGTCACACCGATGGCCAGCGCCTGGTTGTGCAGCAACGGTGGCACCGCGTAGGTCTCCAGCAATTTGGTACCGGCGACGTACATCTGCGACTGGGCTCCGGGGGCATTGGTGATCAACAAGTTGAACAATCGCGCCGAGAAGTTGGTCGCGACCCGGATGCCCATGGCGTGCAGCGTCGGCGGCGCGAAGCCCGACAACGTGACGATGGTCCGGGCGTCGACCAGCCGCGCGGCGGACGGATTCGACTCGGTGGCATGCGCGATCTGCGACAGCCGCACCACGGCATTGCCCTCGCCCACCGGCAGGTCGACCAGGAACGGCGTGACCTGACTGATCATCTGGCCGGGCCCCGTCGAATCGTGTTGATCCTCGGCATACACCGAAAGTGGTGCCATCGCCCGGACCGTCGCGCCCGACGACACCCCTACCCCGCGCGACATCAGCCAGTTGCTCAATGCGCCGGTCACCACTGCCAGCACCACGTCGTTGATGTCGCACTCGTAGCGGGCGCGCACCGTGCGATAGTCCTCGAGACTGCCGCGGGCGACGGTGAACCGCCGATGGCGTGAGACGGTGGCATTGAGCGGGCTATTGGGCGCGGTACCGCGCGCGACGGTGCGCGCGATGTCGAAGACCCGGCGGCCCGCGTTGAGGAGTTCGCCGTAGTTCGTCGCCAGCCCGGCCATCGCGGAGCCGACGGCCTGCAGCTGCGTGCCCGGCCCCACCATCCAGTCGGTGAGCGCGCCCACCAGCAGCCGGGTCGAGCCGGGATCCCGTTCCGGGATCCAGATGTCTTCGGGGAACGGCGCCGGCTGTCGCGTCCGGTCGGCGATCACGTGGCCGATCTCCAGCGCGGTCATCCCGTTGATCAACGCCTGGTGCGACTTGGTGTAGAGGGCGACCCGGTTTTTGGCCAGCCCCTCGACCAGGTACATCTCCCACAACGGTCGGGTCTTGTCCAACGGCCGCGCGGCCAGCCGGGCGACGAGCTCGTGCAGCTGCTCATCGCTGCCCGGTGACGGCAATGCCGAGCGCCGGATGTGGTAGGTGATGTCGAAGTCGGCGTCGTCGATCCACACCGGCCTGGCCATGCCGACCCCGATTTCGCGGACCTTCTGGCGATAGCGCGGTATCTGCGCGAGCCGCTGTTCGACCGCGGCAAGCACCGTCTCGTAGCTCAACCCGGTGCGCGGACGCTGCAGGATCGACAGCGATCCGACGTACATCGGGGTGGCGCTGTTCTCCAGCCGAAAGAAGGACGCGTCCGATGTGGACAACCGGGTCACCATCGCGGGCCTGGCCTCCTTGGTCAATCCTTCGGTTCCCCGATGCTCCCGCCCACCGTAATCGTCCGCTAGGGCCCAACACGGCGCGGGTACGCGCGATGTCGAATTGTGCGATGATGACCGGCAATTGAAAGACCAATTGTCTGCCACTCTCCTGCAGGCCGCTCGTTCAGCGATGACTTGGAGAGTGCGCATTGACCATCAGCCCCGTAACCCCCGCTCACCGTGACGATTTCGCCGTCGTGCCCGTCGTCGAGTACGAACCGCCGCCGCGTGAGGTGTCGCGCAACCCCACCCCATGCCGGCAGCCGACCGTGGCGCACCGCACCGGCGGCGGGCCGCGCCGGCCTTACCGCGGGCGGGCCGTCCGGCGACCCGAGCCGACGGCGGCGGCGTGGTCGGCGTCGATGCACCAGGCCGCGGCCTTCGCCGACGCCGCGCTGCGCCGGGTGCTGGAAGTGATCGACCACCGGCGTCCGGTCACCCAGCTCCGGCCGTTACTGGTGCCCGGCCTCGTCGACTCCGTGCTGTCGGTCGGCCAGTCCCGCGCCGGACGCCAGGGCGCCGCGGTGCTGCGCCGGATGCGGCTGCAACCGGCCGGGCACCGCGCTGCGGAGACCGCCGCCGAGGTGTTCGGCTCCTACAGCCGCGGGGACCGCATCCACGCCATCGCCGCCCGGGTGGAGAAGCTGCCCACCAGCAGCGGAGTCCGGTGGCAGGTGGTCGCCCTGCACATCGGCTAGGCCGGTGCTCCGGTGCCCTCGGGCGGCGGGGCGCCGGAGAAGCGGGCCAGCACCGGACCCAGGATCGCCATCACGAAGACATACGCCGTTGCCAGCGCGGCCACGGAGGCGATCGCCGTACCGGCCAACCCGATGATGATCAGCGAGAACTCGCCCCTTGCGACAAGCGCGGTGCCGGCCCGCAGCTGCCCGCGCCGGGCCACACCGTCGCGCCGGGCGGCGAAGATCCCGGTGGCCACCTTCGTGGTCGCGGTGACCACGGCGAGCATCAGCGCGACCGGAAGCATCGGAACCAGCTCGTGCGGGTCCACCTGCAGGCCGATCGCCACAAAGAAGATCGCGGCGAAAAGGTCACGCAGCGGACCCAGTACCTTGCGCGCCCGATTCGCGGTGTCGCCGGTCAGCGTGAGCCCGACCAGGAATGCGCCGACGGCCGCGGAAGCGTGCAGCGATTCGGCCAATGCCGCCACCAGCAAGGTGATCCCCAGAACCCGCAGCAACAGCTGCTCAGAGTCGGCGCTCGCCACCAGCCTGCCCACGTGATGGCCCCAGTAATACGACGCGAAGAACGCGGCGACGAGAGCACCGATCGCGACGGCCATGCCCGCGACCGCCTCCAACCCGGTGCCCCCGGACGCGAGCACCGCGAACAGCGGCAGGTAGGCGGCCATCGCGAAGTCTTCGAGCACCAGCACCGACAGCACGGCCGGCGTTTCGCGGTTACCCAGCCGGCGCAAATCCTCCAGCAGGCGCGCGACCACACCCGAGGACGAAATGTAGGTGACGCCGGCCAGGCCGAGGATCGCGATGCCGTCGAACCCAAGCAGCCACCCCGCCACCGCGCCGGGTGTGGCATTGAGAACCACGTCGACCCCGGCAGACGGCAGGTGGTGTCGCAAGCTGGTGGCGAATTCGGTCGCGGAGAATTCCAGGCCCAAGGTCAGCAGCAACAGCACGACGCCGATCGGCGCGCCCGTCATGATGAACTCGCCGGCGGCGGCCACCGGCCAGATGCCGCCTTTGCCCAGCGAAAGACCCGCCATCAGATAGACCGGAATCGGCGACAGCGCGAACCGTCGCGAGATGGCCCCCAGCACCGCGAGTGCGGCGAGGAGAGCGCCTAGCTGAAACAGCAGCGCCCCCGAAACCTGCACTGGCTCAGCCCTTGTCGACGATCTGCTCGACTGCGGCAATGCCCTCTTCGGTGCCGATGACTATCAAAACGTCTCGCTCCCTCAGCATCTCGGCCGGCCCGGGCGAGGCGAGCACATCCTCGTCGCGCACGATCGCGACGATCGAGGCCCCGGTGCGGGTGCGAGCGTGGGTGTCCCCCAACGGCTTGTCGACGAACGGGCTGCCCGGCTCGATATGGACCTGGCCCGCCTCGAGGCCGGGCACTTCACGGGTGAGCTCGGTGAACCGCTCGGCAATGCGGGGAGCGCCCAGAATCTGGGCCATGGTGTCGGCCTCTTCGTCGGTGAGATGGAACACCGGCCGGGCCTGGTCCGGATCGTCGGAGCCGTACAGCACGACGTCGAAGTCGCCGCCGCGCCGCGCGATGATGCCGATCCGGTCGCCCTTGTGGCTGATGAACTCGTATCGCAAACCGACGCCCGGCAGCAACACCTCCTTGACATCCATATCCGCAACATACCGGGAACCCGCACCCAAATACCGCAGAGATTGCCCCCATACAGACCGACTTCATATTCGCTCGACGGCGTTACTGTTACCGAATGGACGGAGACACGGTCAGCGTCGAGCGGGTCATCAAAGCGTCGCCGAACAGGGTTTTTGCCCTGCTGGCCGACGCCGGCAAACATGCCAGCTTCGACGGTTCGGAATCAGTGAATCGGTGTTCGCAGGAGTCGCTTCCGCTGACGATGGGTTCGACGTTCGGGATGGCGATGCGGGGCCGCAAGGAGACGCTGTTCATCCCCTACCGCACCACCAACACCGTCATCGAGTACGAACCGGACCGGCGCATCGCATGGAAAACCACCGCGATAGGCGGTCGGGTGGGTGGCCGCATCTGGCGCTACGAGCTGAGTCCGGCCCCGGAAGGCACCGAAGGCACGCTGGTCCGCGAAACCTGGGATGTGTCGCAAGACAAGCAGAAGGCGATGATCACCAGCGGCTCGATGCCCAGCCGGACCGAGGCCGGCATCCGCGCGACCCTGGACCGGATCGCGACGCTCCTCGAAGGCTAGTGCTGGCCTGCCGTCGCGTGCGGGTGCCGGCGTGTCCCGGGCACCAGCGCGGGCACCTCGCGGCGGTAGGCAAGGTATTGCTCGCCCAGCGAGTCGACCAGGTCGTGTTCCTCCAGCCGCACGGCGACCAGGATGTAACCCGTTGTGGCGACACTGAACAGCAGATGCCCGACCGTCATCGTGGGCGTCGACCAGAATGCGATCAGGAATCCCAGCATCAGCGGGTGACGCACCAACCGGTACAGGTACCGAACGCGAAAGTCCAAGTCGCGGTACGGTTTTCCACGCCAGGCCAGGTATACCTGCCGCAAGCCGAACAGGTCGAAGTGGCTGACCATGAAGGACGAGAAGAACACGGTCGCCCATCCCAGCCAGAACAACGCCCACAGCGCCACGCGTGCCGCCGGCAGACGCACGTCCCACACGACGTCCGGAAGTGTGCGCCACTGCCAGTAGAGCAGCAACAGCGCGGCACTTGCCAGGACCACGTAGGTGCTGCGCTCGATCGATGCGGGCACGAATCGCGTCCACCATCTCTTGAATGCCGGCCGAGCCATCACGCTGTGCTGAATCGCGAAAACACCAAGCAGGAGTACGTCGATCAGCACCGCCAGGCCGACCGGCGCGCCGAGCGCGTGGTCGACACTGCGCGGCACCCAGATGTTGCCGACGAATCCGATCGCGTAGGTAAACGACACCAGGAAAAGCAGATAAGCCACTGCGCCGTAACAGATTGTCAAATATCGACTCATGTATTGATTGTCCGCCGAATTGCGTGCCAGGGAATGGGGCGATTGCCTCAATTTTCAGTTGTTGGTGCTGACAACCCCTGTTGTAAGGCATACATGCTGGCGCCGATGCGATTTGAGACGCCGATCTTGGCGTACGTCCTCTCCACATGGTTGCGGGCGGTCTTCTCGCTGATCACCAACGCGGCCGCGATTTCCTTGTTGGACGCGCCGCGCGCGACCAGGCGCAGCACTTCGATCTCGCGCGGGGTGAGCCCGCCCGGACGGGGCTTGGGCCGTTGGGCGGGCTGGCCCGCCGCGCGCAGCACCGCCTCGACGGCGACGGGGTCGAGTTCACCGGCGCTCACCCGCTCGTGCAGCCGCCGGGTCGCCGAGCCGGGTGACAGCTCGTCGCGGTACGGCCTTGGTTCACAAGCGGATTGGTAACTGACCGCGGCCGCGAGGATACGATCGGGCAGGCTCAGCGCGGCCCCGGCCAGCCCGCGCGGGTATCCCGATCCGTTCAGGCATTCATGGTGGTTTCCGGCGACTTCGGCCAGCCGCCCCAAGCCGGGGACCTGATTGAGGATCCTGGCGGTCAGATAGGGATGCAGCCGCACCCGCTCGAACTCACCCGCGGTCAACGACCCTGGCTTGGACCAGATTTGGTTCGACACACCGATGCGGCCCAGGTCGTGAACGTGGCCCGCACGTCGGGTCAGGGCCGCCGAGCCGGCGTCGACGCCGGCCGCGAGCGCGGCGTCGCCGGCCAGGCCGGCCACCGCACGCGAATGACCAAGGGTGAAAGGACATTTGAGATCGACGAAGTCGCCGAACGCGACAAGAAGTGCGTCCAGCGCCTTGTCGTCCAGCCGTTGGTGGCGGTCGGGCGCCTCGCGCACTGCCGCGGCCCAGGCATCGCCGGGGCCCGGGCCGGCCAGGATCGCGTCGGCGTAGTGGATGAACGTGTCGACGACCTTCGGGTCGAACTGGCCACCGCGGCGGCTACGCGCCATCGCCACGGCGCCCTCCACCCCGTAGGTGCGGTGATGCACCTCGACCATTTCGGCGAGCTGGGCGACGCGCATCTGTATCGGAATCTCGTCGCCGCGGGCCCCGGCGGGCAGGCCGCCGCCGTCGTAGCGCTCGAAGGCGAATGCGAGCGACGCCTGGACGTCGGGGCCCAGGCCGATGCGATCCGCCAGCAGCGCCGCGGAGGTGCAATGCGAATGGATCAGCCGGGACAATTGCCCGCGCGCATTGGCGAACAGCGTTGCCATGATGGTCAGCCGCTGCGTCAACGGCTGACCACGACCAATGTTGCCCACCAGGAACCGCCAGTACGGCAGTCCCGACCAGTCGACCAGGTATGAGTCATGCCGTACCGCAATGTCGTCGCCGAACCACCGCGCGTATTCGTGGGAGTCGGCATGACAGCCGATCCACATGACCAACGTCGTGTAGTAGACGCAATCCCGTTGCGCGTCGGTGAGCCCCATGCGATCCGCGAGCCGAGTCGCGATCATCGCCGCGCGCAGCATGTGCTCGGCGGGCTGCCCCAGGCCGAGGTCGATCGCCACCGAGAGCGCCGCCAGCAGCTCGGCCCGGCTGGGCGCCTCGCCCGCCGGCGCCGGATCGGCTAGGTGCGACGCCATCGGCCCATTGTCCCCTTCGGTTGCGTCCAAGTCAGCAAATCGAGATGGTGCGCTGCACGGCGCGGTGACGGCTCGGGTCGAACGCCTCCAGACGGCCGCCCCCGGTCACGAAAAGCCCACGCTGCGGGCCCCAGAAATCAGCCAAGCGGGCCTGCTGCGGCAGCGGGGCAACCGGGCCGAGGTCGTCGGTACGCCACACCGCGCGCGAATCGGTGACCGCCCAGAATCGCTTGGGGGCGATCATGAATCGCTGACCGTTCGGCGCCCTGCCGGATAGCCGGACCCGGCCGGCGCCCATCATCGGTCCGGCGACCCGCCCGAGAGTGGCGAGCGCCAATTGGTTGGTCCATGCCCATTCGGGCAAGCGTGGGGCGATCCCGCTCATCAGTCGGGTCGACGCGCTGGTCCCAAGATCGAGATGCCAGTCGAGCAAGCCGGCAATCCGGACGAACAGCGACCACGGCGTAACCCAGGCGACGTCGATATCGCATTGCACGGCGTCTTGGGGCGTGGCCGAGCTGAAGAAGCGCGAGCAACTGAGTTCGCCGGGGCTGGTGGCGTAAAACGTCCATACCCCGGCCGCATCGCGATGCCACACCGACCGGTAACCCGGCGCGAACGACGCGGTGGGTATGCAGCGCAGCGCGAGGTAGTGCCCGCCGGCGAAGGGCAGTCCCAAAACCCCGAAACCGGCGAATCTTTCGTCGTCACCGGGGGGCAACGCGGCGCTGTGCAGAACGGCCGAAGCGGCATCGGCGGGAGTGTGCAACGTGGTCATGCACCGATGCTGCGTGGCGCTACCAGGCCGGCGCATGAGGCTTATGCCTCAATTCCCCCGGCTAGCGCTTCTTGACCGACTTCGGCGGCTTGGCACCCCGGCCTTGTTGGCGGGCGGCGGCGCGGCGCTCGCGCCTGCTGGCGCCGGCGGGCACGCCGGCCGAAGTCTTCTGCGCGCCACCGCCGTTGCGCTGGACTTCCGCCGAACCGTCCTCGGCCGGACCGGAATACGTCAGAGCGGGGGCCTCGTTGTCAATACCCTTGGCGCGCAACGTGCTTGGCGCAGGCTCACGCACCGGGGCGGGCGCGGCACTGGTGTCGCCTTGCTGCTGTTCGGCGGCCGCGGCGGCAGCCGCGAATTCCGCCAGCCCCTCCGGCGTTTGCACCGGCGCGACCTGCGGAGCGGGTACCGCCTCCACCGTGACGTTGAACAAGAAGCCGACCGACTCCTCTTTCATGCCGTCGAGCATGGCCATGAACATGTCGTAACCCTCGCGCTGGTATTCGACCAGCGGGTCGCGCTGCGCCATCGCGCGCAGCCCGATGCCCTCCTTGAGATAGTCCATCTCGTAGAGGTGCTCGCGCCACTTGCGGTCGATCACGTTGAGCAACACGTTGCGTTCCAGCTGCCGCATCGCGCCCTCGCCGGCGATTTCTTCCAGCTCGGATTCCCTTGTGGCATAAGCCCGTTCGGCATCTTTGACGAGAGCATCGAGCAGCTCTTCACGGGTGAGATCGTCGTGCTCGGAGTCGGCGTCTCGGTGCGTGAGCGACTCGTGGTCGATCCCGACCGGGTAGAGCGTCTTGAGCGCCGACCACAACGCTTCGAGGTCCCAATCCTCGGCATAGCCTTCGGCCGTCGCGCCGTCCACATAAGCGGTGATGACATCGCGGACCATGTCGAACGCCTGCTCCTGCAGGTTTTCGCCCTCGAGAATGCGCTTGCGCTCGGCGTAGATCACCTTGCGCTGCTGGTTCATCACCTCGTCGTACTTGAGGACGTTCTTGCGGACCTCGAAGTTCTGCTGCTCGACCTGAGTTTGGGCGCTCTTGATGGCGCGGGTGACCATCTTGGCTTCGATCGGCACGTCGTCGGGCAGGTTCAGCCTCGTCAACAACGATTCCAGGGCGGCGCCGTTGAAGCGGCGCATCAACTCGTCACCCAGCGACAGGTAGAAGCGTGACTCGCCCGGGTCGCCCTGCCGGCCGGAACGGCCGCGCAGCTGGTTGTCGATGCGGCGCGACTCGTGGCGTTCGGTGCCCAGCACGTACAGCCCGCCGGCCTCGATCACCTCGGTGGCCTCGGCGTTGGCTTCTTCTTTGACCTTGGGCAGTTCCTCGTGCCAGGCTGCTTCGTACTCCTCGGGCGTCTCCACCGGGTCCAGACCGCGCTCCCGCAGCCGCTGGTCGGCGAGGAAGTCGACGTTGCCGCCCAGCACGATGTCCGTACCGCGGCCGGCCATGTTGGTGGCGACGGTGATGCCGCCCCGGCGCCCGGCCACCGCGATGATGCCGGCTTCCTGCTCGTGATACTTCGCGTTGAGGACGTTGTGCGGGATGCGGCGCTTCTGGAACTGCCGAGACAGGTACTCCGAGCGCTCGACGCTGGTGGTACCGATCAGGACCGGCTGGCCCTTCTCGTAGCGCTCGGAGACGTCGTCGACGACCGCGATGTACTTGGCTTCCTCGGTCTTGTAGATCAGGTCGGACTGGTCTTCGCGGATCATGTCCTTGTTGGTCGGGATGGGGACCACACCGAGCTTGTAGATCTCGTGCAGCTCGGCCGCCTCGGTCTGGGCGGTACCGGTCATGCCGGCCAGCTTGTCGTAGAGCCGGAAGTAGTTCTGCAGCGTGATCGTGGCCAGCGTCTGGTTTTCGGCCTTGATCTCGACGTGCTCCTTGGCCTCGATGGCCTGGTGCATGCCTTCGTTGTAGCGACGGCCGATCAGCACGCGACCGGTGAATTCGTCGACGATCAGGACCTCGCCGTCCCGGACGATGTAGTCCTTGTCGCGGTTGAACAGCTCCTTGGCCTTCAGCGCGTTGTTCAGATAGCTGACCAGCGGCGAGTTCGCGGCCTCGTAGAGGTTGTCGATGCCCAGCTGGTCCTCGACGAACTCCACCCCGAGCTCGTGCACACCGACGGTGCGTTTGCGCAGGTCCACCTCGTAGTGGGTGTCCTTTTCCATCAGCGGAGCCAACCGGGCGAACTCGAGATACCAGTTGGAGGCGCCGTCGGCGGGCCCGGAGATGATCAGCGGCGTGCGGGCCTCGTCGATCAGGATCGAGTCCACCTCGTCGACGATCGCGTAGGTGTGTCCGCGCTGGACCATGTCGTCGACCGAGTGCGCCATGTTGTCGCGCAGGTAGTCGAAGCCGAACTCGTTGTTGGTGCCGTAGGTGATGTCGGCGTTGTAGGCGACCCGGCGCTCGTCGGGGGTCATGTTGGCCAGGATCACCCCGACCTCCAGGCCGAGGAAGCGGTGCACCCGGCCCATCCACTCGCTGTCACGTTTGGCCAGGTAGTCGTTGACGGTGACGACGTGCACGCCCTTGCCCGCCAGCGCGTTGAGGTACGCCGGCAGCACACAGGTCAGCGTCTTGCCCTCACCGGTCTTCATCTCGGCCACGTTGCCGAGATGCAGGGCCGCGGCGCCCATCACCTGGACGTCGAAGGGACGTTGATCGAGCACCCGCCAGGCCGCTTCGCGGGCCACCGCGAACGCCTCGGGCAGCAGGTCGTCGAGGTCTTCGCCGTCATCCAGGCGCTTGCGGAACTCGTCGGTCTTGGCTCGCAGCTCGGCGTCGGTCAGTTTCTCGACGTCGTCGGACAAGGTGTTGACATAGTCAGCCACCTTCCTGAGGCGCTTGACCATGCGACCTTCACCGAGGCGCAACAACTTCGACAGCACAGCTAGGTCCCCTATGGGTAGGAGTCTTCTTCTTTTAAGCGACTCCCATGGTAGGGGACGACCCGGTGGGGACCGCCGATCGTCAGGAAAGCCTGATCAGTCCGTAGTCGTAGGCGTGACGGCGATAGACGACGGACGGCCGCTCGGTCTGCTTGTCGTAGAACAAGAAGAAGTCGTGCCCGACCAGCTCCATCTCGTAGAGCGCGTCGTCGACCGACATCGGGGTCCCCTGGTGTTCCTTGGTGCGCACCACCCGCCCCGGCTGGTGGTCTCCATCGTCGTCGCCGCCCTCGTGCTGGTGCGGCTCCACGTGGTTGCGCAGGGCCTTCTCCGGCGGCGGGGCCACCGCGGTGGCCTCCGCCAGGGAAACGGGGGTCTTTTCGCCGTAGTGCACCTTGCGGCGATCCTTGCCGCGGCGCAGGCGGCTCTCCAGCCGGACCACCGCGGACTCGAGCGCGGAATAGAAGCTGTCGGCGCACGCCTCGCCGCGGACTACCGGCCCACGGCCCCGCGCGGTGATCTCCACGCGCTGACAGGACTTACGTTGGCGACGGTTGCGTTCATGCTTGAGTTCGACGTCGAAGAGGTAGATGGTTTTGTCGAATCGCTCCAAGCGGGCGAGTTTCTGCGAGACGTAGACGCGGAAGTGATCGGGGATCTCGACGTTGCGGCCCTTGAACACCACCTCGGCGGTTGCCGTCGGTTCCTGCGCGTCGATCCTCGCCGGTGGTTCGTCCAGAAGCTGAGTGGAATCCACGGTTAGCCTTGACATACGTGACAACTCGTTTCTCTTTTCACGTCGCACGCGCCCTGCGTGCCGGCTTTCGGTAAAAAGCTCCGACGGGGTGGGAGCGGTTTCAGAAAAGTCACCGCCGCAGGCAGCCCGCCGGTGCAAGGTGTCGAATACTCACCCCCTCCGCATGTGGCGTCTCAACCTGGGAAATCGCGACCCGTGAATCGGAACCAGTAGGCCCCGAAGAGTTGTTGAAGGTTGTCCTCGACGTTAGCTCGTGTTCGCCTCGCCGTGCCACCGATTTGACGAACCCGTAGCGAGTTCTTCACGTCTTCTTGGCAATTTCACTGGTTTACGCCGAGTTTCGCCGATTCAGGCGACCGCGATCGCCAGCACGGCCGTCACGCACACTCCCGCGGCCGACAAGACCCGGACCGACTCAGCTGCCGTCGCGCCGGTGGTGACGATGTCGTCGACGAGCAGGACCTCGGTGCGCGGTCGCCGGCCGCGCAGCAGCACCCGGCCCGCGACGTTGCGCTCGCGCTCGGCGGTGCCGAGGCCCACCGAGTCGCGGGTCAGCGCTTTCATCCGCAATGCCGCGGCGACGGTGACGTCCGGATGCCGGGCCACCGCGGCGTGCGCCAGACGGGCGACGGGGTCGCCGCCGCGCCGTCGTGCCGCCGAGCGCCGGGACGGCGCGGGCACGATCGTCAACGGGGTCTCGACGATGCCCCAGGCCAGCAACCGGTGTACGCCGAGGGCCAGCGCCTGGGCCAGCGGGCCGACGAGGTCGTCGCGCCCGTGCTCCTTCATCGCGAGAATCGCCTGGCGACGGGCACCGGCGTAGCGCCCGAGTGCAAACACCGGCGCTCGCGGGTCGACGCGCGGACTGATCAGGTGCGGTTCGTCGGGCTTGACGGCGAGCTCCATGGCGCACGCATCGCACCAGCGGGTCGACGCCGTCCGGCAGCCGCCGCATTCCAGCGGCAGGATCAAATCGAGCACGGCGCCAGTCTCGCCGCCAGGGGTGACATCTCGCTGTCGATGCGAGCGGCTAGTCGTTCGCCTTCTCGATGATGGACTGCAGCATCCTGCGTGCGGTCCGGGCCCGATTCGGGGACAAGTCGAACGTGTCGCTGATCGACTGATAGATGCCCTTGGCACGAGTGCGCAGGCCCATGCCCTCATCGGTCAGGCCGACGATCACACTGCGCTCGTCGTCTGGGCTGCGGGTTCGTTTGACCAGCCCCCGCTTTTCAAGTCGCTTCAGCAGCGGCGTCATCGTCCCGTAGTCGAGTTGCAAGAGTTCGACCAGCTCGCCCACGGTCCGGTCGTCGCGCTCCCACAATGCCGACAGCACAAGATATTGCGGGTAGGTCAGGCCGAGCGGCTCGAGCAGCGGACGGTAAGTCGCGGTGACGGCGCGCGACGCCGCGTGCAACGCGAAGCACACCATGTCGTTGAGTCGGACCTCGTCGGCCTCGGTCGATGGTAGGGCGCTCACAGACAACCATTCTAGTCAAAATCACCAGCGATTCGAGCACCTCGTGCAGGAGGGTTCTTGAGTAGTGCTCCGCACCACATTGATTGGTGTCTGAATACCTGGTACGCAGGTAACTAGTGCACTAGTTATTTTGCGATTGATGGAGGACGGGGCATGTCATCGAAAGTGTGGTTCATCACCGGGGTTTCGCGTGGCTTCGGCCGGCTGTGGGCGCTGGCCGCGCTGGAAAGGGGAGACAAGGTCGCGGCTACCGCGCGCGATACGTCGACCCTCGCCGACCTCCAGGAACGCTTCGGCGACGCGCTGCTGCCGCTCGAACTTGATGTGACCGACCGCGACGCGGGCTTCGCCCGTGTGGCGCAGGCGCACTCGCACTTCGGCCGGCTCGATGTGGTGGTGAACAACGCCGGCTACGGGCAGTTCGGGTTCGCCGAGGAGCTCTCCGAAGACGACGTCCGGGCCCAGATGGACACGAACTTCTTTGGCGCCATATGGATAACGCAGGCAGCGTTGCCGTTCCTGCGCGAGCAAGGCAGTGGGCACATCGTTCAGGTGTCTTCGACAGGAGGCCTCTTCGGCGGGCCCAATTTAGGCCTGTACTGCGCCTCTAAATTCGCGTTGGAAGCTTTCAGCGAGGCCCTGGCGTTCGAGGTCGAGCCCTTTGGCATCAAGGTCACACTGGTCGAGCCCGGGCTTTTCGCGACGGACTGGGCCGGGTCGTCGTCCAGGCACGCCAGCCCGTTGCCGGTGTACGCCAAGCGCCATGAAGACGCCCAAGCGTTCGCGGAAAGCATTCTCGGGGAGCCGAGCGATCCCACGGCGACCGCCGCGGCGCTGCTCTCCGTCGTCGACGCGGAAAAGCCGCCGCTGCGCGTCATTTTCGGAGCTTCGATGCTGCCGATCGTGAAGAACATCTACCAGGACCGGATCAGCGGCTGGGAGGAATGGGAGCACGTCGGCCGGGAGGCCTCAGCCCCGGTCTAGCCACCCGAGATCATGTCGAATGCCTTCTGGTGAATACCAGAGCTGCGCAGGTGACTCTTCCCTCGGTTGTGCGATAGGACAGCCGCGTAACCGACAACCACACTACGCATTTGGGCAGGGTTATCTCAAATAGCATTGCTAGGCACTACTTTTGGCTGCCGGCTCGGACAGCCGGTGCTCGGCGATGATCTCCGCGGCGGCGCGCTCCCCGATGACCACGCAAGGTGCCATCGTGTTGGCCGCGGTGATTCTCGGCATGATGGATCCATCGGCCACGCGCAGATTCTCCACGCCGTAGACCTTCAGGGTGCCGTCGACGACCGCGAACGCGTCGCGCCCCATCTTGGCCGAGCCGACGTAATGCCAGTAGGTCAGTCCGCCGTTGCGCAGATAGCTCAGCAGGTCGTCGCCCTTCAGATCGCCCGGCATCACCTCGCGCCTCGTGAAGGGCCGCAGCAGCTCCGAGTTGCCGATTTCCCGAAGCTGCTCAACGCATTTCGCGATCAGTCGCAGGTCGTCGGGATCGGACAGCGCGTTGTGCACCACCTTGACGGGCCGATCTGGATCCGAGCCGGTCAATTGCACCCGGCCGCGACTTTTGGGATGGGAGAGCCCGCCGAAAAAACCCCAGCCCGCGTCGGGCAGACCGAATCGCGCGATGTTCTCCATGCTTCCGATCAGGAGCGCACCCTGGCACGCGAAGAGGTCGGGCTCGTCGGCGCCGGCCTCACTCGGCCAGAACAACGCCGTGTCGCCGGTGTAGTGGATCGGCTCGTCGTTCGACCTTTCCCACAGGCAGCTGATCGCGGGATGGTCCTGAAAGTTGCGGCCCACCCCGGGGAGGTGCTGCTTGAGGGGTAGCCCGAAGGGCCGCAGTTGGTGTTCGTCTCCGATCCCGGAGAGCATCAGGGTCTTCGGCGTGTGGATCGCGCCCATGGACAGGACGACCTCGGTGCCGGCCAGGAATTGGCGCAGTTGATTGCGATAGCGGACCTCGACGCCGATGGCCCGGTGCCGCTCGATGATCACGCGCCGGACGAACGCGTTCGGCAAGACGGTCAGATTCGGCCGGTCCATATACGGATAGGTGAAAGCCCGGAAGATCGATGCGCGCTTGTCCCCGCGAGTGCAGAGATCCACAATCGCCACACCGCCCTTGCCCTCCATCATCTTTCCGTTCGGGTTGTCAAATGGAACCACGCCCAGAGATCTGGCGGCTTCCAGCAATGCCGGGGTGAGGGGATGGGGATCGCGCTTCGGTTCCACCCGGACGGGCCCGCCGCTGCCCCGGCGATCATCGGGGGCGCCCTGCCAATCTTCGATGCGCCGGTAGAGATCCAGTACCGATTCGTAGTTCCAGGCGTTGCTACCCGACGCAGCCGCGAAGGAATCCCAATCCGCCTTGTGCCCCCGGGCCCACGTCATTGCGTTGATGCTCGACCCGCCACCCAGAACTTTGCCCATGGACAGCACCAGCGAGCGGCCATTGAGATGGTGATTCGGTTCGGCCGGAAACGCCCAATCCGTCTCGCCGCCAAGGTTTGTCTGCCATTGACTCGCCTGGGTGACACTGCGAACCTCGTCACTGCCGCCCGCCTCCAGCAACAACACAGTGACCCCGGGGGCTTCCGCCAGCCGCCGGGCAACGACCGAGCCGGATGATCCCGCACCGCAAACCACGAAGTCGTAGTGCTGCTTGAGGTCGGCGGTCAGGCGGCCCTGGTTCTCGCGGACTCGCCGGTCCAGGTCGTTGTCCAAAACCGCGGTCGATTCATTCGACACCCGTTGCCCCCCTGTCTAATTCGCGCATTCCGAGATGGTTGCTGATGGCGGCGTGTTCGCCCGCACGGATGCCCGAGAACACGCAGTCCGCCAGCGCCAGTCCGTTGACATAGGAGTTCGAGCAGACGCCTACCGCGGTGCGGCCGGCGGCATAGAGCCCACGAATCGGGGATCTCGCCTCGTCCAACACCCGGCCGCTGGCCCCATCCACCCGCAACCCGCCCAACGTCATACCCGGCACGAAGTAGGCCAGCGAGGGCCGAACCGAGATGTCGATGCCGTAGTACGGCCCACATCTGAGTGGGCGACACATCGCCGGTGACTTGTGCGCCGGATCTTCGCGACCCGCTTCGGCGGCGTCGTTGTAGGCCGCCACGGTAGCCGCCAGGCCCGACTGCGAAATTCCAAGCTGTGCAGCAAGTTCGGGCAGTGTCTCGGCCTTGCGGTGGTCGGCGGTGAAAACGACGGACATCTGCAGTCGTTGCAGCCGCGTAGTCTGGTTCGGCAACTGAGCGCGTGCCCGCTTCCACATTCCGGAATCAAGGAGGAGGAAGCCGCGCCCGCCGAACTTGCGCACCATCACGTTGGCGTGGGTGGCGCCGTACAGATCTTCGTTGGCGATGCGTTCGCCACTGAGTCCCACGGTGATGCCCTCCAGCAACGCCGCCGGCGGACTCAGGAACCGCCAGGCGGCCACGCTGTCCAGCTGCCCGGATACTCCGCCGACTCGTGTCCCGAGCATGATGCCGCCACCGTCGTCGGCTGGTGTTCCCAGCGGCGTTATCCCGGCGAACGATGGTGCATAGCGCAGCAACATGTCGCGGTTGAACGCAAACCCGCCGGCGGCCAGGATCACGTTCGGCGCGCCAAGCATCAGCTCGGTCGTACGCCGCCACAATCGTCCCGCGCCGGTGGGAACCGCACCAGCGAGGCTGGGAGCCCAATTCGTTAGCTTGTCGCGCAACCGCGTTGTACGCCAATAGTGTTGCAGCAAAAGCGGATTGAAGTCGGTGACAGTGCGGCAGCGCAACCCGGCCACCTGCCCGCCTGCCATCACGACCTCCTCGGCACGGGTCAGGGGCAGGAACTGCACGCCCAGCCCCTCTGCGGACCGGCGCAGCGCCCGGTACAGCGCGCCGCCCGAGCCCATGCCCTTGGCGACCTGCCGATGTCCGCGCGGAGCCGGTGTGGCGCGCAGGCGGTAGGGGTAGGCGCGTTCGTTGCCGGAGAAGTACAGGTAGTGCCGGTCGGTCGGATAAGACGTCTTGTAGTCACACAGTGAGCCGGCGAACCGGGCGCCGTGGCGCTCCAGCCACGAAAGCCGTTGCACACTGCCCTCGCAGAACGTGCGCAGTGTCTCGTCGTCGACCGCGCCGTCAACCTCCTGTCGCAGGTAGTCGAACATGTTCTCCGGGGTGTCCTCGAAACCGGCGGCTCGCTGGTAGCGCGTCCCGCCGCCCGAATACACCACTCCCCCCGACAAAGCCGTGGCACCCCCGCCCACCGACCGATCCACGACAAGTACCCGGGCACCACGTTCGGCCGCGGCGATGGCCGCACACGCACCAGCCCCGCCGAAGCCAACGATCACGACATCGAAGGTGTTGTCGTCAGGGACAATCACGCTCGTTCCGATCCCCCGGATCCCATGCTCAACCCGCCAGTTCTTGCACGATGTCGGTGGCCGAACCCGTTCGAACGTTGCGGAACGCCGCACCCGTCCACATACCGACGCCGTGCGGGTCGCCCAGCTTCACCGCGGCCGCCTGGACGGGGCCGGTGATCATGGCGGCCTGGGGGAACCCGAACACCGAGTGGGTGTCGTGCTGGTCGATGAATCGGTTGCGCAACGCGCGCGCATACCGTCCGGTGAACGCTCGCGTCACCACGGTTTCGCTGAACTGTGGATCGCGCAATGCCGCACGGTGCACCGGGTTTGTTCCGGCTTCGTCGGCCAGCAAGAACGCGGTGCCGACTTGCGCCGCAGCCGCACCTGCATCCCGCGCCCGGCGCACGGCCTCGGGAGTCCCCAGTCCTCCGGCCGCGACGACAGGACAGTCGAAACAGGCAACCAGGGCCGAGACCAGGTCGTCGAGAGGGTCGGCCGGGGGTGGAGCGATCGGGTCGAAGGTGGCCCGATGCCCACCCGCGTCGGGGCCCTGCGCCACCACTGCGCTCACGCCAAAGCTGACTGCGATCAGCGCTTCTCGCACGGTGGTCACCGTCGCGAGGGTCAGGATGCCGGCATCGCTGAGTCGGATGCACGCGGCTTCGCTCGGCGGGCCGAAGGTGAAGGAAACCACTTCCGGTCGCAGATCGCACACCACGTCGAGCTTCGCCGCGTACTCGTCGTCATCGTCATGCGGCTCGCCCAGCGCAACGCCGTAGTGTTGCGCCTCGTCCTCGAGGGCGGCCGCGAACGTGCGCAGTTCGTCGACGGTGGCCACCCGAGCCTGGGGCACAAAGAGATTCACTCCCAGTGGGCCTGACGTGAGCCTGCGTGCGGCGAGGATCGAGTCGGCCAATTCTTCGGCGGATACCATGGCCCCCGCGAGAAATCCCAGGCCGCCGCCGTTGGATATGGCGGCCGCCAACGCCGGCGTCGACGGCCCACCCGCCATGGGTGCGCCGAGAACCCGAACACTCAAATCCCCCAACGCAAATCGATCAAACATCACAAACCTCCCCCATACTTACCTGCCGTAACTGACTGAGGGCGTGCCCGTCGACGATGACGATGCTGTCGTCCTCAAGGCGGATCCAGCCATTGGCCTCGAATCCACGTAACGTCGCGCCGATTGTCTCCGGATCAACGCCCGCGAGCTGCGAGAATTCGTCCGCGGTGAGATCGTGCACCACTCGCACTGCATCACCTTCCTGTTGGCCAAATCGCTTCCTCAGCAACAACAGCCGGCTCGCAATGCGACCCTGCGCGTCGGCGAACCCGAAGTCGACCAGTGAGTTCGTCATCGCCTTCACCCACCGCGCGAACAGACGCAGCACCTGGTCGCACACCTCCGGGCGTTCGACCACCCACGTCAGCAGCTGATCACGGGCAATCGGCACCGCGAGAACTTCGGTGAGCGTGGTCATCCGCATGTCTTGCGGTCCTGGGTCGAAAAGTGTGATGGCACCGAATATTTCCGATGGCCCCAGAATCTTCAGCACGATCTCTCCACCGCCGTAACGCTGGCAGGAGACCTTGACCTTCCCGGCGATGATCACATAAACGTAGCCCCCGAAGTCACTTTGAGCGCCCATCACGCGCCCGGATGAGAAGCGCTCGGGATGCAGCTCCTTGGACAGGGCGGTGACCACTTCGGGACTAGTCCTGCTGAATATTCCGGACGCGATCAGCGCCCGTTGTGCGTCGCTTTGTGCCTGATGTGACGTCGCGGCTGCATGCTCGGCAGTGGTTAACGTCGCCGCGCTCAACGCCTTTCCGTCGTGGCGCTGCTTGCCGAAGGTCAGCCCGATGGGACTCGTCGTCTCCCACCACAACAACGCCACCACCATCAGGATGGGCGTGAGGGCGATCGCGGGGGGACTATGCACGGCGTTAACGCTATGCGGGCCAAGGCAAACGGAGTAGCCACTGCACGCGGCCTGTTGGCCAGATTGCGTAGCGGACTCGCGATACCCGGCACACGTGCGGCAAACCGCCGTTGACCCACACGTCGTCGTGAAAATCAATGTCCAGCACGGTAATCGGGCCGAGTCGACCCACCCGGTGCCTGAATGAAAACGGGTCGGCGTCGACGGTCGGCCCGATGTCGGGCCACCAGCGACAGGGCGACTCCGGCCGGCCTGTGCGCAGCGCGGCGAAGTCGTCCAACGACCGCACCGCGACCCAGGCGCTGTCCTTTGCCGTCACCTGACGTGCACCCGTTCGTCTACGGTGAGGCGGTGGAACGTCCTGCGGCGCAACGTCTCCGTCGGCGTCTCGCGGTAGCGGGCGGAGTGCGCCGCGGCGAACCTGCCGAGATTGGTGAAGCCCCATCGGTACGCGACCGAAGCCACGGTCACCTGCGACGGGTCCGACCGCAACAGCGCCTGGTGCGCTCGCCGCAGCCGTACCTCGCGCAGATAAGCCATCGGCGAGGTATCCAGGTGACGCTGAAATCCCTGCTGCAGCGTGCGGACACTGATGTGAGTGCGGGTCGCGATCGAGGTCAACGTCAGTGGCAGATGCGCTTCTTCTTCGATGATTTCGATCGCGGACCGGATCGCGCGAGGTGCGAACAGCCGCACGTCTTTGGCAAGGGCGTCGCGATGGGGATGATCGGCGGCGAGCAGGAACCCGCGGACCAGGCTGTCGACGAACGGCAATCCGACCAGCGGTTGATTCAGCACGCTGTCGGGCCGGAAGACCTGGTCCCTGAACAGCGCCACCATGTTGATCCAGCTTCGGGTCGCGGCCGAATCGGAGGGCATGACGGGCGAGAAGTCTGGCTGGGACATCACCTGCCAGCCGAGTGCGTCGCTGAGCGCATCGTCGACGGCGGACCGGTCGAGTTTGAAAGAGAGGAATCTGCTTCCGGCGCTCCACTTTCCCCCGGCACGACCCTGCGGGGGGTACACGGTGGCCGCCCCGGGTCCAACCGTGAGAGAAAGACCCCGGCATACCCCGTGGGCGTGGCCCGCCCGCAGCACCACGGTTCGATAGGCTCCGCACACCTCGCCGGCATCCAGCGCCATATCGGCCCCGAGGGCGACTTCGGACACGGTTGCCGGACCGATACGTCCGACCCGATGGCACAGTGAAAACGAGTCGGGATCGCTCAACAGGCGCATGTGGAGCCGACCGCAGCACACCAGGGCAAAGTCTTCGAACGTCTTGGCAGGCTTCCAGATATGCGCATCCGAAGCGTCCGCTGTCGGTAATTCGGTCACTCGGTCGCCTCCCTCCAGCAATCCACCGATGCCCCTTCCGCACCCGTGTGCCAACAAGTTAACGTTGCTGACCAAGGTCGCGCCATGCCGCGCTGGTGGCCGTGCGCAATCCGGATAATCCACTACGCAATTAGGCTAGCCCCGCTGCGGGCACATCCCTACGGTCTAGCGTGGGTATCGTGGCCAGCGATGCCGTCGACGAAACCGGAAGTGTGCCTATGATCCGCGCTGAATCAGTTCCTGTTCAGCGCTTTTCGGATCACCAGCTCGCCGCGTTGGATGCCCGGCTGGACGGTGACATCGTGCACTGTCGGCACCTGAAATATCGGAACCCGGCGTCACAACCCAATAATTGTTCCCGACAAGATGATTGAACGGCATAGCTGACGTGCACCTGGGCATGATCCCGGACGACCCGGCCGAATGGAAGGCTCTGGCGTCACGACAACTACCGTTGCCATTCTTCGAAACCCACTTCGCATTAGGCCGTGCACGCGCAATCATGGCGGCAACCAAACTCGGCGTGTTCGAGTCATTGAGCCGGCAGTCCGCGACGCCCGTCGAAATCGCCGAGCGCTGCGGAACCGATGCGGTGGCAACGCAGAAGCTGCTGGTTGCCCTCGCCGGGTCCGACTACCTGCTGTACCGCGATGGCCGGTATGCGCTGACGCCGACCGCGCGCACCTGGCTGCTTTCGGAAAGCCCCTGCTCGGTGGTCGATGCGGTGCTCTTCGCGTTCGACGAGTGGGAGCTCATGATGCACGTCGAAGACTATGTGCGTACCGGTATCCCCCTCGAGTTGCACCAGACCATGACCGGCGTGCAGTGGAATCACTACCTGCGGTCCATGCGGGCACTGGCCGCCCTGACGGCGCACGAAGTCGCGCAGTTCATCCCGGTACCGGGCGGTGCGACCGACATGATCGACGTCGGCGGCGCGCACGGGCATTACTCGGTTGCCTTGTGCCGGCGCCATTCCCAGCTCCGTTCGGTGGTTCTGGACTTGCCCGATGCCGTCAGAGCCGCGGCGCCGCTGCTGGCCACCGAGAACATGGGCGCTCGCGTCGTCCATCTCGAAGCTGACGCGCTGACGCATGATTTCGGTGTCAAGACCTACGACGTGGTGCTGTTGTGCAATCTCGCACACCACTTCAGTGCCACCGAGAATGCGCTGCTGTTCCGGCGCCTGGGGCAGGCCTTGCGGCCACGCGGCGTCTTCGCGGTGATCGAACCCCTGCACCTCGAAACAGGTGATGGTGCAAGCCAATTCGCTGCACTGAACGAGCTGTACTTTGGAGTGACCCGCTCCGGGGCATGGACACCGCGTGACACCGCGAGCTGGCAGCGTGCTGCTGGATTGCAGCCCGCGGCCGAACCGATCACGCTGAGCGACGGCGATGTCGGCTTACAGATCGCGACGAAAATCTAGCGGCTAGCCCGGCAGCACCGGAACGGCGCCACCGGTCATCAAGCCCGGCACGTCCGACCACGTCTGCTGACTTTCCGGCGCGGACGCCGAATACTGCAGCACGCCTTGCGGAGCCGCAACGTAGACGGTCGACGGGTTGGCCGCGATCGCGGTCAGCGGAATCTGCAAACCGTGCGCGGGGGCGTCGGAGTTCACCCCGTCGAGGTTCACGTACGAGACCGGATGCGCGAGGTCATTGCGGGTCACCACCATGTCGTCGCCGGTGCGCCAGTACAGGGACACCACCGTATTGCCCAGCCCGAAACCCAACCGCCGGGGATAGGTCAGCGCATACTGCCCGGCCTGCGTCTGCTCCACACCGGCGAGAATGACCTCGCCGCCGATCACCATCGCGGCCCGCGTGCCGTCACGGGACAGCTGCAGGTCGGTGATCGGCCCCGGGAACTTGCTCGCCAGCGCCCCGGAATCGACCGGGAGGCGCGCGGGCTGCCCCGATGCCGGTTCCTGGATGGCCCGCAGCACGTTATTGCCGTCCACCACCAGCCAGACCGCGTCGTCGAGCGCCCAGCTGGGACGCGACAGGCTGTGCCCGTCGGCAGATTGGACCGCCTCGCCGCCGAGATCACCGATCCACAGCGACTCCGCCATGTCCGGGGCGCCGCGGTGCAGGGTCACGACGGAGGCCACCTGGCGCCCACTGCGGGACAACGCGGCCAGCGTCTGGTCGCCCATCCGGCCGAACGCGCCGGGCACCGTGCTGGTCCGCTGCCCGTCCAGGCCGACCAGCGATCCGTTGATCAGGGCGTGCAGCCCCGCGCCGGCGCCGTCGGCCACGCCCGGGTCGGTGGCGGCGACATCGGAGGTGGTCCACCCTTCGGCGAACCTGTCATCCAGCGGCGCCCCGTCGGCGTTGATCACATACGGGCCTCTGATGTCGGCTCTGGCCAGCGTCCAAATGATCTGTGCGGCAAGCAATTGCCTACTGTGCGGATCGGTGGTGGAGAGCTTCTGCAAATCGATGCGCGCACCGCCGTAGCCTCGCCCGATCCCGTTCTTGCCACCGTCGGCCCGGGTCACCGGCCCGCGCAGGCGCAGCGGCGGGGCGAGCAGGTTGCGAACCGTGTGTCCCATCTCGGGCCGGGGTCCGGCCAATAGCTTGGACATGAGTTCGGTGGGCAGCTGATCGTGGTCGGAGACCGCGACATAGCGCGGGTCGGGCACCACCGTCTTACCGGTCGGGTCGGCGAAGTACAGCGTGTTGCGCTTGTAGGTGGCCTGAAACTGTTGCCAGTCCAGGAAAACACCGTTGGGCAGCTTGTCGATTCGCCAGCCGCCGGATGTCTTGACCAGCTCGATCGCGCCCGGGTCGGGCAGCACACCCTCGGCCGTTTCAAACACCCCGATGTCGGACAGCGAGCCCAGGATGTCGGCCCGCATCGTCGCCGAAACCCGTTCGGCACCACGGGTTTCGACGAACACCACGTGGTCGATCAGCAGGGCGCTACCGGCGTCGTCCCAGCCATTGGATGCCGACTGGGTGAGGAACTGCCGCGCCGCCAGGTGCCGGTTGGCCGGATCGGCGGTGGCCTTGAGGAATTCGCGGAGCAACACGTCGGGATCCATGCCGGGGGTCGGCTTGGGCAGGTTCGACGGTGCGGGTCGCTCGACGGTGCCGATGGCCTGCGGCGCCGACGTGCTGGGAACCCCCGCACAGCCGGCCAGCAGCACCGCCAGCAGCGCGACCAGCAGCCTCCGCATCACAGGCTCCGCTCGGCGTGCTCATGTTGGCGGGGCCGCTCGTTGCCCGCCGGCCCCGGCGCCCCGGCCGGCGGCGCCGGCTGCGGGATCGGTTTCATCGGCAACGGGCTGGTGGTGACCTTGTGGCCACGGATCAACGGAAGCGTCAGTCGGAAGCAGGCGCCCTGACCGGGCTCACCCCACGCCTCCAGCCGGCCCTGGTGCAGGCGCGCATCCTCGACGCTGATCGCCAAGCCCAGCCCGGTCCCGCCGGAGCGTCGCACCCGCGACGGGTCCGAGCGCCAGAACCTGCTGAACACCAGCTTCTCCTCGCCGGGCCGCAAACCCACCCCGTAGTCGCGGACCGTGACGGCGACGGTGTCCTCGTCGACGCCCATCCGGATCCGCACCGGTTTGTGCTCGGCATGGTCGATGGCGTTGGCGATCAGGTTGCGCAGGATCCGCTCCACCCGCCGCGGATCGACCTCGGCGATCACCTCTTCGTCGGGCATGTCCACGACCAGCTCGATGCCGGCGTCCTCGGCGAGGTGGCCGACGTTACCCAGCGCTTTCTGCACGGTCGTGCGCAAGTCGACCGCCTCCACGGACAACTCGGCCACACCGGCGTCGTGCCGGGAGATTTCCAGCAGATCGGACAGCAGCGACTCGAACCGATCGAGTTCGTTGACCATCAGTTCGGTGGATCGGCGCAGGGTGGGGTCGAGATCTTCACTGTGGTCATAGATCAGGTCGGCGGCCATCCGCACCGTGGTCAGCGGCGTGCGAAGTTCGTGGCTGACGTCGGAGGTGAACCGGCGCTGCAGGTTGCCGAACTCCTCGAGCTGGGTGATCTGCCGCGACAAACTCTCGGCCATGTCGTTGAACGACACCGCCAGCCGGGCCATGTCGTCTTCACCGCGCACCGGCATGCGTTCGGACAGATGCCCCTCGGCGAATCGCTCCGCGATCCGCGACGCCGAACGCACCGGCACCACCACCTGCCGCGATACCAGCAGCGCGATCCCGGCCAGCAACACCAACAGCACCGCGCCACCGGTGATCATCGTGCCGCGCACCAGCGTGATCGTGGCCTGCTCGCTGGCCAGCGGGAAGATCAGGTACAGCTCCAGGTTGGCCACCTGCGACGACGCCGGCGTGCCGACGATCAGCGCCGGACCCGAAAAACCTTCGGTGTGCACGGTGGCGTACTGGTAGGCCGCCTGCCCCGCCTTGACGAAGCCGCGCAACGAGGCGGGCACCTGGTCGACCGGTCCGGCGGCCGTCGCGGCGCGCGGGCCGTCGCCCGGCACCATCAGCACCGCGTCGAACGCACCGGCGAGGCCGGGTCCCGACGACGGATCGGTTTTCGACGTGAGCGTGTTGCGGGCCAACTGCAAGCTGCTGTCCAGCGAGCGTGTCTCCTCGCCGTTGACGATCCCGCCGACAGTCGTGCGCGCCCGTTCGATCTGTTCGGTGCCCGCCTTGACCTTGATGTCAAGAACCCGGTTGGTGACCTGACTGGTCAGCACGAAGCCGAGCGCCAAGATCACCGTCAACGACAATCCGAGAGTCAATGCGACGACTCGCAGTTGCAGCGAACGGCGCCAGGCAATGCCGACGGCTCGACTCAACGCACTCATGCCCCGAGTCATGGGGCCGGTGCGCCCCCAGCGGTGACCGTGAATACGTCGCCGCGAACCCCAGATCAATCGCGCCGCTCCTCCGCATCGCCACGCTCTGCATCGTCGCCGGCGCGGATCACGGAGGTCCGGCCTTGTAACCCACTCCTCGAACGGTCAACACCACGGTCGGGTTCTCCGGGTCTTTCTCGACCTTGGCCCGCAGACGCTGGACGTGCACGTTCACCAAGCGGGTGTCCGCTGGGTGGCGGTAGCCCCACACCTGTTCGAGCAGCACATCACGAGTAAACACCTGGCGCGGTTTGCGTGCCAGCGCTACCAGCAGGTCGAACTCCAGCGGGGTCAGCGAGATCTGCTCGCCGTTCCGAGTGACCTTGTGCGCGGGCACGTCGATCTCGACGTCGGCGATCGAAAGCATCTCGGCGGGCTCGTCGTCATTGCGACGCAACCGCGCCCGCACCCGGGCGACCAGCTCCTTGGGCTTGAACGGCTTCATGATGTAGTCGTCGGCACCCGACTCCAGGCCGAGCACCACATCCACGGTGTCGGTCTTGGCGGTCAGCATCACAATCGGAACGCCGGAATCGGCGCGCAGCACCCGGCACACGTCGATGCCGTTCATGCCCGGCAACATCAGGTCCAGCAGCACCAAGTCGGGCCGCAGCTCGCGCACCGCGGTCAGAGCCTGCGTGCCATCACCGATGACCGCAGTGTCGAAACCCTCCCCACGAAGAACGATGGTCAGCATCTCCGCAAGCGAAGCGTCGTCATCGACGACCAAAATCCTTTGCCTCATGGAGTCCATGGTGTCACCAGATCGGGACAAAACTCGGGCGCCACACGGGCGTTTCTTCTTGGATAAGGGCAAATCGTGACAAATTTGTGCTATTCGCGGCCATTTCGGGGCTTATTCCAAGGCCAAACTGGCCGCCAAGCGCCCCGGATCGACGTCCGCGTCGACCACCAGCCATCGCCCTCCCCAGCCCGCGTCGGCCAGGCCGGCGTACACCGCACGGGTGCGCTGCTGCAGCCCGTCGTCGCGTTCATAGCTGTCGCGTGGCCGGCCCGGATCGGACTCGGCCCGGCGCCTGGCCCGCTCGCCGGCGAGCTCGGCGGATACCCCGAGCAGCACCTGACAATCCGGGGCGGGCAGCCCGAGCCGCCGGAATTCCAGCTCGTGTACCCATGCGGCCGCGTCTCCGGCCGCGTCCTGGTGCAGGCGCGCGGCGCTGTAGGCGGCGTTGGAGGCGACGTAGCGATCGAGAATCAGCACGTCGTGGTCGCGGCTCAAGGCACGGATGTCGTCGACCGCACCGGCGCGGTCGAGCGCGAAGAGCGTTGCCATCGCGTACACCGACGAGGCGAGGTCGCCGTGCTCGCCGTGCAGCGCCTCGGCGGCGATATCCGCGGTCACCGACTGCCCATAGCGCGGGAAGGCCATCGTCGCCACCGACTTGCCGGCGGCCTCAAAGGCCGAGCGCAGCCCGTCGGTCAGCGTCCGCTTGCCGGAGCCGTCGACGCCCTCGATCGCGATCAGCACGGCGCGAGCCTACCGAGCCCGCGGTCGCGGATCAGTAGCGGTAGTGGTCCGGCTTGTACGGGCCTTCGACGTCGATGCCGAGGTATTCGGCCTGCTCCTTGGTCAGCTTGGTGAGCGTGCCGCCGAGCGCCTGGACGTGGATGCGGGCCACCTTCTCGTCGAGGTGCTTGGGCAGCCGGTACACCTCGTTGTCGTACTCGTCGTTCTTGGTCCACAACTCGATCTGGGCGATCGTCTGGTTGGCGAAGCTGTTGCTCATCACGAACGACGGGTGCCCGGTGGCGTTACCCAGGTTCAGCAGCCGGCCCTCGGACAGCACGATGATCGACTTGCCGCTGTCGCCGAAGGTCCACAGGTCGACCTGCGGCTTGATGTTCAGCTTCGTGGCCCCCGAACGCTCCAGCGCCGCCATGTCGATCTCGTTGTCGAAGTGGCCGATGTTGCCCAGGATGGCGTGGTCCTTCATCGCCTTCATGTGCTCGAGCGAGATGATGTCCTTGTTGCCGGTCGAGGTCACGACGATGTCGGCGTCGGCGATGGCCTGCTCGACCGTCACCACGTCGAAGCCCTCCATCAGCGCCTGCAGCGCGTTGATCGGGTCGATCTCGGTGACGACGACCCGGGCCCCCTGGCCCTTCACTGCCTCCGCGCAGCCCTTGCCGACGTCCCCGTAGCCGCAGATCAGCACCTTCTTGCCGCCGATCAGCGCGTCGGTGCCGCGGTTGATGCCGTCGATCAGCGAGTGCCGGGTGCCGTACTTGTTGTCGAACTTGCTCTTGGTGACCGAGTCGTTGACGTTGATCGCCGGGAAGGCCAGGTCGCCGGCCGCGGCGAACTGGTACAGGCGCAGCACGCCGGTGGTGGTCTCCTCGGTCACGCCCTTGACCGACTCGGAGATCTTCGTCCACTTGTCCTTGTCGGTCTCGAACCGGGTGCGCAGCAGGTTCAGGAAGACCTTCCACTCCGCGGAGTCGTCCTCCTCGGCGGGCGGCACCACACCGGCCTTTTCGTACTGCGCGCCGCGCAGCACCAGCATGGTGGCGTCACCACCGTCGTCGAGGATCATGTTGGCCGGCTCGCCGGGCCAGGTCAGCATCTGCTCGGCGGCCCACCAGTACTCCTCGAGCGTCTCGCCCTTCCAGGCGAACACCGGGACGCCCTTGGGCTCCTCCGCCGTGCCGTGCGGGCCGACGACGACCGCGGCCGCCGCGTGGTCCTGCGTCGAGAAGATGTTGCACGAGGCCCAGCGCACTTCGGCGCCCAGCGAGGTCAGCGTCTCGATCAGTACCGCGGTCTGCACGGTCATGTGCAGCGAGCCCGAGATCCGGGCGCCCTTCAGCGGTTGCACCTCGGCGTACTCGCGACGCAACTCCATCAGGCCGGGCATCTCGTACTCGGCCAGGTCCAGCTCTTTGCGGCCGAACTCAGCAAGCGACAGATCTGCGATCTTGAAGTCGATGCCGTTACGAACGTCGGGCGTCAGCGAGGTCATGGCGTGTCTGTTCCTTCTGCGGCTCAGGGGCTCAAGGGTATGAGCGGACTACGTGGCTTTCGTTAGCTTGGGTACGCTCTTCCGCCACTGTAGTCGGCGGTCGAAAGCCCGCCAGGTCAGGGGACGTCAGGGGACGTTGATGACGCCGTGACGCTCGGCAAAAGGCGTCATCAACCGCGCGAGATCGCGCGCCACGTCGTGGTCGGCCTCCGGCGGCATCGACACGTAACTCAAGGCCAACCGCACGATGGCGCGCGCCAGCACGCCGGCGTCCTCGTCGCTGGTCGCCACCCACGTGCTGGTCAATGCCGAGCTCAGCCGGGCCGAAGCGCGGGTGATGATCGGCGCACTGTCCGTGGTGATGAGCTGCAGCAGATCCGGCTTGGCGACACCGCTGAGCAGCGAGATCACCAGTGGGTCCGCCGCCGACTCGGCGAAGAAGGACCGGAAGCCCGCCAGGAAGGCTTCGAAGAAGTTGCCGACATTGGCGTCCAATGCGGCGTGGATGGCGTCCACCAGCCGATCGGCCAGGCGCAGGGCGTATCCCTGCGCCAGACCTTGCCGGGAGCCGAACTCGTTGTAGATCGTCTGCCGGCTGATGCCGGCGGCCCGGGCCACGTCCGAAAGCGTGATGGCGGACCAGTCCCGCGTCAGCAGCAAGTCGCGCATCGCGTCCAGCACCGAGTTGCGCAGCAGATCTCGCGACGCCTCGGCGTAGGGAATCCGCTTCACAGGCGCGACAATAGCTGCTATCACTGCGCCGCTCCTCCTCATCACGTCGTTCTGCATCGTCGCTGGCGGCTACGGCCGCGCTACCTCCACCATCTCGAAGTCGGACTTCGCCGCGCCGCAATCCGGGCAGCTCCAGTCGTCGGGAATCTCGTCCCACCGGGTGCCGGGGGCGATGCCGTCCTCGGGCCAACCCTTGGCCTCGTCGTACTCGAATCCGCACTGCACGCAGATAAAAAGCTTGTAGTCAGTCATCGGGTCACTCCCATCGTTTCGAAATCGGCCTTCTCGAGCACCGCACAATCGGGGCAGCACCAGTCGTCGGGGATGTCACTGAACGGCGTGCCCGCGGGAAAGCCCTCCCGCGGAGCACCTTTCGTTTCGTCGTAGATGTAGTCGCAGCCGGGGCAGCGGTAGGCGGTCATGCCGAGGCCTTTTCGGAAGCCTTTTCGGAGGCCCCGTACTTCGCGAGCAGCTTCTCTCGCAGCCGCGGCTGCAGGTTGACCCGGGTGATGTCGCCGTCGTAGTGCGCCAGCACCCGGTGGTCCATCACCTTGCGCCAGACCGGCGGGAGGTAGGTCAGCGCGATCATCGACGCGTACCCACTGGGCAGGTTGGGCGAGCCCTCCATGCTGCGCAGCGTCTGGTAGCGCCGGGTGGGGTTGGCGTGGTGATCGCTGTGCCGCTGCAGGTGGTAGAGGAACAGGTTGGTGACGATGTGGTCGGAGTTCCAGCTGTGCACCGGGGCACAACGCTCGTAGCGGCCGTTGGCATTCTTCTGCCGCAGTAGGCCGTAGTGCTCGAGGTAGTTGACGGTTTCCAGCAGTGAGAAGCCGAAGACCGCCTGGATGACGATGAACGGAATCACGCCGACGCCGAAGACCGCGATCAGCGCGCCGAACAGCACGGCCGACATGGCCCAGGCGTTGAGCACGTCGTTGGACGCATACGTCCTGGGGTCCCACGGACTCTTGCCGAGCCGGCGGATCCGCTGCGCCTCGAGACGAACGGACGAGCGCAGGCTGCCGAACACGCTGCGGGGCAAGAACTCCCAGAAGGTCTCGCCGAAACGGGCCGACGCCGGGTCCTCGGGGGTGGAGACGCGCACGTGGTGACCGCGGTTGTGCTCGATGTAGAAGTGGCCGTAGGCGGTCTGCGCCAGGGTGATCTTGGACAGCCAGCGCTCCAGCGAGTCCTTCTTGTGCCCCATCTCGTGCGCGGTGTTGATGCCGACGCCGCCGAGCACCCCGACGGAGAGCGCGACGCCGATCTTGCCGACCCAGCTCAGGCCGCCGTCAAAGCCCAGCCATCCCAGGTCCGAAGCGGTGAACAGGTAGGCACCCATGACCACGCTCAGGTACTGGAACGGGATGTAGATGTAGGTGCAGTAGCGGTAGTACTTGTCGTTCTCCAGCCGCTCCATCACCTCGTCGGGCGGATTCTGACCGTCGGGCCCGAATCGCAGGTCCAGGATCGGCAGCAGGATGTACAGCAGGATCGGCCCGATCCACAGCGGGGCCTGGGCGGCGCCATGCCAGCCGAACTGATTCAACCCCCAGACGATCGGCAGCATCACGAACAATGCCGTCGGCGGGATCAGGCCCATCAGCCATAGGTAGCGCTTCCTGTCGCGCCATTCGGTTGCACCGAGCTGTTGCGGCTCTTGTTGGGCCACCTGGATCTGAGTGGTCATATGCCAAACCTCCTTGTGAGTCACACCACGTTGAGATTGGACAATACCGCCATCTGCGTCCTCTGTCTAGACAAAGGACGCTATTTTGTAAAGTAGCGCTACGTCTTCTGCTCGACCTGCCGGCGGCCCTGCAGAGAGTGGCGGTATCCGTAGCCGAGATAAATCGCGGTCCCCACCACCAGCCACACGCCGAACCGGACCCAGGTCAGCGCGGTGAGGTTCACCATCAGCCAGACACACGCGCAGATCGACGCGATCGGAAGCACCGGCACCCACGGCGCCCGGAAGCCACGCTCCAGGTCCGGCCGGGTGCGGCGCAAGACGATGACCCCGGCCGATACCAGGACGAACGCGAACAGCGTTCCGACGTTGACCATCTCCTCGAGCTTGCTGATCGGGAACACCGACGCCGTCGCCGCGATCACCAGCGCGACCAGCACCGTGATCCGGACCGGCGTCCCGCGTGAGCTGGTCTTGGCCAACGACCGCGGCAACAACCCATCGCGCGCCATCGCGAACAGCACCCGGCACCCCCCGAGCACCAACACCATCACCACGGTGGTCAGCCCGGCCAGCGCCCCGATGGCGATGATCTCGCTCGCCCATTGGATCCCGTTCGCGGTGAACGCGGTGGCCAGGTTGGCCGGCTTGCCGCCGGGCATGGTCTTGAGCTGGGTGTAGGACACCATGCCCGACAACACGACGGAGACCGCGATGTAAAGGACGGTCACGACCGCCAGCGACGTCAGAATCCCGCGGGGCACGTCACGCTGGGGCCGTTTGGTCTCCTCGGCCATCGTGGCGACGATGTCGAAGCCGATGAACGCGAAGAACACGATCGATGCGCCGGCCAGCACGCCGTACCAGCCGTAGTGGCTGCTGTGCGCCCCGGTCAGCAGCGACAGCACCGACTGGTTGATGCCGCTGGCCTCTTGGCCGGCTTCCGGCTTGGGGATGAACGGCGAGTAGTTGGATCCCTTGATGTAGAAGATGCCGACCACCACGACGAAGATCACCACCGACACCTTGATCGCGGTGATCACCGCGGAAATCCGCGACGACACCTTGGTGCCCACGGCGACCAGCGTCGCCACCAGAAAGACGATCAGCAGCGCACCCCAGTCGAGGTCGACCGAGCCCAATTGGACTGTGCCGCCGGCGAATCCGAACACCGTACCCAGATAGCTGGACCAGCCTTTGGACACCACGGCGGCACCGATTGCCAATTCCAGCAACAGATTCCAGCCGATGATCCAGGCCAGGAACTCACCGAACGTGGCATAGGAGAAGGTGTACGCGCTGCCCGCGACGGGCAGAGTCGAGGCGAATTCGGCGTAGCACAGCGCGGCCAGCGCGCAGGTGACCGCGGCGATCACGAACGAAATCCAGATCGCCGGGCCGGTGATATCGCCGGCAGTCGATGCGGTGACCGTGAAGATGCCGGCGCCGATCACCACGGCCACCCCGAACACCGTCAGGTCCCACCAGGTGAGGACCTTGCGCAACCGGGTGTCTGGCTCGTCGGTGTCTTCGATGGACTGTTCGACTGACTTGGTGCGCCATCGGCTGGCCATATGCCGCCCTCCCGTAAACCGTCAGAAAGCCATTGGACCGCACAGTACTGGGTACTCCCCCGGGATGCCGGAAAGCGCAGACACCCGAAAACACGCCGTCGTGATCGGCGCGAGCATCGCGGGTTTGTGTGCCGCGCGGGTGCTCGCGGACTGTTATTCCCAGGTCAGCGTCTATGAGCGGGACGAACTGCCGAACACCCCGGCAAACCGCGCGACGATTCCACAGGACCGGCATCTGCATTTGCTGATGGCGCGCGGGGCCAACGAATTCGACTCCCTGTTCCCCGGCCTGCTCAAGGACATGGCCGCCGCCGGTGTGCCCATGCTGGAAAACCGGCCGGACTGTATCCACTTGGGCGCCGCGGGCCATGTCCTCGGGACGGGCCAAACGCTGCGTGACGAGTTCACCGCGTACGTGCCCAGCCGCCCGCATCTGGAGTGGCAGTTGCGCACCCGCGTCCGCGACATCGACAACGTCGCGATCCTGCGGCGATCCGTCGCCGAACCCCGGTTCGACCCGGCCCGGCAGCGGGTGACCGGAGTGCTACTGGACCCCGTCGACGGCGGCGAGCCGGAATTCGTTCCCGCCGACCTCGTCGTCGACGCGGCCGGTCGGGGCACTCGGCTGCCGGCGTGGTTGACGCAGTGGGGATATCGGCGTCCCACCGAGCAAACCCTGGACATCGGAATCAACTACGCCAGCCACCAGTTCCGCATCCCGGAGGGATTGATCGTGGAAAAGGTGGTGGTGGCCGGCGCCTCCCACGACCAGTCGCTGGGGATGGGCATGCTGTGCTACGAGGACGGCACCTGGGTGCTGACCACCTTCGGCGTGGCCGGCACGAAGCCGCCGACGACGTTCCCGGAAATGCTCGCGCTGGCCATCGAGCTGCTCCCGGCGCACTTCACCGAGGCGCTGACGCAGGCCAAACCCATTGGCGCGCCGGCATTTCACGCCTTTCCGGCCAGCAGATGGCGCCGCTACGACAAGCTGGACCGCTTCCCGGCCGGAATCATCCCCATCGGTGACGCCGTGGCCAGCTTCAATCCCACCTTCGGACAGGGCATGACGATGACGTCGCTGCAGGCCGGTCATCTGCGCCGCGCATTGCGATGCGCGGACGGCGACCTGGCCGGCGAACTCAGTCGGGCGACCGCCAAGACCACCTGGCCTGTCTGGACGATGAACGCGATCGGCGACGTGGCTTTTCACCACGCCGGCACCGACGAGCCGATCCCCTGGTGGTGGCGGCCGTCGGGAGCGCTGTTCGACCAATTCCTCGGGGCTGCCGAAACCGAACCCGTTCTCGCCGAATGGTTTTTGCGCCGCTTCTCACTGCTCGACAGCCTCTATATGGTTCCGCCGCCGCGGATCATCGGCCGGGCCATCGCGCAAAACCTGCGGCTGTGGCGCCGTGAGCGCCGCGAGGCACGACAGCCCGCCAACCGGCGGGCCGTCACAAACCTACAGTCGCCCTGAACAATTTGGCGGGCTGGTGCGCGACCAGTCCCACCGGGCCGTCGTCGGCCGCGACCCAGGCGGCCATCCCGCGCTCCAGCGTGAGTGACCCGGATTTCCCGTGCACGACCGCGGAACCCTCTGCGCACAACAAGATCTGGGGGCCGTCGTGGCTTGGTGACGCGTCGACCTCGTGGCCCAGATGCTCGCCCTCGAGGGTCAGCAGTGCGACCGCGAACTCGTCGGCCGGGGTGTCGTAGCTCAGCCCAAGCCCCTCGCGGTGGACGTGTGGCCGCAGCTGCGCCTCGGCCGTGGGCGTGAAGTCCAGCACCCGCAACAACTCAGGCACGTCGACGTGCTTGGGGGTCAGACCGCCGCGTAACACGTTGTCGGAGTTGGCCATAACCTCGATCGCGAAACCGCGCAGATAGGTGTGCAGGTTTCCGGCCGGAATGTAAAGCGCCTCGCCCGCGGCCAGGCTGATCCGGTTGAGCAACAACGACGCCAGCACCCCCGCGTCGCCGGGGTAGCGTTCGCCGAGTTCCAGCACGGTCTTGGCTTCGGCCTCGAATTCCGTTGCGCCGGAACTGACGTACTGAATCGCGCCGTCGATCACCGCGGACACCAGCACATCGATGTCGGGCTGCGGTGCGGTGATCCAGGTAGTGAACAGCGCACGCAGACCGTCGGCGTCGGACTGGTCGTTCAGCAGTTCGATGTAGGGGTCGAGGTCGGTGACGGCCAACGCCCGCAGCAGCTCGATGGTGCGGGAAGCCTGACGAAATCCGGCGAGCGCCTCGAACGAGTGCAGCGCCACCAACAATTCTGGCTTGTGCGACGTGTCGCGGTAATTGCGGACCGGCGAGGACACCGGAATGCCCAACTTTTCCTCGCGCAGGTAACCCTCGATCGCCTGTTCGGCACTGGGATGCGCCTGCAGCGACAGCGGTTCGTCGGCGGCGAGCACCTTAACCAAGAACGGCAGCACGTCACCGAACCGGTCGCGCGACGCCGAGCCGAGCTGTCCCTCCGGATCGGCGGTCACCGCCTGCAGCAAGGAGACTTCACCCTTGTCGGTTTCCAGGAAGGCCGGGTCGCCCGGATGCGCGCCGAACCACAGCTCGGCCTCGGGGTGAGCCGCGGGCGACGGACGCCCGGTGAATTCGGCGATGGCCGTACGCGACCCCCATGCGTACGTGCGTACAGCACCGCGAAGTACTTCCACTTGTCTATCTATCCCCGCACCAGTCGCAAGTAAACGGCGGCCATCTGCAGCCGAACGGCCAATACTGCCAGTTGCTGCTCGGCACGCCCGGCACCGGCTGGCTCGCGCGGACCCGCAGGTCCGGCTACGCCGTCCACGGTGTCGGACACATCGGGCACGTCCTGGGCCGCGATCAGGTAGACGTCGTCGAGCCCGGCAACCCGCGCGGCCGCCACCGTCCGGTCGCCGGACAGGGTCAGCGCCAGCACCCGCAATCGCTGCGGCAACGGTCCGTCGATCTCCTCGTCGTGGAACAACGCATCCACCGACGACGGGCCCGCGCCGAACTCGGCGGGCTCCCGCAACGCCACCACCGCATCCGACAGCCCGGTCGCCGCGACGACCTGGTGCGCGATCCGCAACAGGGCCGAACTGCCGTGCCGGGCCAGCGCCAGCGTGGCCGCACCGTCACCGGCCAGCGCGACCCGGTGATCGGACAGGCGCGAGGCAATGGTCTTGGCCGGGTTGGTGAACAGCTCGCGCCCGGCGCTGTTGCGCAGCGCCTCGGCATCCAGCTCGTCGGCGAGCGCCGGCACATCGATGTCCAGTCGCGGGTCCACCGTTTGCAGCGTGGCCAAGCCGGCGGCCAGATACCGGCACAATCCGAACTCGTCGGGAACCCACAACCGCGGTGCCAACACCGCGGCGCGGCCGGCCGTGGAATCGCGCAGCGGACCTTCGTACGGCGCGATGACGACCACCCGCGCGCCGCGACGCACCCCGGTCGCGGCGGCACCGACGAGGGCCGGATCGCCGGGGTCGTCGCCCGCGACGACCAGGACATCGAGCGGACCCACCCACGGCGGGGCCTCGCTGAGGATCGCGATCGGCGCCGACGCCGCGCCGCCCTGCGTCGCGGCCAGCATCGTCCCGGCCGTCTCGGCGGTCCCCGGGCCGGCCACCCAGATCACGCTGCGCGGACGGTCGCCGGTGCGCAGCGAGTCCAACTCACCTTCGTCGGCCGCGGCGGCGATCGCGCGCACCTGAGCACCGGCCGACGAGGCGGACCGCAACAGGCCCTGCCGGTCGGCGGCGATCAGGCCGTCGGTGTCTTCGAGATCGATCGCCCGGGTGTCGTTCACGGCACGCCCTCGTTGCGCTGCACCTGGCCGGCGATCCCGGCGCTGATCTCGGCAATCATCGCGTCGACGTCCTCGGTGCTACGGCCCTCCGCATTGAGCCGCAGCAACGGCTCGGTGTTGGAGGTGCGCAAGTTGAACCAGCTGCCGTCGCCCAAATCCACCGTCACCCCGTCCAGGTGATCGATGGAGTGGATCCGGCTGCCGAACGACTTCAACACGGCGTCCACGCACTGTGCGGCGTCGGCCACCGTGAAATTTATCTCGCCGGAGGACTCGTAGCGCTGATAGTCCGCGGTCAGCTCCGACAGCGGCCGGTCCTGCTCGCCGAGGGCGGCCAGGACGTGCAGCGCGGCCAGCATTCCCGAGTCGGCGCCCCAGAAGTCGCGGAAGTAATAGTGTGCCGAATGCTCGCCGCCGAAGATCGCGCCGGTTTCGGCCATCAGCGCCTTGATATAGGAGTGTCCGACGCGCGAACGCAGCGGTGTGCCACCGCGCTCGGTGACCAGTTCGGGCACCGCGCGAGACGTGATCAGGTTGTGGATGACGGTGGCGCCGATTTCCCGGCCGAGCTCACGCGCGGCCACCAGGCTCGTCACCGTCGACGGAGAGACCGGCATCCCGCGCTCGTCGACCACGAAGCACCGGTCGGCGTCGCCGTCGAAGGCCAGTCCGATGTCAGCACCGGTTTCGCGGACGTAGAACTGCAAATCCAGCAGGTTGGCCGCGTCGAGCGGGTTGGCCTCGTGATTGGGAAACGACCCGTCAAGCTCGAAGTACAACGGCAACAACGTGATCGACTCGATCGTGCCGAGCACGGCCGGTGCCGTGTGGCCGGCCATGCCGTTGCCGGCGTCCACCGCCACCCGCAGCGGTCGCAATCCCGAGGTCTGGACCAGCGACCGCAGGAACTCGCCGTACTCGGAAAGCACATCGCGATCGGTGGTGGTCCCCGGCCGGCCGTCGAACTTCTTGACCCCGGCGATCAGATCTTCGGTGATCAGCTTCAGCCCGGTGTCCGCACCGACCGGTTTCGCACCGGCCCGGCAGAGCTTGATGCCGTTGTAGGCGGCGGGGTTGTGACTCGCGGTGAACATCGCGCCGGGACAATCGAGGATCCCCGAGGCGAAATACAGCTGGTCGGTCGACGCCAAGCCGATCCGCACCACGTCCAGGCCCTGGTTGGTCACCCCGGCCGCAAAGGCAGCGGCCAGTGACGGCGAACTGTCGCGCATGTCGTGTCCGATCGCCACGCGTTGCGCGCCCTCGGCACGCATCAACGCGGCGAACGCGGCCCCGATGTCGGCGACCAGCGACTCGTCGATTTCTGCGCCGACCAGCCCACGGATGTCATAAGCCTTGATGACACGGTGGACAGTCGCGGCGGGCCGAGACATGCGGGGCCTCCTTGACGCCATGGATTGATTCGCCTCTTGGCGTCAGCCTATCGGCCCGCAGAAGTTACGGTTCCAAACGGTTTGGAAGAAACCCCGCTGCGCTAGTCGGACGGATCGGGCAACACCCGCAGATGCCCGCGGCGGCGACCCGAACGTTTTTCCGACGGCGCGAGCAGATGACTGCTGGGCGCGGTGGCCTGGGCTCCGGTGTGGTGCAGATGCGGAGAGGTGGGGGCACCTCCCGCTTGCGGGGGAAATCCGTTCAACGGCATGCCGGTGCCGCCCGCGTACGGTACGGCCGCCTCCGCGGAACCGCGTTCACGCACGGCGTCGGCAAGCGCGACCAGGTCGTCTTCATCGGGATTGGCAGGCTCAGAATTGAGCGGTCCGGCGTGGCGCACCAGTTCCCATCCGCGGGGCGCGGTGATCCGGCCGGCGTGGCCGACGCACAAGTCCCACGAATGCGGTTCGCGCGCGGTCGCGAGCGGGCCTACAACTGCCGTCGAGTCCGAGTAGACGAACGTCAAGGTCGCCACGGCGTAATGCGGGCACCCAGGCCGGCAGCAGCGACGGGGAACGTTCACGTCGGAAAGGCTATCGTGCGGAAACGCCGCCGAAGCGCCGGACACGCGCAACCGTTCGGCCCACGATGTCCAACCGTTACCATCGGCGCGTGGGTGATTCGCGCAGTTTCCCGCGCAACGGGCGGCCGTCGGGCCGAACGCCTGGGCACCGGGCAACTCGGCGCGGCCGCGATATGCGCGGTCCTTTGCTGCCGCCGACGGTGCCGGGATGGCGCAGCCGGGCCGAACGATTCGACATGGCGGTGCTGGAGGCCTACGAACCGATCGAGCGACGCTGGCAATCACGAGTGTCGGAACTCGACGTCGCTGTCGATGAAATTCCCCGCATCGCCGCCAAGGATCCGGACAGCGTGCAGTGGCCGCCCGAGGTCGTCGCCGACGGACCGATCGCGCTGGCCCGCCTGATCCCCGCCGGGGTGGACGTCCGGGGAAACTCGACGCGGGCGCGAATTGTCTTGTTCCGCAAGCCCATCGAACGGCGCGCCAAAGACACCGTCGAACTTGGCGAGTTATTGCACGAGATCCTGGTGGCTCAGGTGGCCATCTACCTCGACGTCGAACCCACGGTCATCGACCCGACGATCGACGACGAATAGATTCGTCGGCTCAGATGATGCCGCGCTTGAGGCGGCGGCGCTCGCGCTCGGAGAGGCCGCCCCAGATGCCGAAGCGCTCGTCATGCGCCAGGGCGTACTCCAGGCACTCATGACGGACCTCGCAACCCAGGCAGATCTTCTTGGCCTCGCGGGTGGACCCGCCCTTCTCCGGGAAGAAGGCCTCGGGGTCGGTCTGCGCGCACAGCGCGCGGTCCTGCCATTGGTCCGGAGTGAGTTCGGGCTCCGGCAACGGCTCGGGCTCGAATGGGATTGGCGCGTCAGGGACCACGGTCAAGTGGGGCCTGATAAGTGGCGCCGGCGCGGAGCTGATCATGGCGCGCTCAGTGCTTGGCATGACGCCCCGTAGGTGCTCGTAAGACATGCGTCGTACGCCTCCTCAGCTTGGTCTTTGAGAGAGTGGTTGTTTCCCGCTGTTCTGATGTAACAGACAAATTCGAACAAGTGATCGAATCTCGGTCTGCGACACCGGAACCGGCCGGCCAACCGGGAAATGACACTGATGTGATTAGACACGGGTTGACCTGCCTGGTCAAGCGTTTCGGCGTATTTCCATACCATCTCGTGACCTATTTCCGGCGTTTCTGTTATTTCGCCCTTTCGGCGTGTCCATCACAAAGGCTCCCAACTCGTCGTTGTGGCCATGGAATTCAGACCTCCGCCGGGCCGGTACTGTCGTCCGATGTGAAGGTCACCGTTCTGGTCGGCGGGGTCGGCGGCGCCCGGTTCCTGCTGGGCGTCCAACGGCTACTCGGTCTGGGTCAGTTCGGCGCCGAGGGACAACCAACCGAGCACGAGCTGACCGCCGTCGTCAACATTGGCGACGATGCCTGGATCCATGGGGTTCGGGTTTGTCCGGATTTGGACACCTGCATGTATACCTTAGGTGGAGGCGTAGACCCGGAGCGCGGGTGGGGACATCGCGACGAAACCTGGCACGCCAAAGAGGAATTGGCGCGCTACGGCATGCAGCCGGATTGGTTCCAACTCGGCGACCGGGATCTGGGGACCCACCTGGTGCGCACCCAGATGCTCAACGCCGGGTATCCGCTGTCGGCGATCACCACGGCGTTGTGCGACCGCTGGCGGCCGGGCGCACAGCTGCTGCCCGCGAGTGACGACCGGTGCGAAACCCATGTGGTGATCACCGATCCGGCCGACGACAGCCGGCGCGCGATCCACTTCCAGGAATGGTGGGTGCGCTACCGCGCCAAGGTGACAACGCATAGCTTCGCGTTCGTCGGCGCTGAAACGGCCAGCGCCACAACTGAAGCCGTCGATGCCATCGGCAATGCCGACGTCATCTTGCTGGCGCCGTCCAATCCGGTGGTGAGCGTCGGGGCGATCCTGGCGGTCCCGGGTATTCGCGGCGCGCTGCGGGCGGCCGCCGCGCCGATCGTCGGCTACTCCCCGATCATCGGTGGAAAGCCGTTGCGCGGCATGGCCGATGCCTGCCTGGAGGTGATCGGGGTGGAGTCCAGCGCGGAAGCGGTCGGCAAGCACTACGGCGCGCGCGCGACCACCGGGATACTGGATTGCTGGCTGGTGCACGAGGGCGACCACGCGGAGATCGAAGGCGTCGCGGTGCGCTCGGTGCCGCTGTTGATGAGCGACCCGAAGGCGACGGCCGACATGGTGCAAGCCGGACTGGACATTGCGGGCGTGGCGCCGTGACCCGTTCGCCGAAAGAACACGGCACCGCCGCGACGGTCGAGATCCTGCCCGTGACCGGGCTTCCCGAGTTCCGCCCCGGCGACGATCTCGGTGCGGCCGTCGCTGCCGCCGCGCCCTGGCTGCGCGACGGCGACGTCGTGGTGGTCACCAGCAAGGTGGTATCCAAGTGCGAGGGCCGACTGGTGGCGGCGCCCGAGGACCCCGAGGAGCGCGACGAACTCCGGCGCAAACTGGTCGACGACGAGGCGGTGCGGGTGCTGGCCCGCAAGGGCCGCACGCTGATCACCGAGAACCGGCTTGGGCTCGTGCAGGCCGCCGCCGGGGTCGACGGATCCAACGTCGGGCGAAGCGAACTCGCGCTGCTGCCGGTCGACCCCGACGGCAGTGCCGCGGCGCTGCGCGCCGCACTGCGCGAGAAGCTCGGCGTCGACGTCGCGGTGGTGATCACCGACACCATGGGCCGGGCCTGGCGCAACGGCCAGATCGACGCCGCGATCGGGGCGGCGGGTCTGGCTGTGCTGCACGGTTATTCGGGCGCGGTCGATGAGCACGGCAACGAGCTGGTGGTCACCGAGATCGCCGTGGCCGACGAAGTGGCCGCCGCGGCCGATCTGGTCAAGGGCAAGCTGACCGCGATGCCGGTGGCCGTCGTGCGCGGGCTCACCGTCGTCGACGACGGCACGACGGCCCGGCAGCTGCTACGGCCCGGCCCCGAAGATCTGTTCTGGCTCGGCACCGCCGAAGCCATCGAGATGGGACGCGGACAGGCCCAGCTGCTGCGCCGGTCGGTGCGCCGGTTCAGCGCCGAGCCGGTGGCACCGGAGCTGATCGAGGCGGCCGTCGCCGAGGCGCTGACCGCACCGGCCCCGCACCACACCCGCCCGGTGCGGTTCGTGTGGCTGCGCACCGCGGCCACCCGGACGCGACTGCTCGATCGGATGAAGGACAAGTGGCGTACCGACCTGGCCGGTGACGGCAAGCCGGCCGACGCGATCGATCGCCGAGTGGCACGCGGCCAGATCCTCTACGACGCACCCGAGGTCGTCATCCCGATGCTGGTGCCCGACGGCGCACACACCTATTCCGACGCCGAGCGCACCGACGCCGAGCACACCATGTTCACCGTCGCGGTCGGCGCGGCCGTGCAGGCTTTGTTGGTGGCGCTGGCCGTTCGCGGGGTGGGCAGCTGCTGGATCGGCTCGACGATCTTTGCCGCCGATTTGGTCCGCGCCGAACTGGAGCTGCCGGACGATTGGGAGCCGTTGGGCGGCATCGCGATCGGTTACGCCGTGCAGCCGGATGGGTTGCGCGACCCCGTGAATCCCGGAGATCTGCTGATCCGCAAGTGATACTGACCCGGTGAAGACGTTCGCGGGCAAGGCGGCCGCTTCGGCCGACAAGGTTCGCGGCGGCTACTACACGCCGATTTCGGTGGCGCGATTTCTGGCCCGCTGGGTCCACGAGGCCGGTCCCCGGATCGTCGAACCCTCGTGCGGCGACGGCCGAATCCTGCGCGAGCTCGCCGCGCTCAGTACCCAGGCGCGGGGTGTGGAACTCGTCGCCGCCGAGGCCGCGAAGTCGCGAGCGTTCGCTCCCGTAGACGCCGCGAATCTGTTCACCTGGCTGGCCGAAAACAAGGCCACCGGTTGGGACGGGGTCGCGGGCAACCCGCCCTACATCCGCTTCGGCAACTGGGCGCCGGAGCAACGGGAGCCGGCGCTGGAGCTGATGCGGCGCGCGGGGCTACGCCCCAGCCGGCTGACCAATGCCTGGGTCCCATTCGTCGTCGCGAGCACGCTAATGGTGCGCGACGGCGGACGGGTGGGTTTGGTATTGCCCGCCGAATTGCTGCAAGTCGGTTATGCCGCACAATTGCGCGAATTTCTGCTCACTCGCTACCGCGAAATCACTCTGGTCACATTTGCACGCCTGGTGTTCGACGGCATCCTGCAGGAAGTCGTGTTGTTCTGCGGCGTGGCTGGTCCGGGTCCCGCGCGGATTCGCACGCTCGAGCTCGTCGATGCCGCCGCTTTGGATTGCGCCGACCTCGACGTCGAATCGGCGCCCGCGCTGTTGCACGAAGAGGAGAAGTGGACCAAGTACTTCTTGGATCCCGCCGCGATCGGGCTGCTGCGCACGCTCAAGGGATCCGACACGATGACGCGGGTCGGGGCCATCGCCGACGTCGACGTCGGCATCGTGACGGGCCGCAACAGCTTCTTCACCTTCACCGATGCCCAAGTCGATGAGCAGGGCCTGCGGCCGCACTGCGTCCCCCTCGTCTCGCGCAGCAGCCAGCTGTGCGGCCTGGTGTACGACACCGATTGCCGGGCGAGCGATGTCGCGGCCGGCCACCGGACCTGGTTACTCGACGCCCCGGACGAGCCGGCCGATCCCGCCCTGGCCGCTCACATCGACGCCGGTGAGGCCGCCGGTGTCCACCTCGGCTATAAGTGCTCGATCCGGACGCCCTGGTGGCGGACCCCGTCGCTGTGGGTGCCCGACCTGTTCTTGCTGCGCCAGATTCACCTGGCGCCGCGGCTGACCGTCAACGCCGCCGCGGCAACGAGCACCGACACCGTGCATCGGGTGCGGCTGCTGGGTCCGCCCGAGAGCCGGGCCGACCCGACGGCATTCGCGGCGGTGTTCCACAACAGCGCGACGTTCGCCTTCGCCGAGATCATGGGCCGTAGTTATGGTGGAGGCATCTTGGAATTGGAGCCGCGCGAAGCCGAGCAGCTACCCGTTCCCGCACCGGCGCTGGCCGGCGCCGAACTCGCCGGGGATGTCGATCTGCTGCTGAAGGCCAACGAAGTCGAGAAGGCACTCGACACCGTCGACCGTCATGTCCTGATCGACGGGCTCGGCTGGTCACCCGATGTCGTCGCAGAGTGCCGAGCGGCCTGGCACACCCTGCGCGATCGCCGGACCAGGCGCGGCGCCCGATGAGCATCCGCGATTCGGCCATCTCGATCCTCACCGACTGGCAGGCGCCCGACCCCGGGCAGGAGTCGTTGCGGCACGCCGTGCTGGCCTTCGTGCACGGCCGCCCGGACGCCTGCCGCCGCGAGTGCGAAGCCGGCCACGTGACGGCGTCGGCGATCGTGCTCGACGCCACCGGCACCCAGGTGCTGCTGACCCTGCATCGCCGGTTTCGCCGCTGGGTGCAGCTCGGTGGTCACTGCGACGACGACGATCCCGACATCGTGACCGCGGCGCTGCGCGAAGCCGTCGAGGAGTCCGGCGTGCCCGATCTGCGAATCGCGCCGGACCTGGCCGCGATTCACGTCCACCCGGTCACCTGCTCGCTGGGCGTCCCGACCCGGCACCTGGACCTGCAATTCGTCGCACACGCGCCCGCGGGTGCGCAGATCGCGATCAGCGAGGAATCCGAGGACCTGCGGTGGTGGCCGGCCGACGCATTGCCGCCCGGTGCCGATCACGCACTCGCGCACCTGGTTTCGCGGGCTCGCGATCACCGTCAGACGTCGCTGGAGTAGCGGATCCCGCCGTCGGGAATGGAGACACCGGGCCACACCCGGGCGCCGCGCAACAGCTCGCAGCGCGCACCGATATCGGCGCCGTCGCCGATCACCCCGTCGCGGATCAGCGCCCGCGGACCGATGCGAGCGCCGAATCCGACGATCGAGCGCTCGACCACGCTGCCGGCCTCGATCTTGACGCCGTCGAAAATCACCGCGCCGTCCAGCCGCACGCCGGGACCGATCTCGGCGCCGCGCCCGATGACCGTGCCGCCGATCAGCACCGCGCCGGGCGCCACCGCCGCACCCTCGTGCACCAGCTTCTCGCCCCGATGCCCCTGCAGCGCTGGCGACGTGACGATGCCGCGCACCAGGTCCGACGATCCGCGGACGAAGTCGTCCGGGGTGCCCATGTCTCGCCAATAGGTGGCATCGACGTAGCCGCAGAACTTGACGTCGGGGTCCGACAGCAGCGACGGGAAAACCTCGCGCTCGACCGATACCGGCCGGCCGCGCGGAATCCGGTCGATGATCTTGCGCTCGAACACATAGGTGCCGGCATTGATCTGATCGGTCGGCGGATCCTCGGTCTTCTCCAGAAAAGCCAGCACGCGATCGTTCTCGTCGGTGGGCACGCAGCCGAAGGCCCGCGGATCGCCCACGCGAACCAGGTGCAGCGTCACGTCGGCTTCGTTGGCCCGGTGCGACTCCACCAGCTGGCCGAGGTCGGCGCCGGAGAGCACGTCGCCGTTGAACACCAGCACGGTGTCATGGCGCAGCTTGTCGGCGATGTTGGCGATGCCGCCGCCGGTCCCCAGCGGATCCTCTTCGGTGACGTAGTCGATCTCCAGACCGAGCCCAGACCCGTCACCGAACTCCGCCTCGAACACCCCGGCCTTGTAGGAGGTGCTCAGGATGACGTGCTCGACGCCCGCCGCGGCGATGCGCGACAACATGTGGGTGAGAAACGGCACCCCGGCCGTCGGCAGCATCGGCTTGGGCGCCGACAGCGTCAGCGGCCGCAACCGAGTGCCCTTGCCGCCGACCAGAATCACAGCATCCACCGGGTGAATCGCCAACTCAGTGCCGCCCTTCTGCCGGCTTCCGCGAACGTTGCCGGCGCGAGCTGCGCACCATCAGAGCCGAACGCAGCGCCAACGAGGCCCGCAACGTCCAGCGCAGCGGGGCCAGCCACCAACCGGTATGCCGGTCGGCCAGAAAAATATAGGTACTCCGATGGTGCGCCGCGAGGTGGCTGGCCGGATCGTCGCCGGTGGAGTGGCCCTTGTGGTGCAGCACTTCGGCCGACGGAACATAGACGTTGAGCCAGCCGGCCTTGCCGAGCCGATCGCCGAGGTCGACGTCCTCCATATACATGAAGTAGCGCTCGTCGAACCCGCCGATCTGACCGAAGGCCGAACGACGCAGCAGCAGACATGATCCCGAGAGCCAGCCCACCGGCCGTTCGGTGGGCTCGAGCCGCTCCTGGCGGTACGCCGCCGTCCAGGGATTGTTCTTCCAGAACGGGCCGAGCACCGCGTGCATGCCGCCGCGGATCAGGCTGGGCAGATGGCGTGCCGACGGATACACCGAGCCGTCGGGGTCGTGGATCAGTGGGCCCAGCGCACCGGCCTGGGGCCAGCGGGTGGTCGCCTCCAGCAGCGCGTCGATGCTGTTCGGGCCCCATTGCACGTCCGGATTGGCCACCAGCACCCAGTCGTCGATCTCCCCGCGCTCACCGAGATGTTCGATCGCGCGATTGACCGCGGTTCCGTACCCGAGATTGCCTCCGGTGCTGAAGAACCGCACGTTCGGGTAGCGCTGGACCGCCGCCTGCGGGGTGCCGTCGGTGGAACCGTTGTCGGCCATCAGGACGCTGACCGGGCGATCGGTGGCCAGCGACAGCGAAGCCAGAAAACGTTCGAGGTGGTGGCCCGGCGAGTAGGTCACCGTCACGACCGGCAGGACGTCAGTCACGCGTCGAGATTATCGGTCGTTCGGCCGGGACTGGCCCCTGCGACGCGGCCAGCGCCGCGACAAGTGCCGGCCGCCAGGGCCGTAGCGGCGCCATGCCCGCCGCCTCCGACTGCCGGCCCGACAGCGCGGAGTAGGTCGGCCGCGGTGCGGGACGGGGGAATTCCGCGGTGCTCACCGGGTTCACCCGCTCGGGGTCGGCGCCACACTCCTCGAACACCGCGCGGGCCAGGCCGAATCGCGAGACGACGCCTTCGTTGGCGGCGTGCAGGATCGGCCCGCGGACGCCGTCGTCGGCCACCTGGAGCAGTGCGGCGGCCAAGTCGGCGACGTAGGTCGGCGAGCCGACCTGGTCGTCGACGACCCTGATCGGGCCTTTGACATCACCGCCGGCCGCGAGCTTGCGCATGATCGCGACGAAGTCGTTGCCGGTGCCGCCGGTGTAGACCCAGGCGGACCGGACCACGACGCACTGGGAGGCCTCCGGCAGGGCCGCCAGCGCGGCCACCTCACCGGCGCGCTTGCTGCACGCGTAAACGCCACGCGGCGAGGTCGCGTCGCTGGGTTCGAACGGGCGGGGATCGGCGTAATCACCGGCGAACACGAAGTCGGTCGAAACGTGAATCAGCCGGGCGCCGGCCCGCGCGCAGGCCCGCGCGATGTGTGCCGGCGCGGCCTCATTGACCGCGTACGCCCGCGCTTCGTCGCTCTCGGCGCCGTCGACATCGGTGTAGGCGGCGCAATTGATGACGACATCACCGCTTGTCACGATCGCCTCGGCCGCGGCCGGGTCGGTGATGTCCCACTGTGCGGACGTCAGCGCAAGGACGTTACGGCCCTGGTCAGCGCAGTGTGCGGCCAAACAACCGCCCAGCTGCCCACCGGCTCCGGTGACGACGATCCTGCCCGACATGGTTCGAGTCTGGCATGTCCCGGGCGCGCCGCCGCTGGCTACCCGAGAAGCGAGTGTGTCGCAAGTAACCTAGGGTGATGCCTGTGCAGCGTGTGGTTCGTGTTGTTGCCACTGTGCTAGCCGTCGCCGTCGTTTTTGGCACCGGCGTGGCCTGGAACAACGTCCGAGCGTTCGAAGACGGCATCTTCCACATGTCCGCCCCGTCGCTCGGTAAGGGCGGCGACGACGGCGCGATCGACATCCTGCTGGTCGGCCTGGACAGCCGCACCGACGCCCACGGCAACGCGTTGACGCCGGACGAGCTGGCGACGCTGAAGGCCGGTGACGAGGAAGCCACCAACACCGACACCATCATCCTGGTCCGGATACCGAACAGCGGGAAGTCGGCCACCGCGATCTCGATTCCGCGCGACTCCTATGTCACCGCACCCGGCCTGGGCAAGACGAAGATCAACGGCGTCTACGGCCAGACGCGGGAAGCCAAGCGGACCAACCTGGTCAAAGCCGGCGATTCGGCCGAGGATGCCGCCACGCAAGGCACCGAGGCCGGGCGCGAAGCCTTGATCAAGACCGTCGCCGACCTCACCGGGGTCACCGTCGACCACTACGCCGAGATCGGGCTGCTCGGCTTCGCGTTGATCGCCGATGCGCTCGGCGGTGTCGACGTGTGCCTCAAAGAGGCCGTCTACGAACCACTTTCGGGCGCCGACTTCCCGGCCGGCCCGCAAAAGCTCGACGGTGCGGAAGCGCTCAGCTTCGTGCGCCAACGCCACGACCTGCCGCGCGGCGACCTCGACCGGGTGGTGCGCCAGCAGGTGGTGATGGCCTCGCTGGCCCACCGGGTGATCTCCGGCAAGACGCTGTCCAGCCCCACCACGCTCAAGCGCCTGGAGGCGGCCGTGCAGCGCTCGGTGGTGATCTCCCAGGGTTGGGATGTCATGGATTTCGTGCAGCAGCTGCAGAAGCTGGCCGGCGGCAACGTCGCCTTTGCCACCATCCCGGTGCTCGACGGAGCCGGGTGGAGCGACGACGGCATGCAGAGCGTCGTCCGGGTGGACGCGCACCAGGTTCAGGACTGGGTCGCGAGCCTGTTGCACGAGCAGGATCAGGGCAAGACCGAGGAAATTGCCTACACACCCGCCAAGACGACCGCCACGGTGGTCAACGACACCGACATCAACGGGCTGGCGGCCGCGGTGTCAGACGTGTTGAGCTCCAAGGGATTCACCACCGGCTCGGCCGGCAACAACGACGGCACTCACGTCAAATCCAGCCAGGTGCGCGCCAACAAGCCCGACGACCTCGGAGCGCAGGAAGTCTCTAAGGAGCTGGGCGGACTGCCCGTCGTGCCAGATGCGTCGTTGGCGCCGGGATCGGTCCGGGTGGTGCTGGCCAACGACTACACCGGACCGGGCTCCGGTCTGTCCGGCAGCACGACGGCACCGGCGCGGGTCACGAACCAGTCGGCCACCGACCCGAATGTTCCGGCACCCTCGCCGATCCTGACCGCCGGTAGCGACAAGCCGGAGTGCATCAACTGACCACGCTGTCCGGGGCGATCCTCGATCCGATGCTGCGGGCCGACCCGGTCGGTCCGCGCATCACCTACTACGACGACGCCACCGGCGAGCGCATCGAGTTGTCCGCGGTGACCCTGGCGAACTGGGCCGCCAAGACCGCCAACCTGTTACGCGACGAGCTGGGCGCGGGCCCGGCCAGCCGGGTGGCGATCTTGCTGCCGGCGCACTGGCAGACCGCGGCGGTCTTGTTCGGGTTGTGGTGGATCGGCGCTGAGGCCGTACTCGACGGACCGGCCGACCTCGCCCTGTGCACCGCCGAACGGCTGGACGAGGCCGACTCGGCCGTCGCGGGCGGGGAGGTCGCGGTGTTGTCGCTGGATCCGTTCGGCCGTCCGGTGCCGGACCTGCCGATCGGCGTCACCGACTACGCCACCGCGGTGCGGGTGCATGGCGACCAGATCGTCGCCGAACGCCATCCCGGTGCCGCGCTGGCCGGCCGCTCCGTCGAAGAAATCCTGGCCGACTGTGAAAACTCCGCGGCCGCACGGGGTTTGACAGCCAAAGATCGAGTACTTTCCACCGCCTCGTGGCCCGGCCCCGCCGAGCTGGTCGACGGCCTGCTGGCGATCATGGCCGCCGGTGCATCGCTGGTGCAGGTGGCGAACCCCGATCCGGCGGTGCTGCAGCGCCGAGCCGACACCGAGAAAGTCACCCGCGTCCTCTAAAACGCATATTGATATCGCAATATATCAATGTTAATTTCGTGCAAGCATGAGGTGGACGGCGCGACAACTTGGCTGTTTCCGTCGCTCCCGGGGCAACTATCTGATAATGGTTGTCATTAACAACAGGGCGGTGGAGAAGGGATCAGGGCGATGGCGGTATTCGGGTTACTGGCAAAGGCAGCGGGAACGGTATTCACCGGTCTCGTCGGTGTGACGGCCTATGAGGTCGTGCGCAAAGCCGCGGCCAAGGCACCCCTGCATGAGACTGCCGTCAAAGGCGCGGAGCTCGGATTACGCGGCACCCGCAAAGCCGAAACTGCCGCGGAGTCGGCGCGGCTGAAGCTCGCCGACGTGATGGCCGAAGCCCGCGAGCGCATCGGCGAGGAGGCGCCCACCCCGTCGCTGGGCGACACCCACGATCACGACCACTGATCGCTCGCCATGAGCCTCGCGATCGTTGAAGACATCGCAACCGCCGAAGACCCTGCCCTAGAAGTGCTTTCGGATGCGGCCGGCCGCATGCGGGTTTCGGTTCCGTGGGTGCGCGCCAGCACCCGGCGGGCCGTCGCGGTCGAAGAGGCCGTCGCCAAGCGGACCGGCGTGCGCGCCGTGCACGCCTACCCGCGCACCGGATCGGTCGTGGTCTGGTATTCGCCGCGCCGCTGCGATCGCGCCGAGATACTGGCGGTGATCAGCGGTGCCGAACACGTTGCCGCCGAACTGATTCCGGCGCGCGCGCCCCATTCTTCGGAGATCCGCAACTCCGATGTACTGCGCATGGTCATCGGCGGTCTCGCCCTGAGCCTGCTCGGGGTGCGCCGCTACGTGTTTGCCCGGCCACCGCTGCTCGGCCCGAGCGGCCGGGTGGTCGCCACCGGCGTCACGATCTTCACCGGCTACCCGTTCCTGCGCGGCGCGCTACGTTCGCTGCGGTCCGGCAAGGCCGGTACCGACGCCCTGGTGTCGGCCGCGACCGTGGCGAGCCTGATCCTGCGTGAGAACGTGGTCGCGCTGACCGTGCTCTGGCTGCTCAATATCGGTGAGTACCTGCAAGACCTGACGCTGCGGCGGACCAGGCGCGCCATTTCGGAGCTGCTGCGCGGCAGCCAGGACACGGCGTGGATCCGGCTCGCGGCGCCTTCTGGGACCCCTGGCCCCTGGACCGAGATACAGGTGCCGATCGACAGCGTGGAGATCGGCGACGAGGTGGTGGTGCACGACCACGTCGCGATCCCGGTGGACGGCGACGTGGTCGACGGCGAGGCCGTCGTGAACCAATCCGCGATCACCGGGGAAAACCTGCCGGTGAGCGTCGGCGTCGGAACACATGTGCACGCCGGCTCGGTCGTGGTGCGCGGACGCGTCGTGGTGCGCGCCCAAGCCGTCGGCAACCAAACCACGATCGGGCGCATCATCACCCGCGTCGAGGAGGCGCAGCACGACCGGGCGCCGATCCAGACGGTCGGCGAAAACTTCTCTCGCCGTTTCGTTCCCACCTCGTTCATCGTGTCGGCGATCACGCTGGCGGTCACCGGAGACGTCCGGCGAGCGATGACCATGCTGTTGATCGCCTGCCCCTGCGCGGTGGGTCTGGCCACCCCGACCGCGATCAGCGCGGCGATCGGCAACGGCGCGCGCCGCGGCATCCTGATCAAGGGTGGATCCCACCTCGAGCAGGCGGGCCGGGTCGACGCGATCGTGTTCGACAAGACCGGCACGCTGACCGTCGGTCGCCCGGTAGTCACCAATATCGTTGCAATGCATAAGGATTGGCAACCCGAGCAGGTGCTGGCGTATGCGGCCAGCTCGGAGATCCACTCCCGCCACCCGCTGGCCGAGGCAGTGATCCGCTCGACCGAGGAACGCCACATCAGCATCCCGCCGCACGAGGAGTGCGAGGTGCTGGTCGGCCTGGGCATGCGGACCTGGGCCGACGGCCGCACCCTGCTGCTGGGTAGCCCGTCGCTGCTGCAGGCCGAAAAAGTCAGGGTGTCGAAGAAGGCCAAGGAGTGGGTCGACAAGCTGCGGCGCGAGGCCGAGACCCCGCTGCTGCTGGCGGTGGACGGCAAGCTGGTCGGCCTGATCAGCCTGCGTGACGAAGTCCGGCCCGAGGCCGCAGAGGTGCTGACGAAGTTGCGCGCCAATGGGATTCGCCGCATCGTCATGCTCACCGGCGATCACCCGGACATCGCCGCGGTCGTCGCCGACGAGCTGGGCATCGACGAGTGGCGCGCGGAGGTCATGCCGGAGGACAAGCTCGAGGTGGTGCGCGAGCTGCAGGGCGAGGGCTACATCGTGGGCATGGTCGGCGACGGCATCAACGACGCCCCGGCGCTGGCGGCCGCCGACATCGGAATTGCGATGGGGCTGGCCGGAACCGACGTCGCCGTCGAAACCGCCGACGTGGCGCTGGCCAACGACGACCTGCATCGCCTGCTCGACGTCCGCGACCTGGGCGCCCGGGCGGTCGACGTGATCCGGGAGAACTACGGCATGTCGATCGCCGTCAACGCAGTCGGACTGATCATCGGCGCGGGCGGCGCGCTATCCCCCGTGCTCGCCGCGATTCTGCACAACGCGTCGTCGGTTGCGGTGGTGGCCAACAGTTCCCGGCTGATCCGCTACCGCCTCGATTAATAGCGTCCCATCATTCGCGATCCGGGTCCCAGGTGCCCGGCAGCATCGGAATCGTTGGGCCGCCACCGAATTCGTCACCGGCCAGTGCGGTCACGCCGGCGGCGGCGGCCTCCCTGCGTGCCGTGCCGGCGAACCCCAGACTGCCCGCGCCCGAATCCGAGGCCGCCGCCGACCCTCCCCAGTCCGGCTCGACGTCGACGTTCATATCCATGTACTCGTCACCGTAGTCGCGCTGACGCACCCGCTGGCGCCGCCGACGCCGCGCGGCCTCCCCCGCGCTCGCAGCTGCCGCCGCCGCGGCGCTATCCGGTTCTGGTGCTTTCTTTTTCGCGCCCGCGCTGGCGCTGGTGCTCATTGCCGAACGCGACCCGATCCCGGGAGGAGCGATGACGTAAGGGGGCACAAATCCGGGCCCGCCCGCAGCCGGCGGCGCGGGTGCCGTGGCCGTGGGCACCGCGGTCGCCGTGGCAGCGGGCGCGGGAGCCGGTGCCGACGCGGGGGCCGGGGCGGGCGCGGCGATCGGGGCGTGGCCGAGCGCCGGCACGATGCCGGGAGCGGCCGGAGCCGGTGGTAGCGCCGGCGCGACCACGGGGTGCGGCAACGCGGCCAACCCGGCCAGCCCCGCGAGGCCGCCGACGGCCCCGAGCGGGGCAACCGCCGCGATGATCGGAACCAGCAGCAGCTGTGGGGTACTCGAGAGCCAACTCGCGATCTCGGCGATGTGGGTCGGCCAGTCCACCGACTCGAGGAACGCGATGTACTGAAAGGCCAACGCCGGATTGGTCTGCAGGTACTGACCGAACTGCTCGAAATCCTCAAGAAGCTCCAGCGCACGAACCACCCAGAAGATCAGCTGGCCCGGGTTCGTATAGGAGTCATACGGCATGCCATTGACCGTGCCCTGCGCGGGATTCCAATCGATCCCGAACCACCGCAGAATCTGGGCCAGAAACTGGTTGAACGGGTTGTCGACCGTCGGATCGGGAAACTCGTCGTCGTCACCGCCGTCGTCCTGGGCCGCGTCGGATCTCAGGATCTGCCGCGCCGGGTCGGCCGGCGGCGTCGCCGCCACCGCGGCGCTGGAGACCGCTTCATAGCCCGTCATCGTGGCGGCGGCCTGGACCCACATTCGCGCATAGTCGGCCTCGTTGACCGTGATCGGAATCGTATTGACACCAAAGAAATTCGTCGCCACCAGGCCTGCGTGTACGACGTGGTTGGTGGCCAGTTCGCCCACGGTCGGCATCGCCGCGAGCGCGGCGGTGTAGGCCGCGGCCGCCGTCTCATGTTGAGCCGCGGCCGCCGCGCTGTCCGCGCTCGCCTTCGTCAACCAGGCCAGATACGGCGCGTGCGCGGCCACATACGACTCGGCGCTGGGTCCCTGCCATGCCCCGGCCCGGGTCGACGCCAACACAGCGCTGAGTTCTTGTGCCGCCGAAGCATATTCGGCACTCAGCGAATTCCATGCCGCCGCGGCCGCGAGCAACGGCCCGGGTCCCGGACCGCTGCTCAGCAGGGCCGAGTGCACCTCCGGCGGTGAGGCCATCCACCAGGTCATTTGTCGATACCCCTTGGGCTGGAAGGTCGCTGACCTCAGCTAACTTAATGCAAATGATTTTCATTATCAACTCATAGGGGCCGGGAAGCCGAACGAAGGCAAGACCGTATCGTTAATCCGGCTAACCAGCTCGCAATGAAGGGACGCATCCGTGGCGCGCAGCGACAACGACACCTGGGACCTGGCGACCAGCGTGGGAGCCACCGCAACCATGGTGGCCGCGGGACGGGCCCGAGCCACCAAGGACGCACTGATCGACGACCCGTTCGCCGAGCCGCTGGTGCGCGCGGTGGGCGTCGACTTCTTCACCCGGTGGGCCAACGCCGAGATCGACGCCGCCGACGTCGACGAGCCCGGTGCGGCGTGGGGCATGCAGCGCATGACCGACCTGCTGGCCGCGCGCACCCGCTACATCGATGCGTTCTTCGCCGACGCGGCGGCCGCGGGCGTCCGCCAGGTCGTCATCCTGGCCTCCGGCCTGGACGCGCGCGGATACCGACTGGCCTGGGCTCCGGGAACGACGGTGTTCGAGATCGACCAGCCAGAAGTCATCGAGTTCAAAACGACGACAATCGAGGCGCTCGGCGCCAAGCCCACCGCCGAGATCCGGGGCGTCGCGATCGACCTGCGCCACGATTGGCCGTCGGCGCTGAAGCAGGCCGGGTTCGATACCGGCCAGCCCGCCGCGTGGGCCGCCGAGGGCCTACTCGGCTTCCTGCCGCCCGACGCGCAGGATCGCTTGCTGGACAACATCACCGCGCTGTCCGCCGACGGCAGCCGGCTGGTGGCCGAAATCTTCATCAACACCGGCTGCAACCAGAATGCGTTGGACGGCGCCAGCCGGCGGTGGCGGGACAACGGGCTCGACGTCGCACTAGACGATCTCGGCTTTCCCGGCGACCGCAACGATGCGGCCACGTATCTGCGGGACCGCGGCTGGCAGCCCGTCAGCACGCCGCTGAATCAGTTGTTGGCCGACAACGGATTACCGCAGCAGCCCGGCGGCGAAGACGCCCCGTTCGCCAAGAACTATTACTGCACCGCAGTTTTACACCAGGTAGGGTAAGAGGAAGGCCTCAATATGCCAAACAGCCAGCCGCCCAAGCCACTTGACGGATACCGGGTTCTCGATTTCACGCAGAACATCGCCGGGCCGCTGGCTGGGCAGATCATGGCAGACCTCGGTGCCGAGGTCATCAAGGTCGAAGCACCCAACGGCGAAGCGGCACGCCAGATCGTCGCGGTGCTGCCCGGTCGGCCACCGCTGCCCACGCTGTTCTGGCCCCACAACCGGGGCAAGAAGTCGGTGGCGGTGGACCTGACCACCGACGTAGCCAAACAGCAGATCCTGCGGCTGGTTGACACCGCGGACGTCGTACTGGAGGGATTCCGCCCCGGAGTGATGGAGCGGATGGGGTTGGGCCCCAACGAGTTACGGTCCCGCAACCCGAAGCTCATCTACGCGCGCCTGTCCGCCTACGGCGGCAACGGCCCGGAAGGCAGTAGGCCGGGCGTCGACCTGATGGTCGCCGCCGAGTCGGGCATGACCACCGGAATGCCCACGCCGAGCGGCAAACCACAGATCATTCCGTTCCAGCTCGTCGACGCCGCCAGCGGCCACGTGCTCGCCCAGGCGGTGCTGGCCGCGCTGCTGAATCGCGAGCGCCACGGCGTGGCAGACGTGGTCCGGGTCGCGATGTACGACGTCGCGGTGGGGCTGCAGGCCAGCCAACTGACGATTCACCTGAACAAGCCCAGCGAGGCGCCCAAGCCGAAACCGGATGCGGCGCCAACTGCCAAGAAGCGCAAGGGCGTTGGTTTCGCAACCCAGCCGTCGGATGCCTTCAAGGCCGCCGACGGCTACCTGGTGATCAGCGCGTATGTGCCCAAGCACTGGGAGAAGCTGTGCCAGATCATCGGCCGGCCCGACCTCCGGGACGACGAACGGTTCATCGACCAGCGTTCGCGCGCCGTGAATTACTCCGAGTTGACCGAGGAACTCGAGTCGGCGCTGGCCGCCAAGACCGCCGCCGAATGGGTTGAGCTGCTGCAAGAAGGCGGTTTGATGGCCTGCCTGGCCTACACCTGGAAGCAGGTGGTCGGCACCCCCTTGTTCGCCGAAAACGAACTCGCGCTGACGGTCGGCAGTGGTGACGATGAAATCACGGTGATCCGCACTCCGGCCCGCTACTCCAGCTTCGAGGCGGCGGCCGCCGGTCCCCCACCGGCTGCGGGCCAGCACAACGACCTGTTTCTGGCCGAGTCCTGATTTCTCGCACCGACTTTCTTTGAATCACCCATGAAACGACTTGTTGTCAAACGACGGACACCTGGGTTTCTTTGAGTTGTCGATGAATCCGTAGGGGTTTATCACGGCAATCGAGCAGTCGCGGAAAGCTTCCTCACACGAACTAGCCGCAGGCGACGCAATGTCTTGCCGTCCGCTTATCTGACTTGTCTTGGTTACCAGGGCAGGTGGGCGCATGATTGACACACGACGTTCTACCGGTCATAAAGAAGTCGTCAGCCCGGTGGTAGCGGACCGCCGCTTGCCGACTTCCTAACCGCTGGAGGAGTCGACTTATGAATGCGCCTGTAGGCAATCTTGTGGAAGCGACCAAATCCGAGTCGCTTCTGACGAATCTGCGCCACGACGTTCCCGCATCGCTCGTCGTCTTCCTTGTGGCGCTGCCGCTTTCGCTGGGCATCGCGATCGCCTCCGGGGCTCCACTGGCCGCCGGTTTGATCGCCGCGGTGGTGGGCGGCATCGTCGCCGGCACATTCGGCGGGTCGTCGGTCCAGGTCAGTGGCCCGGCCGCGGGTCTCACGGTGGTGGTCGCCGGGCTGATCGACGACGTCGGCTTTCCGATGTTGTGCCTGATGACCATCGGCGCGGGCGCGCTGCAGATCGGGTTCGGCCTGAGCCGACTGGCGCGCGCCGCGCTGGCGATTGCGCCGGTGGTGGTGCACGCGATGCTGGCCGGCATCGGTATCACGATCATTTTGCAGCAGGTTCACGTCCTGATGGGCGGATCGTCACACAGCTCGGCATGGCAGAACCTGGTCGCGCTGCCGAACGGCATCCTGCATCACGAGCTGGACGAAGTGATCACCGGTGGGACGGTCATCGCCATCTTGTTGCTGTGGTCACGACTGCCCGCCAAGGTACGGATGATCCCCGCGCCGTTGGTGGCCATCGTGGCGGCGACCGCGCTCGCGATCGCGGCGGGCCTGGATGCCGATCGAATCTCCCTGTCGGGCAACTTCTTCGACGCCATCAACCTGCCCACCATCTCGGGAGCCTCGCCGGAAGGCAAGCCGTGGATCGACGAGGCCGGCGAGATCGCCGTCGGTGTCCTGACGATCGCCCTGATCGCCAGCGTCGAATCGCTGTTGTGCGCGGTCGGCATCGACAAGATGCACAACGGCCCGCGCACGAACTTCGACAAGGAAATCATCGGGCAGGGCAGCGCGAACGTGGTATCCGGATTGCTGGGCGGCCTGCCGATCACCGGTGTGATCGTGCGCAGTTCGGCCAACGTGGCCGCGGGCGCCCGCACCCGACTGTCGGCGGTGCTGCACGGCGTATGGATCCTGCTGTTCGCCTCGCTGTTCACCGACCTGGTGGAGCTCATCCCCAAGGCGGCGCTGGCCGGGCTGCTGATCGTGGTCGGTGCCCAGCTGATCAAGCTGGCTCACGTCAAACTGGCTTGGCGGACCGGCAATTTCGCGGTCTACGCCGTCACCATTGTGTCGGTGGTCTTCCTCAACTTGCTGGAAGGTGTGGTCATCGGGCTCGCCGTCGCGGTCGGCATCCTGCTGGTCAGGGTGACGCGCGCGCCCGTCGCGGTGCGGCCGATCGGCGGCGAGCAGTCCATGCAGTGGCGGATCGATATCGACGGCACGTTGAGCTTCTTGCTGCTGCCCCGGCTGACCAAAGCGCTCGCCTCGGTGCCGCAGGGGTCCGAGGTCACGCTGAACCTGAACGCGGACTACATCGACGACTCGGTCTCGGAGGCCATTTCCGATTGGCAGCGCTCCCACGAAGAGCGGGGCGGAGTGGTGGTCATCGTCGAGACGTCGCCCGGGAGGCTGCGCGACGCGCACGCGAGTCCACCGAGGCGTCACTTCGCGCGGGATCCGATCGGGCTGGTGCCGTGGCGGTCGCCTCGCGCCAATCACGAAAACAACGGCGACGCCACCATTCTCGATCGCGTCGACGAATACCACCGCAATGGTTCCGCCGTGTTGCACCAGCACATCGCCGGGCTCGGCGGCGCACAGGACCCGTACGCGCTGTTCCTCACCTGTGCCGACTCACGGATCCTGCCGAACGTCATCACCGCCAGCGGCCCCGGGGACCTGTACACCGTCCGCAACTTCGGCAACCTGGTGCCGACCGAGGCGGACGACCGCTCGGTAGACGCCGCGCTCGAATTCGCGGTCAACCAACTCGGCGTGAGTTCGGTTGTGATCTGCGGTCATTCGTCATGCGCCGCGATGAAGGTGCTCCTCGAGAACACCGACCAACCCGCGACAGCGATGGGCGCGTGGCTGAGATACGCGGGCGAGAGTCTGGACGCGTACCGGAATCACCATCCGGCGCGCGCGAGCGCCGCAGCCATCGGGTACTCGGAGATCGACCAGCTGAGCATCGTGAACGTCGCGATTCAGCTGGAAAGACTTATCCAGCACCCGATCTTGGCATCCGCGGTCGCGTCCGGCGATATACAGGTGGTCGCCATCTTCTTCGACATCCCGACCACTCGCGTGTACGAAGTGACACCGCGCGGCATCGTGTGCCCCGAAGAACCGGTCAGGCCACAAGCGTGACGGTCATTGCGGGCTACGCGCGCGGCAGGCGCACCACCTGAAGGAAGAACTCGTCGATCTGCCGCACCGCGCTGATGAATTGGTCGAGGTCGACCGGCTTGGCGACATAGGCGTTGGCGTGCAGCTTGTAGCTGCGCAGGATGTCCTCCTCCGCCGAGGAAGTGGTGAGCACGACGACCGGGATGCGCGCGAGATCCGCGTCGGACTTCACCTTTTCCAGCAACTGCCGCCCGTCATACTTCGGCAGGTTCAGATCCAGCAGGATGAGATCCGGTCGCGGCGCGCCCTCGAACTGACCGCGCTTATAGAGGAAGTCCAGCCCCTCTTCGCCGTCGTGCGCGACATGTAGTCGATTCTGAAACTTGTTGTGCTCCAACGCTTCCCGGGTAATGAGTTCGTCTCCAGGGTCGTCTTCGATGAGCAGAATCTCGACTGCTCTGCCGGCTGGCGTCATTGGTGGGCTCCTTCCAGGGCGGTTGGGCGTTCCGCGTCCACCGGTGCGGGGAGCGTGAATTCGAATCGGGTTCCGTCGGTGTAGGTCGTGTCGATCCGAATGGCGCCGTCGTGATATTCGACGATCTTTTTCACCAGCGCCAGGCCGACACCCGTTCCGGGGTACACGTCGCGGCCGTGCAGCCGCTGGAAGATGACGAAGACCTTCTCGGTGAACTCCTCGGCAATGCCGATACCGTTGTCCGACAGGGTCAGCAGCCACTGGCGCGTATCGGTGCGCAGTTCGCAGTCGATGACGATCCGGGGCGGCCGGTCAACGTGGCGGAACTTGATCGCGTTGCCAATCAGGTTCTGCCACAACATCGTCAACAGTGTCGGGTCCCCGACAACCTGAGGCAACGGCTGACGTGGACGCACGATCTCGGTGTGGGATTCCTCGATCGCGGTGGCAAGGTTGGCCACGGCCGCATCCAGCGTCGCGTCCAGCTCGACCGCGGTCTGCTTGACGCGCACCCGGCCGACCCTGGAGAAGCTCAGCAGGTCGTTGATCAGCACCTGCATGCGTTTGGCACCGTCGACCGCGTAGTTGATGTATTCGGCACCGCGTTCGTCGAGCTGGTCGCCGTAGCGTTTCTCGAGTAACTGACAGAACGAGGCGACCTTGCGCAGCGGTTCCTGCAGATCGTGCGAAGCGACGTAGGCGAACTGCTCGAGTTCGGCGTTGGAACGCTTCAATTCGATTGCCTGCTCGTCCAATCGCGCCTCGGCCGCCCGCGAGATGTCGAGTGCCGAGACGACGCGCTGCCGCATGTTCTCGACGTCGATGGCCATGTCCCGGAGGTCCCTGGGCCGCCTTGGGGGCGTGATGGTTTCGGTGAAGGTGCCCTCGGTGATCCGCCGGCACGACGCGGCCAGCGCCGCGAGCGGAAGGGTGATCGCGGCCCGGGTCACCAGACCCAGCGTGATGGCCAGACCGAAGAACACCAGGACTACCGCGAAAAGCACCCAGTTTCGCCAGGCAGTCATGTCTTTAAATTCGTCAGTGGCATGCGCGGACGCCGCGGCGAAATCCACATTTTGAATATCGAAAAGCTCACGCAGATGGTCGAATTCGGCTTTACCGCGGTCGGCGACCCTACTGTTCACCACGTCCGGGACATTGGGCTTCACGGTCGCGATCAGCGGCTCCGCGGAGCTGGCCCGCCAGTTGGCCGCGGCCCTCTCGATCGCATCCAGGTCGTTGATCAGGTCCACCCGTCCGCCGAGTAACCGCCGGATCTCCTCGGCCGCTGCGTGTTCGGCGTGCTGGCCGTCGTAGTAAGGCGTGAGGAACTGCCGATCGGCAGAGATCGCGTAGCCGCGCACGCCGGTTTCCTGGTCGCGCAATGCCGCCTGCAGCTGGTAGGAGGCCACCCGGGCCGGGGCAATCTGTTCGCTCAGGCTGCGCGAGAGTTCGTCGGTGCGGTTCAGCAGCGCCGCACCCGCTATCGCACCGGCGAGCACCAGCACGCCCATGCTGAGCAAGATGAGGAACAGCCACCCGCGGACGGTGAGCTGAGCTCGCGGGTGCGGCTCGGTGATCACGTCGCCGTCCGCTCTACGCGAACGACGGCGATGTCATCGGTGAGCCCGCCGCGCGGCTGAGCGAGTTGCTCGGCACCGTCGATCAACGCGTCGACGAACGCCGGACCCGGCAGACCGCCGTGGGTACGCGCCAGTGCAAGCAAGCCGTCCTCCCCCAGTCGCTCGTTGCCGGTCCCGCAGTATCCCTCGAAAAGCCCATCGGTGAGCAGCAGCAGCCCCTGCCCCACCGGCAATTCCAGCTCATGCTGCGGCCAGTCGTCGCCGCTGAGGCCCAGCGCCGGGCCGCCCGGCGGCTCCACCCATTCCACCCTTCCGGCGCCTTGGCGCAACATGCCCGGATGGCCGGCCCGGATCGAGGTGATGAGCGGGGTGTCGGGTGCGATCTCGAGGGACAAGACCGTCGCGAAGATCCCACTGCCGGTTCGTTCGGCGTGCAGAATCCGCTCGAGCTGGCGCATCAGTTCGGCGGCGCGCACGCCGGCGAACGTGAGCGCGCGCCACGCGATGCGCAGCGCCGCGCCCAGCGCCGCCTCGTGGGGCCCGTGCCCGGCGACGTCGCCGATCAGGACGTGCACCACCCGGTCCGCCGTCTGCACGACGTCATAGAAGTCACCGCACAGCAACGCGTCCGCGCGGCTCGGCCGGTACCGGGCCACGATCTGGACACCCGGATTGTCCAGCAGTAACGGGGACGGCAGCAGGCCGCGTTCCAGCAGGGCGTTCTCCCGGGCCCGAAGCTGACTGGCCTGCAGATCCGCGGCGATGAGCTCGACCCGCTTGCGCTCGATCGCGTACAGCAGCGCGCGGCGCAGCATGTCGGGTTCGACCCGGCCCTTGACCAGATAGTCCTGCGCCCCGGCCGCGACGGCGGAGGCGCCGAAGTACTCGTCATTCAGCCCGGTCAGCACCACGATCGGCACCGTCGCGTCGCGCGCGGCGATGCGGTTCAGCGCCTCGATGCCGCTGGCGTCGGGCAGGTGCAGGTCCAGCAGCACACAGTCGGGCCGGGCTGCGGCCAGCTCGCGCTCGGCGTGGGCCATCGACTGTGCCCACGTCACCTTGATGTCGTCGACCGCGCCGGTGATCAGGTCTTCGACGAGCACCGCGTCGGCCCGGTCGTCTTCGACCAAGAGCAACGACAAGGTCTGCCAGTTCGCGGCCGGGGTGACTGGGCTAAGCATTTCGCCCCCCTTGCCGCAGTCGTCGCATGCTCATTTGGCGCTACGCGTGGCCGCTACCCTCCGAACGGCCGACGCTGAGCTTGGTCGTAGCGCCAAATCTTATTGGGTGAGCTGCATTTCTGACCATCGGGTCCCGGAAAACGATCAACGCAGCAGCGCCCGCGACATCACCACGCGCTGAATCTGATTGGTGCCTTCGTAGATCTGGGTGATCTTGGCATCGCGCATCATCCGCTCGACGGGGAAGTCGATGGTGTAACCGGCGCCGCCGAACAGCTGCACGGCGTCGGTGGTGACCTCCATCGCGACATCGGAGGCGAAGCATTTCGAGGCCGCCGAGATGAAACCCAGATTCGACTCGCCACGTTCGGCCCGCGCGGCGGCGCTGTAGACCATCAACCGAGCGGCCTCGACCTTCATCGCCATATCGGCCAACATGAACTGCACGGCCTGGAAGCTGCTGATCGACTCGCCGAACTGCTTGCGGTCCTTGGTATATGCGATGGCGGCGTCCACCGCGCCCTGCGCGATGCCGACGGCCTGGGCGCCGATCGTCGGACGGGTGTGATCCAGGGTGGCCAGCGCCGTCTTGAAGCCGGTGCCGGGCTCGCCGATGATCCGGTCGCCCGGGATGCGGCAGTTCTCGAAGTAGAGCTCGGTGGTCGGTGAGCCCTTGATGCCGAGTTTCTTCTCTTTGGGACCGACGGTGAATCCCTCGTCGTCCTTGTGCACGATGAACGACGAGATGCCGTTGGCGCCCTTGTCGGGATCGGTCACCGCCATCACGGTGTACCAGGTTGACTTGCCGCCGTTGGTGATCCAGCACTTGGCGCCGTTGAGAATCCAGTCGTCCCCGTCGGCCTTGGCGCGGGTGCGCATCGCGGCCGCGTCACTGCCGGCTTCACGCTCACTCAGGGCGTAGGACGCCATCGCGCTGCCATCGGCGATCGACGGCAATACCTGTTTCTTCAGTTCGTCGGAGCCGCGCAGGATCAGGCCCATGGTGCCGAGCTTGTTCACCGCCGGGATCAGCGAAGCCGACGTGTCGACCCGGGCAACCTCTTCGATGACGATGCAGGCCGCGACGGAGTCCGCGCCCTGGCCGCCGTACTCCTCGGGCACGTGCACGGCGTTGAAACCCGACGCGTTCAGCGCGTCCAGCGCCTCCTGCGGGAACCGCGCATTCTCATCCACATCGGCGGCGTGCGGAGCGATTTCCTTTTCCGCCAGCGCCCGAATCGCGGCCCTTAACTCCTGGTGTTCCTCGGGCAATTGGAACAAATCGAAGTCGGGGTGTCCGGCCCATCCAGCCATCTTGAAATCTCCTAGCCCTCTTGCTACTCGCCGGTAACTTTACCCTGGAGCTGCTGCAGGGCCGCATCCTTGGCCCGCACGCTTTCTGCCAGCTGCTCCTGGAACGCGACGATCCGGGCCCGCAGCGCCGGGTCGGAGGAACCGAGTATCCGCACGGCCAGCAGGCCGGCATTGCGGGCGCCGCCGATCGAGACCGTGGCCACCGGCACACCGGCGGGCATCTGCACGATCGACAGCAGCGAGTCCATCCCGTCCAGCCTGGCCAGCGGCACCGGCACCCCGATCACCGGCAGCGGCGTCGCGGACGCGACCATGCCCGGCAGATGAGCGGCGCCCCCGGCGCCGGCGATGATCACCTCGATGCCCCGGTCGGCCGCGCCGCGGGCGTAGTCGAACATCACGCCCGGGGTGCGATGCGCCGAGACCACCCGGACCTCGGCCGGGATATCGAACTCGGCCAGCGCCGCGGCGGCATCGGCCATCACCGACCAGTCGCTGTCGCTGCCCATGATCACCCCCACGCGGGGAGTTTCATCCATGTGGATCCCATCCGTCCGCCCACTGCCCATGTGACAACCAGTGTGCCGCCAGCTCGGCGCGTTCACGCAGCTTCGGCAAGTCCGCGACGTCCCCGCCCAGGAAATTGACGTGCCCGACCTTGCGGCCCGGGCGCTCGTCCTTCCCGTACAGGTGCACCCGGGCGTCGGGCATCCGCGCGTACAGGTGGTGCAACCGCTCGTCGACGGCCATCTGCGGCGGCCCTGAACCCGCTGGGGCGCCCAGCACGTTGGCCATCACGGTCACCGGCGCGATGGCATCGGTGTCGCCGAGCGGGTAGTCGAGCACCGCCCGCAGATGCTGTTCGAACTGGCTGGTGCGCGACCCGTCCATCGTCCAGTGCCCGGAGTTATGCGGCCGCATCGCGAGCTCGTTGACCAGCAGAGCGCCCTCGCGGGTCTCGAACAGCTCGACCGCGAGCACTCCGACCACGCCGAGTTCGTCGGCCAGCCGCAGCGCCAGCTGCTGGGCGGCCGCGGCCACACCCTGGGGCAGGTCCGGCGCGGGGGCGACCACCTGCACGCAGATGCCGTCGGATTGCACCGTCTCCACCACCGGCCACGCCGCGCCCTGGCCGAACGGCGAGCGGGCCACCAGCGCCGACAGTTCGCGGCGGAGGTTCACCTGCTCCTCGGCCATCACCGGCACCCCATCGGCCAGGAAGGTGGCCGCGATTTCGCGGGCGTGCAAAGGGTCGCGGGCCATCCGCACCCCGCGCCCGTCGTAACCTCCACGGACCGCTTTCACGACCACGGGGCCGCCCATGCGTGCGGCAAAGGCGTCCAGCTCATCCAGGTTCTCGATACCGGCATACCGCGGCACCGCGGCACCGAGGGCTTCCAGCCGGCGGCGCATCACGAGCTTGTCCTGAGCGTGCACCAAAGCGTGCGGCGGCGGTGCCACATTGACGCCCTCGGCGACCAGCTTCTCCAGCAGCTCGGTCGGGACGTGTTCGTGGTCGAAGGTCAGCACGTCGGCGCCGGCCGCAACCCGGCGCAGGTCTTCGAGATCGGTGTGCGAGCCGATCACCACATCGGGGGTGACCTGCGCGGCAGGCTCGTCGGCGGCGAGGGCCAGCACCCGCAGGCTCTGCCCCAGCGCGATCGCGGCCTGGTGCGTCATCCGGGCAAGTTGACCGCCGCCGACCATGGCGACCAACGGAGTGCGTGTACTCGGCACGGCCATCATGGTGTCACGGCACACATACCCGTGACGAAAGGCGTGTTGACCGGCTGTGACGCGAAATCGTTAGGTACCATTTTGCGCCATTTTCGAGTCCATCCGTACACTCACCTGTTGTGTCCTTCGCCGATGCCACAATCGCGCGCCTGCCAGCGGCCTTTCAGCCCTATGCACAGCGCCATCATGAATTCATCAAATTTGCCATCGTCGGGGGCACCACCTTCATCATCGACTCGGCAATTTTTTACACCCTCAAGCTGACGATTCTGGACACCAAGCCGGTGACGGCCAAGGTGATCGCGGGCATTGTCGCGGTCATCGCGTCCTACGTGCTGAACCGGGAGTGGAGCTTCCGCAACCGGGGCGGCCGCGAGCGCCATCACGAGGCGCTGCTGTTCTTCGCGTTCAGCGGCGTGGGCGTGCTGCTGAGCATGGCGCCGCTGTGGGTTTCCAGCTACGTGCTGCAGCTGCGGGAGCCGACGGTGTCGCTGACGGTGGAAAACATCGCCGACTTCATCTCGGCCTACATCATCGGCAACCTGCTGCAGATGGCATTTCGCTTCTGGGCGTTTCGGCGCTGGGTATTCCCCGACCAGTTCGCCCGCGACCCCGACAAGGCACTGGAATCCGCGCTCACCGCGGGCGGGATCGCCGAGGTATTCGAGGACGAGGTCGAATCCGGCAACGTCACCCTGCTGCGCGCCTGGCGCAACCGGGCGAGCCGGAACACTCAGCTCGGCGACTCCTCGGAACCCAGGGTGTCGAAAACTTCGTGATACAGCAGCGCGTGTACCTCGCGCAGCCGCGGAATGTTGTAGAACTCCAACGGATCTTGTGACGCCGACTCGATAATCAGTGTCCCGGTGCGAAACGGACGCTCCCAAATCTTGTCCCGGAATTCCACGCTATTAATCCGCGCCAACGGGATATCGATACCACTGCGGGTCAGCAATCCGTGCCGATACATCACGCGTCGATTGGTGACGACGAAATGTGTGGTGAGCCAACTCAAGAACGGCCACAGCGTCAGCCAGCCGACGATCACCAACCAGATCCCCCAGATGACGCCGTGGACGATGTTCTTGGCCATCTGCTCCCAGTGCGTGGAGTTGACGTAGCCGGAACCGAACGCCGCCAATCCGGTCACCAGGATGAAAATGACGACGGGCCAGATCAATCGCTTCCAGTGCGGATGGCGATGGATGACGACCTGTTCGCCGGCGGCCAGGGCGTTATCGGGATAGCTCATGTGGTGACATTAGCCCCGCAAATGTACGACGTCACCGGCAGAAACGACGACGGTCTCGTTACCGGTCTCCAAACACAGCCGGCCGTGATCGTCGATACCGCTGGCGGTGCCGACGATTTCCTTGCCGCCGGGCAGCTGCGCGCGCACCCGGGTTCCGATGGTCAGGCTGCGCGCCCGGTAGTCGGCGGCTAACTGCCAGTCGGCCCCGCGCGCGGCCTGCCACGCGACGATTCGCCCCCCGAGCTCGCGCAACACGGTGCGAACCAGCTGGTCGCGGTCCAGCGCGGCCACGCCCAGGTCGAACAGCGAGGTCGCCCCCGGCCCGTCGACCTCCTCTGGCGCCTGAGTCACGTTGAGCCCCAAGCCAATTACCACGACCGGCCGCGCGACCTCGGCCAGGATTCCGGCCAGCTTGCCACCACCGGCCAGCACATCGTTGGGCCACTTGAGGCCCAGTTCCACCCCGGTCGGTTGCAGTAGCGGGGCCACGGCGTCGACCACCGCCACACCGGTGGCCAGCGGCAGCCAGCCCCACCCGGTGACCGGGACGTCGACGACGCTCACCGCGACCGACATCGTGATCTGTGCCCGCGGCGAAGCCGTCCAGCCGCGGCCGTGCCGCCCGCGACCGGCGGTCTGATGTTCGGCGATCAGCACCGCCCCGGCGATGTCGGTGCCGGCCGCCGCGCGGGCCAGCAGATCGGCATTCGTGGAACCGGTCTGCTCGACGACTTCGAGTCGCCGCCAACCCAATCCGGTCCCGACGAGCTCGGCGCGCAGGGCGGCCGCATCCAATGGCGTTCGGAGCTGATCTCGGTCTGTCACTGGACCCAGCCTAGAGGGCCGGCGCTCAGCGGCGCCGGTCTCGCATGTCCAGCGCGGCCAAGTGGCTGAACAGCATGCTGGTCCCGATCGGGTTGCCCCCGCCCGGATACGCCAGCCCGCTGGGCGCGGCCATCGTGTTACCCGCCGCGTACAGACCGGGGATGGGGTTGCCGGAGGTGTCGAGCACCCGCGCCGCGGCGTCGGTGCGCAGGCCGCCCTTGGTGCCCAGATCGGAAATGCCGAACGCCGCGGCGTGGTACGGCGGTGAGTCGACGGGCACCAGCGGCGACGCGCCCGCCGAGAAGGCGCGATCGAAAGCTTCGTCACCCCGGCCGAAGTCCTCGTCGACACCGGAGGCGGCAAAACCGTTGAACCGGGCCACCGTTGCGACCAGCGCGTCACCGGGCACCCCGATCTTGGCGGCCAGCTCCTCGAGCGTGTCGGCGGTGTGCCACAGCCCGGCATCGACGTACTTCTGCGTCTCGACGATGGACACGTTGGCGGCCTTGACCGGCGGCACCTCGCCTTCCTTGTCGTCGTAGATCATCCAGTACGGCAACGACATTGAGCCGTCCTGCAGCTGCGCGATGATCTCGCGCCCGGCCCGGTCGTAGGCCCGGGACTCGTTGACGAACCGGCTGCCGTGCTGGTTGACGAAGATGCCGCCGGTGAACCACAACGCGAACGCCGAGCGACCGTCGGGATGGGTCATGCCCGGTGACCACCAGGCCTGATCCAGCAGGTCGGTGTCCGCGCCCGCGGCGATGCCGGCCCGCAGCGCCAGACCGCGACTTCCCGGGCCTCCCATGGTGTCTCGCGCCACGCCCGGCACGCCGTATTCGCGGCGCAACTCCTCGTTGGCCTCGAACCCGCCGGCGGCCAGCAGCACACCCAATCGGGTGCGGATCGCCCGGCGCTCGCCGGCCGTCTCGACGATCGCTCCGGTTACCTCGCCGTCGGACACCACCAGCTCGACCAACGCGGTGTCGCGTCGCAACGATGCGGTCGGGTACTGCTCGATCGCCTTGAGGAAACGCGCGATCAGCGCGCGGCCGCCGAGGTAGTAGTCGGACGGGGTCTCGGCACCGAGCCGGTCGGTGTCCAGTGGCCCGCGGATCGCGTCGCGCAATTCCGGCGCGGCGGCCACCTTCCAGGGCTTCGCGGCGATGTGGCGCTGACCGTCCAGGCGCGCCTTCGGCGCCTTGCCGTAGTAGTCGGGCCACGGCAACGGCACGAACTTCAGGATCGGGTCGAGCTCCAGGTACTCGATCAGCGGCGCGCCGCCGCGAACGAACGTCTCCTGGAGTTCGCGGGGCGTGCGCTCGCCGACCACGGCCCGGTAGTAGGTGAGCGCGTCCTCGATGGAGTCGTCGTCCATGCCGGCGCGGATGAGCACGGGATTGCACGGGAACCACACGCCGCCCCCGCCGGAGTACGCCGTCGTCCCGCCGAATTTGTCAGTCGCCTCGACCAGCAGCACGTCGAGGCCCTCACGCGCCGACGTGTACGCACCCGTGACACCGCCGCCGCCGGAGCCCGCGACCAGCACGTCGTGCTCTTCACTCCATTCCACCGTGCCCATAGTCAGCGCAGCCTATCTGCGCCCGTAACATCGACTCCCATGACAAGCGTTACCGACCACACCGCGGAACCCGCTGCCGAGCACACCGTCGACATCCACACCACCGCGGGCAAGCTGGCCGAGCTGCACAAGCGCCGCGAAGAGGCGCTGCATCCGGTGGGCGAAGAGGCCGTCGAGAAGGTGCACGCCAAGGGCAAGCTGACCGCCCGCGAGCGCATCCTCGCGCTGCTCGACGACGACTCGTTCGTCGAGCTCGATGCGCTGGCCAAGCACCGCAGCACCAACTTCGGGCTGGAAAGCAACCGGCCGCTGGGCGACGGCGTGATCACCGGCTACGGCACCATCGAGGGTCGCGACGTGTGCATCTTCAGCCAGGACGCCACGGTGTTCGGCGGCAGCCTCGGCGAGGTGTACGGCGAGAAGATCGTCAAAGTGCAGGAACTGGCCATCAAGACCGGCCGCCCGCTGATCGGCATCAACGACGGCGCCGGCGCGCGGATCCAGGAAGGCGTCGTCTCGCTGGGTCTGTACAGCCGCATCTTCCGCAACAACATCCTGGCGTCGGGCGTCATCCCGCAGATCTCGTTGATCATGGGCGCCGCGGCCGGTGGGCACGTGTACTCCCCCGCCCTGACCGACTTCGTCGTGATGGTCGACCAGACCAGCCAGATGTTCATCACCGGGCCCGACGTCATCAAGACCGTCACCGGCGAGGACGTCACGATGGAGGAACTCGGCGGCGCCCACACCCACATGGCCAAGTCGGGCACGTTGCACTACGTCGCCTCCGGCGAACAGGACGCCTTCGACTGGGTCCGCGACCTGCTGAGCTACTTGCCGCCCAACAACTTCACCGACCCGCCCCGGTTCGCCGTGCCGGCTCCGGACGGCCCGATCGAGGAGAACCTCACCGACGAGGACCTCGAGCTGGACACCCTGATCCCGGACTCGCCCAACCAGCCGTACGACATGCACGAGGTGATCACCCGCATCCTCGATGACGACGAGTTTCTGGAAGTTCAGGGCGGTTACGCGCAGAACATCGTCGTCGGCTTCGGCCGGGTCGACGGCCGGCCGGTCGGGATCGTGGCCAACCAGCCCACTCAGTTCGCGGGCTGCCTGGACATCAACGCCTCGGAGAAGGCAGCCCGGTTCGTGCGAACCTGCGACTGCTTCAACATCCCGATCATCATGCTGGTGGACGTGCCGGGCTTCCTGCCGGGCACCGGCCAGGAATACAACGGCATCATCCGGCGCGGGGCCAAGCTGCTGTTCGCCTACGGCGAGGCGACCGTCCCGAAGATCACCGTCATCACCCGCAAGGCCTACGGCGGCGCCTACTGCGTGATGGGTTCCAAGGACATGGGTTGCGACGTCAACCTGGCCTGGCCGACCGCGCAGATCGCGGTGATGGGTGCCTCCGGTGCGGTCGGCTTCGTCTACCGCCAGCAGCTCAAGGAAGCCGCCAAGGAAGGCCGCGACGTCGACGAGCTGCGGCTGCAGCTGCAGCAGGAGTACGAGGACACGCTGGTCAACCCGTACGTCGCGGCCGAGCGCGGATACGTCGACTCGGTCATCCCGCCGTCGCACACCCGCGGTTACATCGCCACGGCGCTGCGCCTGCTGGAACGCAAGATCTCCCACCTGCCGCCTAAGAAGCACGGGAACATTCCCCTATGAGCGACGAGACCACCGAGGCGGCCGACACCCCGCATGCGCCGCACATCCGGATTCTGCGGGGCCGTCCCACCGCCCCGGAGCTGGCCGCGCTGATCACCGTGCTGGGCAGCGCCGGGGGCGGCGCGCAGCCGGAGCAGCCCGAGAGCACGCGCTGGGGGCTGCCGGTCGACCGGCTGCGCTACGCAATCAGCAACTACCAGCGAATCACCCTGCAGGAACGCGTCCACATGCGGCGATGACCCGGGTGGTACTCGGGTCGGCCTCGAGCGGCCGCCTCAAGGTGCTGCGCCAGGCGGGGATCGAACCACTGGTCGTCGTCTCCGGCGTCGACGAGGATCGCCTGATCGCCGATCTGGGACCCAACGCCTCGCCCGGTGACGCGGTCTGCGCGCTGGCTCAAGCCAAGGCCGAGCAGGTGGCCAGCGAACTGGAAGCCACCGTCGCGGCGGATTGTGTTGTCATCGGCTGTGATTCGATGCTGTATCTCGACGGCCGGCTGTGCGGTAAACCGGAGTCCATCGCCGCCGCACGCCAACTCTGGGGTTCGATGGCCGGGCGCGCCGGTCAGCTCTATACCGGCCACTGCGTTATCCGGTTGCAGGACAACAACATTGTGCACTGTGAAGCGCAAACATCAGTCACCACAGTGCATTTCGGAAGACCCGAGCCCGACGACCTGGAGGCGTACCTGGCCGACGGGGAATCGTTGCGCGTCGCCGGCGGGTTCACCCTGGACGGCCTGGGCGGATGGTTCATCGACGGTGTCGACGGCGACCCGTCGGCGGTGGTGGGAATCGGATTGCCGCTGACCCGCACGCTGCTGCGCCGCGCGGGCCTGTCCATCGCGGCACTGTGGGCAGGAAACGTCGGCACCCCGATGGGCGCTGGGTAGGCTTTGCCGTGTGCCGCTACCCCCCGATGCAAGCCCGACGCTGTCGGGCTACGCCCATCCCGAACGCTTAGTCACCGCCGACTGGTTGTCCGGCCACATGGGCTCGCCCGGTCTGGCGATCGTCGAATCCGACGAGGACGTGTTGCTCTACGACGTCGGCCATATCCCCGGCGCGGTCAAGATCGACTGGCACACCGACCTCAACGACCCGCGGGTCCGCGACTACATCGACGGCGCGCAGTTCGCGGAACTGATGGACCGCAAGGGCATCTCGCGCGACGACACCGTCGTGATCTACGGCGACAAGAGCAACTGGTGGGCGGCCTACGCGCTGTGGGTCTTCACGTTGTTCGGCCACCCGGATGTGCGGCTGCTCAACGGCGGGCGTGACCTGTGGCTGTCCGAGCGACGGGACACCAGCCTCGAGGTGCCGACCAAGACCTCGACGGGCTATCCCGTCGTCGCGCGCAACGACGCACCGATCCGCGCCTACAAGGACGACGTCCTGGACATCCTGGGCAGCCAGCCGCTGATCGATGTGCGCTCGCCCGACGAGTACACCGGCGAACGCACCCACATGCCCGACTATCCCGAAGAGGGCGCGCTGCGCGCCGGCCACATCCCCACCGCCCGGTCGATCCCGTGGGGCAAAGCGGTCGACGACAGCGGCCGGTTCCGCAGCCGCGAGGAGCTCGAGGAGCTGTACAGCTTCCTGCAGCCGGACGACAAGACCGTCGTCTACTGCCGCATCGGCGAGCGGTCCAGCCACACCTGGTTCGTGCTCACCCACTTGCTGGGCAAGCCCGGCGTCCGCAATTACGACGGGTCCTGGACCGAGTGGGGCAACACCGTGCGGGTGCCGATCGTCGCGGGCTCGGAACCAGGACAGGCACCGGGAGCAGTACCCGCCCGATGACTCTGCCCGCTGCCCTAGCCGAGGTGGTGTCCGACTTCGCCGAAGTGCAGGGTCAGGACAAACTGAAGCTTTTGCTGGAGTTCGCCGACGACCTGCCGGACCTGCCTGACGATCTGGCCGAAGCGGCGATGGAGCCGGTTCCCGAGTGCCAGTCGCCGCTGTTCTTGCATGTCGACGCGCACGACCGGAATCGGGTGCGGCTGTATTTCAGCGCTCCCGCCGAAGCGCCGACCACCCGCGGATTTGCCTCGATCCTGGCCGCCGGCCTCGACGAGCAACCCGCCGCCGACATCCTGGCGGTGCCCGAAGATTTCTACAGCGAGCTGGGCTTGGCCGCTCTGATCAGCCCGCTGCGATTGCGGGGCATGTCGGCGATGCTGGCCCGCATCAAACGGCGGCTGCGAGATACCGCCGAGTAACCCCCGAATACCGACACCGCCTCATCGGCCCGGCGGCGCGGCGCTTAGACTTCCCCCGAAATCGTTGTAAGAAATTCTCTTAGAGACGCACGCAGAAAAATCTCTGCCGATAGGCCAACACAGGAGGCGCAGTGGCCAGTCACGCCAGCTCAAGGATCTCCAAGGTGCTCGTCGCCAACCGCGGCGAAATCGCTGTCCGGGTGATCCGGGCGGCCCGCGACGCGGGCCTGTCCAGCGTGGCGGTGTACGCCGAGCCCGACGCCGAGGCGCCCCACGTGCGCCTGGCCGACGAGGCGTTCGCCCTGGGTGGTCAGACTTCCGCCGAGTCGTACCTGGACTTCGCCAAAATTCTCGACGCGGCAGCGAAGTCCGGTGCCAACGCGATCCACCCGGGCTACGGCTTCCTGTCGGAGAACGCCGACTTCGCCCAGGCGGTGCTGGACGCGAACCTGATCTGGATCGGGCCCAGCCCGCAGTCGATCCGCGACCTCGGTGACAAGGTCACCGCCCGCCACATCGCCGCCCGCGCGCAGGCCCCGCTGGTGCCCGGCACCCCCGACCCGGTCAAGGACGCCGACGAGGTGGTCGCCTTCGCCAAGGAGTACGGCGTACCGGTCGCGATCAAGGCGGCCTTCGGTGGCGGTGGCCGCGGCATGAAGGTGGCCCGCACCATCGAGGAGATCCCCGAGCTGTTCGAGTCGGCCACCCGGGAGGCCGTCGCGGCATTCGGTCGCGGCGAGTGCTTCGTCGAGCGCTACCTGGACAAGCCGCGCCACGTCGAGGCCCAGGTGATCGCCGACACGCACGGCAACGTCGTCGTCGCCGGCACCCGCGACTGCTCGCTGCAGCGCCGCTTCCAGAAGCTGGTCGAGGAGGCGCCCGCGCCGTTCCTCACCGACGCGCAGCGCAAGGAGATCCACGAATCGGCCAAGCGCATCTGCAAGGAAGCCCACTACTACGGCGCCGGCACCGTCGAGTACCTGGTCGGCCAGGACGGCCTGATCTCCTTCCTGGAGGTCAACACCCGTCTGCAGGTCGAACACCCGGTGACCGAGGAGACCGCGGGCATCGACCTGGTGCTGCAGCAGTTCAAGATCGCCAACGGCGACAAGCTCGACATCACCGAAGACCCGACGCCGCGCGGGCATGCGATCGAGTTCCGGATCAACGGCGAGGACGCCGGACGCGGCTTCCTGCCCGCGCCCGGTCCGGTGACCCGGTACGACACCCCCAGCGGCCCCGGTGTCCGGCTGGATTCCGGCGTCGAGGCCGGCTCGGTGATCGGCGGCCAGTTCGACTCGATGCTGTCCAAGCTGATCGTGTACGGCGCCACCCGCGAGGAGGCGCTGGCCCGCTCGCGGCGCGCGCTGGACGAATTCCACGTCGAGGGCCTGGCCACCGTCATCCCGTTCCACCGTGCCGTGGTGTCCGACCCGGCGTTCATCGGTGACGGCAACAGCTTCACGGTGCACACCCGCTGGATCGAGACCGAGTGGGACAACACCATCGAGCCGTTCACCGGCGGCGAGCCCCTCGACGAGGACGAGACACGGCCGCGGCAGAAGGTGGTCGTCGAGGTCGACGGCCGTCGGCTCGAGGTGTCGCTGCCCGGCGATCTGGCGCTGTCCAACGGCGCGGCCGCCGACCCGGCCGGCGTCGTCCGCAAGAAGCCGAAGCCCCGCAAGCGCGGTGCGCACGGCGGTGCGGCGGCCTCGGGTGACGCGGTCACCGCGCCGATGCAGGGCACCGTGGTCAAGGTCGCTGTCGAGGAAGGACAGCAGGTCGCCGTCGGTGATCTGGTGGTGGTCCTCGAGGCGATGAAGATGGAGAACCCGGTCACCGCGCACAAGGAGGGCACCATCACCGGCCTCGCGGTCGAGGCGGGCGCTGCCATCACTCAGGGCACGGTGCTCGCCGAGATCAAATAGCTGCTGACCAGGCTTCCTGGGAATCAGCTCGAAACGTTGTCGGTCTCCGGCACCGGGGGTAGGGTTGCGGTCAGGTTGAGTTCACAGCCGCCCGGACCACGTCAGCGCCGCGCGGAAGGCGAATTCCCTCCGTTGCAGCCGTTGGCGTAGTACTCACACCGATCCTCGGTTGAGGGAGTGAAGCGATGTCTGTGGCCCAATCGTGGCAACAATGCCGAACGGCCCAATTCAGCGCTCTTTCGAGCGTGGCGGGCACGGTCATCACGGTCGACGGCGAGCTCGACGCCGCGAACTCGGATCAGCTCGCCAGCTACGTTGAGCGCAATGCGCGGCGTGCCAGGCGAGTGATCCTCGACCTGCGTGAGCTGGATTTCATTGGTACAGCTGGCTTTTCAGCGCTGCACCGGATCAACGTGGTGTGCTCGGGCGCCCAGGTGAACTGGGCGATGGTGCCGAGCCCCGCGGTCCGGCGGCTGTTGCGGGTCTGCGACCCCGACGGCACGCTGCCGGTGACGACGCCGGGTGCGGAGCCGCTGCTGGAGCCGGTCGCGTGGACTGGCGCGCGGCCGCTACTCCAACTGGTCGCGCAGGCGCGTTAGCGATTTAGCCAGCAGCCGCGAGACGTGCATCTGCGAGATGCCGACTCGCTCGGCGATCTGCGTCTGCGTCATCGACTCAAAGAACCTGAGCACCAACACCGTTCGCTCCCGCTCGGGCAGGCTCTCCAGCAATGGCCGTAGCGACTCGCGGTCCTCGATGCGATCGATGCTGGCGTCGACATCGCCCAACGTGTCGGCGATGGCGCGGGCGTCCTCTTCGTCGCCGCCGCCGCCACCGCTGTCGATGGACAGGGTGTTGTAGGAGCTGCCCGCCACCAGGCCCTCGACGACCTCGGCGCGGTCCATTTCCAGCTCGGCGGCGAGTTCGGTTGCGGTAGGCGCCCGCCCGAGGCGTTGCGACAGTTCGGCGGTGGCGCTGCCGAGCCGCAGATGCAGCTCCTTGAGGCGCCGTGGCACCTTGACCGACCAGCTGTTGTCCCGAAAGTGCCGGCGAACCTCACCCATGATCGTGGGCACCGCGAACGACACGAAGTCCGATCCGGTCTCGACGTCGAAGCGCACCACGGCGTTGACCAAACCGACCCGCGCGACCTGAACCAGGTCGTCGCGCGGCTCGCCGCGGCCCTCGAACCGGCGGGCGATGTGATCGGCCAGCGGCAGACACCGCTCCACGATCTTGTCCCGCTGACGCTGGAACTCCGCCGAGTCAGCCGAGATCGTGGCCAGCTCACGGAACATATCCGGAACATCGGCGTATTCGTTTGGGCGTGATGAGCCCGAACCGCCGCCAGCTTGCGCTGTCACCGGCTAGCGGCCGCCCGTCGCGCCGTCAGTGTGATCCCGAATACGCTGCCGGTTTCGCCGGGTTCACGCCCGTCGTGGAAAGTCTGGACATCGTCGGCCAGTGACGTCAGGACATGCCAGCTGAAGCTGCCGGGCGACACCACGTCGTGGGTGTCGCAGGCGGCGGAAGCCTCGACCACCAACTCGTCTTCGCGCGGGTCGACCACCACGATGAGCGTCGCGTCCGGAGTGGCCGACCGGATCAACCGGGTGCACACCTCGTCGACCGCGAGCCGCAGATCCGCGACGGCGTCGAAATCGAGATCTTCGTAGGTGCCGATCGCGCCCACTAGCGTGCGCAGCATCGCCAGGTTCTCCAGGCGCGCAGCAACATGCAGTTCAACGGCTCTCAGGCCGCGTTCACGCTTGTCAGCGCGCAATCCACTATCGGTCATATGGTCTCCCGGCAACGTTTGGCTCACACTACCCCTCGCTTTGGAGCGCGCCATTGGACGCGACAGCCCATCCGTTAGCGCCAGACACCACCGGCAGACCCCAGACACGCACGCTCGCGCGCATCGCCTTCATTGCCGGATTCACCCTGGTCCTTCTGATCGTCATCGCAGTAAGTATCTACGTCGGTGCTTTCATGATTCTGTCCCCCATGATGGGGTAGGCGCCGCGCGCAAGATCATCGGCAGGCGCTCATCATGGTTTAGACGTGATACCCACTCGAGGGAGCGCATAACCCACGAGTTTCGGGGTGAGCGGCGCGAGTGCTAACTGTCGGGCGATTGCCTGGCCACGTCGGGATGGTCGAGGTACCAGCGATTGAAAATCCGGCGCACCCGCCGGTGCTCGACAGCCAGCCACACCAGGCCCGCCAGCGTGACGACTATCGCCGTCACACCTGCGGTCATGCCCTCGTCCTGATGTCCGGTGCCGAAGGCCGCAAGGCTTCCGCAGACCGCGACCAAACCGGCGACCACCATCAGGTATCCGGGCCAGTGCAGTACGTCGATCAGTGATTCGCCGGCGAGTGGCCGCGTCGTCCGCAAATGGTCGACGGGATCGCGATAGGTGTCTCCCATGGCTGCTCCTACGGTCGCACCCATTGATTGTTACAGAGCCAGCACCGGGCCGGCAATTGCCGAAACACCCATCGAGACCGTGATGATCGTCAGCGTCAGCAAAAACCAGCCCGCGCCGTGCCATCCCCACCAGGTGCCCTCGATGCGCCAGACGCGGTAGGTGCGCACAAACGCCCACAGCCCGCCGGCCAACAGGATCAGCGGTCCCCCGATGGCCAGCAGCGTTCGCTGCGGGGCACCGCAGGCCACCGTGTCCACGGCTGTTCCCGGGCAGGTACTGACCCACAAGGCGGCCATGACGACGAACCCGACCCCCGCGGCCGTCGCCAAGACGGCAAAGCGGATGGCGGCGCGCACCTCGCCGTCTTCCTGACCCAGGCGATCGCCCCGTGATCGCTCATCTGCTTTCGGCATTTGAGAACCTCGTATCCCGTGTGCTGACTGTGCTTAGTCTTTCGTCGGCAACAAAGGATTAGTTACCCGTTTTTCAGCACGTCACGAACCGCCGCGATGGCCACTTCGATTTCTGCCCGCGACACCGTCAGCGCGGGGCGGAATCGAACGCCGTCTTGCCCGGCGGGCAACACGATCACCCCGCGGTGCCATAGCCGGCGGATCAACTCGTCACGATCGGCGGTGGTCGGCAGGCTGAAGGCGCACATCAGGCCGCGGCCGCGGGGGTCGGACACCAACGCCGGGAACTCGTCGGCGAGTTCGGCCAGCAAGCCGCGCAGGTAGCGGCCCTGCTGGGCGGCGCGGTCGCACAACCCGTCGGCCTCGATGACCTCCAGGATGCGGCGCGCCCGCACCATGTCGGTCAGATTGCCGCCCCACGTCGAGTTGATCCGGGAGGAGACCGCGAAGACGTTGTCGGCGATCTCGTCGACCCGCCCGCCGGCCATCACCCCGCACACCTGTGTCTTCTTGCCGAACGCCACCACATCGGGCTGCACGCCCAATTGCTGGTAGGCCCAAGGGGTTCCGGTCAAGCCGCAGCCGGTCTGCACCTCGTCGAAGATCAGCAGCGCATCGTTTTCGTCGCACAACTCGCGCATCGCGGCGAAGAACTCCGGGCGGAAGTGACGGTCGCCGCCCTCGCCCTGGATCGGCTCGGCGATGAAGCAGGCGATGTCGTGTGGGTGGGCCTCGAATGCCGCGCGGGCCTGGCGCAGCGACTCGGCTTCGGCGGCGTCCATATCGGTGCCCGGCCGCAGATAGGGCGCGTCGATGCGCGGCCAGTCGAACTTCGGGAAGCGGTCCACGGTGACCGGCTTGGTGTTGGTCAGCGACAGCGTGTAGCCGCTGCGGCCGTGGAAGGCACCGCGCAGATGCAGCACCCGGGTACCGAGCTCGGGATCGAGGCCGCGGCGCTCGTTATGCCGGCTCTTCCAGTCGAAGGCGACCTTGAGCGCGTTCTCCACCGCCAGTGCGCCGCCGTCGACGAAGAACAAATGCGGCAGCGCCGGGTCGCCCAGCACCCGCGCGAAGGTCTCGACGAAGCCGGCCATTGCCACCGTGTACACGTCGGCGTTGCTCGGCTTGTTCAGCGCGGCCTCGGTGAGTTCGGCGCGGAACTCGCCGTCGTCGGCCAGGGCCGGGTGGTTCATCCCCAGCGCCGACGAGGCGAAGAAGGTGAACATGTCGAGGTAGCGCCGGCCGTCGCGGGCGTCGACCAGATACGACCCCGACGACCGGGTCAGGTCGAGCACGAAATCGAAACCATCGACCAGCATGCTGCGCGACAGCACCTGATGGACGCGGTCGGGTTCGGGCTGCACGCCGGTCAGCGCAAGGGAGTTCAGGACGGCAGTCATACCGGATATGCTAGCTCAGTTTTTACGGAATTATGACGCCATTGCCGTAACTTTTACGGTATGTGTTGGCGATCACTGTAAAATGTATTGAGGATGATGGTGCTGCGGGTCTGGACGTTCGCCGTGGTCCGGATTCGCTGCAGCAGATCCTCGAGCACCCGCGCGGACGCGACGCGCACCAGCAGGACGTAGCTTTCCTCGCCGGCCACCGAGTGGCACGCCTCGATCTCCTCGATGTGCGCCAGCCGGGCGGGCGCATCATCGGGTTGGGAAGGATCTAGAGGAGTGATGGCCACGAACGCCGACAGCAGGTTCCCGACCGGCTCGGGGTTGATCCGCGCGGAGTACCCCGAGACCACGCCGCGCGCCTCCAGCCGGCGCACCCGGGACTGGACCGCCGAGACCGACAGCCCGGCGCTCGCGGCCAGGTCCGCCAGCGTCGCGCGTCCGTCCGCGACCAGCCGGCGCAGCAGGATCCGGTCGATGTCGTCGAGCGACTCACTCATGGCCGGGAATTATCCATGAGCCCCGCCAAGCGGCTGGTGACCTGGCAGCTTCGCGAGCGCTTCGCGGCGGGGCTGTCGGCCATGTATGCGGGCGAGGTGCCCGCCTACGGCACCCTGGTCGAGGTCAGCGGGCAGGTCAACGCCGACTACGCGGCACGCCATCCGGGCGCCGAACGGCTCGGCTCCTTGGCGCGAGTCACCGCCGAACGGCACGGCGCCATCCGGGTGGGCAGCCCGGCCGAGCTGGCCGCCGTCGCCGACTTGTTCGCCGCGTTCGGCATGCTGCCGGTCGGTTACTACGACCTGCGATCGGCGGCCTCGCCAATTCCGGTGGTATCGACGGCTTTTCGGCCCATCGACGCAAACGAGCTGGCGCGCAATCCTTTTCGGGTATTCACGTCGATGCTGGCAACCCGCGATGCGCGGTACTTCGATCCAGACCTGCGCACCCGCGTCGAGACGTTCATCGCGCGCCGGCGGCTATTCGACCCCGCGCTGCTCGATCGGGCCCGGTTCATCGCCGCCGAGGGCGCCTGCGAGGCCGAGGAGGCCGACGCGTTCGTCGCCGCCGCGGTGGGCGCGTTCGCGCTGTCGCGCGAACCGATCAACAAGTCCTGGTACGACGAGCTGTCGCGGGTCTCCGCGGTGGCCGCCGACATCGCGGGGGTGTGTTCCACCCACATCAACCACCTGACGCCGCGCGTGCTCGACATCGACGAGCTGTATCGGCGGATGACCGGGCTCGGCATCACGATGATCGATGCCATCCAGGGCCCGCCCCGCACCGACGGGCCCGCGGTGTTGTTGCGCCAGACGTCATTTCGCGCCCTCGCCGAACCATGCCTGTTTCGCGGCCGGGACGGCTCCGTCAGCTCGGGGAGTCTGCGGGTGCGCTTCGGTGAGGTCGAGGCACGCGGGGTGGCGCTGACCCCGCGCGGGCGCGAGCGCTACGACGCGGCGATGGCCGCCGATGATCCCGCCCGGGTCTGGGGCGACTACTTCCCGTCGACCGACACGGCGATGGCCGCGCAGCGGCTGGCGTACTACCGCGGCGGTGACCCGGCGGCACCGATCGTCTACGAAGACTTCCTGCCCGCCTCGGCGGCCGGCATCTTCCGGTCCAACCTGGACCGCGACGCCCGGGCAGCCAACGGCATCGACGATTCTGGATACGACGCCGAGTGGCTGGCCGGGGCGATCGGCCACCATATCCATGACCCCTACGCTCTCTATGAGGAGGCATCGGCGTGACGACCCATGATGAGTTGCGGGACCGGGCACGTCAGGCCCTGCAGGCATGCGGCGCGGATGTCGCCCTCGGCGAGCCCGGCGAGCCCGGCCTGGCGGCCGGCACGCCGATCACCGGTGAGGTGCTTTTCACCGTCACACCCACCTCCGATGAAGAGGCCGAGCACGCCATCGCCGCGGCGGCCGCGGCGTTTGCGACGTGGCGCAACACCCCGGCACCGGTGCGCGGTGCGCTGGTGGCCCGGCTCGGCGAACTGCTCGCCGAACACAAGAACGACCTCGCGACGCTGGTGACCCTCGAGGTCGGCAAGATCACCTCCGAAGCCCTGGGCGAAGTGCAGGAAATGATCGACATCTGCCAGTTCGCCGTCGGCCTGTCGCGCCAGCTCTACGGCCGGACCATCGCCTCGGAGCGTCCCGGCCACCGGTTGGCCGAGACCTGGCATCCGCTCGGCGTGGTCGGCGTGATCACCGCGTTCAACTTCCCGGTCGCGGTCTGGGCGTGGAACACCGCGGTGGCCCTGGTCTGCGGGGACACGGTGGTGTGGAAGCCCTCGGAGCTGACGCCGTTGACGGCGCTGGCGTGTCAGGCGCTGATCAGCCGGGCCGCCGCCGACGTCGGCGCGCCACCCGCGGTGAGCGGGCTGGTGCTGGGCGATCGCGACCTGGGCGTGCGGCTGGTCGACGACCCGCGGGTCGCGCTGTTATCCGCGACCGGTTCGGTGCGGATGGGTCAGCAGGTCGGTCCGCGGGTGGCCGCGCGTTTCGGGCGGACGCTGCTGGAGCTGGGCGGCAACAACGCGGCGATCGTGACGCCGTCGGCCGACCTGGACCTGGCGGTGCGCGCCATCGTCTTCGCCGCCGCCGGTACCGCCGGTCAGCGTTGCACCAGCCTGCGCCGGCTGATCGTGCATCGCTCGGTGGCCGACGACGTCGTTGCGCGGGTGGTGTCGGCCTGTGCGCAACTGCCGATCGGCGACCCGTCGGCACCCGACACGCTCATCGGCCCGCTGATTCACGAGACCGCCTACCGCGACATGGTGGGCGCGCTGGAACAGGCGCGCGCCGACGGCGGCAAGGTCTTCGGCGGCGAGCACCAGGACGCCATGGCCGCCGAGCACCCCGGCGCCTACTACGTCGCGCCGGCCGTGGTGCGCATGCCCGCACAGACCGACATCGTGGCGGCCGAGACGTTCGCGCCGATCCTCTACGTGCTGACCTACGACGACCTGGACGAGGCGATCGCGCTCAACAACGGCGTGCCGCAAGGGCTCTCGTCGGCCATCTTCACCACCGACCTGCGTGAGGCCGAGCGATTCCTGAACGACTCCGATTGTGGTATCGCCAACGTCAATATCGGCACGTCGGGGGCCGAAATCGGTGGTGCGTTCGGCGGCGAGAAGCAAACCGGCGGCGGACGGGAATCCGGGTCGGACGCATGGAAGGCCTACATGCGACGTGCCACCAACACCGTCAACTACTCCAGCGAGCTGCCGTTGGCGCAAGGCGTGGAGTTCGGATAAACGCAGTCTGAATTATCGCTGCCCCTTCGTGAGTACTATCTGACACATGCCAACGGCTAGGAGGCGGCTGTCCCCCGAGGATCGGCGCGCCGAACTGCTTGCGTTAGGGGCGGAAGTCTTCGGGAAGCGGCCCTACGACGAGGTCCGCATTGACGAGATCGCCGAGCGTGCGGGCGTCTCCCGCGCTCTGATGTATCACTACTTCCCGGACAAGCGAGCGTTTTTCGCCGCGGTCGTCAAGGACGAAGCCGACCGGCTCTACGAAGCCACCAACAAAGAGCCGATGGCCGGGCTGACGATGTTCGAAGAGGCGCGGATGGGCGTGCTGGCCTACATGGCCTACCACGAACAGAACCCGGAAGCCGCCTGGGCGGCCTACGTCGGCCTGGGCCGGTCCGACCCGGTTCTGCTCGGCGTCGAAGACGACGCCAAGAACCGTCAGCTCGAGCACATCATGACCCGCATCCAGGAGGTCGTGGTCGCGGTTCCGGGCGCGAAGCTGGAGCCGGATATCGAGCGGGACCTGCGGGTGATCCTCAACGGCTGGATCGCGTTCACCTTCGAACTGTGCCGCCAGCGCATCATGGACCCGACCACCAGCGCCGAGCGCCTCGCCGACTCGTGCGCGCATACGCTGCTCGACGCGATCACCCGGGTGCCCGAGATTCCCGAGGAACTCGCGCACGCGATGGCGACCGCTCGTCATCAACCGCAGTAGACATTTTGTCGGTGCCTGTTGGCACGATGGCTAGGTGAGCACCGAAGCACTCGAGCGGTTCAGCGCGATCACGCGCGAGTGGTTCAGTAGCACCTTTCCCGCCCCGACCACCGCGCAGGCGGCAGCCTGGGACGCCATTGCCGACGGCAACAACACGCTGGTCATCGCCCCGACCGGATCCGGTAAGACGCTGGCGGCGTTCCTGTGGGCCCTGGACTCCTTGGCCGGGCCGGCCGAGCGTCCGTCCCCCGCAAGCGGGAGGTGCCCCCACGGCACCCGCGTGCTGTACGTGTCACCGCTCAAGGCGCTGGCCGTCGACGTCGAGCGCAACCTGCGCACCCCGCTGGCCGGGCTGACCAGGATCGCCGAGCGCCACGGTCTGCCCGCACCCGAGATCAGCGTCGGGGTCCGCTCGGGTGACACCCCGCCGGCGCAGCGTCGACAACTCATCAACTCCCCGCCCGACGTGCTGATCACCACGCCCGAGTCGCTGTTTCTGATGCTGACCTCGGCCGCGCGCGAAACCCTGGCCGGCGTCCAGACGGTGATCGTCGACGAGGTGCACGCGATCGCCGCCGGCAAGCGCGGCGCACACCTGGCGGTGTCGCTGGAGCGGCTCGACGACCTGCGCGACGGGCCGCCCGCGCAGCGCATCGGATTGTCGGCGACGGTGCGCCCGCCCGAGGAGCTGGCGCGGTTCCTGTCCGGCCTGCGCCCGACCACGATCGTGGCTCCCCCGTCGGCCAAGTCCTTCCAGCTCACCGTGCAGGTGCCGGTGCCCGACATGGCCAACCTGACCGACAACACGATCTGGCCCGATGTCGAGGCCCGCCTGGTCGACCTGATCGAGGCGCACCGCTCGACGATCGTGTTCGCCAACTCGCGGCGGCTGGCGGAGCGACTTACCGCGCGGCTCAACGAGATTCACGCCGAACGCAGCGGCGTCGAACTGTCGACCGAGGCCAATCGCAAGGTGCCCGGTGGGGCGCCGGCACACATCATGGGCAGCGGCCAGACCTACGGCGCCGATGCGGTGCTGGCCCGCGCCCACCACGGGTCGGTCAGCAAGGAGCAGCGCGCGCTGGTCGAAGAGGACCTCAAGCGCGGACTGCTCAAGGCGGTGGTGGCCACGTCCAGCCTGGAACTGGGCATCGACATGGGGGCCGTCGACCTGGTGATCCAGGTGGAGGCGCCGCCGTCGGTGGCCAGCGGCCTGCAACGCATCGGGCGGGCCGGCCATCAGGTCGGTGAGGTCTCGCGCGGCGTGCTGTTCCCCAAGCACCGCACCGACCTGATCAGCTGCGCCGTGGCCGTGCAACGGATGCTGGCCGGGCAGATCGAGACGATGCGGGTGCCCGCCAACCCGCTCGACATCCTGGCGCAACAGACCGTCGCGGCGGCCGCGCTGGAGCCGCTGGACGCCGACCGGTGGTTCGACACGGTGCGGCGGGCCGCGCCGTTCTCGACCCTGCCGCGCAGCGTGTACGAGGCCACCCTGGATCTTTTGAGCGGCAAGTACCCGTCCACCGAATTCGCCGAGCTGCGACCGCGGCTGGTCTACGACCGCGACACCGGAACGCTGACCGCCCGGCCCGGCGCGCAGCGGCTGGCCGTCACCTCCGGTGGCGCGATCCCCGATCGCGGGATGTTCACCGTCTACCTGGCCAGCGAGGCCGAAAAGCCTTCGCGGGTCGGTGAACTCGACGAGGAGATGGTCTACGAGTCACGTCCCGGCGACGTCATCTCGCTCGGGGCGACCAGCTGGCGGATCACCGAGATCACCCACGACCGGGTATTAGTGATTCCGGCGCCGGGCCTGCCCGCCCGGCTGCCGTTCTGGCGCGGCGACGACGTGGGCCGCCCCGCCGAACTCGGCGCCGCGCTCGGCGCATTCACCGGCGAACTGGCCAACCTGGATCGGGAAGCGTTCGGAACACGTTGTGCCGCTTTGGGTTTCAACGACTATGCGACCGATAACCTATGGGTGTTGCTCGACGACCAGCGGACCGCCACCGGGACGGTGCCCACCGACACCACCCTGCTGGTCGAGCGGTTCCGCGACGAGCTGGGTGACTGGCGGGTGATCCTGCACTCGCCGTACGGGCTGCGGGTACACGGGCCGCTCGCACTGGCGGTGGGCCGGCGGCTGGCCGAACGCTACGGCATCGACGAAAAGCCGACCGCCTCCGACGACGGCATCGTCGTGCATCTGCCGGACACGCTCGAGGAAATCCCGCCCGGCGCAGAGATTTTCGTCTTCGACGCCGACGAGATCGACCCTATCGTCACCGCCGAGGTGGGCGGTTCGGCGTTGTTCGCGTCGCGGTTCCGGGAATGCGCGGCGCGCGCGCTGCTGCTGCCGCGCCGGCACCCGGGCAAGCGCTCGCCGCTGTGGCATCAGCGCCAGCGCGCGGCGCAATTGCTGGAAGTGGCCCGCAAATACCCCGACTTCCCGATCGTGCTGGAGACCGTGAGGGAATGCCTGCAGGACGTGTACGACGTACCGGCACTGGTCGATTTGATGACCGGCATCGCCGCGCGGCGGGTACGAGTGCTCGAGGCCGAAACGGCCAGGCCATCGCCGTTCGCGGCGTCGCTGTTGTTCGGCTACGTCGGCGCGTTCATGTACGAGGGCGATTCCCCGCTCGCCGAGCGGCGGGCCGCGGCCCTGTCGCTGGACAGCACGCTGCTGGCCGAGCTGCTCGGGCGGGTGGAACTGCGCGAATTGCTCGATCCCGAGGTCGTCGCCGCGACCGGCCGCCAGTTGCAGCATCTGACCGCCGACCGGGCCGCCCGCGATGCCGAGGCCGTCGTGGACCTGCTGCGGCTGCTGGGCCCGCTGACCGAAGACGAGGTCGCCGCGCGCTGCGAGGCCGCCGACGGCATCAATATTGGCGGCTGGCTGGAAGGCCTGCGCGCCGCCCGGCGCGCGCTGACCGTGTCGTTCGCCGACCGCAGCTGGTGGGTGGCCATCGAGGACGTCGGCCGGCTGCGCGACGCGGTCGGCGTGGCCGTCCCGCTGGGCGTCCCGGCCGCGTTCACCGAGCAGGTGGCCGACCCACTCGGCGAGCTGCTGGGCCGCTACGCGCGCACCCGCACCCCGTTCACCACGGCCGAGGCGGCCGCCCGGTTCGGGTTGGGCCTACGGGTGACGGCCGACGTGCTGGGCCGGCTGGCCAACGAGGGCCGACTGGTACGCGGCGACTTCGTCACTCCCGAGGTCGCCTCCGGCGTGGGCGGCGTCGGCGGCGAACAATGGTGTGACGCCGACGTGTTGCGGATTCTGCGGCGCCGTTCGCTGGCGGCGCTGCGCGCCCAGGTCGAGCCGGTCAGCACCGCCGCCTACGGGCGGTTCCTGCCCGCGTGGCATCAGCTGGGCACCGCCAGCGGCAGCGACGGGCTGCTGTCGGTCGTCGATCAGCTGGCCGGTGTTCGGATACCGGCGTCGGCGCTCGAACCGCTGGTGCTGGCACCGCGGGTGCGTGACTATTCGCCCGCGATGCTCGACGAGCTGCTGGCGGCCGGGGAGGTCACCTGGTCGGGCGCCGGGTCGATCTCGGGCAGCGACGGGTGGATCGCGCTGCACGCCAGCGATTCGGCCCCGTTGAGCCTGACGGCACCCGACGAGATCGACTTCACCGACACCCATCGCGCGATCCTCGAGACGCTGGCCGGCGGCGGCGCGTACTTCTTCCGCCAGCTGGCCCCTGACCTCTCCGACACCGCGCTCAAAGCCGCGCTGTGGGAACTGATCTGGGCCGGCTGGATCACCGGCGACACGTTCGCCCCGGTGCGTGCGCTGCTGACGGGTACCGGCGCCCGCAAGCGCTCCGCCCCCGCGCACCGCACGCGCCGGGCGCCGCGGCTGAGCCGGTACAGCGTCGCACATCCCCAAGCTCGCACCACCGACCCCAGCGTGGCCGGGCGCTGGTCGGCACTGCCCGCCCCCGAGCCCGACTCCACCCTGCGTGCCCACTACCAAGCCGACCTGCTGCTGAACCGGCACGGCGTCCTGACCAGAGGCGCGGTGACGGCGGAGAATGTGCCGGGCGGATTCGCCACCCTCTACAAGGTGCTGAGCACATTCGAAGAGGCGGGCAGGTGTCAGCGCGGGTACTTCGTCGAGTCGCTGGGCGGCGCCCAATTCGCCGTCGCCTCGACCGTCGACCGGCTGCGCAGCTACCTCGACGGGATCGACCCGGAGCGGCCCGAATACCGGGCGGTCGTGCTGGCCGCGGCCGACCCGGCGAACCCGTACGGCGCCGCGTTGCCCTGGCCCGCGACGGACGCGGCACGCCCGGGCCGCAAGGCCGGCGCGCTCGTGGTGCTGGTCGACGGCGAACTGGCCTGGTTCCTCGAGCGCGGCGGGCGGTCACTGCTGACGTTCACCGACGATCCCGGCGCCAATCACGCGGCGGCCCAGGGGCTGGCCGATCTGGTCACCGCGCGACGCGTCGACTCGATCCTCGTCGAACGCATCGACGGGGTGCCGGCGCTGCAGCCGCTGGCCGGCGGGCCGAGTCCGGTCGCCGGGGCGCTGTCCGACGCCGGCTTCGCCCGCACCCCACGCGGAATGCGGCTGCGGTGACCAGGCCCGGAGACCATGCCCGAGGGTGACACCGTCTGGCACACCGCGGCCGTACTCGCCGAGCAGTTGGCCGGGCAGACGCTGACCCGCTGCGACATCCGGGTGCCGCAATTCGCCACCGTCGACCTCACCGGCAACGTGGTGGACGAAGTGCTCAGCCGCGGCAAGCACCTGTTCATCCGAGTCGGGCCGGCCAGCATTCACTCACATCTGAAAATGGACGGCAGCTGGCGAGTCGGAAGCCGACCGGTGCGGATAGACCATCGGGCTCGTATCATCTTGGAAGCCAACGATATTCGCGCCGTCGGCATGGACCTGGGCGTGCTCGAGATTCTCGACCGCGACCAGGACGGCGAGGCGGTCGCGCACTTGGGGCCCGATCTGCTGGGCCCGGATTGGGATCCCCAGGTGGCCGCGGCGAACCTCGTCGCACACCAGGACCGGCCGATCGCCGAGGCGTTGCTCGATCAGCGGGTGCTGGCCGGGGTGGGCAATGTCTACTGCAACGAGTTGTGTTTCGTCAGCGGACACCTGCCGACCGCGCCGGTCGGCGCGATCGCCGACCCGCGCCGTTTGGTCTCGCGAGCCCGGGACATGCTGTGGGCCAACCGCTTCCGGTGGAACCGCTGCACCACCGGCGACACCCGGGCGGGCCGGCAGCTGTGGGTCTACGGCCGCGCCGGGCAAAGTTGCCGTCGCTGCAACACGCATATCAACGTCGACGACACCGCCGCGCGAGTGGCCTACTGGTGCCCGTCCTGTCAGCGCTAGTCGCGGGCGTGCGCCAGGAAGAACTGCGCGATCGACTCCGATCCGTCCAGCGCGCGCGTGGTCGGGCCGATGACCGCCTTGGGCAGATACTGCTTGCCGCCCGGCCAGGTGTGCCCGCCGTTGTCGATTTGATAGAAGACCACCTCGGTCGCGGCCGCACACGCCGTGGAATCGAAGCGGTGCACGACGGTGCCGTCGCCGACGTTGGGCAATACCTGCGCCACGGGGTCGCCCTGGCAGCTATCGGCCGAACGCCACTTGTCCACCATGCTTTTGACCGAGATGGAGTGGCTCAACCCACCGCGACCGCGTACGTCCCCACCGTTGAAACGCACCAGCGGATCGGCCGTCCCGTGCGCCTCCCACACCGAAACCGGCTGCGACGGATTGCACGCGACCCCCACGCCCAGCGTGCCCGCCACGGGCGCGATCGCCGAAAAAACATCAGCACGATCGCAAGCCAGCCTGTTGGACATGAAGCCGCCGTTGGACATTCCGGTGACGAAAACGTGCCCGGGCGCGATGTTGTAGGCGTTGCGCAGCTTGTCGGCCAGCCCGACCAGGAAGCCAACGTCATCGACGTGACGGCGATCGGCGGGTGACGCACCCCGGCCGTCGGCCCAGCTCTTGTCGTAACCGTCGGGGTAAACCACCAGCAGGTTGTTGGCGTCGGCGACGGCGTCGAAGTCGGTCAGACCCTTCTGCCCCTTTCCGCTACCGCCGCCTCCGTGCAGGCTGAGCACCAAACCGACGGGATCGCCGGGCGGCAGATGCATTACGTAGGTCCGGTCCAGGCCGCCGGAACGAAACGTCCCGGTCAGATCGCGCGGCGTGGCCGCGGAGACATGTTGCACGCCGCAGCCGACCAGACAGACCGCCAGCAGCGCCAGCGGTAACCATCGTTCGTACGGCATGGGCTCAAATTACCGACCCCATCCCCCGACGCTGAAAACGGCCATGTTCACCTTCTTCTCAGACTTGCTCACATTGGCAACGATCGCGATTTGAGCGATGATGAGGGACGTGAAAATTGGCAAGCCCGGCCCCCTGCGCGTGCCGTCGGGCACCCGACTTGTAGTTGCGATCGCCGTGTCGCTCGGCGTGCTCGGCGCAGGCGTAGCCCCTGCCGCCCACGCCGACGCGGCCGACGACAAATTCATCCAACTGCTGATCTCCGACGGCATCACCCACGACTCAGTCCCAGCCGCGATCGCGGCGGCCCGGAAGGTCTGCGAGTACCTGGGACAAGGCATGTCGCCGAACGAGGTCGTCATCGACGTGATGAACAGCAGTAGCCTGCCCGACTACGACGCCGGCTACTTCGTCGGCGCGGCCATCCGCGCCTACTGCCCGCAGTACAAGCCGCCGCCGGAGCCTGCTCCGCCGCCGCCGGCGCCCGCGGCCTAACGAAACGGCCACAAACTCTCACAAAACGGCGTGCTGACGCCGTCGTGTCTCCATCTTTGCGTACACTTTAACAAAAGGTGAACAGATGGAGGCTTACAAATGATCACGAAGATAATAATCGGTGGCGCGATCGTTCTCGGCGCCACGGTTGGACTCGCAGCACCGGCCGGTGCGGACACGATGTTCAACCAATTTTCCTGTACCTGCGGGGCACCGCCCCCATTCGCCAGCCCACTGGCCGCGGATCGCATCAACCAGGGCATCAACGACGCCTTGACCCGCGTGCTGCCGGGCGACAACCGCTAGCCGGCCGCGCCCTGTCCGACCGCTTGGACGGACGCGTGCTCGTGTAGCGCCTTCGCGGCGTTCACCGGGACCGGCATCAGGTCGAAGACGACCTCTTTGACGGTTCCGGTGAACGCGTACGTCGCCTGGTCCTCGTAATCTCGGTCGACGACCAACCCGTTGTCGCGGCCGATGTCCATCACGGCGTACGACGTGAACGCCAGGCTCACCGTCTGGGGCAGCTCCCCCTCGCCGATCAACCGATCGTCGGCCCACAGCGTCACCCGTCCACCGGATCCGACGACGGGCTGCGCGGATTCGAACAGCATCCGCACGGTGAGATCGCCGACCGGAAGCGCCTCGGTCGATACCTGCCGATACGTCTCGACCCCGAGGAACGAATACGTGTGGTGCAGTTTGCGCTCCTCGTCGACCCACAACGCGAACCCGCCCATGAAGTCGGCGTTGGCGACCAGCACACCGTGGGCGCCCTCGTCGGGGATGTGCAGTCGCGCCTCGATCGCGTAGGAGCGGCCGAAGATGCGCGGCACCAGGCCGCGCTGAATGTTCTGCACGCCGCCGGAGAAAGTGAATCGCGCAGTGGTGGGCAGCGGCGGCAGGTCACCGAACATCACCGCAAGCCCGCCGAGTAGCGGCAGCACCCGGTTGTTCTCGGCTTCCTGCCACCAAAGTTGTTGCAGCTCGGCGAGCTTGTCGGGCCGCTCGGCGGCCAGGTCGTTGGCCTGGGAGAAGTCGTCGGGCAGGTAGTAGAGCTCCCAGACGTCGTCGTCGGGGTTGTAGTTGCCGGGCGCGAACCGCTGCATCGTCTGTGGCGACAGGTCCCACGGCGCCTTGTCCAACCGGGCGCAGGCCCACCAGCCGTCCTGGTAGAGGGCGCGGCTGCCGAAGTTCTCGAAGTACTGCACGGTGTGCCGCTCTTCGGCCGCCGAATCGTCGAAGGTGTGGATGAAACTGGTGCCGTCCATGGGCTCCTGCTCGAAGCCGTCGACACTGCTCGGTTCCGGTAAACCGATGGCCTCCAACACCGTTGGAGCAATGTCGATGCAGTGCGTGAACTGGTCGCGAACTTGCGCATCGGGCCGGATTCGGGCGGGCCAGGCCACCACCATCGGATCCCGGGTGCCGCCGAGGTGGCTGCCCATCTGCTTGCCCCACTGGTACGGGGTGTTGTTGGCGTGCGCCCAGGCGCTCGCGAAGTGGGGCGCGGTGTCCTCGTCGCCGAGCGCCTCGATCCCGCCGTATTGCTCGATCAGCTGCAATTGCTGTTCGGCGGTGAGGTCCAGGCCGTTGATGAACGTCATCTCGTTGAACGAACCGGTGTTGGTGCCCTCCATGCTGGCGCCGTTGTCGCCCCAGATGTAGAAGACCAGCGTGTTGTCGGACTCGCCGAGATCGTCGATCGCGTCAAGCAATCGACCGACATTCCAGTCGGCGTTCTCCGAGAACCCCGCGAACACCTCCATCTGCCGGGCATAGAGTTTCCGCTGGGTCTGCGACAGGCTCTCCCACGCCGGGAACAGATCGGGCCGCTCGGTGAGTTCGGCGTCTGCGGGAACGATGCCGAGCTGCTTCTGCCGTTCAAAGGTTTTCTGCCGGTACACATCCCAGCCCTCGTCGAACTGGCCCCGGTACTTGTCGGCCCACTCGGCGAACACGTGGTGTGGCGCGTGGGTAGCGCCGGTCGAGTAGTACATCATCCACGGCTTGGTGGCGTTGGCGGCGCGCACGGTGTGCAGCCACTGCACGGCTTTGTCGGTGAGATCGTCGGGGAAGTAGTACGGCTTGTCGTCTTGTCCCTGGGGTATCCCGAGGACGGAGTTGTCCTGGCTGATGATCGGGTCGTACTGGCCCGCCGCTCCCGACGGGAATCCCCAGAAGTGGTCGAATCCCCAGCCGAGCGGCCAGTTGTCGAATGGCCCCGCCGCTCCCTGCACGTTGTCCGGGGTCAGATGCCACTTACCGAAAGCGCCTGTGACATAACCATTGTCGCGCAGGATTCGCGGGAGCGCGGCGCAGCTGCGCGGCTTGGCCGTCGAGTAGCCCGGGTAGGGGCCCGGGAACTCGCAGACCGACCCGAAGCCGACCCGATGGTGGTTGCGGCCGGTCAGCAGCGCCGCCCGGGTCGGCGAGCACACCGCGGTGACGTGAAAGCGGTTGTAGGCCAAGCCGTTCTGCGCGAGCCGGGACAGCGTCGGGGTGCGGATGGCACCGCCGAAGGTGTCCGGGCCGCCGAACCCGGCGTCGTCGATCAGCACGATCAGCACGTTCGGCGCGCCGTCGGGCGCGGCGGCCCCGGGCACGATCGTCCAGTCGCCGACCGACTCCGCCACGGTGCGTCCCACCGTGCCGCCGAAGCCGCGCTGCGGGATCGGCAGCCGGGTGCGGTCCGGATTGAACTTGCCCATCGCAACTTCGAGCGCCGCGCCGAAGCCGCGCAATGTCGAGTGTTCCAGCTCCGCAACCGATTTCATCGGCGAGCCGGCCAGCACCTGCTCGACCGCCAGCCGGGATTCGCCCGGGGCCAGCACAATGATCACGGCGCTGTCCGCCGCCATCTGCTCGCCGATCTTGTCGGACAGCCCGCCCTTGATCTTCTGGTTCAGGAACGTACCCGCCAGGGCGCCGGCCGCGGCGCCGACTGCCGCCGTGGCCACCGACACCGGCGAGAGCAGGCCCGCCGCCAGCCCCGCTCCGGCGCCCCACTTGGCGCCGCGGCGGCCGAGGCGATTGCCGCTGTCGACGAACACCCGATTGCCCTCGGCGTCCTTGCCGACCAGCACCGCGTCGCGCACCGCGACGCTGCGGTCCTTGGCGCGGTCGCTCAGCGTCTGAAAGTCCCGACGGGCAGCATCGAGGCCCTGATAGCCGGCGACGATGACCAGTGCGTTCTCTTCGCTCATGACCAGACTCCTTCTCGGCGGCTGACGAACGTGCGGCGCGACCCGGTGAACGGATCGTCGAACTCGATGCGCTGGGCAAGTAATCGCAGCGGAGTGCTGAAATCGTCGGCCGGCACATCAATCACATTGGGGTACAACGGATCACCGATGATCGGCAGCCCCAGCGACGCCATGTGCACCCGCAATTGATGGGTGCGCCCGGTGCGCGGCGTCAGCCGGTACCGGCCGTCCGGCGATAAAAGTTCCACCAGCGTTTCCGCGTTGGGCTCGCCCGGTTCGCAGACGGCCTGTAAGTGGCCACGGCGCTTGATGATTCGGCTTCGAATCACGCGGGGCAGCTCACACGCCGGATCGACGGCCGCGCCGGCCAGGTAGGTCTTGCGCACCTCGCCGCGAGCGAACAGCATCTGGTAGGCACCGCGCACCTCGCGCCGGGTGGTGAACAGCAGCACCCCGGCGGTCAGCCGGTCGAGCCGGTGGGCGGGGCTGAGTTCGGGCAATCCCAATTCCCTTCGCAGCCGCACCAGGGCGGTCTGCGCGACGTGGCTGCCCCGGGGCATGGTGGCCAGAAAGTGCGGCTTGTCGACGACCACGATGTCGTCGTCGCGATGCAGCACCGGGATTTCAAAAGGGACCGGCACCTCGTCGGGCAGGTCGCGATAGAGGTAGACGCTGGCGCCGGCGGGCAGCGCGGTCGCCTCGTCGATCACCGCCCCGTCGGCGTCGACGACCTCACCGGCCAGGACCTTGGCGCGGGCCTGCTCGCCGAACCGCGTGGTCAGCTCGGCCAGCACCGCACCGCCATGCAGCCGTACCCGCGCGGGCCCCAATCCGTCGCGCACCGGCAGCGGTGCAGGCCTCACCACACACTCAATTGAGCGGAACCGGCTCGAGGATCTCGGCGCGCGCTTCGGGCGCGCTGGCCCGCAGCTCGTCGGCCGACACGTCGTCGGGCTGAGCCTGCGACAGGATCTCGGCCTCCACTCGCGCGGTGTAGTTGGCGACCTCGCGGTTGACGTCCCCGGCGCTCCACCCCAGCACGGGCGCCACCAGCTCGGCGACCTCGCGGGCGCAGTCGACCCCGCGGTGCGGGTATTCGATCGACACCCGCATCCGTCGGGCCAGGATGTCCTCGAGATGCAGTGCCCCCTCGGCGGCGACGGCATACAGCGCCTCCACCAACAGGTAGCCCGGCGCGTCCTTGATCGGGGTCAGCAGTTCGGGACGATCGGCGGCCAGCGCCAGCACGTCGTCCATCAGCGAGCCGTAGCGATCCAGCAGATGACGCACCCGGTACGGGTGCAGGCCCACGAGTTCGCCGACGTGTTCGGCCTGGTTGATCAGGGCGAAGTAGCCGTCGGCACCCAGCAGGCTGACCTTTTCGGTGATCGACGGCGCGACCCGGGCCGGGACGAACTGCACCGCCGTGTCGATCGCGTCGGCCGCCATCACCCGGTAGGTGGTGTATTTACCGCCGGCGATGGCGACCAGGCCGGGCGCGGGCACCGCGACGGCGTGCTCCCGGGACAGCTTGGAGGTTTCCTCGCTCTCCCCGGCCAGCAGCGGCCGCAGCCCCGCGTACACGCCGTCGATGTCGGCGTGCGTGAGCGGAGTGGCCAGCACGGCGTTGACGGTGGTGAGGATGTAGTCGATGTCGGCCTTGGTGGCCGCCGGGTGGGCCAGGTCGAGATTCCAATCGGTGTCGGTGGTTCCGATGATCCAGTGGCTGCCCCACGGGATGATGAACATCACCGACTTCTCGGTGCGCAGGATGATGGCGGCGTCGCTGACGATCCGGTCCCGCGGCACCACCACATGCACGCCCTTGGACGCGCGCACCTGAAATCGCCCGCGCTGCTTGGACAGGGCCTGGATCTCGTCGGTCCACACCCCGGTCGCGTTCACCACGACGTGCCCGCGCACCTCGGTGACCGAGCCGTCTTCGGAGTCGCGCACCCGCACCCCGATCACCCGGTCGCCCTCGCGCAGCAACGCGACCGCCTGGGTGGAGCACCGCACGACGGCGCCGTAATGCGCGGCGGTGCGCGCGACCGTCATCGTGTGCCTGGCGTCGTCGACGACGGTGTCGTAGTAGCGGATCCCACCGATCAGCGAGCTGCGCTTGAGCCCCGGGCTCAGCCGCAGGGCGCCGGCACGCGTCAAATGCTTCTGGGCGGGAACCGATTTCGCGCCGCCGAGGCTGTCGTAGAGGAAGATGCCCGCCGCGGTGTAGGGACGCTCCCACCACCGGTGGGTCAGCGGGAACAAGAACGGCAGCGGCTTGACCAGATGCGGCGCCAGCCTGGTCAGCGACAGCTCACGCTCGTGCAGTGCCTCGCGCACCAGCCCGAACTCCAACTGCTCGAGGTAGCGCAGCCCGCCGTGGAACATCTTCGAGGAGCGACTCGAGGTGCCGGAGGCGAAGTCGCGCGCCTCGACGAGGGCGACCTTGAGGCCGCGGGTGGCGGCATCCAGCGCACACCCGGAGCCCACCACCCCGCCGCCGATCACGACGACGTCGAACTGCTCACTGCCGAGTCGCTCCCAAGCGGCCGCGCGTTGCTGCGGTCCCAAGTTGGAAACCGGATCATTCACGACAAAGGACTCCTCACTTCGGCAACGCTAGTCCAGATCGTCGTGTGCCATCAGCCGGCGAGCGGCCTCGGTGATCGATCCGGACAACGACGGGTAGACGGACAGCGTCTGTGCCAGCTCGTTGACGGTGATGCGGTTTTGCACGGCCACGGCGATCGGCAGGATCAGCTCGGAGGCGATCGGCGCCACCACCACACCGCCGATGACCACGCCGGTGGCCTGCCGGCAGAACAGCTTGACGAAACCCTGCTGCAACCCCGACATCTTGGCGCGCGCGTTGGTCCGCAGCGGCAGCATGATGGTCCGGGCCGGCACCGAGCCGTCGTCGATCATCGTCTGCGGCACGCCGACGGCGGCGATCTCGGGCCGGGTGAACACCGTCGCCGCGACCGTGCGCAACCGGATCGGGCTGACGCCCTCGCCCAGCGCGTGATACATCGCGATGCGGCCCTGCATGGCGGCCACCGACGCCAGCAGCAGCAGCCCGGTGCAGTCGCCGGCGGCGTAGATGCCCGGAACCGATGTCCGCGACACCCGGTCCACCTTCAGGTAGTCACCGCGGCCCAGCTCGATGCCGACACGTTCCAGGCCCAGGCCGCTGGTGTTGGGCACCGACCCGATCGTCATCAGGGCGTGGCTGCCCTCGACGGTTCGGCCGTCGGTCATGGTCACCAGGACCCCGGTCTCGGTGCGGGTGACGGATTCGGCGCGGGCGTTCTTGATCAGCTCGACACCGCGCTCGGCGAACGCCTCTTCCAGCACCAGCGCGGCGTCGGCGTCCTCGTAGGGCAGCACCCGGTCCCGGCTGGCCGCCACCGTGACCGGCACGCCGAGCTCGGTGTAGGCGTGCACGAACTCCGCCCCGGTGACGCCCGAGCCCACCACGATCAGGTGCTCGGGGAGCGCCTTGAGGTCGTAGAGCTGCCGCCAGGTCAGGATGCGCTCGCCGTCGGGCTGAGCCGACGGCAGCACCCGTGGGCTGGCGCCGGTGGCGATCAGCACGACATCGGCGTCGTGCTCGGTGACGACGGGGCCGTCGGGCCCCTCATCGGAATGGGTCACTTTGACGCGGTGGCGGGCCAGGCCCGGCGCCGAGTCGCACAGTTCGCCACGACCGGCGACCACATGCACGCCCTTGCTGAGCAGATCGGCGGTGATATCGGCGGACTGCTCGGCGGCCAGCGCCTTGACCCGTTTATGGATGCGCGGCAGCGAAATCTTGGCGTCGTCGATGTCGATGTCGAAGCCCAACCGGGGAGCCCGGCGCAATTCGGTGCGCAACCAGGTCGAGGCGATGAACGTCTTGGACGGCACACAGTCGTCCAGCACGGCCGCCCCGCCGATGCCTTCGGAGTCGATGACGGTGACGTCGGTGGTATCGGGGTGCGAGGTGGCCGCCACCAGCGCGGCTTCGTAACCGGCCGGGCCTCCACCGAGGATCACGATGCGGGTCACCACAGCCCTAACCTATCCAAGGACCTCCGGAACCGCCGGATGAACACCGCGTGAGCGTCTGCCGTTTAAGCTTTCACCCGTGCCGCTCTACGCCGCCTACGGATCGAACATGCATCCCGAGCAGATGCAGAAGCGTGCACCCCACTCCCCGATGGCGGGAACGGGCTGGTTGCACGGCTGGCGGCTGACCTTCGGCGGCGAAGACATCGGCTGGGAAGGCGCGCTGGCCAGCGTCGTCGAGGACCCCGATGCCAAGGTGTTCGTCGTGCTCTATGACATGACCTCGGCCGACGAAATGAACCTGGATCAGTGGGAGGGCTCCGAGTTCGGCGTCCACAAAAAGATCAGATGCCGGGTGGAGCGCCTGTCCTCGGACACCGACATCGAACCGGTGCTGGCGTGGCTGTATGTGCTCGACGCCTGGGAGGGCGGGCTGCCGTCGGCGCGGTATCTGGGCGTGATGGCCGATGCCGCCGAAATCGCCGGCGCGCCAAGCGATTACGTGCACGACATCCGGACGCGGCCGGCCCGCAACATCGGCCCGGGGACTTCCGCTCAGGACTGACGTGCCGACTGCTCGATGATGTTGACCATCACCCGCAGCCCGACCCCCAGCGCCCGTTCGTCGAGATCGAAATTCGGCTGGTGCAGGTCCAGCTGCGGGCCCTCGCCCGACCACACCCCCAGTCGCGCCATCGCGCCGGGGATCTCCTCCAGATACCAGGAGAAATCCTCGCCGCCGCCGGACTGCCGGGTGTCGGCCAGCGCCTCGGGCCCGACGGCCTCGATCGCGTGGGTCAGGATGCGGGTCGAGATCTCCTCGTTGACCACCGGGGGCACGCCGCGCCGGTATTGCATCGTGTGTTCGATGCCCAGCGGCAACAGCAGCGCGTCGACGGCCTGCCGGATGAACTCCTCGAGTTCGAGCCAGGTGTGCCGGCTGGCGGTGCGCACGGTGCCCGACAGCTGCCCGTTCTGCGGGATCGCGTTGGCGGCCACCCCGGCGTTGACCGCACCCCACACCAGGACCGTGCCGTTGCGTGGGTCGAGGCGCCGCGACAGCACCCCGGGCACCCCGGTGATCAGCGTGCCGAGGCCGTAGACCAGGTCGGCGGTGAGGTGTGGCCGCGAGGTGTGGCCGCCCGGCGAAGACAGCGTGATGTGGATGTGGTCGGCCGCCGAGGTGATCGGGCCTTGCCGGACCGCGACCTTGCCGACCTCCAGCCGGGGATCGCAGTGCAGCGCGAAGATCCGGGACACCCCGGTCAGCGCTCCGGCCGCGATCGCGTCGATCGCGCCGCCGGGCATCAGCTCTTCGGCGGCCTGAAAGATCAACCGCACCCCGACCGGCAGTTCGGGCACCGACGCCAGCGCCTGCGCGGTGCCCAGCAGGATCGCGGTGTGCGCGTCGTGCCCGCAGGCGTGCGCGACGTTCGGCATCGTCGAGGCATAGGGTGCGCCGGTCCGCTCGGCCATCGGCAACGCGTCCATGTCGGCGCGCAGCGCGATCCTGGGCTCGTGTTCCGGGCCGAAATCACACGTCAGCCCGGTGCCGGCGGGCAACACCTTGGGATTGAGCCCGGCGTCGGCCAACCGCTCGGCGACAAACTGCGTGGTGGCGTACTCCTGCCGGCCCAGCTCCGGATAGCGGTGCAGATGCCGGCGCCACTCGACCATGTCGTCGTAGTGGGCGGCCAGCCACGATTCGGCGGCGTCAACCAGGCTCATCCGGCCGCCCGGCGTTCCAACCCGGCCAATACCCGGTCACGTTCGGCGCCGTCCTGAGCGAGATGGACAACCGTGCACGCCAGCATCACCGCACCCTCGATAACCGCGCGGTCGGCGCTCGGGCCGACGGCGGCCGCGGCGAATGCGCGCTGATGCACGGTGGCGCCCCCGGCGTCGACACCGATCACCGGGTGGATGCCCGGCAGCACGTGCGTGACGTTGCCCATATCGGTGCTGCCCATCGGCAACGTCTTCTCGAACTCGGGTGCCACCGGTTCGCGTCCGAGCCGGCGCATCTCTTCCCGGCAGACTTCGCCCAGCCACTCGTCCGGCCTGAGCTCCGCGTATGCCGGTGATGGCGTGTTGATTTCGTATTCGCAGCCGGTGCCCAGTGCGCCCGCGGCAAAGCAGGCGAACATCCTGCCCTCCAGCTCGCGCAGCGAATCCACCTCGACCGCGCGCATCGCGTACTGCAGCGTCGCGTGTCCGGGGATGACGTTGACCGCCTGCCCGCCGTTGGTGACGATCCCGTGCACCAGCTGCCCCGGCGCCAGTTGCTGTCGCAGCAGGCCGATCGCGACCTGCGCGACGGTGACGGCGTCGGCGGCGTTGACGCCCAGATACGGGGCGACGGCGGCGTGCGATTCCTTGCCCCGGTAGTCGACGGTGACTTCGGAAAGGGCCAGCGAACGGGCGGCGGCGATGTCGGTCGGCCCGGGATGCAGCATCACCGCGGCGGCGACGTCGTCGAAGGTGCCGGCCTCCAGCAGCAGCGCCTTGCCGCCGCCGGCCTCCTCGGCGGGGGTGCCGATCAGGGCCACGGTGAGGCCGAGCTCGTCGGCCACCTCGGCCAGCGCCAGCGCGGTTCCGACCGCCGACGCCGCGATGATGTTGTGGCCGCAGGCATGCCCGATCTCGGGCAGGGCGTCGTACTCGGCGCAGATCCCGACCACCAGCGGTCCGCTGCCGAAGTCGGCGCGGAAGGCGGTGTCCAGGCCGCCGACGGCTCCGGTGACGTCGAAGCCCCGCTCGGCGACCAGTGCCCGCGTTTTGGCGCAGCTATGATGCTCGGCGAAGGCCAGCTCGGGCTCGGCGTGGATCGCGTGCGAGAGCTCGACAAGATCGACACCACGACGCCGCACCGCGTCCTCGACGCTGTCCAATGCGGTGTTGGTGGGCATCCCTGCAGTATCTCATCGAATGCGGCCGCGACTGACCGTCCCCGCGGCGGCTACACCCGTCCGGCGATGAAGCCCGCCGCCTGCCCGGGGTAGGGCGGTATCGAATAGTCGTGGTGGGCTTCCCGGTCGCGACCGCCGACGACGCAGACCGGATCGCCGGGGCTGCACTCGTCGATGGCACGGCCGGCGAACTGCCCCGCCGTCGAGAGCGGGGTGTTGAACCGGTTGCCGGGATTGCCGAACACGGCGACCGCCCTGATCTTGCTGGCCAGGCCGGGGTCCAGCGCCGGAGCCGACCCGAACTCGCCGATGGTGTTGCCCAGCGGCGGCACCCCGGCCAGCATCGAGACCGCGGCGGCGCCCTGCGAGAAGCCGCCGAGGATCAGGTGGGTGCCCGGGCACTGGTCGGCCATCGCCGCGATGTGGTCACGGGCGTCGTTGGCGCCGTCGCCGGTCTGCAGGAAGTTGTAGCTGGCCGGGTAGTTCACCGCGTAGTTGTCGAAGTTGCGGCCACCCAGGGTGGGCTGCAGCGCGGCGAACAGCGCGTCACCCACGACGCCCAGCCCGGGCGGCTCGTTGGTACCGCGGGCGAAGATCAGCTGGACGTCGGGACAGTCGGCCCGTGCCGTCGGCGCCGGGCCGCCAAAGACCATGGCCAGCGAGGCCGTGATTGCAATGACCAGGCCAGCGAATGGCCACTTACCAAAACTCATGCGGGAAATCCTGACATATATAGCGAAGCTAAGCTCGCACAGTGTGACCGACGTTGCATCCGAGAACTCTCAACTCGCACAGCGCGCGGCAAATTCCATCCGCGAGCAAACCGGGGTCGACGAGCACGACATCGCCATTGTGCTCGGCTCGGGATGGTCGCCGGCGATCGCGGAGCTGGGCTCACCCGACGCCGTGTTGCCCCAGGCCGAGCTTCCCGGCTTCGCACCGCCACGCGCGGCCGGCCATCCCGGTGAGCTGCTGTCGGTGCGCATCGGTGCGCACCAGGTACTGGTGCTGGCCGGGCGCGTGCACGCCTACGAGGGCCATGACCTGAGTCACGTCGTCCACCCGGTGCGCGCGGCCTGCGCGGCCGGGGCCGGCATCGTGGTGCTGACCAACGCGGCCGGCGGACTGCGCACCGACATGCGGGTCGGCCAGCCCGTGCTGATCAGCGATCACCTGAACCTGACCGCGCGCTCACCTCTGGTCGGCGCCCAGTTCGTGGATCTCACCGATGCGTACGCGCCGCGGCTGCGCGCACTCGCCCGCGACGCCGACCCCGAGCTGACCGAAGGCGTCTACGCCGGCCTGCCCGGGCCGCACTACGAGACGCCCGCCGAAATCCGGATGCTGCAGACACTGGGCGCGGATCTGGTCGGCATGTCGACCGTGCACGAAACGATCGCGGCCCGCGCGGCCGGCGCCGAGGTGCTGGGCATTTCACTGGTGACCAACCTGGCGGCCGGTATCACCGGTAGTCCACTGAGCCATGCCGACGTGATGGCGGCCGGGGCCGCGTCGGCATCCCGGATCGGCGCGCTACTCGCCGCCGTGATCGCCCGGATTTAGCTGTGGCACCGCCACTTCGGTTCGGCACGGCGGGATTGCGCGGCCCGGTCCGCGATGGCCCGGACGCGATGAACGTCGCGGTGGTGTCGCGTGCCACTTGGGCCGTGGCGCAGGTGCTTACGGGTCGCGGCCTGGCGGGTGCGCAGGTGATCGTCGGGCGCGACGCTCGGCACGGTTCGGCAATCTTCGCCACGGTGACCGCCGAAGTGCTTGCCGCCGAGGGGTTTTCGGTGCTGCTGCTGCCGGGCGTGGTGCCCACGCCGGTGGTCGCCTACGCGGTGCGGCACACCGGCGCCGCCGCCGGAATCCAGATCACCGCCTCGCACAATCCGCCGACCGACAACGGCTACAAGGTGTACTTCGACGGCGGCATCCAGATCATCTCCCCCACCGACACCGAGATCGAAACCGCCATGGCCACAGCGCCTCCCGCCGGCCAGATCGCCCGCAAACCGGTCGTGCCCGCCGATACCGACCTGGTCGCGCGCTACATCGAACGCGCGGCCGGGGTGCGGCGCGCCGGCGGTTCGGTGCGGGTGGCACTGACCCCGCTGCACGGGGTCGGCGGCGCGGTGGCCGTCGAGACGTTGCACCGCGCCGGCTTCGGCCAGGTGCATACCGTCGGAGCCCAGTACGCGCCGGACCCCGACTTCCCCACCGTCGCGTTCCCGAACCCCGAGGAGCCCGGGGCCGCCGACGCGCTGCTCGCCCTGGCCGCCGACATCGAAGCCGACGTCGCGATCGCCCTGGACCCCGACGCCGACCGTTGCGCGGTGGGCATCCGCACCGCGACGGGATGGCGGATGCTGTCCGGCGACGAAACCGGTTGGCTGCTAGGCGATTACATCCTGTCCCACCGGCGACCCGACCACGCGGTGGTTGCCAGCACCATCGTGTCCTCCCGGATGCTCGCGGCGATAGCCGCCCACCACGGCGCGGTCCACGTCGAGACCCGCACCGGGTTCAAATGGCTGGCCCGCGCTGATGCGAACGTGCCCGGCACTTTGGTGTACGCCTACGAGGAAGCGATTGGCCACTGCGTGGATCCCGCGGCGGTGCGCGACAAGGACGGCATCAGCGCGGCCGTACTGGTGTGCGACATGGCGGCTTCCCTGAAACAGCAGGGCCGTTCGATACCCGAGGTGCTCGACGACCTCGCCCGGCGATACGGCGTGCACGAAGTCGCGGCGATCTCACGCCGGGTCGCGGACGCCGGCGAGGCGGCCGAACTGATGCAGCGACTGCGTACCGCACCGCCAAGCCGGCTGGCCGGGTTCGCGGCGACGATGACCGATATCACCGACGCGCTGATCTTCACTGCCGCCGACGACGACACCACGATCAGGGTGGTGGTGCGTCCTAGCGGAACCGAGCCGAAGCTGAAGTGCTACTTGGAGATTCGCTGTGCGACTTCCGACGACCTGACTTCTTCCCGGACTTGTGCCGACGCGTTGCGAGCGGAGTTGACCGCTGAGCTGGCACGCTGGTGAACACGCGGGGCCCGAACTGACGGTCTCCCGCGTCGCCGAGGCCCGGCACGATGAACGCCGACTTGTTGAGTCCCTTGTCGACCGCGGCGGTGAACACTCGCGCGTCCGGCGCTATTTTCTCCACTGCCGCAAGGCCTTCCGGCGCAGCGACCACGCAGAGCACGCTGATGTCCGTCGCGCCCCGGCGCTGCAGCAGCTCGATCGCATACGTCATCGACCCACCGGTAGCCAGCATCGGGTCAAGCACCATGACCGGCCGGTGTTTGAGCTTGGCGGGCAGCGACTCCATGTACGGGAAGGGCAGATGGGTTTCCTCGTCGCGGGCGACACCGACGAAGCCGACCTCGGCCTCCGGGATCGCGGCGTGCGCCTCGTTGATCATCCCGAGCCCGGCCCGCAACACCGGAACCAGCAGCGGCGGATTGACCAAGCGCCGCCCGAATGTCTCGGCCAGGGGCGTCCGGATCCTGATCGGCGCGGTGGCCATGTCCCGGGTGGCCTCGTAGACCAGCACCAGCGTCAGCTCGCGCAGCGCGGCCCGAAAGCCCGCGGCATCGGTGCGTTGGTCGCGCAGCGCCGTCAGCCGCGCCGCGGCCAACGGGTGATCGATTACTCGCACTTCCATGCGCTTGAGGGTATATAACGATCCGACCTCGGTTGGCTAAAGTGCAGCTGACACGCATGCGCGCCTGCCCCGCGCCCCGCGTGTCGGCTCATATGCTCCCCGGGTGTTTCGCGAGATTCGACGTCCCCTCGTCTTGGCCGCAGCGGTGGCGCTGACGTGGTTGGCCGCCACCCCGTTGGCGCCGCGGGTGACCGCCGCGGCCGCGCTTCCCCGGCCGGCGCACATCGTAATTGTGGTGGAAGAGAACCGTTCTGAAGGCCACATCATCGGCAGCCCGCAGAACCCGTTCATCAACGCCCTTGCCACCCATGGCGCCAACATGGTGCAGTCGTTCGCCGAAACACATCCCAGCGAACCGAATTATCTGGCGCTGTTTGCCGGCAATACCTTTGGGGTGACCAAGGACTCGTGCCCGATCAACGCCGGCAACGCGCCCAACCTGGGGTCTGAATTGCTCGGTGCCGGATACACATTCATCGGCTATTCCGAGGACCTGCCCGCGGTCGGCTCGCCCGTGTGCAGCGCGGGCAAGTACGCGCGCAAGCATGTGCCGTGGGCCAACTTCGCCAACGTGCCGCCGACGAGTTCGGTGCCGTTCTCCGCGTTTCCGCAGGGCAATTACGACAGCCTGCCGACGGTGTCGTTCGTCATTCCCAACAACGACAACAACATGCACGACGGCTCGATCGCGCAGGGCGACGCCTGGCTGAATCGACAGCTGTCCGGCTACGCCAACTGGGCGGTCGCCAACAACAGCCTGCTGATCGTGACCTGGGATGAGGACGACGGATCCGGTTCGCCAGGCGGCCACAACCAGATCCCGACGATCTTCTACGGCGCGCACGTCCAACCCGGCACCTACAGCGAGCAGATGAGCCACTACAACCTGCTCTCCACCATCGAGCAGATGTACGGCTTGCCCAAGACGGGCAACGCGGCCAACGCTCCCGCGATCGCCAGCATCTGGGCGGGATAGGCCTGCTGGCCCGGCACCGGACCCGGCCCGTTGGCGGGCCGTCGCTATTCTGTGCCGCATGGCTGCTGACCTCGTACCCATCCGCCTGAGCCTGTCCGACGGTGACCGCTACACCGTGTGGGCACCGCGCTGGCGCGACGCCGGCGACGAGTGGGAGGCGTTCCTGGGCAACGAAGACGACCTGTACGTGTTCGAGGCCGTTGCCGACCTCGTCGCGTTCGTGCGTTCCGGCGCCGAGAACGACTTGACCGATCACCCGGCATGGAAAGACCTGACCGCGGCGCACGCGCACAGCTTCGAGCCCGCCGAGGCCAAGCAGTTCGACCTGGTCGCGGTCGAGGAACTGGTGGCCGAGAAGCCGTCCGAGGAGTCGGTGACCACGCTGGCCGGCGCGCTGGCCATCGTGTCGTCGATCGGATCGGTGTGCGAGCTGGCGGCGGTGTCGAAGTTCTTCAACGGCAACCCCAGCCTGGGCACGGTGTCCGGCGGAATCGACCACTTCACCGGCAAGGCGGGCGCCAAACGCTGGAATTCGATCGCCGAGGTCATCGGGCGCAGCTGGGACGACGTGCTCAGCGCGATCGAGGAGATCATCAGCACTCCCGAGGTCGACGAGGCGGCGGTGCAGAAAGCCGCCGACGAGCTGGCCGAAGAACGCGAAGACGAGTCCGAAGAGGAATCCGAGGACGAAGTCGAGGAGACCGCAGCCCCTGACTCGGAGGACGAGTCCGACGGCGAAGACGTCGACGAAGACACGGACGAAGACGACGAAGACGACGAAGAACAGGACGAGGCGGAGGTTCGCGCGCCCGGCGACAGCGTCGTACTCGGTAGCGACGAGGACTTCTGGATGGAGGTGGGCATCGACCCGGTCCGGATCTTGACGAGTTCGGGCACGTTCTACACGCTGCGCTGCTACCTGGACGACCGCCCGATCTTCCTGGGCCGCAACGGACGGATCAGCGTGTTCACCTCCGAGCGCAGCCTGGCTCGCTACCTGGCCGACGAGCACGACCACGACCTGTCCGATCTGAGCACCTACGACGACATCCGCACCGCCGCGACCGACGGATCGCTGTCGGTGGAAGTCACCGACGAGAACATCTACGTGCTCAGCGGGCTGGCCGACGACTTCGCCGACGGGCCGGACGCCGTGGATCGCGAGCAACTCGACCTGGCCGTCGAACTGCTCCGCGATATCGGTGACTACTCCGAGGAGAGCACCGTCGACAAGGCTCTCGAAACGAGCAAGCCGTTGGGCAAGCTGGTGGCCTATGTGTTGGAGCCCGGCTCGGTCAGCAAGCCCGCGACGCCGTATTCGGCGGCGGTGCGGGAATGGGAAGACCTGGAGAAGTTCGTCGAGTCTCGGCTGCGGCGCGAGTAACGCCCGTTTGACGGGTTCCCAAGTCTCCTCTTTACTGGCGGCAGCGTCCGCCGGAGGTCCGCGGCGGCCCGACGGGGAGGTCAACTGAATGTCGCTTCCCGTGATTGGACCGCTGCCGTTCTACGGGTTTCAGCGTCCGGCCCTGTTGCTGTTCGGGCTGATCCCGCTGGCCCTGCTCGCCGTGTACGTCGTCGTGCAGGCCCGGCGCCGACGCCGTCTGCGCCGCTACACCGACGTCGAAGTGCCGCAGTCGTTGTGGCGGCACCTTCCGATAGCCGTGTCGCTGCTCAGCCTGGCGCTGCTGACCATCGCGCTGGGCACGCCCACCCATGACATGCGCATCCCGCGCAACCGCGCGGTCGTGATGCTCGTGATCGACATGTCGCAGTCCATGCGGGCGACCGACGTCGAGCCCGACCGGCTGCGGGCCGCCGAACAGGCCGCCGGCAAGTTCGCCGCTCAGCTGACGCCGGGCATCAACCTCGGACTCGTCGGGTTTGCGGGGACGCCGTATCTGCTGGTGCCGCCGACCCCGCAGCACCAGGCCACCATCGATGCCCTGCCGAAGCTGCAGTTCGGCGACGGCACCGCGACGGGTGAGGCCATCTACACCGCCCTGCACGCGATCGAGGCGACGAACACGACCGGCGGGGACACGCCGCCGCCGGCCCGGATCGTGCTGCTGTCCGACGGCGGCGAGAACAGGCCGACGGATCCCAGCGACCCGCACGACGGCGTCTACACCGCGTCGCGGCTCGCCAGGGACCAGGGCGTGCCCATCTCGACGATCTCGTTCGGCACCAAGGGCGGCAACATCAGCCTGGACGGGGTGCAGGTGAAAGTCCCCGTCTCGACGGACCAGATGAAGAAAATCGCTCAGCTGGCCGGCGGGCAGGCCTACACGGCGTCCAACCTCGACGAGCTCAACAAGGACTACCAAGCCATCCAGAAGGAGATCGGGTATCGCACCGTGGCCGGTCCCGGCGGTTCCGGGTGGCTGCGCCTCGGCGTGCTCACCGCGTTGATCGCCACGGTGTTGGCGCTGCTGATCAACCGCAGGCTGCCTACTTAGCTGCCCACCTGATCGCTCAGGCGGGCAGCCTGCGGTTCAGGAGCAGGCCGGCCAACACGGCGCCGGCCATTACGACCGAACCGAGCAGCAACCACGCCAGGCTCGCGTCGCCCTTCACCGTCTCGTAGCCGATCTGGCGCTGCAGCGTCCCGTAGACCTGCTTCAGCGAATCCAGGCTGTCGGCGTGGAACGCCTGGCCGTCGGTGATCTTGCAGATTTCCTGCAGGGTCTGGTCGTCGACCGGGACCGGAATCGTTGCGCCCTGATAGACGACGGTGCCGTCGGGTGTGCCGAACGAGATCGTCGAGATCTGAACGCCCTCCGCCTTGGCCGCGCGTGCCGCGGTGAACGCTCCCTGGGGGGCGTTGGGGTCCAGCGGCACGTTCTCGGCGCCGTCGGACTCCAGCACGATGCGGGCCGGCGGCGGACCGTCGCCGCCGCCCATCACCGCACCGACCGTCGCGATGGCCTGCAGCGCGGTGAATAGGCCTTCCCCGGTCGCGGTTTTCGGCGCCGGCTGCAGGCCGTCGATCGCGGCCTTGACCGCGCCGCGGTTCGTCGTCGGAGAAACCAGCAGGGTGGCGTTGGCGGCGAACGCCACCAACCCCAGGTTGATCGCCGGCGTCAACTCGTCGGCGAATTGCTTACCGGCTTCCTGCGCGGCGGCCAGCCGGTTGGGAGCCACATCGGTGGCGGCCATCGACTCCGAGACGTCGATGACCAACATCACCACCGCGCGGTTGAGCGGAATCCGGACATCGGTCGTGGGCCCGGCCATCGCCGTCGTCAGCAGCACCAGCGACACGGCGAGCAGGATCGTCGGGATGTGGCGCCACCGGGACAGCTTGGCCGGCGCGACGCGCTCCAGCACTTCCATGTTGGCGAACCGCAGCACGCGCCGCCGCCGGGCGAATTGTTGGACGACGTAGAGCCCTATCACCAGCAGCACGGCCACCAGTAGCAGGAAGAACCAGCCGTGCTCAAAGCCCGTGAGCGACACCGGACCCAGCAGTGGCAACTTCATGCCACGTCACACTATTCACCGAACGTCGACGCTGCACGGCACCCCTGTCACCCAGCGACAAGGTCCCGGCGCTGAGTGAATTTGATGTCGAGACTGCGCAGGTGGGTCTGCAGCCCCGCGTCCTGGACGGGAATCAGGTGGGCGGGCTGATCGGTCTCGTTGAAGTGGGCGTGCCACATGCCCGGCGGGGTGGTGAAGGCACCGCCGGCCTGCCAGTCGACCCGGATCGGGTCGGCGATGTCGCCGCGCTCGTCGAGGCGAGTACCCAGCAGCGAGTAGCAGCCGGCCGGCGGAGCGTCGAGAATGAGATCCAATGCGACCGACTGGTGCCGATGCGGGCGCTGCTCCTGGTTGGGGGGCAGCACGCCGAACATTGCCCACAGGACGTGGGTGATGGTCAGCGTCTGCTCCTGGTTCTGGTTGGCCAGCAGGACGCTGACCCGGCTCTTGTCGTTGGCGCCGGGACGCGAGACGATCTCGTCCAGCTTGGCCACCGCGTCGGTGCGGCAGAACTTGGTCGCGACGAACCTCGGCTCGCGCGCTTCGGCGCCCAGGTAGCGCAGCAGCGGCTCGTCGTGCACCCAGTACATGGCCGCCTCGGAGTCGGCGTAGAACACCGAGCGGGCGCCGGCGGGCAGGGTCAGGAAGTCACCCTTCTCCCACTTGACCAGCTGGCCGTTGACCGCGGCGAAGCCGTGCCCGAACAGCACGTAGTACAGCTGCGAGGTGGCGTTGGGGCTGGTGTCGATCTGCTCCCCGGCGCGGATGCGCACGAAGTTGGCCAGCAGCGCGGGACTGGTCGCAGCACCGGCGATGCCCAGCTCCGACGACAGATCCAGGGGCACGACGCCGGTCGGCTGGTCCAGGTAGACCTCGGGCCCGAACTGCCTGATCGGGACCTGCGGCGCATATCCAGCGCCGATCGGATTGGCGGCCTTGGAGTACTCGAAGTAGCGGGCGTCATCGGCCCAGTCGGCGAACCGGCCCTCGAATCCGTACTCGGCCACATTGGTCATCGGCGCGGGAATCGTCGGGTCCAAATTGACGGACATTGCGCATCTCCTTAAAGCCTATCTGCATCTTGTGTTTGAATCGTATCTATCTTGTATCTCAGTGTCAATCCCGCGCTGGTGTACGGTCATGGACACACTTGAGATACGACTGAGCTACCAGGGGGCGCCGTGGCAGCAAAGGGCGCACAGCCCGGCACGGCCAAGGACCGCGCCCTGGAGTACGTCAAGACCCAGGTGCTCACCGGTGCGTTTCCCGGCGGCGAACTGATCAGCGAGGGCGACATCGCCACCGCGCTGGGCATGTCGCGGACTCCGGTGCGCGAGGCCTTCTTGCGCATGGAGGCCGAGGGCCTGCTGCGGCTGTATCCGCAACGTGGGGCGCTCGTCGTCCCGGTCTCATCCGACGAGGTCCGTTCGGTCATCGAGGCCCGGTTGGTGCTGGAGCAGTACGCCGCCCGCAAGGTGGTCGGACGTGGCCCGGCCGTGTGCGCGGCGGTGTTCGAGCGGCTGTCGGCCGAGTTGGACCGGCAGCGCGATGCCGCGGCGGCGGCCGATTGGCGGGAGTTCCTGGACTCCGACCGGTCCTTCCATGCCATCACCCTGGACGAGTCGCAGAACGCGATTTTGTCCGGGTTCTACTCCTCGCTGCGCGATCGGCAGATGCGGATGATCGGTGAATCGGCACTGCGCGAACCGGATCGAGTCGCGACGATCATGCACGAGCACCTCGCCATCGCCGAGGCGTTGCGCGACGGCGATCTGCCGCGGGCGCTGCAGGCCGTGCAGACCCACCTCGCCAGCACCGTGCGTGCCATCGGCCTCGCCATCGACGCGTCGTTGATCTGACTTTTCGCGGACCTGGCCGACACGATCACCCGCTCGTGCCAAAACCGTCCAAACGCCGTCCTGCCGTGCTAGAAATCCCTTCTAGGGTCAACCTCTTCGGGCGGGGGTTTAACCAAGAGCGCGTGTTTATTGGTCCTCGAAAGGCAACGACGCCATGGACTTCGGGTTGCTCATGCCGGAGATCAACTCCGGCCGTATGTATGCCGGACCCGGGTCGGGCCCGATGCTGGCCGCCGCGGCGGCCTGGGACGAACTAGCCGCTCAGCTCGAATCATCTGCCAGCGGCTACTTTTCGGAAGTCTCGGGTTTGACGGGCCAGACCTGGTTCGGCCCGTCGTCGATGCGAATGGCCGCCGCCGCCACGCCCTATGTGGCCTGGCTGCAGGCGGCCGCCGCTCAGGCCGCCCAAACCTCGGCGCAGGCGTACGCGGCGGCAGCGGCCTACGAGGCGGCCTTCGCCATGACGGTGCCCCCACCGATGATCGCGGCCAACCGGGCGCAGCTGATGGCGCTGGTCGCGACCAACTTCTTCGGGCAGAACACCCCGGCGATCGCGGTGACCGAGGCCCAGTACGGCGAGATGTGGGTGCAAGACGCCACCGCCATGTACACCTACGCCGGCGACGCCGAGGTCGCGAGCACCCTGGCCCCGTATGACGAGGCCCCGCAGACCACCAACCCGAACGGGCAGGCCGATCAGGCCCGCACGATGGCCCAGAACGCGGGCAATCTCACCAGCGCGCGCACCCAATCCCTGGTGCAGCAGGTAACCACCAACACCACCGGGCCCGGTGGCATCGACTACACGCCGGTCGGCGACCCCGATCCCTCCATCCCGCCCGGAACATCTGCGAACGTGCCGCCCCTCAGCATCGTCTCCGTCGGGACCAACAGCCACATGATCGTCAACGCCGGCTCGGTCACCATGGCACCCACCGGCGCCGCCGGATTCTTCGAAGTCACTGCCAATTTCGGCTCGTCCATCACCCTCAACCCTGGCAGCCTCTTCACCGCCGGTCCAGGATGGACGGCGGGGGGCGGCGTGCCATTCCCCGTCGGCCCGGTCACCGTTGGCCCCGGAGGCCTCACGCTGACCCCCCGGTTTGCCATCGGGGCCCTCGGCTTCCTCAACGCGGGCTCCGTCACGCTCGGTCCTGGAACCGGCATCATCACCGTGAACGACACCGCCATCGGATTTGCCGGCCTCTCCGGCGCGACTCTCACCAACGCCGCGGGCACCGTCAGCTACATCCCGTCACCCGCGTTGGCTACCGCGGCCAGCTCGCCCGGGCTGGCCGGAACCGCCGGAATTCAACCCCAACTCAACGCCGACGGGCTCGCGGACTGGGGCCGCCGCGTGGCCTCCGCGCTTCTCCCAGAAGAAGCCGCGGCCGCTGCATTGGGATAAGCCGGTAGCGTCGAACCATGAAGCGCAGCATCGTCGCAGGACTGGCCGCCGTGCTGATGGCCGCAGGATTGGTCACCGCGGCGCCGCCGGCCAGCGCCGGCTGCCAGTACGGCGGACCGATCATCAGCAAATGCGACGGACCCATCCAGCCCGACGGCACCTGGCAACGTTGCGTGGTGACGAAGAATCTGGTGGCCAACGGCGCCAGTTCCTTCTTCGTGCCGGAACGGCACTGCGATGTGATCGGCCCGGGGGGTCTCGACCCCCACATCGACGGCTGAGGTTTGTCGGAGCCGCTCGATATACTCGAACACATGTTCGATGATGCTTCAAGCTTGCTCTTCCGCATCGCCGACGCGGCGCGGGCCGAAGCCCAGGCCGCAGCTGAGCGCCTGCTCGCGATCGGCGACCTGTTCAGGTTGCGGTTGGCCCAGCACGGCGACCGCGCGCAGTGGGCGGCCGACACCAGCGATGCGGTGGCTGCCGAAATCGCCGCCGCGCTCGGCACCAGCGTGGCGATGGGGCACAGCAATCTGCGCTACGCCCGCGCCATGCAGGAACGGCTGCCGGGGGTGGCCGCCGTTTTTCGGGCCGGAGACATCGACTTCCGGCTGTTTCGCACGATCGTGTTTCGCACCGACCTGATCGTCGACGCCGAGGCGTTGGCCGCCGTGGATGCGCAGCTGGCAATCAAAGCGCCGCGCTGGCCGTCGATGACCAGCTGGAGGCTCGCGACCGAGATCGATCGCGTGGTCACCAGGGTCGACCGCGACGCGGTGCGTCGATCGCGCGAGTATGCGGCGGACCGATATTTCGAGGTCACCGCGATGGACCCGGGCATGGCGCTGATCAACGGCACGGTTTTCGCGACGACGGGGCAAGCCCTCGATCGCCGGCTCGACGAACTCGCCAAGACGGTGTGCGTCGACGATCCACGCACGATCGGGCAGCTGCGCGCCGATGCGTTGGGCGCACTCGCGGCCGGCCGGGACCGGCTGATGTGCGGGTGCGGCGGCGCCGACTGCCCGGCCGGTTCGGCGCCCCGGCAGCCCAACTCCGTGGTGATTCACGTGGTCGCCGACAGCACCACCGTGGCCGGGTCCGGTGCGGCTCCGGGATTCCTCTACGGCGACGGCATCATCCCGGCCGAGATTGTGCGTGAGCTGACGAAATCGGCCAAGCAGCAGCCGATTACAACACCGACTACACCGGAATCCGGTTATACGCCGTCCCGGGCGCTGACGGACTTCGTGCGGGCCCGCGACCTCACCTGCCGGGCCCCGGGTTGCGACCGGCCGGCTACCGAGTGCGATATCGACCACACCGTGCCCCATGGCGACGGCGGTGCCACCCACCCGTCGAACCTCAAATGCCTGTGCCGAAAACATCACCTGCTCAAGACTTTCTGGGGCTGGCGCGACCAGCAATTGCCCGATGGCACCATCATCTGGACCCTGCCGGGCGAGCACACCCACGTCACCACACCCGGCAGCGCGCTGCTCTTTCCGAGCCTGTGCGCCAACGGGGCGCCGCTGCCTACCTTTGCGATGCCGGACACGCAGTGCGACAACCGCGAAGCGATGATGCCGCTGCGGACCCACACTCGCGCGCAGAACCGCGCCGCTCGCATCGCCACCGAACGCCAGCACAACCGAGCCTCCCGCGAAGCCCGCAAAAAGCGTTGGGAATATGCCCGCGTTGGATCGTCCGACGACGACGAACCGCCACCGTTCTAGCCGATCAGTACCGCGTACCGCGGCTTGATCACCTCGTCGATCAGCGCGAGCCGCTCGTCGAACGGAATGAACGCCGACTTCATCGCGTTGATGGTGAACCGCTCGAGATCGCTCCACCCGTAGCCGAAAGCCTCTACCAGCCGGTGCATTTCGAGGCTCATCGTGGTGTCGCTCATCAGCCGGTTGTCGGTGTTGACGGTGACCCGGAACCGCGCCCTGGCCAGCAGATCGAAGGGGTGGTCGGCGATGCTCTTGACCGCGCCGGTCTGAACGTTCGAGCTCGGGCAAAGTTCCAGCGGAATTCGCTTGTCGCGCAGGATAGATGCCAGCCTGCCCAACTCGACGCGGCCGCCCTCGACGATCTCGATATCGTCGACGATGCGCACCCCATGGCCGAGCCGGTCGGCGGCACAGAACGCGATCGCCTCGTGAATGGACGGCAGACCGAACGCCTCACCGGCATGAATAGTAAAGCGCGCGTTGTGATCTCGCATGTATTCGAACGCGTCCAGGTGACGCGTCGGCGGGTAGCCGGCCTCGGCGCCGGCGATGTCGAACCCGACAACTCCCCTGTCCCGGAAGCGAATTGCCAGCTCGGCGATCTCCCGCGACATCGCGGCGTGGCGCATCGCGGTGACCAGAAGACGCACGACGATCGGACGTCCCGCCGCCGCAGCGGCCTTCTCCCCGGCGGCGAAGCCCTCCAGCACGGCGTCGACGATCTCGTCGAAGGACAACCCGCGGTTGATGTGTAGCTCTGGCGCGAAACGGATCTCGGCATAGACCACGGAGTCGGCGGCCAGGTCTTCGACGCACTCGTAGCCGACGCGGAACAACGCCTCGGGCGTTTGCATCACGGCCACGGTGTGCGAGAACGGCTCCAGGTAGCGCTCCAGTGAGCCGCTGTGCGACCGGGTGCGAAACCAGGTCGCCAGCTCGTCGGCATCGGTGGCGGGCAGCTCGTCGTATCCGATCTGACCGGCGATCTCCAGCACCGTCGACGGGCGCAGGCCCCCGTCGAGGTGATCGTGCAGCAGCGCCTTCGGCGCTTGCTGGATCTGCCGCAGCTCCAGCGGGGCGCTCACGAGGCGATCCCGATGATCAGGGGTCGCGACGCCGGTGCCGTATCGCCCACGCTCCACCCGCCGTCCAGCTCGGCCAGCGCGGCGCCGAAGCGTTCGGGGCCGTCGGTGTACAGAGTGAACAACGGCTCGCCGGCCACCACGGGCTGGCCGGGACGACGATGAATCCTGATGCCGGCGCCGGGTTGCACCTGCCCACCCGGACGGGATCGACCCGCGCCGAGTCGCCAAGCTGCCAGCCCCACTGCCATAGCGTCGATGTTCCCCATTGTGCCGCTCCGCGCGGCGATCACGGTCTCCGAATGTGAACCGATTGGCAACGGTACCGACAAGTCGCCGCCCTGAGCCGCGACCAGCCCGCGGAATCGGTCCATCGCGGTGCCATCGCGCAGCGTCTGGGCGGGATCGCGGCCATCGATCCCGGCCAGCTCGAGCATCTCGGCGGCCAGCCGCACCGTCAGCTCCACCACGTCGGGTGGCCCGCCGCCGGCCAGCACCTCGAGCGCCTCGGCGACCTCGAGCGCATTGCCGACCGTCGCGCCCAGGGGCGAGTCCATGTCCGTCAGCACCGCGCGCGTCGGCACGCCGTGGGCCGCGCCCAACCCGACCATGGTTTCGGCCAATTCGCGGCACTGCGCCTCCGACGCCATCAGCGCCCCCTCACCGACCTTCACGTCGAGCACCAGCGCGCCGATGCCCTCGGCCAGTTTCTTGCTCATGATCGAGCTGGCGATCAACGGCAAGGAGTCGACCGTGGCGGTGATGTCGCGCAGCGCATAGAGCTTTTTGTCGGCAGGCGCCAGTTCACCGGCCGCGAAGATTGCCGCCCCGATATCGCAGAGTTGTTGTCGCACTTGTTGTTTGGAGATTCCCGCGGTGAATCCCGGGATGGATTCCAGCTTGTCCAGGGTGCCGCCGGTATGGCCAAGACCGCGGCCGGAGACCTTGGGCACCGCGCCACCGCAGGCGGCGACGATGGGCACCAACACCAGCGTGGTCTTGTCTCCGACCCCGCCGGTCGAATGTTTGTCCACGGTGGCCAACGGTTTACCGTCGACCCGCAGATCGCTGAAATCCAGCCGGTCGCCCGACGCCAGCATCGCCGCCGTCCACCGGACGATCTCGCCGCGGTCCATGCCGCGCCAAAAGATCGCCATCAACAGCGCGGCCATCTGCTCCTCGGCAACGCGGCCATCGGTATAGGCGGCGATGACCCAGTCGATCGCGGCATCGGTCAACCGGCCCCCGTCGCGCTTGGTCTTGATGACGGTCGGGGCGTCGAATGCGAAGTCGGTCAAGGACGTTCCCGGGCGAGGTCGTCGGCGTCGAACGGATCGGGCAGCAACTCTTCGAGGCGGCGGGGACCGGCCGGATGCGCGATCAGCAGGTCGCGCCCACCGTGCTCGAGCAGGACTTGGCGGCATCGCCCGCACGGCATCAACAGCGCTCCCTGTGAGTCAACGCACACCAGGGCAATCAACCGGCCGCCACCGGTCGCATGCAGGGCAGACACCACACCGCATTCGGCACAGAGACCAAGGCCATATGAGACATTCTCCACATTGCAGCCGGTGACCACGCGGCCGTCGTCAACCAGCGAGGCCGCACCCACGGGAAATTGCGAATACGGGGCATAAGCTCCCGCTGCTACCTGTATTGCTTTGTCCCGCAACAAATTCCAATCAATATCCGGCATACCGCAACCCCAATCACCGATGGGCCCAGTCGAGAAAGCCACCCTAACCCTGGCACGAAAACACCGTTCACGAAATGGTGTTGGCTGGTTCCGGACGCATCGTTGCCGGGCTAAGCTCGATTGCCCGGCTTTAGTTTCGCGGACAACATGAGGACCCGGTTTGAGCACAGAGGCGACGACCGCAGATTCGGCATTACCGACACCGCAATCGGAGTCGTCACGCAAGCGGCGGCCACCACGGACCCTGTATCGGGGAGATCCGGGGATGTGGTCGTGGGTGCTGCATCGCATCACCGGCGCGACGATCTTCTTCTTCCTGTTCGTGCATGTCCTGGACACCGCCCTGGTCCGGGTCAGCCCGCAGACCTACAACGAAGTGATCGCCACCTACAAGACGCCGATCGTCGGCCTGATGGAGTTCGGCTTGGTCGCCGCGGTGGGATTCCACGCACTCAACGGGATCCGCATCATCTTGATCGACTTCTGGGCGGAAGGACCCCGCCACCAGAAGACGATGTTGTGGGTCATCGCCGTCGTCTATCTGTTGGTCATGGTGCCCGCGGCGGTGGCCATCGGCATTCACATGATGGAGCACTTCCGATGAGCAGCCCGGACCTTCAGCTCGGCCGCGGCGAGGTGGCGCCGGTTCTGCAGCGCAGCCGCGACCGCCCGCCCAGCCTGGACAATCCGCGCTCACCGCGGCGGCGCTCCGGCATCCCCAACTTCGAGAAATTCGCGTGGCTGTTCATGCGGTTTTCCGGCGTCGCGCTGGTGTTCCTGGCGATCGGGCACCTGTTCATCATGCTGATGTGGGAAAACGGCGTGTACCGCATCGACTTCAACTACGTCGCGCAACGCTGGGCATCGCCGTTCTGGCAATTCTGGGACCTGTCGCTGCTGTGGCTGGCGCAATTGCACGGCGGCAACGGCCTGCGCACCATCATCGACGACTACAGCCGCAAGAACAGCACCCGGTTCTGGCTGAACAGCCTGCTGCTGTTGTCGATGGGGTTCACCTTGGTGCTGGGTACCTACGTGCTGATGACGTTCAACCCCGATGTCGGAGGCTGACGCATGATCCAGCATCACAAATACGACGTGGTGATCGTCGGCGCGGGCGGTGCCGGAATGCGGGCGGCCGTCGAGGCCGGACCCCGGGTTCGCACCGCGGTGCTGACCAAGCTCTACCCCACGCGTAGCCACACCGGCGCCGCGCAGGGCGGCATGTGCGCCGCGCTGGCCAACGTCGAGGACGACAACTGGGAGTGGCACACCTTCGACACCGTCAAGGGCGGTGACTATCTCGCGGATCAGGACGCCGTCGAGATTATGTGCAAGGAAGCCATCGACGCGGTGCTCGACCTGGAGAAAATGGGGATGCCGTTCAACCGCACCCCCGAGGGCCGGATCGACCAGCGCCGCTTCGGCGGTCACACCCGCGACCACGGCAAGGCCCCGGTACGCCGGGCCTGCTACGCCGCGGACCGCACCGGCCACATGATCCTGCAGACGCTCTACCAAAACTGCGTCAAGCACGACGTGCAGTTCTTCAACGAGTTCTACGCGCTCGACCTGGTACTCACTCAGACGCCGAGCGGCCCGGTGGCCACCGGCGTGGTCGCCTACGAGCTGGCCACCGGCCGTATCCACGTCTTCCACGCCAAGGCCATCGTGCTCGCGACCGGCGGCTCGGGCCGCATGTACAAGACGACCTCCAACGCGCACACGCTGACCGGCGACGGCATCGGCATCGTGTTCCGCAAGGGACTTCCGTTGGAGGACATGGAGTTTCACCAGTTCCACCCGACGGGTCTGGCCGGGCTGGGCATCTTGATCTCCGAGGCGGTGCGCGGCGAGGGCGGTCGGTTGCTCAACGGCGAGGGCGAGCGCTTCATGGAGCGCTATGCCCCGACGATCGTCGACCTGGCGCCCCGCGACATCGTGGCCCGCTCGATGGTGCTGGAGGTCCTGGAGGGCCGCGGCGCCGGTCCGCACAAGGACTACGTCTACATCGACGTCCGCCACCTGGGCGAGGACGTGCTGGAATCCAAGCTGCCCGACATCACCGAGTTCGCCCGCACCTATCTGGGCGTGGACCCGGTCAAGGAGCTGGTGCCGGTCTACCCCACCTGCCACTACGTGATGGGCGGCATCCCCACCACCGTTACCGGACAGGTGTTGCGGGACAACACATCTACCGTCCCGGGCCTGTACGCGGCCGGTGAGTGCGCGTGCGTGTCGGTGCACGGCGCCAACCGGCTGGGCACCAACTCACTGCTGGACATCAACGTCTTCGGCCGCCGCGCCGGCATCGCCGCGGCCGGCTACGCGCAGGGCCACGACTTCGTCGACATGCCACCGGAACCCGAGGCGATGGTGATCGGCTGGGTGGCCGACATTCTGTCCGAGCACGGCAACGAGCGCGTCGCCGACATCCGTGGCGCCCTGCAGCAGACGATGGACAACAACGCCGCGGTGTTCCGCACCGAGGAGACACTTAAGCAGGCGCTCACCGACATTCACGCGCTCAAGGAGCGCTACTCCCGAATCACCGTGCACGACAAAGGGAAACGATTCAACAGTGACTTGCTGGAAGCCATCGAGCTGGGCTTCTTGCTGGAGCTGGCCGAAGTCACGGTCGTCGGCGCCTTGAATCGCAAGGAGTCCCGCGGTGGCCACGCCCGGGAGGATTACCCGAACCGCGACGACGTCAACTACATGCGCCACACGATGGCCTACAAGCAGAGCAGCGAGCTGTTGAGTGACATCGCGCTCGACTTCAAACCCGTCGTGCAGACGCGCTACGAACCCAAGGAGCGGAAGTACTGATGTCTGTCGAAGCACCTGACGCACCAGAGGCCCTGCCCGGGGAGCCGCCCCTGCCGCAGGTTCCGGACGGCGCGGTGATGGTGACGTGCAAGATCGCCAGGTTCAACCCGGACGACCCCGATGCGTTCGCGGAAACCGGTGGCTGGCAAAGCTTTCGGGTTCCTTGCTTGCCCAGCGACCGGTTGCTCAACCTGCTGATCTACATCAAGGGCTACCTGGACGGCACGCTCACCTTCCGGCGATCCTGCGCCCACGGCGTGTGCGGATCCGACGCGATGCGGATCAACGGCGTCAACCGGCTGGCTTGCAAGGTGCTGATGCGCGACCTGCTGCCCAAAAAGTCGGGCAAGGCGCTGACCATCACGGTCGAACCGATCCGCGGGCTGCCGGTGGAGAAGGACCTGGTGGTCGACATGGAGCCGTTCTTCGACGCCTACCGCGCGGTGAAGCCTTACTTGATCACCACCGGCAACCCGCCGACCCGGGAGCGGATCCAAAGCCCGACCGACCGGGCCCGCTACGACGACACCACCAAATGCATCCTGTGCGCGTGCTGCACCACCAGTTGCCCGGTTTTCTGGAGCGAGGGCACCTACTTCGGCCCCGCCGCGATCGTCAACGCGCATCGGTTCATCTTCGACAGCCGCGACGAGGCCGCCGGTGAGCGCCTCGACATTCTCAACGAGGTCGACGGCGTGTGGCGCTGCCGCACCACGTTCAACTGCACGGAGTCCTGCCCGCGTGGCATTCAGGTCACGAAGGCGATCCAGGAGGTCAAGCGCGCGCTGATGTTCTCGCGCTGAGAGCACCGGCGTTGTACTCGGCGACCAGGTCCTCGACCACGCTCAGCCAGGACTGTTCGTCGACGCAGAGCTGGCTGGCGGTGAGCACCAGACGGTCGGGTTCGCCGGGCAGCAGGGAGGCCGCGAACAACCTGCCGGTGTGCATATCGAAGCTGGCCAGCTGACGCGCGACGACGTCGTCGACACTGCCGCCTGGGGGTTCCACGCCCCACGCCCAGCCGCCGCCCGGACGCGTCATCCAGATGTTCAGCCTCGACTCGAACACGGTGCCAAGGTCGGGGTGAGCTGCGAAAACCGCGTCGATCGCGGCGCGCAGTCGCGGCTGGTCCAGCCGCGACTCGGCGACCAGCACCTCGGTGTGGGTGGCAGGCTCGATGTCTTCCAGGCGGGGCGGCTCGTCGAAGAAGCAGTAAGTCATCGGCACAGACTTACTGGCGATCCTTAATGGATTCTTGGAAAATTCTTGGGATCAAGATCGCCTCAGTCGGTCACACTTGGCAGAGCTGCGTCGTCTGAGGGGTATGACACAGAAAACACGGATCGCGCCCCTACCACCCAAGAGCGCCGGACTGATGACCCGCGCCATGTACCGGATCGCCAAGCGCCGCTACGGCCAGGTTCCCGAACCGTTCGCGGTGGCCGCGCATCATCGCCGGCTGATGGTCGCCGGCGCCGTGCACGAAACCCTGATCGACCGGGCGTCACGCACGCTGCCGGTCAGCGTGCGCGAGCTCGCGGTGTTCTGGACCGCGCGCGCCATCGGCTGCGCGTGGTGCGTCGACTTTGGGGCCATGCTGCAACGCCTGGACGGCCTGGACATTCAGCGGCTCAAGGAGATCGACGACTACGCCACCTCGGCGGCATTCACCGACGACGAGCGCGCCGCGATCGCGTACGCCGACGCGATGACCACCGATCCGCACACCGTCACCGACGAACAGGTGGCCGACCTGCGGGCCCGTTTCGGCGACGCCGGGGTGATCGAGCTGACCTATCAGATCGGGGTGGAGAACATGCGGGCCCGGATGAACTCGGCGCTGGGCATCGCCGAGCAGGGCTTCAATTCCGGTGACAGTTGCCGCATTCCGTGGGCGAGCGCCTAGCCGCGCAGCGGGGAGCCGCTGAATTTGTCGGGGTTGGCGATATCCCATAGCGCGCAGACCTTTCCGTCGCGCACCGTCATGGCCGTGATCCGCGGCAACATCTCCCGATAGCCGTCGCTGGCGGGGCAGCCGGGTGTGTACATCCCCAGTTCGCCGTTGATCAGCCCGAATTGATGCACGGTATACATCGCCGGGCCGTAGCGTTGCGCCAGGCCCTGGATGAACCGGATGACCTTGTCGGCCCCGTGGATGACGTTGATTGCGGTGGGCGCCTTGCCATTCGAATCGCCGGTGAACGTCACGTCCGGATGCAACAGCGACACCACGGTTTCCAGGTCGCCCTCGGCCATCGCCGCGAGCAACTTGCCGACCACCTCGGCGTGTGACGGATCGGGTTTTGGCGGTGGCTGGTCCGCGACGGCCTTGCGGGCCCGTGACGCCAGCTGCCGGGCGGCGGGCTCGTTGGTGCCCAGCACCTCGGCAATTTCCGAGAATGGCATCGAGAACCCGTCGTGCAATACGAACGCGACCCGCTGATCCGGGGACAGCCGCTCCAGCACCACCATCGCCGCGAACCGGGCATCCTCGCGGGCCACCACGGCGGACAGCGGATCGGCGCCGTCGAAGCCGGTCACCACCGGCTCGGGCAGCCAGGTGCCGGTGTAGGCCTCCCGGCGGTGCGCGGCCGAGCGCAACCGGTCCAGCCCCAGCCGGCTCACCACGGTGGTCAGCCAGGCCCGCAAATCGGTGATCGCCTTGTCTTGTTTGTCCCAGCGCAGCCAGGCTTCCTGGACGATGTCTTCCGCGTCGGCCACGGTGCCCGTCACCCGGTAGGCCACCGCCATCAAATGCGGCCGCAGCGCTTCGAAGTCGGTGACCTGCGTCGCGGTCATGTCCCGAGCCTATTCGCATCTTGACCAATACCGTGCGCGCATTGGCCAATGACTAGGCGGTCTCTAACGCGACAGTGAAGGTGGAGGAAACGCGTCGAGTACCGAGGGGTAATCATGACGGAGCGATTGGCAGGCAAAGTCGCGTTCATCACCGGCGCCGCGCGCGGACAGGGCCGTGCGCACGCCGTGCGATTCGCCGAAGAGGGCGCGGACATCATCGCCGTGGACATCTGCCAGCAGATCGACACCGTCGCCTACCCGCTGGGCTGTCCCGAGGATCTGGACGAGACCGTCAACCTGGTGGAGAAGACCGGGCGCCGCATCGTCGCCGAGCAGGCCGATGTCCGGGACTTCGCCCGTCTCGAGTCGGTGCTGGCCAACGGGGTGGCCGAGCTCGGCCGCCTCGACTTCGTGCTGGCGAACGCAGGTGTGGGGCCGGGCATCGGCCTCGATGAGCCGACGGTGGATTCCTATGTCGATGCGATCGACATCATGCTCAACGGCGTCTACGGCACGATCGAAGCGGCCCTGCCCCATCTGCTCACCCACGGAGACGGCGGAGCGATCGTCATCACCAGCTCGGCCGCGGGTTTCAAATCAATCGCGCGCGATTTCGGGAACCGGAACCCGGGTCTGGCCGGCTATACCGCGGCCAAACACGGGGTCATCGGGTTGATGCGCTACTACGCGACGACGTTGGCGGAGAAGGAGATTCGGGTGAACTCGGTGCATCCGACCGGGGTGGCGACGCCGATGACTCAGAACGAGATGATGGATGGCTTCCTCCAGCAGAACCCGACCCTCGCGGCGGCCTTCACCAATCTGTTGCCCGTCTCGGTGATCGACGCCGAGGATGTCTCCGAGGCAATGCTCTACCTGTGCGCGAAGTCCGGCCGCTACATCACCGGCACGACGCTGACCGTGGATGCCGGAATATTGCTCAAGTGATTGCCGCCCGTGGCGTTACGCTCACGGACACCATGACTGACAATCTTTGGCTGCACTTCGCCCGGCACGGCGCGGGCATCACGCCGCCGATCATCACCCGCGGCGAGGGCGTCACCATCTACGACGACCGCGGCAAGAGCTACCTGGACGGGCTGTCCGGGCTGTTCACCGTGCAGGTCGGCCACGGCCGCACCGAACTCGCCGAGGTCGCGGCCCGGCAAGCGAGCACGCTGGCGTTCTTCCCGCTGTGGGGATACGCCACCCCGACCGCAATCGAGCTGGCCGAGCGCCTGGCGCAGTATGCGCCCGGCGACCTGAACCGGGTCTTCTTCACCACCGGTGGCACCGAGGCCGTCGAGACCGCGTGGAAATTGGCCAAGCAGTATTTCAAGCTCACCGGCAAACCCGGTAAACACAAGGTGATTTCGCGTGCGATCGCCTACCACGGAACCACCCAGGGCGCGCTCGCAATCACCGGCCTGCCGCGCTTCAAGGCGCCGTTCGAACCGGTCACGCCGGGCGGCTTCCGGGTGCCCAACACGAACTTCTACCGCGCGCCCGAACCCTTCGGTACCGACGCAAAAGCCTTCGGGCAGTGGGCCGCCAACCGGGTCGCGGAGGCAATCGAGTTCGAGGGACCCGAGACCGTGGCCGCGGTGTTCCTGGAACCGGTGCAGAACGCCGGCGGCAGCATCCCCGCTCCCCCAGGCTATTTCGAGCGGGTCCGGGAGATCTGCGACACCTACGACGTGCTGCTGGTCTCCGACGAGGTGATCTGCGCGTTCGGCCGGATCGGCTCGATGTTCGCCTGCGACGACATCGGCTACGTGCCCGACATGATCACCTGCGCCAAGGGCATGACGTCGGGCTACTCGCCGATCGGCGCGATGATCGCCAGCGAGCGGTTGTTCGAGCCGTTCAACGACGGCGAGACGATGTTCCCGCACGGGTATACCTTTGGCGGCCACCCGGTTTCGGCTGCCGTCGGGCTGGCCAACCTCGACATCTTCGAGCGCGAGGGCATCAACGACCACGTCAAAACCAACGCGCCCGTGTTCCGCGCCACCCTGGAGAAACTGTACGACCTGCCGATCGTCGGCGACGTCCGCGGCGAGGGCTTCTTCTACGGCGTCGAGCTGGTCAAGGACCAGGCGACCAAGCAAACCTTCTCCGAGACCGAACGACGCTCGCTGCTGGGCCAGGTGTCGTCGGCCCTGTTCGAAGCCGGGTTGTATTGCCGCACCGATGATCGCGGCGATTCCGTCGTCCAGCTGGCGCCGCCGCTGATCAGCGGTCAGGCCGAGTTCGACACCATCGAATCGATCCTGCGCGGCGTGCTCAGCGAGGCGTACACGCGGCTCTAGCGGTACCGGTGGCCATCACCAGCTGGCGGGCGTGCGCCGCGCTCGGGTTGCTCACGAACCGCGACAGCGAGTTGCACAACCAGGCGAGCGCGGACCGCGCGTCGGGATCGTCCATGGTGTCGCGATGCACCTCCAACTCGGCCAACACCTGGTCGAGTCCGGTGCGCCGTACCTGGGTCGACTTCTCCACCTGCTTGAGCAGCTGTTCGAGCGATCGCGGCGAGGTGCCAGACCCATTGGCACCATCCCGGCGCCGCCATTTCGACCACAATCGCTCGTTTGAAATGGCACACCCTTTTCGACGTTGACGGCCTTTGACCCCTGCCAGCGTAGTGCGTCGAGCCCGGTCGCCGCCCCGGCAGCTCAAGTTGTCACATACGCCCCAGCAGTCACAGCGCGGCTCCCGCGAATCCGGCGCCCAATCGCCTAGTCTGCTCAGCAATGCCCCGCTCAAGAGCTCTCGTACGTTCAGCATCATGCCTGGCAGCGGCCGTTTTCATCACGGCCGCCCCGGCAGCTCTGGGCATGCCGGCCGCGCTCGCGGAGCCGAGCCCCGGGCCCAATGCCGGGGCACCCAACTGCCCGTACAAGGTGAACACCCCGCCGGCGGTGGACTCGTCGGAGGTGCCGCAGGCCGGTGACCCGCCCATCCCGCTGGCGGTGCCCCCCAAGCCGGTGGGCGGCGAGGCTCTGGCCGGCTGCGGCATCGTCGCCGCGCCGGATACTCCGGCACTGCCGACCGACGTCTCCGCGGAGGCCTGGCTGGTCGCGGATCTGGACAGCGGCGCGGTGATCGCGGCCAAGGATCCGCATGGCCGCCACCGCCCGGCCAGCATCATCAAGGTGCTGGTCGCGATGGCGTCGCTGAACGCGTTGCCGCTCAACAAGTCGGTGACCGGAACCGCCGACGACGCGTCCGCCGAGGGCACCAAGGTCGGCGTGGACGACGGCGGCGTCTACACCGTCAACCAGCTGCTGCACGGGCTGCTGATGCACTCCGGTAACGACGCGGCGCACGCGCTGGCGATGCAGCTGGGCGGGATGCAGCAGGCAGTGGAGAAGATCAACGTGCTGGCCGCCAAGCTGGGCGGCCGCGACACCCGGGTGGCGACACCGTCGGGTCTGGACGGGCCCGGCATGAGCACCTCGGCCTACGACATCGGCTTGTTCTACCGATACGCCTGGCAGAACCCGACTTTCGCCAATATCGTCGCGACCCGGAGCTTCGACTTCCCCGGCCACGGCGACCACCCGGGCTACGAGCTGGAGAACGACAACCAGCTGCTCTACAAGTACCCGGGCGCGCTGGGCGGCAAGACCGGCTACACCGACGACGCCGGCCAGACCTTCGTGGGCGCGGCGAACCGTGACGGCCGACGGCTGGTGGCGGTATTGATGCACGGCACCCGGCAGCCGATCGCACCCTGGGAGCAGGCGGCGCATCTGCTGGACTACGGCTTCGCCACCGCGCAGGGCACCCAGGTCGGCGCGCTGATCGAACCCGACCCGTCGCTGGCGCCCAAGCAGGACAGCGCCGCGGACCGGCAGAGCAATGGCGCCCAGGCCGCGGGATTGCTGCCGTCGGCCGACGCGTTGCCGGTGCGGGTCGGCGTGGGCATCATCGGCGCCATCGTCGTGTTCTCGTTGATCATGGTCGCGCGTTCGATGAACCGCCGCACCATATAACGATTAGCAGGAAAGTCTCGATGCCTTAGCGCATCGGCGGTGGCATCTAACGGGGTGCTGAGCAGGCAAAACTATCCCCCGATCGGATACGACCGGACGAGTTATATGTCCACCGGTTGGGGGAACGGATTCATATAACGATTGGCCGAAAAGGCTCGATGCTTTAGCGCATTGACGGTAGCGTAAGTCGCTAACGCTACGAAACATCAAATGGTTTTTCGACCCGGTGACAAAGCACGGGGGTAAAGATGGTTTCGGTTACCCGAGTCGTGAAACGAATGTGGTTGCTGCTGGCCGTTATTGCGATCGCCAGCGTCGCGGGGCTCGGAATCTATCGCCTGCACAGCATGTTCGGCGTTCATGGACATCCCGTTGTCAGGGTCAAGGCTGATCTCGATGATCCAGTGTTCGATCCGAAACAAGTGACCTATGAAGTCTTCGGCCCCGCCACGACCGCAAAGATCGCCTATTTGGATCCCGACGCGCGCGTGCAACGTCTGGAAAATATTCCACTGCCGTGGTCGCAAACGCTGTCGACGACGCTGACTTCGGTCACCGTCAACCTTTTGGCGCAAAGCAGCGGCAGCGTGATCGGCTGCCGAATCAAGGTGAACGGCACGACCAAGGACGAGCGATCCGAGACCGGACCGAAAGCCTTGACCTTCTGCCAGGTGAATGCCGGATGAGCCGGGCACCCAAGATAATCCGCCGATTTGCAGTGCCGATCGTCTTGTTGTGGCTGGGGCTCACAGCCGTGCTCAATATCGGCATCCCGCAGCTGGAAGCGGTCGGCAAAGCGCACTCGGTTTCGATGAGCCCCAAGGGTGGCGCGTCGATTCAGGCGCTCAAGCGGGTGGGACAGGTATTCGGCGAATCCGGTACCGATAACGCGGCCACGATAGTGCTGGAAAGCGATAAACCACTCGGCGACGACGCGCACCGTTTCTATAGCGAGCTGTTGCGGCGGCTTTCGGCCGATACCCAGCATGTCGCCCACATCCAGGACTTCTGGAATGACCCGCTGACCGCGGGGGGATCACAAAGTGCGGACGACAAAGCCGCGTATGTCGTGGTCTACCTCGCCGGCAAGAGTGAAACCGCGGCCTACAACGCGGTCTACGCCGTGCGGCATATCGTCGACACCACGCCGGCGCCGCGCGGGCTCAAGGCGTACGTCACCGGCTCGATGGGGCTGATCGCCGATCAATCCGAGGCCGGCGACAAAAGTATCGCCAGGGTCACCCTGATTACCGGGGTGGTGATCGCGGCGATGCTGCTCTTCATCTACCGGTCTTTCGTCACGATGATCCTCGTCATCGCCATGGTCGGGATTGAGCTGGGGGCAATTCGCGGAGTCGTCAGTTTTCTGGTCTATCACGGCGTTTTCGGCCTTTCGACCTTCGCGGTCAATTTGCTCACCCTGCTGGCCATTGCCGCCAGCACGGACTACGCGATATTCCTGCTCGGCCGCTACCACGAGGCCCGCTACGCGGGAAAGGACCGAGAAGCCGCGTACTTTGCCATGTTTCACGGAACCGCCCACGTGATTCTGGGCTCCGGATTGACCATTGCCGGCGCCATGTATTGCCTCAGCTTTGCCCGATTGCCGTACTTCAAGTCACTCGGGCCGCCCTGCGCGGTGGGCATGTTCGTCGCGGTCCTCGCCGCGCTCACGCTGGGACCTGCGGTGCTGACCGTCGCCAGCTCGTTCAAGCTGTTCGACCCCAAGCGGAGAATGGCCACTCGGCGCTGGCGCCGGGTGGGAACCGCCATCGTCCGCTGGCCCGGCCCGGTGCTCGCGGCGACCTGCGCGGTGGCATTCGTCGGCCTGTTGGCCTTGCCGAATTACCGGACAACTTACGATCTGCGCAGATTCGTGCCGGCCAGCATGCCGGCCGTTGTCGGGGATGCGGCCGCGGGTCGGCACTTTTCGCAGGCCTGGCTCAACCCCGATGTGCTACTGCTCGAATCCGACCACGATATGCGGACTCCCGTCGACATGCTGATCTTGGACAAGGTCGCAAAAGCCGTCTTTCACAGCCCCGGAATCTCACAGGTGAAATCGATAACCCGGCCCCTGGGAACGTCTCTCAAACATACGTCGATTCCGTTCATCATGAGCATGCAAGGTGTGTCGCAGGCCGAAAACATGCAATTCATGAAGGACCGCCTGGACGACATGCTGATTCAGGTACAGGCGATGGATGTCTCGATCGAAACGATGAAGCACATGTATCAGCTCATGGGCGAAATCGTCGACAACACAGTCGATATGGATCACCTCACGCATGACATGTCGAACACCACCGATACGATCAGGGATCACCTCGCGGACCTATCGGATTTCCTTCGCCCGGTCGGCAGTTACTTCTACTGGGAGAAGCACTGCTTCGATATCCCCGCCTGCTGGGCGGTCAGATCGATATTCGAAACGTTCGACAACATCGATCAGCTGAGCGAGAAATTGGAGGATCTCGTCAAGGACATGGATGTCCTCATCCGGCTCTTACCGGAGATGCGCGCGCAGATGCTGCCGATGATTTCGACGATGACGATCATGCGCGACATGATGGTCGTCTGGCACGGCACCCTGTTGTCCTTCTACAAAGAGCAGGAGATGAACACCAAAGACCCCGGCGCCATGGGCCGGGTCTTCGACGCCGCTCAGGTCGACGATTCGTTCTATCTGCCGCAGTCGGCCTTTGAAAACCCGGATTTCAAGCGGGGCCTGAAGATGTTCCTGTCGCCGGACGGCAAGGCGGCGCGCTTCATCATCGCCCTGGACGGAGATCCGTCGACGCCCGAGGGCATCTCTCGCGTCGAGCCGATCCAGCTGGCGGCCAAAGAGGCCATCAAGGGCACCCCGTTGCAGGGCGCCGCGATCTCGATGGGCGGCACCGCTTCGACGTACCGGGACATCCAGGAGGGCGCCTTCTACGATCTGCTGATTGCGGGGGTGGCCGCGATCAGTCTCATTCTGATCATCATGATGATCGTCACCCGAAGCCTCATTGCCGCGGCCGTCATCGTCGGGACGGTGCTGCTGTCCCTGGGCTCCTCCTTCGGGCTGTCCGTGCTGCTCTGGCAGGACATTCTCGGCATCGATTTGTACTGGCTGGTATTGGCGATGTCGTTGATCCTGCTCTTGGCCGTGGGATCGGATTACAACCTGTTGCTGATCTCGCGACTCAAAGAGGAAATCGGCGCCGGATTGAATACCGGAATCATCCGCGCGATGGCCGGCACCGGCGGGGTCGTCACGGCCGCCGGGCTGGTGTTCGCCGTCACCATGTCGCTCTTCGTATTCAGCGACCTGCAGATCATCGGTCAAATCGGCACCACCATCGGCCTGGGATTGTTGTTCGACACCCTGATCGTGCGCGCGTTCATGACGCCGTCGATTGCCGCGTTGCTCGGTCGTTGGTTCTGGTGGCCACAACAAGTGCGCCCGCGCCCGGCCAGTCGGATGCTCAGGGCGTCCGGACCCCGTCGTTTGGTGCGTGCCCTGTTGCTACCGCCGCCCGCCGAGAAAACGCCGGAGATAGCGCAGCCCTAGGCGGCCTGCAGGCTCACCGCCGGTGACGCGGTCGCGAAGGACCGGCGCAGCGGAGTGACCGCTGCCCGACGTGTTTCCGACGGCGGAGCGGTCAGCGACGCCAGCGCGGCGCCGATGGCCAGGATCAGCACCACGACGTCGGGCCAAATGGTGGAGTGGTTCTGCGCGATGTTCCCGAGCACCGCCGCCAGTGCCATGGTTTCGACGGCAACCAGCGTCGAGCTCAACGCGATCAGTGTGCCGCGGTGCGACTCCTCGGCGACCACGCTGAGCCACGAGATCGCCGCGGCGAAGACGGCCTGGGCGGCCACCGTCGCCAGCAGGAACACCGTGCCGTACGCCCAGACGTGGGTCCATTGGCCGTAGACTTCGGCCCCCAAGGTCAGCGTGGCGGCGGCGACACTGAGCAGGGCGCTGCCCAGCATCATGCCGCGCACTCCGAACAGGCGATAGACCTTGCGCCACAGCGGCGACCCGAAAACCAGTCCGATGCTGGACAGGATCACCAGCACATGCAGGCTGCGGCTGTGGTGGGCGGTGCGCAGGGCATAGAAGGTGGTGCCCAGGGTGACCGGACCGAACAACAGGCACGCGACCATGTACCGGCGAAACCACGGCTGAGAGCGGGCGATCGCGATGCCCTCCCGGTAGGTGTCCCGCATCGACATCCGGGTGGTGTTCGAGATGGACCGCACCGGCCCGACGAACAGCGCCGCGATGGCCGAGCCCGCCAGCCCGACGGCACCCAGCCACAACAGATCGCGGCGGTACGCCATCTCGTTGCCGTGGGCCAGCATCGGCACCACGAACAGCGTGACAACGGTGGCCAGCACCGATCCGATGGCACTCTGGAACAGGAACAGCTCGCCGCGGCGCGCCCCGGACAGCTTGCTGGAAACCATATCGGGGTAGGCGACGCCGGCGATCCCCAGCAGAACTCCCGCTGCCGCGCAGGTCAGCAAGAAAACCACTGCGGTGAGGGTGCCGTGCCAGGGAATCATCGCGTCGCACAAGGTCAGGGCGGCCACGCTGGCCGCGATCACGGCCAGCAGCCGGTGCCGCATCTGGCCCACTCGCTGCAGCACCAGTGGAGACACCGAGTTTCCGACGATATCGCCGAGGCAGAAGGCCGGAAAGAGCAGCGCGGCCACCCAGGTCAGACCCTGGTGCGCGCAGATCAACGGCAGTATCACGGTGCCATTGCTGAGTTGCATGCCCGCCGTGTAGAAGGTGCCCTGCGAAAGCAGTCGCCCGAACACGCGCGGTTGTGCCGGGGCGGTGGGCACCAGCGTGACGGACATAACAAAAGAATCTATGGATGGTGACGGGTCAATAACATCCGCCGATCGGACACCTCGGGTGGAATTGCGTTGTCCACCGATCGGGGGACAAGGCGCGGCACCGTTGACCGCCAATGTTTGCTGTGGCACCGTCTTGCGGATGACTGATGCCCTGTACGAGGACTCCGGCCTTCGGCTCGACGAGGACGGAATCACCATCCGGCGCTACTACTTCCCGTTGGCGGGGCCCAAGCGGATCGCCTACGGCGAGATCCGCGGCATCAAGACCGAGCAGATGACCTTCGCGTCCGGCGGAGGCAGGATCTGGGGAGCCACGGATCCGCGCTACTGGTTCCCGCTGGACATCCGCCGGAGCCGCAAAAAGACCCTGCTGGTGCTCGACGTGGGGGCGCGGGTCAAGCCGTGCATCACCCCCGACGACCCCGACCGCGTCATCGAATTGCTCCGCGATCGGGTATCGACCACTTGAGGGGTCCGCGTATTGGGCTCACCGGCGCCAGTGTCGGTCTCATTTACGGTTACGACCTGTCCATCATCGCCGGCGCGCAGCTGTTCGTCACCGAAGATTTCGCACTCACCACATCTCAACAAGAACTGCTGACGACGATGGCGGTGATCGGCCAGATCGGCGGAGCCCTGGGTGCCGGGGTGCTCGCCAATGCGATCGGCCGGAAAAAATCGATCGTGCTGATCCTGGTCGCGTACGCGACGTTCGCGCTGCTGGGTGCGTTCTCGGCGTCATTGCCAATGCTGCTGGCGGCGCGACTACTGCTGGGTGTGACCATCGGTGTGATGGTGGTGGTCGTCCCGGTGTACATCGCGGAATCGGCTCCGGCGGCGGTGCGCGGCGCGTTGCTGACGACCTATCAGCTGGCGATCGTCAGCGGCCTGATCGTCGGGTACCTCGCCGGGTACCTGTTGGCCGGCAGCCACAGCTGGCGCTGGATGCTCGGGCTGGCCGCCGCGCCGGTGCTGCTGTTGCTGCCGTTGGTGATTCGGCTGCCCGACACGGCTCGGTGGTACCTGCTCAAAGGGCGCGTCGACGATGCGCGGCGCGCGCTGCTGCGCGTGGAGCCCGCCGCGAACGCCGACGAAGAACTTGCCGAGATTCACCGCGCGCTGGGCGAAGGTGGTGGCGGCATCTCCGAGATGCTGCGACCGCCGTATCTGCGGGCCACCCTGTTCGTGATTGCGCTCGGCTTCCTGCTCCAGATCACCGGCATCAACGCGATCATCTACTACAGCCCCCGAATATTCGAAGCCATCGGATTCACCGGCAATTTCGCGCTGTTGGGCCTGCCGGCCCTGGTCCAGGTCGCCGGTTTGGCAGCGGTGGGCGCGGCGTTGACGCTCGTTGATCGAGTCGGCAGGCGCCCAATCCTGTTGTGCGGCATCGCCATGATGATCGTCGCCGACATCGTGCTGACCGCGGTGTTCGCCCGCGGGCCGGGCGGCGCAATACTCGGGTTCGCCGGCATCCTGTTGTTCATCGTCGGCTACACGCTGGGTTTTGGCTCCCTGGGCTGGGTGTACGCCAGCGAGAGCTTCCCCACCCGGCTGCGGTCCATCGGGTCCAGCGTCATGCTGACCTCCAACCTGATTGCCAACGCGATCGTCGCGGCGGTCTTCCTGACCATGCTGCATTCCCTTGGCGGCGCAGGGACTTTCGCGGTGTTCGGGGTCTTGGCCGTCGTGGCGTTCGGCTTCGTGTACCGGTATGCACCGGAGACCAAGGGACGCCCGCTCGAGGACATCCGGCACTTCTGGGAAAACGGCGGCCGCTGGGAAGACCCGTGCCCCTGATCCGCGCGGGCACCGTCATCCTCGACGACCAGGTCTGCCGGCCGGGATGGCTACAGATCGCCGGTGCACAGATTCTCGCCTGCGGGGCGGGTGACCCGCCCGCGCAACCCGACCGGGACTTCCCGGATTCCCTGGTGGTGCCCGGGTTTATCGACATGCATGTGCACGGTGGCGGCGGCGCCTCTTACCTGGCCGCCGAACAGATCGCCGAGGCGGCGCAGTTCCACCGGCGGCACGGCACCACCACGACACTGGCCAGTCTGGTCACCGCCGCACCCGGCACGCTGATCGCGGGCGTGCGCGCGCTGGCCGACGCCACCCGATCCGGCACCGTCGCGGGCATCCACCTGGAGGGGCCGTGGCTGTCCACGGCACGTTGCGGAGCACACGATCCGACCCAGATGCGCGATCCCGAACCCGCCGAGATCGACGACGTCCTGGCCGCCGGCGAGGGCACGATCCGGATGGTCACGCTGGCACCGGAGCGACCCGGCAGCAGCGAGGCGATCCGGCGCTTTCTGGACGCGGGTGTCGTTGTCGCCGTTGGGCATACCGATGCGACCTATGAGCGAACCCAGCAGGCGATCGCCCTGGGTGCCACGGTCGGCACGCATCTGTTCAACGCGATGCCGCCCCTGCACCATCGTGAGCCCGGACCGGCACTCGCGCTGCTGGAAAGCCCCGACGTGACCGTCGAGCTGATCCCCGACGGCGTGCACGTACACCCCGCCGCGGTGCACGCGGTCGTCCGGGCGGCCGGGCCCGACCGGGTCGCCGTGATCACCGACGCCATCGCCGCGGCCGGATGTGAGGACGGCGCCTACCAGCTCGGCGCGGTGCACATCGACGTGGAGTCGGGGGTAGCCCGGGTGCACGCGACGTCGACGATCGCCGGCAGCACCGCCACGATGGATCAGCTGTTCCGCACGGTTTCGCGGCTCGGCCCGAACGCCGATGCCGCACTGGTCGCCGCGGTCCAGATGACCTCGGGGACACCAGCGCGGGCGCTGGGCCTACAGCGGGTGGGCGTGCTGCAGGCCGGCTACGACGCCAATCTCGTTGTGCTGGACCGTGAATTGCGGGTCACGGCCGTGATGGCGCAGGGCGCCTGGCGCTAACGCAGCCAGCGGGTCAGCCGGGAAAAGGCAAGCGCGCCAACGGCTCCCATCGCCATAGCGGTCAGCGTCTGCCGGGTGCTGATTCCCTCGTCCAGCAGCACCCGCGGAGCGATGATCGCGGGCGCCGGAGGCGGGGCGTACTTGCTGCGCGGATCATTGAAAAGCGTGGCGGCCCAGGCGGTGGCGAAGAGCACGAGATACCCGGTGACGTAGGCGAACACCATCAGGCCCAGCACCGGCCCGAACGTCGCACCGGCCGGACTGCGCAGCACCACCCGCAGGTATATCGAGGCCACCTGCTTGAACAGCTCGAAGCCGATCGCCGCGAGCAAGCCGGCCCGTGCCGAGGCGACGAGGCTGACCTTGTGTCGCGGCAACCGGCCGATCATCCAGGTGAACAGCATCCACGAAACAACCAGCGACACCAGTATCGAAAGGCCCCGGAAGAGCTCGCCGAAGATCGAGAAATCCGGTACGCCAGCCCATTTCAGGACCGCGCGCATCGGTGCCGCGTGCCCGAGCGCGGTGAGCACGAGGGTGGCGAGGATGACCACGAACGTCCCCAGCATCGCAACCAGATCGGACAACTTTTCGCGCACGAAGCCCGCCGACTGCAGTGGTTCGTCCCACCACATCTCGGTCACCGCCGCGCGCATATGCGACATCCAGCCAAGCCCGGCCCACGCCGAGGCGGCCAGCCCGATGACACCGACCGACGTGCGCGCGTTGATCGCCGAATTCATCAAGTCCACCAGCTGCTGGCCGAGCGCGCCCGAGACCGCGTCGCGGATGTGGTCGTCGATGTTGGCGAGCAGCTTAGGATCCTGGGCCAGCATGAAACCGACGACCGCGAAACTGACCATCAGCAAAGGGAATAGCGCGAAGATCGTGTAATACGTCAGGCCGGCCGCCAGGAAGCCGCCGTTGCGCTCGTCGAAATGCTTGTAGGCGCGCAGCACGTGGTCGAGCCATCCGAACCGGGCCCGCAACCTGTCGAGGATCCCTGGCTTGGCCGGCTCGTCCATGATGAACGCACTACCTCCGTTGCGGAAGAAACCCCAGCCGATCGTAGACCCGCTGGACCGTTTTTCCGGCCACCTGGTCGGCGCGCTCGGCGCCGGCCGCCAGCACGGTCTCCAATTCGGCCAGATCCGCAGTCAATTCGTCGACCCGGGCCTTGATCGGGGCGACGAATTCGACGACGGCTTCGGCGGTCTCCTTCTTCAGATCGCCGTAGCCCCGCCCGGAGTAGCCGTCGACGAGCTTGGCGATGTCGACCCCGG